>NZ_JBMVEP010000039.1:0-1063 GCF_049543375.1 Methylobacterium sp. NPDC097929 | reverse complement strand
CTAGAGCTGCATCCGATCAGGTTGGATCAAAGGCATCGTAGCCTGCGGCCATCAGGTAGTTGCGGCATTCGACTGGTGTGAAGCGCTCGAAGGCTTGCTTGAGGGTGTCACAGAGGTCCGCGACCGTGCGAGCGGCCTGGGCACGCAAGCAGGCCTTGAGCTTGGCGAAGGCGAGTTCGATCGGATTGAAGTCGGGCGAGTAGGCCGGGAGGTAAAGCAGCCGGGCCCCGACCGCCTCAATGCGCTCGCGGATGCCGCTGACCTTGTGGGCGGGCAGGTTGTCGAGCACGACCGTGTCACCCGGGTTCAAGGCCGGCACCAGGGTCTCTTCGACATAGCGGCGGAAGCGGACCCCAGTCATGGGGCCGTCGAAGAGTGCGGTCGCCGTCAGGCCGCTGGCCCGCAGCCCCGCCGTGACCGTGACGGTCTTCCAGTGCCCGAACGGTACGGCCACCCGGCAGCGTTCACCACGCGGAGCCCGCCCGTAGCGACGCGCCATTTTCGTGTTGGTCGCGGTCTCGTCGAGGAATACGAGCCTGTCCGGATCGAGGTCGGGCTGGCCTTCGAACCAGGCCAGGCGCGCCGCCTTCACGTCCTCCCGATCCTGCTCGGCGGCGTGGCCGGTGTTTTTTTACGCGTGATGCCGTGACGCTTGAAGAAGCGGGATAGGCTGCTCGCCCCGACCAGCAGGCCATGTTCGGCCAGTCGGGCGCGCAACTCGCGCAGGAACAGTTCGGGCTTGGCCTCATAGGTCTGACGGATCAGGTCAGCCTGGGCCTCGATGGCGTGCGAACGCTGATCGCCGCCCATCGGCTTGGCCCGTGTGCGGCCTTCCCGCACGAAGGCCTCGTGCCAACGCACGGCACTGGCAGGACTGACCTCGAAGCGTCGGGCGGCCTCCCGGCGTGAGGCGCCTGCCTCGATCGCCACCACGACGCGTTCACGCAGATCGGCTGACAGGGCTGAGGGCATCCGGCTCTCCTCCTCGAAAGCCGGGCATCGAATCACATCTGCGCCGCTCTCAAAACCCCAATCGATTCAATCCGATCGGACACTGCTCTAG
>NZ_JBMVEP010000038.1:0-1432 GCF_049543375.1 Methylobacterium sp. NPDC097929 | reverse complement strand
TAGCACTACTTTGGCAGGTTGAGGGAACGCAGCGGGTGTTCGCGGCTTTGCATGCCACGGCGATAGACGTGGGTGATCGCGATGTCGGATGCGGGCGGATGGCGTGACGATCTGGATCGGTGGCTGCAACCGTTCCTGGCTGGCCTGTCGCATCCGGCACGCCGGGCGATGTGCCCATCCTACGTGGCCGGGCTCATCGGCCTGGGTGATCGCAAGAGCGTCCAGCCGATGGCGGCTCGGGCCGATGGGGTTTCCTACGACCGGCTACACCACTTCATCGCGGCCGGGATCTGGGATGAGGGTCCGCTGCAGCGGGCGCTGCTCAACGAGGCCGATCGCCTTGTCGGCGGGGCGGATGCGGTCTTGGTCATCGACGACACCGCGTTGCCGAAGAAGGGTAACCGCTCCGTCGGGGTGGCGCCGCAATATGCCACGACGCTGGGCAAGACCGCCAACTGCCAGACGTTGGTGTCGCTGACGCTGGCGCGCGGCGAGGTGCCGGTGGCGGTCGGCCTGGCGCTGTTCCTGCCCGAGACTTGGACGAGCGACCCGCACCGGATGAGCAGGGCCGGTGTCCCCGAGGACCGGCGCGAGGCCCGCACCAAGCTGGAGATCGCCGTCGCGGAGATCGACCGGGTCCGGGAGGTGGGCGTGCGCTTCGGCTGCGTGCTGGCCGATGCGGGTTATGGGTCCGCCCCGTTCCGACAGGCCCTGAGCGCGCGTGGCCTGACCTGGGCTGTGGGGATCTCGGGACGCAGCAAGGTCTATCCAGCCGACGTGACGATGATCTTCCCCGTCGCGGGGCGCGGACGACCGCGCAAGCGTCACGTCCCGGATCAGGTCTCGGTTGCGGCCGAGACGATCCTGGCAGACATGACCGGCCGGGCGGTGGCTTGGCGGCACGGCACCAAGGGTCGGCTGCGGGGCCGCTTCTGCGCGTTGCGCGTCCGGAGGGCCGATGGTCCGACCCAGCGGATCGGCACAAAAGGCAACCAACACCTGCCCGGTGACGAGGTCTGGCTGGTGCGCGAGGAGCGCGGCTCGGGCGAGCGCAAATACTACCTCACGAACCTCCCCGCCGACGCGACCCTCAAGCAACTGGCCGCAACGATCAAGGCGCGCTGGATCTGCGAGCAGGGGCACCAGCAGATGAAGGAGGAACTCGGCCTCGACCACTTCGAGGGCCGCTCTTGGACCGGGCTGCATCGCCACGCGCTGATGACGATGATGGCCTACGCCTTCCTCCAATCCCGGCGCCTCGCAGCGACGGGACGGAAAAAAAAGAATCGCCTGCCCACCGCCCCAGCCTTCGATGCCGGCCATCCGCCAAGCCATCCTGGATCACCTCAGCCGGCCACCACCGCGGCGATGCCCGTACTGTGAGGCCGCCCTCGACCAGCCACCTTGAAGGCAATCTGCCAAAGTAGTACTA
>NZ_JBMVEP010000037.1:0-1805 GCF_049543375.1 Methylobacterium sp. NPDC097929 | reverse complement strand
GGGCGACACCGACACGGACCGGGTCATCGCCGCGCTGGAGGCGCTGCAATACGACGTCGCCAAGGGCCCCGAGCGCTACCGGGCCTGCGACCACCAAGCGATCCAGTCGGTGCTCATCACGGAATCCAAGAAGAAGTCCGAGATGCAGGGCGAGGCCGACCTGTTCAAGATCCTCGAGGTCGAGCCGGGCGCGGAGGCGATGCTGCGCTCCTGCGACGAACTCGGCCACCGGGCCTGACGCGAGCGGGGGCGGCCATGGATCCGGGATTCCTCGACCTCGAACTGATCGCGATGCAGCTCTTCTCGGGCGTGGCGCTCGGCGCCGTATTCGTGATGCTGGCGCTCGGCCTGTCGATCATCTTCGGCATGCTCGGCATCGTGAACTTCGCCCACGGCAACGTCTTCATGATCGGCGCCTATGCGGGCGTGTTCGTGATGGAGCGCACGGGCTCCTTCTGGGCCGCGCTGCTGTTCGGGCCGCTGATGGTCGGGGCGCTCGGCATCCTGATCGAGCGCTTCCTGATCCGGCCGTTGGCCGGGCGCTCGCCGGACGATCCACTGCTGCTCACCTTCGGGCTCGGCTACGTACTGGTGGAGGGCGTCCGCATCCTGTTCGGCTCGGACGGCCTGCCCTTCGCCACGCCTGAGGAACTCTCGGGCGTGGCCGATCTCGGCATCGGCTTCTTCCCGATCTACCGGCTGTTCGTGGTCGGCGTGGTGGCGCTGGTCCTCGTCGCCCTCTGGTACGGACTGGAGCGCACGCGGCTCGGCCTAATCGTACGAGCCGGCGCCCGCGACCCCGAGATCCTGCGGGTGCTCGGCGTCGATATCCAGCGGCTCTGGCTTTGGGTGTTCGCGCTCGGCATCGCGCTGGCCGCGCTCGGCGGCGTGCTCGCCGCACCGATGCGCTCGGTCAATCCGGAGATGGGCAACGTCGTGCTGGGCGAAGCCTTCGCCGTCACGGTGATCGGCGGGATGGGCTCGCTGATGGGCTCGGTCGTGGCCGGGCTGCTCGTCGGCATCGTGGTCTCGATGACCGTGCTCTTCGCCCCCGAGATGGCGAGCATCGCGATGTTCGCCTTCATGGCCCTGGTTCTGCTGGTCCGGCCGCAGGGCCTGTTCGGCAAGCCCGGACTCGGCGTCTGAGGAGCCCCGCAATGCAGACCCTCGACCAGACTGTCGTCGAGGCACCGCCGACGGTGCCGCGACGCTCGCCGATCGCCCTCGACGGGGTCTCGCGCTGGCGCGCGCCGCTGTCGATCCTCGCGCTGCTGGCGCTTCCCTTTCTGCTTCCCTCGCAGGCGCTCGCGGTCAACGTGCTGATCTACGGGCTCTACGCCGTCGGCTACAACCTGCTCTACGGCTATACCGGCCTGCTCTCCTTCGGCCACGCCGCCTTCTTCGGCACGGGGGCCTATCTCACCGGGATCGGCATCGGCGCGTTCGGCCTACACCCGCTGCTGGCGATGGCGCTGGCGGTCGTCGCCGCGAGCGGGCTGGCACTCGTCATCGGCACGGTGTCGATCCGCTCGCGCGGCATCTACTTCGCCATGGTGACGCTGGCGCTCGCCCAACTCGTCTACTACGTCGCGCTCCAGGCCTCCTCCTGGACCGGGGGCGAGAACGGGCTTCGCGGCTTCACGGTCTCGACCATCGACCTCGGGATCGTCTCCCTCGATATCCTGAACCCGCTGACGAAGTACCTCTTCGTGCTGGTCTTCGTCGGCGCGGCGCTCGCGCTGATCTCGCGCATCCTCGCCTCGCCCTTCGGCGCGGTGATCGAGGCGATCCGCGAGAACGAGACC
>NZ_JBMVEP010000036.1:0-1810 GCF_049543375.1 Methylobacterium sp. NPDC097929 | reverse complement strand
AGCCAAAGCGTACGCCTGAGCCGGGCGTTGCCGTACTTCGACAGTTTGGTCTGGCCGCGGAAGGTGCCGGATTGCTGGGTAGCCAGATCGAGGCCGCAGAACTTCAGGAACTGACGGTGATGGCTGAAGCGGCGCAGGTCGCCGGCCTCGGCCATGATGGTCAGGGCGTTGATCGGGCCGATGCCGGGGATGCGGCGCAGCAGCTTGTAGTCGGCGCTCTCCGACAGGAGGGTGTCGGCCGCAGCCTCGATCGCGTCGCGTTGCCGTATGAGGCCACGCACCTCGCCGATGACGAGCCGGAACATGCTCACCGCCGGAGCGTCAGGCGGTACCGGCAGGCCGATCGATCTGCGGGCCGTCTCGTAGATGTCGCCGAGCAGTTGGGCCTTGGCGACCTTGCGCCCGACGACATCCCAGGCGGCGGCGATGAAGGTCTCCTTGCTCAGCGCGGTGATGCTGGCGGGCGTGGGGAAGCGATCGAGGAAGGCGAAGAACCAGTCCGAGCGGCAGTTGTGGCGGAAGCGGTCGACCTCTGGGAAGTACAGCGGCAGGTAGTGGGTCAGGATCCGATGCAGCACCTCGGTCTTGGCCCGCTAGACGGCGTCGTGGGTCTTGGACAGTTCCTGCACGTCGTTGATGCCGGCGGCGAGCGGGTCATGGTAGACCTGCGAGGCGCCGATGCGGATCATGTGCAGCATGACCTGGGCGTCCTTCGGGTCGTTCTTGTCCCAACCGTTGTGCAGGGCCTCGCGGGTGCGGGCGAGCCCCACGGACGAGATCAGGCGCACGGCAAAGCCCGCCTGGAGCAGGCGCCAGGCAATCGGGCGGTGATAGTTGCCGGTCGCTTCGAACCCGCAGGTCACCGGCTGACCGAGATCGGCCAGGAGCGCGATCAGGCGGTCGTGCTCGGCACGGGTGTTGAGGACGCTCAACCGGCGTCGTCGGCCGGAGCCGGGCACCTCGATGAGAACCTCGTTGCGGGCCTTGGCCACGTCGATGGCTACGAGAACGCCGGCCGGCGGCGTAAGCTGTGGTCTGGTCATGGTCGATCCGTCTCCGGAATGAGGCTTCGAACACCGTCACTCTAGAGACCTGCCGATCGGCCATGACCGCCCAGGGCTGCGCGCTGCGCTCCGCATGGCTTCGCGCGCCGCTCCAGAGCCGTCGAGCCATCTTCCCGATGTGCTACCGCCCGGAACCGGAGGACCGCGCAGCGAGATGATCGCGAAGGCACTGAGCAAGTAAGTCGCCAAGACCGGACCGCAGATTCATATATCGCACCGGGTTCGCCGTGGGAGCACGGTCATTGCGAGACATTCAACGGCAGGATTCACGATGAGTGCCTGAGACAGAAGAACTTATACTCACTGAAGGAAGGGCAGATCGTGATTGGGCTCTGGCAGACACCGACAACAGCGTCCGGCTGCATTCGTCGCTAGACTATCGGCCGACCGCGCCTGTCACCTTCCCGGATCTAGTCATCCGGCTACCTACGGAAGCTACCATGCAGCAGCCTCTCAATCGGTTCGGTCCAAAATACCGGTCAGGCCGGAAGTGACGTGAGATGATTTGGGCGAGTTCGGCACCCTCACTCGATTGCAGTGCCCAGATGACATGAATGCGAACGGGATCAGTCGGCATGCCGGTCGAACCCATGGGTAGAGGAAGTAGCGGATGATCGGTGCTCTATACCACTGAGAGATGCGAAGGCCGTACTAGAGCTGCATCCGATCAGGTTGGATCAAAGGCATCGTAGCCTGCGGCCATCAGGTAGTTGCGGCATTCGACTGGTGTGAAGCGCTCGAAGGCT
>NZ_JBMVEP010000035.1:0-1921 GCF_049543375.1 Methylobacterium sp. NPDC097929 | reverse complement strand
GCGGCGCGGACGGCCTTGAGGATGCCCTCGGCGTCGAGCCCGGCCTCGGCGTACATCTTCTCCGGCTTGTCGTGATCCTGGTAGCTGTCCGGCAGCGTCAGCGTCCGCACCCGGACCCGGCCCGCATCGAGCACGCCGCGCTCGGCCAGCAGATGCAGAACCATCGCCCCGAAGCCCCCGACCGAGCCCTCCTCGATCGTCACCAGAACCTCGTGGTGCATCGCCAGATCCACGATCAGCTCCGCGTCCAGCGGCTTGGCAAAGCGCGCATCCGCCACGCTCGCCACCACGCCCTCGTCCGCGAGCGCGTCGGCTGCCTTCAGCGCCTCCGACAGCCGCGTGCCCAGCGAGAGAAGCGCCACCCGCGCCCCCTCCGGACGCCGCACCACCCGGCCCCGGCCGATCGCCAGCGGCTCGCCGGTCTCCGGCAGCTCCAGGCCGACGCCCTCGCCGCGGGGATAGCGCAGCGCGATCGGGCCCGAATCATGCGCATGGGCGGTGGCCACCATGTGCACCAGCTCGGCCTCGTCGGCGGCCGCCATCACCGTCATGTTCGGCAGGCAGCAGAGATAGGCCAGATCGAACGCGCCCGCATGCGTGGCCCCGTCCGCGCCCACCAGACCGGCCCGGTCCAGGCAGAAGCGCACGGGCAGGTTCTGCAGCGCCACGTCGTGCACGACCTGATCGTAGGCCCGCTGTAGGAAGGTCGAGTAGATCGCCACGAACGGCTTGTAGCCCTCGGTGGCCAGACCGCCGGCAAAGGTCACCGCGTGCTGCTCGGCGATGCCGACGTCGAAGGTCTTGTCGGGATGCGCCTTGCCGAACAGGTCGATGCCGGTGCCGCCCGGCATGGCCGCGGTGATCGCCACCACCTTCGGATCGGCATCGGCCGCCTTGATCAGGCTCTCGCCGAACACCCTCGTATAGGCCGGGGCGTTGGCCTTGGCCTTGGCCTGCACGCCCGAGACCACGTCGAACTTGACCACGCCGTGGTAGCGGTCGGCGGAGGCCTCGGCCGGCGCGTAGCCCTTGCCCTTCTGCGTCACCACGTGGAGCAGGATCGGGCCCTGATCCGAGTCGCGCACGTTCTTGAGCACCGGCAGCAGGTGGTCGAGGTTGTGCCCGTCGACCGGGCCGACATAGTGGAAGCCCATCTCCTCGAACATGGTGCCCCCGCCCACGATCAGCGAGCGGGCATACTCTTCGGCTGCCGCCGCGCGCTGGTAGAGCGCTTTCGGCAGCAGCTTGCCGAGCTGCTTGGCGGTCTCGCGCAAGCTCCGGTAGGTGCCGCCTGAGGCGAGGCGTGCGAGGTAGGCCGACATCGCGCCGACGGGGGGCGCGATCGACATGTCGTTGTCGTTGAGGATGACGATCAGGCGCGAATGCAGGGCGCCGGCATTGTTCATGGCCTCGTAGGCCATGCCCGCCGACATCGAGCCGTCGCCGATCACCGCGATCATGTTGCGGCGCTTGAGGGCCGGGCCGCCCTTGGCCTTGGCCTGCGCCTCGTCGAGGTCGCGCGCGACCGCCATGCCGAGGGCGGCGGAGATGGAGGTGGAGGAGTGGGCCGCGCCGAAGGGGTCGTACGCGCTCTCCGAGCGCTTGGTGAAGCCCGACAGTCCGCCGCCCTGGCGCAGCGTGCGGATGCGGTCGCGGCGGCCGGTCAGGATCTTGTGGGGGTAGCACTGGTGTCCGACGTCCCAGACGATGCGGTCGTCGGGGGTGTCGAAGACGTGGTGCAGGGCGACCGTGAGCTCGACCACGCCCAGGCCCGAGCCGAGATGGCCGCCGGTGATCGAGACCGCGTCGATCATCTCGGCGCGTACGGCGTCGGCGACGCGCTTCAGCTCGCCTTCCGGCAGGAGCCGGAGACGATCCGGCGTCTCAAGACCCTCAAGGATCGTCGTGTCCGCTAGTGCCA
>NZ_JBMVEP010000034.1:0-3954 GCF_049543375.1 Methylobacterium sp. NPDC097929 | reverse complement strand
CCCAGGCCTTCCTCATCGGGCGCGAGTTCGTCGGCGGCGACGACGTGGCCCTGGTGCTGGGCGACAACCTGTTCTTCGGCAACGGCATGAGCGAGTTGCTGGCGCGTGCGCGTGCCCGCGAGAACGGGGCGACGGTGTTCGCCTACCACGTCGATCACCCCGAGGCCTACGGCGTGGTCACGCTGGACGGTGAGGGCCGCCCCCTGCGGCTGGTGGAGAAGCCCAAGACCCCGGAGAGCCCCTGGGCGGTGACGGGCCTGTACTTCTACGACAACCAGGTGATCGACATCGCCGCCGCGGTGACGCCGTCGGAGCGGGGCGAGCTGGAGATCACATCCGTGAACCAAGCCTATCTGGAGCGCGGGCAGCTGCATGTGGAGCGGATGAGCCGCGGCTACGCTTGGCTCGACACGGGCACGCATGACAGCCTGTTGGAGGCGGGCGAGTTCGTGCGGGTGCTGCAGCATCGGCAGGGACTTCAGGTCGCCTGCCTGGAGGAGATCGCCTACTTGCAGGGCTTCATCGGCCGCGAGCAGCTGCAGGCGCGCGGCGAGCTGTTTGCCAAGACCAAGTACGGACAGAACCTGCTGCGGCTCGCCCGCGGTTAACGGTTAGATCATGTCTGAATGCTGCAAGGCTGAAAAAAATCATAAAATTGAGGCGGAATGATGGTCTCTGTATTCTAACATGAGCATGATTCAGCAATAATACAACCTGCAAAGACAGGCCCTAGGTAGTTGTGCAAAAACAGATCAATAAAATGGAGTTAAATATGAGCTTTAATGAAGATCAAACAAAATCTGCCAATTCCGGCGAGCTCGAAGAGCTGAAGGACAAATTAAGGCGCCGGGAATTGGAAATGGTTAGTCTGATAAGAGCCACTGAAGCTGTTCGTTTAGAAGCCGAGCACTTGTTGGCCCAAGAAAGCACAATAAAAAAGCTAAGTCAGACCTCAACGATAGATTCTGCCGAATCGTATAGCACAAACCTTCTTGAACAAGGAAGATTATACGATGATAGAGAGGTTGCAAATATTATAAATGTAATCTCGCAGATATACGACAGAAAAATAGCACGCTTGATCGAAGTAGCTATGTCTTCCAAAAACATATTCGGCAGAAACACTGTATCAAGAAAATCAATGGCGCGATGGCTTAAATATTCGGGAGTTTTTGACCGTGAGTATTATTTGTCTAGCAACGAAGATGTCAAAGAACAAGGCGCTGATCCTCTTTTGCATTACATAAATTATGGTAGCAAGGAGGGCCGCAGGCCCGGTCCATTATTCAAATAGTACATAATGCTTATCGAATATCGATACTCTGACTGCGAACATGGCTGAGACAGCTGACAGGCCCAATATGCGTGACTGGAAAACGAGCTTCGCTAGAATCTACGCGAGCAAGTTATTCGATCATGGGTGGTACGCACGGATGTATCCCGACGTTTATCTGGCCGGCTTAACACCTTTAGAGCATTTCGTAAAGTATGGCGCAGAATTGGGCTGCTCACCATCCGAAGATTACGTGAGGCATTCGTGCGGCGGGCAGGGGTCGTTACAAGCTTATCTAGATTACCTGCTTGATAAGGAAAACGAGAATGAATCTTCTGCCATTGCTAATGGTAATGAAGAATTCCGATTGACTGTTATTTGTATTGTGTACAATCAGGCTAAATTCATAAGACAAACTCTTGACAGTATATTGATGCAAAAGGCTGATTTTAAGTATCAGTTGTTGATTGGTGATGACTGTTCAACTGATGGGACTGCTGACATAATTAGGGAATACGCTGAAAAATACAGCAATATTTTGGCAGTACTTAGGAATCACAATGTGGGACCAAATGCCAACTTTTCCGACTTGGCTCGAAGAGTAAAAAGTGAATATGTTGCAATATGCGAAGGTGATGACTACTGGACTGATGAAAATAAGCTCCGCATACAAGTTTCATATCTTGACCGTAATCCAGACTTCACTATCTGCTTCCACCCAGTCCAGGTTTTGTATGAATCTGACCCCAGCATAAAAGAGTTTTTTCCAGTCAACTGTCCTCCAGAAGTTTCTTTGCACAGCATAGCGCATTCAAATTTAATTCAAACTAATAGTGTGGTTTATAGGTGGCGCTTCGGAGGATGCGAGAATTTTGATATGCCAGAAGAATTGGCCCCTGGAGACTGGCTGATCCATCTGTTGCACGCTGAGGTTGGTAGAGTCGGTTTTTTGAATAAAAATATGGCCGTCTATCGAAAAAATGCCGGTGGAATCTGGTCGACTTACACCTCGCAACTTGCACGGTACAAAATACATGGAAGCAGGGAAATCCGCTTCTTTGCGAGAGCTCAAGCCCTTTTCGGCGGTATGTATCACGCTGAATATAAGAAAGCGCAGCTTCATATTCTTACTACGCTGGGCGAAGCTTATATACGCGAAAATAGAGTCGATCTGCTGTTCGGTGTCCTATCGTCTAATCCTGACATCGCAAATGAAGGGTTGCGCGCTATAGGTTATTCAATCGACTTCACATCTGTGCGATCAGCTGAATCGCTCGAGCAAGCTATGCGATCCAGGCTTACTGTGAGTATTGTTGTTACTACGTATAATCATATAAATTATATCAGACGGTGTCTTGATAGCGTGATTGCTCAAAAAGGTTTCTTCACGTCTGAGATTATAGTTGGGGATGATTGTTCGACGGACGGAACCATCGAAGTAATTCGTGAATATGCTGATAGACTCCCTGCTGTCGTTAAAGTTATAGATCGCAGGCGCAATGTTGGCATGTTGCAAAATATGAAAGAATGCATTGATCTTTGTAGCGGTCATTATATCGCGCTTTGTGAAGGCGATGACTATTGGATTTCGGACTCAAATCTTATGGAAAAATTGTCAGTACTGCAAAAAGATGATAAGTTAGCAATGTGTTTTAGCTGGGTTCTTCTAGAACTGGAGAGTCAAAACTCATTTCTACCACATGTTGAGCAAGGAAGCCTTTCAACTGGGAAGGTGACATTTCTCTCTCTGGCTTCCGCTCCGCTTACAGCCAACTTTTCATGCTGTGTCTACAGAAATTCCTCCTTGAAGTGCGTTCCGAAGGAATACTACGAAGGAAAATTTTCAGCCGATTGGCTGCTCAATTTATACGTCGCAGATAAAGGCGATGTTTTCTTTCTCAAAAAAATACTCACTGTGTATACGGTGCAGGAAAAAGGGCAATGGTCGGGATTGTCCGATTCTGTTAAACACAGCCGAATCGAAGAATGCTTGGACGAGTTTGCTCGCATATTTGGCAACAAGGTAAAATCGGCCGAGCTAATATTCCGGCAGAATATCAAAAATTTGTTGCAATCCGTTCCTGACAAAGTTATTCAGATGAATTTTGACTTTCCCTCTCAAGGATCCTTGAGAAAAGTTGGCAACGGAATTCTGTTGATCCAAGGCTGGGCTGTGATGTCAGCGGATTATCCTTGTTTTATCCATGTAGAAAGTGGTTCGAAATATGAGAAACACGCCATTGATCAACGGCGTCCAGATGTTATAAATGAAATTATTTCTAAAAATCCGTTGGTTCGCGCATCTGATAAGTGCGGATTCGGATTCGATTTCAGCTTTGATCCATATGAATCTATATTTGTTTCGATCGAGGTCGATGGAACAACTAGTCGATGGATCGAGATCAATTTCGAGCTTTATGATAGCTAGTTTCTATAGTGCATTCGTAATAAGTCGCCTTACGTTCGGTGGTTCGGAAGATACGGAGCCTTTCGGCTTGCAACTTTGGCTCTGATTCACTCTGGCTGATACCGACGGCGCTGAGGTTGCGGACATCCACGACGGAGCCGCAGCATGTGCCCTCGCTTTAGCACTACTTTGGCAGGTTGAGGGAACGCAGCGGGTGTTCGCGGCTTTGCATGCCACGGCGATAGACGTGGGTGATCGCGATGTCGGATGCGGG
>NZ_JBMVEP010000032.1:0-7384 GCF_049543375.1 Methylobacterium sp. NPDC097929 | reverse complement strand
AGCCTTCGAGCGCTTCACACCAGTCGAATGCCGCAACTACCTGATGGCCGCAGGCTACGATGCCTTTGATCCAACCTGATCGGATGCAGCTCTAGAAAGCAGTGGCGTTGCCGGGAAGTGCTAATTCTCGACGGAACTGTTGAATTTCTGGCAACGCTGCGGCAGGAGAGTTTGGATGAAGCATCTGCGCGGCCTCACCGCGGTCGCCGAGGTCGCTCGCTCTGGCTCGGTCCGGCGGGCGGCCGAGCGCCTCAACATCACGCCCTCAGCGCTGACCCGGCAGATCCAGGACATCGAGTACGAGCTCGGAACGCCGATCTTCGAGCGACTCGCACAAGGGATGCGCCTCAACGCGGCGGGGGAATTGCTGGCGCGACATATCCGCGACCAGGCGGCGGATCTCGACCGAGTGCGCTCGCAGATCGCCGACCTCTCCGGCGTGCGCCGAGGCCAGGTCGCGCTTGCCTGCAGCCAGGCCTTTGTCACTCGCATGATCCCGGAGGAGGTCGAGGCCTACCGGGCACAGTTTCCACAGGTCGCCTTCACCGTGCAGGTGCGCGATCATGTCCAGGCGGTGGCCGCCCTCGCCTCGTTCGAGGCCGACCTCGCGCTCGTCCTGCAGCCGCCGCCCTCGGCGGAGCTGCACGCGCTCTATGCCGGCCGTCAGTCCCTGTGCGTCCTGATGCGGGCAAGCCATCCTCTGGCCTCCGAAGACGGTCCGATCCGGCTACGCGACTGTCTCGCCCACGCACTGGCGCTGCCCGACCATTCGCTCGCCATCCGCCACCATATCGAGCAGGCGCTCGCCCGGCGCGGGGTCGAGATGCGCGCGACCGTGGAATCGGGATCGCTGGAATTCCTGCGCAACGTCGTCCTGCGGGAGGATGTCGTCAGCTTCCAAGTGCCGAGCGGCATTCCCGACGACCCGCGCCTACGCAGCCGTCTGATCGACGCCCGCGACCTCGAACCGATGAGCGTCGTGCTGGCGCAACTGCGCGGACGTCTGCTCCCGGTAGCGGCCAGCAAATTCGCCGACCAACTCGCCGCACGCCTGAACCGTCAGGTGACCACGGCCTGACCGCCCCTTGAGGGATTCAAAGCCGGGTGGGTCAGGACGGCGTGATCGTTGGATTGCCGACGCCGTGAACCGGCTTGGAATGGAATGTTGCGGACTTGCTGCCCTCCTCGGCACGGGGACGGCATGCGCGGCGGGTTTGGTTGCGCCGGCAGGCCTCGGCCCCGCCAAGCGCTGCACCGGTGAGGCGGTAGAGGTTTAGCGGCCCCCCGGCCAGTGCGGACGCCCGCAGCCAAGCCGCTACTGACCGTGACGACCCCGGCGTCGAGCCCGGCCGACGAGCTCTCAAGCCGTGCGTCCGCCGCTTGGACTGCGCCGGAGACTCGCTGCGCCCCAGCCTCGTCTGTGTCGAGCTGCCCTCTTCCGGGCCTCTGTCTGCGACTGCTTAGATGTCCGCTGCGAATCCAGTCATCCTGAAAACGATGACTTGTCGCACTAGCTTGAAGTGCTCCAACGATGAGCGACTTATACACACCTTAGATGAATCCGGCACATCAATGTTTGGTTTGATTGATCAAGGGTGAATTTATATGATATGTCCAACAACGCGGGTCGGTCGCGGTTATACTACATCAAATCCCATGCACGCTTTCAAAGAAAATTTTTGGTGCGCCGCGCATGAAGACGCCGACATCATCGGAGAGCGTCTGAGAGAGATCATCAGGGATCGGCCAGCCATAAACGAACTTTCGGATCGCGAGATAGAAGACCTTGCCGTGTAGGGCCCAGGCCGCCTCGGCCTCCCGCTCGGTCAAGGGCACCGCGGCGAAATCCGGCAGGCCGAGATCCGCCCGGAGTTCAGCGCAGATCGGATGAATGACGCGGTCACGCACGATCTCAAGATAGCGCGGAGCGATGTCGTAGCCCTTCAGCCCCGAGAAGACGAAGATGCGCACCCAGACATAGTCGAAGATCCTCCCGGCATACTCGCTGTAGAAGCGCAGGATCCGTGTCTCCAGCGGTTGCGAGCGGTCCTGCACCAAGCCGCTCCAGGCCGGATTCCAGCGCTGCACGTAGACGTGGTCGTAGACGCGGTCGAGCAGCGCTTCCTTGGTGGGGAAGTAGCGGAAGATTGCCGAGTGCGTGATGCCGAGGCTCTTGGCCAGTTCCCGTGTCTGACCGCCAAGACCGTGCTCGGCGAAGAACTGTGCCGCTGCCTCGACGATCTGCTGCTCACGCTGCGCCGCGGGGAGACGCCGCCGGCTCGTGGCGGCCAGCGTCGGCGGCTTCCCATCTGGAACATCCTCCAGGGTGGCGGGCGAATCCATGCTTCGTGACCGTTTGGTTATTTCGCTTGACGCGATCGTCCGCACGTGGATAGCTTGTAACCAAGCGGTCAACAACGATCGATCGCGGCGACATGCGGCCTGTGGGAGGGACGCTCATGAAGGCTCGTGCCTTCGATTACCGCCGCGTGGCAAGCGTGGCGGAGGCGCTCGACGCCTATGCCGCCTGTGAAGGCGAGGCGCGCTTCCTCGCGGGCGGCCAGAGCCTGCTGCCAGCGCTGAACCTGCGGCTCGACGCGCCCGACCTGCTCATCGACATCGGACGGATCGAAAGTCTACGCGGCATCGCGCTTGAGGGCGACCGGCTGCGCATCGGCGCCCTGACGCGTCACGCTGAGACCCTGAACGCCCCCCTGATCGCCGAGCATGCCCCGCTCCTGACCCAGGCCGCGGCCTACATGGCGCATCCGGCGATCCGCAATCTCGGCACGATGGGCGGCAGCCTCGCGCTGTCCGACCCGGCCTCCGAGCTGCCGGCCTGCATGCGAGCGCTCGGCGCCGAGCTTGAGATCACCGGCCGTGACGGTACCCGTACGGTCGCGGCGGACGACTTCTTCCTCGACCTGTTCGAGAACGTGATCGAGCCCGGCGAGATGTTGACCGCGGTGCGCGTGCCGCTGCCCGTGCCCGGCACGCGGATGCGGTTCGAGGAAATCGCCCGGCGGCGCGGCGACTACGCCCTTGTCGGTCTCGCGGCGCATCTCGTCCTTACCAGTGCGACGGTGGAATCGGCCCGCCTCACCTTCTGCTCGGTCGGCCCGACGCCGATGCGGGCACCGGCGGCCGAGGCTGCGCTGGCCGGCCGGCCGCTCGATGCGGCGGCGATTGCGGAAGCCAAGGCAGCGCTCGCCGACGACCTCGCGCCGGACGAGGACGAGGGCTTCTCGGCGGCGGCGCGGATGCATCTCGCCCGCGTCCTGCTCGGCCGCGTGCTGTCCGCCCTGAGGGGACAAGAGTACGGGGAGATGGCGGCATGATCGAGCCGCAGCCCGTCACCGTCACCGTCAACGGCGCCCGCGTCCGCCGCTTCGTCGAGCCGCGGGTCTCGCTCGCGGATTTCCTGAGACGCGATCTCGGCCTCACCGGCACCCATCTCGGCTGCGAGGTCGGCGCCTGCGGCGCCTGCATCGTCAATCTCGACGGACAGCCGGTCCATGCCTGCCTGATGCTCGCGGTGCAGGCGGACGGGATGCGGATCGACACAATCGAAGGTCTGTCGGATTCAGGCGAACTTGCCGAACTGCAGGCGGCCTTCCACGCCCGCAACGCCCTGCAATGCGGTTTCTGCACGCCGGGCATCCTCGTGGTCGCCCGTGACTTTATCCGCGACTGCCGCGCCAGCGGACGCAGGCCGACGCGTGCGGCGATCCGCGACGCGCTCTCGGGCAATTACTGTCGCTGTACTGGCTACGAGGCGATCGTCGACGCCATCGAGAGCGTCGCGGGCGCAGCCCCAATGCGAGAGGATGCGGCGTGAGCGCGGCGACCGACAGCCCAACCCGTCCCCGCGAGAAGGGCCGCTATATCGGCTGCGGCCTGCCGCGTCCGGGCGCCAAGCGCCTCCTGGCAGGGCGGGGCCGCTACACCGACGACGTGAGCCTGCCGCGCATGCTCCACGCCGCCTTCCTGCGCAGCCCCTACGCCCATGCCCGGCTCGGCGCCATCGACGTGTCGGAGGCCGCTGGGATGCCCGGCGTGCATCGGGTGCTGACGGGTGCGGATTTTTCCGCGATCTGCACGCCGTGGGTCGGAACGCTCAGCCACTTCAAGGGCATGCGCTCGGCGCCCCAACTCCCGCTGCCCCTCGGGAAGGTCGTCTGGGCCGGGCAGCCGGTGGTGATGGTGGTGGCAGAGACCCGCGCCGAGGCGGAGGACGCGCTCGAAGCGATCCAAGTGGAGTTCGAGGAGCTGGAGGCAGTGGTCGATCTCGACGCCGCCCGCGCCGCCAACGCGCCTCGCATCGACGCGGACGCCCCCGACAACGTCCTGTTCCGCACCCGCATCGAGTCGGGCTCGACGGCGGAGGCCTTCGCGGGAGCGCAGAGCGTCGCGGTCGATCTGCGCTTCGGCCGGCACACGGCGGTGACGATGGAGCCGCGCGCCACGCTCGCCGATTTCGACCCGAGCGAGGAGCGGCTCACTGTCCACCAATCGACCCAGACGCCCTACCAGTTCCAAGATCTCTACGCCCGCCATTTCGGCCTGTCCGAGGCGCGGGTGCGGGTGATCGCGCCCGATGTCGGCGGCTCCTTCGGGATGAAGCTGCACGTCTACCACGAGGACATGGCGGTGGTGGGCGCGAGCCTCCTGCTCAGGCGCCCGGTGAAGTTCACCGCCGACCGGATGGAGGCCTTCGCCAGCGACATCCACGCTCGCGACCACCGGGTGCGTGCCCGCCTCGCCTTCGCTGCGGACGGCACCCTGACCGCGATCGAGGTGGATGACGTGACCGGCGTCGGCCCATTCTCGGCTTATCCGCGCACCAGCGCGGTCGAGGGCAACCAGGTCGTGCGCCTGATCGGCGCGCCCTACCGGCTCACCGATTACCGCGCCGACCTCACCGTCGTGGCGCAGAACAAGGTGCAGATGAGCCAGTACCGTGCGGTCGGCCACCCGATCGCCTGTGCGGTGACAGAGCGCCTCATCGATCTCGCCGCGGACCGGCTCGGCCTCGACCCGTTCGAGATCCGGCGGCGCAACTACGTGACCGATGACATGTACCCGCACACCACGCCGAGCGGGTACCGGTTCGAGAAGCTCTCGCTCGCGACCTGCCTTTCGCGGCTCCACGACCTGATGGACTATCCGCGCCTGCGTGCCGAGCAGGCCGCCCTGCGCGAGAAAGGCGTCCATCGCGGCATCGGCATCGCCACCTATGTCGAGATCACCAACCCAACGCCCGCCTTCTACGGTGTCGGCGGCGCCCATATCTCTGCGCAGGACGGCTGCATCCTCAAGCTGACGCCCGCGGGCGAGGTGCAGTGCGCCATCAGCATCACCGAGCAGGGCCAGGGTAGCGAGGCCATTGTGAGCCAGATCGTCGCCGAGGGGCTCGGCGTCGACCGGGACTGCATCCGGGTGCTCACCGGCGACACCGAGACGACGCCCTCGGGCGGGGCCACCTGGGCCTGCCGCGGCGCCGGCATCGGCGGCGAAACCGCGCTCCAGGCAAGCCGCAAGCTGAAGCGGCGCATCCTCGAGATCGCCGCCGCGATCCTGCAGGCGGAGGCCGCCGCCCTCGACATCCGCGAGGGCGCGGTGACGGATGCCAATGGCACGCCGCGCATGACGCTGAAGGAACTGGCGAACCTCGCCTATTACCGCTCCGACCTGCTGCCGCCGGACGTCTCGCCGGCGCTGACGGTGGCGCACCACTTCGCCCCGCGCGGCTATCCCTTCGCCTTCACCAACGGCATCCATGGCAGCCTTGTCGAGATCGATGTCGAGACCGGCTTCGTCGCCCTCCTCAAGCACTGGGTGGTCGAGGATTGCGGGCGGGTCATCAACCCGCTGCTGGTGGACGAGCAGATCCGCGGCGGCGTGGTGCAGGGGCTCGGTGCCGCCTTCTTCGAAGAGTGCCGCTACGGCGAAACCGGTCAACTCCTGAATGGCTCGATGACCGATTACCTCGTGCCGATGGCCTGCGAGATGCCGGACATCGTGATCACCCATGTCGAGACGCCGACGGGGGACACCGAACTCGGTGCCAAGGGTGTCGGCGAGGCCGGCACCGCCGCCGCCTCGGGCGCGGCGCTGAACGCCGTCAACGACGCCCTGCGCCCGCTGGGCGCCAGCGTCTCGCAGCTGCCGATGACGCCCGAACGCATCCTGAGGGCGCTCGACGTGATCTGAGCGCGCTCATTCGATTTCGCGACGCGGGCCGTACTCATGAGCCCGCGCGACGACAGGGAGAGAACGATGATCCGACAGGGACCGGGATACGGCGCCGTCTCGCGCCGCACGCTCGTGCGGGGCATGGCCGCGGCCGGCACGCTTGCCGGTATCGGCATGCCCTTCGTCGCTCGGGCGGCGGAGCCGATCCGCATCGGTTTCCCGACGCCGGTCACCGGCCCGTTCGGCGCCGAGGCCAAGGACCAGATCCGTTCGGCGGAACTGGCCGTGAAGCAGTTCAACGAGGCCGGCGGCCTGAACGGCCGCATGGCCGAGCTGCTGGTGCGCGACGACAAGCTCAACCCCGGCGAGGCCGCGACCCGGACGCTGGAGCTGATCGAGAAGGACCGGGCCCACTTCATCGTCGGCGCCCTGTCGAGCGCGGTGCAGCTCTCGGTCAACGAGATCACCCGCTCGCGAAAGGTCCTCTACGTGTCGATCAGCCAGTCGGACACGATCAACGAGGCTAAGGATTTCAGCCGCCACACCTTCCACGAGGCCCTGAACCCGCACATGACCACCGCGGCGGTGGCCAAGTACGCCTTCAAGAAGGGCACGCGGGTCGCCTACCTCGTCGCCGACTACGCCTACGGCCATGAGATGCTGCGCGGCTTCAAGCGCGCGGCGACCGCCATCGGGGCCGAGACGGCGGGCGAGATCCTGCACCCGTTCGGCGCGCCCGACTACTCGACCTTCATGCCGCGCCTGCGCTCGATGCGCCCGGACATCCTCTGCATCTGCAATTTCGGCCGAGACCAGGCCAACAGCATCAAGCAGGCCAACGATTTCGGGCTGAAGAAGGCCGCGCGGATCGTCGTGCCGGTGCTGCTGCACAACCAGCGCCTCGCGGGCGGTGCCGACGCCTTCGAGAGCGTGGTGGGCGCCAGCAACTACTACTGGCGTCTCGAAGAGATGGTGCCCTCGGCCAAGGCCTTCAACGACGCCTTCCGCGCCGCCTATGCCGGCGCGGTGCCCACCGATTACGGCGCCTACGGCTACACGGCCGTGCGCTCCCTGCTGATGGCGGTGCAGGCGGCGGGCGACACCGACACGGACCGGGTCATCGCCGCGCTGGAGGCGCTGCAATACGACGTCGCCAAGGGCCCCGAGCGCTACCGGGCCTGCGACCACC
>NZ_JBMVEP010000031.1:0-9168 GCF_049543375.1 Methylobacterium sp. NPDC097929 | reverse complement strand
GGTGGTCGCAGGCCCGGTAGCGCTCGGGGCCCTTGGCGACGTCGTATTGCAGCGCCTCCAGCGCGGCGATGACCCGGTCCGTGTCGGTGTCGCCCAGCGCCCGAACCAGCTGCCGTCCTGCTCCTGTTCGGCCCGGAGGTAGGCCAGCGCCCGCTCGATCACCGGACGGTCCGCCTCGTGCCCGAGCTGGGACAGGAAGGAGATGCAACGGCCGGTCACGTCGGCGGTCGGCGGATCGAGCAGCGCGCCGTGGTCCGAGAACGGGATGTGGTTGAGGAACGCGCGGTCGTTGCCGGCATCGAAGGCGCCCCAGCCGCCGTCGCGGCTCTGCATCCCGACGATCCAGCGCCGGGCCCGCTCGACGGCCTTGGCGTGTTCGGGCCGCCCGTTGCGGTGGAGCAGCATGGCGACCACCGCCGTGTCGTCCACGTCCCGGTAGTGGTCGTTGCGGTACTGGAACGCCCAGCCGCCGGGCTCGGCATCTGGCCGAACCTCTGCCCAGTCCCCGCGCACGTCGGTGACCTGGCGCGCCGCCAGCCAGTCGCAGGCGGCGTCGAGCTCCCGCTGCGCCTCGACGCCGCCGGATCGCGCCGCCTCGATCATGGCGTGCCCGGACAGGCTCGTGTCCCAGACCGGCGAGACGCAGGGCTGGCAGTAGACCTCCTCGTCCGTCTCGACGAGCAGCTTGTCGATGGCCGTCCAGATCGTGAGGCGGCGCGGGTCGTCCTCGGGATAGTCCAGCGCGTCGTACATCATCAGCGCATAGGCCATGGCCGGGTAGATCGCCCCGAGCCCGTCCCCCCCCGTTCAGGCGCTTCTCCACGAAGGCGACCGCCTTCGCGACGGCGCTCCCGCGGGCGAGCTTGGAGAACAGCGGCTCGGTCCAGCGCAGCACCGTGTCGATATGCTTGAACGCCACGCCCCAACGCGAGCGGTAGGGGCCCCGGATCCAGTCACGGACCCGCTCCGGCTGCGTCCAGAAGATCTCCTCGAAGCTCACCCCGCGGGGGTTGCGGGCGCGGGGCCGCAGCGCCTGCAGCACGAGCAGCGGCACCACGCAGGTGCGCACCCAGTACGACATCGCCCAGACGTTGAAGAAGAACCACTTGGGCAGGTGCATGATCTCGACCGGCATCACCGGCACGCCGCGCCAGGGGATAGCGCCGTACAGGGCGAGCTGGATGCGGGTGAAGACGTTGGCGCGTTCCGCCCCGCCGTGGCCGAGGATGGCTTGGCGCGCCCGCACCATGTGCGGCGCCTCCGGGGCGTCGCCGATGGCCTTCAGCGCGCAGTAGGCCTTCACGCTGGCCGAGAGGTTGAACGCGCCCGCATGGAACATCGGCTAGCCGCCATGCTCGCCCTGAGTGCGCCGGAGGTAGACGCCGATCCGCGCCTGCCGCTCGGGGGTGATGCGGTCCATCTAGTGCTCCAGCAGCACGTACTCGGCCGGGATGGTGGCATCCGCTTCCAGCTCGAACACCCAGTGTCCGTCGCGGTTCTGGCGGCGGCCCAGAGCACGGGCGGCGCCGACGACGGCGCGCAGGGTCTCGGGCGCGGAGAAGCGAGGCTCCGTGGTCATCTGTCTCTCTTCCAATGGGGTGTGGAGGGTTGAGGCCCGCGGAGCGGGACGAGGTCACGCGACCCTGACACAGCGGGCCGCCGACCCTTCCCCGATCAGTGTCGGCGTGCCGATGCGCGGGTCCGGACGAGGCGGGGCGCTTCCGGGGTCATCGGACATGCACCCCGAGGTTGCCGAGGAGCTCGGCCGCCTGCGACCTCGAGATCGTCGCGCCCTTGATCAGGGCAGCGTCGGCCAGCCGGAGGCCGCCAAGGTCGGCCCCGCGCAGGTCGGCTCCCTGGAAGCGCGCCCCCTTGAGGGAGGCTTCGCGCAAGCTCCCGTTCTCGAAGACGGCCTCCCGGAAGTCGCAGTCGCGGATGTCCGCCTGGGAGAAGTCCACGCCTTCGAGATGCGCGCCGCGAAACGAGAGGCCGGCCAGCCTGGCGTAGACCAGCAGGGTTTCCCGGAACGTCGCGCCCAGCCAGCGCACCTCCGCGAAGTTGGCGCCCGTCAGCTTGCAGCCGACGAACGAGGCACCCGACAGCTTCGCGCCGCGGAAATCGGCGTTGTTGAAGTCGCTGGACCGGAAGGCCGCCTCCGTCAGGTCGGCGCCGGTCAGGTTCGCGCCAGCACCCCGGCAGGAGGCCCAGACGGAACGCTCCAGCACCGACCCGTTCAGGCCGGCCCCCTGGACGTTGCATCCCTCGAAGGACCATTGCGTGAGGTTCAGGCCGGAAAGGTCGGCATTCTCCAGATCGCATCGGACGACGCGAACCGGCAGGTCACGGGCGGCCAATCGGCTCACGTCCACCCTGTCGAGGGTGACATCCGAGAGCGCGGTGCCGGCTTCGATTTGTTCGACCATGGGCGTTCCGGGGGGATCGACGCGAATCGCGGGACGGGTCAGAGCAGCTTGAGGATGTCGTCGAAGACATCCTCCCAGCCGGCCTGGTCGAGGTCGATCAGGCCGAGGCCGCGCAGGAAGAAGGCCCCCTCGGCGGCGAGGAACGCGGTGCGCACCCGGCGCCCCGCCTCGCTGCCGGGGTCGATGCGCTCCAGCCACGCGGCGTACCAGCCGCGCGCCTTCTCCATGTGCTCCGGCGATTGCAGCAGGCTCACGAGCATTCCGGCCATCTTGGTCTGGCTCGCCACGTCGACGCGGGCCGACGCCGTCACGTAGGCGCTCGCGCGCTCCAGGCTGGTCGCGTCGGGCGGGGTGTGGCGCGCGACCTCGGCGTCGAAGCCCTTCAGCCACCGCTCGGCGATGGCGGCGAGCAGGTCGTCCTTGCTGCCGAAGCAGTATTGCAGCCCGCCCTTGGTGATGCCCGCGGCCTTGCAGACGGTGTCGAAGGTCAGGGCGGTGGCGCCCTCCTCGCGGACGATCCGCTCGGCAATGTCGAGCACCCTGTCCCGGTCGATGCTCCTCGGACGGCCCATCCCGAATTTCCCTCTTTTAATTCCGTACGGATGGATTTAATTGACCGACGAAGCGGAGGCAAGCCCGGCTGACCGGCCTGGAGATGTGAGATGGAAGCAGAGCGTACGATAGACGCATCGATCGTGGCTTACGCCGCCTTGGGCACCGCCATCGCGTTCGAGGTGGCGGGCACGACCCTGTTGCAGAAGTCCGAGCAGTTCACGCGGGTCGGGCCGACCCTCGGGATGGCGGTCTGCTACACGGCCGCCTTCTTCCTGATGTCCATCGCCCTCAAGGCGATGCCGCTCGGCGTCGTCTACGCGATCTGGAGCGGGGTCGGCATCGTCGTGACCGCGCTCATCGGCGCCACGCTGTTCCGGCAGGCCCTCGACGTGCCGGCGATGGTCGGGATGGCCATGATCGTCGGCGGGGTCGTGGTGATGCAGGCCTTCTCGGCGACCACGGGGCACTGACCATGTCGAGCGCCCTCCACCGGGAGAAGCAGCCCAACTTCGTGCTCCGCCGGCTCCTCGACTGCGCCGTGCGCATCGCCCTGGAGCACGGGCCCACCGGGCTGACGATCGAGGCCGTCTCGGATGCGGCCGGCGTGACCAAGAGCTTCCTCTACTACCATTTCCCCACAAAGCAGGCCCTGGTCGAGGGGGTGTTCGAGACCCTGACCGAGCGGCTCGATGCCGACATCGACGCCGCGATGGCCCGGGACCCCGCGCCGCACGGCCGCTTCACCCGCGCCTACGTCGAGGCGGTCTTCCCCGACCCGACCTCCGGGAGCGAGAGCCAGGCGGCGGCCCTGTACCTCTCCGGCCTGGCCGACCCGGACGTCCGCCGACAGCACGCCGCGTGGATGGTGCGGCGCCTGGAGCGGCACCGGGCCACGGACAGCGCGCCGACCCTGGAGGTCGTCCGCCTTGCCGCCGACGGGGCGTGGCACGCCTGCCTCCTGCACGCGTCGGGCGGGCCGCTCCCGGATCTGGCCGCGCTGCGCGGGCGCCTCCTGGCGATGGCGCCGCCGGGCTGACGGCCCACCACGGCACCCGCCCACTCGTCTTCAGACAAGGACCTTCGAACCATGACCTGGCGTGACCATCACCGCCTGTCCCTCCCCACGCTCCTGCTGGCCGCGGTTCTGACCGGCTGCAAGCCCGCGGCGAACGACCCGGCCGCCGCGGCGGCGGAGACGCCGCCGATGGACGTGTCCGTCGCGACGGCCGAGCCGGCGACCGTGCCGCGCACCTACGACCTGCCCGGGCGCCTCGCCTCGACGCGGGTGGCGGAGGTCCGCGCCCAGGTCTCCGGCATCATCCGAGAGCGCGCCTTCGAGGAGGGCAGCCTCGTGAAGAAGAACGACGTGCTCTTCCGCATCGACCCGGCCATCTACAAGGCCGAGGTCGATGCCAAGGCTGCGGCGCTCGCCAAGGCCGAGGCGACCCGCGTCCAGGCCTCGAAGCAGTCGGAGCGCACCGAGACGCTGTTGGAGCGCCAAGCCGCCAGCACCGCCCAGCACGACATCGCCACCGCTTCCCTGCGTCAGGCCGAGGCGGACGTGGCGAGCGCCAAGGCGCAGCTCGACCGCGCGAAGATCGACCTCGACTTCGCCACCATCCGCGCGCCCATCGCGGGCCGGATCGGGCGCGCTCTCGTCACGGAGGGCGCCCTCGTCGGCCAGGGCGACGCCACGAAGCTCGCCGTCATCCAGCAGATCGACCCGATCTTCGCCGACTTCAACGCCTCCGCCTCGGATCCCGGCGAGCTCACCGAGCGCGCCGCCGGCAAGGAGGAGACCGAGGTACGCCTTGTCCGTGACGACGGCACGCTGCACCCCGATGCCGGCCGTCTGCTGTTCACGGATGTGAGCGTCGACCCCGGCACCGGGCAGGTCTCCCTGCGCGCTGCCTTCCCCAATCCGAAGGCCGTCCTGCTGCCCGGCACCTATGTCCGGGTGCGCGTGGCGCACGGCATGAAGGCCGACGTGGTCGTCGTCCCGGCCCAGGCGATCCAGCGCTCCAGCGCGGGCGAGGCCCAGGCCTACGTCGTGCAGGACGGCAAGACGGCTCTGCGCCCGCTGCGCACCGGGGCGCTCACCGATGCCGGCTGGATCGTCGAGGAGGGCCTCAAGGCCGGCGAGACCGTCGTCGTCGAGGGCTTCCAGAAGATCCAGCCGGGCATGGCCGTGAACCCCGTCGCCTGGAGCGGCGGCAAGACGGCCGCCGCCCCCGAACAGCACTGACCCGGCCCCGCTCGCGCTAGAGCTGCGCCCGACCATTGGGTCGGGACTCATCTCTAGGTTCTTGTTTTGCCGCGCATTCTCTCGACGAACCGGTGTCCACTTCGTCGGAATGCGCTCGAGGCACGATCCCCATGACCCGCTTCTTCATCGAGCGCCCGATCTTCGCCTGGGCGATCTCCATCTTCATCATGCTGGTGGGCGCGATCTCCATCGCCTTCCTGCCGATCTCGCAATACCCGGACGTCGCCCCCGTCACGATCCAGGTCACGGCGACCTATCCCGGCGCCCCGCCCGAGCGCCTCTACGACGGCGTCACCCGCATCATCGAGGAGGAGCTCAACGGCATCCCGGGGCTGATGTACTTCGAGTCCACCAGCGACACCTCCGGCCAGACCCAGATCATGGCCTCGTTCGCGCCCGGCTCCGACCCGTCGAAGTCGACCGTCGCGGTCCAGAACCGGATCAAGCGCATCGAGGCGCGACTGCCCCGCGCCGTGACGCAGCAGGGCGTCATCGTCGAGGAGGCGAGCACCAGCTTCCTCCAGTTCGTCATCGTTTCGTCCAAGGACGGCAGCCTAACCGATACGGATCTCGGCGACCTCGCCGCCCGCCGCCTGCTCGGTGAGCTGCGGCGCGTGCCGGGGGTCGGGCGCGCCACCCTGTTCTCGTCGGAGAAGGCGCTGCGGATCTGGATCGACCCGGTCAAGCTCGTCGGCCTCAACATGACCCCCGCCGACGTCACCGCGGCGGTGGCGGCGCAGAACGCGCAGGTGACCTCCGGCATCGTCGGCGCCCAGCCGGCTAGGGAAGGCCAGCGCATCGCCGCCAACGTGCTCGTGAAGGGCCAGCTGACGACGGTCGCCGAGTTCGAGGAGATCGTGCTGCGCGCCAACATGGACGGCTCGCTCGTGCGCCTGCGCGATGTCGCCGAGGTCGAACTCGGCGGGATGTCCTACAACATGCAGACGCGCCTCGACGGGCGCCCGGCCGCCGGCATCGGCATCCAGCTCGCGCCCGGCGGCAACGCGCTCGCCGCCGCCACCGGCGTGAAGGCCAAGATCGCCCAGCTCTCGAAGACGCTGCCCGCGAATGTCAGCGTCACGGTGCCCTACGACACCACGCCCTTCGTCGAGGTCTCGATCAAGAAGGTTCTAATGACGCTCGCCGAGGCGATGGCGCTGGTCTTCGTGGTCATGTTCCTGTTCCTGCAGAACATCCGCTACACCATCATCCCGACCATCGTCGTGCCGGTGGCCCTGCTCGGCACCTGCGGCGCGCTGCTGCTCGCCGGCTTCTCGATCAACGTGCTCACCATGTTCGGCATGGTGCTGGCCATCGGCATCCTCGTCGACGACGCCATCGTCGTGGTCGAGAACGTCGAGCGCATCATGGGCGAGGAGGGCCTCTCGCCCCGGGAGGCGACCCGCAAGGCGATGGGCCAGATCACGGGAGCCATCATCGGCATCACTTCGGTGCTGATCGCAGTGTTCGTGCCGCTCGCCTTTTTCCCCGGCTCGGTCGGGGTGATCTACCGACAGTTCGCGGTGAGCATGGCGACCTCCATCGCCTTCTCGGCCTTCCTGGCGCTGTCCCTGACCCCGGCGCTTTGCGCGACGCTGCTCAAGCCCGTCGCGGCCGGTCACGGCCACGCCAAGGGCGGCTTCTTCGGCTGGTTCAACCGCCGCTTCCAGGCGGGCACGCTGGCCTACCGGTCCGGTGTTGCCGGGATGCTGCGCCGGCCGGTGCGGTCGCTCCTCGTCTACGCGGCGCTCGTCGCCGCGCTCGGCTGGGGCTACGTCCGGATGCCGACGAGCTTCCTGCCGACCGAGGATCAGGGCTACATCATCGTCGACGCGCAGACGCCGCCGGAATCCTCCACCGAGCGCACCCTCGACGTGGCCAAGCGCATGGAGGACCATTTCGGGACCGAGGCGGCGGTCGCCAGCCGCGTGGTTCTGCTCGGCTACGGCTTCTCGGGCCAGGGCCAGAACGCGGCGCTCTCCTTCGTCACCCTGAAGGACTGGAAGGAGCGCGGGCCGGACGACGGCGCCGACGCCATCGCCGCCCGGGCCAACGCGGTGCTCGGCGGCCTGCCCGACGCCATCGCCATGTCGCTGTCGCCGCCGGCCATCGACTCCCTCGGCAATTCCAGCGGCTTCGCCTTCCGCCTGCAGGACAAGGGGCAGCAGGGCTACGCGGCGCTCGCCGCCGCGCGCGACCAGCTCCTGGCCGCCGCCTCGCAGAGCCCCATCCTCCAGGGGGTCTACGTCGAGGGCCTGCCAACCGCGCCGCAGGTCGAGCTCACCCTCGATCGACAGAAGGCGAACGCCCTTGGCGTCACCTTCGCCGACATCAACGACGCGCTCTCGACGAGCCTCGGCTCGGCCTACGTCAACGACTTCCCGAACCAAGCGCGAATGCAGCGCGTCATCGTGCAGGCCGAGGCCGGGCGGCGGATGAAGGCCGAGGACCTGCTCGACCTCCACGTGCGCAACGCGAAGGGCCAGATGGTGCCGCTGCAATCCTTCGCCCGCATCTCCTGGACGATGGGCCCGGCGCAGGTGGTGGGCTTCAACGGCTACCCAAGCATCAAGTTCGGCGGCAGCGCGGCGCCCGGCTACGCCAGCGGCGATGCCATGGTCGAGATGGAGCGGCTCGCCGGGCAACTGCCCCAGGGCTTCGACTTCGCCTGGACCGGACAATCGCTGCAGGAGAAGCTTTCGGGCTCCCAGGCCGTCTACCTGCTGGCGCTGGCGCTGTTCTGCGTGTTCCTGTGCCTGGCCGCACTCTACGAGAGCTGGTCGATCCCGCTCGCCGTGCTGCTCGTGGTGCCGACCGGCGTGGTCGGCGCGGTGTTCGCCATGCTGCTGCGGGACATGCCGAACGACGTCTACTTCAAGGTCGGCCTGATCACGGTGATCGGCCTGACGGCGAAGAACGCGATCCTGATCATCGAGGTCGCCAAGGAGCTCGTGGCGCAGGGGCGTTCCGTGCACGAGGCGGCGCTGGAAGCGTGCGAGCTGCGCTTCCGGCCGATCATCATGACCTCGTTCGCCTTCATCCTCGGCGTGGTGCCGCTGGCCATCGCCACGGGCGCCAGCATGAACAGCCAGCGGGCCATCGGCACCGGCGTGCTCGGCGGGATGATCACGGCGACCGTGCTCGCGGTGTTCGTCACGCCGCTGTTCTACGTGCTGATCGCGCGGGCCTTCCGGCAGCGGGCGGCGGACATGGCGAGGGACAGCTCCGCCGAGCCCGTCGAACCCGCACGGCACGGCGCCCCCGTACACTGAGGGCGAAGCACGAGATCCGGGCCTCGCCCGGCAACAGGTCGCGTAACCGGACCTTCCCGCGGTTCGCGATAGCGGTCGGCCTGCCTCCTTGCCCCCTCGGCAGGCCGGCCGCGTTAAAATAACCCCCACGTGCACGACGTGATTTACGTGGCTCGCGGCGGCATGGGCTTCTGGCTGGCCATCCTGGTTCACCCGGGACCCGCGAATACCCTGCGGTAGTGACCAATCGGTTTACGGCTGCACCTAACGCGATGGATCCGCCATCTCACGATGGCGGGCCTTCTTCAGTCTAAGTTGCTCCAGTGCGAAACTTTGAGGCCTCAAAACAGGACACTGGGTCGGCTATCAACACCTACGCGCCAGTTCAGTTAGCAGCGGCAAGGCGGTGATGTTGGTGATCTTGATCGCAGGGTCCACGGCACGCTTTTCATCCGCCCCAACAGTGGGGCCGTGAGGGCTTCTACGACGTCCGCTTCCCGGGTCGAAGCGGACGACGAAGGCCACAGCGTGAAGGGGCCGCTATGGGTCATTCGGCCCCCTTAGGGGCGACCATCCTGCTAGTGCTCTGTCACGCCTCCGTTGTGGGGTAGAGTTTGCGGAGCTTGATGCGGGCGTCCTTTGTGGTGAAGCGCCAGTCTGCGCCAACGCCCTG
>NZ_JBMVEP010000030.1:0-10986 GCF_049543375.1 Methylobacterium sp. NPDC097929 | reverse complement strand
CTGCTCTCTCCTCCGTCCTGCCAGACGGATCGTGTATTGGTGACACGAGACAGATGGGGACGGCCGGCGGAGGACCTCAAACAGGCTCTAAGGCGCAGGAAGGCATCACATGAGCGCCATCGACAATCTGCGCGCCGCGATCGAGGCCGCCGCCGGAGGTCAGCCCTTTCCCCTCGATGCCGCCTTTCTGACGGCGGGCCTCAACGATGCGGCCGTCACGGTACCGCCCGAGTACGACGCGTGGCTGCGCCAAGCGTTCTTTCTGACGCTGCCGGCCGACTTCACCGTCGCGGTCGCCAAGGCCGATGTCGGCAAGGTGCAGGGCGCTGCGTTCACGGTGAAGCGGGCGACCGTCCCGTTCGTCGGCGCCAAGGCGCCGCTCGCCGCGCCGGCGACCTTGGTCTTCACGGTCGACGGCGGCAGGCTGATCGTACAGGTGGAGACCACGCCGGCCGGTTGGACCTGGACCGATTCCTTCGCCTTCATGGGCGCGTTCCCATTCGACCAGTTCGCTGTTTTGAGCGGCGTCGCCTTCGTCTTCTCCAGCGAGGCCGGCACCTATCCCTACGGCGATGGCGCGGGGCGCAGGGTGTCCGGCGGCGCGGTCCAGAATCTCTCCGCCACGGTTGCGCTGCCCGCGATCGTCGCGCCCTTCCTGCCCCTGTTCGATGGGCTCGCCGCGCCGGCCGGCGCTCTGCTCCTGAGCGGACCGCTCAACATGGGCGCGTTCGACGGCCAGACCGTTCTGTTTCCGCCGGGGCGCCTTTCGGCGACCATCCAGAACGGGACCTTCGATCTGGTCTATCTGAAGGTGCAGGATCCCAGCGTCACGATCACGATCCCGGCGCCGGATGGGTCGAGCGAGGTGGGCGGCGTGCTCCTGCTCGCCGATCCCGACGAGGATCCCGACGCCGGGGATCAGGCGCCGACGCTCTCGATCTCGTCGCGCTTCGATGTCGGGAACGAGGGGATCTACGCGCTCGACGTCGCCGTGACGCCGGGCGACACCACGCGCTACACGATCGCCCTGTCGGTGGCGCAGGACGGCAAGCCCATCACGCCGGCGGGAATCATCCAGCTGATGGGCGGGAATGGCGGCTATCTGGCCGCCACACCGGACACGGTCCAGCAATTCCTGACCTTCGTCGGCCTGAACGGATTCTCGATCTCGGGCAATCTGGGCGCCTCGTCCAAGGTGACCGCGCTATCGGTCGATATCGGCAGTTCGAAGAACACCAGCTGGACGATTCTGCCCGATCCCACCGGCGCTCTCGACTTCACGATCACCAGCTTTTCCCTGAACTGGTCGATGGCCTATCCGTTCGATCCGCCCGCACGCCAGCAGCTCTACGACTTCTCGACGCAGTTCACGCTGACCACCAGCGTCTTCAAGGGACCGGGCGGCGAGGGTGATGGGGTCTTCTCGGTCAAGTTCAATTCGCAGAAGCAATTCTATGCGGGATTTGCCGGAACGGCGAAGCTCAGCGATTTCCTGGCGACGCTCTCGGGCGGCGCGGTGGTGCTCGATCGGGCGAGCGCCGGTGACCTCGAACTGTCCGACATCGCGTTGGCCATCGATTACGGCGCACAGAGCTTCAGTTTCAGCGCCGGCTTTAGCCTCGAACTCAATCTCCTGCAGGTCGATGGTGAGCCGATCCTCGCCGTGCGCGACGGCACGGTGCGCGTCGCCGCCAAATCGCCGACCCAGACCAAGGGCGGTGCCAACGCGACGACCCTGCTCCAGTCGGCCATCGTTCAGTCGCAAGGCCCGCGAGCCCTCGCGCGGGTGACACAGGCGGAAACGGCGACGCAGTGGCAGGCCGGAATCGACGGCTTCCTGCAGGTCGGGCCGTTGGAGGCGGGCGTCAGCGTCGCCTACGATGGGTTCGTGTCGCCCAAGCGCTGGAATCTCGGCGCCAAGCTGTCGCGACCGCTTCCGCTCTCCGCGCTGGTCAACCAATATTTCAGCCCCGGCTCCGCTTACGGTTTCCCCGACTTCATCCCGGGCCGTCTCGTCATCTCCGCCTTTGCCATCGACGCCGTGATTCCGGCGGAGACCGGCAAGCTCCAAGCGAGCTACGACATCGTCACCGCATTCAGCTGGACGTTCGAGTTCGGCGACCAGACCGTGGGGATCGATCCGGCGAAGCTGAGCCTGAGCTACGACGGCAATCAGCCGGCCCGCCAACAGTTCTCCGGCTCCGCACAGGGCACCTGGATCTACTCGGCGATCAATCTCAGGCTCACGATGGGCTATCAGTTCGTGCCCACGGCACAGGGCACGAACAACATCCTGTTCGTCGATTGGGAGGGCTTCCGGGCCGAGTGGCAGAGCGGCAAGGAGCTGGTGACCTTCAGCCTGAAGGGCTGGAGCATCGGCACGCTGATCCAGGCCCTGGTCCGCACGCTCGGCAACCCGTACTTCACACTCGATTCCCCCTGGAACCTGCTCGACCAAGTCTCGCTGGATGCGCTTCGCGTCAACGTGTCCTTGAAGAGCGGTGAAAGCTTCAGCCAGCGTCTGTCGGCGAGCTACGCCTTGTCGAGCCCGATCAATCTCGGCTTCATCACGATCACTGCGCTCACCTTCCGCCGCGACACCAACGGTCAAGTCACGCTCGCCATCGAAGGCGCGAGCCCGCTGGCCGCTGCCAATCCGGCATTCAAGAACCTGCTCGATCCCGCCAAGGGGCAGGATGTCCAGAACCTGCCCCCGGTGCCCGGCCGCGGCGAGGAATGGTTCAAGCTCTTCCTCCTGGTTCTGGGACAAAGGGTCGGCATCACCGGCCATGCCAGCTTCAAGAACACCAAGGACGTGATCTGCGCGCTGCAGAACGTGCCCAGCACGACGGGAAAGACCAATCCCGTCGATCCGAATGCCGACAAGGGCGGCGGTAAGGGACTGCCCTATTACAACCAGTCCAACAACTGGATGATCGCGGGCCATCTGGGGCTGATGAAGGTCGGCAATACGTGGTCGATCGACGTGATGATGGTGTTCAACGATCCCGACCTCTACGGGCTCCGGCTGGCCCTGGCCGGGGAGAAGATGGGCGGGCTCGCCAACCTCGTCGTCGATATCCTGTACAAGAAGATCACCGACGACATCGGCGTCTACCAGATCGAGTTCACCTTCCCCGACATCATCCGCAACCTGAATTTCGGTGCGGTTTCGATCACGCTGCCTCAGCTCGGGATCAAGGTTTACACCAACGGCGATTTCTTCATCGACATCGGCTTCCCCTACAACCTCGATTTCCAGCGCTCCTTCTCGATTTCGGTGATCGTCTACGGCGTACCGGTCCTCGGTGCGGGCGGCTTCTATTTCGGCAAGCTTTCCAACGCCACCTCGACCCGGATTCCGAAGACCGATTTGGGCACCTTCGACCCGGTGATCGAGTTCGGCCTCGGGCTTCAACTGGGCCTCGGCTACAACTTCCAGAAGGGACCGCTCAAGGCCGGCTTCGCCCTGACCGTGTTCGGCATCATCGAGGGTGTGATCGCACCCTGGCACCCCTACGATTCCAGGGGCACCGATCTGGTGCGGGCGTCCAGCAAGGGCGCTTTGCAGAGCGACTACTACTTCAAGGTCTCGGGCACCGTCGGCATCATCGGTCTGCTCTACGGCAGCGTCGAATTCGCGATCATCTCGGCGTCGGTGAACGTCAAGATCGTCCTGTCGCTGCAGATCACCTACGAGTGCCATCGCGAGATACCTGTCGTCGCATCGGCGAGCGTGACGATCAGCCTGAAGGTCAAGATCGACCTCGGCCTGTTCTCGATCTCGATCAGCTTGTCCTTCTCCGCCAGCGTTTCGGCGACCTTCGTTCTCGGATCGAACGAGACGGCGCCCTGGGAGGTCGGGAGCGAGAGGATGCACGAGGTGCTGGCAGCACCCCGCCGTATCCTGCGCGGTCCCGACGCCGCGCAGCGGCATGCGCGGAGGCTCCAGCCCCGGCCCAAGCGGCTCGTCGCCTCTGCGGGCGAACGACCCACGCTCAGCCTGCTGGCGGGCGCCCAGTACACCGTCCTGGCTCCCGAGGGCGCCAGCGATCCCGCGCAGAACCAGGGAGCGTTCGTCTTCCTGCTGGCAATGGACGCACCCGATCCTGCCGCCGGCGCGACCGGGACGGAGAGCACCTCGTTCGACCGGCTCGCCCAGACCTACTTCCCGTGGATCATCGACACGCTCGGCAACGGCCGGGGCGACACGGTCGATCTCGCCGAGGCGCTGGCGGCGTCGGTGACGCTCGAGCAGCTCGAAGCCTACGTCACGCGGCTCGCCGATACCGCCCATCCGGTCTTGACGATTACCCAGCTTCTCCAGTTCCTGGCGGACGGCTTCAAGCTCGACATCGAGAATCCCGCTGCCGCCGAGGCGAGCGGCCTCAAGGATCGGCTCGACAAGGGGTCGGCGCTGTTTCCGGTGTTCGACGGCCTCTTGGTCGCCGCTCCGAGCGCTCAGGGCGGCGCATCGAGCATCGATTTCGAGACCTATGCGACCGCGACGCCGGCCTATGCCGCGGCGGTCAGCGCGCTGTTCGCGGAGGTCGCCGCGAAGATCGATGCGCAGAACCGCGAGCAGCCCCGCGCCGCGACCCTCGACGAGACGGCGGAATCGATCGCGGCGCTCGTCTTCGTCGACAGCTTCACGCTCATCGCGCGCCAATTGCTGCAGGCCGGCGCCGACGCGCTGAAGGGCTACGCCTACCCGCTCCAAGTGAGGAGTTCGATCGCCGCGATCCTGGCCGAACTCAACGGCGTGCCGGGCAACGCGCTGACGATCGCGGATGTCGCCCTGCCGAATGCCGGGCATGCACTCGGCGCGCGATTGCCGCTCACCATCGGCGGACTCTCCTTCGTCACGCAGGCCGGCGACACGTTGCAGAGCGTGGCCGCGCGCTATTCGGATTCGAATGCACCGGCCCGCTGGATCACCACGCCGGCCGACCTCATCGTCGCCAACCGTGGCCGGCACATGCTGCAGGGCGCGGTCGCGTTGGATCTGGTCGACAAGGATGGGCGCTCGCACGGCGTCGTCACACGCCAGGGCGACAGTTTCGACGACATCGCCGCGCAACTCGGGCCGATCACGATCGACGCGCTGGCCGCGCAGAGCGTCCTTTACGCCGTCACGGGGCTGCTCACGCCAACCCTGCCGATGGCGATCCCCCCGATCGCCTATACCAGCGCGGGCGACGGCGGCGCGTCGACCGACACGCTCGCGAGCCTCGCCCGGCTGTTTTGCACGGACGCCACCGCGATCGCCGCTGCCAATGCAGCGGTCGAAGGCCTGTTCTCGCCCGCCGCGGAAGGCGGCCTGCTCACGGTCGCCAATCTGCAGGCGCTCCCGGTCGGCGCGCTGTGGAGCGCGATCGCGGCAACGGGCCAAGTCGGCCAGGTCGCGGGCATGGTCTCGCGCTTCCTCGTCTACGGCCTGCGACTGCCGAGTCAGGCCGGGCTGAGCCTGTCCGGCGACTTCCTCTATCCCGCCGGCCAATCGGCCTACGGGGTCTATCAGCTCACGGGCCAGCAATTCCCGGTACCGGCGGCCGCGACGTCGTACGGCATCACCCTGTCGCGCGCCGAGAGCAGTCACGGGGTCAGCCTCGATTTCGTCGGGTTCGACGGCGGGTCCTCGACGTCCATGGCGATCGACCTGAGCGCGGCTTACTCCGCGCTGCTGACGGTGGTCGGCTGGGCAAGGACGCCGGGCAATTTCGCGCCGGCGCCCGTCTTCGCGGCGCTGCCGCTGGCCGAGCGGCAGCCCAAGGCGTTCACGGCCGGCGGCTATGCCCGCTGGTCGAGCGGATCGATGCCTCAGCTGCAACGGCTGACGGACCGCACCGGAACGGTCTCGTTCGGCGAAGCCGCGTCCGCCGCGCAGGTTCAGCCGACCTTGTGGGCGCTTCCGCCCGCACAGATGAACCTGGTCTCGGCGCGTCAACAGGCGATCCGGGCCGCGGTGCCGGGCATCCGCGACACTTACAAGCTGCTGCCGCAGTTCCAGCCGCAAGTCGGGACCACCAACCCGGCGACGGGCCAGACCCGTTACCGCGCGCTCGAGAGCTGGGCATGGTGCACGCGCCTCGACATCGAGATCAAGCGGATGCCGGACGCGCAGCAGCTCGCCCGGCAGACCGGCGCCGGCGAACTGCCGGGCGGCCCGGCATCGGCCCCGTCGCTGCCCTTCGTCTACGAACTCGTCGGCCCCAATTCGGCCGACGGCGTCCGGCTCGAACGCATCCTGACGGCGATGGACGAACTGGGCGAGGACATGGCCTCGGCCGTGTTCCTGCTCTACAACCCGTCGGGACCGGGCACGCCGATGCTGGTGACGCCGGCGGACGGCGACTTCCTCGCCTTCATCACCCAGACCAATCTCTCGACCGAGACCAATCCGCCCGCGCGCAGCGTCCTCGCGCTGGCCGCAGGGGCGCCGCCGCGCGGCATCGCCAACACCCCCGCGGAGTTCATCCGCCTGCTCTGGGAACTGAGCACCGTCCGCAGCGGCGGCTATTACCTCTACTATGAGGACATGGCGTCGGGCGCGGGGCTGCCGGCCGCCCTGTTCGACGCCTCGGGCTCCGGCACCGTATCGATCGTCGTCACTTTCGCGGCCTCGGGTGCCGCCTCGTTCGGCGAGACGCTGCCGAATTTCGTCACCTCGTTCGTGACCACGGACGCGATCGATCCCCGCAACGACGCGATCCAGACGCTCTCGCTGGCCTCGACCGGGCCCACGGCGCCCCTGACCGCCGAGGATTCGCTGAACACGCTGTCCGCCATCTACGGACCCGGGCCGGGGCGGCTCGCCGAAGCGAATGCCGGCACCACCCTGGCGTCAGGCGCATCGATCCCCATCCGCGGGGCGCTGCGGCAGCTCACCAATGCAGATCTGGTGCGCAACGGCAGCGGCACCATCGACGCCGCCGCGACCCTGGACAAGCTGGCCGCCCTGTTCTCGGCCGGAGCGGTGCCGATCAGCGGTCAGGACATCGCCCGGTACAATCCTGGCGTAGCGGTGGCCCTCGCAGCGGTCTTCTCCATCCCCGAAGTGACCTACAAGGTCGATCCGCGCGCGGCGCCGGGCGCGCGCTTCGACAGCATGGCGGCGTATTACGGTGTGAGCCTCGATCTGCTGGCGCGCGGTGCGGCCGATGCCGCCGGCCTCTTCCCGGCGAACGCGCCGATCTCCCTCAATCCCGAGATCTTCGATCTGCGCGATCAGCTGCCGCCGCCCAATCTGGGTTTCGCGCTGAGCCGGGTCAATTTCGGTCTCCCGTCCGATCAGCCGACGGATCCGAACTTCGCCCGCGATACGCTGTACCAGCTCTATACCTCGCTGGCGGCGGGGCTGGCGGGCAACGTCTTCTACAAGGCGAGCCCGCTCGGTCTTCCCTTCGGTCCGCAGGACCATGGCGACGACCTGCGCGAACTGTTCCAGAGTCATGCACGCGCCAGCGATGCGCGCGGGGCGCGGCTCGCCGCCGTCGCGGAGGCCGATCTGGACTATCGCCAGTCGCTCGGAATCGGCAGCGAATTCGCGCTGGTCAATGCCGCACCGATCCCGAGCGATCCCGAACTGCCGGGCAAGGACGCCAATCCCTATCTCGGCATCGGCACCACGGCGCAGGTGGCGCTGCAGTGGCGCGACATCTTCGGCAACACCATCGTCACTCCGTTCGAGGCGCCTTCGCCGAGCTATGCGGGTGCGCTCGACGGCTCGGCGGTGCCGATGCTGTACCGCGACCGGCTGATCGGACTGGGCGGCTGGAGCAACACCAGAGCCAGCTACACGTACGAGGCCGGCAGCGGTGTTGCGCTGAAGCTGAGCTTCGCGCTCAACGGCAGGGCCTATGCGGGTGACGCCGGCCGGGACCGGGCCGAATGCGACCTGAAACTCTACACCCGCATCTACTATCAACTGCATCAGGACTATTCGAACCTCGCCGTATCCGTGCCCGGCGTCTCGGGAAATGCCGTCACCATGCGTGTCAGCAATTCGCTGCTGGCGGCCTCCCAAACCACCCTCGACGAGGCGCAGGCGGACTCGATCCGCGGCTATGTTCGGGCCTGCCTGCTCTATCTGAAAGCCATCGCGGCGGGCGGGTCGGGGACAGCACCGGAGGCGACGCTCACCGTACCCGTGGATGTGAGCGCTGTCGCGGCCGGCAACATCATCGAAATGGACGTGGCGCTGACGCTCACCCGCAATCCGCTCCTCGTCGAGCCGGCGGTGGCGGCGCTGCGGGATGGCGCGAGCATCTCGGGCGCGATCCTGCCGCACGCCGATAGCGACGCCAACGTCGCCTACACCGCCTTCAGCACGACGTTCGAGCAGATCTTCCAGACGGCCGACTGGTACCTCAAGGTCGGCGAAGGCCTGTCGCGCCTCGGTGAGGATGCGGCGGCCGGCACCCAGCAGCTATGGGCGGTGCGCTTCGGCAAGACGGCCGGGACAGGCATCTTCTTCGAACTCGGGACGCAACCGAGCTACTATGCGCCCAAGCCCGTCGCCCGAGCGCTGCAGGGCGGCGCCGTGACGTTGATCAGCTACGAGACGGGAGAGAGCCAGACGCTCCACCTCGACGGCATCGACCTGAACCAATGGTTCCAGTCGGCCCTCGACGCGATCGACGGATTCCTGTCCGCCACCTATGCGCCCCACGCCTTCATCCTCGACAGGCTCGACGGTGTCGCGGACCCGCTGAAGGACGGCCTGCTGGGGCAGGTGCTGGCGACCAAGGACGCGCTTGCCGGCTCGATCAGCGGAGCGGCATGGCCGGTCCTGTCGACCAGCGCGACCGATCCGTCGACGCGCAGCGCCGCTGCGGAGAAGTTGCGCCAGCAATTGCTCAACCAACTCGGTGCCGCCTATCGCGGCGGAGCCGCGGTCGTGTTCGGCCTCGGCGAGGTCAGCGGCGCCTCGGGCGTCGATCCCGCCGGGCCGCCCAACCTCTACGGACAGCCGAGGGGAGTGGTCGAGGGCGCTCCCGACAACACGAACTTCTCGCTCACGCCGACGCGGATTCCCCTGGGTCCGGTGCGGCAGGACAAAGCGCTGCATGAGCCGCGGCTCGCCTTCGTCTTCGTCTCAAAGGACGTCGAAGGCCAAGCCTATGTCCCGCTGACGCTCGATCTGCAGATCAGCCATCTCGAATTCGAGCGCGCCACGGTCCCGGGGATTGAGGGCTATGTCGAGTCGCGTTGGCTTGCCTTCGTCAACGGTCCGTTTTCCTACACACTCGGCGACGGTGTCTGCGACATCCCGGTGGTCAATCGCAACTTGCCGACCCCACCCACCGTCTCGGGTCAGTCGGCCGGACAATTGACCGGCCCGAACCCTGGGGCGGATGCCGAGGCCCTGACCAAATGGGGCTATGCCTTCGAATATCTCTACCAGCAGGCGGCCTCCGACGCGGTCTCCCATACGATCGAGTACAATGGATCGGGCGATACCGGTTCGAACGGTGGCGAGCGGGATGTCGGTGCGGACCTGTTCACCGCGCTCGCGCAATTCATCGCGGATCAAGATGCGATCCTGCGTGACCTGAACCTCTACCTCGCCAAGATCGACGGCAAGGAGCCCGACCCGGCAATCCACGACGGCGCGAGGAAAGCCGTCGCGAGCTTCGCCGCTCAGACCGCGGCGATCGCAACGGCTTATGCCGAGAGCCTGAAACCCCGTTCGCTCGCGGCCGAGGTCGAGCCTGCGCGCGTCATCGTCGCCTTCACCTCGACGCTCGATGCCACCGAAGAGGGCCACGCCCGCGTCAACCTCGTCGCTGTCACGATCAACGGCGCGGCGGCCACCTGGGATTCGAGCACGGGAACGATCTCGGGCGGCGGGATCGTCCTGCCGTCACCGGTGATCGCGATCGAGCCCGACACCTATGCTGCGCGCGCCGTGCCCCAGGATCGGCTGCCTCCGGGCGTGACGATCGCCTATCTCTACGCTCGGGAGGTCGATGGCACGACCGACTTCCTCTCCGAACAGCAGGCGCTGGGCATCGCCCGGCGCGAAGTCTCGATGGCACCGCTCGACGTGCTGTCGCTGCAGAGCGGATGGGCTTCGGTCTACGTTCAACGCAACCTCGCGCTCTTCCCGATCGGCAGCCTGAAGTCGGTCCGGACGAACGATGCCTTCCTGTTCCAAACGCCCGAGGTCCGCTTCGCCGAACCGATCGTGCCGCGCCTGAGCTACGAGCGCTTCTCGCTCGACGCGATGACGGGGGCGACGGGGGATCTGGATGCGCGGCTGACCTCGTTCTTCGCGTCGCTCTACGCGGGCGACGCCAAGACGGCCGTCGATGTCTCGATGCAGGGTCTGTACAGCTACGAGCTGGTTCCGGGCCAACCGTCGTTCCCCCGGGTCCGCCTGCCGATCAACCTGCTGACCCCGTCCCCCAGCGTGGTGGATCCCGATGTGAAACCGGACTTCATCGCTCCGTTCGCGACGGTGGTGGCCGATTGGCGCGCCACGCACGGGCCGACGACCGACGGCGCAGCCCGCTTGGAGATCGAGCTCAAGGTGTTCGGCGCTGTCGGCGAGGCAAAGCAGCCCCTGATCCAGATCGGACAGCTGACCCAGGACGCCGAGCGCGACCCTGCCCGATAGCGGTAGTGGCCAGCCCCGTGCTGCGCATCAGCCGGGCTATCGCCTCCCGCTGAACCGGTCGCCGATCGACGAGGTCACGATCCCCGTTGCGAGCCGCGCCGATGTCCGGCTCGCAGCGGCGCGGCTTCGTGGTCCGACCGGGCGCCTCGAGATTTTTCAGGCGGGGCTGTTGACGTTGGCGGAGGTGGTCCGTAGAAGCTGCCTCACCGACGGGGCGCCGCGGTCCACCACTTGGTGGACAGGCACTTCGGGGTCTTCGGACGATGGGGTGGAGCGGAGCTGATCCGGGTGACTGGATCGGGCGATCGCTGTCCTTCATGGTCCGGGGTGTCGGCGCTTCCGAACGCTTCGGTGTTCGCTCGGGG
>NZ_JBMVEP010000029.1:0-11877 GCF_049543375.1 Methylobacterium sp. NPDC097929 | reverse complement strand
CCGTCGCCACACGCTACGAGAAGACCGCCGTCAGCTTCGCCGGTGTCCTCTGCCTCGCCGCAACGCTCGATTGGCTCAAGTGACAACAGGCCCTAATATCTGCAATGGGTCATGACAAGCGGTGCAGGCTGTCGGATTGCGACCTAATACCCGACAGACAAGATCTTGATGTCCAACTCCTGCAATGGGTCGCGAGTAGCCCCTTGCATGGACAAGCTGACGGGATTTCAATCCTGGCCCTTCGCCGCCCGCTCGCGCGCGAGCAGTTCGGTCTTGCGCGCAGGCCCCCAGCGGTAGCCCGAGAGCGCCCCGTCCGAGCGCACCACCCGGTGGCAGGGAATCGCCACCGCGAGCCGGTTGGCGCCGCAGGCCATGGCCACCGCCCGCACCGCCGCCGGCTCGCCGATGGCGCGGGCGATCTCGGCGTAGCTCGCGGTCGCGCCCGCCGGGATGCGGCGCAGGGCCTCCCAGACCCGCTGCTGGAAGGCGGTGCCGCCGACATCGAGCGGCAGCGCGAAGGCCGCCCCCGGTTCCGCCACGAGGCGCACGACCGCGGCCACGGTGGCCGCGAAATCCGCCGCACCGGCCACGATCTCCGCCCGCGGAAAGCGCGCCGCGAGATCGCGCCGCAGCGCCGCTTCCTCGTCGCCGAGCAGGATCGCGCAGATCCCCCGCTCGGTCGCGGCCACCAGCACGAGGCCCAGGGCGCAGGGGCCGACCGCGAAGGACATGCGCTCGCCCGCCCCGCCCCGGCGATAGGCCGACGGGCGCATGCCGAGCCGCTCGGCGGCGCCCGCGTAGAAGCGACTCGGGGCGCCGTAGCCCGCCGCGTAGACGCTCTCGGTCACGCTTCTGCCCTGCGCGAGGCTGTCGGCGGCGCGGGCCGCGCGGTGGGCTTGGGCGTAGGCCCTCGGCGTCACGCCGGTGACCGCCTTGAAGATCCGGTGGAAGTGGAACGGACTCAGACCCGCCGCCCGGGCCAGCGCCTCGAGGGTGGGCGGCGTGTCCGCCGCCTCGATCAGCCGGCAGGCGCGGGTGATGTGTTCGGCCTGCCGCTCGGCCGGTGCGGGCTCGTCCGGCCGGCAGCGGCGGCAGGGCCGGAAACCCGCGGCCCGCGCCTCCGCCGGACCGGCGTGGAAGGAGAGGTTGTCGGGGCGCGCCGCCCGCGACGGGCAGCCCGGCCGGCAATAGACCCCCGTGGAGCGCACGGCGTAGACGAAGCGCCCGTCGAGGCCGGCATCGCGCGCGGCGACCGCGGCGCGCATCTGCGCCTCGGTGAGGGGTACCGCGTCGGGCGGGGCGATGGCGGGTTCGGCGAGCATGGGGCTCCTCCCGAAGAAGGTGGATGCGGCGATCCTGGCGCGACAAGGCGGCCGGCGCATCCCGTCCCTTGCTGTCGAATCGTTTTTTGCGTTCGCCCGCCCCGCATCTCAGGACGCTGGGGCGGGTCGGAGAACGGCGGAGGGCTCACGCCGCCGCGCGCCGCTCCACCATCCGCGCCAGATAGGCCGCGCCCAGCGGGATCAGGCTGTCGTCGAAGTCGAAGCTGGCATTGTGCAGGCCCGGCCCCGGCGTCGCCCCGAGCCAGGCATAGGCGCCGGGCACCGCCGCGACCATGTCGGCGAAATCCTCGCTGCCCATGCGCGGCACGGTGTCGGCCTCGACCTTCTCGGGGCCGAACAGCTCGGTGGCGATCTCGGCCGCCGCCGCCGCCTGCTCGGGATGATTGTCGAGCACCGAGAACACGTCGCGCAGATCGACCTCGATGGTCGCGCCGTAGGCCGCGGCGAAGCCCGCGGCCAATTCGCGGATGCGGGTCGCGATCAGCTGTCTCAGCGCCGCGTCGAAGGTGCGCACGGTGCCGGCCAGATGCGCGCCCTCGGGGATGACGTTGTAGGCCGCGCCCGCGTGGATCTGCGTGATCGAGACCACGGCGGATTTGAGCGGGCTGCTGTTGCGGCTGACGATCGACTGCATCGCCTGGGCCAGCCCCGTGGCGACGAGGATCGGGTCGATGCCCTGGTGGGGCATCGCCGCGTGCGCACCGCGGCCGGTGATGCGGATGTCGAAGAAATCGGCCGCGGCCATGATCGGGCCGGGCTTCACCTGCAGCACCCCGTGCGGCCCGTGGGGCGCGTTGTGGATCGCGTAGATTTCGTCGACGGGAAACTTCTCGAAGAGACCGTCGGCGATCATGGCGCGGGCGCCCCCTAAGCCCTCCTCCGCCGGCTGGAACACGAACACGGCGGTGCCGGCAAAATCCCGCGTCTCGGCGAGGTAGCGGGCGGCGCCCAGCAGCATGGTGGTGTGCCCGTCATGCCCGCAGGCGTGCATCTTGCCCGGCACGGTCGAGCGGTAGGGGAGGTTGGTCTCCTCGGTGATCGGCAGGGCGTCCATGTCGGCGCGCAGGCCGATCCGGCGCGCGCCCGGGCGCCCCTTGAGCACCCCGACCACGCCGGTCTTGCCCAAGCCCCGGTGCACCTCGATGCCGAACTGCTCCAGGTGCTCGGCGACAATGCCGGAGGTGCGGACCTCCTCGAAGCCGAGTTCGGGATGGGCGTGGAGATCGCGCCGCAGGGCGGTCAGCGCGTCGGCATAGGTGCGGATGCGGTCGATCGGGCTCATTCGCTTGCCTCTTCGCAGCCTCGCCGGAACGGCGACAGGGTCTCGTACTCGGCGATCGCCGCGCGGACGAAGCCGCGCTCCCGCTTCAGATAATCCTCGATCGCGCGGGCGAGCCCCGGATCGGCGATGTCGTGGGCCGAGTGCATCGGCACCGGGCGGTAGCCGCGGGCGAGCTTGTGCTCGCCCTGGGCGCCGGCCTCGACCCGCTTCAGGCCGCGGGCGATCGCGAAGTCGATGGCCTGATAGTAGCAGACCTCGAAATGCAGGAAGGGGTGATCCTCGATGCAGCCCCAGTTGCGCCCGTAGAGGGCGGTGTCGCCGATGAAGTTGATGGCGCCCGCGATCGGCCTGTCCCCGTTCCGCGCGATCACGAGCAGGATGCGGTCCGCCATGCGCTCGCCGATCAGCGCGAAGAAGCGGCGGTTGAGGTAGGGCCGGCCCCATTTGCGGGCGCCGGTGTCGCAGTAGAATTCGTAGAACGCGTCCCAGTCGGCCTCGGTGATGGCGGCGCCGGTCTTGTGCTCGACCGTGATCCCCCGGCTCAGCGCCTCGCGCCGCTCGCGCCGGATCGCCTTGCGCTTGCGCGAGGCCAGCGCCCCGAGGAAATCCTCGAAGCCGGCATAGCCGTCGTTCTCCCAGTGGAACTGCTGGTCGAGGCGCGCCAGCATGCCGAGGGCTTCCGCCTGCTCGGCCTCGCGCGGGCGCATGAAGGTGACGTGGATCGAGGAGGCCCCCGTCTCGCCCCGCAGGGCGCGCAAACCCGCGACGATCGCCGCGGCGGCCGTGTCGGGGTCCTCGCCCGGCGCGATCAGGAAGCGCGGCCCCGTCACGGGGGTGAAGGGCACGCTGACCTGGAGCTTCGGGTAGTAGCTGCCCCCGGCCCGCTCGTAGGCGTCGGCCCAGGCGTGGTCGAACACGTACTCGCCCTGGCTGTGGGACTTCAGATAGCAGGGCGCGGCGCCGACCAGCTTTCCCTCGCGCTCGACGCGGACATGCAGCGGCAGCCAGCCGGTGCGGCGGGTGACGCAGCCGGATTCCTCCAGCGCCGAGAGGAAGGCGTGGCTCAGGAACGGGTTGAAGCTCTCGTCGCCGGCGCCGAGCGTCTCGGGCGAGGTGGCGAGCGCGTCCCATTCGGCCGCGTCGAACCGGGCCATGCCCGGCACGGCGCGCACCTGCAGGACGGGCTCGGAAGCGTTCGCCGTCGCGGGGGTGGTCATGGCCGCCAACGTAGGGCGCCCGCGCGCGGATGTGGATAGTGCTTCGGGCCTGCGAGGCGCGACAAACTGGAACCTGCCGTCAGGCCTTTCTCCGGGCGCCGCCCCGGGATGCGGGCGAGGGGGCCTCCATCGCTGTGACTCGGGTGCCCGCGCCGCTTGATCCCGCCCCGGCGCCGCGCCCATATCGGCGGCATGTGCGGGCGCTTCTTCATCGGCCAGCCGCCGGAGGTCTACCGCGCCTCCTACGGCTACCCGGAACAGCCGAACTTCCCCGGCCGCTTCAACGTGGCGCCGACCCAGCCGGTGCCCGTGGTGCTGCGCGAGAGCGGGGAGCGGCATCTCCGGCTGATGCGCTGGGGCCTGTGGCCCGCCTGGCTCAAGGACCCGTCGGACTTTCCCGTCCTGTTCAACGCCCGCATCGAGACGGCGGCCGAGAAGCCGGCCTTCCGGGGCCCGATGCGCCATCACCGCTGCGTCTTCCTGGCCGAAGGCTTCTACGAGTGGCGCCGCGAGGGGAGCGGCAGGGCGGCGGCGAAGACGCCGTTCGCGGTGCGCCGGGCCGACGGCGCGCCGATGGCGCTCGCCGGCCTGTGGCAGCCCTGGATGGGGGCGGACGGCTCCGAGGTCGATACGGCGGCCATCGTCACCTGCTCGGCCAACGGCACCTTGAGCGCGATCCACGAGCGGATGCCGGCGATCCTGGCGCCGGAAGCGGTCGAGCCCTGGCTCGACGCGGCGGTGGATGCCCCCGAGGCCGCCCGTCTCTGCCGGCCCTGCCCCGACGACTGGCTGCGGCTCGATCCCGTCAGCGACCGGGTCAACAGCGTGCGCAACGACGATGCCGGGCTGCCCGAGCCGGCGGCACCGGCCCGGCCGGCGGCGCCCGCGCACCGGGGCGCCCCGGTGCGGGGAGCGGAGGTTCAGGGCGAGCTGTTCTGAGCCTCGGGAAGCGCCTCCTCCCCGAACCGCTCGGCGGCGTAGGCCTCCAGGCTGAACCGGTCGTCGGGCACGCGGAACATGAAGCGCTCGGCGATCTCGCTCAGCACGATGTCGGGCCGGACGCGCTCCACGTAGGACCAGTCGATCGACGTGCTCCAGACGAAATGCACCTCGGCGAAGGTCTCGGCGAGCATGATGGTCAGCAGGGTCGGCGCGAAATGCGCGTAGGAATCGCCGAACAGCACGAGGCGGCGCGGGTCGGCCGCGGCGGCGTTCCGGTAGATCACGTGCGAGCCGACATGGAGCGTGTCGGCCCGGCCCGCCGCCTCCCGCGCTTCCACGATCGGGCTGGCATGGACGCGTGACGCGTCGCGCTGGAGCGTGTGCAGCCGCGCCCGCTCGGTCCGGGGGGGATCGAAGCGGCTGCCGAGATCGCCCGCGAACGTGCTCTCGCTCGAGCCGCGCTCGGCCAGATCCGGGCAGGGCGTAGCCCGCAGCGAGCGGCAGATCTCGCGATAGGCGAGATGGCAGCCGGCGAAGGTCCAGTGGCTGTCGGTGCGGTAGAACAGCTGTGCGTCGTTGCGCGCCGCGCGCATCGGCGCGACGAGGTCGATGCAGGTCTCCCGCAGGGCGCGCGTGACCCGCCACGCCCTCAGCCAGGCCAGCGGACGGCGGCGCGGCAGGCCGCGCACCAGGCGGCGGGCGGGGGAGAGGCGCAGATCGACCGCGATCCCGTCCACGAAGCTCTCGTAGATGCAGAGCTTTTCCGGGACGACGACGTGGCGGTAGGCGAGGCCGAGCGCCCGCGCCCGGGCCGCGCGGGCAAGGAGCAGCCCCCGCCACAGCTCGGTCTGATGGGCCATGAAGCCCGATTCGTTGAACTGCGCGATGACGTTGTTGCTGCCGGCCACGACGAAGAGCCAGCCGTCCCGGCCCACATGAATGTGATCGGTTGCCGCGTCCGACACGGGGGCCCGTCCTTCCTCGACCATCTTCGCCCGGGGCGAACGCGGGAGCGCGTCCTCAGGTCCGCCGCAGGTTGACGATGAACTCGTCCCCGCCGGGATAGGGATCGTGCACCGCCGCGAGTTCCAGGGGCAGCAGGCCGAGGCTGTCGATCACCGCCCAGCACTGCCGGAAGGAGGCGACGGTGAACACGTTGCAATGGGCGTCGATATACTCCCCCGCCGCCGTCCGGCGGGCGGCAGCGAGGGCGTCCGCGAGGCGCGCCCGGTCGGGCAGGGCCGGCAGGTCCGTGCCGAGATGGAGGGGGGAGATGAAGGCGACGTGGTCGAAGACCTGGCGCGGGCTCGGCCGGTCGAGCCGGGCGATCCAGGCGTCGATCAGGTCGGCGGGCCGGGTCGGCTCGCGGCGGTGATCGAAGCAGCGCGAGCGCTCGGGCAGCGCCAGCGAGATCGTGCCGCCCGGGCGGATCACCTCGGCGAGATGGCCGAGCCAGCCGATGGGGTCGGCCACGTGCTCCATCACGTGGACCGCTACGGCGTAGTCGAAGGTCTTGCCGTCCGGGATGCGCGCCCGCAGCGAGCCGGAGGGCCACGCGTAGTCGACGGTCTGGATCCGGTCGAGATCGACCATCGCCGCCGGGCTGCCCTGGTACTTGGCCCGCAGCACCTCGGTCGGGGCGTGGTCGATATAGGCCACCGGCCCGCGCGCCTTCGACAGGGTGGGGCGGTCGAGGGGGCCGAGTTCGAGCCCGCTCATCGTCGTCGGGTCGATCCCGTTCAGCAGGCGGCTCAGGCGTTCGCGGTGATGGGTGTTGGGCGAGCCGTCCAGCGGCTGCCCGTCGGCGCTGCGCACCTCCAGCACGTCGGTCAGCGTCAGCGGCTCGGGATAGAGCACGACGAAGCCGCACTCGGCGGGAAGCCCCAGCGCGGTCAGGTCGTCGCGGCGGTGGTTGGGCGCGGCGCGCAGGAGATGCGTGCCGTTGACGAAGACGTCGACCGGGCTCGGCGCGCGCAGCGCGTCCACGCACCAGCCGGTGAGGAAGGCGGGCGAGCAGGCGTCGATCCGCCCCATCGCGGTGCGGACCGGGGCGCCGGACCGCCGCTTCCACCAGCGCCGCAGCGGCTTTGCCAACGCACTCGATACAACCGTGGGCAACCTTGCGTCTCCCGCCCCTCGGCCGGCCACGGCCGAGGGCTCCCCTACAGGTCTTAACGGTTCCAAGGCAACCATCCCCGATTGGGGGCTGCCCGGCTGCCGCCCGCCTCCCGGCAGGCGCGCCGGGGCGGCGATGTGCTACCGCTCGCCGGGGCGCGGATCGGCGGGGAGCGGGCTTGAGCGAGACGGAACCGGACGAGGCCGCAACGGACGCCGCCGCGCATGCGCGGCTGATCGAGGACAACCTCGTCCTCACCTGCGCGGCCGCGCGCCTCTACCGCGACGGCGGCTTTCCCGGCGAACCCGCCCTGCTCGACCGGCTTCGCGGGCGGGTCAGCCCGCGCACGCAGGTGCTCGGCGAGGTCTTTCCCGGCTTCCCCGGCCCGATCCCCGGGCCGCCGCAACTTCACGGCGGCAGCGATGCGTTCCGCGCAAAGCAGGCCGCGGCGCTCGCCGCCCCCCGGCCGCCGGGGCCGCCGACCGTGCTCTGCCTCTCCCGCGACATCCGGCTCGCGGGCAACGCCCTGTTCCTCGTCGAGGACGGCCGCCCATGCGTCCTCTTCGAGACCTACCGGCCGCAGGAGCGGCACGTCGTGCCCGGCCCCGGCCCCGACTTCCTGCGGGTGGACGAGACGATCGGAGGGGACGCCCCCGTCTTCCTCCTCAACTCGGCGGGCTCGTTCAATTACGGCCACTGGCTCATCGACGACCTGCCGCGCCTGCGCGCCCTGGCGCTGCTGCGGCAGGCCGAGCCGCGGGTGCCGGTCACGCTCGCGCTCGTCAGCTACTTCCCGCATATCGACGCGGCGCGGCGGCGCTCGATCCGGCTCCTCCTCGGTGACGACCCCGGCGTCTCGATCCGCTTCCTCGAGCGGGACAAGACCTACCGCTTCGCCGCGCTTTACCACGCCACGCCCTGCAGCCTGCCGAGTTCGGGCAAGTCGCCGGATGCGCTGCGCTTCCTCGCCCGGCAGGTCCGGCGGCGGACCCGCTTGCCGCGCTGGCTCTTCGGGCTGCGGTCCCTGGCCGGGGGGGGGCGGCGCCTGTTCGTCGACCGGCATCCGGGGCGGGGCCGGGCGCTCGTCAACCGCGAGCCCGTGCTCGCCCTGCTGCGCGGCCTCGGCTTCGAGGTCTTCGACCCGGAACTCGCCGACGTGCGGCGGCAGGCGGTGCGCTTCGCCGAAGCCGCCTGCGTCGTCGGCATCGCCGGGGCGGGCATGGCCAACACGGTGTTCTGCCGGCCCGGCATCCCGATCCTCCACCTCGTGCCGGAGGGCTGGGAGGACCCGTTCTACGCCGAACTCGCCGCGTCCGGCGGCCAGGACTACCGCGCGGTGTTCGGCCCCCGCAGCGCCAACGACTGGCCGGTGCACCTGCACGACTTCTCGATCGACCCCGCCGACCTGACGGCCGCGCTCGCGGGTCTGCGATAGGCGTCCGGGATCCCGGAGGCATCAGCCCTTCGGCGGGGCGCCGGGCTGGAACCCCGGCTTCCCTTCGACCCGGGCTCCGCCCCGGACCCGCGAAAAGGCTCGCCCTTTCGAAATCCGAGCCTCAGCGCGGGCGCCGCAGCGTCCGGGGCGCGCCCTTGCGCGGGTCCTTGCGGAACACGCCGACCAGCTCGACATGGCCCGACCACGCGAACTGATCCACCGGCGTGACCCGCTCCAGCCGGTAGCCGCCCGCGATCAGGATCGCGGCGTCGCGGGCGAAGGTGCCGGGGTCGCAGGCCACGCCGACGACGAGGGGCACCCGCGATTCCGCGATCCGGCGCGCCTGGGCCTCGGCGCCGGCCCGGGGCGGGTCGAACACCACCGCGTCGAGCGCGTCGAGTTCCGGCCCGAGCAGGGGGCGGCGGAACAGGTCGCGGGTCTCGGCCGTGATCCGCGAGAGGCCGGCGGCGGCGCGGGTGGCGCGGGTGAGGGCGGTGATCGACGCGGCGTCCCCCTCGGCCGCGTGGACCTCGATGCCCCGGGCGGCCAGCGCCAGGGCGAAGGGGCCGCTGCCGCAGAACAGGTCCGCGGCGCGCTTCACCCGCGGCTTGGCCCCCTCCATCGCCTCCAGCACCAGGGCGGTCAGGGCGGCCTCGCCGGCCTCCGTCGCCTGGAGGAAGCCGCCGGGCGGCGTGCCGCGCCGGGTGATGCCCGCGCCCAGCAGGGGCGGGCGGCGCTCGACCACGATGTCGCCGTGGATCGAGAGGCGGGCGAGGTCGAGTTCGCCGGCCAGCCGCGTGAGCACGCCGCGCACGCCCTCGCTCACGGCGCCGTGGCCGCGGATGTCGAGGTCGAGGCCGGCCTCGGTGGCGGTCGCGGCGACGTCGAGGGGCTTGCGGCCGTGCCCGAGCGGGGCGGCCAGCGCCTCCGCGACCGCCGGCGCCCGGTGCAGGCCCGGTACGGTGATCGGACAATGCGCGATGGGCACGAGCGCGTGGCTGCGCGCGGCCATCAGCCCGGCCCGCGCCCGGCCCTCGATCTCCCGCACGTGCAGGGTGATGCGGCGCCGGCCCGCTCCGTGCGCGTCGAGGAGCGGGGCGAGTTCCGTCTCGACGCGGGCCTGCGCCAGCGCCTGGGCCACGGTGCCGCGCTTCCACTCCGCGTAAGGGGCAGGGGCGAGGTGCTGCACGGCGCAGCCGCCGCAGGCCCCGTAATAGGGGCAGAACGGCGCGATCCGGTCGGGCGAGGCCTCCTCCACCGCGACGAGCGCCCCGATGCGGCCGGCCCGGCGCACCCGCACGCGCTCGCCGGGCAGGGCGCCCGGCACAGGCAGCCCGTCCTCGGCGATGCCGTCGCCGCGAGCGCCGAGCCGGGCGATGGCCATGGTCTCGACCGGCGCGTCGGCCGCATCGTCGGCTGCGGGCGCGGTCACGGGGTCAGCCATTGTGTTCTTCCGAAGGGGTGTGCGGAGGCGCGCGCCGGGCGGCGACCAGGAACTCGCGATTGCCGTCGCCGCCCTCGATGGGGGAGGGGATCGGCCCCGAAACGGTAAAGCCGAGGCCGACCAGCACGGCGCGCACGCCCTCGCAGACCTCGGCGTGAACCTCCGGGTCGCGCACGAGGCCGCCGCGCCCGACGCGCTCGCGCCCGGCCTCGAATTGCGGCTTGATCAGCGCGGCGATGGCCGCCTCCCCGGCAAGCTGCGCGGCGACCGCCGGCAGGACCAGCCGCAGGCCGATGAAGCTCACGTCGACGGTGGCGAGGTGCGGGGCCGGGGTGATCGCGCCCGGGGCGAGGGCGCGGATGTCGGTGCCCTCCAGGCTCGTCACCCGCTCGTCGGCGCGCAAGGCGGCGTCGAGCTGGTCGCGGCCGACATCGACGGCGTGGACATGGGCGGCGCCGCGCCGCAGCAGCACGTCGGTGAAGCCGCCGGTCGAGGCGCCGACATCGAGGCAGGGCAGGCCGGCGGGGTCGAGGCCGAAGGCGTCGAGGGCGGCGGCGAGCTTGAGCCCGCCGCGGGAGACGTAGGGGTGGGCGGCGCTGGCCTCGATCCGCGCACCCTCCCCGATCGGGTCGGAGGGCCGCGTGACGAGGCAGCCGTCGGCGGAGACGAGGCCGGCCTCGATCGCCGCCCGCGCCTGCGCCCGGCTGCGAAAATGACCGCGCTCGACCAGATACCGGTCGGCGCGCAGCCGCTGCCCCGTCATGCTGTCTCCTTCGGGCGGACCGACCCGCCGCCTCGTCCCGCTGCCTCGTGCCGACGGGACGGACCCGTCATCCCCGTCGCCGTCCCCTGTCGGAGCGCGCCGCCCCGCCTTACCTATAGCAAACGCCCCGGAAGGTCGTTTTTCGGCATGCGGGACGATGCGACAACGAACGACGGGTGCCCGCCGGCGACGGCGGTCACGGCTTTCCGGCACAGAGCCGGTTGCGAACACGAGACCATCCCGCGCCGCGGGAGGGTCGTCTTGAGCGGCCGGGGTTAATCTGGATCCCGGGCCGCCTCAAGCGTCCGCGCGGCGATGACAGGCCTCGGCCGAAGCGGCATATCGATCGGCCTGTCGACAGATCGGCAACGGAGACGATCAGCTCATGAGAGGTGCCATCATGCCAGGGGCGACGATGCCTGCCACCCGACGCATTCCCGTGCGTGCCCCCTTGGTCGCGGCGCTGCTCGCGGGCTTGGCCTGGCCCGCGCTCGCCCAGGACGCCAAGGAGGCGCCCAAGGAGCCGACCCCGCCGCCCGCCAAGTCGGAGGCGGCCGCCGCGCCGCAGACCTACGAGAGCGCGATCACCAACGGCAAGGGCGAGAGCATCGGCAAGATCATGATCCGCGACGGGGCGAACTCCCTGGTGATGCGGGTGATGATCGGGGCCGGCGGCCTGCCCCCGGGCTGGCACGGCATCCATTTCCACGCGGTCGGCGATTGCTCGGACACGGAGAAGTTCGAGAAGTCGAAGGCCCACGTGAATCACGACCAGAGCAAGCACGGCCTGCTCAACCCCGACGGGCCGGACGAGGGCGACCTGCCCAACGTCTACGCCAATGCCGACGGCTCGGTGAACGCGGAAGTCTCGAGCGAGACCCCGCTGACCGGCGAGGGGGGCCTGCGCGACGGCGACGGCTCGGCGCTGATCATCCACGCCAACGAGGACGACCACACGAGCCAGCCCATCGGCGGCGCGGGGTCGCGCATCGGCTGCGCGGTGATCAAGTAACTTCGGAAAAACCCTCCCCCTCTGCGGGGGAGGGTGCCTGCGGAGCAGGTGGGAGAGGGGCAGCGCGACAGTGCCGCTCTCGACTGGTGTCGTTCCAGCGGAAGCGGCGCTCCCCTCACCCGACCCCCTCCGGGGGCCACCCTCTCCCGCGGCGGGGAGAGGGAGAAGGGGCGTTACCGCTTCAGGTTCACCACGCTGCCCTCGCGCTGCGCGGGCTTTTCCGGCAGCGCGGCGCGGACGGCCTTGAGGATGCCCTCGGCGTCGAGCCCGGCCTCGGCGTACATCTTCTCCGGCTTGTCGTGATCCTGGTAGCTGTCCGGCAG
>NZ_JBMVEP010000028.1:0-13553 GCF_049543375.1 Methylobacterium sp. NPDC097929 | reverse complement strand
GGGTTGGGTCGGACCCAAGATGCTTCGAGGAGCGCCGCCGAGGCGGCGCCGGGTGCACAGGCCTATCCTGGCACTTTCTCACCAGCGAAGTACCACTTGATCTGAGGGGCTTCGAACAGCGGTAGCTGCTGCTCTTGCTCATCCGACCCGCTGACCGCCTCGGTGTGCTTCTGGCGTTGGGCCCACGCGCTGCGTCGTTGTTTGGCATCCTCCCGGGTCCGAGCGGCATCCTCCTTGGGTACGAGGACTGTCACTCGGATCCAGCCGGCCTTTTGGTTGTCCGCGGCCCTCTTCGCGGAGCGACGGCGATCCGCGTCCTCCCGGGCCAGCTGCTTCAGCAGCCGCTTATGCTTATCTTCTTCTGTGAGCGATTCGAGCTTTAGCATGTCTAGCGATTCACATGTGCTTATGGGATCGCAATATACACCACATAACAGTGCGAACCAATATCACTGTAGGAACTACGATCTCTTTGCTAGCGATTCGCCAGAGATGCGTTCCGCGCAAAATTCAACCCACCCACTATCACATCCAGAAGCGATCCGCGCATTGGTGAAGATGTGAGCCTATTTCGCTTCGTAGAGCGACGAACGACTTTTGGGACAAAAGTATAGTGAGTACACAATTTCCAATTTTTGGACTTTACATACCCATTTTTGCTTATAGCCTATTTGAGAGGATCAGCGCCGCCTGGGTCGATCATCATGTTCGCGGTCCTTCGCTTCCAGAAACTCAAGAGCCATGGGGAGATCCGCGCGATGTTCATTCACTGGCGGCGGGACAAGGACACCCCGAATGCCGATCCGGGCCGCAAGGTCGAGTTCCTGCTAGGGACATGCACGAAGGACGATGTGGTCTGGAAACTGCCCGCCAGAATTCGATCTAACGCTGTCCTGGCGGTCGAAGGCATCCTCAGCGCTTCCCCGAAGTACTTCCGGCCCGACGACCCATCGCGGGCAGGCCACGCTGACCCGGAGCGAACGGCCGCTTGGATCGCGCGCTCGCTGGTGTGGCTACACGCTGAATTCGGCGATCGCCTCGTGTCCGTTATGCATCACACAGACGAAGCAACGCCTCACATTCATTTCGCCGTCGTGCCCTTGAAAGAGGGGAGACTTTGTGCCCGGGACCTGTTCAACCGCGGCCACTTGCAGCGCATGCAAACGGAGTACGCGCAGGCCCTCGCTCCGCTCGGGATCCAGCGCGGGCGCAAGGGGTCGCCTGCCAAGCACAACGAGGTCGCGCAGTACTACGAACGCGTGAGAAAAGCCGGGGAGCCGCTAGCCGTGTCGGCCGGTGAGCTGATCGCGATGCAGGTCCTCGGCCGGACGCCGCGCGCCCTCGCGGAGCTTCAGGCGAAGGCGCTCGACGGCGAACAGGCGCGCGAGGAGATCGTGCACTTGCGCGACGAGGCTGCCCGGGCTGGCCGGATCGCGGACGAGGCGAAGGAGGAGCGCCAGGCCCTACAGAACCGCCTACGCGCCGTGCCGCTCGCCGAGGTGCTCCCCCAGCTCGGCTACCGGTCCACCTCGAAGGACGGTGCGGAATGGACCGGTCCCGCCGGTCGCATCACCAAAAAGGTCGGGACCGACGGGCGTGAGACCTTCCGCCTGCACGATCTCGGCAAGGGGGGGCGCGGCGCGATCGACCTAGTGAAGCTTGCCGAGGGGCTGGATTTCGCCGCGGCCGTGGCTTGGCTCGCCACCAGCCAGACCCGTGATGCAGCCATAGCCACGGCCGCGGCCTGCGCCGAAGATGAGGCCAGGGTCGCGCTTGATGTGAGGACGGGCCGTACGGAGATCGTGCCAATCTCCCGAGATCCCGCCGATCTTCTCGCCGTCGCCGACCGCCTCGTGTTCGAGCGCCAACTACCTGAGGAGCTGGTCCAACCCCTCGTGGATCACAAACTCATCGGTGCTGCTCGCTCCGGTGGCGACGCCATCGGCACGATGTTTCCGCTTCACGCCGGCAGCAAGGTCGGGCTGCAGGCCGATCACATCGGGGTTCGCATCGAGGGTAGCCGGCCGGACGAGGGGCACTGGGGCCTGCGCGGACGGCACGGGGTCTGGTCCTTCGCCTATTCTGGCCCGCGTCCGGGCGGACGTGAGGTCGTCGTGCTCGGGCAGAGCCCGACCAGTGTCATGAGCACCTGTGCACTCGCGCGGGAGCGGCAGGGTCTCATCCCGGCCCTCGAGCAGGACGACATCGGCCGGACCTTGTTCGTCGCCGCCGAAGGCGCTGCCCCGGATGAGGTGCGCGGCGTCTTGCGCGCCGCGGCGGCGCGCGGCGCTGAGGTGGTTACGGCGTTCGACCCTGACGAGCGGGGCCGCCGTCTGGGGAACCTGGTTCGCGAGGAGGTCGAGGCGATGCCCGCCGCGCGCGTCACCAAAGTCTCCGGGCTCGTCACCCTCGCCGGCGAGCACCTGAATGGCTTCTGGGCTCTTTGGATGATGCTGATCGCTGATGGGGCGGAGATCCTGCGGGAGCGGATCGCCAAGGCGCGCGCGGCGGGGCCGCGGCGGCGCGGACCCGGGCTTGGCGGTCCTGGCACGTCCGGTCCCGGAGGTCGGGATGATCTTTGAAGCGCGCGGCGGGGACTGAGGCCCTGCGGGGCCCTTCGGGCTGGGTGGTATACGCGATCGAGGGTCGATGTTGTCCGTGCAACCCCATCGAGCTCCGTGGATGGGGCCACCCAGCCGGTACGCCCACTTTCGCTTCCATCCCGACTGGGGGCTGTTCTTCAGGATGTACCGGACCGCGGAGCCGATGTTTCCGTTCCGCATGGCCGAGGCCGTGTGCCAGGCCTGCTGGATGTGGATCTCGCGCACATCGCCCTTGCGGCCGGCCACTGACTTCCTGAAGCGCTCGATGAGGTGTGGCGGAAGATAAATCAGGAGGTGCATGTGCTCCCCCCGACTGCCACCGTCCTTCCGCTCGGTCTTGCGGACCGCTCTGGCGTTGCCTGGCGGGCGGGTGCTCTCCCGCGTCCACACGTGCGTGAGGAGGAACTTGCGGTAGTGCGCGAACGAGCGAACCCGATCCAGAACCCTCCGCCAGTACAACGCCTGATCGGTCCGACCGAGGCCGTCGAGGTGAGCGGGCTTGATCGTGACCAGGTACGGCCGGCCGACGATCAGGCCATCCGGCTTCCTCCGTTCGGCGGCGTTGAGGTCCGCCGCGTTCTTCCATGCTGCCTCGGCTGCACGAACCTCGTCACGATCCAGCTGTAGCCCAGTCCTGCGTCGCCGCTTGTCTGCCACCTGATGTCGCCCTGAATAAAGGGGACCATCGAAAAAGGCGGCCTTGAATGATCGAGCGCGCGCGCTTTACCCATTGAAATCAAAGGGAATTTCGATTTGGTTCCGTTGCACGACGGACCCAAAAATTCTCCGATGCAATTCGGGTCCAACCGGATACATTGCCATCGACGGCCAAGCTTCCAAGGGGCGGCTACCGGTCGGCCACGACGAGCATTCAAAGATGCTCAATGACCTCGAAGCGAGATGCATCAAATTCTCTGCTACGAAGGGGTGATGGGCAGACCGTGACCAAACACGGACTACATGGCCCGGGTACGACGGGCGCGATTTCCGGCGTCGTACCCCCTGAGAACACCCTCGGCGGAACCCATAGCTCCTGAGCGGCGCGCCCCTCAGATGAGGATGCGCTCGATCTCGTCCAGGTTCACCTCGTCGGCGCGGCGATCGTAGAGCTGGGTCGTGCGCGTGGAGGCGTGGTTGGCGATGGCGGCGGCCCGTTCCAGTGTGCCGCCATTCTTCAAGTAGGCAGTGATCCCGGTCGCCCGGAACGTGTGGTTGCCGATCCGCGTGGCGATCCCGGCCGCCTTCGCCCGCCGCCGCACCATCGCGTAGGCGTTGGCGCTCGGCAGGGCCGTGCGGGTCAGCTCGGCCGTCCCGCGCCGGATCGTCCGGAACAGCGGCCCGTCGCCGTCCGCGGCGATGCCCGTGCCGTCCAGGTAGGCATGCAGGTAGCTCTCCAGGTTGTGGTGGCAGGGCAGCTCCACCGCCTTGCCACCCTTCTCGTGCAGCCGCACCCAGAGGCGGCGGTTCTGCACGTACACGTCATCGACCCGCATGGCGGTGGCCGCGCCGATCCGCGCGAACGTGTAGACCATCAGGCCGATCAGCGCCCGGTCGCGCAGGCCGATCGGCGTGGTGGTGTCGATCGCGTCGAGGAGCGCGCGCGCCTCGTCGGGGGCGAGCACGGGCGTCTTGCCCCGCTTGACCACATGCTTTGGGCCGCGCACGGCGGTGGCCGGGTTGAACGGCAGCACGCCGCCGGTCGCCAGCCAGTCGAACATCATCCGGATCGCCGCCAGCCGCTGCTTGACGGTGGGGGCGCTGTGACTGCGCCCCAGCTCCTCGACGTAGGCGGCGATGTGGATCGAACTGACGGCCGTGATCGACGGCAGGCCGTACGTGTCCAGCCAGGCGCAGAACTCACCCACGGCCCTGGCGTAGGCGCGCCGGGTGTGCGGATTGCGGATCTGTGCGGTGAAGAACTCCAGAAAGCGATAGGCGGCGCGCTCGCCGGCCGCGGCGACCAAGGTGGGAGCATGTGTGACGGCGAGCGTGAGAAGCCGACCCGTTCCTGGATCGCCTTCGGTCACATCCAGGGCGGTCGTCATATCCGGTCCACGTCGAGCCCGGCCTCCACGAGCCTGCCCGCAATCTTGCGCATTTTCGCGAACTCGGTTCCGAACGCTGGGGTCAGCCCCACAGCTTCGCAGAACTCTCTGCCGGTCACACCGTCGAGCACGCCTGCATATTTAATGACCTGCAGATGGAGCTCGGCAATGTAGCCATTCCGAGGCGAGGCCTCGATGGCATCCTTGATCCTCCTCATCGCCTCGGTCGTCGTCATGTGGGTCCTCCCGCTCAATCGACCCCTTGATATTCTAGCTTTTAGCTAAAAGCAATATGAATTTAGCTAATCGCCGATCTTTGCTAATACGTCTGATAAAGGACATTATCGTATATAGACCGGCCATACCTTCCTGCTCCTCGCCCGCTCCGTCTTTTTCGACAGCGGGCCCGTCTCTGAGACGAGGACGAGGGGTTAGAGCTGGCGCGTGTCGGTCAGATCGATGCGCGTGCGCTTCACGCCCCATACGTTCCAATGGGAGATCCGCCCTCGCGCCATACCTGAAGCGCGGCCTTGACAAGACCTCACAAAATATGTATTTTACGCATTCCTAAGAATGCCAACGAGATCCAGATTGGCCAAGTTTGAACCTGTGAGAGTGTCCTCCGCCGATGTGGTGCGGCAGTTCTCTCTCTATGCCGACATGGCTCTAACGAGCCCTGTTATTGTAAGTAAGCACGGTCGTGACCGGAACGTCATCTTGTCGTTTGAAGAGTACAACCGCCTAACCAAGCGCGATCTTATTTCACTAAAGTCAGAAGATACGCCTCAAGAATTCATTGACGATCTAGAGAGTTTTATTTCAGAAAAGTATGTTGGAGAGAAGAAATGAATATTAACCGCGCGGAGAAGACATGTTGCCAGCCCCAAGTCGTGGCCTGATTGTTCGTCACTGTTATCTTTTTCATCAAGATCAGGAGGACGGACACGAGGTTTCTGACGACCCTCACCCAGTCGTCATCGTGTCAGTCCAATCGGGTCGGGTGCTCGCCCTGGTGATCACCCACTCACCGCCGCAGTCCGATGCCGCCGCCGTGGAGATCCCGGCGGAGGTGAAGGCGGCATCTGGTCTCGACGAGCATCGCCAGTGGGTCGTCGTGAACGAGGCAAACCTTTTCACGTGGCCGGGTCCCGATCTGCGGACGATCTCGGGAAGCAATCCCCCGTCACCGGTCTATGGTACCATGCCGACCGACTTCCTGCGGGAGGTCGCCAGCGCCTACATGGCATGTCGGAGAGGGGACCCGACCGACGCCAAGACGGTCGAGCGGGCGTGAGCGACCGACCCGCGCCAGCTGCCGGCATCATCCCCCACTACCAGTCTGCCGCCTAGCGCTGCCGCAAAGCAGAAGGGTGCGACGGCCTTCTCGCCACTCGCGGGGCGGCCGTTTTCGTTCGCCCGGCCGCTTGGTGCGAACCCAAGCGAGGCAGGAGGTGCCGGGCTTTCTGTTTTCCGGTTGACCGCAGGGCCGTCAGGTACGCCCCGCCTGATGCTAGGTTACCGCGTAGTGAATGCCTTGGCAGGGCGTTAGCCGTTCAGCTCGGGTGCGCCGGCAGCTTGACCTTCTGCGGTGGCCGGCAGCGCATCTGAGAAGAGATCTGCCCAATCTGTCCTTGCAGGCCGCCGAGCTTGAGACGGAGCTGCTTCGGGTCGTGTCCCTTGGAGTGGTGTAGCTGACCGAGAGCGGGAGAGCCCGCCTGCGCGCCCTCACAGCGCTGTAGCAGGCGGGATCTCTCGCGGGGGTGGCCATCGGCGGTGACGGATTAGGATCGGGTTGCTGACACCCACCCCGAACCCGGGAGACCCCCGATGACCGATGCCGTTATGAGCCTGCGCGCCCTGGCTGAGAAGAGTGCGGACGCGGATGTGCTGCGCGAGATGATCGGCTTTGCCGCGCAGCGTCTGATGGAACTGGAGGTGGGCGGCCTGACCGGCGCGGCCCACGGCGAGAAGAGCCCGGAGCGGCTGGCCCAGCGCAACGGGTATCGTGACCGAGACTGGCAGACGCGGGCCGGCACCGTCGAGTTGCGCATCCCGAAGCTGCGGACGGGCAGCTACTTCCCGAGCTTCCTCGAGCCGCGCCGGATGACCGAAAAGGCGCTGACAGCCGTAATCCAGGAGGCCTACATCCAGGGCATCTCCACTCGGGCGGTCGATGATCTCGTCCAGGCCTTGGGCGGGACGGGTATCTCCAGTCTCCAAGAAGGAGATCGTGCGGGCCGCCTTCTACGCGCTATTGGATAGCCTCGACGTGAACACAGAGCGTAATAAACACCTTCACGCATTTGCGCTTGTTGAGCGTTCTTCCGATGAATGCGACACCCTGATACCCTTCAAACCACGAAAGAATAGCAAGCGTAAGAGCTAGAAGGCTTTAGACCGAGCTTACTGACAACTTTCGATAGGGTGCGTGCTGTCATCGTCATAACCCTGTCATACTGTTCTTACATGTCCCCGTTGTTCCATCTCGGGAACAAGTCGGCGCGTCCAGTCTCGACGCTCCTTGCACCTTGTGACTTGCGGCACGAGTGCTCCCAAGGTCTCGTGCCGCCTTCTCCCTGCCTCAGCGAAGTCTCGCTAAGTCCGTGTCGGCGTGGCACCGCGCTGATCGAGGTGCCCGGCCCATCATTCTCGGCGACGATGCCGGCCTTTTATTCACCCGGGACGGTTCAAGCCGCTCATCCGATTGTGGCGCAGCCAGAGCCCACACACAGGCTCCGGCTGCGACCGGCGTCAATTCGCGATGCGCTTGGCCGATCCTGCATGCGGGAAGTCGACCTCGGTCTTGAACACCTCGTTGACGTAGTTTGTCAGCACGTTCGCTGCCACGTGCAACACGATCTCAACGGTCTGCGCATCGGTGTAGCCGGCTGCGCGCAAGGCCGCGACGTCGGCCTCCGTCACATCAGCGCGGGTCACCGCGACTTTGCGGGCGAAAGTGACCGCTGCGTCGGCACGGGCATCGGTCGACCGGCCTTCTCGGTTGGCCGCGATCTCCGCTTCTTCGAGCTTGTGGCGCTTGGCGAGGGCTGTGTGAGCTGCGTTGCAGTAGTCGCAGCCATTGACGTTCGCGATCGCCAGAGCGATCCGCTCACGCGTCGCAGCGTCGAGGGTACCGCGTGCGAGCGCCCCGGAGAAGGCGAGCACGCCTTCAAGGCCGGCTGGGCTCTGCGCCAGAACCTTGTAGAGGTTCGGCACGACGCCGAGTTTCTTGCCTACGCCGTCGAGTAGGTCCTTGGCATTACCGGTCGCCGTGACCGGATCGACGGAAGCGATACGTTGCATAGTCAATCTCCTGATGATCGAGCGGTGACACGAAGCAGTGCAAGTCAGCTGCGGCCGAGGCGGATCGCCTTGAGAGAGTCGACGGCGATCCAAAGCGAAATGGCGAGCAGGCCCACGTCCTTGAGCAGGAACTGACCGATCGGAACCGAGATGGCGGGGAAGCCGATCTCCGGGGCGGCAACTCCGGGCGTCGAGGCCATGAAGCTCAGCGTCGTCGTGAAGAGGCCGGCTGAGAGGAAGCCTCCGAGCGCCGACAGCGCAGGATTGACGAGCCGCGCGGCGATCAGTGCGCCGATGCTGAGTTCCAGCACGCCGAGGAAGGCCGAGAAACTGCGCACGCTGAAGATGCTGTAGAACCAGCTCAGCAACGGGCTGTTGCTGACCAGCGGTACCAGCCCCTCGGCCTCGTACGCGGTGAACTTCATACCGCCGAACCACGCGTAAATAACGACGAGTGAGGCGTAGAGCGCAACCTGGATCAGGCGATCTCCGTGGCGATCGACAATAGTCAGCCCTTGAGCAACGCTAACTGGGTAGCCACTTCGGCCCGACGTTTGGGAATGCAGAGGCATGGATATTCTCCGTGATGAAGCCGTAGCGGTGGAGGTGACGCACACCTCCACCGGTTGAATTGAGGGTGACGAACGTTACCGCACCGGGACTTCGATGCGCGCGCCCCAAACGTTGATGGTCCGGCTGACCGGCGTCTGAGCTCCTGACGCCGTAACGGCGGGCAATCCCGAAGAGGAGGTGTAAGCGGTCTCTCGCGCCTTCCTGGGCAGCGAAACAGCACCTTCACTGCGCGAGATGCGGGGCGCGTTGAGCGGTTGGCCGACCTCTGGCCGGATGAACTCATGGCCCCAGGCGGAGAAGGTGCGGCTTTCTTGGGCGGCAGCCGGCAGTGTGGCAGCGGCGAAAACCGAGGCGATCACGAAAGCGGTGCGTGTAAACATTGTGGTCTCCATTCAGTTTGAGCGGGTGTCTGCTGCGGGTTGTCCGGGCAGGGTGTGGTTCCGCTCGGTGAGTAAGTTTTATATAAAACCATATTTGGGAGATGGATGTGCGCGACCGCACATGATATGATATCAAACTATCTGGGGGTGGGGCTCCGCAGCGAACGACGCTCGCATGAGCGCTTGCTCCACCCATATGCATGTAGCTTGTACCGATACTTGTTTTGGAACCACAACGTGTCCACGCCCTCCCGCATGACTCCCGATACCGCAGCAGCCATCGAGCAGGCCTGTATCTGTGTGGCTGTCCAGCGCGCTGCACGCGTGATTGGGCGCGAGTTCGACTCGGTATTCCGAGCCGTCGGTCTATCGAACTGGCAGTTCACACTGCTTACTACACTTGCGCTTGGCAATCCGCCGACTATGCGTGAGTTGGCAGACGAGCTTGCCCTCGACAAAAGCACTCTTACGGCCAACGTCAAATTGCTTGAGAAGCGTGGATTGATCACGATTGAACCAGACTCTCAGGACCGACGCGCTCGACGCGTGCGTTTAACAGGTCCGGGTCGCTCTCTCCTCGACGACACCATTCCGCTGTGGGAGCAAGCGCAGGCAGCATGTCTGGCGCGCTTAGACATCGCGGAGGCTGCCTCGTTACGGCAGACACTTGCGACTCTGTCGAGCCGTACTCATGAATGAAGAAATCTCCTCGGCCGAGCTTCATTGTGGTCCGTGGCCCGGAGAAGCGGCGGGTTCAGAGGACGACTGCCAGGCCCGCCAGTAGGGCGCGCTCGCGCTTGGGCCTTGCTGACGGGCTCGCCCGCTACACCCCTGGGCGGGGTGGCCTGGCCGATGCACAACCGGAACCGTCGAAGGCTGCATGCGCGCCACTGAGAGGCGCCACGAACGAAGAACGCCCGCCTCCGGAGGAGACGGGCACCTGATATGTCCTGTCGGTCGTGTCCCTTGGAGTGGTGTAGCTGAACGAAAGCGGGAGATCCCGCCTGCGCGCCCTCCACAGCGCTGTAGCAGGCGGGGTCTCCCGCGGGGGTGGCCATCGGCGGTGACGGGTTAGGATCGGGTTGCTGACACCAGGCGGGCCCCTTCGCTTTCTAGCTACAGCTTTCTAGGAATTCTGGTGAAGGGTCGGGGGTGCCGACCCTGTTCGGCTCCTGAGCACCATGGCGTCAGGCTGCCCGCCCATACATGGAGCGCCATGGCCTATTTCGAGCACTCGATCGGCGGACCTCAACGCGCTCGATCGCGAGAGCGAGGGTTTCGGGTTCGGCCACATGGTGCTACCGCACTGTGGTGTGATGGTGCATCAGCATCGAAGTACTACGGTGCGATGTCATCGTGACTTTGCCAACCATGCTTCCGCGGCCTGGATCAGGATCGCGTTGATGCTGGTCTCATCCTTGAATGCGATCTCTCGAAGAGTCCGGTGGAGCGCCTTCGGCAGGCGGATGTTCAGCGCCACCACCTCAGCCTTTGCCGCGGCCTCCGACTTATCAGGGCCCCCCAACCCCTCGCCTTCCGTGGCGGCGGCAAAGCCAGCGGCCACAGCGCTCACCGCCGGGGTGGCCGCCATCCGCGCGCCGAGGCCCGAACCCGTCTTCTTGCCAGTCACGCTAGTACCCTCTCGATCACGTCCGCCACTGCCTTCACCTCGCTGTCAGCCGGCGAACCGGTAGCGAAGGATCCCACTGTGTCGCCGGTGTTGAAGGCCCGCACGAAGGCGGACCGGTACGCCAGCGCCGGGCCTACGGGCTCGCCCAGCTTGCCCAGCTCCTCCACGATCTCGCGCCCCTCGGCCGTCCGCCGGTCTACCCGGTTCGGAACGATGAGCGCGGCCGGCTTGCCTGCGCGGTGCTCACGGGCCCGACGGATCACGGCCAGCACCTCGCTCATCGCCATCATGTCGAGGCCGGAGGGACCGCACGGCAGGATAGCCAGGTCCGCGAGGCCCACGGCAGCGCCAAGCGCGGCGTCGAGGTGCGGCGGGCAATCGAGGATCAGGATCTCGGCCGCCACCTTCCGCACCTGCCCGACCCACGCCTTGAGGCTGTCCACCGTGACCGGCAGATGGTCGACAGGGAGGCGGAGGTTACCCGGCGCGGCCCATTGGGCGGCCGAGCCTTGAGGGTCGGCGTCCACGAGATGAACGCGCTTCCCCCGCGCGGCGAGTTCGCCCGCGAGGTGGACCGCGACGGTCGTTTTTCCGATCCCGCCCTTGCGCCCGACAACAGCGATCACCTGGACCATGGCACCGCAATACCTCCGCACGATGGTGCTGCTGCACCACTGCATCACCGCACGCTCGCACCGAAGTGTTAACGCACTGTTATGCGATGGTGCCTTAGTACCATGGTGCTTCGGTTTTGACGCACCAAAGGACCGTGGTATCACAGCACCGGAGGGCGGGAGGCGGCGATCGAGGAAGCGTGAGGGTACGACGGGAAGAAGCCGTAGCGCGGGCGGTCAGACCCGATCGAGGTAGTCTTGATCCAGGAGGCTGCCGTAGCGCAGGAGGGTCTTCACCCGCACGGTCTCGAACCGCACGCCGGCCCACCCGGCGTCGATCAGCTGTTACCGGCCGTTTATGCTCTCGGTGAAGCTGTTGTCCTATATCCCCCGGTGCCAGTTGAGGATCTCGACCTCGTATTACCGGACATCTCCAGCGCGCGGCCCATCGGCTGCATCACCTCGGTCCAGCGACCCTGGTCGCGCTTGTCGAACCGATCGAGCTGCGCGGAAGCCCGCTCGGCATACTTGAACCCGTAGAGCTCCTTCAGCATCCAGGCGCACTGCAGCTCCGACTTCAATCGCAGCATGCCCTTCAGCTCGGTCCACTCGGCGCGGGTCAGCTCGCGGCGGGTCCTGTGACCCCTAGGAAGTGGTAGGGCCCAGCTGGCGGGTTGCCGTATGTAGGCGTCGATTACCGCGATGACCCCTCTGCTGGTGATGACACCAGCCTTCCTCAGGTCCGCTAGGGTTGAAGGTCCAGCCGGTATCGGCGCGCTGTTCATTCCCTAGCGTTGACTTAGCCGTGCGCTCCGGCCGACATGCCATGTCCGGTCGGAACGCGCCTTGCGCGAGTCGCCGGCATCACCAGGAGCACCGACCGCCGCAGTAGGACCCTGAAAAGCCAACAGCCCCGACCCGGCAAGGTCGAGGCTGTCGAATTCGAGATGGTCTGTGGGACCGATTTTCCAGCCCCCACAAGCCATGAAGCGCCCTCGGGCGTCAAGTCAGAACCCCGGTTCTGGCAACGATACCGGCTTGTCTTGAACGGAGCGCACAGCCTGCGCCGCCGATCGTCCCCCTGTGGCCCTGTGGAAAGGGCCGAGATACGTGTTCGCAGATGAGATCCGCCGCGCGATCGAGGCGGCCGACCGAATCACCTTGCCCCAGGTGACAGCGCTGCTGTGGCGCGCGTTCGGGGACGGAACGGTCACAGAGGCCGAGGCCGAGGCATTGTCCGGGCTAATCGAAGCACGGACCGATGCGCCGGCCGCCCGGCGGTTCTCCCTGCCGGCGGCGAGAGTTCCTAACCCAGACGATAGTGCGCCCATCCAGGATCGAGCAGGATCCGCCAGGAGGGCCGTCGGCTCGCGCCCGCGCACGGATGCCTCGATGGAGCGCCGTCGCCGCTGGGCCGCCTCGGGGCGGCTCCCGCCAGGGCTCGCGGCTCGGTTCACGCTGGCCGAGCAGGCGGTCCTCGCCCTCGTGGCGGCTGAGACCACCAGGCGGAAGGACTGCCGGCTGTCGATCGAGAACATGGCTGCGGTCGCGGGCGTGTGCCGCTCGACGGTCAAGAACGCCATCCGCGAGGCGCGCCGGCACGGACTGCTGACCGTCGAGGAGCGGGCGATCACCGGCTTTCGCAACGATACGAACGTGCTCCGGATCGTCGCGGCCGAGTGGCTCGCGTGGATCCGACTGGCGCGGCGTGGTGACCCCCTCCCCGACCGACGCGGACAAGCCGGGCCTGCGTTTCATCAGGGGGGAGGGGTCAAAAGCGTAACCAGCACGCCTACTGAGGTTCTAACCCTGTCAGATTCGAGGAAAATGGAACCCTCAGAAGGCTGCCGAGGGGCAGCGGTCGACCTTGAACGAAGCGCACACCCCAGAATCCGCGTGGGTGGTGGCACGGGCCGAGCCATGCGGTAGGCGCACGCGGATGGACGATATGACGAACGATGCCGATCAGGCCTCCGGCTTGGGTCTGCTGCCCTGCTTTGCTCCGGCGGTCCAAGCGCTTGCCGTCGTGATCGGGAGCGCCGCTGGCTCTGGCGCTTCGGACGACACGGCGCTGCGCACCGCCGAAGCGCATCTGCTGGCCCTCCGACGGAATGCGGCGAGGGACACACCGGGGCTGTCCCACGCGCTCGACGCGGTTCGGTCAGCCGTGTGCGGTGTCGAGGAGATCAGCCGCCTTTCCTCGGGCTTCGATCCGGGCCGTGACGAGCTTCTGGCTCTCGCGAGGACGCAGGGCCTGCTCGCCGTCGGCTTCCTCGCAGAGATCCTGCGCAGAGCCAAGCCGAAGGTGGCGGGTTGGGTCGGACCCAAGATGCTTCGAGGAGCGCCGCCGAGGCGGCGCCGGGTGCACAGGCCTATCCTGGCACTTTCTCACCAGCGAAGTACCA
>NZ_JBMVEP010000027.1:0-18103 GCF_049543375.1 Methylobacterium sp. NPDC097929 | reverse complement strand
GCTCATAACCTGAAGGTCGCTGGTTCAAATCCAGCCCCCGCAACCAAACTCACACCCACACGCACACAACCCGACGCGGACCACACCGCACACACCCGCCCGCACGGCCCACGCCGCGCGGGCTTTCCTGCGTCCAGGCCACGCCCCCAAACCGCACAGGGCTACGCCGCGCCACCCCGGGGCGCGTGCGGAGCCAACCCCCCGCACGCACAGGCCGCCGAGTCGGCCCAGCCGACACGCCCCGCGTGAGGGGAGGGGGCTCACCCTGCTCAAGCTTGAGCGGGTGCGCCCATGTCGGAAGCGCCGCGCCCTGGATCGCTTCGGCTTCGCCTCGCGAGGACGAAATGGCGAAAAACTCCGGCCGAATGTCCCATACGGAAACAGCGAAAAACTCCGGCCGAGCGTCCCATGCAGAGATGGATGCTGGGGGCCGCTGGACAGATAGCTGGCCGGCCAGGCGTGCCCCCAACAGCCGAGACCCTTACATGTCCGCCGCTGCCGGACTGGTCCGGCGGTCAAGCGTGGACGGGCGCGCACGACCTCACCGAAAGCGTTGAGACGACCGCGTCATGCGCCGAGGCGGAGGTGCCTCGCTGTCTCTGCGTGAGTGTCCAGAATGCGAAGGATGTCGTCCGCCGGTTGCGGGCGGCCGAGATGATAGCCCTGCATGAACGGGCAGCCCATGGCCTGAAGCGTGCTCAGATCGTCCGCCGTCTCCACGCCCTCGGCGATGACTTCAAGGCCGAGCGCGCGCCCGAGCCCGAGCACCGCCTGAACCAACCCACGCTTGTCCTCCGCCTCGGACAGTCCCGTCACGAGGCTGCGGTCGATTTTCACACGGTCGGCCCGCAGTTGACGCAGGGAAGCGAGCGACGAGTAGCCGGTCCCGAAATCGTCGAGCGCCATGCGGATGCCGGCCCGCGACAGGGCCAGCAGCTTGCCCTGCACCGCCTCGATGTCGAGGGCGGTTTCCTCGGTGATCTCGATCTCCAGCCGCGCCGTCGGCACGCCGAGGGCGCGCAGACGCTCGAGCACGATCTCGTCGACCGCGATCTGCGCCATTTCCCGGGGCGAGACGTTCATGGCCACGGACAGGTCGGCCATACCGCGTTCCCGCAGGGTGCACAGCATGGCGCAGACCTGCTCCAGGATGAAGCGCAGCAGTGATTCCGTCAGGCCGGCCATGGCGGCGGCGGCGATCAGATCCGCGGGCGGCACCCAGCCGTGAACCGGATGGTGCCAGCGCACCAGCGCCTCCAGGCTCGTCACGCTGCGCCCCCCCCGGCCGAAGATCGGCTGGAACCAGACCTGCAGCGCGTTCTCGGCCAGGGCCTGCGACAGGCAGCGCTCGCAGTCGCGCCGCATCTCCAGGCGCCGGCTCAAGACCTCGTCGAACAGGTGGAAGCGGTTTCGGCCCGAATGCTTGGCCGCGTAGAGCGCTTCGTCGGCGCAGCTCAGGAGATGGGTCAGGCTGTCGACCGTCACATCGCAGATGCCGATGCTCACGCCGACCCGACCGGCATCGAAGGATTCGAACGGTTCGGCCACGGTCCGGATCAGGCGATCGGCAAGCGCGGCCGGACTCTCGACCGTGTGCAGGGTGTCGTAGACGATCGCGAACTCGTCGCCCCCCAGGCGCGCGGCGTCGCATGTGACCGGCAGGGCGGCCCGGATGCGCCGGGCAACCTCCCGGAGGACGCGGTCGCCGGTGCTGTGGCCGTAGACGTCGTTCACCGACTTGAAGCCGTCGAGGTCCAGCATCATCAGGCAGACCGCTTCGCCCTGCGCCCGCCGCTCCTCGAGCCGCTGGACGAAGCCGGCCCGGTTCAGGAGGCCGGTGAGGCCGTCATGCATCGCCCGCCCACGCATCTCCTCGGCCAGGGCGCTGGCGCTGGCATGGGCTGCCCGGCGCGCCTCCGCGAGCGCGGTCGCCTCGTTCTTCAGGCGGCTCGTCTCGCGGAAACCGCGCTCGGTCGCGATGCTGCTGCGGACCAGGGCGACGAAGTACAGCAGGACGGTCGCCGCGAGGCAGATCCGATCGAAGCCGCCGGCTGCCATGAGGCAGGCCGCGACCGAGAACAGAGGCGGCGTGATGAAGCAGATCGGGATACGGGCGTAGGCGATGCCGTGCATCACCGCCCCCGCCGTGATGCCGCAGGTGACGGTGAGATAAAAAAGGGTCTGCTCGGAGGTGTAGCCCGCGCACAGGATCGGCAGGAAGGCCCAGACGGAGCCGGAGAGCAGCCCGGCGAGGCAGGCCAGCCGCAGGTGCCGGTCGATCGAGCGGGCGGCAGCCTCGGAGGACAGGGCCTCGTTCGGTGCCATTGCCAGGCCCGGGCAAGGGGTGCGGCACAGCCACAGCCGCAGGAGATTGACCAGGGTCGAGGCTGCGAACCACGCGGCGCCCAGCGCCCCATGACCGGAATGGGCCGCCACAAGGAAGCTCGCGAGACCGAGCAGCATGTTGATCGGCAAGGCCTGCCGCACGCTCGCGCGCACCGCATCGAGCTGATCGCGGCGGATCAGCCTGTCGAGATGGGGCCCGGCGCTTGGGAGGGGGCGCATGGGGGCGAGCCTGAATCAGACGCCTCGGAGGTGAAGCACAGTGGCCTTACCGGCAAAGACGTAACAGATGGTTGAAATCAGCTGCCCCGGAGCCTCCTCGGCTCACAATGCGGCCGTCGACCGATGCGTCGTATCGGGCTCTTGTTTGTCGTCATCGACCGACGACTTGAGCGCATAGGCATCATTCTCAGGTTATCAGGGGCAAGAGCCTCGGACGGAAGCGCCCGAGGGCGATGCGACTTGCCGCCCGCGCCGCGTGCCATCGCTCGCGGGCGCGGATCAGACCTTCTTGCGCAGCGGGCGCACGAAGCTGCCCGCCTGCGCCGCGAAACCGGTCGCGTTGCAGAATTCGGGCAGGCCGTTGCCCTCGACGGGAGCGAGAAGCTGGAGCTCTCCGCATCCCGCCATGCGTGCGGCTTGCGAGGCGGCCTTCAGCAACTGGCGCCCGATGCCGCGGCGGCGCGCATCGGGGCCGACCAGCAGCAGCGTGATCTGCGCAACGGGCGAGGCCTGCTCCAGCACCGGGTACCAGTGTAGCACCACGATCCCGCTCGGCGGTCCCCATTCCAGCGCGAGCAGCGCCATGCCGTGCGCGTAGCGAAGGCGGTCGAGCTGCTCGGCCAGGACGTGCGAGCCGACGGGATGACCGGCATCGCGCATCAGCTCGGCCAGCCCCGGCGCGTCGACCGGTGCCGCGGTGCGGATCTCCAGGCCGTAGCGGTTACCCAACCCTGTCTCCGTTCGATGCCCAGGCCGCGCCAGCGATATCGCGTCCGGTTGTCCGACGGGAATGGCGGCGTGAGGCCCAATACGCAGGCGACGACCAACGATCGCGCGGAGCGGAACGGCGCCCGCTGGGATTTTCGGTCAGTACGGTCGCACAAGCTCGGGTCCCACCGAATGAGAGCGATGGGCAGTGACAGGACCATTCGGACAAAAAAATAAGCCCCTTCGGGGGCTTATGGTGCCGGTGGCGCTCCCAAGGGGAATCGAACCCCTGTTTTCGCCGTGAGAGGGCGACGTCCTAGACCGCTAGACGATGGGAGCTTCCGGCCCGACGGGGGTTCGTATAGCGAGGCATTCCGGCCCCCGCAAGCGCTTTCCGGGGCGAAAGAGACGAGAATTCCCATCGTGTCCCCCAAGGTGCTTCCCGAGTTGCCTTCCGCGCCGCTTCCCACGCCGTCCGGCGCGAACGAGGAGCGCAGCGTCGTGCTCGACGAGGCCGCCCTGCGCGAGCGGCTCGACCGCGCGCTGGCGCGCAGCTTCGACGATCTGTCCCGCGCCCGGCTCCAGGCACTGGTGCGCGACGGGCTCGTGCGCTGCGACGGGGCGGTGGTGCGCGATCCCGCGCGCAAGGTCGCCGCAGGCAGCCGGCTCGACCTCAGCCTGCCCGCGCCGCTGCCCGCCGAACCCCGGGGCGAGGCGCTGCCGCTCACCGTGGTGCACGAGGACGAGGATCTCATCGTCATCGACAAGCCGGCCGGGCTCGTCGTGCATCCGGCGGCCGGGCACGAGGACGGGACGCTCGTGAACCGGCTGATCGCCCATTGCGGCGCCAGTCTGTCCGGAATCGGCGGCGTGTGCCGGCCCGGCATCGTCCACCGGCTCGACAAGGACACGAGCGGTCTGTTGGTGGTGGCCAAGAACGATCTCGCGCATCAGGGCCTCTCGGCCCAGTTCGCCGACCACGGCCGCAGCGGCGCCCTGGAGCGGGCCTATCTCGCCCTGGTCTGGGGCGTGCCGGAGCCGCGCGGCGGCACCATCCGGGCCAGCCTCGCCCGCTCGCGGCACAACCGCGAGAAGATCGCCGTGGTGCGCGAGGGCGAGGGGCGAGAGGCGATCACCCATTACCGCGTCGAGTCCTCGCCCGACGCGGCGGGCGTCACGGCCTTGGTCCGCTGCCAGCTGGAGACGGGGCGCACTCACCAGATCCGGGTACATCTGAGCCACCGCGGCCACCCGCTCCTGGGGGACCGGACCTATGGCGGCGCCTTCAAGACCAAGGCGGCCCTGCTCGCCGAACCCGCCCGTGCCGCCCTCGACCGGCTCGGCCGTCAGGCTTTGCACGCGGTCGAACTCGGCTTCCTCCATCCCCGCACGGGCGAGCGACTGCGCTTCGAGAGCGCATTGCCGCAGGATTTTGCCGATCTGCTCGCCGCCCTGTCGTGAGGACAGGCAACAAGGTGCGTTTCGGCACTGCGACCCCTGCGCACCCGTGAGAGGTTAAACCCGGACTCCGGTTCGTGCGTTGAGACCCCGCGTGAACAGCGTTTGGCCGCTACCGGGCATTACGAATTCCCTTATACAGATGGGAAGCGGCATGGCCGGCTCAAGAGAGCGGCCTTTCGCTTGGGGCCCGCCCGACAGGGGGGCTGTTGAAGGAGGTGCACATGGCCGGCGCTCTGCCCGTGCTCGCCAATGAGGGAGGCCTTTCGCGCTACCTCGATGAGATCCGCAAGTTCCCGATGCTGGAACCGGCGGAGGAATTCACCCTTGCCAAGAGCTGGCGTGACGAGGGGGACCGCGAGGCGGCCCACCGTCTCGTGACCTCTCACCTGCGCCTCGTGGCCAAGATCGCCATGGGCTATCGCGGCTACGGCCTGCCGATCAGCGAGGTGGTGTCGGAGGGCAATGTCGGCCTGATGCAGGCGGTCAAGCGCTTCGATCCGGACAAGGGCTTCCGGCTGGCCACCTACGCGATGTGGTGGATCAAGGCGGCGATCCAGGAATACATCCTGCGCTCGTGGTCCCTCGTGAAGATGGGCACCACCGCCAACCAGAAGAAGCTGTTCTTCAACCTGCGCAAGGCCAAGGGCCGCATCTCGGCTCTCGACGAGGGCGACCTGCGTCCCGATCAGGTCAAGCAGATCGCCACCTCGCTCGGCGTGCCCGAGCAGGACGTGGTGGACATGAACCGCCGCCTCTCCGGCGACACCTCGCTCAACGCGCCCTTGCGCGAGGAGGGCGAGGGCGAGTGGCAGGATTGGCTGGTGGACAACAGCCCGAGCCAGGAGACCGTGCTTGCCGGCGAGGAGGAGGGGCGCAACCGCCTCTCGGCCCTGCGCGACGCGCTCGGCGTGCTGAACCCGCGCGAGCGGCGCATCTTCGAGGCGCGGCGGCTGGCCGACGATCCGATCACCCTGGAGGATCTCTCCGGCGAGTTCGGCGTCTCCCGCGAGCGCGTGCGCCAGATCGAGGTGCGCGCCTTCGAGAAGGTTCAGGAGGCGGTCAAGCGCAACCTCGCCACCCGCGAGCTGCCCCGAACCGAAGCGCGGATTTCTTAGACAGAGCGTCGCTCTCGAAACGAAGCGGTCAGGCCGCCGGCGCGATTCGATCGCGCCGGCGGCCTTTTTCGTGGCGAATGGTCGTCCGCTTCTGCGAGGATCGTCCGTCTCAGACGATCTCGGATTGATCGCTTGGTCTCTTCCCTCGTCCTTGCGAGGCTCAGCGAAAGCAATCCAGGGCTCCGTACCTTCCGGACAGGTCGCGCTCCGCGTCGCGTCGGCTCCGCCTCGCGATGACGGAGAGAGGCGAAGGCCGAGGCGATGGACCGGAGAGGAAATCAGACGAGGAGCGGGGAAGGGGATGTGGCGGGGCGGTGCAGGGCCGCGGTGAACCGCTGCGGCAGGTCCAGGACCGCCGCGGCGGGGCCGTGAAGAGCGGGCGCCTCGGAACGGCCCGCCGGCTTCGGCATCGCCAGGACGGTCTTCAGGGTCGGCGTCACCGGGATGCCCGTGCCGAGGCCCGGCCAGGCGAATTCGGGATTGGTGCTGTGCCAGGCATGCGGCACGACGTAATCGGTCTCCAGGTCGAGCCGGGAGTTGAAGAGCCCGAACAGGTCGTACTGCCCCATGATGTCGAACACGTCGTAGAAGGGTTCCGGCATGCCGATCTTGGCGCTGACGGTGACGATGCGGCTCGCCGCGGCGAGGGCAGCGGCCCGCTCGCCGGTCTCCGAGACGAGGGCGTAGAGCGCCTCGGAAATCACGAGGTTGCCCTTGGAATGCCCGATCAGGAGGTCGGGCGCGAAGCGCTCGTCCTTCAGGAGTGCCAGCACGGTGCGGGTATCCTCGCTGGTCCGCACCCAGTGCAGCGCCTCGCTGCGCTCCAGACTCGCCTGCGAGCGCAGGAAGGAGCGCGACAGGGCCTGCGAGGCCGTGTCGAGGGATTCGAAGACGTGCCGGAGGCTGTTGAGGCCCCCGAAGAAGAAGAACCCGCCCAGGGCCTCCGTCAGCACGTCGGCGAGGCCGTATCCGGAGACGACCGCCGCCACAGGCTTGCCGAGGGCGTCGGCGACGTTGCGGGCGAAGGCCGCCGCGCCGAGGGATGAACTGCCGACGCCGGCCACCGCCAGGGCCGCGGTTGCAGGCCCCTGTTCGAGGAACGCGTCCACGCTGCGGAAGACCGACAGCGCACCCGCACCCGTGGGCGGCACGAGCAGGATGTCGCCTTCGCGGACGATCGAGGCGGCCAGGGCGCGAGTCTCTTCCTGCGTGACGCCGGCCACATCGTAGAAGAGCACGTCGAGCGCCGCGTTGCGGCCCTGATAGGCGTTGAGGGCGAGGGTGCGCAGCGGGTTGTCGGCGAGCTTCTTGGGAAGCACCCGCGCCCGTTCGCGCTGGACCTCCCCGAGTTTGGCAAGGGTCTCACCGGCAAGCAGGGGCATGGCTGTCGTCTCCCTCGGCATCGAGGCGGGCGACGACCGTCGGCCTGGGCATGATGCCGTGATGCACCGCAGCGTGGCACGATTCTGCAACCCAGGGAAGAATGCGCAAGCGGCGCCGCCGACCCAAACGCGGCGCTTTGTCAGGCGTCAGGGTCGCGGCGCTCGGATCGGAGCGCGTTTCCCGATCACCGCCGCGAAGCGCGCGTCAGTGCCGGGAAGAGATGATCCCGGCGAGGCGCGCGTCTCAAGTATCGTCCCGAAAGGTGGCCGCCGGCTTTCGGAAAAAAGTCGATGCGAAACAAGAGGCTAGACCATCGTGCCGGATACGGTATCCGGCACGATGGTCTAGTTCTGCCACTGCGCGAAGGCGTTCTGCACCGCCTGGGCGCCGGCATTGCCCTTCTCGAAGGTGATCACCGCGCGCTGGCCGGAGCTGTAGGTCAGGGCTAGATCGAGCCAGTTCCGGTGCAGCAGCAACTCGGAATTCCGGTCCACGTCGCTCTTGAGCGAGGAGAGGCCGATCAGGAACAGGTTCTCGCGCACGCGCACCGGCAGGCCCGAGACGGGCGAGCCGCGGGCAGCCTCCTCGTCCTTGAGCTGGAGCAGCCCGATATTCTGCACCGCACGCTTGGCCCCCGCCTCGCCGGTGTTGCTGAAGGCGAGTTCGATCGTGTGCGAGGCCGGAAGCGTCGCGTCGAGGTTCTTGCGCATGGTCATCACCAGCGAGAGCCCCGCTTCCGGGAAGTCGACGGTCACGCGCAGGGCCGTCTGCAAGGGCTCGCCCTGGGCGCCGTTCACGGCCTCCAGCCGCCAAACGGCGTGGCCGTTCGACGAACTCGGCTGGGCGCGGTTGTCGCCGGTATTCTCCTCGTAGAGGATCGCCCGCTGCGCGACGGTCACGTCCGGCTGCGCCGGGGCGCTGCCCTGCACGGGCGGCTTCGGGCGCGCCTCGGGCTCGCCGCGCTCGCCCCCGACCCGGTCCGCGAATTTCGCGTCCGGTTGCTCGACCGGCCTCTCCTGCTCGGCCGCGTTCTGCGCGAGATCGGAGGGCCGGTCGCGCAGGAAGAAAGCCGCCACGGCGATCAGCGCGATCACCGCCGCCAGCACGCCGCCGACGAAGAGATTGCGCAGGAGGCGTGAGCGGTTCTCAGGAGGCGCCACCACATCGATGCGGGGACGCTGGCGCCCGTTGCCGGCCTCGGCGGAACCGTTGGTCTCCGGGGCCGCGGGATCGGCAGCCTCGGCCTCCGATGCGGGCGCGGCGGGAATGAACCCGTCCGGCGCCTCCGGGATCGGCTCGGGCTTGACGGCCTCGTCCGGCCGCGAGCGCCGGGGCGGGGCCATGAAGGGCACCGTCTCGGCCGGCGGCTTCGGCTCCGCCGGCGCGGATTCCGGCAGGATGCCGGCCGGGACGGAGGCGGCGGGCAGAGAGAGCGGCTCGCCCGGCTCCTGCGGCGGCTCCGGCTCGGGCAGGCTCGGCGGCAGAGGATCGGGCGAGAGCGGTTCCGGGGCGGGCGGCTCGGGGGGCGCTGCGAAGGGCGGGGGAGGGGCTGCCTCCCTGGGCGGCTCCTTGGGAGCCTCCGCCACGGCGGGCGGCTCGCCGTACTCGACCTCGAGCCGGGCGATCGCCGTATCGAGGGCTTGGCGCTCCAGGTCGATATCCGCCTCGGGCACGGGCGGGTCGAGGGAGCGCAGCTGCGCGATCAGGGCGCTGCGCGCACGCTCGTACACCGCCCGGCGCAGGGCGGGAGATCGGTCGGGCAGGGCGTCGAGCGCGCGTGCCAGCAACGGATAATAGTCGGCCATCGTGCCCGGATCTGCCTGTCCCTACCCGCCGTTCCGGACGCTCAATCCTCGAAGGGGTTGTGCATGAGGATGGTGTCGTCGCGCTCCGGAGAGGTGGAGAGCAGCGCCACCGGCGCCCCGATCAGCTCCTCGATCCGGCGCACGTACTTGATCGCCTGCGCCGGCAGGTCGGCCCAGGAGCGGGCGCCCGCCGTGGTGCCGCTCCAGCCGGGGATCGTCTCGTAGACCGGCACGGCGCGCTGCTGCGCCGCCTGGCTCGCGGGGAGATGGTCGAAGCGCTGCCCGTCGACATCATAGGCGGTGCAGACCCGGATCTCCTCGAAGCCGTCGAGCACGTCGAGCTTGGTCAGGGCGATGCCGTCGATGCCGGAGGTCTGCACGGTCTGGCGCACGAGGCAGGCATCGAACCAGCCGCAGCGGCGCTTGCGGCCGGTGACGGTGCCGAATTCGTGGCCGCGCTCGCCGATGCGCTGGCCGATCTCGTCGTGCAGCTCGGTCGGGAACGGGCCCTCGCCGACGCGGGTGGTGTAGGCCTTAGCGATGCCGAGCACGTAGCCGATGGCCCGCGGCCCCAGGCCCGAGCCGGTCGCCGCCTGTCCCGCCACCGTGTTGGAGGAGGTCACGAAGGGGTAGGTGCCGTGATCGACGTCGAGCAGCGCGCCCTGCGCGCCCTCGAACAGGATGCGCTTGCCGCCCCGGCGCGCCTCGTCCAGCAAGCGCCAGACGGTGTCCTGATAGGGCAGCACCCGCTCGGCGATCCTCGTCAGCTCGTCGAGGATCGTCTGCTCGGAGATTTCCTCGAGGGCGAAGCCGCGGCGCAGAGCGTTGTGGTGGGCGAGCAGCCGCTCGATCTTCGGTGGCAGGGTCTCGGGCTCGGCCAGATCCATCAGGCGGATCGCGCGGCGACCGACCTTGTCCTCGTAGGCCGGGCCGATGCCGCGCTTGGTCGTGCCGATCTTGGTGCCGGGTGCCCCGTCCTCGCGCAGGGCGTCGAGTTCGCGGTGCAGCGAGAGGATCAGGGTGGCGTTGTCAGCCACGCGAAGGTTGTCGCGCGTCACCGTCACGCCCTGGCCGGCGAGGCGGTCGATCTCGGAGGCCAGCGCGTAGGGGTCGAGCACCACGCCGTTGCCGATCACGCCGAGCGTGTTCGGGCGGACCACGCCCGAGGGCAGCAGGGAGAGCTTGTAGACCGCGTTGCCGACCACCAGCGTGTGGCCGGCATTGTGACCGCCCTGGAAGCGGACGACGACGTCGGCCTGCTCCGAGAGCCAGTCGACGATCTTGCCCTTGCCCTCGTCGCCCCACTGGGCGCCTACGACGACGACGTTCGCCATGCGCGTCTGACCTGTCTCGAACTCGCTGGCGCGGGCGCCAAGCGGTTGCGCCACGCGCGAAAACCCCGGCCATCGGGTCGGGGATCGGGCATACGGGCGCGTCTTCGGCGATCTGGGCAGGCAGGTCAAGCGACGGGCAGACCTGCATTGGGGAGCGCAGCCCGCGTCAACGAGAAAGTGGCGCGGGTGGCGTGCCTGTCCGGTCTACTTGGCGTTGCCCGGCGGTTTGATGACCGGCGTCGAGTTCGGCATCGGCTCCGGCGCGATCGTCCGGATCTCGGAATCGACGCCCGCAGGCGGCTTGATCACGCCGTCCGACTTCTCCAGCTTCTCGCTCAGCGTGCTGCCGGTGGTGTCGCTCTCCGGCCGGACCTTCTCCGGCACCTGCTCCTGCGGGCTCGGCAGCTTTGGGTCCCGGTCCTGCCCGCGCTGCGGCACGGACGGGTCCTGCGCCAGGGCCGCCGTGGTCATCAGGCCGGCGAGCAGCGCGGCGGCGCGAAGGGTGTTCTTCCTCAAGGTCATGCTGTCCTCGAAACGGTTTCGAGGACCAACGGGGGCGCGCCCCAACCCGTTCCTGGCAGGCTCCGGGCCGGTTACGGGCCGGCGCCCTCGGCGAAGGCGAAGTAGAGTTCGCGCAACCGCCGCGCGACCGGGCCGGGCCGCCCGTCCCCGAGGGCCTTGCCGTCGATCTCGACCACCGGCATCACGAAGGCCGAGGCCGAGGTGTAGAAGGCCTCTGCCGCCTCGCTCAATTCGCGCACGTTGATCAGCCGCTCCTCGAAGGGGCGGCCGGTCCCCTGGGCCAGCGCCACCACCGCCTTGCGGGTGATGCCGGGCAGGATCGCGTTGGAGAGCGGGCGCGTCACCAGCGCACCGGCCTGCGTCACGATGAAGACGGTGGAGGACGAACCCTCGGTCACGACGCCGTCCTCGACCATGAAGGCTTCCGCCACCCCGGCCTCCGACGCCTGCTGCTTGGCCAGGACCTGGGCGAGCAGGGCGATCGACTTGATGTCCCGCCGCTTCCAGCGCAGGTCCGGCACGGTGATGGCCCGCGCGCCGGACTCGGCCAACGGGTTGTTCACGATCGCCTTTTCCTGGGTGAACATCACCACGGTCGGCGCCACGTCTCCCTTGGGGAAGGAGAAGTCGCGCTCGGCCGCGCCGCGCGTCACCTGGATGTAGACGAGGCCCTCGCGCACGCCGTTCCTTGCCACGAGTTCCGTCTCCAGCCGCTCCCATTCCTCGGCGGAGTGAGGATTGCGGATGCCGATTTCGGAGAGCGAGCGGTCGAGCCGGGCCAGATGCGCGGCATTGTCCACGAGGCGGCCGTGCAGCACGGCCGCCACCTCGTAGATCCCATCGGCGAACAGGAAGCCGCGGTCCATCACCGGCAGGCGCGCCTCGTCCAGGGGCAGGAAGGCGCCGTTGAGGTAGGCGGTTCGGGTCATCGGCTGGCTCGTGGTCGATCGGCTGGACGGCGCGAAGCAGGTTCCGTGCTGGAAGCCGCGTCAGGCTTCCCCGAACACGCGGGTGAAGATCGTGTCGACGTGCTTGAGGTGGTAGCCGAGGTCGAAGCACTCCTCGATCTGCTCGGGCTTGAGCACGGCGGTCACCTCCGGGTCGGCCTTGAGCAGGGTGAGGAAGTCGCCCTCGCCGCGCCAGACCGGCATCGCGTTGCGCTGGACCAGCCGGTAGGAATCCTCCCGCGAGAGGCCGCCCTGGGTCAGCGCCAGCAGCACGCGCTGCGAGTGGACGAGGCCGCCGAGCCGGTCGAGGTTCTTCTGCATCTGCTCGGGGTAGACCAGCAGCTTGTCGATCACGCCGGTCATCCGGGCGAGCGCGAAGTCGAGGGTCACGGTGGCGTCCGGGCCGATCATCCGCTCGACCGAGGAGTGCGAGATGTCCCGCTCGTGCCAGAGCGCGACGTTCTCCAGCGCCGGGGTCACGTAGCCGCGCACCATGCGCGCCAAGCCCGTGATGTTCTCGGTGAGGACGGGATTGCGCTTGTGCGGCATCGCCGAGGAGCCCTTCTGCCCCTCGGAGAAAAATTCTTCGGCTTCCAGCACTTCCGTGCGCTGCAGGTGGCGGACCTCGATCGCCAGCCGCTCCATCGAGCTGGCGATCACGCCGAGCACGGCGAAGAACATGGCGTGGCGGTCGCGCGGGATCACCTGGGTCGAGACCGGCTCCGGCGCCAAGCCCATCTGTTCGGCGACGTACTCCTCCACCCGCGGGTCGATGTTGGCGAAGGTGCCGACCGCGCCCGAGATCGCGCAGGTCGCGACCTCTTTCCGGGCGGCGATGAGCCGGTCCTTCGCTCGGGCGAACTCGGCATAGGCCTGAGCGAGCTTGAGGCCGAAGGTGACGGGCTCGGCGTGGATGCCGTGCGAGCGGCCGATGGTGGGGGTGAGCTTGTGCTCGAAGGCGCGCCGCTTCAGGGCGGCCAGTAGCGCGTCGAGATCCTTGATCAGGATGTCGGCGGCCTTGGTGAGCTGCACGTTGAGGCAGGTGTCGAGCACGTCGGACGAGGTCATGCCCTGGTGGACGAAGCGCGCCTCCGGCCCGACGATCTCGGCCAGATGCGTGAGGAAGGCGATCACGTCGTGCTTCGTCACCGCCTCGATCGCGTCGATGCGGGCGACATCGAAGCTCGCGTCGCGGCCCTTCTCCCAGACCGTGTCGGCGGCCTCCTTCGGCACGACGCCGATGCTGGCCAGGGCCGTGGTGGCGTGGGCCTCGATCTCGAACCAGATCCGGAACCGGCTCTCCGGCGACCAGATCGCGGCCATCTCGGGACGGGAGTAGCGGGGGATCATCTGTTTCTCGCCTCGACTCGGGGACGCGTCTGTTGCTGATGCGGCGCCTAGCATGGGGCGGGGAGGAGCGTAAACGCGAGCGGCGGCAGCGCCGCCGTGCAGGGGCGACATCGACGCTGCAGCGGCGATGGGACAAGATGGGCGGCGCGCCCTATGGGATGGAACGAACGTCCGACACCCGCCTGCGGAGACGACCATGGCCGAGACAGCCTCGAACCGCGCCTTCATTCCCCTCGCCATCGCCGTGCTGACGGTCTCCGACACGCGCACCCTCGCCGACGACCGGTCCGGCGACACCCTGGCTGCGCGGATCACGGAGGCCGGCCACCGGCTCGCCGACCGGGACATCGTGCCGGACGAGGTCGTGTCCATCCGCGAGAAGATCGAGGGCTGGATTCATGATCCCGCCATCGACGTGATCATCACCACCGGCGGCACCGGCTTCACCGGGCGCGACGTGACGCCGGAGGCGATCGAGCCGCTGTTCGAGAAGCGCATGGACGGCTTCTCGGCGGTGTTCCACCGCATCTCCTACGACAAGATCGGCACCTCGACGCTGCAGTCGCGGGCCACCGCCGGCGTCGCGGCGGCGACCTACATCTTCGTGCTGCCGGGCTCGCCCGGCGCCTGCCGGGACGCCTGGGACGGCATCCTCGTGAGCCAGCTCGACTACCGCCACCGCCCCTGCAACTTCGTCGAGATCATGCCGCGCCTCGACGAGCACCTGCGCCGGGGCGCGTCGATCGGCGCCTGAGATGCCGCGACGGTTGCTGCGCCGCATCGATGAAGGGTGCACGCGCGAGAGGAACCGCCCTCGCAGCCGACGGTTGATGTCCCGGTCAAGTCCAATAAGATTCGGGAGACGTTCATGAAACAGGCGATCGGCCTCGCGGCCGCCCTTCTCGTCGGCGCCGCTGCCCTGAGCACGGCCGCCGTGGCTCAGAGCGGAAACACCACGCAGATGACCGGTTCGAACGCCACCGGCGTGAAGCCCGAGGGCAGCATGAACAAGATGTCCGGTTCCGGCGGTCAGATGAAGTCGAAGAAGATGAAGTCCAAGAAGAACAGGATGTGACGGCACGATGTGATCGGCTGACGGTCACACGGTCCCGGGGGCGCCATAGGGCGCCCTTTTTCGTTGCGGAGTCTTTTGTCTTGGTCGCGTGTCTCCTTCGGTCTGTCCTCGTCTCGGCCCTGCTGCTGGCCGTCTCGCCCGGGATGGGCCATGCCGCGCCGCGGGTCGATGCGAAGGCGCGGGCCTGGGTGGCCGGCGTGGTCAGCCGCATCGGCATGGCCGACCGGGCCGCGGCGCCGGGCCGCGGCGGCCAGGTGACGCTGCGGATGCGCATCGCCTCCGACGGTACGCTCGACCGCGTCGAGATCGAGGAGGGCCCGGCGCCCCTGGGCGAGCGCGCGACACGCGCCGTCCAGGCGGCCGCACCTTTTCCGCCGCCGCCCGCCGGGCTGCTGACGCTCGAAGGTTTCACCGAGTTGAGCTTCCCCCTCACGCTGCGGTGAGGCGATCGCGACGTCGCCTGTCATCGAATCGTCGCGGATGGGTCGGAAAGGCAGGGCTTCCGTTCGTCAGGAGAGCCGCGCTCCATGGACTTCCACCGCCGCTTCACCGTGCTGATGTGCACGCCCGCCTTCGATCCGGACGATCTGGAGGGCGCGCGGGTCGATCAGATCGTCGCGGCGGTCGAGAAGCGCGGCTTCGAGGTGGTGCGGGCGCGGCGCGTCGAGGATGCCTCGATCGCCGTGCAGACCGACTCGGCCGTCGGCTGCCTCGTGGTCGACTGGGGCAAGCGCGGTCTCGAGGGCAAGGCCGCAGCCCTCATCGACATGATGCGCCGGCGCGGCCTGGAGATGCCGATCGTCATCATGGTCCGCCGCAAGCGGCTGGAGGATATCCCCGTCGAGCTGCTCGACTTCATCGACGGCTACATCTTCCTGGCCGAAGAAACGCCCGAGTTCATCGCTCGCGGTCTCGTCTCCCGGGTGACGCAGTACGCCGACACGCTGAAGACGCCGTTCTTCGGCGCGCTGGTCGATTACGCCGAGGAGGGCAACCAGCTCTGGACCTGCCCCGGCCATAACGGCGGCATCTTCTACAACCGCTCGCCGATCGGCCGCATCTTCGTGGAGCATCTGGGCGAAGCGATCTTCCGCGACGACCTCGACAACTCGGTGCTCGATCTGGGCGACCTGCTGACCCACGAAGGGCCGGCCCTGAAGGCGCAGAAGGAAGCCGCCAAGATCTTCGGGGCGGAGAAGACCTACTTCGTCCTCAACGGCACCTCGGCCTCGAACAAGGTCGTGCTGGGCTCGCTGGTGGCCGAGGACGACCTCGTCCTGTTCGACCGCAACAACCACAAGGCCGCCCATCACGGCGCGCTGCTGCTCGCCGGCGGCATCCCGATCTTCCTGGAGACGGACCGCAACGCCTACGGCTTGATCGGGCCGATTTACCACGAGGCCCTGGACGAACAGCGGATTCGCGAAAAAATCCGCGACAACCCGCTGGTGAAGGACCGGGAGGCGTGGCGCAAGGAGCGCCCGTTCCGCTGCGCCGTGATCGAGCAATGCACCTATGACGGCACGATTTACGACGCGCAGGAACTCGTCGAGCGGATCGGCCACCTGTGCGACTACATCCTGTTCGACGAGGCCTGGGCGGGCTTCATGAAGTTCCACCCGCTCTACCAGCGCCGCTTCGCCATGGGCCTGACCGGACTCGACGAGACCTCGCCGGGCATCATCGCCACGCAATCGACCCACAAGCAGCTGGCGAGCTTCTCCCAGGCCTCGCAGATCCACACCCGCGACGGGCATATCCGCGGCCAGACCCGGCGCGTGGAGCACAAGCGCCTGAACGAGAGCTTCCTCGTCCACGCCTCGACCTCGCCGTTCTATCCCCTGTTCGCCTCGCTCGATGTCGGCGCGCAGATGATGAAGGGCCGCTCGGGCGTCGTGCTGTGGGACGACACGATCCGGCTCGGCATCGAGTGGCGGAAAAAAGCCCGCGCCATCCGCAAGGAATTCGAGGAGCGCGAGGCCGACCCGAAGCGGCGCTGGTTCTTCGACCCCTTCGTGCCCGACGTGGTGAAGGGGCCCGAAGGCACGGAAATCCCGTGGGAGGCGGTGCCGACCGACGCTCTGGCCGCCGATGCCCGCTACTGGGAGCTGACGCCGGGCGCCTCCTGGCACGGCTTCACCCATGTCGCGCCGGGCTTTGCCATCACCGACCCCAACAAGCTCACGGTGCTCACCCCCGGCTTCGACCGCAAGACCGGCGCCTATACCGAGCACGGCGTGCCGGCGCCGATCGTCGCGCAATACCTGCGCGAGAACCGGATCGTGCCGGAGAAGAACGATCTCAACTCGCTGCTCTTCCTGCTGACGCCGGGCGTCGAATCGTCCAAGGCCGGCACGCTGATCTCCGGCCTCGTCGCCTTCAAGCGCCTGCACGACGACAACGTGCCGCTCGAAGAGGCCATGCCGGAATTCGTCGCCCGCCGGCCCAAGCGCTACCGCGGCGTGGGCCTGCGCGATCTGTGCGCCGACTACCACGCCTTCCACCGCGAATCGGGCACCTCGGCGCTCCAGCGCAAGCAGTTCATGCCCGAGCACCTGCCGGAGATGGTGATGCCGCCGAAAGCCGCCGCGCAGATGCTGACGCGCAACCGGGTCGATTACGTGCCGATCGCGCAGGCCGAAGGGCGCATCGCCACCACCCTGATGCTGGTCTATCCCCCCGGCATCGGCACGGTTCTGCCCGGCGAGCGTCTGGATGAGCGGGCCAAGCCCATGCTCGACTACTTCAAGATGTTCGAGGCGGCGGCCAACCTGTTCCCCGGCTTCGAAGCGGAAATCCAGGGCGTCTACCGCGAGACCGATCCGGACGGGCGCATCCGCTTCCACACCTACGTCGTGCGCGAGGGCGCCTGATGGCTTCGGGCGCGGCGACCCGGCTCCCGAACGCCGCGCCGGGTGCGGAGGTGGTGATCCGGCCCTCGTCGGACGCCGACGTGCCGGCGATGATTGCGATCTACGAGCGCCATATCCGCCGGGGCGTGGGCGACACGGGCGACTTCGAGGAGGAGCGCCTGCTGCCCGACGAACTCAAGCGGCGGCGCAAGAACATGCGCAGCAAGCGCCTTCCCCATCTCGTGGCCGAGCGGGCTGGGCAGATCGCCGGCTACGCCTACGCCGTGCCCTTCCGCAAGCGCCCGGCCTACCGCTACACGCTCAAGCACTCGATCTACGTGCATCCCGACCACCTGCACGCGGGCATCGGGCGGCGCCTGTTGCCGGCGCTGATCGAGGCCTGCGCGGCGGGCGGCTACCGGCAGATGATCGGCTATATCGACGCCAGCAACGAGGCGTCCTTGCGCCTGCACGAGGCCTGCGGCTTCGTCCGCGTCGGCACCCTGCCGGCCATCGGCTACAAGTACGGCCGCTGGAGCGACAGCGTGATGGTGCAATGTCCCCTCGGCACCGGCGCGGAGGACCAGCCCTCGGCCTGGCACCCGCCGGGCCGAGCGAGTTCCTTCCCGCCGCGCACCGTCTGATGCGATTTCCGATTGATCGCCTCGGTCTCTGTCCCGCGTCATGGCGAGGCGAAGCCGTGGCCATCCAGGGCTCCGCACTGTCCGGATGGGTCACGCTCCGGGTCGCTTCGGCTCCGCCTCGCGATGACGGAACGGTGGGAAGGCCGAGGCGATCGACTAGTGCTCTGTCCCGCTTGCGGTGTGGGCTTGTTGGCGCGAGTCTCCTGTCTCTTGAAGTCAGGAGGGCGGCATGCACAAGCGCTACCGAGTGACGCTGACGGCTGAGGAGCGGACTGAACTGGATCGCCTGATTTCGCGGGGCAAAGCCGCGGCGCGCACGCTGGGCCATGCGCGCATGCTGCT
>NZ_JBMVEP010000026.1:0-20892 GCF_049543375.1 Methylobacterium sp. NPDC097929 | reverse complement strand
AGGTCGCTGGTTCAAATCCAGCCCCCGCAACCAAACTCACACCCACACGCACACAACCCGACGCGGACCAGACCGCACACACCCGCCCGCACGGCACCCGCCGCGCGGGCTTTCCTGCGTCAAGGCCACGCCCCAAACCGCACAAAAACACGCCGCGCCACCCCGGGCCCGTGCGGAGCCAAACCCAAGGGACGAAGTGGCCGCCGAGCCGGCTCGGCCGACACGCCCTACGAGAGGGGAGGGGGCCTGTATCCCTTGCCCTCTTGCGCCGCGCTCATCCAAACGGTCGTGAGCCCGCCGAGTCCTACGACGGATCGCTCACGTAACGGCGCCATCCCCCGTATTCCGTGATGTCCCGCGCGCCGACGAGGCCCGCAGCTTCCACCAGGAAGCCCTTCGGAGTCGTGCCATCCGAGAGCGCCAGCGTGCCGATCGAGAGCGGAGAGGGCACGCCCGCGATGAAGCTGCCGAAGGCGGTCGAAGGCAGTGCCCAGACCTCGGTCTCGACGGCGCCGCCGGAGCCGGGCGCGACGCGGATCAGGCCGGGCCGGGCCGGCGGACCCCCGGGGAGGACGTGAAGTCGGTAAACCGGTTGGGTCGCAACGGCCCGGAGGAAGCGGGCGCCGCGCGCTGTCAGCTCACTGTTCAGCGCAAGGCCGGAGAGATGAGCGCCGATCACCGCAATCTCGAGCTCGCCGCTCTGCGCGCGATCCGGGCGTCGCTCGGTTTCAGCCGGCACGGGCACGCCGCTCGCCCCGAGGGTGCCGCCGGCGGCGGCGTGAAGGCGGGCGCCGAGTTCGGCAATCAGCCCATCGGCGCCGCGCGGTGCCAGAAGCGTGACGCTCGATGGAAAGCCGTCGCTACGCAAGGGACCCGGGACCGTGAGGGCGCAGAGATCGAGCAGGTTCACGAAATTGGTGTAGGTGCCGAACTCGCTGTTCGGACCGATCGGGTCCGCCTCGAGATCGGCCACGCTGCGCGGCCGCGGAAAGGTCGGCACCACGAGAACGTCGATCCTGCGCCAGACCTCCTCGGTCGCACGGCGCAGTTCGGCGAGGCGGTAGAGGCCGGCGAAGGCGTCGGCGGCGGAGTGGGACGCGGCCGAGCCGATGATGGCCCGGGTCGTCGGGTGCAGGGCCTGGGGGGAGGCCTCGATGAAGCGTCGGATTGCCTGATAGCGCTCGGCGACCCAGGGACCGGTATAGAGCAGCCGCGCAACGGCGAAGTGGGGCGCGAGATCGACCGTCACGCCGGGGCCGCCGAGAAGCGCCGCGAGATCGGAAAGAGATGCGGTGTAGGCAGCCTCGGAGCGCGCATCACCGCCGAAGATCCGGCTCGCGGCATCCGGCACACCGACACGCAGGCCGGGCGGCAGGCCTCCGGAGCGGGGGGCGACGGGCAGGTCCCGCGCGTAAGGATCGCCGGCATCGTAGCCGGCCATGATCCGGTAGACCTGGTCGGCCTCCGTCACGGTGCCGGCGAAGACGGAGAGGGTGTCGAGGGTCCGGCAGGCCGGCACCACCCCGCGCATCGAGACGCTGCCGAGAGAGGGTTTGAGGCCCACGACGTTGTTCAGGCCGGCCGGCACCCGCCCCGACCCCGCCGTGTCGGTGCCGAGCGCGAAGCCGACGAGGCCGCGCGCCACCGCCACCGCCGAGCCGGACGAGGAGCCGCCCGGCACGATGGCCGGATCGAAGGCGTTCTTCGGCGGTGGATAGGGCGTGCGCAGGCCCACCAGACCGGTGGCGAATTGGTCGAGATTGGTCTTGCCCACGAGGATGGCGCCGGCCGCGAGCAGCCGCTCGACCGCCGAAGCGGTCGCGGACGGCGTATAGGCGAAGTCCGGGCAGGCTGCGGTGGTGGGCAGGCCCGCCACGTCGACGTTGTCCTTCACCGCGAAGGGCACGCCCCAGAGCGGCTTCCTTTCGAGATCGAAGGGACCGAGGGCGCGGGCAGCCGCCTGCGCTTCCTCTTCCGGCACGAGCGTGAGGAAGATGCCGGGATCGTCGGCGGCGGCGATCCGGCAATAGGTCTCCGCCAGCACCGCCTCGGGCGAGAGCCCGTCGGCGTAGGCGGTGTGGAGCGCGCTCAGGCTCGGGAAGGCAGGAACCGACATCTGATCTCTCAAGTCTTCAGAGGGCGGCGTGCCGGCGGCACGCGTCCCGGAATGCGAGGAAGGGCGCTCATGAAAAGGGCATTCATGAAAAGGGCATTCATGGCCCCAACCGGATGAGGCTGGCCCGCGGGCCGCCTATCGCGGCGTCTCGCGGACACGTCCGCCCTGCGGCAGCCGACCGGTCGCCTTGGCGTGGAGGCCTTGCACGATCAGGCCGAGGATCGAGGTGAGGACGCGGTGGATCCGCTGCATCATCGGCCGTCTCCATAAGTGCGCGCGCGAGGGGTGCGCGAGGATCGTGCCGGGCGTTTCGCGCTGCCCGGACCAAGCGGCCTTGCAAGATCCGTCCCGCCTTCAGGTCTCGACGATGGCGACGAGGTCGCCGCCGCGCAGGGTGCGGCCGGGCTGGGCCCGAATCTCGCGGACCCGGCCGCCGACGGGGGCGGTGACCGCCACCTCCATCTTCATCGATTCGAGGATCGCCACCGTCTGGCCGGCGGCGACCGTGTCGCCCTCGCCGACGAGAAGCTTCCAGACGTTGCCCGGCACGGTGGTCGGCACGCCCTCGCAGCCCGGCGGGATCGCGGCGGCCTCAGCCGCCAGGGCCTCGTCGGCGACGAAGCTGTCGAGCCCTTCCGCCCGCCAGCGCTCGCGCTCGGCGGCGAAGGCCGCCCTCTGGCGCGCGCCCGCCTGCTCGATCTCGGCGGCGTTGCCCGCGAGCATCGCCCGGTGCTCGGCGTAGGAGAACGTGCCGGGCTCGATCCGGATCGGATAGGCGCCGTGCGGGAAGGCGGCGCGGGCCTCGGTGAGTTCGGCGTGGCTGACGGGAAAGAAGCGGATGCGGTCGAAGGGCCGCAGCAGCCAGGGATGGCCGGGGGCGAATTCGCGGGTGGTCCGCCACGTGTTCCAGACCTGGATCGTGCGGCCGAAGAGCTGGTACCCGCCCGGCCCCTCCATGCCGTAGATGCATAGGTATGCGCCGCCGATGCCGACCGCGTTCTCCGGCGTCCATGTGCGGGCCGGGTTGTACTTGGTGGTCACGAGGCGGTGGCGCGGATCGACGGGGGTGGCGACCGGCGCGCCGAGATAGACGTCGCCGAGCCCCATCACGAGGTAGCTCGCATCGAAGATGATGTTCCGCACCGCCGCCTCGTCGGGCAGGCCGTTGATGCGGCGGATGAACTCGATGTTCGAGGGACACCAGGGTGCATTCGGGCGCACCAGTTCCTGGTACTTGCGCATGGCCAGCTCCGCCTGCGGGTCGTTCCACGACAGCGGCAGGTGGACGGTGCGGCTCTGGACGCTGACATCCTCGGCGGCGGGCAGGCCGGCCTCGATCTCGCGCAGCAGCCCGAGGAGGCGGGAGCGCGGCAGCGCCGTGCCGTCGTAGTGGATCTGAAGCGAGCGGATGCCGGGCGTCAGGTCGGTCAGACCGGGGAGCCGGGCGGCGCGCACCGCCTCGGCGAGGAGGTGGACGCGCAGCCGAAAGCCGATGTCGAGGGCCATCGGGCCGTACTCGACGAGCAGGTTGTCGTCGCCCTGTCGCCGATAGGCGACGGGGACCGGTCCGGTCTCGTCGCGGGCGAGGATGGGGGAGCCGTATTTCCCTCCCCCCTCTGCGGGGGAGGGTGGCCCTCGCGTCAGCGAGGGTCGGGAGAGGAGAGCAGGCTCTCCGGCACCGTCGCTCCCCTCTCCCGCCCGCTCCGCGGGCACCCTCCCCCGCAGAGGGGGGAGGGCTTCTGCCGGTGCTTCATCCTCCGGCCGCGCCAGGGGCCGGAAGCGCACCGTGTCGCCGGGCCGGAGCTGGCCCATCTTCCAGAGTTCGTCACGGGCCATCACCGCGGGGCAGACGAAGCCGCCCAGACTCGGGCCGTCGGGGCCGAGCAAGATCGGCATGTCGCCGGTGAAGTCGATGGCGCCGACGGCGTAGGCGTTGTCGTGCAGGTTCGAGGGGTGCAGGCCCGCCTCGCCACCGTCGGCCCGCGCCCAGCGCGGCGTCGGGCCGATCAGGCGCACGCCGGTGCGGGCCGAGTTGAAGTGGACCTCGTAGGACGCCGAGAACAGGTCGGCGATGTCGGCCTCCTGGAAGAAGTCCGGCGCACCGTGCGGGCCGTAGACGACGCCGATCTCCCAAGTATGGGTCAGCGGCGCGGGATCGGGCGGGGCGGCGATGACCTCCGGCGCGTCGCCGAGATGGAGCACGTCGCCGGCCTTCAGCACGCCGGTGGCGTGGCCGCCGAAGGCGCCGAGCGCGAAGGTCGCGCGCGAGCCGAGCACCACGGGCGCCGCGAGGCCGCCCCGCAGGGCCAGATAGGCGCGCTGGCCCGGCCCCACGATCGCACCGATGGCGAGCGTCTGGCCCGCCTCTATCGGGAACGCCGCGCCGTGGGCACGCGCCTCGCCGTCGAGGGTGAGCCGCATCGCGGCGCCCGCGAGCGCCACCACGGCATCGGTGTGGAAGCGCAGCGTCGGTCCTGAGACCGTGAGTTCGAGGGCGCAGGTGTCCGGCCCGTTGCCGACCAGCGCGTTGGCGTGCGCGAAGGAGCGGGCGTCCATCGGCCCGCTCGGCGGCACGCCGACCTCCCACAGGCCGAGCCGGCCGGGCAGTTCCTGAAGGCTCGACTGGGCGCCCGGCAACAGCACCTCGATGCTTTTGGGAGCATAGGCGAGATCGCGCAGGGCCGTGGTCGCGACCCGCCCGCTCGCCAGCAGCTCGGAGGCGGCGATGGTGCGCAGGTAATCGAGGTTGGTCTCGATGCCGGAGACGGCGGTGTCGGCCAGCGCCTGCCGGAGCGCCGCCAAAGCCGCCGGGCGGTCGTCCCCGGTGACGATGATCTTGGCCAGCATCGGGTCGTAGAACGGGGTGACCTCGGTGCCGGTGGCGATCCAGCCGTCGATGCGGGCGTTCTCGGGAAAGCGCACTTCGGTCAGCAAGCCGGCGCTCGGCGCGAAATTCGCGTGCGGAATCTCCGCGTAGAGCCGGGCCTCGATCGCCGCGCCCCTCGGCACGAGCGGACCGGCCGCCGTGATCGGGTCCTCGCCCGCGGCCTGGCGCACCATCCATTCCACGAGGTCGATGCCGAACACCGCCTCGGTCACGGGATGCTCAACTTGGAGCCGCGTGTTCACTTCGAGGAACGAGAAATCCTCGCGCTGCGGATCGTAGATGAACTCGACCGTTCCGGCCGAGGCGTAGGCGACGCTCTCGCCCAACGCCACCGCCGCGGCGTGGAGCCGGGCGCGGGTCGCGTCGGAGAGGCCGGGGGCCGGGGTCTCCTCGATCACCTTCTGGTTCCGGCGCTGGAGCGAGCAGTCGCGCTCGCCCAAAGCCACGACGCGGCCACGCCCGTCGCCGAAGATCTGCACCTCGACATGGCGCGCTTGCGCCACGAAGCGCTCCAGATAGACGCGGGCATCGCCGAAGCTGGCCCGCGCCGTCCGCTCCACCGCGGCGAAGCGCTCGGCCAGCTCCTCGGCTGAATGGCAGAGCTGCATCCCGATGCCGCCGCCGCCCGCCGTGCTCTTGAGCATCACCGGGTAGCCGATGGAATCGGCCGCGCTCAGTGCCGTCTCGACATCCGGCAGCAGGTCGGTGCCGGGCAGGAGCGGGACGCCGCTGGCTTTGGCGAGATCGCGGGCCGTGTGCTTGAGGCCGAAGGCGCGCAGGTGCTCCGGGCGCGGGCCGATGAAGCGGATGCCCTCCGCCGCCAGCCGCTCGGCGAAGCCGACATTCTCGGACAGGAAACCGTAGCCGGGATGGACGGCCTCGGCGCCTGTTTCCTTGCAAGCGGCGATGACGGCATCGACGTCGAGATAGCTCTGCGCGGCCGGCGCGGGGCCGAGGCGCACGGCCTCGTTGGCGGCGAGCACGCCGGGGGTGAAGCGGTCGGCGTCGGAATAGACCGCGACGGAGGCGATGTTCATGCGTTTGAGCGTGCGCACGACGCGGGCGGCGATCTCGCCGCGATTGGCGACCAGGACCTTGGCGAACATCTCGGGTCAGCCCTCGCGTACCGTCACGCGGATCGGCGTGGGGTTGAAGCCGTTGCAGGGATTGTTGATCTGCGGGCAGTTCGAGATCACGCAGATCACGTCCATCTCGGCCCTCAGCTCGACGGCGTCGCCGGGCGACGAGACGCCGTCGACGATGGCGAGCCCGCCGCCCTGCTCGATCGGCACGTTCATGAAGAAGTTGATGTTCGGCACGATGTCGCGCTTCGACAGGCCGTACTTCGCGACTTCCAGAGCGAAATTCTCGCGGCAGGCGTGGAGATACTTGGTGGCGTGGCCGAAGCGGACGGTGTTGCTCTCGCAGGAGCAGGCCCCGGCGGAGGTGTCGTGGCGCCCGCAGGAATCGGCGGTGACGACCAGCATCACCCGGCCCTCGTTCGACATCACCCGCGTGCCGGTGGTGACGTAGGCCGCACCCTGCGCGCGCACGGTGTCCTGCGAAGAGTAGCGCTCGGTGAGGTCGTCGGCGCGGTAGAACAGGGTGTCGACGGCTTGGCAGCCGTGCGTGTCCTCGATGCGGAGGATCTGGCCGGCGCGCACCAGGGTGGAGAACGGCGCCTGCGCGGGGACGGTCCGGTCGAAGAGGGTGGTCACGGTATCGGTCATCGTCTGTCCTCCCCTTCAGAGCCCGGCGAAGGCGTTGTTCTCGAAGCCGCGCACGGCCTCGATCGTGGCGGTGCGGCAGAGGTCGTCCGCCGCCGGGGCCGGCGCCCGGAAGCGGGTGACGGCGACCGGGTGCGGCGCGTAGTCGGGCGCCGGATCGAGGGGGTGGGGACAGTTCGAGATGCCGACGATCAGGTCTATCTCGGCGCGCAGATCGACGAAGTCGCCCGCCATACGGCCGGCCTCGTTCCAACCGAGACGCCCCTCCGGCCCGACCACGACGGGGGCGAAGAAGGAGACCAGGGCGGGGATGTCGCGCCGCTCCAGCCCACATTTCAGGGCGGCGAGCACGAGGTTGTCGCGGGTGTTGCGGTGGGGGCCACCGGTGTAGCGCGCCGCGTTCGAGGCGGCATTGGAGCCGCCGGCCAGCGCGTCGTGCGCGCCGCAGGAATCCTCGACCAGCGAGAACATCACGCGGCCCATGTCGGAGAACAGTACCCGACCTTTGCGCAGGGCGGCCGTCCACTGCACCTTGACGGTGTCGGCGTAGTTCAGCCGCTCGCTCGGGTCGGTTGCCGACCACGCCACCAGGGCGACGCTCGACGGGCCGTGATCGAGGCTGAGCCGGATCGCCTCCCCGGCTTTCAAAGCGGTGGTCCAGTACCAGCCGCCGGGAACCGTCTCGCGGTGGAGGATCGCGCCGGCGTCGAGGGGTATGCCGCCGCGCGGACTCGGGCCGGGCAGCGCGCGCGGGGCGTGGCCCTGGCCCGCCCGCTTCAGCGCCTCGTAGCGGCGGCGGTTCTCGGCGATCTGGCTCGCGTCGTCCGACATGCTCGTGTCTCCGATGGGGCCGGGTCGTCCCGGTCGAAGCGCCCTGTCGCGGCCGGGTCGTCCCGGCAGGCCAGATTTCTGTTTCGATGATCCCTCGTCTCACCCATCCCCCTCATCCTGAGGTGCCGGAGCGAAGCGGAGGCCTCGAAGGAGGGCTCCAGTGCGCTCGCGATCCCTGGAGCCCTCCTTCGAGGCTTCGCCTCCGGCTCCGCACCTCAGGATGAGGGTTGGGGGTGGGATGGGGTCATGGGTCCGCGGGCACCTCGTAGAAGGCGAAGAGCTTCCGGGCCGGCTCGACGATCTCCCAGGTGCCGGTGAAGCCGGCGGGCGAGACGAAGGCGTCGCCGGCCCGGAAGGTGGTCTGCGTGCCGGCCTCGTCGGTGACGACGATCACCCCCTCAATCAGGTGGCAGAACTCGCTCTCGGTGAAGACGACCCGCCACGTGCCCCGCTCGGCGGCCCAGGTGCCGGCGGAGAAGCGCCCGTCGGCGCTGGTGAAATGGAGCGTCGCGGTCTGGACAGGGTCTCCGGCCAGGATGCGCTCCGGCGCCGGCCGGTAGGTCGCCGGTTCGGCGGAAGACTTCGCGAAGGCGATGACTTTGGTCATGGGCGCCTCCGCCTAGAAGAGGTGGCTGTAGCGCTCGATCTCCCACGGGCTCACCGTGAGATGGTAGGCGTTCCACTCCTCGCGCTTGGTCCGGATGAACTCCTCGCGAAGCCCCGCGCCCAGCGTCGCTTCGACCAGGGGATCGGCGGCGAAGGCATCGACCGCCTCCTGCAGGGTCTGGGGCAGGAACGCGATGCCGCGATCCCGGCGCTCGGCCTCGCTCAGCGCGTAGAGGTTGTCCTCGTTGGGCGCGCCCGGATCGATCCGCTCGCGCACCCCCTCCAGGCCTGCCGCGAGCACCAGGGCGGCGGCGAGGTAGGGGTTGACCGCGCCGTCGGCGTTGCGGCTCTCGCAGCGCCCGCCGCCGGACGGCACGCGCACCGAATTGGTGCGGTTGTTCGAGCCGTAGGAATTGAACACCGGCGCCCAGGAGAAGCCGGCCATCGCGCCCTGGCGCACGAGGCGTTTGTAACTGTTCACGGTCGGCGCGAAGGCCGCGCACAGCGCCCGGCCGTGGCGCAGCACGCCGCCGATGAAGTGGTAGCCGGTCTCGGTGAGGCCCAGACCGCGGGGATCCTCGCCGGGCGCGCAGGCGAACAGGTTGCGGCCAGTCTCAAGGTCGGCGAGCGACATGTTGAAATGCGCGCCGTTGCCGGTTCGGTCGGCGAAGGGCTTGGGCATCATCGTGGCGATGAGCCCCTCCTCCTTCGCGTAATGCTTCGCCATCATGCGGAAGAAGGTCAGCCGGTCGCAGGTAGTCAGCGCGTCGGAATATTGGAAATCGAACTCGAACTGGCCGTTCGCATCCTCGTGGTCGAACGAGTACAGGTCCCAGCCGAGATCGTTGATGGTCGTCGCGACCTTGTCGAGCCAGGAGAAGTTGTCGATGAAGCCGCGCACGTCGTAGCAGGGCTTCACCAGCTTATCGTCCGCGACCGGTGTGTGCAGCGAGCCGTCGGCGGCTTGGCGCAGCAGGAAGATCTCGCACTCGATGCCGAGGTTGAAGCCAAACCCCATTGCCTCGGCCTGCTTGAGCACGTTCTTCAGCGCGACGCGGGTCGAGAGCGGGTATGGCTTGCCCTGGAAGGTGAGGTCGGCCGGCGCCCAGGCGAGCTTGCTCTCCCAGGGGAGCGGGATGACCTGCGAGAGATCGGGGACCGAGGCGAGCTCGTCCTCGTTCGGGGCCTGTCCCAGACCGTCGAGGGCGTAGCCGGTGTAGCGCTCGGAGCCCGCCGCCATCTGCGGCAGGTGATCGATCGGCACCACCTTGGCCTTCTGCGCACCGTGGATGTCGACATAGGCGCCGATGACGTATTTCACGCCTTTTGCGCGCAGATCGTCCTGAACGGCGCGGATGGCCGGATCGATGTCGCTGGTCTGGCCCATGACTTCAGGCTCCTTTCGGGGCGACGGCCGGGCCGTCGTAGGAATGGGGGAGGGGCGGGGTCTCGGTCAGCCCGCGGCGGACCAGCTCTGTCAGGTCCTCGACCATCCAGGCGAACAGCGCGGCGCCCTCGGCCGCGCTCGCCTGCGAGGGCGAGCCGGTGACGCCGTTGCGGCTGGTGCGGTTGACCGGGTGAGCGAAAACAAGACCCTGAGTGCGGTCGGGGTCGTCGGCCCCGGCGATGCGCTCCTCGCGCACGAGAGCCGGGGCCAGCGCCTGCATCAGCGCGGTCTCGGCCCGGTTGGCGTGCCAGTCCTCGGCGTCGAGGAAGTGGGCCGCGCGCACCCGCTCGCTGACGGTCGCGGTGTTGACGAGCGCGACCATCAGGTCGTCGTGGGTCGCGCGCAGCAGTTCGAGCGCGCATCGTAGCGGGGCGGCGTTGGTGACGTGCCCGTTGACGAGGAACAGGCGGCGCACGCCGGAGTGATAGGCCTGGGCGCCGATCTGCCGGACCAGCTCGGTCATCACGAGCGGGTCGAGGGCAATGGTGCCGGGCCAGCGCCGGGAATGGCCGAGCGAGCAGCCGTAGGGCAGGGTGGGGAGCATGGGCACGCCGGTGCGGGCCGAGACCGCGCGGCAGAGGAGGTCGGCCAGCACGAAATCCATGCCGCAGCCGAGATGCGGCCCGTGCTGCTCGGTGGCGCCGATGGGCAGGAGCGCGGCCCCCGCGACGCCCGCGAGATCGCCGGGGATCTCCTCCCAGGTGCGGTCGGACCAGAGCAAAGGTCCATTGGAGAGCGGCGTGCTCATTCGACCTCGTCCCCCACGCTCGCCATCCGGGTGACCATGTCGAGGCCAGCGAGATCGGCCGGGCCGTCGGCCTCCGCCTCACTGGGGTGGATCAGCGCGTCGAGCCGAGCGCGGGTGGCGCGGAATTCCGGCGTCAGGCTCTGGCTCGGGTGGCGGGGCCGGGGCACCGGCACCTCGATCAGCTCCTCGACCTCGCCGGGATGCGCCTTCAGGACGAGGATGCGGTCGGCGAGATGCACGGCCTCGTCGAGGTCGTGGGTGATGAAGACGATGGTGATGTCGATCTTGCGCCAGATCTCGATCAGGTAGGCCTGCATCCGGGCCCGCGACTGGGTGTCGAGCGCCGAGAACGGCTCGTCCATCAGGAGGATGCGCGGGCGCATGGCGAGCGCGCGGGCGATGGCCACGCGCTGCTTCATGCCGCCGGAGAGTTGGTGCGGGTAGGCGTCGGCGAAGCGCTCCAGCCCGATCAGCGCGAGCCATTGCAGCGCCTCGCGCTCGGCCACATGCTGCGACTCGCCGTTCTCCTCCAGGCCGAAGGCGACGTTGCGCTTGACCGTGAGCCAGGGGAACAGGGTGTAGCCCTGGAACACCATGCCCCGGTCGGCGCCGGGGCCGGAGACCGGTACGCCGCCAACGCTGACGCTGCCCGAGGTCTTGGTCTCGAGCCCGGCGAGGATGCGCACGAAGGTGGACTTGCCGCAGCCCGACGGCCCGACCACGCAGAGGAACTCGCGGCGATGGGTGACGAGATCGATGCCGCGCAGCGCCACGGTCTCGCCGCCGTCGGCGTTGCGAAACACCTTGCCGAGGCCCTCGACCCGGAGCGCCACCTCGCGGGCCTTCAGCCGATCGAAGCGGGCGCGGACGGGCTCGCATTGGGTGCGGTAATCGCACGGCTCGGCCGTCAGCGGGATGGGGACGGAAGCACTCATCCTTCCGCCCTCGCGTAGGGGAACAGCCGGCGACCGATCAGCGCGAGCGCGATGTCGGTGGCGATGCCAACGAGGCCGATCACGAGGATCGCGGCGTAGACGTTGTCGAAATGCTGGTAGCGGGCCTGCTGCGTGATGAAGAAGGTGATGCCCGACGAGGTGCCGATCAGCTCGGCGACGATGAGGTAGGTCCAGGCCCAGCCGAGCAGGATGCGCTGGTCGCGGCAGATCTGCGGCAGCACCGCCGGCACGATCACCCGGCGGATCAGGCGCAGGTTGCGCGAGCCCATGGTGAGCGCCGCCTCGATCAGCAGCGGATCGACCCGGCGCGTGGTGTTGGCGATGACGAGCACCTGCTGGAAGAAGGTGCCGATGACGATGATGGCGATCTTCGGCCCGTCGTAGATCCCGAGGATCGCGACCATCAGCGCGCCGAAGGCGGGGGCGGGCAGGTAGCGCACGAACTCGATCACGGGCTCGGTCAGCCGGGCGATCGTCGGTTGCGCCCCGCACAGGATGCCCATCGGCACGCCGACCAGGGAGGAGAGGGTAAAACCCCAAAAAATGATCTGGATCGAGTGCCACAGGCTCGCGGGCAGCCAGATCGCGTCGCGCTGCGGCGGCGGCGCCGTGAGCGCGGTCCAGAAGGCCGCCGCGACCTCGTGGGGTGCGGGCAGGTAGACCGGGTTGGCCGGGCGGCCTTCGGGTAAAGCCGTCCCCGCACCCTGGGCCGCCGCGACCTCCTCGGAAAAGGCCGCCCGCGGCACCCGCATGCCCGGCTCCATCCAGGCGACGTCGCCGGGATTCGTGACCTCGACCAGCGGGTGCCAGAGGAAGGGCAGGTAGGAGACCGCCGCCCACAGCCCGAGCGGCAGCAGGAAGGAGAGCAGGGTGAGCGCCACGCGCCGACGTCGGGTCAGCGGGCGCGGCGCGCCGACCCAGGAGAGCCGCGCCCGCCCGGCGACCGGGACGGCGCCCGCCACCGGCGGGAGCGGGGCGACCGCGACCGCCGGAACGGCGTCCCTCTCGGGATGGGGCTGAGGCAGCGGCGCGCGCATCCTCACACCCTCACTTGCCGTCGGTGAGGGCGGGGTCGATGGCAGCCTTCACGTCCTGCGGGGTCTTGTAGACCTCGAATTTGACGTTGAAGGCGTCGGCATGCCGGCTCGAACCGTAGAGCGAGCCGAACCCGTCGGCGTCCTTCATCACCGCGCGGCCCTCGGCCAGCGTCAGGAGCTTGGTGCCCTTGAGGAAGCGGGTGAAGACGGCCGGTTCCACTCCGACCTTGGCCGCCATGATGGCGACCGCGTCGCCCTGCGTCTTCGGGTCCTGGATGTAGCCGACGACCCGGTCCCACAGGCCGACGAGTTTGATCCAGTCGGCGCGCCGCGCGGCGAGGCTCGCGGGCGTCACGGTGACGACGTCGTAGATCAGGCCCGGGCGGTCGGCCGAGCTGTAGAGCGGGCGGGCGCCGGCGGCGCCGCGCATCGCCTGCCCCGCGATGGGCTGCCACGCGCCGATGGCGGCGACATCGCCGGAGGCCAGGATCTGCGGCGTTTCGTTGGTCTTGGCGTTGACCAGCGTCACCTCGCTCTCCTTGATCCCGGCCTTCTGCAGGCCGTCGATCAAGAGCAGGTGCTCGACGAGGCCGACTTCGAGCCCGACCTTTTTGCCCTTGAGGTCCGCCAGCGACTTCACCCCCGGCTTTCCGACGATGATGTCGTTGCCGTTGGAGTAGTCGGTGAGCAGGATCATGACGTTCCGGGCGCCGTTGCCGCTCATCACGAGCGCATCGCCGTTGGTGCAGGTCACCGCGTCGAGCTTGCCCGCCGAGAACGCGTCCATCGAGGCGGAGTAATCGAACCACTCGAACTTGGCGTCGATGCCGGCCTCCTTGAGCCAGCCCTTCTCGATGGCGACCTGCCACGCCACCCAGCCGGGCCAGTCGCTGTAGCCGATGCGCAGCGGCTCGGCGGCCTGCGCCATCGGCGCGGCGAGAAGGCCGACGGCCAGCGTGAGGGCGGACAGGCTTCGGCGGAGGCGCGTGAGGCCGCCGGTAATCAGGGTCGGGATGCGCATGTCTCGTCTCCTCGGGATCGTCGCCGGAACCGGAGGCCGGACCCTTGCCGTGGGTCGACCGGGGGTGTTGCGCGCAAGCGGGCATCGGCGGACTGAGAAGCCCGTCCGTCGGACGCCGGCACTGACGCTGGATGAGGGGAGGCGCTCGGGCCCGCGGACGTTACGTCCGGACCGAGCCGGGGCGCGTGCCGTCCCAGAAGCCAAGCAAGGCTTGCGGCTCGCCGAGACGACGATCGAGAGATGATGTCAGAGAAACGATCGGGGGGCTGATGCCGGGCATACGTTCCCTCTCAATAGAGAAAGAGATTGTACAAGACCTAACCTTGCCAATCTCTGGCTAGTGAGGTCTCCCGGGCTTTTATCCCGCCGTGCATCCGGGCGGATGTCTCCCGCCGCGGCAACCGCTCTCGGACCGAACACATCGAAACGATGCTGGAACCCTAGCGATCAACTCCCCTCCACGGTATGAGCCCGCCGTTACTCGGTCAATGCAGAGCAAGTCCTGGGCTGCACAATCCGCGATCTTTCGCTGACGATGTTTTGGGCTCTCTGTCGATTTGCGCCGCATTCGTCTGCTGGAACTGCCGGCCTCACGGGCTCGGGGTCGGTGGGAAGGGCCCTAGCGCCGCCTAGCAGGTGGCTCCCCGTGACCGGCAACTCCGGTTGCCTCCGCGAGGCAGCGCCCGGCAGAGTTTGCTGTTCCGTGGCAGCGGGGTCCGGATGGGCCTACTTGGTGGCGAGTACACCCGCCCATTCCGACGAAGCGGCGACCGTTTCGACGAGACGAGGCGCTTCAGAACAACGGCCCGGAGATGCCGCCCGATGCATCCGGGCCGGCTACGAGTGCGGGCAGAGGCGGAGGACGCTGCCGTGTCGGGTTTAGGAGTCGGCCGCCCGTTCGATGCCGCGACACCCGATCCGCCCGGCCAGACGATCGACACCCAGATCACACCCAATTGCAATGCCCGAACCGAGGCGACGTTCGACATCAACGATTCGACCTGGGTGACCTTCTATTTCCAGAACACAGTTCCGCTGTGGCGCGCACTGCTCTCGATCGCCGGCGAACGAGTGACCCTGATGGACTCGATCCAGGCCTGCGGGATCGTCTTGAGCGAAGGCCTGACACTCACGCTCAACCCGATGGGGGGTGTCTATACCGTGCTGCTGGACGGTGTGATCGTCGATGCCGGAACAACCTACAAGTGCATAGGGTTGCTTCTAGGTAGTTTTTCGCGCACGGCCGAGATGAAAGATGCCGTGAAATCGATCCGAATGGGCGTGCGTGAAATCGAGAATTTGTCCAACCTCTGAAAAATCAAACCAATTCATAAATTCGATAAAACATAGTCTACGGCATGAGATTTATTGAATCTGATTGACGACTTCCCGAAAAATTCGGTATCTTCACTCCCGTCACAAGTGATTCGCCGCGATCGTAGGCGTAATGAATTTTATTTTTATTTGGAAATTGGAGGAAAATGTGTCAGAAGAAATAACCGTGTTCGCGGCTCCGGCAACAACGACGACCCCAACCAGCCCGAACACCGATGTCGTCGCGACGCCTTCTGGCGACGTGAACAATACGACGCAGCTTACCTTCGAGTATCAGGGCCGTATCCCGGTCTGGACGCCTGCTATTTCCCAGGCACAGCCTCAGGTTGTTCTTGGTGCGGACATCACCATCGGATCGACGACTTGGAAAGCGGGGATCACGATTCAGTATACCGCGCTCGGCGCCACGCAATACACGGTGTCCATCACGTCGGGGCAGATCGTCGATGACCGCGGCCTCTATTCGCTGGCGGGTCTGACGCTGGGAATCTTCCCCATTACGAAGGACGGCGGCAAGGACAGCGCGCCGCGCGGGGAAGACGAGGCGGCGGAGGTCCGGATCTTTCAGGCGTTGACGACCGTCAACACCCCGACCAGCCCGAACAGCAACGTGGTGACGACGCCGAGCGCCGATCCCAACAACACGACCTATCTGTCGTTCCAGTATCAGGGGCGCATCCCGGTCTGGACGCCGGTGGTGTCGCAGGCCCAGCCCACGGCCGCGCTGGCGGCCGACATCACGATCGGAGCGACGACCTGGAAGTCCGGGATCACAGTCCAGTATTCCGCGCTCGGATCGACGCAATACACCGTCACCATCGTTTCCGGCGCCATCGTCGATGATCGCGGCCTCTACCAATTGAACGGCACCCTGCTCGGCATCTTCCCGATCGGCTGAGCGGACATGCCCACGCCTGCTTCGCCGCTGTTCGAGCAAGTCGGGACGAGTCGGGTCTATGAAACCAGGGTCGCCGGTTCGGTCGGTTGGGCCGGCTACCTTCTTCCTCCCGGCGGTTCGCCGCCGGGCGGCATCGGCTTCAATGCCTCGCTCACCGGCTACAACGGCCATTATCTGTTCGGCACGGTGCGGCCGGCCGTCCTGGATTCCGATCCGGAAGGCTTCGCGGCCGAGGCGCTGGCCTACATCAGCACGGCGACCCGCAATCGCGCGATCGTCTGGCTGAAGTCGGCCGACCCGGTCGCGTTCGGCGATTTCGGTCAGTACGGCCTGCCGTTCCTGTTCGTCGCGAGCGTCTATCAGACGACGGGCGACCTCAACCGCTGGTTCGGCACCAATGCCAGCTTCTATGTTCTCAACCAGACGCGGCTTGCCGTCGCCGACGGCCGGTTGCAACTCCACGCCTCCGCATCGAGCGTACCGCCCTTCATCGGCTTCAGGGACAAGGGAGCCAAGACGCTCGGCGTCCAGTTGACGCCGAGCGCGGCCAACAGGATCTCCGCCTTCGTGCCCTTTTCGGGGGCCAACACCGGATGTCTGACCTTCGACGGCGTGCTGAAGCCTGCGCTGGCCTTCGTCACCCAGGGCCTCGGACAGGGGTTCCGCTACATCTTCGGTGGGCCGGCCGAGGAGGCCGTGACGGCGGTCGACTACGCTGCGTTCGCGGTCGCGCAGCTGCCGGCAAGCCTGCCCGTCGCGGGGACGTTCGACCTCTCCGATCCGGCCAACCGGGTCCTTCCGGCGTCCCTGCTGGAGCAGGGATACCTGCGGTCGGGACTCGCGCTCAAGGGCGCGTCGGCGCTGCTCAGCCATTATCGTACGGCGGGCGGGCAGCCGGTCGTGTTGACGCCCGTCGGATCGGAGGCCGCGGATGTCGCGCCGCGACTCGGTGCGGGCGGCTTCGCATGGGCGACGACGGCTCCGCGCAGTGCTTCGACGGCCGGCAGCCCAGCATATCTCGGGCTGGCCGGCCGTTACGGCCTGGGCGTCGCGGGGATCGCGCCGGGCCGGCCGCAAAGGCTGATGGGGGGATTGTTCGGTTCCGAGGCGCTGAGCTTCTCGACCTATGATCCGAGCCTGCCAGCCGGGAAGAACGACCTCCTCAACACGATTCCCTCGCGCTCGGGCTACGCCCCGGTCTTCCCGTTCGGCACCGTGGATCTCAACGACCCCGGCAGCGGCGCGGTCGCGCCCCTGCTGACGGATGAGTACCAGACGCCTTGGTCGACACTCTTGGCCGGGGCGGGCACCATCGATTACTTCGCCGAGCCCGAGGGCAGCGCGCTCTACGGCGCACTCACGGCCGATCCGGCACCGAACGCGGACGAGGTGGCGGTGCTGGGATCGGCACCGCCGCACATGCCGCTCGCGCAGGGAGCCGACAAGACCTTCCCGCTCGTCCCTTATGGCGCCGCGGCCCGCGCGGGCCTCGATGGAACGACCCTGGTTCAATTCGAAAGCCAGATCATCGCGGCTACGCGCAAGACGCTGATCTCGAATTACGGCGCCCAGACGTGGGCAGCACGCAGTCGGGCGACGCGCGCCTTTGCCGGCGCGCAGGCGGCGCAGACCCCACCGATCGACGGGACCACCGCGCAGGGCTTCATCGTCCAGCGCGATCCGATGACGGGCGCCTATCTCAAGGTCACAATGGCGCAGTCGTCGGATTCGGCGACGCCTCTGCCGCCGATCCCCGGCGACGACGTCCTGCCCTTCGCGCTGCTGCATCCGACCCGGGCGATGCAGGACGCACTCCAGACCAACCAGCTGTTCCTGGTGGGGGTGAACCCGGAGCCCTTCGCCGACCCCGCCGTCGGTGCCGCGTTCAGCAACGCCGTCCGGATCGCGGGCTGGACGATGGCCGCCAATGTCGGCGCGGGCGCATCGGCGACCGCCTACAAGAACGTCCTCATCATGAAGTTCTGCTCGGGCTCGCTGCAGGACCGCGTGACCAATCCCAATCGCTGGACCGCGGCGGATGCCTTCTCGCTGCTGCCCGGCACGCCGCCCGAGACGCGCGCGCTCGCCCATACCGGCCTGTCGCAGTGGCTCCAAGATTTCATCGCGAACGCTATCGCCCGCTCGAAAGGATCTTCGAGCGCCTTCTACGACACGTTCGCGCGGATCGCGGTCGATCCGCACTGGACCGGGGTGATCGTGCTCGCCGCCGATCTCAGCGCGCAGGACCTGCCGCCGGAGATCGCCGGGCTGGCCGCGGGCATCGATTTCACGCGCTTCGAAGCGCACCATTTCGGCTTCACGGTCAGCCGGGTGGAAGTGGACAAGGCCCGGGCGCAGATCGCGATGGCGAAGGGCAGTTCGAGCCTGTTCGGCCTGATCGACTACGAAAATCCGCTCTACGCCGCGAACGTCGCGGCGGGTGCCGGGCCCGAGGTCCCCGTGCCGCTGGCGATGCAGGGCGATTTCGATTTCACCGTGCTCCAGCTCCAATCGCTGTTCGAGCATGCCCGGCTGGTCCGGTTCCGGAACCGCGTGCAGCTCTCGATCCAGACCCTGTTCGCCGCACCGGTCACCAAGCTCTACAATGCCGGGCAGGGGCAGCCCTTCCCCGGCATCGTGCTCAACGGCAGCTATGTCGAGCAGAACGGCCGTGCCTCCTATGTTTTCGAACAGAATGATCCCAATGTCCTGATCAGCCCGTCCAACGTCCTGCCGGCGGTCGCCTTCAACCGCGTGCAGTTCAATACGCTGGGCACCCGCGACAACGGCGCGACGGTCGCCAGCCGGTTCCTGGTGTGGGGCGCGTTCGATTTCACGGACCTCGACAGTCGGGCCGGCGAAACCCTGGACCTGCTGTCGTTCGGAAGCCCGAAGGGCACCGTGCCGTCCGCGCTCGGCGCGGGGCTGGCCTTTTCCGGCCTCACCATCGGCATGACCTATCCGGCGGCGACGCCGGGCGCCAAGCGCTTCGCCGTCGAGACCGGCAATCTCGCCTGGGATCTCGGCGCGTCGTCGGCGCGCGACGACAGCCTGTTCCGCGGCTTCGCGCTGCAGCTCAAGAGCTTCGTCAACGCCCGGGGTGACCAGAAACCCGCCGATTTCGGCTTCCTGCCGGTCTCCTCACAGTTGAATCTGGCCGAGCTGGACGGGCCGTGGTTCGGCGCGGTCTACGACATCACGCTCGGCGGCCCCGGCGGCCTGGCATCCGGCATGGGCTTCCAGTCGCAGTTGCTGGCGGCCTGGTCTCCCGCCACCCGAGATGCCGACGAAGAGCATTCGCTGTTCATCGGCATGAGCCTGCCCGGGGCGGCGCCGGGGGCGAGCCTGTTCAGCCTTCAGGGCGTGCTCAAGGTGGCGGTCGGATCGGTCTCGATCCTGCGCCAGCCGGTCCCGAAGGCGCCCGGCCGGACGCTCGCAGCGGGCGAGCGGGACGACTTCTACTGTCTGCGCATCGACGATATCGGGATCAAGATCTTCGGCATCGTCAAGCTGCCGCCCTCGGCGAACATTCAGTTCTTCCTGTTTGGCGATCCCGACAGCAGCGGCAGCCTGGGCTGGTATGCCGCCTACGTCGCGGACGACAATCCCGGCTGCGGCCAGTCGCTGGCCTTCGCGGAAGTCGCGCCCACCGCGGGGGAGGGGAGGGCATGACCCGGATCCTCATCTGGAACATCCAGCAATTTTCGCTCAACAAGATCTTCTCGGTGTCGACCGTGGTGAGCCGCGGGCATGGCGGGCTGAACGACCAGACGGCGGCGCTGCAGCGCAGGGCGGTGATCAACCATGTCCTGATGGCGACCCAGCCCGACATCATCGTGATCGTCGAAGCGAGTTCGGGCGAGAACATCGCCGGCGCGCTGGCGACGCCGACGGGCGGCCTCGAAGCCATCGCGCACCTGCTCTACGGCTTCAATCAGCACATCCCCGTCGTCGGCGGATGGAATGCCGTGCCGCCCCTCTATGTCGGCACCGGCGGCCGGGCGGAAACGATCGGGATCATCTATCGCCGCACCGACAATACCGGTGCGGTGTCGCGCTATTTCACGGGACCCAACATCTGGACTGGCGGCGTCGCGGGCGCGTCGGTTCCGCCGGGCGCCGGCGCTCCACCCGCTGTGCCCTATACCGGGGTTCCGCTTCCGCTCGGCACGGTGAACATCGACGGGATGCTCGTTCCGCCGGGCCTCGGGCCGGCTCGGCAGATCCCGGCGGGCGCCCTCCACAACGGCAACGCCTTCGAAAATCGGGTCGCCGCGCGGATCGATTTCGACGATGCCGCCGGGACCCCGATCGACTTCCAGGGCTTGCGCCAGCCCTACATGGTGACCTTCACGGAAGCGGCCACGGCCGGCGGCGCGATCCAGCGAAACCTGACGTTCTTCGTCATCCACGCACCGCCGAACAACGCCGCCGCGTCGGCCTACATCCATGGCTTGTCGGCGCTGCCCGATGCCGTCGGTCCGCTCGGGGCGAACGAGACCCGGATCATCGGCGGCGATTTCAACATCAACCTGCTGGCGCCCGACGGTTCGCCCTCGGGCGCCTACAATCCTCTGACGAACGCGCCCAACGCCTATACCCTGTTGCTCCAGCCCACGGCTGCCGGCGCGCCTGCCAATCTCGCCCAGTACCGCGGCTACTTCTCGACCCATATCCGCGGCAAGCACAACGATGCCGATTCGCTGTTCCTGTGGTCGAACGGGCTCGCGCATCCCAGCTATTATCCCGGCTACGGCTATGTCGGATCCGATTTCAGTGCGGTGCCGGTCACGTCGATCGACAACGTCCTGGTCTGGCCCTTCCTAGGCGCGCCGCACGATTACCAGACCACCGTCATGAACCTGGTCACCGGTACGCCGCTGACCGGGACCGGCGCGCCGGCGGACAACCCGCCGAGGGGCGCGATCGCGATGACGCCCACTCTCAGCGCGCCGCCGCTCGGCTGGCCCTTCGCGCCGATCTCCGGTGACTACCCCGGTATCGGAGTAGCGCGACGGATGACCGGCTGGGACAATTACGGCCGCCTTCGCAACACGAGCGATCACTTCGGCATCTTCGTGGCCGTCTAAGCGCAGTCCGGCGAAACGAAAGCCGGTCCGTCGACGGAATTGGCGTGAGAACAACGACCTAGAGACGCCGGCCCGATGCGGTCAGGCCCGACGCGGATCTAAGAGCCTGTTTGAGGACGAAACCTCAGGCTGGATTGTTGAGGGCGTTGGCGGCCATGAGGCAGGCGACGCAGGCAAGACGGCCGGTCGCGAC
>NZ_JBMVEP010000025.1:0-29937 GCF_049543375.1 Methylobacterium sp. NPDC097929 | reverse complement strand
TGAATAGGTGCGGGATCTGATGACGCCGGAAGAACTCTGTCCACCCCACTCGGGCAAATCGGTGAGCGGAGGCCAAGTCGTTCAGTCCGGCCTCCTAAAGTGCTGGGACCGACGAAGTCATCGCGCCCCAACTCCTGACCCCGAGCGGAATTTCGACTCACTGGGGATGAAGGTCCGGATGGGGACCGGTAGCAGACATTGCGTCCGACGGATGCGATGGTTCGTTGCTGGCGCATGTCGTAAGTGAGTTTAGCTCCAGACGATCGTACGGCGGTGCCCCAGGGCATCCGTTCGAGCCGAGACCACGCTCAGGCGGGGATCGGCGAGTCGTCCCAGGCGAAGACGCCGCCGGTATCGTCCGCGCTCAGGCCGTTCAGCACGCGCAGGAGATGCGCTGCGCTCTCTTCGGGTGAGAAGACGCCGTCGGCCGTCGGCCGTCGGGTCCGGCCGGAAGGGCCGCGACAGGCCGGAAGTGACCGTGCCCGGATGCAGGCCAACGACGATCGCCTCCGGCCGGCTGCGGGCAACCTCGATCGCGAGTGTTCGCAGAATCTGGTTCAGCGCCGACTTCGATGCGCGGTAGGCGTACCAGCCGCCCAGTCGGTTGTCGCCGATCGATCCGACCCGCGCCGACAAGGCCGCAAACACGCATCGCTCCCGTCGCGCCAGCAATGGCACGAAATGCTTGGCGACGAGCGCTGGGCCGATCGTGTTGACTGAAAAGACGGTGGCCATCGTGGTGGGGTCGAGCGTCCTGACCGTCTTCTCGGGCGAGACGCCTGTCCGGTGAAGAAGGCCGGTGGCGACGATGACCAGGCCGACCCGTCCGGCTTCGCCGACCCTGGCCGCCGCCGCTGCAATTGTCGCCTCGTCGCTCAGGTCGATCGGAAGGGTTCGAACACCCTGCGGGACCGACGATTCCGAGCGGGAGAGCGCGAAGATTGGAGCGTGGGACGCAGACTCGGCGAGCGCGCGGATCAAGGCCCTGCCAATGCCGCCGGATGCACCGACGACGACCGCGCTGGCTGGGGGCGAGGCGGTCAAGGCGCGATCTCCCTGTCTACAGTGGAGCCTCTGCGGCCCCGGTGAAAGATCAGACTGAGGTTGTTGGCCGGCATCGCGATGCGCTCGACCAGATGCAGATCGTGCGCTCGGTCGGCCGCCGCGACGGCTTCGATATCGCGGACTCCCCAGAAAGCATTCCTTGAGCGCAGGCTGCTGTCGAACGCGGCATTGCTCGGTGTGGTGTGCGCGCCATCCTCCCGGAAGGGACCGTAGAGGTAGAGCACACCCCCCTCCGCGAGCGTCGCTTCCGCGCCAGCCATCAGCCCGATGGTCGCGTCCCAGGGGGCGATGTGGATCATGTTGATCGCGACAACCGCGTCCACCCGCGTTACCGGCCACGGCTGACGGGTCGCATCGATCGCCAGCGGCGACCGGATGTTCGCCAGCCCGGCGGCGCTGGCATGGGCGACGATACTGCGACGGGCCGCTTCATCCGGATCGCTGGGTTGCCAGACGAGTGCGGGTAGCGCACGCGCGAAGTGAGCGGCGTGCTCGCCCGACCCGCTCGCGATCTCGAGGACGAGGCCGCTGGGCGGGAGAACGCGCGTGAGGAGTTCGGCGATCGGGGCGACGTTTCGAGCCGCGGCCGGCGAGTACAGGGCGTCGGGCATGGGGTTCTTGTAAGGACAGTCGTTGCCAACCGCATGCCCTTTCGTGGCGGCACACCCGCCCCGAGGCATCGACGCTGCTTCAGCTCGAAGCGCGCAGCTGCGGCGCGGACGGGTCGCGATGCTGATGGCTTCCAAAACGGAGTTCCATCATGCCTTCAGCCTGCGACCCCAACCCGCCGAACGCAGAACCCCGGCCGCCTTCAAGCCCAACCTAGCCTCTGCCGAAGTCGGCTATAGCTACCCGAGAAAATCTGAGGAGCCAATCTATTACACAGTAAGGAAAAACTGATGCCGCCGCAACGCAACGCCGGTAGCTATCTTTGTCCCGAAAATATCGCACGATCGATGCTGATCTCAATATGATCGGCTAATTTATAGATCATTGATCTCGCAGGAACAGCAATTTTAATTTTTATTCGAATATAATCAGACATCATAAATAAAACTCGGGCTCTGCTTGAACAGCGTTCCGTTCTCCTGCTTGAGACAAGACGGACGCGCTTCACTGAACCTCGCGAGGAGAACGGTGTCGTCAGTCATGGTATCTGTTTCTATCCGCGAGATTACGATCCCTGTTTGCCGTCCGATGTCACGGGACGATCCGAGCGAGCAGACCAGATCCGCACGGAGCCGGCGCAACCCACCCACGACGACTCGGCGCAGTCCGCAACAGCTCTATCGGCACGCGCGATTGCCCTTCTTGAGACGGAGGCGGCGTCGTGAGTCAATTCGATATCACCGCCAGGTAAGTCACCGGCGCTTCAAGAAGCTTGGCCGGACCGTGCAAGCCGTTTGAGTCGAACATCAGCGCGTCGCCGGGCTCCAAATGATAATCTTGGCCGGAATGGTGATAGATCACCTCGCCGCTCAGCATGTAAATCAGTTCCGTGCCGTCGTGCTGAAAACTTGTATAGGTCTCTGCTTCACTGTTTAAAGTAATAAGATACGGCTGTATCACCACGTCGCCGCGGATGCCGCCGCCGAGCAACTCATACAGGTGACCAACCTTGGTGCCGCGCCGCTCGATCGGGACGCCTTGGCCGCGCTTCACGTGGCTACAGTCGTGGGTCTCCTCGAAGGTCGCGAATAGAGCTGTAATCGGCACGTTGAGGGCTGAGGCGATCGCATTGATCGAGGCCAGCGAGGGCGAGATCGTGCCGTTCTCGATCTTGGAGACCATACCCTGTGAGATGCCGGCAGCAGCGCCGAGATCGCCCACTGAGAGGTCTCGCTCTCGCCGCAGCATGCGAATTTGATAACCCAGGGCCTTTTCCAGTGGACGCTCCTCCACATTGGGAGCGTTCGACGCTGTTCTCAGCATGTACTTGAACCTTCCTGGACACTGCCACGCGAAACCATATGCCAACGCGACTTCGCAAATCGCCCAAGCTTGCTCGATCGAAAAAGCGCGCTTCTCATAGTTTTTCCAGAAAATTCAAGTTGTATCAGAATATATACAATAATTATAGCTTGAAAACACTATCAATTGCAGAATACAAAAGATATCTCCAAGTTATATTCGACACTGATACTTCGTATATCTTCGTGCACCTTCTCGTGTGTGGATCGCCTGCATCTTCTTCTTCCCCCGCCAAACCAGGGCGCTGAAGCACATGTTTCGATTGTCGATGCTCACTTGACATAAGCTGTTTCTTGCTCGTGCTGCCCCAGGCTCTCTGATTTAATCCCTAGTGCGGCGCACAAAATGCGGGCTTGTGATGCAGAAATTTTATGCAGAAGCCGTCATACAAGGCAATATGGTGCTTGCAAGGAAAATCGATATCGCCTACAGAAACACGCAACGATGACCGTCGCGATAAATTGAAGCGGCGGCGAAGGGTGAAACGTCAGAAGGAGATGGTGGCATGCCCACACTGACGCCTCCGGCCGGAAGCGAATCCGTGCCGTTTGCTGCCGCGCATGCGGAGCGCGTTGAAGACTGTCTAATCTTCCCGAGTGAGGTTTCTACCAAGGTACGACTTGGTGGCTTGGTGGCTGCGACGTCGGGCGGAATCCTCGGCGCGGTGCTCGTGTCTCAGGCCTCGTTGCAAGAGGCTGCGGTTTCCTCGCTTCTCGTGGGTTTATCCTTTGTCGGTGGTCTTCTCTCGACGTGGTCACCCTGCGGGTATTCTAGTCTCTGTCTGCTTCGTCCGATTGGACCATATTCAGCCCGGTCGCTGACCAAGTACACGCCCACGTTCTTGCTGCACGGGGCCGGCTACGCAATCGGTGCCGTGATCCTCGGCGGCCTTCTCGGACTGGCTGGAGGGCTTGTTGGCTTTGCCGGCGTATCCATTTTGACCCTCACCGCACTCGGTCTCGCCGCGCTGGTCTACGGCGCGCATCAGCTCGGCTTCCTGCGCGTCCCCTATCCGCAGCGTCGAGCTCAGGTACCGCATGATGCGCGGCAACGCTTCCCCATGTGGTTCATCGGCGGCCTGTACGGCATCTCGCTCGGTCTCAACTTCCTGACCTACGTCCAGACGCCGATCCTGTATCTCGTGACCGCCGCGGCGGTGGCGAGCGGCAGCGTTACGTCCGCGATCGCTCTGTTCCTGGCCTTCAACGCGGGCCGCTTCCTGCCGATGGCGGTGAACTACCTGCCGGTGAGCGACATCGCCGTGCAGAACTGGCTCGCCCGCCGACAGGAGAGCGCCGCCTTTCTCGACGGTGGTTTGTTGATCGCCTTCGGCGCCGCTCTGCTGACCTTGGCGCTGCTCTGAGGGCCGCCTCCGACCCGAGGCATCGGGTCGGATCGTCCGGGCGCCGTTTCCGACGCGCCTTCTTTCGACAAGCCGGCTTCTACGACGCTGAAACGCGATCAGAACTCCGGCCGTCGTCACATCATCGAACCTGTTCTTCGGTTTTTCGCACTCGCCTCAAGGAGAGAACGATGACGCACGCCTATGTCCAACTTCGGCAAGCCTTCCGCTACGGATCCTTCGCGGTCGGAGTCGGGGCTCTCGCGGCGATGCTCGCCGCCGGTCCAGTCGCGGCAGCCGAGCAGGGTGCCGCCGCCAAGCAGGCCGCCGCCGATCTCGCCGCCGGCAAGGCGGATGATCCGACGGTGCTGAAGGCCCCTGCGCCGAACGCCCGCCGCGTCTACGTCTACGATCCGAAGCACTTCGCGGCGATCTCGCAGAGCTTCATCATCGACGGCGATGCCGCCCGCGTCGTCGGAACGGCCGATAGCGGCTTCATGGGCAACCCTGTTGTAGCCAGCGACGGCTCCTTCTACGGGCACGCCAACACGGTGTTCTCGCGGATCGCCCGCGGCAAGCGCACCGATTACGTCGAGTTGCTCGATGCGCGCACGGCCGATCCGATCGCGGACATCGAGCTGCCGAACACGCCCCGCTTCCTCGTCGGCACCTATCCCTGGATGACGGCGCTGACGCCCAACAACAAAACGCTGCTGTTCTACCAATTCTCGCCGCAGCCTGCCGTCGGCGTCGTCGATCTCGCCGGCAAAAAGTTTGACCGGATGATCGAGGTGCCGGACTGCTACCACATCTTCCCGTCCAGCAACGACACCTTCTTCATGCATTGCCGCGACGGCAGCCTGCTGAAGGTCAGCATCGGAGCCGATGGGAAATCTCAGACCAAGCGCACCGAGATTTTCCACAAGGAAAACGAGTACCTCATCAACCATCCGACCTACTCGCCCAAGAACGGCCGGTTGGTATGGCCGACTTATACGGGCAAGATCTTCCAGGTCGACCTCTCCTCGCAGGAAGCCAAGTTCCTGCCGGCGATCGAGGCCTTCACCGATGCCGAGAAGAAGGACGGCTGGGCGCCGGGCGGCTGGCAGCAGGTCGCCTATCACCGCGAGAGCGACCGCATCTTCCTACTTGGTGATCAGCGCGCGGCCTCGAAGCACAAGGCGCCGAGCCGCTTCCTGTTCGTGATCGATGCCAAGACCGGCAAGCGCATCAGCAAGATCGAACTCAAGCACGAGATCGACTCGGTCGGCGTGAGCCAGGATGCCAAGCCGCAGCTCTACGCGCTCTCGACCGGCGCGAAGACCTTGTTCATCTTCGATCCCGAGACCGGCAAGGAGATGTCGAGCGTCAACCAACTCGGCGCCGGCCCGCAGGTCATCACGACCTCGGACATGTGACGGCGATGTCGGACATCGCCATGCCCGTCCTCGCGGAGCCCGTCGTCACGGTCTTCCTGCGGTCGTTCCTGATCCTGCTCTTCGTCGCGGCCGCCCTGCCGAAGCTGCGCCACGCCGACGAGTTCTTCGGGGTCGTGCGGAACTTCCGGCTGATGTCCGAGGCGATGGCCCGCCCCTTCGCCGCCGCGCTGCCCCTCGTGGAACTGGCGCTCGCCGCCGGTCTCGCGGTCCCGGCGACAGCGGCCTTCGCGGCGGCGGGTCTCGGAGGCCTGCTGGTCCTGTTCGGCCTCGCCATCGCGATCAACGTGGCCCGCGGCCGGACGGCGATCGATTGCGGATGCTTCCGCAACGGCATGCGGCAGCCGCTCGGCTGGCTGCTCGTCGGCCGCAACGCGGGCCTCGCCCTCGCGGCCTTCGGCCTCGCCTGGGTTCTGCCGGCGGCGCCCGCCGCCGGCCCCTTCGATCTCGCCGTCGGCTTCGCAGCCGCCGGCCTCGCCCTCCTCCTCGGCTACGGCGCCTCGCTCCTGAACGGGCTTCAGGCCGGCGCGCGTCCCTCTTCCCTCTCGAAAGGCTGACTGCGATGACCATGCAGTTCCTGATCGCCTCGAACGTCCTGCTCTGGCTCGCCCTGATCGGCTGCGCCGTGCTCCTGCTCGGCCTGCTGCGACAGGTCGGCCTGCTCCATGAGCGCTCCTCGCCCCTGGGCGCCATGATCACCGATCACGGTCCCGATATCGGCGATGCCGCTCCGATCTTCGAGCTTCCCGACCATGCCGGCGCCACCGTGCGCATCGGCGGACCGAGCGCCGAGGGTCGCCCGACGCTGCTGATGTTCACCGCCCCGACCTGTCCGGTCTGCGACAAGCTCTTCCCGCTGATCAAGTCAATCGCCCGGGCCGAGAAGTTCGCGGTGGTGATGATCAGCGACGGGCAGCCGGACGAGCACCAGCGCTTCCTGGCCAAGCACGACCTCGGCGACATCCGCTACGTCGTCTCGGCCGAGGTCGGCATGGCCTTCCAGGTCGGCAAGATCCCCTACGGCGTGCTGCTGGACGGCGAGGGCGTGATCCGCGCCAAGGGCCTCACCAACACCCGTGAGCATCTCGAGAGCCTGCTGGAGGCGGACAAGAGCGGCTTCGCATCGATCCAGCAATTCATGACGAGCAGGAAGCACAGCCACGGCGCCAAGGCCGCCTGATCGAAAAGGCCGCCTGATCGCAGGGCGCCCGCGTCCGCAAACCTAGAACAGCGACGAGGAAACGATGCTCGGAAAATCCCAATTCGACAATCTCTTCGAGAAGATGTCCCGCAAGGTGGCGGGGCACACGAGCCGCCGCGGCTTCATCGGACGCGTCGGCACGGCGGTGGCCGGCGTGGCGCTGGTGCCCCTGCTTCCGGTCGACCGCCGCGGGCGCGTCAGCCGTGCCAACGCCGCCGAGAGCGCGGGCGATCCGCGGGGCAAGTGGACTCCGCAGGACCACGACGTGCAAGCCTGCGATTACTGGCGCCACTGCTCCATCGACGGCAACATCTGCGACTGCTCCGGCGGCTCGCTGACGAATTGCCCGCCCGGCACCAAGCTCGCGTCCAGCTCCTGGGTCGCCAGCTGCTACAACCCGACCGACAAGCAGAGCTACCTGATCTCCTACCGCGACTGCTGCGGCGCCAACATGTCCACCCGGTGCTCGTGCCTGAACACGGAGGGCGAGCTGCCGGTCTACCGCCCGGAATTCGGCAACGACATCATCTGGTGCTTCGGCGCCGAGGACGATGCCATGACCTATCACTGCACGATCTCGCCCATCGTCGGAAAGGCCGGCTGATCCCCGGCCGCGGCCTGCGGGCCGCGGCTCCCGGACAGCCCTGAGACATCGGAGTCGAACCCCATGCGCGTCCTCGTTCTCGCAGCAACCCTCGCTGCCCTCTCCGCCGGTGCGGCGCTCGCCGCCGGCGCGCTCGAAGTGGTGCCGCAGGCGCCCGCCGGCAGCACCGAGGTCAAGATCGCCAAGATGAAGTTCGCGACCCCCGAGGTCCGCATCAAGGCGGGCTCGGCCGTGACCTGGACCAACACCGAGGCCCTGCCGCACAACGTCCACTTCAAGCCCGGCGGCAGCGTCGACAAGGAGCTGGAAGGGCCGATGCTGCGCTCCAACCAGACCTTCTCGGTCCAGTTCAACACGCCGGGCACCTACGACTACATCTGCACGCCCCATCCCTTCATGAAGGGCAAGGTCGTCGTCGAGTAGCAACGAGGCCGGCAGGTCTCCGACGCGAGCGGACCGCGACCTGCCGGCCCTCCTCCGCCGTACCGCCCCCGAGACTCGAACGCCCCCGACCCGTCGGGGAGGGTTCGTCAGCGCGCCAGGTGCACCGATGTGGATTCCCTACGACCTGACCGGCTCGCTCAAGGGCGAGACATCGGCCGCGAGCCTTCAGCGCTCGCAGGCGGACCGTTCCGTGCGCGACGTGCTGGTCGGCTTCTTCGTACGCAATCCCATCACCCAGAGCTGGGAGATCGACATCCGGGCCGAGTCCGCCAAGGAGGTGCTGACGGTGGCGCTGGACGGCATGCCGGCCGAGATCGCCTGCTACGGCGACGAGTCGGGCAAGCTCAGCGAGATCATCTACCGGATCAAAAGCGCCGAGCCCTACGCCGCCTTCGATGCCTGCCGGCACGACTTGGAAGACCGGCTCGCCCGCTGGACGTTGGAGCTCGGCCGCGGCATGGCCATCGCCGGTTGGCGCGTGGCCGATCCGGCCAACGAGGCGCGCTGGCGCTGCACCCCGTTCCGACCGAGCGCGCTCGACCTCGACCTCGACGCCGTGACCTTCGCGCCGGACGATCTCAAGCCGCTGCTGCGCGTCTACCAGCGCGCTCGCAACGCCTCGGACCCGGCTTGGCGCCTGCTGAACGCCTACGCGGTGCTGACATGCTGGCGCGCCGGAAAGGCTCCCTTTCCCGCCAAGCTGCAGCGGCCCGTCCCCACCGTGACCCTGGAGATGCTGGTGCATAGCGGCACTCTCGGCTGCGCCGTGACCTTCAAGGATCAGCCGCTCACGGTCCTCGTCGATGCCCTGGAGGTCTGGCGCGACGCCGTCCTGCAGGATCTGGAGTCCCCCGGCGAGGGCGCACAGGGGCTCCGGGGTGAGGCGCGCTGGCGGCTCGCGCACATGGCGAGCCTCGCCGATCTGGCTGCCCGCGAAACGCTCATCCGCGAGATCGCTCGCCGTCGCAGTTCCGATCTGGCGCTCGCCTCCTGAGCCTTGAACACTTCCGTGAGGAGGGTTGAGGCCATGAGGCCGATCCTACCAATACCTGTTCTGGTGGCCTGGACCGTCATCGTCTGCGGCGGCGCCTATGCCGTGACCACGTGCTCCGGCGCTGCCACGGCAACCGCCGGCGCGTCGCAGCACGACTTGGTCGCGCTCAAGGAGCGGTTCCGCCGGCCTGAACAGGTGCCTTTTCCGAAAGCCAATCCGCTGACACCGGAGAAGGTAACGCTGGGCAAAGCGCTGTTCTTCGATCCGCGGCTCTCGCGCTCGGGCAGCGTCTCCTGCGCGACCTGCCACAATCCGAGCCTCGGCTGGAGCGACGGCCTGACCCGGGCGGTCGGCTTCGGCATGGTCTCGCTGCCGCGGCGTACCCCGCCGGTGCGCAATCTCGCCTGGGGTACAGCCTTCCAATGGGATGGCCGAGCCGACAGCCTTGAAGCGCAGGCGCGCATGCCGATTACGGCACCCGATGAGATGAACATGTCGATGGATCTCGTCGTCGAGCGGTTGAAGGCGATATCCGGCTACGCCGCCCTCTTCCGCGATGCCTTCGGCGGCGAGGAGCCGATCGGCGCGCGCCATGTGACCGCGGCGCTCGCCACCTTCCAGCGGACACTCGTCTCGGATGAGGCGCCGTTTGACCGCTGGGCATCGGGTGAGGAAAGCGCCATCGGGGCCGATGCGAAGAGAGGCTTTGCTCTGTTCGCCGGCAAGGCCGGATGCGCCGCTTGCCATTCCACCTGGCGCTTTACGGATGACAGCTTCCACGACATTGGCCTCAAGGCCAGTGACGACCTCGGCCGGGGCAAGTTCGCACCGCCGAATGTCACGGCGATGCGCTACGCCTTCAAGACGCCCTCGTTGCGCGACCTGCGGATGCAAGGTCCGTACATGCACGACGGTCAGCTCGGCAGCCTCGATGCAGTGCTGGATCACTACATCAAAGGCGGCGAGAGGCGGCCGAGTCTTTCCTTCGAGATGAAACCGTTTGAGATGAGTGAGCGGGAGCGGCTCGATCTGATCGCTTTCCTCGAAACATTGAAAGCGGAACCCATCGCCATCACCTTACCACAACTGCCGTAGCAAGGATCCTCGAATGGTCACGTCGGCCATGCTCCGCGCCTTGACCGCGAGCTTAGCGTTTTCTGTCCTGAATATCACTTCCCCGGCGGCAGCCGATGAATTCGAAGTAACGATCCATCACGTCGAGCTGCAAGATCCCGGCCTGAAGACCAAGGTGGGCGACGCGATCACCTTCGTCAACCATGCCGACATCGCCCACAATCTGTACCTCACCTATGAGGACGGCCAAGTGGAAACGCTCGACACACAGCCGCCGCGCACGACCAAGCGCACGGTGTTGAAGCAGGTCGGTCACGTAGTCGTGCGCTGCTGGATCCATCCCATCATCCGGATGGAGTTCGACGTTGCGGCAAAGTAGAGCACCAGGGAGCCAGCAATGGCAAAGCCGAAGTCACCGTCCCGACGTGAGCTGCTGACCAACGGTGTCAAGGCTGCAGGCGTGACGTGCCTCGCTGGCCTCGCGCTCACGGCCTACGTGGAATCGGCCAGCAAGGCTGAAGCCAAGGCCCTGCGGCCACCTGGAGCGCTCCCTGAAGACGACTTTCTGGCAGCCTGCGTACGCTGCGGTCTCTGTGTACGCGCCTGTCCCTACGACACGCTGCGGCTCGCCGAGATGGGCGAGGAAGCTCCCCTCGGGACGCCTTTCTTTGTCGCCCGCGAAACGCCCTGCTTCATGTGCACGGACGTTCCCTGCGCCAAAGCTTGCCCGACCGGAGCGCTCGACCGCGACATCCCGAATATCCGCAAGGCGGATATGGGCGTCGCCGTCCTCGTCGGCCACGAGAGCTGCCTGAACTACAAGGGCATCACCTGCAGCATCTGCCACCGGGTCTGCCCGATCCGGGATGAAGCGATCACGCTGGAAGTCCAGACGATCAAGGGGCGCCGCATGGTGATTCCGACGGTGCATTCCGACAAATGCACCGGATGCGGCACCTGCGAGAAGCACTGCGTGCTCGGGCAGGCGGCGATCCGCGTGTTGCCGCGCGAACTCGGCCTCGGTGGCCGCGGTCGCAACCCGGCAGGGAGGGCGGTGTGATGCGCCTGAGCCTGACGGCGGCGGCACGAGCCGAGGGTGTGGCGGCCAAGGGCTGGCTGCGTGCCCACAAATGGTGGTTTCTGCGCCGCCTGACGCAGATGACGGCTCTCGGCGTCTTCATGGCCGGTCCGTTCGCTGGCCTGTGGGTCGTCCGGGGCAATTTCGCCTCCAGCGAAATCCTCGGCGTCCTTCCTCTGAGCGATCCATTTATCGCCCTCCAGTCCCTCGCCGCCGGTATGGTGCCGGCAAGCGTCGCCCTGCTCGGGGCTGGTCTTATCGCGCTGTTCTACGTCATCGTGGGAGGCCGGGCCTATTGTGGCTGGATCTGCCCAGTCAACGTCGTCACCGATGCGGCTTACTGGCTGCGGGAAAAGCTCGGTATCACCCGTGACCGCAAGCTCGATCGGCGGACACGGCTCTGGGTTCTGGCCGGTGCGCTCCTCGCCTCGCTTTTGAGCGGCGCGATCGCGTGGGAATTCGTCAACCCGGTGAGCCTCCTGCAGCGCGGCCTGATCTTCGGGCTCGGCGCGGGCTGGACCGTCATCGCGGCCGTCTTCCTCCTCGATCTCCTGATCACGCGCCGGGGCTGGTGCGGCCATCTCTGCCCGGTGGGTGCTTTCTACGGCCTCGTGGGCAAGGCCAGCCTCGTGCGCGTCGCCGCCACGAGACGAGCCGATTGCACCAATTGCGGAGCTTGCTTCCAGATCTGCACGGAGCCCCACGTCATCACGCCGGCTTTGAAGGGAACCGGTTCCACTTTGATCCTGTCAGGTGATTGCATGAACTGCGGCAGCTGCATCGATGCCTGCCCTGTCGATGTTTTCGAGATGGCAAGGCGCGGCAGATCGATTTCACCCTAATGATGTGCGCGCGGCGAAAAACAAACCGACAGATTATCACATATCAATATTGTTTCTATCTTGCATATAGGAATATCAGTCAGATTATAAAGTTATAAATCAAGGCCTGAATTTTGATTTTTGATGATCATCGCTCAGTAAAGTGCTGGTGCTATGCGTCTGGTCGACATGGAAGTGCGCTCGAGGCGTGCTCGAAGAGTGTCGTCTGACTGACAAAATAGGGGATCTGGTCCAAATGACAGTTCGGAAAACACTGTGTGTCACAACCGGGACACTCTTCCTCCTCTTCGGCGGGTCTGCTCTCGCGGCGGACATGTCGGCTGTGTCGCCCCCGCCACCTGACCAGGAACACTGCAAGGCCGCGATCTCGACCCCGACCTTCGGCGGCCTCATCAAGGCCAATCCGAACCCGGCCTGCTTCGTCACCGGTATCGGCGACATCTATGTCGGCGGCGCGATCACCGGCTTCGCCTACACCCAGACCAACGCCTTCAGCGTTCCATCCCCGGGCGGTGAGCAGGACCGCTTCGGCCGCGTCGACTTCACCAACCTGCAGGGTTGGTTCCAGAAGGTGGATGGTCCGCTGCAGTACTACGTCCATACTGGCCTGTACTCCTTCCCTGCACTCGGCCTGCCCCTTTACTCGTCCTTCGAACAGACGGACCTGTTGTTCGGTCCAATTCCAGCAGCCTTCGGCAAGTGGCAGATCAACGACGAGTGGTCGATCCAGGCCGGCCGGATGTTCACCAACATCGGCTCCGAGCTGCTGTTCTCCTATCAGAACCTGAACATCTCCCGCGGTCTGGTCTTCAACCAGGAGAACTTCATCAACCACGGCGTCCAGGTGAACTACGCCAGCGGCCCCTTCGCGGCGGCGCTCGCGGTGACCGACGGCTTCTACTCCGGAGAGCTGAATTGGGTGACGGGCTTTGCCACCTACAAGCTCGACGACTCGAACACGATCGGTATCAACGGCGGCACGCACTTCGCCGATTTCGACGCCTCGACCCGCAGCCCGCGCTTCCAGTTCGCGACGATCAACTCGCTGCAGAACAGCAGCATCCTCAGCGTGAACTATACCTACGCCAACGGCCCGTGGATTATTGCGCCGTACCTTCAGTACACCACCGTCGATCGCAAGGATAACTACTTCTCCCCGATCACCGGCGGCGAAACGTGGGGCGGTGCGATCCTGGCCGGCTACGCCTTCACCGAGAATTTCGGCTTGGCCGGCCGTGTCGAGTACATCGCTCAATCGGGAACGCGGAACAACACCTTGAGCGCGACCAGCCTCTTGTACGGCCCGGGCAGCTCGGCCTTTTCCTTCACCATTACGCCGACCTTCACCTGGGACCGCTACTTCGTCCGCGGCGAGTTCGCAACCGTCCAGGCCTACGACGTGACCCCCGGCTTCGGCTTCGGCCGCGACGGAAGCAAGCGGTCGCAGGAGCGCTACCTGCTCGAGACCGGCTTCACCTTCTGAAGGCCGCGTCAATGCGCCGGCCGGAATTACACCTGCTTTGGCGCGAGGGATCGCCGAACTGGCGCACCGTCTCGCGCAGAGCGTCCGTCATACGACGGAGGCGACCTGCCCGTGCTCGGACGACGGCACCAAGTTGACCTCGCACGCCATCCTGCGCTGGCAGGAGAAGCGTGCGGTCGAGTGGCACGACATCGCGCCTGGCAAGCCGCAGCAGAGCGGTTTTGTCGAGAGCCTGATGTGACGCCGGCCGATGGTGTGCGCATCTGGGACTTCCGCCCACCGCGTCTTTGGCGTGCTGTATGAGAATGGATGAGGGCTCTATAGGCATCCAAACCGGGTTGCGATGCTCGTTGCATTGCGCTTCTCGCCATGGGCTATCGCTGCGGGGCGCGGAGGTGGTACACGGGGGAGCCGAATCGCAGACGTGACACGAGCAGCATCAATAGCTTAGAGAGGCCTTCGGCGCTGGCTGAGTATCCTGGCGCCTCAGCCATTCTCTTCCGGGCGCATTCGCTTCTAAGCAACTGCCGAAGATCCATCGGGCCGGAGTAATTGGGCTCGCGTGGCGCAATTTGGTTCGTCACCGCAGGGGGCGGACGCCCGAGTCACCCTGCGCCCGCCTTGCTGATCGCCGGGCGCGATGTCGGCAGCGACGGCTCACTCCCCACTCGGCAACCTCAAGGCCTGACGGCCTGCGGACGATTACCGGTGAGGCGCATCACGCCTCTTCCTCGACGACGGGCGCCAGGATGCGCGGGGTCTGCTGATGCTGCACGACGCGCCACTCTTCGTGCGCCAGCCGGCGATAGGTCGAGGTGCAATGGGCCTCGTAGGTCTCGTCGTCCCGGCTGGCCTTCACCGTGTAGGCGATGACGATCAGGCCCTCCTGCGGCCGCGCGATCCGTCCGTCCTCCAGGCTGGCATCCGTCCAGCGCGGCGTGTTCGCCACAGCCTCGATCGCCTGCCGTCCGCCGTAGACGTAGGGCGGTTGCGGTAGGGCCATCAGGCACTCGTCGTCGACCAGGGTGCGGTAATGGTCCGCATCACCAACCCAAAGGCTTTTCTCGAACGACCAAACGCGATCATCGTCCACGGCGTTTCTCCTCCGGTTCTCGTCGTGTCGAGAGAAGATGGCACGGGCAGGATCGTTCCTGAGCTGCGGCGGGATCGACCGCGCGCGATTGCCGCCGGGCGGACAGGCGCGCCGGCACCGCAACGGCAGCTCCGCGACATCGAAAAGAAAGCCGCGAATCGAGGGGGCCTCTCAGCCCTGTCGGCCGCTGCACCGGGCGACGGTAACGCGGCCGTTCCGCCTGCGTTCTCCGCGCCGGCCGCAGGGCAGCCATGCCGGTCTAGGTCTGCGAGGAGAAAGGCGAACTTCGTGGCTCAGGTGCCATGTTGCTGCCGCAATTGCGCACAAGTCGGTGGCGCACAATCATTCTCTGGTCGTCTCAATCTCCATGCTCACCAAGCACGCGCGCCTCTTTGCCGGCATCGGCTTCGTCGTTCTGTCGTACGGGCTTTGGGCCGCGGCCTGTCTGCGGGCCGAGCGGGTTCTCTGGTGGTGAAGGCGGCCTCTATCCACTGCGCCGGGCGGCGGCGTAGGCGCCGATGAGGAAACCGCCCTGCAGGGCCGAGAGGTAGGCGAACAGCATGAGGAGATCGACCGCGGTGATCTCCTGATGGGTGATCTTCGTCGCCAGCCAGACCAGTGAGACGAGGAAGCTGGCGGCCGTCACGGCAGCGAGCCGTAGGAAGCATCCGACGGCGAACCCCGCCAAGATCAGAACGCAGAGTGTCAGCATGATAGGGTCCTTGACGAGGCGGGCAGCCCCCCTTCCTTCTTCGTCGAGCGCTGCGGATCTCCCTGGCCGTCAGCGCAATGACAGGTTGCTCCATCCTGGAACTTAGATCGCCCGCCTGCCGAAGAAAGCGTCTTCGCGCGAAAACACCTTGCCGGATTCCGGGAAAATCTATCCACAGCCGATCATGATCTATTGAACGCTGCCCGATCAGCGTCCTCGCATCGCCAATTCTAACGATCAACGCCGCTATCGGCGGCCTGGATTCGGGACATCTCTCAAGCGCCGGAGGCGGGCGAGCGAACTTGGCTCCTTGCCCCTCCGGTTATCCGCCTTCCGCACGGATCGGCGAGACGACGCCCATGGCGGCCTTGCCGGCGCATGACGCTCGAACGCTCTGCAAACGAAGGACAATCCAGCCACCTTGGGCCTGGCCGCAGGCACGACGGGGATGCGGAGGGCGGGTCGATGAATGGGCCGATCACCCCGCCTTCCCAGGCGCTTCGGCAGATCGAGCGAACTCGGGACCGGCGCCGCCTCGCAGCGCATTGTCCCGCCGCCGAGCGATTGCATCAAGGAATTCTGTTCGAGAATTCAACCAGGGCTTGGATCTGTCGTAATATATCTTTTGATATATCCGTCTTCGTTTGAATTGTAATCGTTATAAAACATAGTTCTTGCATGCATCATTCGATTTTTGCCATACGGCTGGCGGAGTATCGTCGTGATACGCCTGCTTTTACATCATAAAACAAGATAAAGTCTTGGGTGTCATGTTTGAAGATCGTGCCGTCTCCACTCAGCCGGCTCCGTCTGCGGCCCGGTTCTCCCGTCTGCTGACGTCGACGATCCTGTCCGGCACGGTCCTGTGCGGCGCCGTCCTGCCGGTCTCGGCGCAGCCTGTCGCCGACGCTGCCGTCGAGCTGTCCGAACTGAGCGTGACCGGCGAGGGCCGCGGCTTGACGCTCGGCGGCGCGCTCTACGGTCCCGGCGGCGCCCAGGGCGCGGTTCCGGGCTACGTCGCCAGCCGCAGCATCGTCGCGACCAAGACCGACACGCCGATCCTGGAGACCGCCCAGTCGATCTCCGTCATCGGCCGCAAGCAGATCGAGGACCAGAACGCGCTCAGCATCAACCAGGCCCTGCGCTACACCCCGAGCGTCACCACCGAGCAGCGCGGCGGCGCCGGCTCGACCCGCCTGGAACAGTTCCTGATCCGCGGCTTCAACGCGCCGGTCTTCCTCGACGGCATGGCGCTGCTTGGCGGGCGCGACGCCAACGCCACGATCGATCCCTACCGGCTCGAGCGCATCGACGTCATCAAGGGCCCGGCCTCGGTGCTCTACGGGCAGTCGGGCCCCGGCGGCATCGTCAACCTCGTGTCGAAGGTGCCGCAATTCGTCCGGCACGGCGAGGTCTTCGTTCAGGGCGGTGGTTTCAGCGAGGTGCGCGGCGGCGTCGATGTCGGCGGTCCGATCCACTCCGACGTGCCCTGGCTTGCCGACCAGTTCGCCTACCGCATCGTCGGCTTCGGCTGGAACGGCGACGGTCCCGTGGACACGACGCGGGTCGAGCGGGCGCTGATCAACCCGAGCCTGACCTGGCGGCCCTCCGCCGACACCCAGCTCACGATCATCGGCAACTACCAGCGCGACCCGTTCTCGGGCTTCTACGGCGGCTTCCCGGCGGTGGGCACGGTGTTCCCGCGCAACTTCGGCAACGGCATCATCGGCCGCCTGCCGGTGAACTTCTACGACGGCGACCGCGGCATCGAGCGCTCCGACCGGACCCAGGCCTCGATCGAGTACCTGTTCGATCACCGCTTCAGCGAGAACCTGCGCTTCCACTCGGCGGGGCGCTACCTGCGCACGCAGGGCGACTACCGCAGCGTCTACAGCGCCTTCAACCCCGACAACGGACCCTTCGCCACCGGCCCGCTGATCCCGCGTGCGGTCATCGGCACCAACGTGGCGGCGGAAGCCTACACGATGGACAGCAACTTCGTCGCCAACTTCGACACCGGCTTCATCGCCCACACCGCGCTGCTCGGCGTCGACCACCGCACCTTCAGCACGCGCACGAGCGGAACCCCGTTCCCGACCGCCCCAAGCCTGAACGTCCTGACGCCGAACTACGAGATGAACATCCCGTTCCCGGCCTTCAACACGGTCTCGCGGGTCGATGCGCAGCAGACGGGCGTTTACTTCCAAGACCAGATGAAGTTCGACCGCCTCGTGCTGACGCTGGGCGGGCGCTACGACGTGGCGCGCCAGACCGGGCCGACCCGCTCCTTCGCCACCAACGGCACCAGCACTCTGACGCTCCAGAACGCGCCGGCCGACGCCTTCACCGGCCGGGCGAGCCTGCTCTACCTGTTCGATTCGGGCGTGGCGCCGTACGTGTCCTACAGCCAAGCCTTCGAGCCGATCGTGGCCGGCCGCGTATTCGACACGGCCTTCGGCACCGTCGGCCGCGTGCCCGATCCGCAATCGAGCGACCAGTACGAGGCCGGCATCAAGTATCAGCCGCCCGGTACCGACATCCTGCTCACCGCCGCCTTCTTCGACATCCGACAGTCGAACCGCACGACCGCGGACCCGGCGCGCCAGGGCTTCGTCGTCCAGACCGGTCAGGTCGGCGTGCAGGGCGTCGAGTTCGAGGCGCGGGCGAACCTCACCGAGGGCGTCACCCTGATCGGCGGCTTCTCGCTCCTCGACATCCGCAACGTCCGGGACGACGGCCGAACCGCCAACGACCTGACCCCCGGTCAGACGGTGCTGCTCCAGGGCCGCAGCCCGGTTCTGGTGCCGGATTCCACCGCCTCGCTGCTCGCGACCTATCGCTTCAACGAGGGACCGCTTCTGGGTCTCGAAGTCGGCGGCGGCGTGCGCTACCTCGGACCGTCCTGGGGTGATGCGGCCAACACCTTCAAGGTGCCGGCGAGCGTGCTCGTCGATGCCACGCTGAACTACGACCTGAAGTACCTCGATGCGACGCTTCAGGGCTTCTCGATGCAGCTGAACGCCACCAACCTCCTCGACGAAAAATACGTCAGCGGCTGCAACGGCTACACCAGCTGCTATTACGGACTGCCTCAGACCGTCTATGCAACCCTGCGCTACCGCTGGTAAGGGGCCGGCATGGCTTCGCATGTCGGGACGACGCCGCTGAAGGAACGGGCCGCCGTGGCCGCCCGGGTCGTTCTGGCGGCCGGGGGCGGCTACGGGATCGCCGCGCTCGCGACCGCGCTCCTGTCGCTGACGCTGCCGCTGCCGCGCTCGGAGGCGGTCGCGGCGGCGACGCTCGTCAGCTTCGCGCTGATGGCCGGGATCGTGGTGCTCGTCTTCGCGATGCGCACGCTGCTGCGGGCGACCGTGACGCTCGCCCTCACGGCCCTGGCTCTCAGCACTGGTCTGTGGCTCGTGATGCGGGGAGTCGCACCATGACGGGAAGTTTCCGCCAGTCCATGGCGTGGCTGCACACGTGGTCCGGCCTCATCGTCGGCTGGGTGCTGTTCGCCATCTTCGTCACCGGCACCGCGAGCTACTACCGGGCCGACATCTCCCGCTGGATGCGGCCCGAACTCGTCCGCGCCGAGCCCCTGGACGGCGCGGGCCTCGCGGCCTCCGCCGAGCGCGCCGTGACCTACCTCAAGGAGCACGCGCCCAAGGCCCGGACTTGGTTCATCGGCCTGCCCCAGCCCGATCACCCGGTGCTCGACCTGTTCTGGCGCACCCGGCCGGGCGAGCCGCCGGGCCACGTCACCCTCGATCCGAAGACCGGCGCCGAGGCCGCGGTGCGGGACACCAAGGGCGGCGATTTCCTCTATCGCTTCCATTTCGAGCTGCACATGCCCCCGCTCTGGGGGCGCTGGGTCGTCGGCATCTGCGCGATGATCATGCTGGTGGCGTTGATCTCCGGCATCGTGATCCACAAGCGGATCTTCGCCGACTTCTTCACCTTCCGGCGGGACAAGGCGCCGCGGCGCAGCTTCCTCGACGCGCACAACGTCACCGGCGTGCTGGCGCTGCCGTTCCACCTGATGATCACCTACACGGGCATCATCACGCTCGCGACGCTCTACATGCCCTGGGGCGTGACGACCGCCTACAAGGGCGATGCCCAAGCCTTCTTCGTCGAGGCGAACTGGATCACCACGCCGCGCAAGCCCGCGGGGCGGACGGCCGAGATGGCGCCGGTCGGGCCCATCGTCGAGCGCGCGGTCGCGACGTGGCCCGAGCCGCTGGAGCGGCTGACGATCACGAACCACGGGGACGCCAACGCCACCGTGGTCGCGGTGTTCGAGGAACCGCACGGCCTCTCGCACGAGCACCCCCAGATCGCCTTCGACGGGGTCAGCGGCGAGATCCTGGAGACGCGCAACGGCGGCTTGAAGCCCGCGGCCAAGACCTTCACCACCATGACCGGCCTGCACGAGGCGCACTTCGCCGGCCCGGCCCTGCGCATCCTGTTCTTCCTGTGCGGGTTGATGGGCTGCGCCATGGTCGCGACGGGCATCGTGCTGTGGTCGCTCGCGCGCCTGCCGAAGCCCGGCGAGCGCTCCTTCCCCGGCCTGCGCCTCGTCCAGGCGCTCAACGTCGGCAGCATCGCCGGCCTGCCCGCGGCGGTGGCGGTCTACTTCCTCGCCAACCGGCTGCTGCCGGTGGATCTCGCGGGCCGCGAGGATTGGGAGATCCGCGCCTTCTTCGGCGCCTGGATTCTCGCCGCCCTGGTGCCGCTCGCCCGCCCGCAGCGCCGGGCCTGGTGCGAGGGCTTGGCGGCGGTGGCGCTGCTGTGCCTCGCGGTGGTCGCGGCCGACATCCTCACGATCCCCGGACATCCACTGCGCGCCTCCGGCGGCGACCCGCTGTTCCTGTGGTTCGACGGGGCGATGCTGGTTCTGGCGGGTCTGTTCGCGGTCGCGTCGCGAAAAGTCCTGCGCTACGAGGCGCCCCGGCGCGAGCGGAGCGCGCGGTCGGAGCGGGCGCCCGCCCCCTCCTCGGTCCCCTCCCCTGCCCGCTCGCCCGCGCGGCACACGGAGCCGACGCACGCATGACGCCCCTCGTCCTCGCCGTGAATCTGGGCCTCAGCTTCGCGGGCCTGACCGCGCTCTGCCTCAGCCTGAACCGGCACCACGCCGAGATCTTCGACCGGCGGGCGGAGCGCAGGGCGGTGCTCCGGCTGCGCGCCTTCGGCTGGGCCGCCCTCGCCGTCTCCCTGTTCGTGGCCGGCGCCTGGGAGGGCTGGGCCTTCGGGCCCGTGCAGTGGTTCGGCGCGCTGACCGGGGCGGCGGTCGGGCTCGTGCTGCTCCTGTCCTACCGGCCGCGCTACGTCGCGCCCGCGGCCCTGACCGCGCTCCTCGTCGCGGCCGTGCCCCTGGCCGTGCTCGCCGCCGCGTCCTGACCACCGATGATTGCGCTCGCGCCGGCTCGGGCGCTGGCCCTCGCGAGCCGTCTTCTGGTGGAGAAAGGGTTCTGCGAGGTCGCCCGCAACGAGCGCGGCGACAGCCTCTATCTCGCCCGAGGCGAGGGTCGGGAGCGGCTGCGGCTCTCCAACCACGCCCGCACCCCGAAGCAGCGGCGGGTTCATCCTGAGGTGATGGCGAGCCTCGTGATCCGCACGCCGAAGACCGAGGCGCAGGTCGCCGCGATGGTCGGGGCGGCCCTGCGCGACTTCGCGGCCGGGCTGGCCCGGCGGGCTTGAGACCCGTTTGATTGGCGATGGCAGAACCGCAAGCGGTTTTGTTCACCCTCGCCCGCGACCTCCTTTTGAGGCGCCGCTCGCAGCAGCCTCGAAGGAGGGCCCCGGTGCTCCCTGGAACCCTCCTTCGAGGCTTCCGCTTTGCTCCGGCACCTCGGGATGAGGTCGCGAGTGGAGTCGAGCCACAGCATCTGACAACGTGCCTGGGCGCGGACGGCCTGCGCTCTCGTGCTCCGAACGCAGCGGACTCTCGTGAGAGACACGCAACCGGTCGAGTTGCACAAGTTCTTCGATCAAAGACCCGCATTCGCCCCGCGCAGACGCCGACGCTCCGAGGGCAGCTCGAACACGCCCGACCACAGGCCGAGGCGGCGGCCCCAGGCGCGGCGGTCCTGGTCGGTGTAGTCGGCCGAGACGCTGCGGTCGGCCACGGCGTAGCCGTTGGCGACCATCCAGGCGGCGAGATCCTCCTCCCCAAGCCGGCACAGCACGGTGGCGGTGCCGTCCGCGCCGCCGCGCGGCTCGCAGGCGAGGGGCGCGGCGCCGATCCGCGCCGCCAGGGCCGCCGCCGCGACGCGTCCGCAGGCATAGCCGCGCTCGTGCCCGTCGTAGCAGGTCTGGTCGATCTCCGGCGCGTCGATGCCGTGCAGCCGCAGGCGCCGGCCGCCGATCTCGAGGGTGGCGCCGTCGATCACGTGGGCGGGGCCGCCGACCCCTTGGGACACGGAATGCGACACGGGTTCGGCCGCGCGGGCCGGGCTGCCTGCCACCATGCCTGCCCCCACGAGGGCCAGGGTGGGGACGAGGAGTGCCCCGAGGAGACGCCGGGGGCCCTGCCCTTCCGAGGGGTTGTCCTGGGAAGAACGCGAGCTGGCGATGGTGCCGACGAGGCAGGCGGCGTAGATCAGGAGGATGGTGGCGGTGAGCGACATCGAAGGGAACCTCGCGGGAGGGGCGTGGGCGGCGCGCCGGCCGTGGCCGCTGCGTCGTCGATGCCGCCTTGTCGCCGAGGCCTCCCCGCACCGGCCTGACGCCGCCCGTCAGCGTCCTGTCAGCGGGACGCGCGCAGACCCGTCGCGTCGCATGTCACGCCTCGCCCCCCGCCTCCTCGCCCTCGCCCTCGCGGCCCTGCCGCCGGTCCTCGGCGCGGCCGGGCCGGTCCGCGCCGACGACGACGGCGAGCGGGCGCGCCGCGCCCTGGAGCGGGGCGAGATCCGGCCTCTCGACGCCGTGCTGGCCGCCGCCCGCGCCGCGGTGCCCGGCGACGTGGTGGCGCTCGACCTCAAGCGCGACGATGGGCGCTGGCTCTACAAGCTGCGCATCCTGAGCCCCGATGGCCGGCGGCGGGACGTGAAGATCGATGCCAGCTCGCTGAAGGTTCTCGACGTGGACGACGATGATTGAGGCCGCGACCCGAAGGGCGATCGCCGGCTTCCGGGCGGAGCCGGGCGCGGAGCGGGAGGCGGCCCCATGCGCATCCTCGTCGTAGAGGACGAGCCGCGCATCGCCGCGGACGTGCGGGAGGGATTGGAGCGGGCCGGCTACGTCGCGGAGGTCGTCGGTGACGGCGAGGCGGCGTGGTTCCGGGCCGAGACCGAGACCTACGATGCCATGGTGCTCGACCTCGGCTTGCCGCGCCTCGACGGTCTCGGCGTGCTGCGCCGCCTGCGCGCGGCGGACGTGGCCCTTCCGGTGCTGATCCTCACCGCCCGCGACGGCTGGCGCGAGCGCGTCGAGGGGATCGATGCCGGCGCCGACGACTACCTCCAGAAGCCGTTCCGGATGGAGGAACTGGTGGCGCGGCTGCGGGCCATCCTGCGCCGTACCGCCGGCCACGCCTCCCCCCTGCTGCGGGCCGGCGCGGTCGAACTCGACACCCGCACCCGCGCCGTCTCGGTGGCGGGCCGCGAGATCGACCTCACGGCGCTGGAATACCGCCTTCTCGCCTTCCTGCTGCACCGTCAGGGGCAGGTCGTGCCGGCGGGCGAACTGCTCGACCATCTCCACGGCAGCGACAGCGACCGCGAGGCCAACGCGCTGGAGGCCCTGCTGACCCGGCTGCGGCGCAAGCTCGGGCCCGGCATCGTCGAGACCCGCCGCGGCCACGGCTACCTCGTACCGGCCGACGTGTCCGGCTCTCCGTGAAGCGCGACTCGCTGCGCCTGCGGCTGGGGCTTGCCGCCGCCGGGCTGATCGCCCTGGCGCTCGCGCTGGCGGGTATCGGGCTGACGCTGATCTTCGACCGGGTGCTCGACGCCCGCACCGCTGACGGCCTCGACCGCACGGCGAAGCTGATCGCGGGGCAGGTCGCCCTCGCCCCGGACGGGGCCTTGAGCCTGCCGCGCGAGCCGCCGGATTCCCGCTTCTCGGCCCCCTATGGCGGCCTCTACTGGCAGGTCGAGCGGGCCGACGGGGGAGCGGGCGGCGCCCTGCGCTCGCGCTCGCTCTGGGATCGCGGCCTCGGCACCGTTCCCGACGCGGCCGCGGAGCCCGCCATCGGCGATCTTCCGGGGCCGGATGGCGGCCGGCTCATCGCCGTGACCCGCCGGGTCTCGATCCCGGCGAACGGCGGGACGGCGGCGCTGACCGTCACGGTGGCCGAGGACCGTCGGGATCTCGCCGAGAGCCGCGCCACCTTCCTGCGGCTGCTGGTGCCCTCGCTCGTCGCCCTGTTCGCGGCGCTGACGCTGGCCATGTCGCTGTTCGTGCGCCGGGCGCTCAGTCCCTTCCGGACCCTGCGGGCGGATCTCGCCGCGGTCCATGCCGGGACGCGGGCGCGGCTGCCCGAAACCTTCCCCGAGGAGGTGCGCCCGCTGGTGGCGGATCTCAACCGCCTGCTCGACGCCCAGGAGCGGGATCTGGAACGGGCGCGCACGGGGGCGGGCGACATGGCTCACGGCCTCAAGACGCCGCTCGCGGTGCTCGACGCGCTGGCTCGCCGCACGGCCGCCGCCGATCCGGCGCTCTCGGCGGAGATCGCCGAGCAGGCCCACGCCATGGGTCGGCAGGTAGAGCGCACGCTCGCCCGCGCCCGGGCAGCCGCGGGCGGCCTGCGGCGGCGCACCTGCCCGGTCGCGCCGGTGATCGAGCGGATCGTCGGCGCGCTGAAGCGCCTGCCCGAGGGCGAGGCCCTGCGCTGGGAGATCGCGGCGCCGGACGGCCTCGGCTTTCCCGCTGACGAGGGGGATCTCACCGAGATTCTCGGCAACCTCCTCGACAATGCCCGCAAATGGGCCCACCGCCGCATCCGCGTCTCGGGGCAGGCGGCGGCCGGAGAGGCGTGCCTCGTGCTGGAGGATGACGGGCCGGGCATGAGCGAAGCGGCCATCGCCGGCATCGCCCGTGGGCGCCGCTGGGACGAGAGCCGGCCCGGCACCGGCTTCGGCATCGCGATCGCCCGAGACCTCGTGGAGGCGGCGGGTGTGCAGATGCGCTTCGGCCGCTCCGAACTCGGCGGCCTGCGGGTGGAGTTGCGCTGGCGCCTGCCGCCGCCGTGAAGCCGTTCCGTTCGGGATATCAGGCGGCCCGGGCGAGGGCACCGAGCAGGTCGGAGCGGCAATAGGGCTTCTGCAGGAAGCAGCCGGCATCGGGCAGGTCCCGGCCGGTCGGCCGGACCCGGCCCGAGGTGACGACGAGCCGGATATGCGGCCAGCGCGCCCGCACCCGCTGGGCCAGGGCGAGGCCGTTCATCGAGCCCGGCATGTCGATGTCGGTGAAGAGGGTATCGAAGGCCTGGGCCGTCCCCTCGAGGAGTTGCAGGGCCGCGTCCGCGTCGGATGCCTCGGCCACGGGCAGGCCGGCATCCTCGAGCATGTCCACGGCCACCATGCGCACGAAGCATTCGTCCTCGACGACGAGGATGCGCGGCGTCTCGGAGGCGGTGGAGATCTGGGACTTGCTGGTCATCGGTCAGGCTTGACGGGGTGAGAACGTCGTTGCCTTTCTTAAGGGGCCGGCTCGGATTTGGTTTCAGCGGCGCCGTAGAAGTTTTCAGGAAAATGCACGCGGCCGTGTCGATGGGTCGGATACGCCGAGTCAGGTGCCACGCCCCTGTCGCCCGCTCCGCATTGCCACTCCGGGGGCTTTGCATTACGGGAGCCCGGCTGAACGGGCGCAGATGGCCCGCCGCGACGCGGCTTTAAGACGATCACGCCCCGGCCTTCCCGCTCGCGCCGGGCGCGAGGGCCCGGCCGCCGTATCGCCGCTTCGAGGGCCCGCCGCTGCGTCCGACCGTCCCCGTCGGTCCGCGCCGTGATGATCATCGCCCTGGAGACCCGTCTTGGCGTCTGAGTTCGAGAGCCCGCGCAGGCCTCAATCCGAGGCGGCCCCGGCGACCCTGCCGAAGGTCCCCACCGGCATCGCGGGCTTCGACGCCATCTCCTTCGGCGGCCTGCCGAGGGGGCGCCCCTCGCTGGTCTGCGGCTCGGCGGGCTGCGGCAAGACCTTGTTCGCCACCACCTTCCTCGTCAACGGCGCCACCCGCTTCGACGAGCCCGGCGTGTTCATGAGCTTCGAGGAGCGCGCCGAGGACCTCGTCGCCAACGTTGCCTCCCTCGGCTACGACCTCGACGGTCTGCTGGCGCAGGGCAGGCTCGCCATCGACCACGTGCGGGTCGAGCGCAGCGAGATCGAGGAGACCGGCGACTACGACCTGGAGGGGCTGTTCATCCGGCTCGGCTTCGCGGTGGATTCGATCGGCGCCAAGCGCATCGTGCTCGACACCATCGAGACGCTGTTCGCCGGCTTCAAGGACGAGAGCGTGCTGCGCGCCGAGCTGCGCCGCCTGTTCGGCTGGATCAAGGATCGCGGGCTGACCGCGATCATCACCGGCGAGCGCGGCGACGGCCAGCTCACCCGCCAGGGGTTGGAGGAATACGTCTCCGACTGCGTGGTGCTGCTCGACAACCGCGTCGAGGATCAGATCACCACCCGGCGCCTGCGGGTCGTGAAGTATCGCGGCTCGGCCCACGGCACCAACGAGTATCCGTTCCTGATCGATGCCGACGGCATCAGCGTCCTGCCGGTCACCTCGACCGATCTCGACTACGCGCTCCCCGAAGGCGTGGTGCCCACCGGCATCGCGGGCCTCGACGCGATGCTCGACCCCGGCGGCTTCCATCGCGGCAGCAGCATCCTGATCTCGGGCGAGGCCGGGACCGGCAAGACGATGATCGCCGCGAGCATGCTCGACGCGGCCTGCGTCCGGGGCGAGCGCTGCATGGCCTTCGTCTTCGAGGAGAGCGGCGACCAGATCTGCCGCAACGCCCGATCCATCGGCCTCGACCTCGCCCGCCACGTCGCGTCTAGCCGGCTGCGGTTCGAGGCGGCGCGCCCGAGCCTCTACGGCCTGGAGATGCACCTCGCGCGCATGCACCGGGACATCGATCGCTTCGCGCCCTCTCTCGTGGTGATCGATCCGCTCTCCGCGCTGAGAGGGCCCGCGGTCGAGCTTCAGGCGACGATGCTGCGCATGGTCGACATGCTCAAGAGCCGCGGCATCACCGCCCTGTTCACCAGCCTGCGCGAGGACGGGGAGCTCGACGCCAACAGCAGCATCGGCGTCTCCTCGCTGATGGATGCCTGGATCCGCCTCCTCAACATCGAGTCCAACGGCGAGCGCACGCGTACGCTCTACGTCATCAAGGCGCGGGGCATGCGCCACTCGAACCAAGTGCGCGAATTCGTGATGTCGGGCGACGGCATCGCGCTCATCGATGCGTATATCGGTCCGGCGGGCGTGCTCACGGGCACGGCCCGGGTGGTGCAGGAGGCCGAGGAGGCCGCCGCCGCCCTGCGTCGGGAGCAGGAGAACCGCCGCCGCAGGCGCGAGGCGGCGCAGCGGCGCCACTCCCTGGAGCGGCAGATCGCGGAGTTACGGGCCACTCTGGAGGCCGCGGAGGAGGAAGAGGCGGTGCTCCTGAGCGAGGACGAGCTGCGTGCGACGATGCGGGCGAGCGAGCGGGACACCCTCGTCGCCCGCCGGGGAGGCGTGAAATGAGCGGGCTCGAACCGACGGGCGACGATTCCGAGGCCGGCGCGGATGCCGCGGACGAGGGGCTGTACCATCTGCGCCTCTACGTGGCCGGGCAGACCGCCAAGTCGCTGGCGGCGATGGCGAACCTGAAGCGCTTCTGCGAGGAGCACCTCGCCGGCCGCTACGACATCGAGGTGATCGACCTGATGAAGAACCCGCAGCTCGCCGCGGGTGATCAGATCCTGGCGATTCCGACCCTGGTGCGCCGCCTGCCCTCCCCGCTCAAGCGCATCATCGGCGATCTCTCCAACACCGAGAAGGTGCTCGTCGGCCTCGACATCCGGCCGAGGGCGGATCAGCCTTGAGCGCGGACGCGGCCCCGGAGGACGGGCCTGCCGGCCCTCTCCGCCTGCGCCTCTACGTGGCCGGCACCTCGTTGCGCTCGACGCGCACCATCGACAGCGTGCGCCGCCTGTGCGAGCAGCGGCTCGGCGGGCTGGGCGACCTCGAAGTCGTCGACATCTACCAGCAATCGCAGCTCGCGGGCGCCGACGGCGTCGTGGCGGCGCCGACCCTGGTGCGGCTGAGCCCCCTGCCCGCCCGGCGCCTCGCGGGCGACCTCAGCGACGAGCGCCGCATCCTCGAGGGGCTGGGATTGCAGGACTTCGTGCGGGAGCACCGATGAGCGCCGAATCCGCCTCCGCATCCGTCCCTTCCGACCTCGCCGGGGCCGAGGCGCGCATCCGCGAGCTGGAGACGCGGCTGGAGGAGGTCGAGGAAACCCTCTCGGCGATCCGCCGGGGCGATTTCGACGCCATCGTGGTCGAGGGCCCGTCCGGCGAGCGGCTGGTCTACACCCTGGAGAATGCCGATCGTCCCTACCGGGTGCTGATCGAGCAGATCCAGGAGGGTGCCTTCACTCTCGGGCCGGACGGGGCGCTGCTCTACTGCAACCGGCGGCTGGCCGAGGCGCTGGGGCTGCGCCAGGAGCGGCTGATCGGCCAGAAGCTGGCAAGCTTCGCCGCCGAGGGCCAGGGCGCGGCGCTGGCCGCCCTGGTGGAGCAGGCCGCGCAGGGGCCGGCCCGGGGCGAGATCGCGCTGCGCGACGAGGCCGGCATCGAGCGCCCGGTCTACCTGTCCCTCAACCGGCTGGACGGCAGCGGCGACACGCTGCTGCTCTGCGGCGTGCTCACCGACCTCACGGCGGAGCGGCGGCGCCTGAGCGAACTCGCCGAGACCAACGAGCGCCTGCGGGCGGAGGTGGCCGAGCGGGAACGGATCGAGGAGGCCCTGCGCCAGAGTCAGAAGATGGAGGCGGTGGGCCAGCTCACCGGAGGCGTGGCCCACGACTTCAACAACCTGCTGACCGTCATCAAGTCCTCCACCGACCTGCTCAAGCGCCCCGACCTCGCCGAGGAGCGCCGCCGCCGCTACGTCGAGGCGATCTCCGACACCGTGGGGCGCGCGGCCAAGCTCACCGGCCAGCTTCTCGCCTTCGCCCGGCGCCAGGCGCTCAAGCCCGAGGTGTTCGATGTCGGACGCGGCGTCGCCTCGGTGGCCGACATGGTCGGCACGCTGACCGGCGCGCGCATCCAGGTCAAAACCCTGATCGAGCCCTGCTTCGACGCGGCGGGCGAGCCCTTCGCCTGTCTCGTGGAGGCCGATCCGAGCCAGTTCGACACCGCGCTCGTCAACATGGTCGTCAACGCCCGCGACGCCATGGACGGCGAGGGCACGCTGACGATCCGGGTCGGCCATGCCGGCCAGATCCCGGCGCTGCGCACCCATCCGGCGGTGCCCGGCGACTACGTGGCGGTCTCGATCGCCGATACGGGCTCGGGCATCGCGCCCGCCGACCTGCCGCGGATCTTCGAGCCGTTCTTCACCACCAAGGGCGTCGGCCAGGGCACCGGCCTGGGGCTCTCCCAGGTCTTCGGCTTCGCCAAGCAGTCGGGCGGCGACATCGCCGTGGAGAGCGTGCTCGGCCAGGGCACCAGCTTCACCCTGTTCCTGCCCCGGGCCAAGATCGCGCCGACGGTTCCCGAGAGCGCCGACGAGCCGGAGCCGCTGGCCCCCGGTCACGGCACCTGCGTGCTGCTGGTCGAGGACAATCGCGAGGTCGGCGCCTTCGCCACCCAGGCTCTGGCCGAACTCGGCTACGGCACCTTCTGGGCCATGGATGCGGATCAGGCGCTCGCCGAACTCGCCCGCACGCCGGAGCGCTTCGACGTGGTGTTCACCGACGTGGTGATGCCCGGCATGAACGGCGTGGACCTCGCCCGGACGGTCGTCGAGCGCCAGCCCGAGATGCCGATCGTGCTCTCCTCCGGCTACAGCCACGTGCTGGCCGAGGACGGACGCCACGGTTTCCCGCTGCTGCACAAGCCGTACTCGGTAGAGGATCTCTCGCGCATCCTGCGCCGGGCGATCCAGCGGCGCCACGCGCGGGCGAAGTAAACGTCGCTGCGAGCGTTTTCCCTGCTCCCGCAGAGGCTTGACCGGCGGACAAGAAAAAAGGCTCGGATTGCTCCGAGCCTTGAAGGGAAAAGGCCATTGGGGGCTGAACTGGCCTTCGTGATCGGATAATGCGCAAGTGCCCAAGCGGTTCCGCGAAAAAGTTCAAAAAAATCGCGGGCGAATGATTCGTGCCCGACGCGGACCCATCGCGGTGCTGCCGTCGGCGCCGTGCGCAGACGCCTAGTGCTCTGTCATGGCTCTGTTGTGGGGTAGAGTTTGCGGAGCTTGATGCGGGCGTCCTTCGTGGTGAAGCGCCAATCGGCGCCGACGCCCCGGGTGTTGCGGCGCTGCTGCCAAGCAGCGACGTGGCGTTCCAGGGTGTCGCGCCGCGCGATCCGCTCGGGCAGGTCGCGTCGCAGCGCGCTCAACTCGATCTCGGCCATGTTGAGCCAGGAGCCGTGCTTGGGTGT
>NZ_JBMVEP010000024.1:0-34769 GCF_049543375.1 Methylobacterium sp. NPDC097929 | reverse complement strand
GTAGCTCGTCAGGCTCATAACCTGAAGGTCGCTGGTTCAAATCCAGCCCCCGCAACCAAACTCACACCCACACGCACACAACCCGACGCGGACCAGACCGCACACACCCGCCCGCACGGCCCACGCCGCGCGGGCTTTCCTGCGTCCAGGCCACGCCGCGCTGCCCCAGGCCGTCAGGGGCGCGTGCGGAGCCAAACCCGCGGCGACGCACAGGCCGCCGAGCCGACCCGGCCGCGACACACTCCGCGAGAGGGGAGGGGGCTCGACCTGCTCCAGCTTGCGCGGATAAGCCTACGCCCAGTCCGGAAGCGCCGCGGCCTGGATCGCTTCGGCTTCGCCTCGCGAGGACGGAAACAGCGAAAAACTCCGGCCGAGCGCCCCATGCAGAGATGGATGCTGCACGCTTCAGGAGCCGTCGATGGTCGCCGAACCCTCTCACGCCGACTTTCGCGTCGTCAGGGGCCTCTGCGGTCCGGAGCGGGGCGGTAGGCTTCCGGCGGGAGGTCTCGCGATAGGCTCTCGCCGGTCGAGCGGCCGGGGGCCGGGCTCGGCATCAGGTCGCGGCCGGAGCCCTCGCCCGGTTTCGGGACGCCGGTGATAAAGCGCTGCGCGCCGCCCGCGCCCGCGCCCGCCTCCGGCGGCGGTGCGGGCGGCGTTCCCTCCGGGGTCGGCGGCGCGATGTAGCGGCGGCCGGCGCTGTCGGGCGGTGCCGGGACCTGCGGCCGGGCCGGGGGCGCGGCCTGCTGGGGGGGCGGTGTCGGAGCGGATTGGGGCGTGGCGGCCGGCGGCGGTTCCTGCGGAGCGGGCCGCGCGGCCTGCCGTGCGCGCGCCGGCGGCGGGCGCCGCACCAGGGCTGGACGGGGTCCGGCTCGGCCGGGGCGCCCCGCCGCGCCCGGCTCGCCGGGCAGCGCGATCGTCATCCGCTCGACCGCGGCGACGAGATCGTCGAGGCTGGCCTGGGCCGTCCGGCACAGCCGGATCCGGAGGGAGAGGGCGCGCCGCCCCGCCGTGGGCGCCAGCGTGTCGAGCAGGCCGCCCCGGCTCGCGACGCGCTGGGCCGCGCTCGGCCGCTCGAACCACTGCCACGCGTAGAGGCACTCCGCGCTCAGCGCCATGCCGACCGGCCCAAAGCCGTTGCGGCGCGGTGCGACGGCGCGCATGACCTGCCCGGGAAAGCGCACGGCCATCTCGCTCTCGATGCCGAACTGGCTCGGCTTGGCCAGACGGGGCGGGAAGGCCAGGAGCAGATCCCCGGTCTCGTTGCGCAGCGCGATCTCGGCATGGTTGCGGCCGTCGCCGCCCTCGAAACGGATGCGCTGATCGAAGCCGTCGCGCAGGCGGGTTTCGACGATGCCGGCCACCGGCCCGGCGCCGGGCAGGCGCAGGGCGGGTGCGGACTGGGCCAGGGCCGGGCCGGCGAGAAGGGCGACGGCCGCCGCGAGGGAGCCGGAGATACGCGAACGCACTAAAAGCCTTTCCCGGTCGATCCGCCGCCCGTGGAGACGCGGGAGGGGACGGAGAAGCGGTCGTTCTCCGGGGAGGCGCCCCGGCCGCGCTCCGCCTGCTGGTCCTGCCAGAGCGTGCCCGGCGGCGGCGCGCCCAGGGTCTCCGGCTTGTCGAGGCCGTTATACCCCGGCAACAGGGCGAAGCCGTAGCGCTCGTAGGGCATCGGTCCCGCCCCGTTGACGCGCCGCGCCACCAGGGGCGGGCGCCCCGTCGCGGGCTCGCGGGCATAGCTGCCGGGCGCGACCGGATCGGAGAGCGCGCGCTGCAGCGAGGCGGGCGGGTAGCGCAGGGGATTGTCGAGGGCCACCGCGAGGGGGAACTCGTTGCGCTGGACCGCCGGCGGCGTCTCGGTCCGGGCACCGACGGTGGCCGAATCCGGCCGGGGCACCCGGCCGTAGGAGGGGCTCTCGGGCTTTGCCTCCGCCCGAGCGGCGGGTGGGCGCGCCGGGGATGAGGGGGGCTGCTGGGCCGCGGCGCAGGGCAGCGGCGGCCCGCCGGTCTCCTCGCGAAACAGCATGTCGACGACCTTCGGAAACAAGCCGTCGTAGCGGTTCACCACCTCGAGATAGGGGCGCTGGCGCTTCAATCGCTGCAGAGTCAGGGCGTAGCCGAACACCGTGGTCTCGCTCGGCATCCAGGCGACGGCGCGCTGAAACCATTCGAGCGCCGTGTCGAACTGGCAGGAATTGTAGGCGTACCACGCGAGCCCCTGCGCGCCCTCGCCGGAGGCGCTGGCGATCACGACCTTGGCGTAGCGCTCGATCCGGGCGGGCTCGATGAAGGGCGGGTTGGCCTGCGTCAGCTTGCGTTCGAGCACGTCGATGAAGAGCAGTTCGTTGCCGACGAAGCGGTCGCGCCAGGCGTAGGCCACTTCCTCCGCCTCGCGCAGCATGTTGAGTTCGCGCAGGGTGTGGGCGAGGCCGTGGGCCACCATGGCATCGCCGCCGCGGGCGATGGCGAGCTTGAACCATTCCAGCGCCTCGCGGAACTGGCGCCGCTTGTAGGCGTACCAGCCGAGCAGGCCGGTCTGGCTCGGGTCGCCGCTCTTGCGGGCGTAGGTCTGGAAGGCGGTGAGGTCAGCCAGCGTCGGGGTCTGGGCCGGCTCGTCGTGCAGAAAGGCGGCGATGCGGGCGCGGGTGATGTCGAGGCGGATCGCGTCGAACTCGGAGGCGCCCTCCTGGCCTGCCCCCTGGCCCGCCCCCTGGCCGGCGCGCCCCATGGCGATCAGCCGTTCGGCCTGATCCATCTTGAGATGGCTCATCGCCTTCTGGATCGTGGCGAGGCGCGCGCCCGCATCCGCGCTGCCGTCGAGGACCGACTTGTAGAGATCGTAGGCGTCTTCGCTCGCGCCCGTCGCCGCGAGCGCGTCGGCGATGATCCAGACGCTCTCCACGTCGGTCGGTTCGAGGGCGCTGGGATCGGCGCGGTAGAGCGCGACCACCTCCTCGGCGTTCTTGCCCGGATCATTCTTGCCCGGACCGTTCTTCTCGGCGGCGGCCTTGATGCTGGTGCGGAACTCCGCCCGGCGCAGCTTGCGCGCCAGCTCCTCCGAGGGCTGCCAGTTCGGTTCGAGGGAGCGGCGCGCGGCGATGGCCGCGCGCAGGTCGGGGAAGCGCCCGGCGGTGAAGAGATCCCACAGCGGTGCCTCTTCGGGCGGGCTCGGCTGCAGCGTGTCGAGGTCGGAGGGCTCGGTCCAGCCGGGATAGAGCCGCTTCAGCCGGGCGATCTCGGCCTTCATCCGCGCGGTCTGCTTCTGCGAGGCGTAGTAGCGCAGCGCGCTCTCGTCGACCATGCCGGGCGTGACGCCCGTCTCGGGATCGACCACGATCGCGGGCGCGCGGGTGCCGTCGCCGTAGACGAGGCGCGGAGCCGACTCAGCGCCGCCCTGGGCGGCGGCGGGACCCGCGCCGGCCAGCAGCAGCGCGGTGAGGGGGATCAGGACTTCACGCATGACGGATACCGCATCCGGGCCGCCACCAGCGCGAGGAGGTGGAGGGTGGTCGGATAGTAGTTCTGATTGTCCTGCACCGTCCTTAAGGATTCGGGGAAGGGCGTGCCGTCGGCGGCGCAGGCGGTGATGGCGGGAATCGCCGTGTAGCCCGCCTCGCTCAGCCACTCGACGGGCTGCCCGTTCCGGGTGTCGACGATCGGCAGGCGCTCGCGGTCGATTCCGCCCCAGAGAGCCTTGAAGGGCGCGTAATCCTCCGGACGCCCGACGCCTGCCCAGGCCAGATACAGGGGCACGCGGATCGCGTTGTAGGAGAACAGGGCGGGGAAGCCGTCGGCCGGCCGCAGCGCGTCCTTGGCGGAGATCCACTCGGTCGGCAGGCTGCTCGGCCCGAACCGGGACTGGCGCAGGAAATCGAGGCCGCTGCGGATGAGCGAGGCCCAATCGTATTCCGGCGCCACGATCGGCAGGCGCTGGAAGGCGGGAAAGACCCAGTAGGACAGGTTGATCAGGGGGCCGTCGGCGCGCTCGCGGGCGGAGAAGCCGGCGACGGCGGGCAGCAGGACCGGCCCGTGCGGGTCCTTGAACAGGATGGTCTTGCGGCCGAACTCGACGGCGATGCGGCGCGCCGCGGTGCGGTAGGAGGGCTCGCCCCAGGCCTCCGCCGCCTCGGTGAGCGCCCAGGCGACGAGGATGTCGCCGTCGGTGGCGTTGTTCATGTCGGCGACCGCCGGCCGATGGTCGGGCGACCAGCGCCAGGCCAGCAGTTCGTCGGAGCGCACCATCAGGTTGGCGCGGGTCCAGCCCCAGATCCGTTCGAAGGCGGGGCGGTCGCCGGCGGCGACCGCGAGCAGCATGCCGTAGCCCTGGCCCTCGCTGTGGCTGATGAGGCCGTTGGCGGTGTCGACGACCCGGCCCTGCTCCGTGACGAAGCGCGCCCGGTAGGCGCGCCACCCCGCATCGTCGCCGAGGGTGTTGGCGAGGCTCAGGCCGATCTCGGAGCGGGCCGGGCTCTCGGCCCGCGGCTGCGTCGGCAGGGCGGTGGCGGGGGGCACCGTGGCGGCCTCCGGGGGCTGGGCGGTCTGCGGCGTCGGCACCGGCTGAGCCCGGACGGGCGCGGCGGCGAGCAGGGCGGCGAGTGCCGCGCCCGCGAGCAGGGCGGCGGCAGGGACCGGGCGGCGGCGCGGGGGGCGGACGGCCTGCATCAATCGTTCCTCCGGCCGAGCTGGCGCACGAGGCCCGTCGTGGCGAGGCCGAGGCACAGGGCCATGAACAGGGTCATGCCGACATAGGAGGCGGGGTTGAGCGAGAGCCAGGCGGCCGAGACCAGCCGGAAGTTCGGCAGCGACCACGCGCGCGTCTCGATCAGGGCGACGTGATCCGGCTCGACGGTGGTGAGGGTGCCGTCCGAGGCGTCGAGGAAGGCGGCCCGCCCGACGAGGCGGGTCCAGACCACGGGGTCGACGAGGCAGGACACGGAGGCCTTGAGCATCGACGGGTTGGGGGCGGTGACCAGCACGGTGCTGTCGCTGAGCGCCGGGCCGCTATTGCCCTCGGCGATGATCAGCGAGGCGCGGGGGTCGAGGGAGACCGAGGGGCCGGCCGGCTTCTCGACCAGACCCGACACGTCGTCGCGCAGCTTCAGGGCCCGGTTCGCGAGCCCGCTCCAGCCTTCCCGCAGGACGGTCGGGACGAAGGCCGAGCCCGACAGGGCCTGATCCCAGCGAGCGAGGATCTCCGCCTCGGTGGCCGGAGCGCCCGAGGGCGCGTTCGCCGCCGCGGTGGGCGGCGGCTGCGTCGCGGGATCCGACTTGGGCGGCGCGGCGGGGGCGGCGACGCTGACCGGGACGGCCGCGGGCGGCAGGGCGCAGCGCATCGGCAGGTCGCGGCGCAGCCGGTCGAGGGTCAGCACGCCCTCGGCGCCGAACGGGCCCGGCGTGGCCACGGTCTCGGCCCGTCCGCCCCAGACCCGGCGGATCTCGTCCGGGTCGAGCCCGACCGACTGGATCGTGACGGGGTTGAGCGCGCGGGCGGGCGCCACCACGAGGCTCGCGCCCCCTTCCGTGCCGCCCGCATCCGAGACGAGTTCGAAATCGATGACGCGCTTGGCGGCGATGGCGAGGCGGGCGGCCAGGGTGGCGGCGGCGTCGGCCGTGTCGCGGTCGGTGGTCGGCAGCACGAGGCGCGGGCGCGGCCCCGGCGCGACGAAGGGCACGGCGCCGGCCTTGACCGCCGCGAGGTCGGGGCTGCGCACCGCCCGCGCCAGGGCCGGGATCTCGAGGCGCGTGCGGTCGAGGAAGAGGAAGCGCGGCTGGCGCGCGGCCGGGGAGAGCGTGTCGCAGACCTTGTCCGAGGCGTTCGGCAGCTGCGCGCTGATCTCGACGCGGTTCAGGCCCGGCCGCCACAGGCTCAAGGGGAGCGGGATGGCTTGATCGTCGAACACCTCGCCCCGGGTGTAGGGCAGCGGCACGCTCGCGGCGTTGCGGCCGTTGATGTCGACCACGATCTGGGCGCTCGAATCCAGCCCCGCGGCGTAGCCGCCGGCCAGATGCAGCATCACCTTGCCGTAGTCGGCGGGCACGAAATCGGCGGGGAAGCGGAGTTCGAACCGGGTGCGCAGCAGCCGCCCGTTGAATTCGCGGGTGGCGACCCCGAGGCGTTCCAGGTCGAGGCGCTCGCCCCCCTGCACCTCGTAGCCCCGCACCAGGGGCGCCAGCGTGGCGCCCGCCGTGCTGCCGCCGGGATCGCCCAGGGCGGCGAGTTGGGCGATGGCCGCGCGCACGTCGTCGGGGCCCTGACCGGACACGACCAGGGTCGGCACGCGGTTGCCCCGCGAGGGCAGCAGGGCGAGCCGCGGCCCGGTGATGGGCCCGAGGTCGTCGAGCCCCTCGGTGCCGCGGATCTCGGTCGCGGTGCCCACGACGAGGTTGACGCCGTTGCGGCCGGTGAGCGGGCCCCCGAACGTGACCGCGGGCCGGGCGAGGCGGCCGACCAGGGCCAGCGCCTGCACCGCGCCGATCATGCGCTCGAGGCGCGGCAGGTTCGGCCGCTCGTTGAGCAGCACGCCGACGGGAAGCGCGCCGCTCTCGTCGGGCTCCAGGGCGGCCAGCGACTTCAGTTCGAGGTCGGGGGCCGGCGCCACCACGAGGCCGGAGCGGGAGGGGTCGATCTGCGTCCATAGCTCGTAGGTGGCGTCGATCGAGCAGTCGACCCGGTGGCGCTGGCTCGCCGTCAGCGTCACGGCGTTGTAGCCGCCCTTGAGCACGCCGTCGGGGATCGCGAACTCCACGACCTTAACGGCGCCGGGGGCCTGGATCCGCGTCCAGCCGACCTTGGTGCCGTTGACGAGGCCGGTCAGCTCCGAGACCTCGGGCGCCACCGAGATCGCCGAGAGGTAGGAGACGCGCAGCCGCGCCGTGCCGCGGGCCTGCCCCTCCGTGAGGTAGACCGGGTATTGCAGCCCGTCCTCCTCGCCCGAGAGGCGAAAGCCCCGCGTGCCCGCCGGCAGGCGCCGGGCCGGGGCGATGGTGGCCTGGACCGGGGGGCGGCGGGCGGCGTCGGTCTCGGCCGCCGGGGGACGGGCGGGCGCGCCGGCCCCGGGAGGCCCCCCCGCCGGGGGCTGGCCGGCCGGTGGGCGGGCCTGCGGGCGCAGGGCATCCCCGGTCGGGGGAACCGTCAGCCGCTCGGCCGGACCCGTCCCGAGGAAGCTCTGCGCCCGGGCCGGCGCGCCGGCCGCGAGGGCGCAGGCGAGGGCGGCCAGGAACGGGAGGGCGCAGGCGCGCGCGGCTCGGGAGGGCGGGGGCATCGCGCTCACGCCGTGCCCGTGCCGCGGCCGGCCTGGCCGGACAGGGCACGCTCGTTCTCGTAGTCGAGCATCATCCGCACCCAGTCGTTCGAGGCGCGGGCCGGCGCCTGGGTCGGGAGCGGAGACGACGAGGAAGAGGCCGCGTGAGCCGCAGCCTGAGCCGCGGCTTGGGACATCGCCGGCTCGCGAGGCTCCGCGGCCACCGGACGCGGCGCGGGCGGGTAGAGCAGCGGTTCCGGCAGGCCGGTCCCGGTCGGCGCCTGTTCCGGCGCGTCGTAGATCGGCGAGGTTTCGCCCGTGGCGGCGGCGAGCGCCGGCCGCGCGTCGGCGGCGAAGGCGTAGCGCAAGGCGCGAACGGGCTCGGACAGGCCCCACCAGATGAATTGCAGGGTGCCGGTGAGGATGTCCTTGTGGCGCCGCCGCCGCATCTGGAAGCGGCGCATCGCCTCCGCGTCGCCGTACATCAGGCCGGCCAGCGCCACGTAATCCTGCGGCCGCAGCCGGCCGAAGCCGAGACGGGCGAAGACCGCGTCGCGGTCGCGCTCGATCCCTTCGAGGGTGACAGGCAGGGCGCCCGCGGCCCGCGCGCCCGCCACCGGCACGACGCTCAGCGCACCCGAGAGCTTCGCCTTGCCGACGCCCGGCGGGGCCAGGGCGGCCGGCAGCCGGACGGTGCAGCCCTCGGCCGAGACGCGCTCGATGGAGACGTCCACCGCCCGGCCGCCGAGGGTGAGCCCGCCGCGGCGGTTGATCGCGAGCGAGGGCGTCCGCTCCAGCTGGCGGCGCTCGGCGCAGACGCCGAGCGCGGCGCCCGCGGTCAGCAGGTTGAAGAAGTTCCACAGGCCGACCACCAGCATCAGGTTGGTCACGCCCGGCTCGAACATGTAGCGCCACGCCGCCACCGCGCAGCCGATGGCCAGGAGGCCGTAGACCGCGAAGAAGGGGAGCGAGGCCGACGAGAGGTGGTTGTGGTCGAGGCTGATGCCCTTGTCGGTGACGTTGAAGGTGGGTTTCCTCGGCGACCAGATCACCGAGACGATCGCCTTCGAGAGGTAGAGGCCCTGGACGTACTCGTAGAGTTCCGAGACGAAGGGCCAGCGGAACTTTCCGTAGACGTAGTTCTGCATCATCAGGTTGATGACGATGTAGGTCGCCGTATAGGCGATAGACTCATCGACGCTGGCCACGAAGATCTTCAGGTCGAAGAAGATGTGCAGCAGCGGCGCGAACATGAAGATCAGCCGCGGCACCGGGAAGAACCAGAACGTCATGCTGGAGAGGTAGGCGATCTTCTGGATCGGCTTGAGCCCCTTCTGCAGCGCGGGGTTCTTCAGGAGCAGGATCTGGAACATGCCCTGGCACCAGCGCGAGCGCTGGCCGATGAAGGCCGTCAGCGTCTCGGGCTGCAGGCCGGCGATCAGGGGCTTGTCGACATAGGCGCTGGTCCAGCCGCGGGAATGCAGCTCGAAGGCGGTCTCGCAATCCTCGGTGATGGTGATGCCCGAGAACCCCCCGGCCTCGTCCAGAGCCGTGCGGCGCAGCAGGGCCGCGGACCCGCAGAAGAACGAGCCGTTCCACTTGTCGAGCCCGCGCTGCGTCACCGCGTAGAACATCTCGTTCTCCGACGGCATCCGGTCGAAGGTCTTGAGGTTCCGCTCGATCGGATCGGGATTGAGGAAGGCGTGCGGCGTCTGCACGAGGAAGAGCTTCGGATCTTCCGCGAAGTAGCCGACCGTCTCGCTCAGGAAGGAGCGGAAGGGGACGTGGTCGGCATCGAGCACGGCGACGATGTCGCCGGTGGCGTGGGCCAGCCCGTTGTTGAGGTTGCCCGCCTTGGCGTGCTCGTTGCGGGCGCGGGTGAGGTAGCGGCAGCCGAGTTCGTCGCACAGGGCCTGGAGGTCGCGCCGCCGCTCCTGCGCGGCCCTCGCCTTCTCCGGGTCGGCGTCGGCGCATTTCTGATCGGTGCCGCCGTCGTCGAGGAGCCAGACCGTGAGCTTGTCGGGCGGGTAGTTGATCTGGCGCGCGGCGGCCAACGTCATCGCCAGGATCGCCGCATCCTCGTTGTAGCTCGGCACGAAGATGTCGACGGTCGGCAGCGCGGCGGCGTTCGCCGCCGGGGGCGGTCGGCGCTTGAGCGGGTCGGCGTTGATGATCAGGCTGACGAAGAGGATGAAGACGCAGTACAATTCGCCCACGAGCAGCAGCAGCCCGAAGCCAAAGCTGACCGGATCGCCGGGCGAGGGCAGCGTGTCGGTGACCCGCCACAGGATGTAGCGGAGCACCACGAGGCTCCCCAGCGCCAGGAACACGAAGCGCGTGCGCGGCCCGTCGAGGAACAGCCACAGCACGATCATCGCCGCCATGGCGGCGAGGCTCATGGCGAGCTGGTTCTGTGTCCCGACCGGTTGGCTCAGCAGGATGAGACCGGCAACGGTCGTCCCCATCCAGGCCAGCCACCGAAGCGCACGTATCACACCCGCCACCTCTGCGACGCCACCAGGACCATCATTGAAATACGACAATTTCCCGGTGGGTTCACGGAGCCATCGCGTCGCTGTCCGACTAAGGTTGATTTTGCGCTGTGACGGATTGTTCCTCTGGCGGAAACATCGTTCGCTCGCCGCGAAAGATCATTGAAGGATAAGACGCATTTGGGAAAAAGATCTTTCCAATGGGCCCGTCTTCCTTCGATCGTCGGACTCGGCACGGGCGATGGCAAGGCCGCCCCGCATCAGAAGTTCGCTCGTGCCTCGATGCTCGAATAGTAGCCGGTGCCCTGGATGCGGTCCTTCACGTAGCCGGCCGCGAGCGACATCTGCACGGGGCCGAAGGTCAGCCCGGTGAGGTGGGCGCCGACCCGGTACTGGCGGAAGAAGTCGTCGCCGAGGAACAGTGCCTCGGGGCCGATATAGACGCCATCGGCGACCATGTAGCCGACGCGGAAGCGGGAATAGTAGGCGTTGAACTTGGTCGAGTAGGAGCCGTAGGCCGAGACCATCGTGCGGTCGGTCGGGTTGGCGTAGAAGTTTCCGGCGACCTTCAAACCGACGCCGGTGCCCACCACCGGGTTGCCCGGATCGGCGATCGAGAGCTGGTTGCTGCGCACGTTGAAGCCGATGTAGCCGGCCAGCGCCGCGTCCCGCCAGATCCACTCGTAGCCGGCCAGCGCCGAGCCCTCCTGCTGGTAGCCGGTGACGCGGGCGCCGACCGCTTGGCCGGGGTAGGAATAGGTGCCGGCCACGCCCTCGATGCGCACGCGGGCGCCGCTCACCGTCGGCGGGCTTCCCAGGGCCGTCGTGACCGTGACGGAGCCGAAGGCCGAGCTGTTGGAGGTGACGCTGGTCGAGCCGTCGACGGCGACCGCCCAGCTGTCGTCCACCGCCTGCTGCGGCGCGCCGGTGTACCAGTCGGTGCCCGCGGAGACGGCGGGCGCGGCGGGCAGGTCGGCGGCGGCGGCCGGAGCCGACAGGCCGAGGGCGGCTGCCAATCCGAGGACCAGGACGCAAGGTTTCCCGGAACACCGTCGATGTTGGCGTGAGACCACAGCCATTCGAACCTCGGATACGCACACGCTACGCACCGATTTATCCGAGCTGACGGTTAACAAGAGGCTCCCGAAACCGCGAAAAGGCGATTTCCGCCGGTGCTCACAACTTCGGAAGCGGGGCCTGGAGCGGCTGCGAATGCAGCCAACTTTTGCCGCGGGGGGAAGGGACCCTCTTACGCCGCGCGCGCCTGCGGGGCGGCCGCACTCAGCACGGCCGCGAGGTCGTCCGGGCGGAACGGCTTGTCCAGCTGCAGGAACTGCCGCGCGGTCGCCGGGAGCTGCCCGTGGGGGCTTGCCAGGATGATGCGGATCTCGGGGTAGCGCTCGACCACCGTCGCGGCGAGCTGGAGGCCCGTCATGACCGGCATCGACTGGTCGGCGACCATGGCGTCGAAGGCCGCGTCCTCGCGCAGGAGGTCGAGGGCGTGCTCGCCCGAGGCCGCCTGGACGACGCGGTGGCCGAGATCGGACAGGGCCTCGGCGAGGCTGGTCCGGACGAGGCCGTCGCTCTCGACGAGGAGGATGCTCAAGGGTGATTGCCAGACCACCGGCTCCGAGGCCGCCCGCGGCGCGGCGCGCAGCCAGATCTCGGCGACGAAGGCCTCCTCGCCCGTGCCGTCGGAGACGAGGCGCCAGCCCGCGCCGACCTCGGCCAGCAGCCTGGCCACGGTTTCGAGGGCGCGCCGGCCCGGGACCTCCGCCTCCGTGCCCGGCACGCGCTGCCCGCTGGCGACGAGGAGGCGCACATAGGCCCCTGGGGCCAGGCCGAACCCGGTCTCCGTCTCGGCCACGTGCTCCGCGGCGCCGACCGCGAAGCCGTGCAGCCCGTGGTCGCGGAAGTGGAAGGCGATGTTGAGCAGCGTCACTTCGAGGATGCGCTCGGCGCACAGCACCCGCGGCAGCGCGCCGGGGATGCGGTTGATCACCGGCACGTCCCGCAGGACGTTGGCCTGCATGAAGGCGAGGGCGGATTCGACGGAAGCGGCGAGGTCGCTCTCGGCCAGCGCGTCGCTCTCGCCGCGCACGAGGTTCAGCATCCGCCGGGTGAGCGCCGCACCGCGCCGCGCCCCGGTGAGGGCCGCGTCCACGAGGCGCGCCTGCTCGGCGTCGAGGCCCTGGCGTCGGCGCACGAGGCCGAGATTGGTGAGGATGACGGTCAGCGCGTCGTTGAAGTCGTGGACGATGCCGTCGGTGACGCGGCGCAGGACCACGTTGCGCCGCCGCTCGTTCAGGCCGGCCGGCGTCTCGGAGAGACCGGGCTCGATCGACCGGCTGAGGGCATGGATGCGGCTGCCGTCCCCGGCCCCGCGCAGGAAGCGGACCAGCACGCGCCGCTCCGCCCCCGGCTCGGCCTCGCCGTCGGCGCGGGCGCGCAGCACCACGTCGTGGGGACCGTCGGCGTCGCGCGCCGCCTTGAGGGCGAGGTCGAGCAGGGGACGATCGTCCGGCTCGAACCATTCGGCGAGATCGGACAGGTCGGTGGCGTGGTCGGCGGCGGTCGGCGTGCCGGTGCTGTCGGAATCCGACCAGACCACCTGCCGCGTCTCCGGGTCGATCTCCCAGCAGGTCCAGCCGGACATGGCTTCGAAGGTCTGGAGCCGGCCCTTGATGCGGTCGAGTCCCGTGCCCGCCAGCGCCAGCGCCGCATCGGTGCTCTGGGAGCGGCCGGCGATCGTCCGGGTCAGGGCCGCGATCTCGCGCACGGGCGAGGCGGCGGCCTCGTCCGGCTCGCCCCCGCCCTCGGCCAGACGCTCCAGCGGCTGCGCTGCCCGCCCGCCCAGGGCGTAGCCGATCAGGCCCGCGGCCAGCACCACGGCGAGCGCCAGCATCAGGAGGCGCGCATCCGGGAGCAGCGCCGGCGCGGCGGCCGCGGGCACGGAGGCGGTGACCAGCCAGCCGGGGCTGCCCAATTCGCGCCCACCCTGCACGGGAACGGAGGCCGAGGCCCGGCCGCCCGTCGGAGCGGAGGGCTGGCCCGCGAGCATCCGCCCGTCGGCACCGGTGACGGCGAAGGCCACGGAGGCCGGCAGGGCGAGCGCCTGGCGCACGCGCGGACCGATCGCGAGGAGGAAGTCGGGGCCGGCCCGAAGCTGGATCCGGTCGGAGCGGCCCGGCGTGCCGAGGGCCACGGCGATCTCGAGGGGGGCCGCCTCGTCGCCGCCCGTGGCGACGACGATCTCGGCGTTGCGGGCCCGGGCGAACCAGGGCTGGCGCGCGACGCTGGTGCCGACGCGGCGGCGGTCGGCCGCCGCCCGCACGCTCCCGTCCGGGGCGATCAGGGCCGCATCGTGGTAGCGCGGATTGAGGGCGAGCCAGTCGCCGAGCAAGGCCGTGCGCTCGTCCTCGGAGAGCGCCGGATCGTCGGGGCGCAGCAGCAGCGCGGCGTTGCGCGCCTGCCCGACGCTGCCGTGAAGCTCGGCATCCACGGCCTCGGCGAAGGCGCGCGCGGCCGCCAGCGCCGTCCCGCGCGCGCCCTCCGCCGCGGGCCCCGTGCCGGTGCCGAGGGCGACCGTCCCGAGCCAAGCGAGCAGGAGCGCCCCCGCCGCGATCGCGGCGAGCTGGGTCGCGTTCAGCACCTTGAGCGAGATTCGCAAGGAATCCGGCATGCGGGTCTCCGCCACCACGGCTGGCCGACCGCAGGGTGCCGGGATTGGCAATCCTGCCCCTCAAACGAGGGGATCAAGCGCTTAAGGGCCGGTTAACGACGACGGCATTTCGCGCGGGCCGACCTCAAGACCGGCCGATCCTTCGTCCCCGCTGCCCGCCCCACGCGGGTCGGAGGCCGGCACTCGTGATGCGGGATTTGTGGCTTTCGTGGCATGTGCCTTGCCTGATCGTGCGGGCCGGCCGCTGATGCCGGTGGCGGACCCGTGTCGGGCGATCCTCTTCGAGAGGATGGCCCCGCGCCGTCGAGAGATGTGCGAAGTGTGAGAGCCCGATGAGTCAGACAGCCCTTTCCGTGCCTGCCGCCTCCGACACCGCCGAGGATGCCCTGGCGGCGCAGCTGATCGAGATGACGGTCGCGGACGTTCAGAGGGGCCTCGCCGAGAAAAGCGTGACGGCGGAGGCGCTGACGCAGGCCTTCCTGGCGCGGATCGCCGCCTACAATCCGCGCTACAACGCCCTCATCGTGATGAATCCGCGGGCGGTCGAGGAGGCCCGCGCCATCGATGCCCGCCGGGCGGCGGGCGAGGCCCTGGGGCCGCTCGCGGGCGTGCCCGTCGTCATCAAGGATACGATGGACATGGCCGGCCTGCCGAGCACCGGCGGCTGGCATTTCCTCTGCGCGGCCGCCGGCGGCATCGACCTGATCCCGGCCACCGACGCGCCCGTGACCGCGCGGATGCGCGAGGCGGGCTGCGTCATCCTCGGCAAGACCAACGTGCCGGTGCTGAGCCATACCGGCAGCCACGCCAACGACAGCTGGGCCGGCCCCACCCTCAACCCGGCGGCACCCGACCGCATCCCCGGCGGCTCCAGCGCCGGCACCGCCACGGCGGTGGCCGCGAGCCTCGCCGTCCTCGGGCTGGCCGAGGAGACCGGCGGCTCGATCCAGAACCCGGCCTCGGCGCAGGGGCTGGTGGGCATCAAGCCGAGCTTCGGCCTCGTGCCGAATGCCGGCGTGATGCCGCTGGCCGGCAGCACCCGCGACGTGGTCGGGCCGATCGCCCGCTGCGTGCGCGATGCTGCCCTCACCCTCGACGCGCTGGCCGGCTATTCCTCGGCCGACCCCAAGACCGTGGCCGGCATCGGCAAGCGCCCGGCGGGCGGCTACGCGGCGGGGCTGGAGGCGGGCGCGCTGGCGGGCAAGCGCCTCGGCCTGTACGGGCCGGGCTGGCGCGACCTGCCGCTCTCGCAGGAGGCGGCTGGCCTCTACGCCCGCGCGCAGGAGGAACTCACGGCCGCCGGGGCGACGCTGGTGGCCGACCCCTTCGCCGGCACGGACTTTTCCGCCATCGCCGAGCCGACGCCGGGCCTCGTCTATTTCGACGCCCGCGGCTTCGAATCCGCGCCCTACGACCTCCAGCTCTACCTGGAGCGGATGGGGCCGGACGCGGCGATCCGGAGCTTCGCTGCCTTCGCCGAAGCCACCCGGGCCGAGGACGCCTTCGCGCCGGGCGGCGTGCTGCACCCGATCACGAACCTGCGCGGGCTCGCCCCCTGCCTCGCCGATCCGGCGAGCCCGCCCGACCTCTCCGACTTCCTGGCCGCCCGCGAGGCCTATCTCGCGCTGTTCGACCGGGTGATGGCGGAGAACGGGCTCGATGCCCTGGTCTTCCCGCAGATGCGGGCCGAGCTGCCGCCCCTGCACGGACCGGGCACCCTCTTGGAGACCACGGTCTGCGAGATCAACATCGCCGGCCTGCCGGGGGTGACGCTGCCGGCGGGCGCCTACCGTTCGGGCTCGCCGTTCAACCTGATCTTCGTCGGGCGGATGTGGAGCGAGGGCGACCTGCTCGCCTGCGCTTACGCCTACGAGCAGGCCACGCATCACCGCCGCGCGCCCGCCCTCACGGTCTGAACGCTTCGCCGCGGCGATGACGGCGATACGCCTTGCCTCCCCGGGGCAAGGCGCATCGCCCCCCGTGCCCCTGACTGTGCAACCCTCCGGCACTTGCCGAAATTGTGCGCGACCATTCTGCGGTTGCGGCGCTATCCTGGTCCCGAACGGGGACAGGGCCGGGATGCTGACCGATCATCGCCACGAGGAAATTCTCTCGCAGCTCGCCCAGACCGGACGCGTCGGCGTCACCAGCATCGCCGCCATCCTAGCGGTCTCCGACGAGACGATCCGGCGGGACCTGAAGATGCTGGAGGAGCGCGGGCTGCTGCGGCGCATCCACGGCGGCGCCGTGCTGCCGCGCCTCGATCAGGAACGTCCCCCGGTCGAGCGCAGCGGGCTCAACAGCCGCGAGAAGGGGCGCATCGCTGCCCTCGCCGAAGGGCTCGTCGAGGACGGGATGTCGCTCTTCATCGACACCGGCACCACCACGCTCGCCTTCGCCCGGCGCCTGACCACCCGCAAGCTCACGGTGACGACGAACGCCGTCGATCTCGCCCTGCTGCTCGCCGACAGCCCGGTGCGGGTCAACCTGACGCCGGGCACGCTGCGGCCGAAGGACAACGCGCTCGTCGGCTACGACACCGTGGACTACGTCCGGCGGCACGTTTTTGACCTCGCGGTCATGGGCATCGCCGCCTGCGACCTCGCGCAGGGCTGGATGGATGACGACGAGCACGAATCGTTCCTGCGCCGGGCGCTGCGGGGCCAGAGCCGGCGGGCGGTGCTGCTGGTCGATTCCCAGAAGTTCGGGCGTCAGGCCAACCTTCAGACCTTCGACCTCGCCGCGCCGCTCACCGTGGTGACCGACCGGCCCCCGCCCGAGCCCTTCGCGGACCGCTTCGCCCGGCACGACATCGATCTGCGCTGCGCCTGATCGGCCGCGCCGGCCCCTTGCCCTGCATCGCCCTTGCCCGATGCCGGTGGCCACCGTTCGGGACGGGGTCCTATCGCCGCGTCAGCCGGAAGGCGGGGGCGTGGTCGGGCTGCGTCGTCACCACGGCGGTCGGAAGCACCGGGCGCGCATCCGCCCGCGCGAGCCGGAAATGTCCGACGATCCGGCTCAGCGCCAGCGTCGCCTCGGTGAGCGCGAAGGCCGCGCCGATGCAGATCCGCGGCCCCACCCCGAAGGGCAGGTAGGCGAAGCGCGGCACGGGCGGCGCCCCGGGCAGGAAGCGGCCGGGATCGAAGGCGTCGGGGTCCTGCCAGAGCCGGCGGTGCCGGTGGAGCAGCCAGGGCGAGATCGTCACGCTGTCGCCCGCGGCGACCGCCGCCCCGGCGAGGCTGTCCGGGCCGAGCGCGCGGCGGGCCACCACGAAGGCCGGGGGATAGAGCCGCATCGTCTCCTCGATCACCGCCCGGGTGAAGGGCTTGTCCGTGCGCTCCGCCTCGGCGGCCACCGCCTCTTGCGTCTCGGGCGAGAGGGCGAGCAGGGTGCAGGCCCAGAGCAGGGTCACCGCCGTGGTCTCGTGCCCGGCCAGGATCATCGTGGCGACCTGATCGCACAGTTCCTCGCGCGAGAAGCCGCGTCCCGTCTCGGGATCGCGGGCGGCGCGCAGCAGGTCGAGCAGGTCGCGCGCCTCACCCCCGGATCGCTCCTCCTGACCTTGGTCCCTGTCGGCGATCACGGTGTCGAGGAAGGCCACCCACTCGCGCCGGAAGCGGGCGCGGGCGCGGTCGAGCGGCGTGGCGAAGCGCAGGGGCATCACCACGTCGCTGAGATACGGGCGCCCGAGCCGCCCGGCATAGGTTTCGAGGAAGCCGCGCAGCCGCGCCCCGTGGCGCGCCATGCCCACCGAGAACATGGTCCGCCCGGCGATCTCCAGGGTGAGCCGCTGGAGCGCGGCGAAGAGATCGACCGGCCCGGCCGCGGCCACGCGTTCGAGGGCGACGACCGCCTCGTCGCTGGCCGAGAGGATGTGGGGCACCAGCGTCTCCACCGCCCGGGGGGTGAAGGCGGGGGCCAGCGTCCGCCGCTGGTGGCGCCACGCCGCCCCGTCGCTGATGAGCAAGCCGTCGCCGAGTATGGGCCGCAATATGCGGATGGTCAGCGGTGTGCGGGCGTAGTTGGCGGTGTTGTCCACGAGCACGCGCCGCACGGCGTCCGGATCGCTGACCGTGAAGCGCGTGCGCCCGAGCAAGCGGCGGCGGCGCAGGGGCGTCTCGTAGGCCGCGGCCGGCCAGCAGCCGATGCAGTTGGTGCGCATGGCCGCGATGAAGCGCAGCGTCGGCAATTCCCGCTCCGGCGGGACCGGCACCGGCGGCACCAAGCGCGGCGCCGCGTGGCTGGGCGGAGCCTGCATGTCCATTCCGTCAGTTCCTCTCGCACTCCGTGACCGGGCGGTCGTGACGCGTTCTAGGCGCTGACGCCTGCCGGCGCGAGCGCGGTGGGGGAAGAACCCGGCGGATGACGCGGCAGAGGCTTTCCGGCCGGATCAGCTTTGCAGGATGCCGGTCAGGCTGTGCTGCGGCGGCTCGCCCGGATGGACGATGCGCTCCCAGGAAAAGTCGTCCCAGCGCAGGAATCCATCGAACCAGCGGCGCAGGCGGTCCTGGCCAGCCTGTCCGGTATAGCTCGTCAGCGCCACCGTCAGCGGCGTCTCGATGGCCACGTCGAAGCCGGTGCCGGTCTCGGTCTCGCCGACGAGATGCAGGGCGAAGCGGTCGCCGCCGCGATGCGCCACCGTGATCCGGCAGGGACCGAAGGCCTCGTCGCCGTAGGTGCCGAGCAGGCCCGGCGGCTCGCGCCAGGTCTCGCCGGTGAGCGGGTTGACCGCGCGCGGCCCCTCGTAGGCGAGATCCAGGCCATCGAGGCTGCGGAGATCGCGCCCCGCGAACAGCCGCGTCGGCAGTTCGAGCCACTGCGTGTCCACGTTCGGGGTGATGGCGAGATGTTCGTCCTCGTCCTCGGGCAGGTCGTAGGTGAAGGGCCGCCCCTGGAGGCTCAGGGTGAGGCCGACGGTCTCGCCGGGCTCCTGTCCGCGCCACCGCCCGTCCGCCGCGTTCAAGGAGAGGCTGTACGACGTGATCTCCGGTGCGTAGGCCGTGCCCTCGTAGATCAGGCGAAAATGGCTCATGGACGGTCCTGCACCCTTCGTCCGGCGGCGAAACCGCGTCTGCGCGGTCCACCGCACCTGGACCGGGACGCTACCGGTGCGGGAAACGGCCTGTAAAGCGCGAGCCCGAAAGCGCTTGGCCAAAAACGTTTGGCCAAAATCGTTTGGCTATGATCGAGGAGACCGACAATGATCATCTGGTCCGGTTGGGGCGTGCTGTCCGTGCTGATCACGGGCGTGGCTCTCGTGCTCAGCGTGCTCCTCGATCCCGCGCTCGCGCGCATCGGCGTCCCGACGCCGACGGGCGTCGTCGCCGTCTGGCTCGCCGCGGCGGCCCTGAACTGGGTTGTCGGCACGCGGCTGAACGCCCGGCCCGACCGCGAACTCATCGATCCACGCACCGGACAGACCGTGGTGCTGCGCTCACGCCACACCCTGTTCTGGATTCCGATGCAGTACCTGTCGGTGCTGATGCTGCTGCTCGGAGCGCTTGCGGCAGTCGGCGCCTTCTTCGCCAAGGTGCCGGGCCGGCCGCTCTGAGGACTGGCGCGACGGCAAGGCCCGAGCCGGTCGGAACCGTTGGAGGTGCGCGATGAGGACGGAGTTCGGCGTCGTCGTCCTCTCCGCGCAACGCCCCGCCCGGGCGGGGCGTAAGAATGGGGTGCAAGAATCCGGCTTCAATGCCGCTTGGTGCCGTCCCCTTGGACATCGGGCAGGCTGAGGCCGAGCTTCTTTCCGATCGCCTGAAGCGCATGTTCGACATGGGCATGCGCCATTTGCCGGATGACAGATTTCACAAGTTCAGAGGAATCGCCCTTCACTTGCTCGGCAGACCAGATGGCCGTTGCGCCGATCAGGAAGAAGGCCTTCTGGCGCTGGTCGGAGGGTAGGTTGGTCAGCACCTGTCCGATGGCGTCGGCCATGACCTGCGTCATGTGGCGCGTGCTGATCTCGGCCATCTCGAAGCTTCGGCGATTGCTTCGCCATCCTGCCGGCCACGTCATGGTGCACCTCGAATCAGCCGCCGCGCGCGTCGCGATATTGCATAGCGGACTCAAGGCGGGAACGAATATCGATCGCCGCAACATAGGTCTCAACACGGAGGCGTCTTCGCAGCAGGCCCCTCGGGCCCGAGCGGATCGGGCGTTTCCCGCATGCGGGTCGGCGATGATCCTGCCTCATCGCCGACCCGTCCACGCCATCAGGCGTGCGCGGGGCCGCAGCCTCAGTGCCGCGGCAGGGTGTGCAGCCCGCGCAGGAAGAGATCGACATCCTCCCGCGTGTTGTAGAAGGCCAGCGAGGCGCGCACCGACTGATCCACGCCGAAGCGGCGCAGGGCCGGCAGGGCGCAGTGATGGCCCGAACGCACGGCGATGCCGAGGGAATCGAGGTGGTGGGCGACCGCCTCGTTGCTCAGCCCCTCGACCGTGAAGGACATCACGCTGGCCTTGTTGAGCGCCGTGCCGATCAGGCGCAGGCCCTTCACCTCGGCCAAGCTCTCCTGCGCGTAGTCGAGCAGGTCGTGCTCGTAGGCCGCGATCGCGGGCAGGCCGACGCTCTCCAGGTAATCGAGCGCGGCGCCGAGGCCGACCGCGCCGGCGATGTCGGGCGTGCCCGCCTCGAACTTTTCCGGCGCGCCCTTGTAGACGGTCTTCGAGAAGGTGACGTCCTCGATCATGTGGCCGCCGCCCTGCCAGGGCGGCATCGCCTCGAGCAGGTGCCGCTTCCCATAAAGCGCGCCGATGCCGGTCGGCCCGAACACCTTGTGTCCGGAGAAGACCAGGAAGTCGGCGTCGAGCGCCTGCACGTCGATGGGGATGTGCGGGGTCGATTGCGCGGCATCGACGAGCACCGGCACGCCGTAGGCGTGGGCCAGCGCGATGATCTCCCGGATCGGGTTCACCGTGCCCAGCGCGTTGGCGACATGCGTGACCGAGACGATCTTGGTGCGGCCCGAGAGCAGCGCCGCGTACTGCTCGAAGATGATCTCGCCGCGGTCGTTGACCGGGATCACCCGGATGGTCGCGCCGGTCGCCTGCGCCAGCAATTGCCAGGGCACGATGTTGGCGTGGTGCTCGATGGTCGAGACGATGATTTCGTCGCCCGGGCCGATCTTCGCCCGGCCGTAGGAATTGGCAACGAGGTTGATCGCCTCCGTGGTGCCGCGCAGGAAGACGATGTCGTCCTTCGAGGGCGCGTTGAGGAAGCGCCGCGTCTTCTCGCGCCCGCCCTCGAACAGGTCCGTGGAGCGCGCCGCCAGCGTGTGCGCGGCCCGGTGGATGTTCGAGTTGTGGCGGCCGTAGAATTCGCTCGTCGCGTCGATCACGCTCTGCGGCTTGTGGGTGGTGGCCGCGTTGTCGAGCCAGACCAGCCGGTGCCCGTTCACGCTCTGGTGGAGCGCCGGGAAGTCTTTTCGCACGTGCTCGACATCGAACGGCGCGCCGGCCGGGACCGATCCGTGCGCGGTCGCCCGCGGGGCGGGACCCTCGTGGCGCGAGGGCTCGACCCGCGGCTGGGCCGCGGCCTTCTTGCCCCTCGCGGGCGGCGGGGCCGGGCTCAGGAAGTAGTAATCGCCCGTGTTGTCGGGAGCCGGCCCGCCCGGATGCGGGAATTGGCCGGTGCGCGAAAAACGCTCCTGCGCCGCGTCGCCGCCGGGCTTGCCGGGATCGCCCGGCACGAGGTGCGGCGCCAGCGCGTGGGCGACGCCGTTGGCGCGGGGGTGGTCGGCCGCGATCTGGCGGTGCAGATCGGGGCCGCCGGGGATCGTGGCCGCCACGTCGGGCAGGCTCGGTACGAAGAATTCGGGCAACCGGTTCGGGTTCGGGAACGGATGCACCGAGGGGATCGCCGCCACGTCGAACAGATTCGCGCTCGACGGCGCGGGCGTCGCGCCGACGGGGTTGGCGTGGGACGGGCCGATCAGCCCCGGCAGGCCGACCGGCGGCGCCCCGAAGGAACGCGCGGCCTGGGCCGAGACGTCGGGCTGAAAGCCCGACGGCAGCGCGCCGGACGGCACGGAGGGCGTGCCGAGGCTGGCGCCGGGCAGCGCGGGCTGCCCGGAACCGGTGGGAAGGCTCTCAAGCCCCTGGGGGACTTGAGGCGTCTGCGGCAGGTGGGGCTGGAACGGCGCGCTCGCCGCCTGTCCCTGACCATAGATCTCGCGGGCGAGGCGCCCGACGAGATCGGCATGCGCCCGATCGCCCGCGCTGCCGGTCGGAAGACCGAGAGCGGGTGCGTCAGGCGTAGTCATGGTAGTTGCCCAGCAGCACGTTATCGAGACGGGCGATGGCGTCCTCGACCAGCACGGCGGCCGAGAAGTAGCGGGTCACGAGGTGCGAGGCGATGGAGTGGTCGTTGGTGCCCATGTAGCGCACCGACAGGCCGGGCTCGATTTCGCCGGTCACGCCCGACTTCTGCAGGCCGACCACGCCCTGCTCGCCCTCGCCGACGCGCAGGAGCAGGATCGAGGTGGTCTGCGCGCCGGTCACCGGATCGATGTCGATCGGCAGCTTGTCGCTCGGCACCAGCGGCACGCCGCGCCAGGTGATGAAGGGCGCACCGAACAGGTGGACGACGACCGGCGGCACGCCGCGGCGGGTGGCCTCGCGGCCGAAGGCGGCGATGGCGCGCGGATGCGCCACGAAGAAGGCGGGCTTCTTCCAGACCAGCGTCAGCAACTCGTCGAGGTCGTCCGGGGTCGGCGGGCCTGAGCGGGTCGGGATGCGCTGGCGGCCGGCGACCTCGCCGAGCAGGCCGAACTGCGAGTTGTTCAGCAACTCCCACTCCTCGCGCTCCTTCACCGCATCGACCGTGAGGCGGATCTGCTCGCGCAGCTGGTCGATCTCGTTGGAGTAGAGGTCGGTGACCCGGGTATGGGTGTTGAGGATCGTCTGGATCGTCGAGAGATGGTACTCGCGCGGGTCGATCTCGTAATCGACGAAGGTGGTCGGCAGGCGCGGCTCGCCGGCATGGACCGCCAGCAGCTCGATGCCCTGCTCGCCGTAGGAGTTGGCGTGACCTTTGAGGCGGTCGCGCTCCTCCTGGTACTGGCCGATGCGCGAGCGGATGCCGTCATCCTCGATCGCCGCGCGGTCGAGGGTCAGCAGCGTCACCGCCGAGAGCGCCTTCACGGCCGGCGCCGGACCGGCCTCGCCGACGAGCGCGTCGTCGCCGAAATAGTCACCCCGCGTGGCGAGCCCCTGGCGCAGGCGGCCCTTGTAGGGGCCCGACAGGGTCAGCTCGACGGTACCGTCGGCCACCACGACGAGGCTTCGGTTCGCCGAGCCCTCCTCGGCGATGACGTCGCCGGCCTTGTGCTGCGTCTGCGTGAACTTGCCCGCCAGCGCGGCCAGTTCGGCATCGCCCAGGCGGCTGAACAGCGGCACGGCGCGCAGCGAGCCGGGACGGACCGCGCGGCCCTTGTCCTCGGCGCTGAGATCGATGCGGCCGGGCTTGGCCAGCACCACGGCGCGACGGTTGACGCGGTAGACGCCGCCGGCGACGTCGACGAAGGGCAGGAGACGCAGGAGGAAGCGCGGGGTGTTGGCGACGTTCTGGACCGAGGTGACGGTCGCGGTCGCTAGATTGCGCGCAGCGGATGCGCTCACGCTCAGGCCCGGTCCACTCATCGCTCGTCGTCTCCTTGGTCGTTGCTGGGGGGCGGTGTCGGCCGGCGCGGCGCGGGATCGCGACGACGACGGCGTGTCCGGCTCACGGGCAGCCGCCGGCACGGCGTGGATCGAGGACCACTCCGTGCCGCGCTAGACTTGCGCGTGCTCGTTTCAGTATTGGTCTAACTCTGTTCCGGCAGGTTCAGCCGTCCGAACACCTGATGTCTAGGCGTCGCGATGATGGCGGGTCAACGGAATGATTTTCCAATTTTTCGGCGAACAGTAACATGGTTCTCTCTGTCAACTGCATTATCGAGAATTATATTGTACGAAATGCCGGTTTTATAGAATATATTGCTTCATCGACTTCCATTGATGGAAATCGATGGAACGTCCTTGCGCGGAACGATTTTCCGCCGGCCGGAGCGGCGCCCCTCAGATCCCGTCACCATGCCCGACGAAGGACTGATCCATGCTCTGGGCAGGCTCCTCGTCGGCCCGCAGGCGCGAGACGACCCGCGCCGGCACGCCCGCCACGGTGGTGTGGGCGGGCACGTCGTGCAGAACCACCGCGGCGGCGGCCACCTTGGCCCCCTCGCCGACCCGGATGTTGCCGAGCACCTTGGCGCCGACGCTGAGCAGCACGCCGCGGCTGATCTTCGGGTGCCGGTCGCCGCTCTCCTTGCCGTTGCCGCCGAGCGTGACCGACTGAAGGATCGAGACGTCGTCGGCCACCACCGTGGTCTCGCCGATGACGACGCCGGTGGCGTGATCGATGAACACGCCCGAGCCGATTCGCGCCGCCGGGTGGATGTCGCAGCCGAACACCTCGGAGATGCGGCTCTGGACGTGCAGGGCCAGCGTCGCGCGGCCCTGGTGCCAGAGCCAGTGCGCGACCCGGTAGCCCTCCAGCGCGGCAAAACCCTTGTAGAACAGGAACGGGTCGATGTAGCGGCGGCAGGTCGGGTCGCGCTCGCGGATCGCCACGAGGTCGCGCACCGCGTTGGCGCCGGCATGCGGGTCGGCCTCGAAGGCGGCGAGGCAGAGGTCGCGCATGGTCAGCCGGGAGAGGTCGCCGTCGCCGAGCCGGTGGGCGAGGCGGTAGGCGAGCGCCTCGGCCAGCCCGCGCTGGTCGAGCACCGTCGCCTGCACGAGGCCGGCATAGAGCGGCTCCTCGATCAGCGCGGCCTCGGCCTCGGCGCGCATCGCCGCCCAAACGTCGGTCTCCGCCGTGCTGCGGCTCGTCGCGCGCAGCGGCAGCGTGATCGCCAGCGCCGGAACCTCGGGCAGGGGGCGGGGCGCGCCCCAGCCGGCCGCATCGCGGCGCTCGTCGTGGCCGTGCATCGTCGGGTCGTCCGGTTCGCTCAGGAGATGCGCCGGAACAGGTCCGGCAGGTAGCTCTGCAGGGTGTCGTGGCCGTCGAACTTCACGTCGATCGTCGCGCGGCCCGCCTGCCCGTGAATGCCGACCACCCGGCCCCTGGCGTGGCGCCAGATCCCCAGGGTCTCGGCGAGGTCGAGCCGATCGAAGACGACCTGATCGCCCGGAAGCATCGTCGCAGTCAGCATGATGGTGTCCTTGATGCCGGGATCCCGTGACGATCCCCGGTTCGCCGGGACGCGCGCCGCTCGCCCGAACGCGCCCGCGGGAGGGTCCGCGGGAAGGGCTGGGAAGAGCCTTCCGCCCGCGACGGGGCGGGGGAGAAAAATGCTTGCTTGTCAGGGGCGAAAGGGAGCATTATCTTTGCTAAGTCATTGCTGTAACTTGATAATTATCGATAGAACCGCGTTTGGCAAGTCTTGTTCCGCGCTCCCGCTCGCGCTAGGCCAGCCGGAAGCGGGGGCTCGCCGCCCCGACTCCGCCTCGCGAGGGCACGCGCGATGATCTCCTACCTGCCGTCCTTCGCCGGCGGCCTTCTCATCGGCCTCTCGGCCGCGCTGCTGATCCTGCTGAACGGGCGCGTGGCCGGGGTGAGCGGCATCCTGGCCGGGCTCGGCCGTCCCGGCGGCCTGCGTTGGCTCGCCGATGGCGCCTTCATCCTCGGGCTGATGCTCGGACCGGTCGCCTTCGCGGGACTGACCGGCGCCTGGCCGCAGATGCGGATCGCGGCCTCCCTGCCGGTCCTGGCGCTGGCGGGCCTCCTCGTCGGGTTCGGCACCCGGCTCGGCTCGGGTTGCACCTCCGGCCACGGCGTCTGCGGCCTCGCCCGGCTCTCGCCGCGCTCGCTCGCGGCGGTGCTGACCTTCCTGGCCTCGGGCGTGCTGACGGTGACGCTCGTCCGGGTGCTGTCGTGAGCGCGGGCGCGCGCCTCGCCGCCGGGCTGCGCCCCGCGGTCGCCCTGGCCTCCGGGCTCGTGTTCGGGCTCGGCCTCTCCCTGTCGGGGATGCTCGATCCCGCCCGGGTGCGCGGCTTCCTGGATGTGGCGGGCGATTGGGATCCGAGCCTCGCTTTCGTGCTCGGTGGGGCCGTCACGGTCTCGGCGGCGGCCTATGCCGTGGCCCGGCGCCTGCGCCGCCCGGCCCTCGACGCGCGGTTCCACGAACCGACGAAGACCCGGATCGATCCGCCGCTGATCCTCGGCGCGATCCTGTTCGGAATCGGCTGGGGCTTGGCGGGTTTCTGCCCGGGTCCGGCGGTGGCGGCGCTCTCGACCGGAGCGCTGCCCGTCGCCGTCTTCGTCCTCGCGATGCTCGCCGGCATGGGCCTCCACGCCGCCTTGCCTGCCTCGGGCGCCGGTCTCACGGCCTCGCGCAACGCGCGGTGACGCGGCCGCACGTTCGAGCGAAGGAAATCATCCACACCAGAGACGTTCGGCCGCGTGAGCCGGGGGCGGCCTCCGGCGTTGTCCGTCGTCCGGCCAGGACCCGGGCCGGGCCGGAGGCGGGACGAAGAGGATCGGATGGCTGCGGTTGAAACGGTGGATCGGGCGGAGCGCGAATCCGTTCTGGAGCGGCAACGGGCGCTCAAGATGGCGAAATCCGCCCATGCCTATGTCCGCGGCAACACCCTGAAGTTCTACGAATGGCTCGACGGGCTGCCGCGGGGCACGCTGCCGGAGGGGCCGCCGGTGTGGATCTGCGGCGATTGCCATCTCGGCAATCTCGGGCCGCTCGCCGACGCGGACGGGCAGGTCGCGATCCAGATCCGCGACCTCGACCAGACCGTGATCGGCAACCCGGCCCACGATCTCGTCCGGCTCGGCCTGTCGCTCGCGAGCGCCGCGCGCGGCTCCAACCTGCCCGGCATCGTGACCTCCCGGATGCTGGAGGAGATGGTGCGGGGCTACGCCGCCGGCCTCGCCGCGCCGGATGGGGAGGCCGACCGCACGGCCCCGCCCGAGCCCGACGCCGTGCGCACGGTCCGGCGCCGGGCGCTCGGCCGGCACTGGAAGCACCTTGCCCGCGAGCGCCTCAAGGATGTGGAGCCGTCGATCCCCCTCGGGCGCCGCTTCTGGGTCCTCGACGCGGAGGAGCGCTCGGCGCTCGACGCGCTCTTCGCGCAGGACGCCGTGCGCGAACTCGTCCTCGCCCTCAACGGGCGCGACGGCGGGGCGCAGATGCGCCTGATCGATGCCGCCTACTGGATGAAGGGCTGCAGCTCGCTCGGCTTCCTGCGCTACGCGGCGCTGGTGCGCATCGACGCGGAGGAGGGCAAGCGCCGGCTCGCCCTGGTCGATCTCAAGGAAGCGGTCGCGGCGGCCGCACCCCCGGCTCTAGGTGTCCGGATGCCCGACGACCCGGCCGAGCGGGTCGTGGCCGGTGCGCGGGCGCTCTCGCCGAACCTGGGGGAGCGCATGCTGCCGGTGCGACTCCTCGGCAAGCCGATCGTCATGCGCGAGCTGCTGCCGCAGGATCTCAAGCTCGACGTCGATCAGTTCGGACGCGAGGAGGCCGTGCAGGCGGCGCGCTATCTCGCCCACGTCGTCGGCACGGCCCATGGGCGGCAGATGGAGCGGGCGGTCCGGGCCGAGTGGCGGCGCACGGTGACGCGTGGCAAGGCGGAGGGTGAGGGCGCGCCGTCCTGGCTCTGGTCGAGCGTGGTCGAGCTCGCGGGCCGCCACGAGGTCGGCTACCTGCAGCATTGCCGCTCCTACGCCGGAGCGGACGCCGCCTGACGCGAACGACGACGGCGACGCGGCTTCGGGCGGGCCGGACGGCGGCGCCCGAAGCCGCGGGCTCTCATATCGTCTCCGTTTGATGGCCTCGGCCTTCGCCCCGCTCCGTCATCGCGAGGCGGAGCCGAAGCGACCCAGAGCGCGACCTGTCCGGGCGACCTGTCCGGACGATGCGGAGCCCTGGATTGCTGTCGCTGAGCCTCGCAAGGACGACGGAAGAGACCAAAGCGATCAAACAGAAACCGTATCAGGCCGCGCGCACGGTGGCGAGGAAGCGGTCGACCTCGGTGCCGAGGCTTTCCGACTGGCGCGACAGCTCGGAGGCCGAGGCCAGCACCTGGCTCGCGGCGGCCCCCGTCTCCTCGGCCGCGCCGGCCACGCCGGCGATGTTGCTCGTCACCTCGCCCGTGCCCATGGCGGCCTGGGCCACGTTGCGCACGATCTCCTGGGTTGCCGCACCCTGCTCCTCCACCGCGGCGGCGATGGTGGTGGAGACGTTGCTGATCTCCTGGATGCGCGCCGTGATGCTGCCGATCGCCGCCACCGCCTGGCTGGTCGAGCCCTGGATCTGGCTGATGTGATCGCCGATCTCCTCGGTGGCCCGCGCGGTCTGGTTGGCCAGTTCCTTCACCTCGGCCGCGACGACCGCGAAGCCCCGTCCGGCCTCACCCGCCCGCGCCGCCTCGATGGTGGCGTTGAGCGCCAGCAGGTTGGTCTGGCCCGCGATGCTGGTGATCATCGTCACCACGTCGCCGATCCGGCCGACCGCCGTGTTCAGCTGCTGCACGAGGCCGGCCGTCTGCGAGGCCTCCTGCACGGCGGCGTGCGCCATGGTGGCGGACGAGCTGACCTGGCGGCCAATCTCCTGAACCGACGAGCCGAGTTCCTCGGCCGCGGCGGCGACGGTGTTGACGTTCGAGGCGGCTTCCTCGGCGGCCGCCGCCACGCTGGTCGATTGGCTGGCCGTCTGGGTGGCCGTGCCGCTCATGCTCTGCGCCGTGGCCTGCAACTCGGCCGCCGCCGAGGAAACCCGGCCGACGATGCCGCCCACCGCCGCATCGAAGCGATCGGCCATCTCGTGCATCGCCGCCTTGCGCTGCGCCTCCGCACCGGCCCGGGCCAGTTCGGTCTCCTTCTCCAGCGCGCGGGTCCGGATCATGTTGTCCTTGAACACGCCGACGGCGGCGGCCATGTCGCCGATCTCGTCGCGCCGGCCCTGGGAGGGAATCGCCACGGAGGTGTCGCCTCCGGCCAGCCGCCCCATCGTGCCGGTCATGCGCTCGATGGGACGCGCGATCCCGAAGAGGCTGAACAGCATCGCCCCGACCGCGGCGGCGAAGGAGATCGCCATCGACACGTAGGCGGTCAGCAGGGCCGAATCGGCGCCCTCGATGCTCGTCTCGGCGCTGCGCTTCGCGCCCTCGCGATTGAAGTCGACGGCCTTTTGCAGAGCCCGGACGGCGCCGTTGTTCAGGTCGGCCATCCCCGCGCTCGTGGTGAGGGCCAGGGCTTCCGCCTTCTGTCCCGCCTTCATGAGATCGAGCACCTTCTGCTGGCTCTCCATGTAGCGGGTCCACAGGGGAAGGAACCCGTCGTAGATCGCCTTCTCTTCGCCGCTGGTGATCAGCGGCTCGTAGGTGCGGCGCAGCTCATCGAAATTCTGCATCGACACCTTCAGGCCCTTCTCATTCTCGACGAGCGCCTGGGGCGTGTCCGAGGTGACGACGAGACGGTACAGCTTCACCCGCATGTCCCGCGTGCCGGTGCTCAGCGTGTTCACGGCATTGACCGACGGCAACCAGTTCGTCGCGACCTGGGTCACCTCGCGCTGGATGGAGGAGAGCTTGATGGCGCTCATCACCCCCTGGGCCGCGGCCGAGAGTGCGAGGAGGCCGATCGCACCGATCAGGATGGTCTTGAGAGAAATGCGCATAGTTCTGGGACCGATGGGGCTGGCCGATCCGCCACAGAAAGCAGAAACAGACTTAAAATGTAGTTAGCCGTCCGCACGCATGATCTTTAATTCTATCCTATCAATTGATGGGAATTAGCTCGGTTGCATATCATTTGATGGTGGCGCTGGATTTGTGCAGCGTTCGCTGCCCGTGCCTGTCGCGTCGGCGTGAGGCCCGCTCGGCCCCGCAACCCGGCGGAACGGCCGGCCGATGTCGCGGCGTCAGGAATGGGGTGATGCGTGATCGCGGCCCCCGTTCGATCCGATCCCCGGGGGCCGGCCATCCCGGCGCCGTTCGCTCGGCCGGGCCACGCGGAATGTGCGTGCATAATTCATATCAATCTGCTTGCATGGCCCTGCGATATAATTCAAAGTTCCGTTGGCCGTCAGCCCAGGTCCAGGCTGCGCCTCTCGATCTCCGGTTTTCGACGGTTCCCGGACCGTGCCGGCAAGCGCCCACCCATCCGAACGGCCTCGTCGCGGGGCCGCCGGTGCGGTAGGCTGGCCGTCGAGGTCAAGATAAACGGACCGCGTGCCGCAAAGAGCACTGCGAGAGGAAACGCCATGAGAGTTGCCGTGCAGGCCGCGATCGCGGCCCTGTTGTTGTCTGCTGCCTCGGCGCAGGCCTGGGAGCCGACGAAGCCGATCGAGATCATCGTCCCCTTCCCGCCCGGCGGATCCTCCGACCAGATGGCGCGCACGATCCAGGGGGCGATCCAGAAGAACAACCTCGTCAAGCAGCCGGTCATCATCGTCAACAAGCCCGCCGCGGCGGGCGGCGAGGCGATGCTCGACATCCAGAAGTCGGCCGGCGATCCCCACAAGCTCATCACCACCTCGAGCGGCATCTACATGACGCCGCTCTCCACCAAGCTTCCGGTGAGCTGGCGGGACTTCACGCCGATCGCGATGATGGCGCAGGACGCCTTCGTGCTCTGGGTGAACAGCGAGAAGCCCTACAAGACCGCCGGCGATTTCATCGAGGCCGCCAAGGCCGCAAAGCCGCCGCTCAAGACCGGCGGCAACGGCTCGAAGCGCGAGGATCACCTGATCTCCGTGACCATGGAGCAGGCGACGGGTACGAAGATCACCTACGTGCCCTACCAGGGCGGCGGCCCGGCCTCGGTGCAGCTCGCGGGCGGGCACATCGACGCCAACATGAACAACCCGGCCGAGGAGGTCGCCAACTGGCGCTCCGGCGCGGTGAAGCCGCTCTGCGCCTTCTCCGACAAGCCGATGGACTACCCCCAGAAGGTCACCGCCGACATGGCGTGGTCCGACATCCCGACCTGCCAGTCGCAGGGCATGAACGTCACCTACCAGATGCTGCGCGGCATGTTCATGCCCGGCAAGGTCACGCCGGAGCAGCAGGCCTTCTACGTCGAGCTGTTCAAGCGGGTCACCGAGACCCCGGACTGGAAAGCCTATCTCGAGCGCAACGCGCTGGTGCCCGACTTCCGCTCCGGCCAGAGCTTCGTCGATTTCCTCACGCAGGACGAGCAGAAGCACAAGGACCTGATGACCAAGGCCGGGTTCATCGCGACGAACTGAGCCCGCTCCCGCCCGCGCCGCCCGCCGCTTCGCCGGAAGGCGGCGCGGGCGGGGCGAACACCTGTTCTGGAAACGCCCATCATGACCGAAGCCTCCCCCCCGCTTGCCGAGCGCGGCCTGTCGCGCCGCGCCGTCGAGATCGTCGTGGCGCTGCTGCTGCTCGGCCTCGCCGCGCTGGCCCTGTGGGATTCCTACGGGCGGGGCGCGGGCTGGGACAACGGGCCGGAGAACGGCTTCTTCCCGGCCCGGGTCGCCGCGATCCTGGGCATCGCGGCCATCGCCGCGCTCGTCAGCGCCCTGCGCCGCGAGGACAGCGTCTTCGTCACCTACGGCCAGCTCCGGCTCGTGGCCCAGGTCTTCGTGCCGCTGTTCCTCTACGTGCTGGGAATCGCCTTCCTCGGCATCTACGTCGCCTCGGCGCTGTTCATGGCCCTGTTCATGATCATGCTCGGCGATTTCCGCTGGTGGCAGACCATGCTCGCCGTCGTGCTCGTGCCGCTCATCTCCTTCTGGGTGTTCGAGCTGCAATTCCGGGTCCCCCTGCCCAAGGGACCGATCGAAGCCTTCCTCGGCTACTGACCTGACCGGCCCGCGGCGGAGACACTGTCATGGACGACCTCAACCAGCTCCTGCTCGGCTTCCAGGTCGCGCTCACGTGGCACAACGTGCTGTTCATGGTGGTGGGCGTGCTGCTCGGCATCGTGGTGGGCGTGCTGCCGGGCCTCGGCGGCCCCAACGGCGTCGCGATCCTGCTGCCGCTGACCTTCGGCATGGACCCGACCTCGGCCATCATCCTGCTGTCGTCGATCTACTGGGGCGCCCTGTTCGGCGGGGCGATCACCTCGATCCTGTTCAACATTCCCGGCGAGGCCTGGTCGGTCGCCACCACCTTCGACGGTTATCCGCTGGCCCAGCAGGGCCGGGCCGGCGAAGCGCTGACGGCAGCCTTCACCGCCTCCTTCATCGGCGCGCTCTCGGGCGTCGTGCTCATCACCTTCGTGGCGCCGCTGGTGGCGAAATTCGCCCTGCGCTTCGGCCCGGCGGAATTCTTCGGCGTCTTCTTCCTCACCTTCTGCTCGTTCGTCGGCATGGGCCGGGAGAACAAGGCCAAGATCGTCGTCTCCCTGGCCTTGGGCTTCCTCCTCGCCGCCGTCGGCCTCGACACCATCTCTGGCGACCTGCGCCTGACCTTCGGCGCGCCCGAGCTGATGAAGGGCTTCGACTTCCTCGTCGTGGTGATCGGCCTGTTCGGCGTCTCCGAGATCCTGCTCACCATCGAGGAAGGCCTGCACTTCAAGGGCAAGCGGGCCGCCATGGATCTCGGCGTGGTCCTGCGCACCTGGGCCTCGCTGCCGCGCTACTGGGCCACCCTGATCCGCTCCTCGGTCGTCGGCATGTGGATGGGCGTCACCCCCGGCGGAGCGATCGCGGCCTCGTTCATGGGCTACGGCCTCGCCAAGCGCTTCTCGCGCCAGCCGGAGCAGTTCGGGCGCGGCGACATCGAGGGCGTGCTGGCGCCCGAGACCGCGGCCCACGCCGCCGGCACCTCGGCACTGCTGCCGATGCTGGCGCTCGGCATTCCCGGCTCGGCCACCGCGGCGGTGCTGCTCGGCGGCCTGATGATCTGGGGCCTTCAGCCCGGGCCGCTGCTCTTCGTCGAGAACAAGGAATTCGTCTGGGGCCTGATCGCCTCGATGTATCTCGGCAACCTCGCCGGGCTCCTGATCGTGCTCGCGACCGTGCCGGTCTTCGCCGCGATCATGCGCATTCCCTTCGCGCTCGTCGCGCCGATCATCCTCGTCGTCTGCGCCATCGGCGCCTTCACGGTCGAATCCTCGCGCTTCGACATCTGGCTGATGCTGGTCTTCGGGGTCGTCGGCTACATCTTCAAGAAGCTCGACTATCCGCTGGCCCCTCTGGTGCTCGCGCTCGTCCTCGGAGACCGGGCCGAGGACGCCTTCCGGCAGGCGCTGCTCGGCTCGGGCGGCGACCTGTCCGTCTTCTTCTCGAACGGCCTCGTCTCGACCCTGATGGTCGTCGGCCTGCTGCTCCTGTTCTGGGGGCCGCTCAGCGACCTGCGCAAGCGGCTAGCACGCAAGGCCGGCCTCACCCGGCCAGCCCCGCTTTCCCCCTGAGGCGGGACCGGCCACGGCTCCGCGCGGCGGATCGGATCTCACGGACGTCGAGCGTCGGATCAGAGCGAGCAGAGCCGCCAGGATCAGGAAGGCGGCGAGGCCGGACAGCCGCACGATCCGGTCGGCGTTGCGCCTCTCGCCGGGAGCATCGGCCGCTTCAAACGGTTCCGCCGTCGCGGTCCCAGGGCGAGCTGGGATGAGCCCGCTCTCCGCGACGCGCATGCGATGGCGAGGCGTTCGCGGAGGCGGATGGCCGTTCGGGCGCCAGAGGCACGGGCCGGGCCGCCCGCGGCCCGAACGCCTTGGGCTCGACGCTGATGCCCGCCGCCTCCAGTTCCAGCATCATCAGGACGAGGGCGTCCACATCCATGCTCTCGACGGATAGGGACGCCTGGAACTCCGTCCGCAGTGCCTTGTTGAATGACCGAGAATTATAAGGCGGGCGGCTTGCAGCATCCTGTGGTAGGCTATTAAGTGTGGTTACACGACTAGGATATATTTTAATTATCATGCCCAATGAAAGACATAAGGATAAAGCTATAGGCCGCTTGAAGTCCAACCCCTTGTGTCCTGTGTATCCCATGACCAGCAGGGAGAATCCATCGCGGTTCATATCGAAGCTTCGGGTCTCTCGGTTGGCCCGGGGGTCGAAGGCGCTAACCTCTTGAAACATATGATTCCCCAAATCTGGGGGAGGCCTCCAAGAGGCTGTCGATATCCCTCAAAACGTGGTCGTGGCGCTTTTCGAAAACCACGGCGATGTGCCTTGAGTTGGTCCAGGGCTTGCCATCGGGGCCTGTGGTGATGAAGGCTCCTACATCTGTGGGTGTGATAAGCTTCGGCTGACCCTCAGTCCAACAGCCCTTCTTACTGGCGCACCCTAGGTGTTTGATCCCGCGGTGTGGTGGTACGGTTGACCACCATGCTGCGAGGGATGGGCTATGGGCTAGGTTCTCCATGGAAGCGCCACCACGACGGAGGCAGTCCGTCGCGCGATCCAGCTACGTGAAGAGAGCGTAAGAGCGCTGGCCAAGCGCTACGGCGTCAGCCCGACGACGGTGCAGAAGTGGCGCAAACGGACGAGCACCGCGGATGCCCGGATGGGCCCCAAGGAGCCGCGCTCCACCGTGCTCACCGTTGAGGAGGAAGCGATCGTTGTCGCCTTCCGCCGGCACACCCTGCTGCCGCTTGACGACTGCCTCTATGGCTTGCAGCCGACGATCCCACACCTGACGCGATCCTCGCTGCATCGCTGCCTGGAACGGCACGGGATCAGCAGACTACCCGAGATCGATGGCGACAAACCCAAGAAGCAGCGCTTTGCAACCTACGCCATCGGCTATGTGCATATCGATATCGCCGAGGTGAGCACGGCCGGAGGCAAGTTCAGGCTGTTCGTGGCCATTGATCGAACCAGCAAGTTTGTCTTCGTGCGGCTCGTGGAGAGCGCCGGCAAGATGGAGGCAGCGCAGTTCCTGCGCGACTTCATCGACGCGGTGCCTTACCGCATCCACACCGTGCTCACAGACAACGGCGTTCAGTTCACATCACGCCGACAGGACATCTACGACAGCCAGCACATCTTCAACCGCGTCTGCGACGAGCATGACATCGAGCATCGGCTGACCAAGGTGAACCATCCTTGGACCAACGGACAAGTCGAGCGGATGAACCGCACGATCAAGGACGCGACGGTCAAGCGCTACCACTACGACAGTCACGACCAGCTTCGAACGCATCTGCACCTGTTCGTCGATGCCTACAATCACGCTCGTAGGCTCAAGACCCTGCGGGGCCTGACACCCACCGAGTTCATCCTGAATGCCTGGACGAAAGAGCCCAATCGCTTCAGGATCGACCCGTCACACCTCATCCCGGGACCATACACCTAGTACTACTTTGGCAGATTGCCTTCAAGGTGGCTGGTCGAGGGCGGCCTCACAGTACGGGCATCGCCGCGGTGGTGGCCGGCTGAGGTGATC
>NZ_JBMVEP010000023.1:0-39711 GCF_049543375.1 Methylobacterium sp. NPDC097929 | reverse complement strand
ACATCTGCTCTCTCCTCCGTCCTGCCAGACGGATCGTGTATTGGTGACACGAGACAGATGGGGACGGCCGGCGGAGGACCTCAAACAGGCTCTAAGGCGGCGGCACCGCCGTCGTGACGCGCCTGGCCGCGGACCTGTGGCCCGCGGTGGCCGACCCGCACCGGATCGAACTGGCTGTCCTCAACCTCGTGACGAACGCGCGCGACGCCCTGCAGGGTGCCGGGGAGATACGGATCGAGACCGAGAATCTGCCCGCCGGCGCGCCACGACCCGGGACCGTGCCGGCGGGGGATCTCGTAGTGCTCACGGTCGCCGATACGGGCGATGGCATGTCGCCGGATGTCCTCGCCCGCGCGTTCGAACCCTTCTTCACGACCAAGCCCCAGGGCAAGGGTACGGGTCTTGGGCTTGCGCAGGTCTACGGCACGGCGCGTCAGCTCGGCGGCGCCATTACGTTGCGCAGCCGACATGGTGAGGGCACCACGGCATCGATCTATCTCCTCCGGGGCGAGGTTGTCGCCGGCGCGGACGCCGACCGGACGCAAGGCCGTGGAGTTGCGACGGACGCGACGCGCATCCTCGTCGTCGATGACGATCCCCAGGTTCGTGCCGTCGCCGTCACCTTGCTGGAGGAACTCGGCTACGGGGTCGTCGAGGCAAGCGGCGGCGCGGAGGCCCTGCGGCTGCTGCACGGGGGAAACCGCATCGACCTGCTGCTGACCGACTACGCCATGCCCGGGATGACGGGAACCGAGCTTGCTGGGCGGGCGCTGGCGCTCGACCCCGCGCCTGGCGTGCTCATGATGACGGGCTACGCTGATGCGGCAGCGCTACCCTCGGAGGGCGTACCCGTGCTGCGCAAGCCCTTCGCGCTCGACGAACTCCGGGCAGCGGTCGAACGCCTTCTGTCCAAGCGGCCGGGCCGCGTTCTGCCTTTCCGCAGGGTGGCGGAGGCGGAGGACGGGGGCGGGCAGCTCGCCTGAACCGCCAGGCTTTGGTCAGACCGACCACACCGACCTCAACGCCATGGTCGATGTCACGGGTTGGAGATCAGGTCCTTGATGCGGCTGGCTAACGCCTCCATCACGAAGGGCTTGGTCAGCACTGCCATGCCGGGCTCCAGGTGGCCGTTGCCGACCGCAGCGTTCTCCGCGTAGCCGGTGATGAATAGCACCTTCAGATTCGGCCTGCTCACCCGCGCGGCGTCGGCCATCTGGCGGCCGTTCATGCCGCCGGGCAGCCCGACGTCGGTGACCAGCAGGTCGATGCGCACGTCCGACTGAAGCACCTTCAGGCCGGCGACAGCATCCGACGCCTCAATGGCGGTGTAGCCGAGGTCCTCCAGGACCTCGGTGACAAGCATGCGGATGCTCGGCTCGTCGTCGACGATGAGGACCGTCTCTCCCTGCTCGGCCCGGGGCGCGGTCGAGAGGTCGGGCATGCCGTCATCGCCCTCCGCCTCTCCGTAGTGCCGCGGCAGGTAGATGCACATCGTCGTGCCTTGGCCCACCTCCGAGTAGATGCGCACCTGCCCGCCCGACTGCCGGGCGAAGCCGTAGATCATGGAGAGGCCGAGCCCCGTGCCCTGACCCGTCGGCTTCGTCGTGAAGAAGGGGTCGAAGGCGCGGGCGATGACGTCGGGCGTCATGCCGGTGCCGGTGTCTGTGACGCAGAGCGACAGGTACTGCCCCGGCGGTAGTTCACGCTCCCTCGCCGTTCGGTCATCGAGCCACTTGTTGGCCGTCTCTATGGTGATCCGACCGCCTTCAGGCATCGCATCGCGGGCATTGATGCAGAGGTTGAGCAGCGCGTTCTCAAGTTGGGGCGGATCGACCAGCGCCGGCCAGAGCCCGGCCGCCCCGACCACCTCGATGTGGACCGCCGGGCCCACGGTCCGCCGGATCAGGTCCTCCATGCCGTGCACGAGGGCGTTCACGTCGGTGGGCTTGGGGTCGAGCGTCTGCCGGCGCGAGAAAGCGAGCAGGCGGTGGGTCAGGGCCGCCGCCCGCTTCGAGGCGCCCTGCGCGGCGTTGATGTAGCGGTCGAGGTCGGTCAGCCGGCCCTGGCTCATCCGGGTCTGCAGGAGTTCGAGCGAGCCCGAAATGCCGGTAAGTAGGTTGTTGAAGTCGTGGGCGAGGCCACCGGTGAGCTGCCCAACGGCCTCCATCTTCTGAGCTTGGCGCAGCGCCTCCTCGGTCAGGGCGAGCGCCGCGGCCGCTTCCCTCTCGGCCTGCACGTCGCGTCCGACCGCGTGGATGAAGCTCTCGTCCGGCACGGCGGTCCAGGACAGCCATCGGTAGCTGCCGTCCTTGTGGCGGTAGCGGTTCTCGAAGCGGGGGATGACCGAACCGTCCGAGAGGTCGCCGGCCGCCGCCGCTGTGGAGGCTGCGTCGTCCGGGTGGACAAGGTCCATGAAGGAGCGCCCGACCAAGTCGGCCTCGCTCCAGCCGAATAGCGTGGTCCAGGCCGGGTTCACCGCCACGATGGTCGCGTCGAAGCGTGCCACCAGCATGACGTCGGTTGAGAGCCGCCACATCCGGTCGCGGTCGCGGGTGCGCTCCTCGACCTGCTGCTCCAGGTTCTCGTTGAGGCGCTCCAACTGGGCTGCGGCCTGCTTGCGGTCCTCTATGTCGGTGTTCGTGCCGATCCAGCGGACGACCGCGCCGTTGGGACCGTGGATCGGCTCGGCCCGGACGAGGAACCAGCGGAAGGCCCCGTCCGCGCGCCGAATGCGGAACTCGGTCTCGTAATGCGTCCCGTCGGCCAGCGCGGCCCCCCAGGCGCGTCCCGCCGCCCCAACATCGTCCGGATGCACGATGGACGCCCAGGCCGTTCCGTCGAGTTCGCCCGCCGAGGTGCCGGCGTAGGCATGCACCTGCTCGTTGAACCAGTAGAGGGCGCCGTTCGCGTCCGCCGCCCAGACGTGGTTCGGCATGGCCTGGGCGAAGACCCGGAACTGCTCCTCGCTCTCGCGCCGGCTCGCCTCGGCGCGGAAGCGCTCGATGGCGGCCCGGGTACGCTCGGCGATGTCGCGGATGAAGGCGAGCTTGTCGGTGCGCCAGTCGCGCACCTGCCGGTCGTGCAAGAAGAACAGAGCCACGATCCGGCCCTGCTCCAACACCGGCACGTTGATCAAGGCGCGTACGCCGATGGCCAGGAGCGGGCCCGGGTTGCGCGCGGTCCGCGGGTCGGTCGTCACGTCGTGGATGACGACCTCGCGCCCTTGCGCCAGGCCCGCGCGGACCTCGCCGAACTCGTCGAAGCGGTGGCGGCCGGCGACGCTGGCCACCCCCGGCGCCGTCCAATCCCGCTCGATCTCGACATGCTCCATCGCCTCGTCGACGGTGCCGTACCCGGCCCGATCCAGGCCAAGCGTGCGAGCCATGATCTCAGCCCCGACCGCCGCCATCTCGGCGGTGTCGCGGCACGCCTGCAGCCTGTCGCCGAACGTGATCAGGGCATCCCGGAAGGATTCCTGCCTGCGGCGCTCCGTGAGGTCGCGGGTGACGGTGCCGTAGCCTGTGACGGAACCGTGCGCGTCGCGGACCGGGAAGATGGCGTAGTGAACCGGTACTGCGGCGCCGGTTGAGAAGTTGCGGAAGGCGAGGTCGCCCTCCCAGAAGCCGCTCTCGCGAACGGCCGGAAGGACCTTCCCCAGCACCGTCGGACGGTCCGCCGGCTCGAAATAGTCCATCAGGTTGTAACGGCGAGCTTCCTCCAGGCTCGCGAGCCCGACCAACTTGCGACCGCCCTCGTTGACGAACTCGGCGTTGCCTTCGAGGTCGGCGACCCCGATAAAGTCGCTCGACTGCTCGACGAGGGCCGCCAAGCGGCGCGCGGTCGCCTCTGCGGCACGTGCATCGGTGATGTCGCGAACCGTTCCGACGAAGCGGTCGGGCCGTCCGTCACGGAAGACCGTGTTACCGCGTGCCGCCAACAGGCGCTCCACGCCGTCGCGCCTGCCGATCACGCGGTATTCCAGCTCGAAGCCCTCGCGTGCGCCGATGGCCGCCTGGACGGCGCGGTCGGCCCGCTCCCGGTCGTCCGGGTGAACGCCCGGCAGGAAGGTGCCCTCGTAGGAGACCGGGTCGTCGGCCGACAGCCCGAACAGGGCGCGGGTACGCGCGTCCCAGGTGAGCGCGCCGGTGACGAGGTCGTAGTCGTAGATGCCGGTGCCGGCCCCCTCCAGGGCCAGCCTGAGCCGGTCCTCGGCCTCGCGTAGGTCGGCCTGGGCCGCCTGGCGCTCGGCGATGTCGGTCACCATGACGAAGATGCCGTCGACGACACCGCCCTCCGTCCGACGCGGGATGTAGCGGATCTCCGACTGGCGGGTCACGCCGCCACGGTACGGCATCAGCGCGTCGAAGGTGATATCCTCGCCGGCGAGCGCCCGTGCCATGAAGGGCAACCTGGCCTGGTAGACCTCCTCGCCGACGACCTCGCGCACCGGCCGGTTCAGGATTTCGCTCGCCGGACGGTCGAACCAGGCCTCGTAGTGCTTGTTCGCGAAGCGGTAGACGTGGTCGTGGTCGATGAAGCTGATGAGGACCGGCAGCGCGTCGGTGACGACCTGCAACTCGTCGCGGACGCGGCGGGTCTCACCCTCGCTCGCCGTGGCCGTCGTGCGGTCGCGCAGGATCTTGAGGAAGCCCAGGTCGGCGCCCTCGGGCGAGCGAAGGGGCATCATCTCCCCGCTGGCCCAGAAGCGTGTGCCGTCCTTGCGCAGGTGCCAGCGCTCGTCGGCTGCCCGCCCGGTCTCGGCAGTCTGGCGCACCTCCTCCGCGGGACGCCCGGCCGCGCGGTCCTCGGGCGTGAAGAAGGTCTCCGCCGAATGCCCGACCATCTCCTCGGCCGACCAGCCCAGGATGCGCTCCGCGCCCGGGTTCCAGGCAGTGACGCGTCCCTCGTGGTCGGTGGTGACGATGGCGAAGTCGACGGCGCTCTCAAAGATCGCCTGGTAGGACACCGGCTGCGATGGCGACGAGCGGTCTTGCGGGCACTCGCCCTCCGTGCCGCTCACCACGCCGCCCAGCCGTCGCGGTTCGACATCGGAGACACTCGCATACGGGAGGTTCGGGAGGCGGCCAATTGGATCATGGGCATTGGTCGATGGGGATGCTTCGGCGCGGGGGATGGGCGAATCGGGGCTCACAGGCGGACACGCGCGAGCATAGGTGCCCATGCCCGCTGAGGCAGGCCAGGCGTAGGCCGAGGCATGTGGCTACGCAATCGCCCGCGCGTGCCACCCGTCAGGCCGACGCCGCCACCGTATCCGCCATGCGCGCCTGGCGTGCGCCAAGCGGCTTGCCGTCCCCGACCGTCGTGTCGCGCGCGGTCTGGTGCTCCATCTCCGCGTTGAGCTCGGCCCCAAGCAGAACGACCGTCGTAGATATCCAGATCCAGGTCATGAAGCCGATGGCGGCCCCCAGGGAGCCGTAGGTCTCGTTGTAGCTGCCGAAGTTGGCCACGTACCAGGAGAACAGTCCCGACGCGACGAGCCACAGGGTGCCGGCCACCGCGCTGCCCCAGGTCACCCAGCGCCATTTCGGCTTCCGGCGGCTCGGACCGTACCGGTACAGCACCGCCAGGGTGCCGATGACAAGGGCGAGCAGGGCGGGGAAGCGCAGCAGGGCGATGTACCAGGCCTTCTGGTCCAGCCCGAGCACCTGGAGCGCGGCCGGCACCACCACGATGCCGGTCAGCGCCAGCACGACGAACAGCAGCGCGCCGGCCGTGAACGCGAGCGACTGCAGGTTCAGCATGAGGAACGAGCGCTTCTCCTCCTCCTCGTAGGCGATATTGAGCGCGTCGAAGATCGCCTTCATCCCCCCGTTGGCGCTCCAAAGCGAGAGCAGGATGCTGACGAGGGCGGTGAGCCCGAGCGCCGCGTCGCCTTTGTCGACCAGACGCTTCACCTGCCCGCCGACGATGTCGATGGCGCCGTCCGGCAGGATGCCGCGCAACTCATTCAGATGGGTGCTGATCGTACTCGGGTCCGCGACCGCGCCGTAGATGGAGACGAGCGCCGCGACGGCCGGGAACAGCGCCAGGATGGCGTAGAAGGTCACGCCGGCCGCGACCAGGAGTATGCGGTCGTTGCCGAACTCCTGGTAGAGGCGGAGCGCGATGTCCTTCCACCCCTTGGCCGGGATTTCGGAGGGTGTGTCCGCCTGCCGCCCGCGCCCCGGTTCGGCCTCCGCAACGCGCTCGGCCGCGGCGCCCTCGTGCGAGACGGGCCCGTCCTCGGTCCCGAGCTTTTGGCCGCTATCCTGAGTGCCTGTCGCAAGCGTCAGCGGTTCCGCCCGCCGCCTCGGCAGCGCCACCAAGCCGACAAGGGCAACGCCCAGGAACATGGTCCAGAGGATCGAGGAGGACTGCTCGGTCCGGGCGGAAGGAAGCGGAGGGGGAGTTTGTTCCGACATGGCTCACCGTGGCGCAGGGCTCACGGCCGGCCCTGAGGCATCGTCACAACGGCAACGGACACGCTTTGGTGCCCTGGAGGACGCCGCGTTTCGAGAGCCAAGGCGATGCAGCCTTGCGAGGGAGCGGTCGTTTGCCTGCGTCCGCACTATCTAGCGGGGCGGACCGAACAAGCGTGGCAGGCCAGGACGCCAGCCGGCGCCCGACCGAGAGGTAATGCCACCACGATGCCACGCTGGCTTCCCCGTTGCGCGATGCCCTCGGCCGCCCTGGTCCGTCCCAGTACCACGAGCGCCTCTCCGTCGCGTTGCGGAGGCGCCGGGATGCGGGGCCGTGCGCGGCATGGCTGACGCCTTCTCGTTCCTGCCCACCGGTGGACTGACCGACGCCGAGATCCGCTCCCGCGATTGGTCCGAAACCTCGCTCGGCCCGCCGGAGGGCTGGCCCCCAGCACTCCGCAATACGGTCTCGCTGATGCTGTCCCTCCCCCACGGCGATGTTCCTCGCCTGGGGGCCGGACCTGCTCTGCTTCTACAACGACGCCTACCGGCCGATCCTCGGCTACCGGCTGGACACGGCGCTGGGGTGCCCCTTCCGCGAGGTCTGGGCCAGCATTTGGGACGAGATCGGGCCGCTGGTCGACGCCACCCTGGCGGGCGAGAGCCAGATCCTGACCGACGTCATGCTCGACCTCTCGCGCCAGGGCGAGCCCGAGCGGAGCTGGTGGTCCTTCACATACTCGCCCGTCCTCGACGAGTCCGGAGCCGTCAACGGCCTGTTCTGCGTCACCGCCGAGACCACGAACCGGGTGCTGGGCGAGGCGCGCTTACGCGAGAGCGAGGACCATTATCGGCATACGGTCGAGCTCAACCCGCAGGTACCCTGGACCTGCGACCCGGACGGCAACATCACCTCATACTCGAATCGCTGGCTCGAACTGACGGGCCAAGCCGCGGGTGAGCCGGACGGCTCCGGCTGGGCGAGATCACTCCACCCCGACGACGTGCCGTGGACCATGACGGCCTTCTCGGCGGCTCTGACATCCGGCGAACCGGTGGACATCGACTATCGCATCCGCGTGGCGACTACAGGCGAGTACCGCTGGATGCGGGCCCAGGCCCGGCCGCGCCGGAACGAGGGCGGCGGCATCGTCCGCTGGTACGGCGTCGTCGAGGACATCCACGACCGCAAGCTCGCCGAGGAGCGCTTGCGCGAGATGAACGAGACGCTGGAGCAGCGCGTCGTCGAGGCGCTCGCCCAGCGCAAGCTCTGGGCCGACGTGTTCGAGACGACCGACGCCTTGGTGAACGCCCTCGACATGGATTTCCGGGTGCTGGCCATCAACGGCGCCTGCGCGGACGAGTTCGAGGCGATCTACGGGGTCCGGCCGCGGGCGGGCGACAACCTGATTGATCTGCTTGCGCACAAGCCCGAGCATCAGGCCGCGTCCCGCGAGGTATGGGCACGCGCGCTGTCGGGGGAGGAGTTCACGCTCGCCGGCGAGTTCGGCGACCCGGCCCGGAGGCGGCGCTGCTACGAGCTGAGGTTCACCACGCTGCGGGACGGCGCTGGCATGAGGGTCGGTGCCTTCCAATACGGCACCGACGCCACCGAGCGGCTGCGCGGCCAGGAGCAGCTCGCCCGTGCCGAGGAGGCGCTGCGCCACGCGCAGAAGATGAAGGCCGTCGGGCAGTTGACCGGAGGCGTCGCGCACGACTTCAACAACCTGCTCACCATCATCCGCTCGTCGGTCGAGTTCCTGCGCCGTCCGAACCTCGCCGAGGAGCGCCGAACCCGCTACCTAGAGGCGGTGGCGGACACGGTCGACCGCGCCGCCAAGCTGACGAGCCAGCGACTGTCCTTCGCACGGCGGCAGGCGCTGAAACCCGAGGTGTTCGACCTGCGGGAGCGCGTGCGGGGCATCTCGGAGATGCTGAACTCCGTTACCGGCGCGCGCATCCGCATCGTGACCGAGGTGACGGAAGGGCCATGCCACGTGCGGGCTGACACGAGCCAGTTCGAGACGGCGCTGGTGAATCTCGCAGTGAACGCCCGGGACACCATGGACGGTGAGGGCACGCTGACGCTCCGGCTCACCTGTGGCGAGGCGTTGCCCTCGATCCGTGGGCACGCCGGCGCACCTGGGCCCTTCGCGGTGGTGTCGGTCTCGGACGAGGGTGTCGGCATCGTGCCAGAGCTCCTGGCGCGCATCTTCGAGCCGTTCTTCACGACCAAGGAGGTCGGCAAGGGCACGGGGCTCGGCCTGAGCCAGGTCATCGGCTTCGCCAAGCAGTCGGGCGGCGACGTGGACGTGGCGAGCGAGGTGGGGCGCGGCGCGACGTTCTCGCTGTACCTGCCTCATGTCGACCCGCCGCAGGAAGGATCTGAGGCCGGCGAGGAGGAAGCCGACGAGCAGGAGGTGGGGCGGCCTCTGTGCGTGCTGGTCGTGGAGGACAACCTCGACGTCGGGCGCTTCTGCACGCAGCTCCTGGAGGATCTCGACCACGCCACGGTCTGGGCGCACAACGCGGAGGCCGCGCTCGCGGAGATGGAGCGTGTGCCGTTCCGCTTCGACGCGGTGTTCTCGGACGTGGTGATGCCCGGCATCGGCGGCGTCGAACTCGCTCGCCGGCTCCGGAAGGACCACCCGAGGCTGCCGGTCGTCCTGACGACCGGCTATAGCGACGTGCTGGCCCGCGACGACGCCCATGGGTTCGAACTCGTGCGCAAGCCCTACTCGGCCGAACAGGTCGCGCGGGCGCTGCAGCGGGTCACCGGCCGACGGTCCTGACGGGTCCGCCGAGCTCGCCGAGGGACGCGCGCCTCGGCTCAGGCCGCCAAGCCGGTTGCCCCGCCGAGGGCCGGGTGGCGGAGGCCGACGCGCACGTCGAGGCCCGCCGCCCCTCCTTCGCCCCAGGCAATTGTCGCCGGCATGCGGGCCCCGCCGGCGGTCTCGAACTCGACCTTGTCGCCGGGCGCGAGGAGCGGGCCGCCGGCGATGCGGGCGCCGTGGGAGGACACCTCGACGAGGCGCACCGGGTGCCGTCGGCCGCCCACGTGCAGGAAGCCCGCCTCGTCGACCGCGACGCGCACGTTGCCGCGGCGCTCCTCCAGGTCCGTCGTGACCCGTTGTACGAACAGGCCCACGGACGCCGCGAGGTCCGCCGCGACCACCTTGAGGGATTCGGACGCGGACAGGGCGCCGTCGGCATGGCGCCGCGTCTCCTGTGTGGCCCGCGAGACCGACACCGCGCCGGCGTGCGCCTCCGAACTGCCTTCGGCGACCTGCGCCACCGTGCGGGAAATCTCCTGCGTGGCCGCCCGCTGCTGGTCCACCGACACGGCGATGGACGTCGTCAGCGCGTTCACCTCCTGGGTGGCGGAGGCCATCGCGTGGACGGAGCCGACGGTCCGCCGCGTCGAGGCCTGGATGGCCTCGACCTGGGACACGATCTCGTCGGCCGCCCTCATGGTCTGGCCCGACAGCGCCTTCACCTCCGAGGCGACCACCGCGAAGCCGCGGCCGGCGGCGCCGGCGCGCGCAGCCTCGATGGTGGCGTTGAGCGCCAGGAGGTTGGTCTGGTCGGCCACCGACTTGATCAGGCCCATGACGGTGCCGATGCGGTCGGCCACGACCGCGAGCTGCTCGACCTCGTCGTTCGTAGTCCGCGCGATCTCGGTCATGTGCGCGATGAACTCGCGCGCCCGCTCGGTCTGGCCGGCGATGTCCGAGATGGAGGCGCTGAGTTCCTCGGCGCCCGCGGACACGGAGAGCACGTTCTGAGCCGTCGCCGACGCCGTGGCCTCCGACGCGGCGGCCTGACGGCTGGACCGCTCGGCGACGCCGCTGAGGGCGAGCGCGGTCTCGCGCATGCCGCCGGTCTCGCGCTCGACCTTATGCTCGATCTCGACCAGGGCGTCGCGGAACTCGGCGACGACCTCGCCGAGCCGGCGCTGGCGGTGGGCCTCCAGGTTACGGTCCTGGCCGGCCGCCGCCTCGGCGCGGCGCTGCGCCAGCACGCTGTCGGCGGCCTGCCGGGTGGCCGCCTCCGCGGAGGCCAGCGCCTTGGCGAGCTGGCGGGCAGCCAGCACCAGGGCGGCGGCCTCGGTGACGAGGACGACGGCATGCAGCACGACACGCAGGTACTCGGCCCCGTTCGGGAATACGGCGGCCGGGTAGAGCACGTTCAGCGCGAGGTGGTGGACGGCGACGACGCCGGCCGCCACGAGGATGGAGGACCAGCAGCACCAGCCCGCCGCAACCGCGAGGGCGGCGAAGAAGACCATATGCACGTCGATCTGGAGGTGCGTGCCCGAGGAGGCTAGGACCAGCAGGCCGACCAGCATCATCAGGGAAGCCGAGGAGAGGTGGCGCGTGATGGCCGTCGCCCCGTGCTGGCGGGCGGCGGCGAGGGCCGCGCCGGGTAGGAGGACCGCGAGGACCGTCACGGGCACGGGCATGACGTCCCGCCACCAGGCGAGCGTCGTGACGATGGCGGCGAGGACGCCGAGAGCGCCCAGCATGACCGGCAGGAAGGCGAGGCGGAGGCGGTCGAGGCTGCTTTCGGTCATGGCGTGGACGGTCCGGTGAGGTTGGCGGAGGGCCGGTAGCCCGGAAGGCAGGTGCCCAGGGGCCCGGCGGCGAGGACGAGGAGGGCACCGGCCCGGCGCAGGTGTGCGGCGACGTCGCGCCCGGGGGCGTAGAGCACCGCGACGTGCCCGCCGGCGGAGAGCCACAGGATGGGTGCGCCCGAGGCTGTGACGGCCTTAGGGACCGGTGCGTCCGGGAAGAGGGTGATGACGGCCACGGGCTCGCCGGGGCGTGGCGCGAGCGTGAGGGCGACCGGGGCGAGGCCGCAGCCGACGATCAGGGCGCAGGTCACGGCGGCGGCCCGGAGCGACGAGAGGGCCGGTGATGGAGTAACTGCCGTTCGCCCCCTCATCCTCCGCCTCCATCCCTGCCGATCCGACATCCGTTCACGGGCGAGGTTGACGCTTGCCCCTTCCCCGACTGTCTCAGGCGCGTTTGCGGTCATCGGAGGTGACGGGAATCGTGCCATGCGTATGCCTGGCGAACTGCGCGATGGGTGACGGGCGGCCCATCAGGTAGCCCTGCGCGGCGTGGCACTGCTCGGCGGCGAGGAAGCCGAGCTCGGCCTCCGTCTCGACGCCCTCGGCCAGGACCGGCAGCCCGAGGCCGCGGCCGAGGCCCAGGACCGAGCGCACGATGGCCGCCGTCTGCTCGTTGCTGTCGACGGAGCGCACGAACGAGCCGTCGACCTTGATCTTGTCGAACGGGAACGAGCGCAGGTTCGACAGGGACGAGTAGCCGGTGCCGAAGTCGTCCATGGCGACGCGCAGGCCGAGCGATTTCAACTGCCGGAGGGTCAGGAGCGCCCGGTTCGGGTCGCTGATCAGCGCCGTCTCGGTGACCTCGACCTCAAGCCGGTGCGGGGCCAGCCCGGTCCTGAGCAGCACCTCGTGCACGAGGCCGACGAAGTGGGGGCTGTGGATCTGCACCGCCGAGACGTTGACCGCGATGGACAGGGGCTGCGTCCAGCTCGCGGCCTCCCGGCAGGCCTCGCGCAGCACCCACTCGCCGATCTGCAGGATGGCGTCGCTCTCCTCGGCGATGGGGATGAACAGGGCGGGCGAGACGTAGCCCCGCTCCGGGTGCTTCCAGCGCAGCAGCGCCTCGAAGCCGATGACGGCGCCCGTGCCGACGTCGGTCTGGGGCTGGTAGACGAGGTGCATCTCGCCGCGGGCCACGGCATGGCGCAGGTCGTGCTCCAGCAGTCGGCGCTCGCGCACCTCAACGCCCATCTTCGCCTCGAAGAAGCGGTAGGTGCCGCGCTCTTCCGACTTGGCGCGGTAGAGGGCGGTGTCGGCGTAGCTGAGGAGGGCGGCCCGCTCCTGCGCGTCGTCCGGGTACAGGGCGATGCCGATGCTGGTGGCGACCTGCGGGCCGTTGCCCCCCGCCTTCCCTGCGCGCAGCGCCTCCAAGATGCGCTCGGCGAGGCGGCCGGCCTCGGAGGGCCCGTCGCAGGGCGCCAGCACCGCGAACTCGTCGCCGCCCAGGCGGGCCACCATCTGCGCGTCGTCGAGTTCGGCCGAGACGATGCGGGCGACGCTCTCCAGCATGGCGTCGCCGGCGGCGTGGCCGAACAGGTCGTTGACCTCCTTGAAACGGTCGAGGTCGAGGCACAGCACCGCGAGCTTGCGCCCGCCCGCGTCGGCGGCGCGCATCTCCTGGTCGAGGCGCTTGCCGAAGCTCGCGCGGTTGGCCAGTCCCGTGAGGGCATCATGGTGGGCGAGGAACTGGATCTGGCTCTCTGCCTGGCGCCGGGCGCGGAGGTCGCGCACGGCCACCGCGTAGTGCGGACGGCCGGCGTGCTCCACCGGCTGCATGATGACCTCGACCGGCACGAGCGTGCCGTCGGCCTGGCGGAGCTCGGCCTCGACCGGGCGGTCGGGCTGGCCGGCCAGGGCGAGCCGGGCCGCGTCGCCCGGCAGGTACGCCGACAGGGCCGTCCCCACGAGCGCGCCCTGCGGCAGGCCGACGAGCTTGGCGAAGCTCCGGTTGGCGCTCACCACGGTGTCGCCGGTGCAGACGACGAGCCCCTCGACGGCGGCGTTGGCGAGGCTGTGCAGGCGCTCCGCCTCCAGCTTGGCGTGACGACGGTCACGCACGTCGAGGGCGTGCGCGGCGCCGGCCAGCAGCAGGATGGCGAAGCTCGCGAGCGCCACGGCCACCGCAAGCCAAGCATTCGGGACGGCGGATGCCGACACCGCGAGCGTCGGGTCGGGCGTGACGGTGACGGCGCCCATCGCAGTGAAGTGGTGGCTGCAGATGGCCAGCAGCAGCAGGAGGGCGGCGGGCAACTGGCGGGCGAGCCCGCGGGCGCCGACCTGGGCCGCGAGCGCCGCGCCGCCGAGGATGCCTCCCAGGGCGAGCGAGACGCCGACCGTGGTCGGGTCCCACGCCTTCTGGCCGGCGACATCGTAGGCGGCCATTCCGGTGTAGTGCATCGCCGCGATGCCGAGGCCGAGGACCGCGCCGCCGGCCCAGGCCGCGGCGCGCCCGCCGACGAGGACGGCGAGCGAGAGGCCGGAGCCGGCGAGCGCGACGGCGATGACCAGCGAGAAGCCGGTGAGAACGACATCGTAGCCGCTCGGCACGCCGGGCGCGAAGGCGAGCATGGCGATAAAGTGGGTCGCCCAGATGCCCGAGCCGCCCGCCGCCGCCGCGACGGCGAGCCAGCCGCCTTGCGCCCAGCCCTCCGCCCTGCGGGCGTGGCTGACGATGCAGACCGTGGTGAGCGCGGCGAGCGCGCAGGTGGCGGCCGCGAGGGCGACGAGGCGGAGGTCGTGGGATTGGACCAGACAACCGACGACGGTGAGCATGGGACGGCCCCGGGTAGGTTCGAATCCCCACCTTGGGCGAAGGCCGTTGAGACCGATTTAATGGAGCGCGACGGACGCGCGAATCCACAGGCGAAACGCTGGTGAGCAGATGCGGCGTGCCGCCGCGGGGCTCGCCCGCGCTCAGGCCCCGGCGACCGCCCCGAACGCAGCGAGCGCCTCCTGCCCGGCCGCTCCGGCGTCCTCCGCCGTAGCGAAGGGTTCGGGCGAGACGCAGATGGACACGCCATCCGCGTCGGTCAGGTGCCAGCGGAAGCGCTCGTGGCTGTCCCCGCACGCCTCTACGGTGACGGCGACCGGCATGGGGTCGTCCATGGCGCCCGCCCCTCAGCTATCCGCCTTCGCACCGCTGAGCGTCAGGTCGAGGTAGGTCTTGGTGACCGGCTCGATCAACCCTGAGATCTCCTCGGCGGCCTTCGTCTCCTCGTCGACTGCCGCGCGGAAGCCAGCGACCTTGTCGGACTCGCCCGCTCGTTCCGCGATGACAGCGAGCGAGCGGTAGGCGGCGACCTGGTCGTACTGGTAGGCGTAGCCCGCGTAGAGGTTCTTCAGGGTCTCGTCCTGCGCCACGGCGTGCACGGCCGCGCCGATGGTGCCGGCGACGCTGGTCGCGGTCTCCTTCAGGGTCGAGGCGCTCTCCCCGACGGCCTCCAGCGCCTGGTCGAGGCGGGCGATCTGCCCCTTCGTGGTCTCGACGTGACGACGCAGGACCGCGGCGTAGTCCGGGTAGCGCTCAAGGCCTGAGAGTTGGCGCTCCATCTGCTCCAGGCCCTGCCGCTCCAGGGCGCGCGTGTTGCGCAGCGCGCCCGCGTAGATCGTGCCGATGTCCGTGCTGGCCATGCCTTCGTGGCTCCTCGTCGGTGTGGGTTCGCCGGCCAACGTGGGCAGGATGGCGCCGTTCCTGGGCACCCCTGCGGCGGAAGCGCCGCGCCAAGCCTGTTCCTCAGGCAGACTGTTTGACACGGGCCCAGCCACCCCGATGCACGAGCTTTCGGTCCGACGACCATATGTCGCCCTACGGCCGAGGTGTGCCTCATGTCAGGATCGACGCACCCGGACGGGCTTAGCTCCGCCGTAACTTCAGGGGGAGCAAACTAACATGGACCAGGTAACCCCGCTGGCCCTTGCCTACGATGCGGTCGCGGCCGCCCGGCAGGTGGCGGCGACGGCGGCCATGCGGGCCGCCGACCAGGACCGCGACCAGGGCTTCCCGGCCGAGGACGTCGCCGACCTCGCCCGCCTGGGGCTGCTCGCGGCGCCGGTCCCGTCCATGGCTGGGGGCGCCGGCCTGGGTGAGGAGCCGGGCGCCCGCAGGCTTGCCGCGGTGCTGCGGCTGGTGGGCTACGGCAGCCTGGCGCTCGGGCGCCTCTACGAGGGGCACGTCAACGCGCTGCAACTCGTCGCCCTCTACGGCGGGCCCGAGCAGCGGGAACGGCTGTTCGCCGACGCCCGCGACGGCCACCTGTTCGGCGTCTGGAACACCGAGCCTCCCGAAGGCGGCCTTACCCTGGAGGACGGCGCCGGCGGCCTACGGCTGGCCGGCGTGAAGACCTTCGCCTCGGGCGCGGGCTACGTCACCCGTGCCTTGGTGACGAGCCGGGGCCCGGGTGGGAGCGGGACCCTGATGCTGGTCGTGCCGCTGAAGACTGGGACCAGGGCCGACCTGTCGGCGTGGCGGTCCCACGGCATGCGCGCGTCGGCCACCGGCACCCTCGACTTCGCCGGCATCGCGGTGGCGGCGGAGGACATCCTGGGCGGCCCGGACGACTACTTCCGCCAGCCGGATTTCTCGGGAGGCGCGTGGCGCTTCGCGGCGGTCCAGCTCGGCGGCATCGAGGCCGTGTTCGACGTTTGGCGGGGGCATCTCGCGGCGACCGGCCGCGGCGGCGACCCGCACCAGCTCGCCCGCCTCGGCGAGGGTGCCATCGCGGTTGAGGGAGCCCGGCTCTGGGTGGAACGCGCCGCTCAGGCGGTCTCCGATCCCGCCCTGCCGCCTGAGCGCGTCGTCGCCCTCGTCAACCTGGCGCGGCTCGCCGTGGAGCGGGCCGGGCTCGACGTGCTGCAGTTGGCCCAGCGCTCGGTCGGCCTACAGGGATTCCTACGGCCCCACGCTCTGGAGCGGCTGTCGCGCGACCTCGCCACCTACCTGCGCCAGCCCGGACCGGACCGGGCCCTCACCGCGGCCGCCGAGGAGATCCTTCGCGCCGGCGGCAGGGCTGGGGACCTGTGGGACGGGGCGGCGGCATGAGCATGCCCGGTGGCGGCGACGCGGTCCCCGCCGGGGACGGGTGGTTCGACACGCCGCGGCGCTACGGCCGCGTCAGCCGCGGCTTCCACTGGCTGATGGCGGCGCTCTTCGCCTGGCAGTTCGCCGGCGCCCTGCTCTACGTCGCTACCGGCGACAACGCGGTGACGCGTTTGGTCGGCGGCAGCCACTTCACCCTGGGCTTCACCCTGTTCGCGCTCGTGCTGCTGCGCGGGGCCTGGGGACTGGCGAACCTAACCCGGCGCCCGCCGCATCCGGGGCGCCTGGGCCGTGCCGCCGTGGCCGGCCACCTTCTCATCTACGCGCTGATGGTCATCGTGCCGGGCATCGCGCTGCTGCGGCAGTACGGGTCGGGCAAGCCGTTCACGCCCTACGGCATCCTGTTGATGCCCGGACGCGACGACAAGGTCGCCTGGATGGTCGCTCCAGGCGACCTGCTCCATCACTGGCTGGCCTTCACGCTCCTAGCGGTGCTGGTCGGCCACGTCGCCATGGCCTTCCTGCATCGCAGGTTCAATGGTGAGGACGCGCTCTCCAGGATGACGTGAGGCCGTCGCGCCCAGGCGGTGCGGACGCGCGTCACGCCTTCTTGAGTTCGTCGGCCTTGTGCACGGCCTCCTTGCCGGACTTAGCACTTTTCACGCGGTACTGGGGCTCGGCCTTGGACGCCTTGGCGGTGTGGCCCTTCACCTTGGTCGTGCCGGTCTCCTTCTTGACGACCGTGCCCTGGGTCGTACCGCCGGCGCTGTCCCACTTCACTTTGTCGCCTGCCTTGAGGCTCTTGCCTGTCATCGCGCGTCTCCCTGGTTCAGGAGGCAATGCCGCCGAGGACCCCTCGTTCCGTCTGAAGGTCGACTCCGCGGGAGCCGCGTAACGGGGGACGCCACCCGTGACGCGTTACGCTTCCCGGGATCCCCACCATGCGGCGGCGCGGGCGCTGACAAGGGCTTGGCCGACCGCTACCGTACCGGCCGGGCTGCCCCCCCGCCGCAGAGACCGACCGAGCCGATGACCGACGCGACGCCCAGCACGCCCCCCGCGGAGGGGGCGAGGATCTCGACCGGGGTGCCCGGCCTGGACGACGTGCTCTGCGGGGGCCTGACGCCAAGCCGGCTCTACCTGCTGGAGGGCACGCCTGGGACCGGCAAGACGACGCTGGCGCTGCAGTACCTGCGGGAGGGCATGGCCCGCGGCGAGCGCGCCCTTTACGTCACCCTGTCCGAGACCACGGAGGAGCTTCGCGCCGCCGCGGCGACCCACGGCTGGGCCCTCGACGGCATCAACGTCCACGAACTCGTCGACGAGGACGGCCTGGACCCGGACGGCGAGCAGTCGATCCTGCACCCGTCCGAGATCGAGCTCGGCGAGACGGTGCGCGAGGTCATCGCCCGGGTCGACAAGACCAAACCCGACCGGGTGGTGTTCGACAGCCTGTCCGAGCTGCGGCTTCTGGCACAGAACCCCCTGCGCTACCGGCGCCAGATCCTGGCCCTCAAGCGCTTCTTCGCCAAGCGCGCCTGCACGGTGCTGATGCTGGACGACAAGACCTCGGAGACCGGCGACGTCCAGCTCCACAGCATCGCCCACGGGGTGGTGTCGCTGGACCAGATGCCGCGCGAGTACGGCTCCGAACGCCGCCGCCTGCGCATCGTGAAGATGCGCGGCATCAAGTTCCGCGGCGGCTACCACGACTTGGTGCTGGAGACCGGCGGCATCCAGGTATTCCCGCGCCTGGTGGCGGCCGAGCACCACGCCGACTTCGACCCGGCGGGCAAGTCCACCGGATCGGCCGAGCTCGACCTGCTGCTCGGCGGCGGCCTCGTGCCCGGGACCAACACCCTGCTGCTCGGGCCCTCGGGCGTCGGCAAGACAACCACCGCGGTCCGCTTCATGGTGGCGGCGCTGGAGCGCGGCGAGAGCGCGACCTACTACCTGTTCGACGAGGGGCTGGCGACGCTGATGGCCCGCTGCGCCACGCTGGGCATGGACCTGCGGCCGCACGTCGAGGCCGGCCGGCTGACCATCACGCAGATCGACCCGGCCGAGGTCTCGCCGGGCGAGTTCGCGACGATGGCCAGGCATGCGGTCGAGGAGCGCGGGTCGGCCTTCGTGGTCATCGACAGCTTGAACGCCTACCTGCACGCGATGCCGGGCGAGGAGTACCTCATCCTGCAGATGCACGAACTCCTGAGCTACCTGAACCAGCAGGGTGTCACCACGCTGCTGGTGCTCGGCCAGCACGGGGTCATTGGCGAGGTCCGCACGGACGTCGACCTGAGCTACCTGAGCGACTGCATCCTGCTGTTCCGCTTCTTCGAGGCCAAGGGTCAGATCCGCACGGCGCTCTCGGTGGTGAAAAGCCGGGTCAACGCGCACGAGCGCACCATCCGCGAGTTGCGCTTCTCCGGGGGCGGCATGCAGGTCGGCAAGGCGCTCTCCGACTTCGAAGGCGTGCTCACCGGCCTGCCGGCCTACCGGGGCGAGGTCGCGATGCTGACGGGCCAGGCGGTTCCGGGCGACGAGGCGTGAGCGTTTCCATCGCGGACGAGGAGCGCGTCCTCATCCTCGCGCCGCGCGGACGCGACGCTGCCGTCACGGGGCAGGTGCTCGCCCAGGCGGGCACGGGGACCGAGCCGTGCCCGGACATGGCGGCGTTGCTGGACGGGTTGGCTGCCGGCGCCGGCGCGGCGCTCGTCACCGAGGAGGCGCTGGACGGCGACCTGGATGCCCTGTTCGCTTGGCTGGACGCTCAGCCGGCGTGGTCGGACTTCCCCTTCATCGTGCTGGCGACGCGCCAGGCCGGGCGCCGCCCGGAGCGCGCCGCGCGCCTGCTCGCACGGCTCGGCAACGTCGTCCTGCTGGAGCGCCCGGTGAACGCCGAGACGCTGGCGAGCGCCGCGGCCTCGGCCCTGCGGGCGCGCCGCCGCCAGTACCAGGCCCGCGAGTACCTCCTGGAACGCGAGCGCGCCCAGGAGCAGCTCCGACGCTCCAACGAGGACCTGGAGCGGCGCGTGGCCGAGCGGACGCGCGAGGTCGAGGCCGCTCACGAGACCCTGGCCTTCGCGCTCGACGCCGCCGGCATGGCCTCGTGGGACCTCGACTACGTCACCGGAGTTTCGCGTCGCTCGCCGCGCTACGACGCCGTCTTCGGCTACGCGGGTGAAGGGCCCGCCTGGGACCGGCAGGTCCTCCTCGACCACATCGTCGAGGAGGACCGCGGCATCGCCGAGCGCGCTTTCGCGGCGACCTTGGAGACCAACGCGCTCGACCTCGAATGCCGCGTCCGGCGCGTCGACGGGGCCATCCGGTGGATCGCCCTGCAGGGCCGGATCAAGCGCGACGCCTCCGGCGCGCCCTTGCGCATCGCCGGCATCCTGATGGATCGGAGCGACCAGCGGCTCACCGAGGAGGCGCTGCGCCAGGCCCAGAAGATGGAGGCCATCGGTCAGTTGACCGGCGGCGTGGCGCACGACTTCAACAACCTGCTCACCGTCATCGTCGGCGGCCTCGACATGATGCTGCGCCGGCCCGAGCAGGTCGACCGCGTCAAGCGCCTGGCCGAGGCGGCCATGGGGGCGGCCCGTCGCGGCGAGCAGCTGACCCAGCAGCTCCTGGCCTTCTCGCGCCGGCAGATGCTGCGGCCCCAGACCCTCAACCCGAACCGGCTGCTGCTCGACTTCAAGCCGCTGGCCGAGCGCGCGGCGGGCGGGGCCGTCGAGCTCGCCTTCGACCTCGACCCGGCCCTCGATCCGATCCGCATCGACCCGGCGCAGTTCGAGGCGGCGGTGCTGAACCTGATCGTGAACGCGCGCGACGCGATGGAGGGGCGGGACGGGCACGCCCGCATCGCAATGACGAGCCGCAACGCCCGCCTCGACACGGCGGCCGTCGCCGACAGGGGCGTGCCGCCCGGGCCCTACATCGTGGTCTCGGTGACCGACACCGGGAGCGGCATCCCGCCCGACAAGCTCCAGCGCGTGTTCGAGCCGTTCTTCACCACCAAGGAAGTGGGCAAGGGCACCGGGCTCGGATTGAGCCAGGTCTACGGCTTCACGCGCAGCGCCGGAGGGTTCGCTCACATCGATTCCGTGGTCGGTGCAGGCACGACGGTGAGCCTGTACTTCCCGCGCTCGGCCGACCCTGCGGGCGAGGAGGTCGGCACGGGCCCGGCCGCGGCCATCCCGTTGCGCCGCGCCGGCGAGGGCGAGACGGTGCTGCTGGTCGAGGACGACGAGCAGGTGCTCGCCATGGCGACCGAGAGCCTGGAGGAACTGCGCTACCGGGTCGTCGTCGCCCGCAACGCCGCCGAGGCGCTGGGGCACCTCACGGGTGTGAAGCGTATCGACATCCTGTTCTCGGACGTGGTGATGCCCGGCGGCATGAACGGGTCGCAGCTCGCGGTCGAGGCGCAGCGGCTCCGGCCCGGCGTCAAGGTGCTGCTCACCTCGGGCTACGTGGCCAACCTCGACGAGGGGCAGGTCATCGGGCGCGGCGAGCTCCCGGTGCTCAACAAGCCCTACCGCCGCGACGAGCTCGCTCGCTCGCTGCGGCTGGTGCTCGGGGGTGGGGAGCGCTGACGCCGGACGGCTAGGCCCTTGCCTCGGGCGGGACTGCATCCCGGAGGGCGGCGGCGTCCGGGAGGGCAGTTCCGCGCAGCCCGGGGTCCGGTCGGGGGTCGGGCGTAGCGCGGTGCAGGTATCCCGAGTCGAAATCAGCCGCCGCCTCCAGGGCTGCCAAGTCCGGGATGACGACGCGGCGGCCCCGGATCTCGATCAGCCCCCGTTTCCGCAGCGACTGCAGGGACCGGTTGACGTGGACGGACGTCATCCCGGTCGCGTCGGCGAGGTCGACCTGCGTGAGTAGGAGGTCGTACCCCACGTCGGAGGCCAGCCCCACGGACCGGAGCCGCACCAGCATCTCGCACAGGATGTGGGCGAGGCGCCGCTCGCAGGAGCGCCGGCCGACGTTCACGAGCCACTGCCGCGCCGTCGCGGCCTCGACCAGGGCAGCGAGGCGCATGGCCCGGGCGATGCCGGGATGGCCGTCGAGCAGGTCCCCCACCGTCCGGGTCGGGATGTGCGCCACGCAACAGGGGGACAGCGTGCCGATGGCGTGGTCCATCGCGTTGAGCAAGGAGACGTCTAAGTCGCACAAGTCGCCAGGGATGAGGAAGGCGAGCACCTGCCGGGTTCCGTCCGGCAGGATCTTGTAGCGGCAAGCCATGCCTTCGAGGACGAGGAACACGCCCCGCGGCGTGTCACCCTCGCGGATCAAGTCCGTCCTGGCGGGGACCGCGACGGGGTGGGCGGCGACCTGCGCCAAGTGGCGTCGGTCCTCGTCCGATAACGGCGACAGGGCGGCGAGCTTCCTCAGCAGCGGATTGTGGTCTGGCATCGATTCGGCGCCCCGTGGGGCTTGTGCCCCACGAGTGAACTAGAGCGGACGAAGGCCTTCGGCACCAGCACATACGTCTCGCGGCGCTCCGGCGGCGCCTCGCACCAGATGTAGGTGGTCAATACACCTGGGCCGTCAGGTTCCTACGCACGTGGAACCAAGGAAACGAGGCCGTTCAGGGCATGCGACCCGCTCAGATCGACTGCCTATCACTAGCCGTGAGTTGCGCGAGTCCCGATGGCGCCAAGCCTTTATCCCACGGCGGACGCGGCTCTCGTCGCAGGCTCGGAGACGTTCGTCAATTTGCCCCAACCTGCTGATGTCATGGCCGCCGCAGACAGGTCCGCTTCTTCGTAACGAGCGGACATCTGGGTCGGCACAATTGAAAGCCTGCTATGGGTCAGGAGTTAGCATGTCGGCTGTTCGGTCGTGCACGACGGGCAGGCCCCTGCTCTTGTGGGCCTGTAGGTCGGCAGGCGGACGATGAGGGAGACGTCGCGATGGCTTAATACAGTGGCGGCTCTAGCCGAGTCCGCGCAGCACCTCGTAGATCCGGATCGGCGTTAGTTGCTCGCGGGCTGACCTGCCGGCGTTGGTGGTCAACATCCGATCGAGATCTTCGCGCCACGGCCCGAGCTTGGGCAGAGGCTGCACCTCACGCTCGTAGGCGAAGGCGGTGGCCCCCGACCGAATGACCTTCCGGACCGTGTTGCGCGAGACGTGCAGATCGCGGACGATGTCCTTGATCGAGCGACCGCGGGTGAAGAACTCGCGCCGGATGCGCGCAATCGTGCCGGACACCTCTCAAAGCTGCGACGTGGGCGTGGACCGATGTGGCTACCGGCCGGCCTCGCTGGAGGAGATCCGCGAGAGGATGGCGGCGACACCCGCCGTGCCGGAGGAGATCCGGCTCGGGCGCGCGATGGAGGCTGGAGGGGAGGAATAGCGGGGCCTTGTGCCCCTGGAGCGTCCAGTATTTGGGCGCTTCATCGGTTACAGCAGATTGATGTTGTGCATCTTCCTGATGCGGTGCGCTGCAAGGATCAACTTACGCACCGCACGCCATTCGTCTGAGAAAATGTCGCCGAGGATCTGCGTCGGGTCGTCATACCAGTCCCGCTTGCTAGGCGGGATCGCGCGGAGTTCGAGATACCGCTTCGCGATTCCGTTGAACGCCTGGCGCGCGTCCGCTTCGTCGAAGTGCGCCCCGCGCTCATACAGCATGATGGCGAACGGAAGGTCGCGTTCGAATGCTTCCTGCATGGCCGGCCCACCGGCGACGAGGTCACCCAGCCAGTCGTACAGGCACTCTGTCGCGACCGGGCTGAGGCTGTCGTAGACGCCCTCGTCAAAGTAGAGCGCGCGACAGCACTTGCCGCACAACGACGGTCCTGCCCAACCGCACCCGTCTTCGTCGTCGGCCTCCTCGCATGTGATGCCACAGACGACGCACATGTCGTCTTCTTCGCGGCGGTACTCGGGGTCCGTATGCCTCATGGGCTCTCTCCATGCGTGGCCGGGGTGGCCACGCATGCGAAGAAAGGCCAGAGGCTTTCGCCCGTCGAGTTGATTCAGTCGTCAACCTTAATGCGGTTGACGCACCTATCTCATCCTTCTGTGTTAGACCACGCATACTTGGTGGCGCAATAGGGTGTGCTGTTTTACGGTTAACGAGACCCAACTCGCCAGGGCGATGTGCTCGTCGTACTCGGCCAGGAACTCGGTACTACCGCCGTCCCCGGCGACTACGTGGAGATAGGCCGAGAGCAGCGAATGCCGTGTTTCGTTCTCACGGCCCATTAGGTGCTCGCGCAGGACCAGGTGCCGCTGACCGGCCGGTATGGTCCGGCGGGTCCAGTGGTCGGCCTGCGGCGTCGAGGCCCGCGCAACGCGGCGCGAGATCTCGTGCTCCATCGCCTCGTCGAAGGGCTCCATCTGCAGCACGACTTTGTCGGACATCGCGGCGGCGCGGATCTCCAGGAAGCCGGACCCAATTCGGTGTCGTGGATGAGGTACGCCTGCGTGCCGGCAACCATGCGCACCTGCCGGTGCGTCCGGAAGCATCGCACCTCGACGGCATCGAGGTGACCGACGTCGTCGGCGAGCCGCGCGGCGGCCTCCTCGCGTGGGATCGGGACGCGGGGTTGCGTGAATGCGCCTCGCTCGTAGCCGAGCGCCACCGCGATCCGCTCAAGGCTCTCGTTACCGACGGGCTCCGCCCTCTCGACCCGCTCGACGATGGACAGCGAGACGCTGGCGAAGTCGGCCAGCGTTTCCTTCTTCCATTGCCGCAGCCCGCGAACGGTCCGCGTCATCATCGCCACCAGTTCGATGGGCGGCACCACGGGTACCCCCTGCGGCGGAGGTTCCATTGCCGCCAAGCGCTCGATCAACTGCTTCGGCCTCATGACGACCTCCTTTCGACACCGTGACGATGCCTCGGGCGATCCGCGCAAAGGAGGCCGGAAAAACCTTCAGATGCGGCGACACGCCGGTCGTCCCCCACCCCTTGCCTCGGAATACGTCCGATGCAGGCGCGGCAAGGGACCCCCTCGTCCTCGTGCCGGCAAACTCAGGGGGCCGATACGACATCGTGACCTCTCGCCTCCGTCCCGCCTCAAGCCGGAGCGGGTTCGAACACGGCTGTTCATCGGTAGCGGGTACGGAACGGAGGCGATGGCGCCGGCGTTGCGACCATGTTACCCATTGGGTAATGACTCGGAGAACATTACCTTGCAGGTAACGGTTTCGGCCTATGGATCTCACCGTCAGGGGTAAGCGGCTGTGCAAGCAGCTTACCGACCCGAAGGAGATGGCCAAGGCCTTCGGCGACCGCGCGCGGCACATCCGGCTTCGGCTGGGTGTGCTGAGGCAAGCGAAAAGCCTGTCGGACGTCCCGACCGGCTCGCCGGACTACCGGCATATGCTGAAGAATGACCGGAAGGGCCAGTTCTCCGTCACCATCAAGGACAACTGGCGCATCGTCTTCGTGCCCGACCACGACCCGGTCCCGTCTCTCCCGGACGGCGGCGTCGACGTCGCGAGCGTCACGGCGGTCGAGATCGTCGAGGTCGTGGACTACCACGGGAAGTGAGCGTTGGAGGCGTGGACATGACGAGGAAGGAAGCCTTCGTCCCGCAATGGGCGACGCACCCCGGCGAACACCTTGCGGAGTACATCGATGGGCGCGGCTGGTCGCAGGCCGAGTTCGCGCGCCTGGCCGGCCTGACGCCGAAGCTCGTCAGCACGATCATCAACGGCACGAACCCGGTCACGCCGGAGACGGCTCTTCGGCTTGAGCACGTCCTCGGGTTAAAGGCCTATATCTGGACGGGGCTGCAGGCCGAGTGGGACCTGTTCCAGGCCCGGGAGCGGGAGCGGGAGAGCGCCGAGCGGCAGGCCGATTGGCTGAAGCAGTTCCCGGTGAAGGAGCTCAAGGCATGCGGCCGGCTGCCCGACACGCGCGACATCGGCAGCCTGTTCGGCGAGATGCTGACGATGCTCGGCATCGGCACCGCGCAGGCCTACGACGCCAGGATCGGGTCGCTGGCGGTGCATCATCGCCGGGCGCGTTCCGCGACGGCTTCCCCGCACCACATGTACTGCTGGCTGATGCTCGGGGAGGAGCAGGCCCGGAAGCGCGAGCTTCCGGCTTACGACGGCGAACGGTTCCTTCGGAGTTGCGCCGAGATCAGGTCGCTGACGGTGCATGGTCCGGACGTCTTTGAGCCGCGCATGCTGGAGCTTTGCCATTCGGCAGGCGTCGCCCTGGTCTTCCAGAAGCCCTTGAGCAAGACCTGCGTCTTCGGCTCGGCGCGGTGGATGAACGACGAGCGGCCGCTGATCCAAATGTCGCTGCGCATGAAGAGCAACGACCATTTCTGGTGGACCTTCTTCCACGAGGCAGCGCACATCGTCCTGCATCGCGGGAAGAATTTCGTCGACGACCAGAACGGCGAGGGCGACGGGGTGGAGGCCGAGGCCGATGCCTGGGCCGAGGAGGTGCTGGTTGGTCGGGAGCGGATCGAGTCCTTCGCCACGACAAGCCCCTCCACCAGGCAGGAGGTCACCGCCTTCGCCGAGGAGGTCGGCTTGCACCCGGGCATCGTGGTCGGCATGCTGCAGCATCGCCACGCCGTACCCTTCAATCAACTCAACGACTTGAAGGCGCGCTTCGCGTGGGTGGACGAGGTTGCGCCGGCCTGACTGACGCGACCCGGCGACGACGCCGAGGCTTAAGATCGTCGATGGTGCGGGTCCGTGGAGTGCACGTAACCGGCGAGGTGCAGCGCTGAGCTACGGCGTCGGGAAGGATGCTGACTCTGGCCCTGAACGGGCCGACCACCGAGACCGATACCTTCGCGGTCAGCAAGACCGTGGCGATCTCCACGACTACCGGCGGCAACCCGGTCCTCGTGAACCTCGGCGACATCCTCACCCTGACGGCCCCGGCGACGCAGGACGCCGCCCTAGCGGACCTGGTGGGCTACATCGCCCTGCAGTGAGGGCGGCCGCCGCCGGGTTTTCGAAAAATTCCGGCGGCATTGTTGTTCTGATAATCCGTTACTTAGTGCTGATGTGGCGTTACCGGGTGGTCAGGTAACGGGGCCCTACACAGGGCATACGAACGCTACTCCCGGGATGTGCTGTCGCCGGAAGAATTCGTACGCGTCCGGGGCTGACGCCATCCACAGGGGCCAGGGACTTCAGTAACCACGACCGGCGAAGGGGTCTGGACATCGATTCGGGGATCCCGATCTCCTGGGCGCACACCACCTGAGGAGGCCGCCCCGATGTCGTATCACAGCAACGCCGATACCGTCGTCCGGTCTTTCGAGGCCCCCCTGCAGGGCCTGGCCATGGGGCTGGCCTTGGGAGCCGCTCGTCGCGCCGGTGAGCGCCGGGAAGCCGCCGCCATCCGCCAGGCGACCGCGGCGATGGCGTACCGCCGCGTGATGGCCGAGCACCGCGCCGAGCAGGAGGCCAAGGCCATCGTCGACGCCCGCGCCGCCCGGTTCGCCCGGCAGCGGCAGCAGGCCTTCATCGAGGCTCGCCGGGCCGCCCTCGCAGGCTGATGCCGTCACATGCCGTGATGTGCGAAAAAGTGTGCAAAGGTGCGCGGCGCGCACGAGTCAACCCCCTACAAGCAAGAAAGACGACAACAATCGTCGTTTTGGACAAGAAAAAACCCGCCCCGGGGTGACCGAGGCGGGTTTCGTCGTTCGGGTGGGGGCGATCAGGCCGGGAAGGCGGGCGGCCCTTCGTCGAGGATGTCGTCGAAGATCGCCCTGATCAATGCGCCCTTCTCCATCTCGGCCCTGGCCGCCTGGGCGGCGGCAGCGGCCCTCTGGCCCTCCAGGGCGGCGAACTCAGACGGAGACAGGGGCTTGGGCAGGCCCTGCAGGACGCGCTCGCCGAGGAGATGCTCGCCGATGTAGCGGGGGCCGTTCATCAGCAGCTTGTTGCGATCCTGCGGCGACAGGCCGTCGAGATAGGCGGCGGCGGCCCGGTCGAGGATGCCCGGCGGGATCTCGCTGTCGACGCTGGGGTAGAGATGCTCCGCCGCGGCCAGCCCCCACTGCTCCGAGACCGACAGCGCGTCGAACGTCGGCGGCGCCGCCGGGGTGGGCTCGGCGGCCTCCGCCTCGAACGCGGCCTCGGCCTCGGCAATGGGGTCGTGCGGCGCGAGGACCGCGCGGACGGTGCGCCAGACGAGGCGGCCGCCCTCGATGACCGGCACCAGCGTGATGCGCCCCATGGCGGCGAGCATCCTGCCGAGCGCTGCGAGAAACCCCTTCATCGTCCCCTCCGTGTTGACCTCCCGATAGTGCCGCGCGGGCATGCATACGACACGCCCGCGCCCTCGGTACGTCACGCGATCCCGAGCGCCATGGCCTCGGCGTACGTAACGGCGCGGGCCCATACGTATGAGGGCCCGGCTCGGGTCACGAGGGCGACGTACGCCTGCCCGTGCCAGTCGTAGACCACGTCGGCCTCGTAGCCGTGCCCGGCGGTCATGTGGTGCCGCGTCGGCGTTGCCTTCAGACCGCTCGCCCGCACGCGCCGATGCCATGCGCGCCGATTCGCGCCGGCCGGGTCGATCCGGTCCCCCGCCTCAATGAACGAGACCTCGGTCACGCCGTCGTCCCGGCCGACATAGGCGCGGTGCGGGACCCGCCCGGACCCGGGAGCGACGACGACCACAGCCCCGGGCGCCACCGCGTAGTGGGCGCGGGGATAGGCGTCGACGTACCGGCCCCGCCGGACCCGCTCCTCGGTCCGATCCACAGGACAAATCCGCGCACCCAGGGCGAGGCAATCCTCGCTGAGTGTGGCCTCGTACGCCCGCTCCCAGGCCGGCAGGACAAGGATTGCGTCGCCAGTCCTTGAAGGATCGGGCGTTCCGTCCTTCGATCGCCACCAAGCATTCATCGTGTAATCCTTCGAAAGTCGAAGCTTTCACCTCGTGGCCCAGATTGCACCCAAAAGTCGCTACTGGGTGCAATCTAGGCCAGCCCTTGTAAGCGCGTTCGACGCATACTACGCTTCTACGCGTCAATAGCCAGGAGTGAGTCGTGACGGTCGAGGAAGTGCGGGAGCGCCTGAGGGCGCGCATAGATAAAGCGGGGGGCCACACCGCCTTCGCGCGCGAGAACAGAGTGTCGCCTGTCTACGTCCACGACGCCCTGGCGGGCCGTCGCGCCCCGGGCCCGGCGATCCTGCGGGCCCTGGGTCTGACGAAGACGACGTCGGTTGAGTACCGGGAGGCGGCCAATGGCTAAGCCGTCCCGCCCGGCCGCGTCCTACCGCGCCGCCCGCAAGGCCGCCGCTCGGGCCCTCGCCAAGATCAACAAGGTCTCCGGCGCCCCGTCGCGCCAGGTCGCTCGCGACGTCGAGCGATTCGAGGCGATGCGCCGTGTCTCCGTCGCCACCGCCCGCGGGGAGGCGTCCCATGGCTGACAAGTGGACGCACGACCTCAAGGCGCTCGACGCGATCCAGACGCGCAAGCGCCTCGCCGACCTGATTTTCGAGTGCCACTACGTCGCGGCCGGCTTGGAGATCCCGCAGGGCGAGGGCCTGCGGGACCACGTGACAATCACGAAGCTCAAGCTGGAGCGGGTGGCGAAGGAGGAGATCACGCGCCTCAGCGGCATGTTGGCCGAGTACCGCTCCGGTCCCCCGGTCGCGGAGCCGCCCAAGGCCGCCGATCCCGCCCCGGCGCCGAAGGTCGTCCCGCCCTACGACGCCTACGCCGCCGCCCGTGCCCGTGCCGAGGCCAAGGCCGCCGCGGAGGCAGAACCGACAACCGCCCGGGCGGTGCCGCCCCGGCCGCAGATGCCGGTGCGCGGGATGCGGCTCCCGCCCCGTACGCCCGGGAGGCCAGCGTGACGCTCACCGAACGGCAGGCCCGCGCCCGTCTCGCCAGGGCCGTCGAGGCTGCTGGCTCCCAGATCGCCGTCGCCCGCCATCTCCCCCTGACGGACCGGGCGGCTCAGACCGCCGTCAGCCGGGCCCTTCACGGCACCCGGGCGATCCACCCCGCGGTGTTGGCCTACCTCGGCCTGCGCCGCGACCCCCGCACGCTCGTCATCCATGACGACGCCGCCCCGCCCGCCACCTTCAAGTTCCTCGCCGTCCAGGCCTCCGGCGAGGCCGGCGTGGCCGCGGCGGTCGCCCTCGTTGCCGCCACCCTCGGGAGAGACGCATGACTGTCATCACGACCGTAGCCGACCTGCTCGCCCGCCTCGCCGCGGCCCGTGTGGCAGGGGACGGGGATCTCGCCCGCAGCCTCATCGACCTCGGCGCCCTTTGGGCGATGGAGGCCGACCTCGACATCGAGTTCGCGCACGACGGCATCTACTGGGACGCCCCCGACGAGCGCGAGGTCGCAGAGGCCGACGCGCTCGCGGCGAAGGGGAAGGCCGACCTCGCGGCGCTTCTCACCGACCCAGGCATCGACGCCGAGTTCCGCGCCGAGCTCCAGGGCCAGCACTACCAGGCCCTGCGCGCCGAGCGCCGTCGCCAGCCCTCGCTCGCCGACGACTGATCCACCCCTTCCCGCAACCCCGGTTTCATAGGAGCGCCCGATGCGGCGCCAGACCAGCACCACCCCCTACGTCCCCCATCGCTACATCGACGAGCTCCCCGACACGGCGTTCGCCAACTTCGGCGTCTGGCGCGACCGGCTCGAACGCGGAGACCGCGAGCCGCACGCCCTCGCCATCGAAGCCGGCGCCAACGTGTTCGTGCCCCACCCCGACACGGGCGCCAGCCTGCCCGAGATCCTGGCGCCGTCCGACCTGTTCGAGACGCTCGCCGCCGGCATCGAGAAGCTCGACTTCTATTCCCGCCGGGAGGCCATCGTCGCGATCTTCGGCTCCCTCGCGGAGCGTGACGTCGGCGACATCATCCGCGAGTGCGTCGAGGAGCCGGACATGCCCGAGCTCTTCCGCGACCTCCAGGGCCGCATCATCGACCGCATCGAGAGCGGGCACTGGAACGACGCCGACCTCGGTTGGATCAAGCTCCGCGCCGCCGAGCAGGTCACCGACGACGACTTCCTTCACATGTTGCCGTTCGACGGCGGCAAGGAAGGCGACGTGCGCGAGCTCGCCCGCAAGGTCGTCCGTGGCCGCAAGGACCACGTCTGCCACGGGACCGGCCTCGTCATCCCGGCCGGCGAGCCGCACCTGCTCCTGCGCGAGCTGATCGACGGCGAGTTTTACGCGACCCGCCATGGCCGCGTCTCCGCGTGGTTCGAGGTCTACGCCGAGGCCCCCGAGCTCGCCGAGATGCTGAAGCGCGACGAGCGGCCCCTCGCCGCCGCGGCTTGAGGGCCTCCGTCGACGCGCCAGGCGACGGTGGCGCACCCGCGAGCTTCCCGGCCCGCCCCGCCAAAGGGGGCAATCCCGCCACCCATCCAGACAGGTCACAGCCATGCTGAGCAGCCTTCTCTCGTCCCTCGGTTCCTCCCTCCCTCCGGCCCTCATGGAGGCGCGTGCCGCCGACAAGCCGGAGCCGATCAAGCTCGACGCCGACGGCATCCTCGCACGCTTCGCCAAGGCGGCGGAGGAGTACGGCTACTGCCCCTTCGCAGTCGGCGACATCGTCGTGCAGCGGCCCGACGCGCCCTTGAAGGGGCCCGGCGAGCCGTGCGTGGTCCTTGAGGTTCTCTACGAGCCGATCCGCATCCAGACGGCGACCAACCCCGAAGATGCCGGGTCAAGCGCTTTCGGCCGCGTCCTCGACATCCGTTACGGCGTCCACCGCAACGGCGTTCTGCAGGCGTGCATGGGGGAGAGCTTCAACTTCGAGGCTTGGACGCCCGAGCACGAGACGGCTTGGCGGGAGAAGCTGGCCAAGGAAGCGGCCAAGCCCGAGCCGGCGAAGGCGCTCACCCTGCAGGAAATGGTGGCGGAGCTCCGGGACCGGCACGCCGGCCGGGAACGCAAGCCCGAGTGGAAGAAGGGCGAGCTCGTCGAGATCCTGAGCGTCGGCGACAGCCAGCACCCGCCCATGGAGGCTGAGGGGGTCAAGATCGGCCTGGTGCAGGAGATCGACCCGTCCGACGGGACGACCAAGCTCCTCTACCACTCCGGCGAGACCGGGAAGATCGGCGGCGGCTGGTTCCGCAACGACAACCTGCGCCGGTACGGGCCGCGCCCGGCTGACGAGATCGCACTGCTCGGCCCTGTCGTGGAGCCGACCGCCTGAGGCATCGCTCTCCGTCGCGCGCCAGGCGGCAGTGGCGCACCACCGATTCCTCCCCCCCACCCCGGTTTCTCAGGAGCGCTTCGTGAAGCGCCAGACCAACGAGTTCAAGACCGAGTTCACCGTCGACGGCGCGGAGACGGTAGCCGTAGCCGCCATTCATCTCAGCATGCGCGGAGTGGATCTCGACCATCCCGCTTCGGCTGACGTGTTAGCCCACGACGTCATGCAGGCCCTCGACGCGGCCGGGTTCTCCGTCGTGCGGAAGCCGCAGCCCGGCTCGACCACGGCGGATCGCGTGGAGTTCGCCCGCCGAACCGGTTGCTGGGACGGCGTCAGTCACCGGGACTACCTCGATTGGGTGCAGTCGCTGGTATTGTCCGCGTCGGGGTCGGGCTTCATGCCTGGGGCGTTGGAGCCCGGGCGGTCTGTGGACGTCCCGCGCGGCAAGGGGATCACGACCGTCGAGGCGCCGGTGGTCACCAGGGACCTCGTCCTGTTCAACTGCGAGGACTACGAGGGCAACTCCGCCGCCGCCGAGGCCCTCGGTCTCGACAGCTACCCGCTCGAAGATGCGGTCACGCTGGGCTGGCTGGTCGACGAGCACGCGGCCTTCAAGCAGACCATCGAGACGCTCTTCTGGGACCTGACGAACGGGTGCGTGTCGAAGCCGAGCACGAGCCTAGACGTAGTCCACGAGCTCGCAGGTAAGGCGTTCATCGTGAACCTGCTGGAGGAGCACCCCGAGCTCGCCGAGGACCCGCTGTTCCGCCCCGCGATGGAGCAGCACCTCGACGTCCGCGAGATATCCGCCGCCGTCGAGATTGCCCAGCTTCGCCGCGACGGGAACCGGGTTGTGCGGGTCGGCACGCTGGGGACCTTCAACCTTGGGAAGGCGACCGCCTGATGCGCCCCTTCCTCGCCCTCATCGCCGGAGGCCCCGGGCGGGTCTCCATCAGCGCGGCCGCCATCGTGGCCATCGTCTTCGTCCTGGCCGGCGCCGGCTGGGACCTCGCCCGCGCGGCGTGGCACGCCAGCCTGTTCGCCTCCGGCTTCGTCTTCGTCTGGGCCGTCCTCGCCATCGTCGGGAACGCCGCCGGCGTCGCCGACGACACCACCCCTTCCGCAACCGCCGCCAAGGAGGCGTCCCGTGATTGACCTGCAGTCCATCGTCCGCCTCGCCATCCGCTCGTCCGAGCAGACCGCCCACCCGAAGATCGAGGCCATCAAGTGGCTCCGGCGCGCCCTCGGCGTCGGGCTGAAGGAGGCCAAGGACATGGTTGAGGACGCCTACATGTGCGGCCCCGTCCGGTTCGCCGAGAAGCACGCCCGCATTGTCGGGGTGCAGGACACCTGCCCGAACCGCCCGCTTGAAGATCTGGAGCGGGACGCTCTGACGGAGTTGAAGCGAGACATGAGCTTGGCGGTGTGGCCTTGACCCGCCGCGGCGAGGCCGCCTGAAACCCCAACGGACCTCTGACAATCCGTTACACTGTATTGATCGCGCGTTACACTCGATGAATGCGCGATTTCTTCTTGATAATGCTTGTGCTGCGCCATGACCGATGGCATATTCCGGTCATGGGCAGGTACAGCCTCCCATCAGAAGGGGCATCCTAATGAGCGCTTACACCGACATCAGCCCCGCCGCCGTCCTCGCCGCCTACGGGTGCGCCCGCGGCTCCTACCAGCGCGCCGTTCTCAACGGCTCCGAGGCCTGGTCCGGCTCGACGCTGACCGGCCGCGCCGCCCGCTACGGCAGCAAGTACCGGACCTCGCGCGAGGAACTCCTCGCCCGCCTCGAAGCCCATCCCGACCTCGCCGTCGAGGAGCGTCTCGCCCGCCGCCGGACCGTTGCCATCGTCACCCGCGAAGAGGCTGCGGCCGCCGGCGGCGCCTACGCCCACATCGAGGCCGAGGCGGAGCGCCAGCGCATCGAGCAGGAGCGCGCCGATGACGAGGCCCAGCGGCTCGCCTTCCTCCAACGCGTCGAGGAGTACCGCGTCGACATGGCGGCCCTCGCCGAGATCTGACGCCGCCGCCGGGGCACCAGCCCCGGCCTCTCGCGGGTCGCCTCACGGGGCGCCCCGCCGGGGGCCGGACAGTCCTTCCCCCAGGGCCGGCAGAGCCGCCCGCCACCACAGGAGCATCCTCGATGAACGCCCTCGTCACCGTCGCCGCCGCCATTCCGGTCGTCACCTGCCAGGCCCTGACCCGGGCCTACGACGCCCGCGACGCCGCCATCGTCCGTGCGCAGAACCTCGCCGCCGCCGTCAAGGCGCGCCGCGCGGAACTCGACGCCCTGGTGGCCGAGGCGCACGCCGCCGTCGTCGCCGTCCACGTCACGACCGGCGTTTGGGCCGAGGCGATGCGCGATCACGCGGCCGCTGTCGACGGCGCCGCCACGGACATGTGGCGGATGCTCGACGCAGGGCTGGGCGACATGTCCTGCGACGCGATCCTCGCCTTCGACCCGAACGCCGTCTGAACCAGCCAACCGCCGGGGCACCCGCCCCGGCCTCTCGCCGGCCGCCTCAGGGGGCGGCCAGCCGGGGGCCGGATTCCTTCCCCCCTCGGGCCGGCATGAGCCGCCCGCCACCGACAGGAGCATCCTCAATGCGCCCATTCCTCCGTCCCGCGCCTCCGCGGCGCCCCCTCCGCGAGGACGAAGCGGGTCCCGCCCGGACCCGGTCCGAGAACGTCGCCCAGATCCTCGCCCTGGTGCTTGGCGAGCCGGAGGCGCACATCTGTCGCCCCGTCGACCCTCGGACGCAGGAGCCGGTCCACGAAAGCCTGGCCATGGAGGTCTGGGCCCGGTCGCACGACGAGGCCCGCATCGTCTGGCAGCAGGCCTGCCTGGACGACCATTTCGACGCCATCCCCGACGGCGATGTCTACCTCACTGTCGAAACCGCCCCGATGACGACCGCCTCGGCCGGCCGGCGCAAACCGGAGCCGCCGCGCCGGTCCGGCTACTACGTCAACCTGCTCGGCCTCGCGTTCCTCGCCGAGCTTGAGCCCGAGGTCGTCCGCGCCCGCAGCCTGGGCATTTAAGGAGCCGCCCCCATGATCGTCTCCGCCATCCCCGCCCGCTACCGCAACTCGGTCTCCGAGGCCGTCCTCAACGCCCTCTCCGACGTCATCGACGTCCAGGAGGCCCGCCGCCGCGTCGCCCACGTCCACGCCTCGACCGGCAAGCGCCGCCCGGCGTGGTACCGCGAGGACCGCCCCAGCGACGAGTTCGCGGCCACTCTCGTCAGCGGCGCCGTCCTGGCATGGGGCCAGGTTTTCGAGGGCGAGCCTTGGGAGCTGTTCTTCTGGCTCGACGCCGACCGCGGCACCGTGATCTGGAGGGAGAAGCTCTGATGACCCCGCGCGAGATGTTGGCCCGTGCCGGCGAGGCCCTGACGGGCGACGACAACTGGGCGAAGGCTGTCGCCCGGGCCCTGGGGGCCTATCACCCGGACGGGCCTCGCGAGACCATCGACCCGAGGTCGGTGTCACGGTGGAGGACCGGCGCGATGGAGATCCTGCCCTGGGCCATCGCGGCGCTGCCGCTGATCCTGCGGGATCACGCGGACGCCCTTGAGACCGAGGCCGGCCGCCTGCATGACGCCGCCGACGACGCGATGGTGGCGGCGTACGAGATCGAGCAGGAACTCAGGGGACCGCCGGGCCCGCGCCGATAGCCACAACGAGAAGGGCCCCCGGTTCGCCGCCGGGGGCCCTTCTCGTTTCAGGCCTCGTCGGCCTCGCGGGCGGCATCCTGGGCCTGCCCGAGGACGACCTCCTCGGGCAGCGCCTCGGTCGCCTCCAGCCGCGCCAGGATCTCGGGGAACGACGCCGGCCGGTACTGCCATCGGTCCACGCCGACGTCGCAGGACTGCCGGGTGTCCGGCAAGAGGCCGTGCGTGTGGCCGTAGAAGTGGAGCGTGCCGCGGAAGGCCCCTGGCCAGGCCCGGAAGGCGTAATGGCAGAGGAACGCGCGGCGCCCCTCAATGACGGTGTCGACGAAGCCCTCGTGCTGCGACGCCCAGGGCAGCGTCTTGCCGCGCTTTTCGTGATTGCCGTGCACCAACCGCTTGACCCCGTTGAGGCGGGAAAACACGCGCGCGGCGTGCTCCTGGGTGCACTTGTAGGCGAAGTCGCCGAGGTGCCAGACCTCGTCCTTCGGGCCGACGGAGGCGTTCCAGGCCTCGACGAGGTACTCGTCGTGCTCGCCGATGGAGGCGAACGGGCGGCCGCTCATCCTGAGCACGGCCTCGTGGCCGAAATGGTGGTCCGCGGTCAGGAGCACGCGGGCGGTCGAAGTCGTGGTCTTGGTCATGAAGGCAGCCTCCTCGAAGGGGGGCTGCGCGCGCGGCGTCACGCCCCCGGGATGGTCGGTCTCGTCGGTTTGGGGGCTATTCGGCGTTTCACGGTCGCCTCTCGGTCGCGGTGTGGGACCAGGGATCGCAGCTCCAGATTCGACCCGTCAAGCGGGGTCGTGCGGCAGGGTTAACGGAAAGCCTGGGCGGAGGCGGCGTCCGTAAAAATGTCATCCAGCGCCGGGGATGGATGACATTGTTACGGAGCGGGCACGTCGCGGTCCGGAGGGCGCCGGCTCCCGAGGTCGGCGAACCTCGCCCGGCACCAGGGGACGTACTGCGACGGCCCGCGGACGTGCCACGCCTTCGGCCACCGGCATCCGACGACGAGGGCGGCCAGGACATCCTCCAGCGACGCCCGGGGACCGAGGCGCGCGATCAGCCTGTCGGTGTCGTAGGAGCCATGGCGCCGAGGGCACCAGGGGCAGACGATGACGACCCGCCGGTTGGGGAACGCCCCCAGCGTCCGCGGCACCTCCATCCCGTCCCCCCCTCCGTTGACCCGATCCGTCCGTTCCCTATCTGTTCTCAAGGCGGAGAGGGTCAATGCCAAGCTGGGACGACATCGCGGGCGCGGCCGCCGGGGACGAGCGGGACGCGTTGCGGAGGGCGATGGCGGAGGACCTGGAGACGGCGGCCGCACGCCGGGGCGGGCCGGGATTCGTGCGGGCCGAGCGCCCGGCCGACCTGGCGAGGGCGCTCGGCCGGGACCGGCGCGGACGCCGGCTGCGGCGGCTGGCCGGTTAGGCCGCGATCTTCCTGGGACGGCCCGGGTTGCGCTTGGCAGGCTTACGCTTCGGGCGCGGCCGCGGCGCCGGCAACGGCTGCAGGGCCAGCAGCGCCCGCTCCCGCTCGACCTCGGCCAGCAGGGCGTCGCACCAGAGCGCCATGCCCTCGGCCTTGAGCGCGATCCGCTGCGCGGTGTCGTAGTGCAGCCGCGTCACCGTGGCCGTCTGCTCCCGCAGGTCCTTCGCCCCCGCGATCTCGTGGTCGAGGATGGCCGAGGCGGCGCCGCCCAGCCTCCGGTCCACGAGGAACTCGGTGATCGACCGCCGCACGTCATGCAACGTCCATTTGCGGATGCCGTGCTCGGTCAGCAGGTCCGGGAGGGGCACCTCCGGGGAGACGCGCTGGGGATCGGCCTTCTTGTGGCGCTTGCCGGCGAGGCGGAACAGGACCTGGTTCATAGACCCGGCGCTCGCGTGCCCCGCCCCCCGCTTCGGCGGGAACAGCCAACGGTTCGACTTGGCGCGGGCGGGCGCGAGCAGGCCTTCGAGCTCCCGCCAGGCGGCAGGGGGCAGCGGCAGGACGTGCTGACGCCTCGACTTCATCTGCGGCCCCTGCCACGTCACCGCGACCCAATCGGCGCCCGGGACGCCGGCGTCCTGCGAGATGTGGCCGACCTGATCGAGTTCCGTCTTGGCGACCTGGCCCGTCCGCTGGCCCGTCAGCACCGTGAACCAAAGCAGGCCCAGCGTGCCGGCCGACGTCCCGTGCTCCGTCTGCCCGAGGGAGCGGTGGCGCTCGGCCAGGGCGAGCGTGCGGGCGAGCTCGGTGAGCGTCGGCGTGTGCTTGCGCTTCCCGGACTTGTACTCGACGTGCCATTGCTCGCGCCACATCGGCCACTTCTCATCGGCCCTGGCCAGGCCGCTCCGGCCGCTGTGCGTCCGCCAGGCCCAATCGAAGGCGTCCTTGGCCTGGTTCACGCACCGAGCGGCGGTCGAAAGGGAATAGTTGGCGATGATCTCGTCCCTGATCTCCTGCAACCTCTCGACGGTGATGGTACAGACCAGCATTCCCTCCAAGCATGCGTAGCCGGGGTGCCGCAGGTACTTGGCGTACTTGGGAAGATAGCTCGCCTCGACCTTGGTCGCCTTGTAGTCGAGGAACTCCTCGATCATGTCCTCCCAGAACCACGGCCCGTTCCGGCGCCGGATCATGCTCGGCACCGGCGGCGGCTCCGAGCGGTCCGGGAAGGCGACGTCCCCGACGACTTCGAGGTCGCCGCCGGTCCGCGCCATGATGTTATGGAAGACCGACATCTCGAACTTCATGTTGTCGCCCTGCCGCAGGCCGACCTTGGCCTTCTCGGCGGCGAACCGGGCCTGGGTGACGTCGAGAAGGTGGTAGGCGCCCAACTTCACCGTGTCGGTCCGGGTGCGCAGGTACCAGGTCAGGGCCTGGGGCGTGAGGCGCAGCGTCAGCCCGCGCTCCTCCGTGTCGCCCCATTCCATGCCCCGGCCAGGGACCTTGCCGTCGAGCAGCAGCCTCTCGGCCCGGGTCACGTGGGCCTTCGTAAGCTTCACCGTCTCGCGGGTGTAGCCCCGCTTCGCCTTCGTCGTCGCCCCCGCCGCCATTCCCGTCCCCCGCGATACAACACCGATACAACGCGGGTCCCGAGAGACCCCGCAAGCCCGGCGTAGGCCGAAAGGCGGGAAAACCTCAATGGATTCAATGGGTGGTTAACGACCGATGGCCGGCGCCCGGCGGGGGCGTTAGGTGGTCAACAAGCCTTCCAAGCTGAATACGAGGGTTCGATTCCCTTCACCCGCTCCACTCCCTTCTTTCTGAGAATGGCTTCCCCCGCAGGTGCTTAGGCGCCCTGGGGTGGTATCCCTGGCTGAATGCACGAGCGCCGGATACCACCGGGATACCACCTTCTGAGTGGTATCCCTCGCTAGGCAGCGGCGCCCTTCGTGACCCGCCGGACCTTCTTCTGGGCCATGACGGTGTCCCGCATCAGCGCGACGAGGGCCTGCCCCGGGACGCGGTAGTGCTCGGGCGTGGCGCATTCCAGGGTCTCGCTCCCCCGCTGGACCACGAGGCGCGTCGGCAGGGTCCCAGTCCCGATGATGATCTGCCGGTCGACCTTGCGGGCCCACTCGGCGAGGTGCCCGAGGTTGTAGATTTCGAAGAACGAGTTGACCGCCCGCAGGCGGACCCGCTGCTCCTCGATCCGCCGCATCAGCTCGCCGAGCCTCACCAGGCCGATGCGGATCTCGCGCGTCGTAACTTCCGGCCGGCGGAGGACGTCCAGGGTCTCGGCCACCTCGCGCTCAATGGCGAGCAACTGCTCGGGGACAGTCGGGCCGGAACGGAAGAGTTCAGCCCCGTGCAGCGCGTAACCCTGGACGACCACGCCCCGCACGCGGGCGTTCTCGGTGCCGTAGTCGCGCAGTTGCTCATCGGTGGAGAGCATGCCGTCGCCGTTCGCCACGCGTTCGAGCCGCGCCCAGACCGTCCGCCCGAGCATCACCTGCAGGCGGCGCCGGACGTCCATGAAGGCCTGGACGGCCGGGTCGGCTCGCATGCCGGCGATCTGGTCGACGAGGTCGGAGCGCTGGGAGAGGACCATCCGCTGCCGCTCGACGTAGTCGCGCCGGTCCCGGGCTGCGTCGAAGTCCTTGACCAACTCGTCGAAGACGACGCCGTACCGCTTGTGGGCGCAGTCGCGCCCGACGAGCCGGCGCCCGCCGGAGCGATAGAGCATGACCACGCCCTTGTCGTGGTTCGGGTGCTTGCAGAACACGCACTGGGCCCGGCCGCGCTCCCGGCCGGCGACGTTGTAGGCTAGTTCGACCATCGCCTACTCGTCGGGCGGCGGGTCGTTCGAAACGTTGTCCAAGCTCTCCGGGTCGTCGGTGGTGAACTCCATTGCGAGGAGTTCATCGTCGGATCGGGTTTTCCAGAAACCGGCACCCGACTTATCAAAAAGGGCTTCGAGGTCCGCCAAGGGCATCTTCCTGATTACCGATGAGCGGAAGATGGAAACACAGTAAGCAGTTCGCCACCAGCGATCCGCGAATCTTTACGCAGTTATCTGTGGATAAACGGGTCCGGCAACACCGGATCCCGCTAGCGATCCGCGGCGAGTTCCACTAACCGCCCGCGATCATCGCCTTCAGAGCCACGACCCGGGCGGCGATCTCCTCGATCATGCAGGCCACGAACGCGTGGTCGCCGAGGATCTGGCGCCGATCCCAGATCTCCGCCTGCATCAGGCCGACCTTAATGCGCGGATCCAACGCTGGACTCCTAGGGCCTGTTGTCACTTGAGCCAATCGAGCGTTGCGGCGAGGCAGAGGACACCGGCGAAGCTGACGGCGGTCTTCTCGTAGCGTGTGGCGACG
>NZ_JBMVEP010000022.1:0-41010 GCF_049543375.1 Methylobacterium sp. NPDC097929 | reverse complement strand
GCAACCAAACTCACACCCACACGCACACAACCCGACGCGGACCAGACCGCACACACCCGCCCGCACGGCACCCGCCGCGCGGGCTTTCCTGCGTCCGGGCCACGCCGCCGAACCGCACACGGCCACGCCAAGCCAACCCAGGCCCGTGCGGAGCCAACCCCCCGCACGCACAGGCCGCCGAGCCGGCCCAGCCGACATGCCCCGCGTGAGGGGAGGGGGCTCACCCCTGCTCAAGCTTGCGCGAGTACGCCTACGCCCATGCCGGAAGCGCCGCGCCATGGATCGCTTCGGCTTTGCCTCGCGAAGACGAAGCGGGAAACCGCCTTTCAGGATGAGGCGCGCCTTGGCCAGATCCCACGGCCAATCGAGCGAATTCTTGAATCTGGGGTAATTGCGAAGAATCCATTGGATGAGGCCGCCGTCGATAGCGGCCGCTTCCGCGCCCGGATCCGGGTGGATTCAGATTTTCTTAGAAATGCGACGCTTAGGCTTCGGCAAACATCTTGCAAGCGAGATGCGGTCTTTGAGGACGAGATCATGCCGGCTCCGACGGGCTACGCGCTGGTTTACGCGGACGAGTTCAACAGTCTGAGCATCTCGGCCAGCCGTACGGCGGATGCGAACTGGTACAGCGGGCAGGCCTGGGGCGGGTCCTTCGGCAGCGCGCGCTTCGTGCCGGCCAACGCCGTCAATGCGCCCTTCTCCATCGTCGAGCAGGGCGGCGAGACGGCTCTGCGCATCCACATGACCCGCGACGCAAGCGGGCAGCTCCAGAGTGGGCTGATCTCCGACACCTTCCCGGACGGCAGCAGCCGCACCGTGCGCGACGGAGATCCCTACGGCTATTACGAGGCCCGGCTCTGGCTCCCGACCGGGAAGGGCGTCTGGTCGGCCCTCTGGTCGATCGAGTCGGAACGGCTGTCCGCCGCGCGCGATCACGTGGTCGAAGTGGACGTGATGGAGAATTACGGCACCGCGATGCCGACGCAGTATTCGAGCGTGGTGCACGACTGGGACTGGGCGGGCACGACCCTGGAAGGGCATACGAGCGACTACGCCCGCGCCAATCCGGGCCTCGGCGTCGTGTCCTCGGGTTGGCACACCTACGGCGTCGAGATCACGCCTGAGCGGATGACGTTCTACTTCGATGATCAGGCCTACTGGTCGCGGGCGACGCCCGAGGCCCTCGACACCAACCCGATCTGGATGATCAACCTCGCGGCGGGCGGCGGCTGGCCGATTGACCCCGGTCTCAACGACGCTTCCCTCTACGTCGATTACTTCCGTGCCTACGAGGCCCGGCCCATGAGCCCGCAGCCGGTGGGACCGACGCTGCAGGGGACGAGCCGCGACGACACCCATCTCGTCACCGACTCGCACACCCGGATCGTCGAGAGCGCGGACGGCGGCTACGACACCGTGCGCAGCACCGTGTCCTACGCTCTGCCCGACCATATCGAGAAGATCGCCCTGCTGGGCAGGGCCGATCTCAGCGCGACCGGGAACGGGCTCGCCAACGAGATCTACGGGAATGACGGTGCCAACGTGCTGTCGGGCCTGGGCGGGGACGACCGCATCTTCGGCGGGGCCGGCAACGACGTGCTGATCGGCGGTGCCGGTGACGACCGACTGGCCGGCCAGGATGGTGACGACGTGCTGATCGGTGGCGCCGGAGCCGACCGCCTCTACGGCGATGCGGGGGCCGACCGGTTCGTTTTCCAGAACGTCACCGACAGTCCGGTCGGTGCGCGCGACACCATCGTCGGCTTTTCGGCCGCGCAGGGTGATCGCCTCGACCTGTCGCAGATCGACGCCAACATGCTCCTGCCCGGCGACCAATCCTTCACCTTCATGGGCTCCGGCGCCTTCAGCGCGGCGGGCCAACTCCGCTTCGAGAAGGGCGTCCTCTCGGGCAATGTCGACGGAAACCTGTCGCCCGACTTCGCGATCAATGTCCTCGACGTGAAGCTGCTCACGGCCGACACGCTGATTCTGTGACCGCCGGGTGCGGCCCCGGTTGGCACGGTTCATGGTAAAGGAAACCTTTACGACGCTCGGAAGGCCGGCGTCGGACGAGGAATCCTTCCATGCAGGATCGCGACCCGCTCTGGTACGACCGCGCCGAGCCTGAGGAAGAGCCGGGCTTTCTGCTGAGGACGGTGGCGATCCTGTTCGTCGGCGCGTCGGAGCTCTACGGCCTGCCCGACCGCCTCTGCCGGATAGTCGGGGACCGGGTCGTCCGCCGGGTCTTCCGGCCCGATCCCCGTCCCTAAGGGACGCGGACCGGCAGCCTTCCAGCTCACGGCTCCGATCAACGGCGCATGCTCCCGACATTGCCGACGCCCGATCCCGCCCGCCGATCACGGCGGGCGTTGCGTGAGAGGCTGAGCCTCTCGGTTCTCAGCACAGCGTCGCCGCGCGACAGATCCCGGAATCGCATCCCCGCCAAGAGCTGTCGCTTCGGTGCGCGAATGGTTTATTCATCGGTCGCCGGCATCATCACGGCGCCATCGGGTACAGTCGTCGAACCGTCCGCGACCGTGTTATGCCGGGATACGGAGGAGTGTGATGGGAACGATCACGATCTGGGCACTCTTTGCCCTCTTCGGAGGCGTATGCGCCCGCTACGTCTCCGTGATCGGCTTCGTCCTGACCGCACTGGGGATCGTCGCCTTCCTCGCGCTGCTGAACGCGCTGACCGGCAGCGGCTTCGGCGCGGGGATGCTCGCCGGCGCCTTCGTGGCGCTGCAGGTGGGCTATTTCGCCGGCCTCGTCGCGATCGTTCTGATCCGCCACGCTGCGCGCCTCCTGTTCAAGAAGGATCTGCGAAGGGTGGAGAAGGGCGACCTCCACATCAAGCACGATTGAGGGCTGCGCCCCAGCCTGCGCCCGCACTCACACGGCGTCCGGCGCCTTCCGGGCGAAAGCCCAGACCATGACGGGGTAATCCGGCTCGTTGGCGAGCGAGCCGAAGAAGCCGCGCTTGCGCCATGTGCGGAGATTGCCCACGAGGCAGGCACGATTCCCCCAGGCCTGGGCACGGATGTCCTGCGCGGCGAAGCCGCATTCCTGCAGGAGGTAGCTCAGCCCATCCGGCGTCCAGCGCGAGCAGTCGATCGGCACGCGGTGGATGCGCACGAGGAAGGGGGTCGCGATGACGAGGTGCCCGCCGGGCTTGAGCATGGACCAGACGTTGCGGCCGGCCCGGTAGGGCCAGGGCAGGTGCTCGAACACCTGATCGGCGATGATCAGGTCGAACTGGCGCGGCAGCGTCTCGGCGCAGATGTCGAAGCCCGGATATTCGGTGTTCTCGTAGCTCTTGAAGCCGAAGTCGCGCGTCCACTGATTGCCGCCCGAGATTTCCAGGACGTCGAGCGTGTCCGGCCCGAGTTCCTGGATGAAGGCGAAGCAGTCGCGGTACATCGCCGAGCGGACCCAGTCGGTGGTGTCGTAGCCCGTTCTGCGCAGCAATCCGCGCAGTCTCTCCCAGAGAGCGGGCCTCTGCCAGATGGCGTCGAGAAGGGCGGCGGTGATCATTCCAGAACACTCCCTGCGATGGTGCGGGCCGCGCGCGGAGCCCGGTCTCGCGGTCCCCTCATCGCCGGATCAGGCGCCGGACGCCGCCGAGATCCTCCCGCAGGCGTGAGCCTTCAAGCAGAAACAGGACCACGAGGTAGGTGGCGAGGCCGGCGAGCAGCCCGAGGCCGATGCGCACAATCTCGGTGGGGGCGCCCTGCACGATGGAGTGGCAGGCGAGGCCGGCGGCGAGCCCGGCGAGCGTGGGCGCCCGCATCGCGCGCAGCAGCGGCCCCACCGGCGCCAGGCCGACCCGGCCGGGCGCCCGCAGCATCAGCCCGGCAAAGAGCACCTGCGCGACGCCGATGCCCCAGGCGACGCCGAGGGGGCCGAGCCAGGGACCGGGCAGCACCGCGGCCACCCGCGCGACGACGAGGACGAGGGAGAGGCGGAACACCGTCCAGCCCGAACCCCTGGCGAGCAGGAGGGCGCCGCTCTGATGCGCCACCGCGTTCAGCGCGTAGAACGGGATCAGGATGCTCAGGATGGTCGCGGCGTCGCTCCAGTCGGGGCCGAGGATTCGCAGGATCAGCCCCGGCACGACGGCGGCCGTGAGGAAGGCCACGGGTGCCAGGAGGAGGCTGAGGATGTGCACGAGCTTGGCGTGCAGCAGCGCAAGACGCGCGTCGTCCTCGCGCAGGGCGTGGGCGTAGAGGGCGCCCCAGAGCGGACCGGACGCCGCCTCGCAGACGAAGCGCGGCACTTGGTTGGCGAAGGTGAAGGTGCCGAGCGCTGCCGGACCGAAGAAGCGGCCGAAGACGAGGTTTTCCACGAGCCGGCCGGCGAAGTCGACGAGCCGGCTGCTGACCAGCGCGCTGCCGGTGGAGACGTGCGACTTCAGCATCGAGGGCCGGAAGACGAGGCTCGGGCGCACGAAGGCCAGGAGGTTCAGCACGCTCCCCCGCACGAAGTAGAGGATGACGTATTGCGCAGCGAGGCTCATCGCGCCCGCGCCTCCCAGGGCGAGGATGACCGCGACCGCCGCGCCGAGCAGGTTGCCGGCGAGATCGGCCCCCGAGATTGCCGCGAGCCGGCGCTCCCGCGTCAGCCGGGCGTAGGGCAGCACCGAGAGGGTGACGAAGAGGAAGCTCACCGAGAGCAGCGCCATCACCTCTGCGACCCGCGGCTCGCGCGACAGCTGCGCCAGGACCACGCCCCAGCCCGCCACGATGAGCGTGAGCCCCGCTCCGACCATCAGCACCAGCCAGAAGGCGGTCGACCAGATCTCGCGCGACTGCGTCGGTTCGCGGGCGAGGGAGGCGCCGAGGCCGCCATCGGCCAGGGTCATGAAGAAGGCGACCGTGGGCAGCGCCAGAGCGTAGACGCCGAACTCGGCGGGGCCGAGCAGGTGCGCCATCAGCGGCAGCATCACCAGTTGCAGGCCGATCTTCACCAGGTTCACGCCGCCCCCGGCGAGCACGTTCACCGCCAGCCGGCGGGAACCGCCGCCCGGCGGTCCGGCCTCCGGCGTCATCAAGGCCGGGGCCGGCCCCGGCCCGGCGGTAGGCTCCGGCAGCACGACGACCGTTTCCGGCGCCGGATCCCCTTCCGGATCGGACGCGGCGCCATGGTCCGGGAGACGCTGGTTCTCTTCCTTCATCCTGAAGCGATCTCCCTGGCGACCCTTCCGCGCGGCGCCCGCCCAGCTTCCGAAAAGACGTCCTCCCTCGCCGAGCTGGTTTGGCCGGCACGCAAGACTGCTCGAATCCGCACGATACGGCGGATAAGAGAAGCAACTCAGTTCTGTGCGTCGCGTCAAAGCTAGGAACGACGGAGCAACCGGCTTCACTGATAGCCGGATACGTCGTGCTTAGATCAATGATCGCTCATCGCGGCGACATCTATTCGGGCATGTCTTGCATCCTCGCAATTTCGTGGTGATGATGCGTTGCAAAATCCATGCACGATTCCGGCCGTGGGTGGTCCGCGGGCGATTTTGCAGGTGGGCGCGCCCCGTGCCGGGCGCGGTCGACCCGCGAGGACCGTGCGCGTTCAGGCAGGTGCGCTGTTGCAAGCGGATGCGCAGGAGCCTCTCGTTGCCGGAGCGGATCGGGCCCGAGCCGACGGCGCCGGCCTGCTGCGCGTCTTCGTCCACCTCGCGACCGACAAGGACCCGGCGGCGTGGCGCCGGGCCTGGGAGGCGGGCACCCTGGTCGGCGTCAACGAGGAGACCCCCTACGGCTACGGTCGTGCCGAGCGGATGGGCTGCACCCTCGCCTTCGCGCGGGCCTATCCCGAGAGTTCGGCGGCCCGGTTCCTGCGTCTGGGGCTGCGCGTCCTCCTGGGCTTCGACCTGCTGCACGCCCTACGCCAGGGCCGGACGCTCGCCGAGGCGGACGTGGTCTGGACGCACACCGAATCGCAATTCCTCGCGGTGGCCGCGGCGCACGTCTTCCGGAGGCGGCGGCCGAAACTGATCGGGCAGAGCGTCTGGTTGTTCGACCGCTGGCACCGCCTCGGCCCGCTCCACCGGATGCTGTACCGCCGCCTGATCCGGGACGTGGACGTGCTCACGGTCCATTCCACCGAGAACCTCGCCGTCGCTCGGGCTCTGTTTCCCGGCAAGCGGGTTCTGCACGTGCCCTTCGGCATACCCTCGGAGCGCGTCACCGCGCCCGTCCGGCGTCCGTGCCGTCCGCTGCGCATCCTGGCGATCGGCAGCGACCGGCACCGCGACTGGGCCTGCCTCGTCGCCGCGCTCGACCGCCTGCCGCAAGCCTCGGCGGTCATCCTGTCGGGCACGGCGCCGCGCCGGCTCGCCCGCTCGCGTCCGAACCTGCGGATCGGACAGGCCCGCAGCCAGGCCGAACTCGCCGCGCAGCTCGCCGCGGCGAGCGTGGTCTGCGTGCCGCTGAAGCCCAACCGCCATGCTAGCGGCATCACGGTGATCCAGGAGGCAGTGCTCGCCGGTCTGCCCGTGGTGGCGACCGCCACCGGGGGGCTCGAAGGCTATTTCGGCGCCGACGCCGTCCGCTACGTGCCGCCGGGCGATCCGGCCGCGCTGCGGGCGGCGCTCATTGGGGTTGCGGCCGATCCCGAGGCGGCCCGCCTCCGTGCCGAGCGGGCCCAGGCGCACATGATCGAGGCCGGGATCGGGGCCGAAGCCTACATCCGCCGCCACGTCGACATCAGCCGGGAGATGCTCAACCGATGAAGGCTCCGACCCTGAAGCCGGCCCTGCGCCCCGCGCTCCTCCTGTCCGTCCTAGCCGCCAGCGCGCTCGGCCCCCGGCGGGCCGCGGCGGCGGACGAGGCGCTCGATCTCTGCGCCTACAAGCCGGCCTTCATGGAGGAGTTCGACAGCCTCAGCGTCGCTCCGCGGGTGCTGAATTCCGCGCGCTGGATCGCGCACACGCCCTGGAACGGCGATTTCGGCGATGCCCGCTTCGTCGATGACGCGCCCGCCGGCCCCTTCTCGATCAGGGAGGGCATCCTCCACATCACAGCCCGGCGGGACGAGGCGGGCAAGTGGCGCTCCGGCCTGCTCGCCACCTCGGACGGCACGGGTGCGGGCTTCGGCCTGCGCTACGGCTACTTCGAAGCGCGCATGCGCCTGCCGCCGGGGCCGGGCACGTGGCCGGCTTTCTGGCTCGGCACGCAGCGCCCGAACGCCGACAAGACCCCGAGCATCGAGATCGACGTGATCGAGTATTACGGCCATTCGGATGCGGCCTACTCGGCGGCCCTGCACGTCTGGTACAAGGGCGAGGACAAGAAGCGCACCACGAACACGGTGCAGAAGATCCCCGTGCCGGCCGGCGCACTCCTCGACGCCTTCCACACCTACGGCGTGCGCGTGACGCCCGAGACCATCACCTACTATCTCGACCGCAAGCCGGTCTGGCAGCGGCCGACCCCGCCGGAACTCGACAAGCCGCTGTTCCCCCTCGTCAACCTCGCGCTCGGCTCGGGCTTCCCGATCGACAGGACGCCCAATCCCTCGGTGCTCCTCGTCGACTACGTGCACGTCTACGCCCCGGACCCCGAGGGCCGGGCGGCACGCTGCCCGAGCCGCTGAGGGCTGGCGAGCGCGACGGCCTCGGACCCTCTCCCCGCGCGGCTCGGGCGGGCACAGCGACAGGATCGCGCGGGACCGGGATTCGATCATCCCGAAGGGCAGGGAGAGGCCGCGCGTTGGGGCGCGGTTCCGGTCAGGCCTGCAGCGCGGCGCGTGCCGGGAGCGCCTTCGGCAGGACGGCGGCGTAGGCGTCGAGCAGGGCGTCGGTCCAGCCCTCACTGGTGTGGCCGAGATCGGCCGTACGGGTGAAGGCGTTGCGGCTCATCCGCTCGGTCAGCGCGTCGTCGCCCGCCAGCCGCGCCATGGTTCCGGCCAGCGCCGCCTCGTCGCGCGGGTCGCAGGCGAGGCCGGCCTCGCGGATCACGATGTCGGCGGCGAGCAGCGCCTGATCCGTTAGGATCACCGGCAGACCGCTCCACAGAGCCTCGCCGGCCACGAGGCCGTAGGGCTCCGGGTAGCGCGAGGGCATGACCAGGGCGCGGGCGTCGCGAACGAGGCGCGCCACCGCTTCGGCCGGCTGACGGCCGGCGAAGTGGACCTCGGGATGCTCGCGCCGCAGCGTCTCCAGGAGCGGCCCATCGCCGATCACCAGCAGCGGCACGCCCGCCGCCCGCGCCGCCCGCGCGGCGAGATCGGGGCCCTTCTCCTCGTTCAGCCGTCCGACGAACACGAAGGCGCGGTTGCGCTCGGCCGCGATGCGGGTCGTGCTCCAGGGGTTGATCGGATTCGGGAGCGTGGTGATCGCCGCGTCCGGCACCCCGCCGCGGATCAGAAGCGGTCGCATCGCCGCGTGGATCGCGAGGATGCGCGGCGCGGCGTCCCGGTAGCGCAGGGTGCGGGTCTGCACCGCTTGGCGCGCCACCCGCCAGAGCTTGTGCGCGTAGCTGCGGCGGTCGCATCGCGCCGTGAGGCAAGCGAGACCGAGCGGCACGTGCGGGCAGGTCTCCCCCTGCCGGAAGAGCGCGTAGGCCCCGTTCGGGCAGGTGAGGAAGAAGTCGTGCGCGCTCACGAACAGCCGCGCGCGCACCGGCTCGAGCGCGCGGAACACCGCCGGCGACAGGATCTGGCTCCAGGTGTGGAGGTGATAGACCGTGCCGGGGTCGTCGTGGCGGCGGATCAGGTCGCCGACGAGATCGAGGGTGGACGGGTTGTAGAGACCGCGACGCAGGCTCGCCAGCGCGCCCGCTTCGAGGAGCCGCCGGCCTCCAAGCGCGTGGACCGGGATACCGGCCTCCGCGAGGGCGGGATTTTCGCCCGCATCCCCCGCCAGATAGGTCACCGGGATGCCGCGCGCGTGCAGGAGGCACGCGCTCAGCAACGCGAGCCCGGTGGCGCCCCCGAAGGCGAGGGAGCGGTCGTTGATCACGACGACGCGGCTCGGCGCGGGACCCGGCTCGGCTCCTCCCGCGCGCGCGGCGGCCGAAGCGCCCGTCATGGGTGCGCCTCGCAAGGCAGTGCGGCCCCGGCCCCGGCACCCGCCTTCAAGGTCTCGGCGAGGACGGCCACGTCCGCCGCCGCCTCGTCGAGGATCGCGCTGTGGCGGCGGCGGTCGAGGCCTTCGCGCAGGCCGCGCTCGGTCAGCGCCAGCACGGCCTCGGGCCTGTCGCGGCCCGCGGTGCTCACGTACTCACCGCGCCCGACGAGATCGAAGAAGCTCTTGAGCTTGAGGTCCCAGGTGAAGCCGATCTGCGGGACGCCGTAGGAATAGGCCGCGATGTTGGCGTGCAGGCGGTGGGCCATCAGCAGGTCGAGCCCCGAGAGGAAGGTCGCCAGCTCGGTCGGGTTGCGAAAGCGCGGTGCGAAGCTGATGTCCGGCCCGCCGGCCGGCGCCGAGGCGGCCTCGGCCAGGACCGCGCGGAGGCGACCCAGATAGGCCTCGTCCTCCGGGCTGCCGTTCGTGAAGACGTCGACCGACCAGCCCCGCGCGAAGCAGCCGCGGACCAGGGCGGCGTACCATTCGGTCAGGTCGCGCTCGCTCACCGCCGCCTCGTCGGAATGGTAGCGCAGCGTGGTCGGATGGGTGAGTCCGAGGCCGATCCGCGGCGTCGTGCGCGGGCCGCGTCGCTGCAACACGTGCCGCGCGACCAGGAGGCCGGGATCGTGCACCACCCGCGCGCGGGGGGCGCCCGAGGCCCCGAGCCGCCTGTTCCAGATTTCGGCCGAGCGCGCGTCGCGCACCGAAGCGTCGAGGAGACGCGTACCCGCCATCGCGCGCCGGAACAGGGCGGCCCCGGTCTCGGACCAGTTGTCGGCCACGCCGACGGCGAAGACCGCGGTGGGGATGCCGGCCGCGCGCAGCTCGGCCCAGGCCGCGTCGATCTTCAGGGGGAAATTGAGGTCGGCATCGCTGAACAGGTTGCCGCCGCCGGTCACCGCCGCGTCGATGCCCGCGAGCCGCGCGCGCCAGACCGGGCGCTGACGGCTCAGGGAGCGACCGAGCAGGGTGCGGACGAGGCCGTGACGCACGGGGGTGGGGCTGCTCTGGAGCAGGCTCAGCGTCGCCCCGCGCAGGCGCCCGCCCGCGGCGTAGTCCGTGCGGCCCGCCAGATCGAAGGACTCGACGGTGAGGCCGGGCACGATCTGCATCAGCTCGGCCTCGATGCACTCCGAGAGCAGACCATCGCCAAGGTTCGGGCTGTACTTGACGTTGAAGAGCCCGACGCGCAGCCCGCCGGCCCGCCCGCTCCCCTTTCGCCGCTCCTCACGATGCTGATGCACGGGCTTGCCTCCTGGCTCTGCGGGACTGCACCGGATCGTTGAGGGCGATGCCCAGAACGCGGCAACGGGCCGACCGAAGGGCGCGGATCGCGTCCGAGAGCTGGTCGAGCTTCGTCCGGTCGAGGCTGGCGACGAGGACGATGCCGGTGAGCATGTGCCCGATCGCCTGCGCGTCGGAGGAGGTGTCGAGCGGTGGCAGGTCGAGGATGATGTCCCGCTTGCCGTTGACCCGGGCCAGCGCCGCGCGCATCGCGTGCGCCCCGAGGAAGGCGTTGGGGTTGGCCTTCCGACCGGCCGCCACGGCGGGCACGAAGCTGAGCGAGGCTGCGAGCGCGACCTCGGGTAGCTCGGCGCCGTTGGCGGGCGAGAGGACGAGACTTTCGAGCCCGTCCGCCGCCCTCGGCGCGAAGCGGCGGGTGAGCTCGGGCTCCCGCAGGTCCGCATCCACGAGCAGCACCCGGTCGCTCGATGCGGAGAGCAGGCAGGCGAGGTTGGCGCTGAGCGCGCTGCAGCCCGCCTCCTCGTGGCAGGCGAGAAGGCCGATCGTGATGTAGCGGTCCTCGCCCCCCACAGCGAAGAGGACGGTGCGCAGCCGGCGCAGCGCGAGCGCGAAATCGGAATCCGGCCGGCCGAGGGCGCTGGTCTCCGTCAGGCGTCCGTCCCGAAAGCGCGGGACGGGGAAGCAATCGACGCCGAGCATGCGGCGGATCTGGGCCGGCGAGCGCACGGTGCGGTCGAAGCTGTGCAGGACGGCGATGCAGCCGACGCCGCTGACGAAGCCGAAGACGGCGCCGAGCAGGAGGATCAGCTTGGTCTGCGGATAGGCGGCCGCGAGGGGCCGCAGGGCCGCGCCGACGATGCGCGCATCCGAATCCGGGAATTGGAAGTCGGTGATCACGCCCGTGGCGACCGCCTCGTCGGCAGCCTTCTTCTGCGCCTGGATCAGGGCGATCCGGCCCTGCAGGAACTCGGTGCCGCGCTGGTCCGAGGCGGCGCGGACGAGCACTTGGTCGCGGATATAGGCGGCCGCGATCGTGTTCGTCAGGCGGGCGGCGTCCCTCGGCGTCAGGCCCCGGAAGGACAGTTCGAGGACGTAGGACTGCCCGAGCCGCTTGACCTGAACCCGGTCGGAAAAGTTCTGGAAGGCGATCTCGCGGGCGCGCATCGCCGTCTCCTCGGGCGAGGGCGGCGGTGCGGACAGGAAGGGGAAAAGGGCGGAGAACCACGCGACGGTGCGGCCGAGGAGACCCGGTCCCTTGGCCGCGTAGGCCGGATCCGTGTCGAGGCCGAGGGTGTCGAACACGTAGCGCAGGTTGCGTGCCGAGCGGATGACCTGCACCTGGCTCTCCGCCTGGGCGCTGTCGAGCGTCGGGGCCGTGGCGGCGGCGGCTGCCGCGGCGTCGGCGCCCGGCGGCAGCCGCACCCGCGGCTCCAGCGCGATCTGAGCCGCGGCCACGAATTCGGGCTGGGCGATCACCACGTAGGCGATGCCGGCGGTCGTGCAGAGCAGAACCCACAGTGCGAGAGCCAGGGCATGCCGCCGGATCGCGGCGATCAGGTCGCCGATCAGCGTCGTCTCGGATTCGTGCCCGGGCTCGCCGAAGTCGATGCGGTCGAATCCGGGAAGCGGGCTCTCGTGCGGATCGTCCGGGCGGAGGATCTTCGAGGTGTAGTTCATAGGGAGGCGGCCCGTTCCGGAGTCAGGCGCAGGCGCAGCAGGTCGAGCGCGGCGATGAGGTTTCCGACGAGGCGCCCGCGACGGTCGACGTAGGGCTCGGGCCGGGCCGATTTCACGAGGTTGGAGCTGACGTTGCGGCTGATCTGGCGGATCAGCTGCGCGGTGGTCATCGTGCTCTTCCGGCGCATGTAGACCGGGTTCATCACCTGGGAGTAGCCGAGCTTGCGCCCCGACACCCGGCCGCCCTTGACCCCGAGATGGACGCCGGTGGCCGTGCCGAGCTTGATCAGCCGGCCGCCGCGCTGCGCGACGCGGGTTCCGAAGTCGCGATCCTCCAGCCATCCGTAGAGCACGAGCCGCTCGTCGAACCGCAGCCCCTCGATGGCCGCGCAGCGGAAGGCCATGTTGCAGCCATAGGGGCTGTAGCCCTCGATCACCCACGCGCTCCTGGCCGGATCGTGGGCGGCGATGCGCGCCAGCGCCTCGTCCCGGGTGAGGCCGGGCCCGAGAATGCCGTCGGCCAGCACGTGGCCGGTGATGCAGGCGAGCCCCGGCTCGGCCCGAAACGCCCGCGACACGGTCTCGATCCAGCGCGGATCGGGATAGAAGTCGTCGTCGAAGAAGACGACCCAGTCGGTGCCGTCCGGGAGCGCCCGCAGGATGCCGTTGCGCTGACGGGCGAGGCCCGGTGTCTCGTAGACGACCGTCACGTCTTCGCGCGCGGCGACCGTGCCGACATCTTCGGGCCCCGAGCAGCAGACGATGATCGTCTGCGGCTTCAGGGTCTGACGGGCGAGGTTGTCGAGCATCGCCGCGAGCTGGTCCGGGCGGCCCCGGGTCGCGATCCCGACGCAGACGCGCGCCGGCTCGGAATCGGCGGTGTCGAAGGGACCGATGCTCGTCACCGCTGGCCTCTCTCGCTGATCGGGGAAAATCGGGGGCGGCCTTCCGGCCAAGCAATCCGCGTGCGCGGCGCGGCCGCGCCGGCCGCAGGGTCGGATCGCGTTGCGGTCGGAGGTGGGGGGCGCCCTAGAGTCGACGCAGCAGGTCGAGATAGCCCTGCGCCGCCTCGCGCCAGGAGAAGGCCTTCGCACGCTCCAGGCCGCGTCCGCGCAGGTCGGCGCGCAGCTCCGGCGAGGCGACGAGGTTGCGGAAATGGGCCTGCCAGGCCGGCGCGTCGTCCGGATTCGCCAGGAGGGCGGCCTCCCCGCAAATCTCCGGCAGGCACGACTGATCCGAGGCGACGACCGGGCAGCCGAGCGTCATCGCTTCGAGCAGGGGCAGCCCGAATCCCTCGGAGCGCGAGGGAAAGGCGAGGCAGAGGGCGTGCGCATAGAGCCAGGCGAGGTCGTCGTCCGTGACGAAGCCGAGGCCGTGGATGTTGCGGGCGCTGACGGTCTCCGTCGGCGAGAAGATCGCCGCCGCGCCGCCCGCCACGACGAGGTCGATGCCCAGGGCGTCGAGTGCTTCCGCCTGCCGCAGGATGAAGGCCGCGTTCTTGTGCCGGGCGCGGCTTCCGAGCAGGAGCGCGAAGGGCCGGAGCCCGCTCAGGCGCGCCGGCAGCCCGGAGGCCGCGGCGTTCCAGCGGAAGACGTGCTCGCGCCCGTTGTACATGACCGTGATCGCCTGCGGCGCGATCCCGAGGCGCCGGGCCAACTGGCGGGCAGAGAAGCGCGAGACGGAGGTGACGACCGCCCCGCGCCTGACGAGACCCGGCAGCAGCACCCGGTAGAGGGCGCGGAAGGCGGGGCTGTAGCTGCCCGGCTCGTCGAACACGTTCGTATCGTGCATGCACACGATCTGCCGGCGCGCCGCGAGCGGACCGGTGTTGCACAGGTTGAGCAGCGGCCCCTCGGACCGGATGGGCAGGATCGCCTGCTCCCAGAGATGACCCGAAGCGCCGCCCGCGCGAGACGGCTGGATCGCCGCGAAGATCGGCGGCGCGACCGTCGGCGGCAGGATCATCCGCGCCTGCGCGCGCTGATGGCTCAAGAGGTGGTCGATCTCGGAGACGATCTCCCGGGCATAGCGCTGCACGCCGGTCACCGGCTGGGCGTAGAATCGGCCGTTGATCGCGAAGGTCGCCGCCCCCGGATGCGTCAGGAGCGGCTCGCAGGTGAGGAGACGCACGTCGCCATGATACATCGGCCCCTCGCCGAGTGAACAAGGAACCGGAGCTTCCGGCACGCGGGTGGGCGTCGGGGGAATGCCGCTGGCCGAATCGCTCCGACCGGTCTCGCAGACAGCCGGTCTCGTGCCGCCCCGGTCCGCCTCTTTCGCCGACACCGATCATTTCGCGTGACCGGCCCATTGGGGCGAAGGCGGGGGCGGTCGCCCCGCCGCGGGCTGCGAGCCGGCTCACGGCCGGAACTCCGAGGCCGCGCCGACCGGCATGGTTCGGCCCGCCGGCCGCGGGGAGACGACCCGCCGCCCGCCCGGCGGCGTGTGGGCGGCGGCGATCATGCCGAGCGCCGCGGAAGCGGCGATCCCGATATCGGGAATGGTGCCGGCGAGCTGGTACATCACCAGAACCGGCACGAGCGCGAGCTTCGTGACCGTGGCGAAGAGGACCGCTTCGCGCGAAGCGTCCCGCGGGGCGGCCAAGAGTTGCTGCGCGATGAAGCCGAACATCAGCAGCGCGCCGAACAGGCCGGTGCTGCCGAGGATCGAGATCGCCCAGTTCGAGACGCGGATCGAGCCGAGCCCAACTCCGAGGCCCCCGGAATCCAAGAAGGCGTGCCAGCCGACCCGGTTCCACAGGCTGCGCTCGACGTAGGAGGCCGAACTGGACTTCTGGAAGACCATCTTGTCGACCATCGCCACGATCGGATCGAACAGCGCCGGCTGGATCACGAAGGTCGCGAAGACCGCGAAGGCGACGAACACGATGAGGCCGACTTCGATGCCGATCTGGTCGCGGCGCGGATTGCCCGCGTCGAGCATGCGCACCAGAAGATCGAGGCCGTAGACCAGCCCGAACACCGCGAGCCCGACATAGGCCGTCGACGAGGTCGAGAGCATGGTCATCAGCACGAGGCCGCCGATCGCGGCCATCACCAGAAGCTGCTCGTTGCCGGCGCGGTAGAGGGGCCGGGCGAAGACGAGCGCCGCCGCCACGCCGACGCAGGCCGTGCCGTAGCTGGAGGCTTCCGGCATCAGGCCGACCACGCGTTTGGCGCCCTCGGCCTCGACATCCGTCAGGAGCGCGTAGGTCGCGGTGCGGAAGGGTTCGAGGACGGCACCGAGGTTGAGGCTGAAGGTGATCAGGTCGACGAGGCCGGTGGCGATGAGTGCGCAGGCCGCGCAGAGCAGCGCGCGCCGATAATGCGCGCGAACCGCCTCCGTTTGACCGATGATCGTGAAGGCCAGCGTCGCGGCGTAGGACAGCGCCATGTAGCCGGACTGGGTGATGTTGCCCGCGCCCGGCTTCAGGATGTCCGTGCCGAAGCGGAAGGCGGAGACCGGCACCACCTCGATCATTCCGGAGAACAGGCGCGGCAGCACCAGGGCGCCGAACAGCGCGTAGACGAGGAAGGCCGAGAACAGGACGAGGCGCTGCGGATCGAGGGCGGCCTCGATGCCGCGCCGGATGTTGCCGGGCTGGATCATCACCTTGCCGATGAACACCGCGGCGCAGGCCGATTGAGGCAGCAGATTCGCGCCGCCGCTTCCCGGCAGCATCTGCAGGGAGCCGAAGGCGCCGCAGATCATCAGCAGGTAGAGCAGGCCCGGCCCGTTCGAGAACGCGGCCGCGAGGATCAGAATCCACAGGAGGGCGGCAGGCCAGCTCACGGGCGCGCCTCACTCATCGCTCGCCTGCCCGGCCAGCACGCGGGGGCCGCCCGTGCGCACCGCGGCGGACGGGTCCGGGGCGGCCAGCCGCGGTTGCACGCGCACGACGTCGCCGGGCTGAAGCAGGTCGTCCTCGTCGGCCGGCAGCGTCTCGGCCCGGTTCCCCCGGCGGCGCAGGATGAGATAGTCCGGCTTGGCGTAGGCGTCGGAATTGGCGACCAGGACGGCGGGCGAGGTGATCTCCGCTTGGCGCAGGAGGTGGCGGGCCGCTTCGAGCTTCGCCTCGGTCTCGTTGAGCTTGATCCGCGTCTCGGCCGATTCCTGCAGGGCGACGTTGCGGCGCTGATCCTTCAGGTCGAGGATGTCGCGATCGGCCTTGGAGATGTCCTGCCGTGCCCGGATCACGGCGATCTGAACGTCGAGCCGGTTTGATTCGAGGGTCGCGATGGTCTGCGAGGCCTCGATCTGCCGCGGCATCGCCGAGAGGCCCTTCGCCACGAGGCCGGAGATGCGGGAGAGTTCGCTCTTCATCATCTCGAGCTGATCGACGGTCTTGGCATCCTTGGCCGTCAGGGAGCCGATCTGCTCGGTCAGGAAGTCCTTGTAATGCTTGAGGTTGACGACCTGTGCCTCGACCGCCGCCCGCCGCGTGTCGAGGGCCAGGCGCTCCTCGCGCAGGATGCGGGCGATCTCGGGTTCGCTGCTGCGGGACTGGAGTTCGGCCGGGAAGGTGACCGGGGTCTCCCTGATCTCCGCATCGAGCCGGGCTTGGCGCGCGATCAGGGCGAGGCGGGTCGCCGAAAGCTCCTGCAGGTCGCCGCGCGCCTGCACGGCCTCGCGGGTGAAGCGCAGCAGCAGGTCGGTGGGTACCCGCTGCATGCCGCCGGCGATGCTGACCGCCTGCAGGACGCTGAGCTGGGGCCGGTACTCGTACTCGCCGGGCTTCTCGACGCTGCCCATCACGTAGAACGGGCGGAACTTCACGATCTGGACCGAGGCGTCGGGCCTCGCGGCGAGGCCGGCCTTGGCCCGCAGCCGCTCCGCGAGATCGGCGGCGACCTCCGTCGTCGTGCGTCCGCTGGCCTCGATCTCGCCGACGACCGGGAGGGCCACCAGCCCGGAGGGCGCCACCGTGAACTCACCGGTGAAGGCCTGCCACTGGTAGGCCTCGCCCGTCCCGGCGCGCAGGTCCGAGACCTTGACCTGGAGCTGGTCCTGGGGGCCGAGCCGGTAGGGCTCCCCGGCCCGGGCCATCCCGGCGGTGAGCAGGAAGGCCAGGGCCAGGCCTGCCGCGCCGCGACGCCGGAAGTAGGCGTGCGTCCTCATGCGGTCCTCGCGCGTTCGGGCAGGTTTGCGGTGGGAGCCGTTCGGACGGCGCGCGACGGCGTGGTCCGGGGCAGCAGCACGATCAGCAGGCCGCTCACCGCGCCGAGTCCGGCCATCATGGCGAGCAGCGGTCCCGGCTTCGGGTAGGCGCTGCGCAGCGGCAGCGTGGCGGGCCCGAGCAGGCGCATGTCGGCATCGGGCAGGCCGCCGTCGGGGATGATGCCGAAGCGGATGCCGGCATCGGCCGCGATGATCTGCGTGTGCAGGCTCTTCAGGCGGCTCTGGAGGTAGACGCCCCTGCGCTGCTCGCGGGCGAGCACGCCGCGCAGGCGGTGGGCGGCGTAGGCCACGGCGATGGCGTTGACGACCCGGGCGGCCTGCTCGGCGCTGTGGGCCCGGTAGGAGATCTCGATCACGTAGGACAGGCCGAGGCGGCGCGAGCGCACCCGGTCGGCGAAGGCGTAGAAGTCCGGGACACCGTCGTCGGCGGGTCCGATGAGGCGCTCGAACTGGTGGATCTTGGCGCCGACATAGGCCCAGAGCCCGTCCGGTCCGCTGCGGATCTCGGGCGCCTCGGCGAGGTTCAGCATCTTGAAGACGCGGTAGAGCAATTGCTCCGAGCGCAGCACGCGCAGCTCGGTTTCGCACTGCTCGCCGTCGATCATGAATTGGTGGAAGTGCCGGACGTCCTCGGGGCCGTCGTTGATGATGACGCGCGGTTGCAGGAGAACCTGCGTCGTGGCGACGAAGTCCGGCCGCAGCAGCTTCACGTAGACGGCGCCGAGGACGACGAAGGCCCCGATCCACAGCACGAGGAACGGTGCCTTCCGCCGAAGCAGCCTCAGCGTCGCGGCGATGCCGGCCGAGGCCTCGGACTCGGGGCGCTCGCCGCCCCAGATCGTGCGGGCCGGGGGCGCGGCGCCGCTGCGGAGGCGGGGGCTCCTCATCGCCGCCACGTCCCGCCGCGGGTGCGAGGTTCACGCATAGGCGGGCCGTCGGCGGCTCAGGGGAATGAGCGCGCCGGCCTCCGGCGCCGCATCGGGCGGCTGCTTGCCGTAGGCGTCCATCCAGGCCTCGGCGACGGCTTGGCGCATCTGCCGCTCGAACCGAGCGGGATTGAACTGGCGCGCGTGCAGGGCGATCTCGGCCGGGTCGAGGGCGAGGCCCTCCAGACGCGCGACGGCGTCGATCAGCGCATCCTCGCTCTGCTCGTCGAAGAAGACGCCGGTGCGCCCGTCCACCACCGTCTCGGTAGCGCCGCCGCGGCCGTAGGCGATCACCGGGCGGCCGCTCGCCATGGCCTCCACCGGCACGATCCCGAAATCCTCCTCGCCGGGGAAGATGAGGCCGAGGGCCCGGGCGTAGTGGTGACGCAGGACGGCGAAGGGTTGTGAGCCGAGGATCTGCACCGTGGGACCGGCGAGCGCACGCAGCTCGTCCAGCATCTCGCCGCCGCCGATTACCACGAGGCGCCGCTTCGAGGCGTTGAAGGCACGCACGGCGATGTCCGGCCGCTTGTAGCGGACGAGTTCGCCGACCATCAGATAGTAGTCGCCCAGCTCCTCCAGCCCGACCGGTGCGAAGGCGGCGACATCGACCGGCGGATGCACGATCTCGGCGTCCCGGCGGTAGTACCGGCGGATGCGGCCGGCCACCGTGCTCGAATTGGCGACGAAACGGTCCACCCGCGCGGCCGAACTCTCGTCCCAGATCCGCAGATAATGGGTCAGCAGCGGCATCGCGGCCCGCGCGACCGGTCCGGCACTGCGCCGGTACTCGTGGTACATGTTCCAGATGTACCGCATCGGGGAATGGCAGTAGCAGAGGTGGACTGCGCCCTCCGGCGGGATGATGCCCTTGGCCGGACCCGACTCGCTGCTGATGATCAGGTCGTATCCGCTGAGATCGAGCTGCTCCAGCGCCAGCGGCATCAGCGGCAGGTAGGATTTGTACATCCGCGCCGCCCGCGGAAGCTTGGCGATGAACGAGGTGCGGATCGTGTGGCGGCGCAAATCCTCCGACAGGGCCTCCGGCACGACCACATGGGTGAAGATGTCGGCCTCGGGATACATCCGCCCGAGCGCTTCGATGACCTTCTCGCCGCCCCGCATGCCCACGAGCCAGTAATGGATGATCGCAACACGCATGACGCGCCTCCGGGGCCGGGCTTTACGGGAAGGGATGCTCGCGGGCGGTAGAGCCCTCGTCGGCGGGCCAGCCTCCCTCGTTCGGCCGCTCGGCAAGAGGCCGAGGACGTGGATGGTCGCGCCCGCAGGTGACCCGGCCCGCTCCGCGCGACCTGACGGGACCGATCGCGCGGGCGCCGCTCAAGGGGCCGGCGGCCTCGATATCAGGATTCCGATTTCGCCCGCGCCCGAGACTAGTAGGAGCCCTTGACCATGAAGACGGCCGGGATCGTGCGCAGGATAATCAGGATATCGCCGGTAAAGCTCTGCGACGCGACGTATTGGCGGTCGAGACGCACGCGCTCCGCGTAGGTTGTGTCCGAGCGCCCGCTGACCTGCCAGGCACCGGTGAGACCCGGGCGCACGGCGAAATAGTCGGAGGCGGCATCGCCGTACTTTTCGATTTCCGCATCGACGATCGGCCGCGGCCCGACGATGCTCATCTCGCCCCGCACGATATTGATGAGCTGCGGCAGCTCGTCGAGGCTGGACTTGCGCAGAACCTGACCGATCGGCGTGATGCGCGGGTCGTCCTTGAGCTTGCGCGTCAGCGTCCACTCGGCGAGGGCGGCCGGATTCTCCGCGAGGTGGCGGGCCAGCGCCTCCTGGCTGTCGATGCGCATCGTGCGGAACTTCAAGCAGCCGAAAGTCTTCTGGGCGCGGCCGAGGCGCCGATGGCTGTAGAAGGGCGAGCCGCCATCGGCCACCCAGATCGCCAGGGCGACGAGGACGAGCAGGGGCAGCAGGAGGGCGAGCGCGATCAGGGCGGTGCTCAGATCGAACCCGCGCTTGACCACACGATCGACGGCTCGGCGCGCGCCCAGGGGGCGCAGGGCCGATGGGAGGAGGGAGGCCCTCTTCAAACGCGGGCCGATCAGGAACAGGTTTTGATCCGACACCTAGGCCTCCTTATTGGCGAGATCCCCGAAAGAAACCGTTAACCACGCTGGACTATGCTTGCCTTTTGCGGCGCAGCATGACAAGTCCGGTCGCGAGCAAGTGCTGCTCAAGTTTTCAGCCTGACGAGTTTTTTGTAGGCATGCGGCAAGCCAATAATCGGATTGCCATCCTGTGTTCGGAGGTTCGTCGGCGTTCACCGAAGCGAAGTCCGTCGAATTCCGGAGGTGAGCCGGTGGTCGGTGAAACCGGGGGCGGTGCCTGAAACCTGCCGAATCGTTTTCGGCGCAGCGGAACTCGGCGCGATTCGAGTCGATGTGCTGCCTGTTTCAGCTCAGGCGTCGATCGGGATGCCACCGATACTTGGTGTTTCCGGCTGTGTTGCGTTGCAAAATGCGCCGCTTGCGGGCGTGATGCGACGCCCGGTTTCAGGTCGGAAGAGACCGAGGTCGCGCCAGCCTCGGAGGCCGCGGGCAAAGCAGGAGGCGCCGCCCGGTTCGCGACCGGTCATCGCCCGCTTTTCAGGCGCGGCCGGGGAGGGGGCGGCATGCGGAGTCGATCGGCGCTCCGGGGCGGGTCTCAGCGTCCGTAGACGTCCTCGACGCGGATGATGTCGTCCTCGCCCGTGTAGGAGCCGACCTGCACCTCGATCAGTTCGAGCGGGATCTTGCCGGGGTTCGTCAGCCGGTGCATCGAGCCGATCGGCAGGTAGACCGCCTCGTTCTCGTGCACCAGCACCACCCGCGCATCGACCGTCACCTCGGCCGTGCCCTTGACCACCACCCAGTGCTCGGCCCGGTGGAAGTGCTTCTGCAGCGAGAGCCGCCCGCCCGGCGTCACCATGATCCGCTTCACCTGGAAGCGCTCGCCGATGTCGATGCGCTGGTACCAGCCCCAGGGCCGGTACATCCGGCGATGGGCATCCGCCTCTGGATGCGCCTTCGCCCGCAGGACGCTCACGAGATCCTTGACCTTGCCGGACTGGGACTTGGAGGCGACGAGCACCGCGTCGGGGGTGGCGACCACGACCACGTCATCGAGCCCGACCACGGTGGTGAGCCCCTCGCCCTCGCTGTGGACGAGGCTGCCCGTGGTCTCCACGAGCTCGACCCGGCCGCGCACGGCGTTGCCCCGCGCATCGCGCTCCAGCACCTGCCAGACCGCATCCCAGGTGCCGACATCCGACCACGCGAAGGAGACCGCCAGCACACCCGCGCGGGTCGTGCGCTCCATCACCGCGTAGTCGATCGAGATCTTCGGGATTTGCCCGAAGGCCTCGGCGTCGAGGCGCACGAAGTCGAGATCGGTCGCCGCCGCCTGGAGCGCCGCTCGAGCGCCCGCGAGCACGTCCGGGGCGAAGGCTTCGAGTTCGGCGATCATCACGTCGGCGCGAAACAGGAAGTAGCCGGAATTCCACAGCGCTCCTTCGGCGATCAGCCGCTCGGCCCCGGCCGCGTCCGGCTTCTCGACGAAGCGCTCGACCGCGCAGCCGGCTCGATCACCGCCCTCGCCCGTGGGTAGCGGAGCGCCGCGGCGGATGTAGCCGTAATCGGTGGCGGGCCGGGTCGGCTCAATGCCGAGCGTCATGGTGTAGCCGGCGCGCGCGCCCTCGGCGGCGGCTGCGACCGCCCGGCGGAAGGCGTCGGCGTCGCCGATGACGTGGTCGGCCGCCATGATCAGCACGAGCGCCTGCGGATCGGTGCGGGCACCGTGGAGGGCTGCGACCGCTACGGCAGCGGCCGAGTCGCGCCCCTGCGGTTCGAGGATGATGTCGGCGGAGAGCCCCGCCTGCACGAGCTGTTCGGCAACGATGAAGCGCGACTCGGCTGCCGCGATCACGGTGGGCCGGGCGAACAGGCCGGGGTCGGCGACGCGGCGCGCGGTGGCCTGGAAGGTGGATTGGTCCGGATCGACGAGGCGGGCGAACTGCTTGGGCATGCTCTCGCGCGAGGCCGGCCAAAGCCGCGTGCCCGCGCCACCACAGAGGATCACGGGGCGGATGAGAGAGGACGATTCGCGCACGTGATCAGGGTTCCTTCGGTTTGGGGCACCGCACCGGCCGGGACCCTCAGGGGGCAGGCCCGGCTCGGGCGAAACGCGGGCTGGAATACGACCTCAAGGCAGACGGACGGCGCTTCAAACCTGGGCTCTGTTCGCCCCATCGATGGTACGGACAGACGTTGTCGAACGCTCACGCGAGGGCTCATTCAGGCGCACGATATCCTTCTTCTCCGCCGGTTGCTGAAAGCCGGTCGTGAAAATCGATCCGTTTCCGGCTGGACGCCTCCAGGCATTCCCTGACGACACGCCCCAGAACCTTCAGGTCAACGGGTTTTGCGAGAAACCACGCTCCGAGAACGATGTCCCCGTAGCGCGGCTGGCTCTGTGCGGAGGTGATGAGAATGGCAACATGCGGAAATTCCATGCTGACGATGCGTGCGAGTTCGTATCCATCGACATGGCCCGGCGTAATCACATCCGTGATCAAGACCTGCACGTCAGGTCTGCTGCGAAGACAGGTGAGGGCCTCGTCGCAGGTCGGTGCGGCGATGACACGAAATCCCTCGCGAGCCAGTGCGGCGCAGGTCGTCGTCCGGATGGCCGTCTCGTCCTCCGCGATCACGACGAGCGGACCTTGTCTCCCGGCCGGACTACTTCGCGGGATGGACGGAAATTCTGAGGCGATGTTGGGCACGCTCGAACACCAACGATGAGTCGGGAGGCAAGACGCCGACGACCGGCACGACATCAATGCCAGCGGGGTGAAGGAACTGATGACCTGCACGGCTCTGTTTGCTGAATGCTCTGCATTTGTCATGCCACCAAAACAGGTGTGCTCACAGTTCTCAGCCGATGTTGGGTTCCCGCCCGTGATGTGACGATCGAGGTTGGAGGCTTCGAGCGTTCGCGCTCAGGGCCGGCAGATGACGTTGCGGGGAGGGCAGGCATCGCTCTGCAGCTGCGAAGAGCGACGGATGATCCCGGGACGAACCGACAGCCGGGCGTCGTTCGGGTGCGGGTCGGCGCGATGGACCTGGAACACATCCGCTGCGACGACGGCCGGGAGAGGGGCCCGAGCCGGGGACACCGTCGCCATCCGGTGCCGCTCGCGTCCCGGCTCCGAAGAGTCCGCAGGGCTGCCCCGCGCGGCTCGACCTTGATGCGGCCCATCTTGGCATGACGATAGGCGCCTCAACCCGGGGGCAAGCCATGACGGCCTTTCGCGCGCTTCTTCTGACGGCCGTTCTGCTCGCGGGAGGTGTGGGCGGCTATCTCGGTTGGGCGCTGTCCAGCGAGGAGGGCTACGCCGTCGGGGGCCGGGCCTTGAAGGCGCGCTACGGCTTCCTCGTCATGCCGCATGCCGAGCGGCAGAGCCTGCGCAAGCTCGCGATGATGAAGGCGGCGGGCCAGTGCGAGTGGGAACTCGACGAGACCTTCTGGAGCCGGATCTACCAGCTCTATGTCGGCGAGGTGCACGGCGTCCGCGCCGCCGTCTACGAGACCTTGCTGGACGAGCAGGAGCGCTACTTCCTGGCCGATGCGGATCATCGCCGCTGCCACGCGGCCTGGGCCCGCTTCGGTGTCGAGGGGGCGGACGTTCCGGGAATCCTACGCACGGTTCCCGCGAGCACCTCCGAGCCGACGGGCCTCGTCGTCGACGTTCGCGCCGAGGCGGCGGTCCCCTGATCGGCCGGGATGCGGACCGCATCCTAAAAAAGCCCCATGCCCTGATCATTGCGAAAGACCCGGGCGAGGGCCTCTTCGGTCTTGCCGCGGCCGACGCTTCGCGCGACAGGCAAGACCGCCATGCTCAAAACCGCCTTCGTCGCCGCACGCGACCGTCAGCGCCTCTCGGAGATCGCCTCGGTCCTGATCGGGTTCGGCCTGACCAAGGTCGTCGACCGGCTCGGCCTGCACAACATCCCGCTCATCCCCCGCCGCACGCCGCGGGTCGATGTCGCGCGCCTGTCCCAGCCCGAGCGCCTGCGCCGCGCCATCGAGACGCTGGGACCGACCTTCATCAAGTTCGGCCAGATCCTGGCGAGCCGCCCGGACCTGCTCTCGCCGGTCTGGACCGACGAGCTGGAGAAGCTGCACAGCCAAGTGAAGCCGGTGCCGTGGGCCCTGATCGGGCCGCAGCTCGAGGCCGATCTCGGCGCGCCGCCGGAGGAGGTCTTCGCCGAGTTCGATCTCAACCCGATCGCGTCCGCCTCGATCGCCCAGGTCTACCGCGCCCGCCTGCATTCCGGCGAGGAGGTCGTGGTCAAGGTGCTGCGGCCGGGCCTGCGCAAGGTCATCGAGGCTGACCTTCGGCTGATGGCGCACGGGGCCCGCATCGTCGAGGCGGAGTGGCCCGAGATGGCCCGCTACCAGCCTCAGGAGCAGATGCGCCACCTCGCCAACGGCCTCAACGGCGAGCTCGACCTGCTCAACGAGGCCCGCAACTGCGAGATGATCGCCGAGATCTTCGCGGGCCGCGACGACATCGTCATCCCGAAGATCTTCTGGGAGTGGTGTTCCGAGCGGGTGCTCGTTCAGGAATTCATCCACGGCATCTCGCCCAACGACGCCGCCGCCCTGCGCACGATGGGGGCGGACAAGAAGGCGCTGGCGCAGAAGGGCTGCGACGCCTTCCTGCGCATGGCCCTGATCGAGGGCGTGTTCCACGCCGACCCGCACCCGGGAAACCTGCTGATCCTGCCCGGCAACCGGATCGGCTTCATCGATTTCGGCATCGTCGGGCGCCTGTCGCAGAAGCGGCGCCAGCAGCTCCTCGTGCTGATCGGCTCCATGCTCAAGCAGGATGTCGACGGCCTGATGGCCACGCTGCTGGACTGGACCGGCACCTCGAACCCAGATCTGAGCAAGCTGGAGCAATCCGCCCAGAACTTCGTCCAGGCCCATTCCTCGATCCCGCTCAATCTCGGGCTCGTGCTCACCGACTTCATGACCATGGCCCGCGAGAACGACCTCGCGATGCCGACCGACCTCGCGATCCTGTTCAAGGGGCTGGTGACCGCCGACGGCGTGATGCGCCAACTCGATCCGGGCTTCGACCTGTTCGCCGCCGCCGGGCCCACCGTGCGGGCGAGCATGCGCTCGCAATTCTCCCTGCGCGGGCTGATGCGCAAGGCCGAGTCGCTCGGGACCGGCCTCTACGGGGCGGCCTCCGAGCTGCCGACCCTGATCCATCTCATGCTGGTGCGCCTGAAGCAGGGGCGCGTCACCGTCGAGATCGAGCTGAAGGGGATGGACAAGCTGGTGCGCGGCATCGAGCGGGGTGCCGCGCGGGTCGCGGTCGGCCTCGTGGTGGCGGCCTTCGCCACGCAGCTTGCCCCGCGCCTCATCGATCTCGGCACGCCGGTCTTCGTCATCATCGGCCTGACCGTGGCGATGCTTGGGGTCGGCTGGCTGCTCCTCTTGAGCCGGGACCGCTGAGTCGGTCCGGTCTGCGGCGGCCTCCGCCCTGGGGCGGGGGCCGTTGCAGGCGGCGCGGCGGCGCCGTCCGGTTTCGTCACCCGCTCAGGCGCGGATGACGGGCTTGGCCTTGAGCGCTGCGGCCAGCGCCTTGAGCTGACGGTCGAGGTCGGCCAGTTCGTTCAGGGCGATGGTCTTGTGGCCCGCCTTGACCGCGCGCTCGATGTCGCTGACCTGCGAGGAGGCCATGCGCTTCAGTTCGGTCGCGAGTTGGTCCCTGGTCATCGGCGCTCCTTTCATCACCAGGCTCGATGGGCCGGTGATAGGGGCTTAGGCTTAACCGGGGGTTTTCTTCGCGCCGTCTCCGTTCACCGTTCCGGCGACCGATGCCTTCGGCCGAGGCGGTGGCTCAGCGCGAGCGCGACCCCCGCACCTGCAACGGCAAGGCCGATCCCGCTCAAGGTGGAGGCCGGGGGCAAGCCCTTGCGCGCGAGCCAGCCGCCGCGCGCCGCGGTGCCCTCCGCGACCGGTGCGCGCAGCGCCCCGTGCGTGATGGGAGCGGGACTCGCCCGGTCGAGCGCCCTGTGGAGGGCCATGCCCATCAGGTGCTCCGTCGGACCCGGCATCAAGGCGTAGGCGGCCTGCGCCGCGCGGGCCGGCCAGCCCACCGCGATCTCGTCGCGGGGATGGCGCACCACGTGGACCAAGGTCTCGGCCACCTCCTCGGGGGCGTAGAGCATCGGGCCGGGGTCGAGGGTGCGGCCCGAAACGTTGGCGCCGTGCACGAAGCCCGGGGTGTCGACCATCGCCGGAAACACCGCGCAGACATGGATATGGGGAAAGCGCCGCAGTTCCTGGCGCAGACTCGCCGTGAAGCCGCGCAGGCCGAACTTGCTCGCCGTGTAGGCCGCCGCGAACGGCGCCGGCGCCCAGCCGCCGAGCGAGACCATGTTGACGAGGACGCCGCGCTCCCGCTCGAGGAAGCGGGGCAGGACGGCGTAGGCGCCGTGGATCGTGCCGAGCAGGTTCACCTCGATCGTGCGGCGATGCAGATCGAGCGGCGCGTCCTGGAACGGGCCGAACACGCCGGTGCCGGCATTGTTGATCCAGGCGTCGATGCGCCCGAAGCGCTCCTCCGCCACCCGCGCCAGGGCCTCGACCGCCTGCGGATCGGTCACGTCCGTCGGAACGGCCAGGGCCGCGGGGCCGAGCCGCGCGCATTCCTGCGCGAGCCGCTCCAGCGGCTCGCGGCGCCGGGCGGCGGCGACGACGTGGGCGCCCGCGCGGGCGAAGGCGAGGGCGGCGGCGCGGCCGATGCCGCTCGAGGCGCCGGCGATGACGACGACGGCGCCGTGCAGGTTTCTCACGATCGGCTCCCGGTCAAAGCGTCCGGCCTCCGCAGAGCGGAGGCATCCGTTCGGGTTCGGCGAAACATCAGATGATCGGCTTGCCGCCGGTCACCGCCACGGTGGCGCCGGAGACGTAGCTCGACTCGTCGGAGGCGAGCATGACGTAGATCGGCGCGAGTTCCTTGGGCTGGCCCGGTCGCTTCATCGGCACCTGGGAGCCGAACTGCTTCACCTTCTCGGCCGGCATGGTCGAGGGGATCAGCGGCGTCCAGATCGGACCCGGGGCGACGCAGTTCACGCGGATGCCCCGCTCGGCCAGCATCTGCGCGAGGCCGCCGGTGTAGTTCTGGATGGCGCCCTTGGTGGTGGCGTAGGCCAGCAGCTGCGGGCTCGGCGCGTCGGCGTTGACCGAGGTCGTGTTGATGATGGACGAGCCCTCGCGCATGTGCGGGAGCACGGCCTTGGTCAGGTAGAACATCGCGTGGATGTTCACGCGAAACGTCGTCTCCCACTCCTCGTCCGAGATCTCCTCCGGAGCGCCGAAGGTCGCCTGATGCGCGGCGTTGTTGACGAGCACGTCGACGCGCCCGAACGCCTCGACCGCCCGCTCGACGATCTGTCGGCAATGGGCGGCGTCACCGATATCGCCCGGCACCAGCACCGCCTTGCGGCCGGCCTCCTCGATCAGGCGGCGCGTCTCGGCGGCGTCCTCCTCCTCGTCGAGATAGGAGATCAGCACGTCCGCGCCCTCGCGGGCGAAGGCGAGGGCCACGGCCCGGCCGATCCGGAATCGCCGCCCGTCACGATGGCCTTCTTGCCCTCCAGACGCCCGCATCCCCGGTAGCTCGTCTCGCCGTGGTCCGGCCTTGGGTCCATCGCGGCAGTGCGGCCGGGCATCGGCTGGGGCTGGTCGAGGAAGGGGGGCTTCGGAAAGGATTCCATCGGCTCGGGTTCCGGCGCTTCGCGTGTCGGGGATTGTGGGGGCGTGCCCGGACAACCCCGGTGCGCCGGAGCGGTTCGGCCGAATTTTCCTGCGGCCCGCGCGCGATTTGCAGCCGCGACGCGCGTTGATGCGGGCGCCTGCAACCGAGCATCGGTCCGCGGGCGAGGGCAGGGACGAAGGAAGAGCGAATGCGAGCCGAACGGGATTCGGTGGGGGCGCAGGGCGAGCGGCGTGCGGAGGAGGCGGTCGAGGACGCCGTGCGGGCCGAGGCCGCCGCAGCGACGCGCGAGGAGACGCGCCAGGCCGATCGCGACACCAGCCGCATTCGCTGGCTGGGCGATCAGGTCACGCGGCTGCGCAAGCGCCTGCCGCTGCGGCGCCGCTTCTCGGGCGGGCTCGCCCACGGCGTGATGTCGGCGGCGGCGGCCATCATCGCCTACCTGCCGACGCAGCTGCTCGGCCTGCGCGAGGGATTCTGGGCGGCGATCACCGCGGTCGCCGTCGCGCAGACCGAGTTCGGCGCGACCCGCTCCACCGCCCGCGATCAGTTCACCGGCGCCACGATCGGCGGGGTCGTCGGGCTCGGCGCCTATCTCGGCCTCGGCCCGTCGCTGCCGACCTACGCCGCCGCCGTGGTGCTGGCGACGCTGGCCTGCTGGCTCTTCAACGTCGCCAGCGCCTGCCGGCTGGCCGGCATCACCGCCACCATCATCCTGCTCGTGCCCCATGTCGGGTCGGTGGAGCTCATGGCGGGCTCGCGGGTGGTGGAGGTCGGCTGGGGCGTGTGCGTGGCGATCGGCACGGTCTGGGTCGTCACCCGCCTCAACCAGAGGATCGGCATCAAGCTCTGAGGCCGGCCTGCGCGTCGGGCACCCGGACGCGGCGCGAGGCGGGAACTTGGCCGTACGCAGCCGGGGTTGCCCTCCGGCGATGCTGCCATGAGCACCGCCTTCCGAGCTTCCAAGGACGTCTGATGAAAGCACTGTGCTGGCACGGCAAGGGCGACATCCGCTGCGACACGGTGCCCGATCCGCAGATCGAGGATTCGCGCGACGTCATCATCAAGGTGACGTCCTGCGCCATCTGCGGCTCGGATCTCCACCTCATGGACGGTCAGATGCCGACCATGCAGTCGGGCGACGTGCTCGGCCACGAGTTCATGGGCGAGGTGGTCGAGACCGCGCCGGGCTTCACCAAGTTCAAGAAGGGCGACCGCATCGTCGTGCCCTTCAACATCAATTGCGGCGAGTGCCGCCAGTGCCGGCTCGGCAACTGGTCGGTCTGCCAGCGCTCGAACCGCAATGCCGAGATGGCCGCCGCGCAGTTCGGCTACACCACCGCCGGCCTGTTCGGCTATTCGCACATCACCGGCGGATACGCCGGGGGGCAAGCCGAGTACGTGCGCGTGCCGATGGCCGACGTGGCCCCGATGAAGGTGCCCGACGGCATGGAGGACGAGCAGGTCCTGTTCCTCACCGACATCCTGCCGACGGGCTGGCAGGGCGCCGAGCATTGCGAGATCCAGGGCGGCGAGATCATCGCCGTCTGGGGCGCGGGGCCCGTCGGCCTGTTCGCGATCCAGTCGGCCAAGATCATGGGCGCCGAGCGCATCATCGCCATCGACACGGTGCCGGAGCGTCTTGCCCTGGCGACCAAGTACGGCGCGACCGACATCATCGACTTCGCCAAGGAGGACGTGTTCGAGCGCATCAAGGAGATCAGCCGCGGCGAGGGTGCGGATGGGGTGATCGACTGCGTCGGCATGGAGGCCAGCGCCGGCCACGGCTTCTCCAGCGTGATCTCGACGCTCCAAGAGAAGCTGACCTCGACCGAGCGGCCCTATGCCCTGACCGAGGCGATCAAGGCGGTGCGGCCCTGCGGCATCGTCTCGGTGCCCGGCGTCTATGGCGGTCCGATCCCCGTGAACATGGGCTCGATCGTGCAGAAGGGCCTGACCCTGAAGAGCGGCCAGACCCATGTGAAGCGCTACCTCGAACCGCTGACCAAGCTGATCCAAGAGGGCCGGTTCGACACCGCCTCGCTGATCACCCACCGCTCCGCGGATCTCGCGGACGGGCCCGATCTCTACAAGACGTTCCGCGACAAGAAGGATGGCTGCGTGAAGGTGGTCTTTCACCCGAACTGAGAACGGACGCGCGGGAGAGGAGATCGGAGCGGGCCATGGCGGGCAGAGACGGTTTGAAGTTCGGCGGATTGGGCTCAAAGGCCGCTCATCTCTGCGTCGACGCGCAGCGGATGTTTGCCGAGGAGACCGACTGGCACACGCCCTGGCTCGCCCGGATCCTGCCGAATCTGGAGCGGATCACGGCGGCGCACCCGCAGCGGACCGTGTTCACCCGGTTCGTCTGCCCCGCCTCGCCGGACGAAGCCGTGGGCGCGTGGCGGCGCTACTACGAGCACTGGCCCAGCATGACGCTGAAGGCCCTCGGGCACGAGATGGTGGACCTGCTGCCGAGCCTGAGCCGGTTCGTGCCTCCGGCCCGCGTCGTCGACAAGCGCGTCTACTCCCCCTGGATGGAGCCCGAACTGGAGCAGGTCCTGAGGGCGGAGGCGATCGACACCCTCGTCGTCACCGGGGGCGAGACGGATGTCTGCGTGCTGGCCAGCATCCTCGGGGCGGTCGATCGCGGCTACCGCGTGATCGTGGCCTGCGATGCGGTCTGCTCCTCCGCCGACCAGACCTACGACGCGATGATGTTCCTCTATCAGAGCCGCTTCGGTGAACAGATCGAGACGGCCCCGACCGCCGAGATCCTCGACGCCTGGCCGTCCTGAGGCGGCGGAAACTTCGCCGTGAACGGCCGGGTTCCCCCTGTGAGACCCGAGCCGCGCCGGCGGACCGCGCCCCACCGTCCGCCGGTTCCTTCCTGCGCCCGTCATCCGAGGAGAAGAGCATGCCGAGCGCCCGCAAGAAGCCGCTCGACCGGCAGGTCATCGTCATCACCGGAGCCTCGAGCGGGATCGGCCTCGCCACGGCGCGCCTCGCCGCCCGGCGCGGCGCCCGGGTGGTGCTCGCCTCCCGCAACGGGGAAGCCCTGGCTGCGATCTGCCGCGAGATCGAGCGGGACGGGGGCGAGGCGTTCCACGTCGCCACCGACGTCTCGGACCGCTCCCAGGTCGAGACGCTCGCGCGCGCGGCGGTCGAGCGCCACGGCCGCATCGACACCTGGGTCAACGATGCCGGACTCTCGATCATCGGCCGGCTGGAAGAGGTCGAGGATGCCGACCACCGCCGCCTGTTCGATGTCAACTTCTGGGGCGTGGTCTACGGTTCGATCGCCGCGCTTCCGCACCTGAAGGCATCCGGGGGCACCCTGATCAACCTGGGCAGCGTCGCCTCGGACGTCCCCTTCCCGCTGCAGGGCATGTACAGCGCGAGCAAGCACGCCATCAAAGGCTTCACCGATTCCCTGCGGATCGAGCTGAAGGAAGAGGGCGCCCCGGTCGCGGTCACGCTCATCAAGCCGGCGGCGATCGACACGCCCTTCCCGGCGCATGCCCGAAACTACACCGACCGCGAGCCCAAGCTGCCCCCGCCGGTCTACCGTACGGAGGAGGTCGCCGAAGCGATCGTCCATGCGGCCGAACATCCCCGCCGCGACATCTATATCGGCGGCGGCGGGCGCATCATGAGCGCGGCACAGGCCGTGGCGCCCCGCGTCTTCGATCGCGTCGGCACGACCATGACCGGCCAGCAGATGCGCGACGAGCCCGCCCGGCATCCCGCCGGCTCGCTCGACCGCCCCGGCGAGGGCGGCCGCACCGCCGGGGACCATCCGGGCACCGTGATGCGCCGCAGCTTCTACACCCGCAGCGCGCTCCATCCCCTGACGACGGCGGCGGTCGTCGCCGGCGTCGGGCTCGCCGCCGCGGCGAGCCTCATCGGCGGTCATCGCCACCGCTGATCCGATCCCCCGAACCGAGGAGAGATCCCATGTCGACCAAGCCACCGCCGGTGCCGCCGGCCAATCGCTCCGACAAGGGACCCGGCAGTGCCGAGTCCGCGCCCAAGGACACGACCAAGGCCACCCCGAACGATCCCGACAAGACCGGGCAGGCCGGCAATTCGAAGGTCAACACCACGCATCAGGGACATCAGCAGGATCGATGAGCACCTCCAGCAAGACGCCCGCCGCCGACCGCCATCATGGCGGTCCCGGCAGCAGCCACCAGCGGCCCGACCGGCCCGACCCGACCGAGGGCCGGGGTCCGGCGCCGAACGCGGCGACCAACGGCTCCCATTCCAAGGTCTCCGGCGGCGGTGGCGAGCAAGATCGTCACCACCGCCGCGACGAGGCCGGCAGAAGCGACGCGCCGCGCACGCACTGATTCCACGGGCGGTGCCGGCTCGTCCGGCGCCGCCCGCATCATCCCTCGCACCCGGAAGGACGCGACGTGGCGAACCTGGAGACGACCCTCGACATCTTCTCGGCCCTGCTGGCATCGGAGCAGCCGGCCAATGTCGGTGAGGCCGACGAGGCGATCTGGGCCTATCTCGCGCCGTTCCAGGGGCTCGACGCGCAAGTGCAGGCCCTGGGCCGGCTCGACCGCGGCGTGGCCGGGCTCGACGGCTCCTCCGCCTTCATGCCGGTCCTGCTCGACGCCCTCGACCGCCACCGGGCACGGCTCGCCGAACCCTCCGCCTGAACGCGGGGTCGACCTCTCTTTCTCCCTTGAGGCAATCGCTCGTCGAGACGCCGCACGCCGCCGACCAGCCGTCGGCCTTGATGCGAGGCTCCGCAGAAACGCTCGCCCTGCCGGCCGCCGTGATCGATCCGGCCGTCGCGGTGCCGCCCGCTCGTTTCCCGTTGAAGACAATCTCACGCTCGACCAGCGCGTGGCCCCGGCTGCTTCCAGTTAGATAAGCTGTGCCGTTCAGCCTGGCTTAAGGCTGCGCTTGCAACAGTTCCGTGCTGAAAAGTCACATCTCGCGGAACTTCTTCAGGCCCTACGCGTAAATTGTTCCTCGAACAGTCGTGATTTGTCGGAAGCCCTGCCATCGGCGGCCGTCATATTCTCGCCTCTTGTTCGGGTATGGTGCGGACATCTCACAGAACGACGGTACGGAGCGCGGGCGACGGCGCTTCCTCCACCTTGTCCTCGTCGCTGAGCTGGATGACGCATGCCCAAACTCGCCCTCGCCGCCGCTCTGGCCGCCGCGCTCGCCTCGCCGGCCGTGGCGGGAGACTTCGACGGGACGTGGTCGGTTCAACTCGTGACCGAGAGCGGGCTCTGCGACGCGCAGTACAGTCATACCCTGGTGGTTCGGGACGGGCAGGTCCGTCCGATCACGAACGCGGCCTCCGTCGGCACCACTGTCACCGGTCGCGTCGGAACCGACGGCGGCGTGGGTCTCAATGTCGCCACGTCGGCGGCCAGCGGCACGGCCTCGGGCCGGCTCCAGGCCCGCTCGGGCTCCGGCACTTGGCGGGTTTCGGGCGGTCTCTGCACCGGCCATTGGACGGCCCGCCGCAGCACCGTCCGCACGGCCTCCGCCGAATAGGACGTCGCACGCTCCAGGATAGAAAAGGGCGGGCCCGGCGGGACCCGCCCTTTTTCGTCGGCTCAAATCGCGGCGGGATCAGACGCCCGCTTCGAGCCAGGCCCGCGCCTCGGCGATGCGCGCGCGCTCGAACACCTTGATCTGCACCGGCGAGACGAAGCCGAACGTCTCGGCCACCGCCCGCAGCCAGGTCGCGTCGGTGACCAGCGCCACGTGGCTCACGCCCTTCATCATCGAGATCCCGAAGCGGGGGTCCTTGAAAAAGGCCGCCGGCTCCATGCCCTCGAAACTGCGGATGTCCTCCAGGAGCTTGAGCCGGCCGCCCTTGTCGAGGTCGGCCTTCATCGCGGTCATGACCGTGTTCATCTCCTCGTCGGAGATCTTCCCATCGACCACGATCTCGGCGATCGCGGAATCGGGCTTCTTCTCGTAGCTCAGCACAGCTCGACGCTCCTTTGGATGACGCCGGCCGTGGAACACGCCCCGCGCCGGCGGACGGCGGGTGGCGTGACTATAGGAAACTCTGCGGGTCCACGTCGATTGCGACCTTGAGATTCCCCCGCGGCTTCGGCCCCCGCGCCAGCCAGTCGCGCAGGTAGCTCTGCACGTCGATGCCGCGTTCGGTCTTCACCAGGAGCCGGAAGCGCCAGCGCCCGCGCACCAGGGCGAGCGGCGCCTCGGCCGGCCCCAGCACGGAGACGCCGGCCGGCGGCTCGGCGACCCGCGCCAGCGCCTGACCGTGCGCCTCGGCCTTCTCCCGCTCCTCGCCTGAGACGATCAGCGCCGCGAGCCGCCCGAACGGCGGCAGTCCCGCCACCTCGCGGGCCCAGATCTCCTCCTCGTAGAAGCGCTCGGCATCCCCCGAGAGCAGGGCGGCGATGACGGGGTGCTCGGGCTGATAGGTCTGCACCAGAGCACGGCCCGGCCGCTCGCCACGTCCGGCGCGGCCCGTCACCTGCTGGAGCAGCTGGAAGGTGCGCTCGGCCGCCCGGGGATCGCCGGAGGTGAGGCCGATATCGGCGTCGAGCACGCCGACGAGGGTCAGGTGCGGGAAGTTGTGGCCCTTGGCGACGAGCTGCGTGCCGATGACGATGTCGCAATCGCCCGCCGCGACGGTCTCCAACTCTTGCCGCAGGCGCTCGGCCCCGCCGGGAAAGTCGCTCGACAGCACGACGACGCGCTGCTCGGGAAACAGCTCCGTGACCTCCTCGGCGATCCGCTCGACCCCGGGTCCGCAGGGGGTGAGATGGTCGAAGGCGCCGCACTCGGTGCAAGCCTCGGGCTTGCGCTCGGCATAGCCGCATTGGTGGCAGACGAGCGCCCGGCGGAAGCGATGTTCCACCAGCCAAGTCGAGCAGTTGCGGCACTGGTAGCGGTGGCCGCAGGCCCGGCACAGGGTAAGCGGCGCGTAGCCCCGGCGGTTGAGGAACAGCAGTGCCTGCTCGCCCGCGGCCAGCGTGCTCTTGACCGCATTCACCATCGGCGGCGACAGGAAGCGTCCGCGCTCCGGCTTGTCGAGGCGCATGTCGATCGCGGCGATGTCGGGCAGCGGCCGCCCGCCGAAGCGACCGGGCAGGGAGACGTGGCGGTAGCGTCCGCTCTGGGCGTTGACCCGCGATTCGATCGAGGGCGTGGCCGAGGCGAGCACGACTGGGCAGCCCTCGATCTTGCCGCGCACCACCGCCATGTCGCGGGCGTGGTAATGCACCCCGTCCTCCTGCTTGTAGGCGGATTCGTGCTCCTCATCGACCACGATCAGGCCCAGATTCCGGAACGGCAGGAACAGGGCCGAGCGGGCGCCGACCACTACCGAGACCTCGCCCGCGGCGACGCCTGCCCGCAGCCGTTCGCGGCGCTTTCCCCCGATGCCGGAATGCCAAGTCGCCGGCCGCACGCCGAAGCGTCCGGCGAAGCGGTCGAGGAACTGCGCCGTCAGCGCGATCTCCGGCATCAGCACGAGCGCCTGCCGCCCCTGCCGCACGCATTCGGCGACCGCCTCGAAATAGACCTCCGTCTTGCCGGACCCGGTCACGCCTTCGAGCAGCACCGTCTCACCGGTGGGACTGCCGGCGGGGGAGGGGGCGATCAGAGCCTGCACCGCCGCATCCTGCGATTCCGACAGCGGCACCCGCGGATGATCCGGGTCGGGCGGCAGGGCGACGGGCTCGGGCATCAGCGCCACCGTCTCCAGCGCGCCGTCGTCGATCAGCCCATCGACGACGCTGAGCGACACGCCGGCCTCCTTGGCGAGCGCGCTCTTGCCGCGCAGCGCCCCGTCGGCGGCCACCGCCATCACCTTGCCGCGGGCGACCGTGGGCCGGGCCGGGGGCTTGCCCGCGGCGCGCACGCCGACCCGCGGCGCCTCGTTGCGGGCCGTCTCGTCGGGCAGCCGCAGGGCCATGGCGAGCGCCGAGCCCTTCGGCGCCAGGGTGTAGCGGGCGAGCCAATCGACCAGCTTGCGCAGGGCATCCGAGAGCGGGGGCGCCTCGACCTTGCCCGTGACCGGGCGCAGGTTCCCGCCCGAGGCCCGCTCGTCCAGGCCCCAAACCACGCCGATGGTCTCGCGCGGCCCCAGCGGCACCTGCACGATGTCGCCCTCGGCCAGCACGAGACCGGCCGGCACCGCGTAGCTGTAGGCGGTGTCGAGGGCGAGAGGGATCAGGATGTCGGCGACGGCGGGCATGGAATCATCGTGGCTGCCTTGAATGTTCTATATATGTCCCGCGCCGCGAAGGCGAATGCGGGCGGCTCTCCTTATCGGATTCTCGCGAGCGCGCGCGCAACCGGCAACGCCGACAGGCTGACGGCGGCCATGACCCAGAACCCCTTCATGCCGAGGGCGCCATAGAGGGGCCCGGCGATCAGCGTCATCAGCGCGGAGGCGAGCCCGAGGCCGAAGGTGCCGTAGAGTGTCAAAGCCGTGGCGCGGCGCGCTTCCGGTACGGCCTCCACGATCAGGCGCAGGCAGGCGAGGTGCAGAAGCGCGAAGGTGATCCCGTGCAGAAGCTGGATGACGGCCAGTGCCGGCAGCCACGCGGTCTGCGCCTGAACGGCCCAACGCAGGGCGCCCGCCAGGGCGGCGAGTGCCAGCGCCCGGGGCGGCCCCATCCGTGCTACGAGACGCGGTCCGAACCAGAGGAAGACGACGACCTCGGCGGCGACCGCCTCGGCCCAGAGCAATCCGGCCGCCCGCGGCCCAATCCCCGCGCCCTGCCAGACGATGACCGCGAAGGCATCGTGCATGGCGTGCGCGCCGATCACCAGGGCAGCGGCGAGCACGAGGCGCCGGAAGCGGGGATCCGCGACGAGGAGGCGAAATCCGCCCTCGTCCGGCCCCTCCTGCCCGCTCTCGCCGCGCAGAGATCGTGGCCCGGAGGCCGCCGGAAGCTGCAGCGTCACCAGCGCTGCCGCGCCGAACAGGCCGGCGCAAAGCAGAAGCCCGATACCGTGGCCGAACGGTCCGACCAGGAAGCCGGTCAGAACCGTGGTGGCGATGAAGGCGGCCGATCCGGCGCCGCGGATGCGGCCATAGGCGGCTCCGTCGCGGCCTCCGGCCAGCGCCACCGCGTCGGCGAGCGGCGCCAGCGGGGCCGTCGCCACCGCCTGCCCGAGCGCGATCGTCAGCAGAACGGGAAAGCCGGACCCGGCGAGAAAGGCCAGGGTCAGCCCCGCCGCAAGGGCCAGTCCCGCCGCGAGGAAGCCGCGCACGGCTCCGCGCCGGTCGGCGAGCCGTCCGAGGATCGGCCCGGCGGCGAGGCGCACCAGCATCGCCGCGGCGAGCAGGGTTCCGATCTCGCTCGCGTCGAGCCCGCGGGCTTCGAGGAAGGGCGGCAGGAACGGCGAGAGCGCACCGTACCCGCCGTAGAGGGCGGCGTAGAGCAGGAACAAGGAACCCGCCGCCATTCGCCCGTTCCGCCCCCGCCTGTCCGCCGCCCGGCCGTGTCAGGATGCCAGGGACGTGTGCCGGAGGGTATGCCGAGAATCTCTCACGCCGTCGCCGTTCTACCCCCGGCGGCGTCCCGCGCCCGCTGCGCCTGGGTAAGGCCCCCGTAGCCCCAGGCCTCCGCCGCCACCTCGTGCACGACGACGTAGGTCGCCAGCGGCAGCGGCCCGGGCAGCAGGCGCACCAGCAAGGCATGCGCCTCGGCCACGAACCGCGCCTTCTCCTCCGCCGTGTTGGTGCCCTGCGTCACCTTCGCCTTGAGATGGGCCGCCGCCTCGACCGCCGCGCCCGCCACGGCCCAGTGTCCGGGAGCCGAGGGCTCGATCAGGAACGCGGTGAAATCGGCCCGCTTGCCGAGCACCTCCGCCATCAGCGCGGTGATCGATTGCTGAAGCTCCGCGACGAGGCCGGGCGCGAGGGCAGGGCCGGCGACCTTGAGGGTGACGAAGGGCATTGGGGGTTCTCCTCCCGTGTCCGGCGACCGATCCGCCGTTGACGCCGACAGGGTTAGTCGCGCAGCATCGTTGCGAAAATCGCGTAGTTCTGAAGCAACGGTTTTGGAAAACTCAACGATGGCCGCGCTCCCGGTGAATCTCGACATGGACGTGCTGCGCACCTTCGTGACCGGGATCGATCTCGGCAGCTTCGCCAAGGCCGCCGCGCGGCTGGGCCGCTCGCCCTCGGCGATCAGCCTGCAGCTGCGCAAGCTGGAGGATCAGGTCGGCTGCCCGCTGCTGCGCCGGAACGGCCGGGGCCTCGCGCTGACCGAGCCGGGCGAGATGCTGCTGGGCTACGCCCGCCGGATGCTCGATCTCAACGACGCGGCGGTCAGCGCGGTCGCCGCGCCGGCACTCACGGGATGGGTCCGCCTCGGCCTGCCGCAGGACGTTTCCGAAGCCGGGCTCCCGGCGGTGCTCGCGCGCTTCGCCCGGCTGCATCCGGCGGTGCGCGTCGAGGCGCATGTGGAGCGCGACGCGGTCCTGCGCGCCGAGGTCGATGCCGGACGCCTCGATCTCGTGCTGGTCTGGGACGATGCCGGCGAGGCGGGGGAGGGAACCCTGGTCGCGGACCTGCCCATGGTCTGGGTCGGTCCAAAGTCGGATCTCTCGCTCGCCGCGAGCCGGCCGCTGCCCCTCGCCCTGTTCGGAGCGCCCTGCCGCTTCCGCCACGCCGCGAGCGACGCTCTCGATGCGGCCGGCATCCCCTGACGCATCAGCTTCACCAGCCAGGGGCTCGCCGGCCTGTGGGCCGCGGTAGCCGCCGGCCTCGGCCTCACCCTGCGCACGGCCCACGGCCTGCCGGGGACGCTCCGGTCCCTCGATCCGGGCGAGACGGGCCTGCCGCCCCTCCCGGCCCTCTCCCTTCGGCTGCGCCGGAGCGGCCGCGGCGAGCCGGCGGTCGAACGCCTCGCCGCGCTCCTCCATGAGACGTTCCAAGAAGCCTTTCACCAGACCTTTCACGAGACCGTTGCGGGAGCCGGACGACCGTGAGCGCGACCGAGGGGGTCCTTCTCCTGCACGGCATCGCCCGCAGGGCCACTTCGCTGCGGCCGCTGGAGCGAAGGCTGAGCGCGGCCGGATACGCCACCCTCAACCTCGATTATCCCGCCCGGCGCCTGGGGCTCGCCGAGATCGCCTGCGCGCTGGCGCCCGCCGTCTCGGCCTTTGGCGCGGGCGTGGCGCGCCTCCACATCGTCACCCACTCGATGGGCGGCCTCGTCGCCCGCGTGCTCCTCACCGGCCACCGGCCTGAAAATCTCGGGCGGGTGGTGATGCTGGGGCCGCCGAACGAGGGCAGCGAGGTCGCCGACGCGCTGCACCGGCTCGCCCTCTACCGCCGTGTCTTCGGCCCGGCCGGCGCGGAACTCGTCACGGCGCGCGACGAGGCGGGCCGGCGGCTCTTCGGCCCAATCGATTATCCCCTCGGCATCATCGCCGGCAGCCGCAGCCTCTATCCGCTGGCCTCGCTGCTGCTGCCGGGGCTGAATGACGGGCGCGTCACGGTCGCGCGGACACGGCTCGCGGGGATGGCGGATCACATCGTGCTGCCGGTCGCCCATCCGATCATGATGTGGAGCCGCCGCCTCCAGGACGAGACCCTGCACTTCCTGCGCGAGGGCCGCTTCGGCCGTGGCTGACGAGAGGCCCGAGGACGCGTCGGGCCGCTCCGGCGCTTTCTCCACGCAAATTCCTTGGCCCGACCGGCTGCCCTCGACTTCAAACTGGTCTAAGGAGCGTCCTGCCGACGGCTGCGCTCCGTGGCTTGTCGGCCCTGCGGCCCCGTGCCGCCGGTCTCGACGTGTCACCCGAGAAAGGGGCCTCGATCGGCCATGAGCAGCCTCGTCACCGCATCCACGCCTCCGACCCGTCCGGAAACCCAGCTCGTCACGGTGTTCGGCGGCTCGGGCTTTCTCGGGCGCCATGTGGTGCGGGCGCTCGCCAAGCGCGGCTACCGGATCCGCGTCGCCGTGCGCCGGCCCGACCTCGCGCTGTTCCTGCAGCCGCTCGGCAAGGTCGGCCAGATCGTGGCCGTTCAGGCCAATCTCCGCTTCCCCGACTCGATCCGCCGGGCCGTCGAGCATTCCGACATCGTCATCAACCTCGTCGGCATCCTGCAGGAATCGGGCAAACAGCGTTTCTCGAAGCTCCAGACCGAGGGCGCCGGCGAGATCGCCCGCGCCGCCGCGGCGGTGGGCGCGAAGCTGATCCACGTCTCGGCGATCGGCGCCGACGCCAAATCGCCCTCCATCTACGCCCGATCCAAGGCGCTGGGCGAGGCGGAGGTGCTGAAGGCTTGCCCCGACGCGGTGATCTTCCGGCCCTCGCTCGTGTTCGGTCCCGGGGACGGCTTCTTCAACCGCTTCGCCGCGCTGGCCACCTTCCTGCCCGTCTTGCCGCTCGCGGGCGCGCAGAGCCGGTTCCAGCCCGTTTTCGTCGGCGATGTCGCCGAGGCCGTGGCCCGTGCCGTGGATGGGGCGGTGCCGGGCGGCCGCGTCTACGAACTCGGCGGGCCGGAGGTGAATACGCTCGAATACTTCGTGCGCTACATGCTCGAAGTGACCATGCGCCGCCGCGCCGTGCTCGATCTGCCCGAGCCCGCCGCCCGCATCCAGGCGCGGGTGATCGAGTTCGCCGACATGCTCACCCTCGGGCTGCTACCGGCCAATCTCAAGCTCACCCGCGATCAGGTCACCCTGCTGCAGAGCGACAACGTCGTCTCCGAGGCGGCGAAGGCGGAGGGGCGCAGCATCGAGGCGCTCGGGATTCAGCCCACCGCCGTCGAGGCGGTCGTGCCCGGGTACCTCTGGCGCTTCCGCAAGGCGGGTCAGTTCGCGCAGGGACGCGGCACGGAGGCCGAGGCCGGCGTGCCGGACATGCTGGCGCCGGAGAGCGAATCCACCAAGTCGACGCACCGCCCGGCCCGTGCCAGCGGTCCCTCCCTCGGTCCCGACGCGGCCCGCCCGAGCCAGATGGGCGCGCGCTGGGGCACGCGCGGCTGAGCCAAGGGCACTTCGCCCTCGGAATGCCCTTCCGGCGCATTCCGAGGCGCGCTGGCGGCTCCCGGCGCGCTTTTCTCGATTTTCCGATTGACGCCGGGGCGGGGCTGCCGTAAACCCACTTTCACCGACGGGGCGCCGCGGTCC
>NZ_JBMVEP010000021.1:0-41819 GCF_049543375.1 Methylobacterium sp. NPDC097929 | reverse complement strand
TGCTGGTCTTCGTCGGCGCGGCGCTCGCGCTGATCTCGCGCATCCTCGCCTCGCCCTTCGGCGCGGTGATCGAGGCGATCCGCGAGAACGAGACCCGGGCCCGCGCCTGCGGCTTCGACGTGGAGCGCACCAAGCTCCTCGCCTTCGTGCTGTCGGGCCTGTTCTGCGGCCTGAGCGGAGCGCTCTCGGCGATCCACCTCTCGATCGTGCCGCTGGACAGCCTCGCCTATCACACCTCCGGCACGGCAGTTGTGATGACGCTGGTGGGTGGCGCGGGCACCTTCTTCGGCCCCTTCGTCGGCGCCCTGACCGTGCTGGTGCTGGAGGACGTCCTGAGCCTCTGGACGCCGCACTGGCAGCTCGCGCTCGGCTCCGTCTTCATCCTGTTCGTGCTGTTCCTGCCCCGCGGCCTCTGGGGCACGGCGCTGGGGCGGCTCACCGCGTTGCGGGGGCGCCGATGAACCCGGTCTCGAACCCCATCCTCGAAGTCGAGAACCTCGGCCGCCGCTTCGGCGCCTTCACCGCCCTCGAAGGCGTCTCGGCTGCCTTCGGCGAAGGGCGCATCACCGCCATCATCGGCCCGAACGGGGCGGGCAAGAGCACGTTCTTCAACCTGCTCTCCGGCGCCCTCAAGCCGACGAGCGGGAGCTTGCGCTTCTCCGGCCGCGACATGGGCCGCGTGCCCCAGGCGCGCTTTGCCCATCTCGGCATTGCCCGCTCCTACCAGATCACCAACCTGTTCCCGCGCCTGACCGCCCACGAGAACGTGCGCACGGCGATCCAGGCCCGCACCCGCCGCTACGATTTCTGGAGTCGGCGCGACGCGCTCACCGGCCTCGGCACGCGCGCCGACGAGATCCTCGACGCGGTCGGTCTCTCAGGCCGCCGCGACCGGACCGCCGCCTCGCTCGCCCACGGCGAGCAGCGGGCCCTGGAGATCGGTATCGCGCTCGCCGCCGACCCGAAGCTGCTGCTGCTCGACGAGCCCACCGCCGGCATGGGCCCGGAGGAGACCAAGGAGATGGTGGCGCTGCTGCGGCGCTTAGGCGAGAGCCGCACAATCCTGCTGGTCGAGCACAAGATGAAGATGATCCTCGGCCTGTCCGAGCGGATCCTCGTGCTGCATCACGGCCGGCTCATCGCCGACGGGACGCCGTCCGAGATCCAGACCGACCGGGAAGTACGCCGGGTCTATCTCGGCCAGAGCGGCGGGTACGGCCATGCTTGAGATCGATCGCCTCGACGCATGGTACGGCCCGAGCCATGTCCTGCACGGCCTCTCCCTTGAGGTGCGGCCGGGCGAGATCATGGCGCTGGTCGGCCGCAATGGCGCGGGCAAGACCACGACCATGAAGGCCGTGATGGGCCTGATCCCGAAGGTCGCCGGCAGCGTCCGATTCCTCGGGGAGGATCTGCTCGGGCGCCCGGCCCATGCCCGCTTTCCGCTGGGCCTGGCTTACGTGCCCGAGGACCGGCGCATCGTGCCCGGCCTCACCGTGCGCGAGAACCTGAAGCTCGGACTGCTGCGCGCCCCGGCCTCCATCAAGGAGGGACCGGCCATCGCCGAGATCGCCGAGACCTTCCCGCGCCTCGCCGAGCGGCTCGACCAGACGGCCGTGACGATGTCCGGCGGCGAGCAGCAGATGCTCGCCATCGCTCGCGCGATGATCGCCCGCCCCAAGCTGATCCTGCTCGACGAACCCTCCGAGGGCATCATGCCGGTGCTGGTCGAGGAGATGGGTCGGCTGTTCGTCGCCTTGCGCGAACGCGGCGTGACGCTGCTGCTCGTGGAGCAGAACGTCGAATGGGCGCTCAACCTCGCCGACCGCGCCGTCATCATCGACCAGGGCGCGGTCGTGCACGAGAGCTCGGCTGCGGCCCTTCGCGCCGATACCGCGATTCAGGATCGCTACTGCGCGGTCTGACCGCCACGACCCGTTACGGGAGGTAAGCCATGGATATCACAGGCGAGTACCGCATCGCGGTGCCGCGCGCGGCCGTCTGGGCCGCCCTGAACGACCCGGATGTGCTCGCCCGCTGCATCCCCGGCTGCAAGGAGCTGACGCAGGCCTCGCCCGAGGAGCTGGCCGCCAAGGTCGCCCTGAAGGTTGGCCCGGTCTCGGCAACCTTCGCCGGCACCGTGCGGTTCGAGGACATCCGCGCCCCGGAGGGCTACACCCTGGTCGGCCAGGGCAACGGCGGCATGGCGGGCTTCGCCAAGGGCCGCGCCGTCGTCTCGCTCCGCGAGGAGGGCGCGGACACCGTGCTGACCTACGAGGCCAAGGCCGAGATCGGCGGCAAGATTGCCTCACTCGGCGGACGTCTGATCCAGGGAACCTCGCGCAAGCTCGCCGACCAGTTCTTCGGCACCTTCGCCGCCGAACTCGGAGCGCCCGCGCCCGCCTCCGAAGCGGCCGTTGCCGCACCCTGAACGCCCCCTTCACCGAAATTTCGAAGATCAGCCGGCCCGCAGGCCGGCACGGACAGGACAGAGCCATGCCTCAAGAGATTTCGCACTTCATCGACGGCGCCCGCGCCCCGGGCCGTTCCGGCCGCACCGCGCCGGTCTACAATCCGGCCACCGGCGAGGAGACCGGCGCGGTGGCGCTGGCGAGCCGCGACGAGGTCGAGGCCGCGGTGGCGTCGGCCAAGGCCGCCTTCCCGGCCTGGGCCGCCACGCCGCCCCTGCGCCGCGCGCGCATCCTCAACCGCTTCCTGCGCATCCTCGAGGAGCGCACCGACGAACTCGCTGCCGTCATTACCGCCGAGCACGGCAAGGTGCTCTCGGACGCCAAGGGTGAGATCCAGCGTGGGGCCGAAGTCGTCGAATTCGCCACGGGCATCCCGCAGCTTCTGAAGGGCGAGGTGACCGAGAATGTTGGCACCCGCGTTGACAGCCACTCCCTACGCCAGCCGCTCGGCGTGGTCGCTGGCATCACGCCGTTCAACTTCCCCGCTATGGTGCCGATGTGGATGTTTCCCGTGGCGCTCGCCTGCGGCAACTGCTTCGTCCTGAAGCCCTCTGAGCGAGACCCGTCCACCGCTTTGCGGATGGCCGAGTGGCTCAAGGAGGCCGGCCTGCCCGACGGCGTGTTTCAAGTGGTGCAGGGCGACAAGAAAGCGGTCGACGCGCTCCTGCACAGCCCCGGCATCAGCGCGGTCAGCTTCGTCGGCTCGACCCCGATCGCCCGCTACATCTACGCCACCGCCACCAGCACCGGGAAGCGCGCCCAGGCGCTGGGCGGCGCCAAGAATCACATGATCGTCATGCCCGACGCCGACATGGATCAGGCGGTCGATGCCCTGATGGGCGCCGCCTACGGCTCGGCGGGCGAGCGCTGCATGGCGGTCTCGGTGGCGGTGCCGGTCGGCGAGCGGACCGCAGACGCCCTGATCGAGCGGCTGATCCCGAAGGTACGCGCCCTCAAGGTCGGCCCCGGCACCGACCCCGAGTCCGAGATGGGCCCGCTGGTGACGCGCCAGCACTATGAGAAGGTGCGCGGCTACATCGACCAGGGGGTAGCTGAGGGCGCCGAGCTCTTGGTCGACGGGCGCGACCTTAAGCTCCAGGGCTACGAGGCGGGCTACTTCGTCGGCGGCTCGCTGTTCGACCGGGTGACGCCGGAGATGCGGATTTACCGGGAGGAGATCTTCGGGCCGGTCCTGGCCGTGACCCGGGTGCCGGACTACGCCGCGGCCGCGCAGCTCATCAACGAGCACGAGTTCGGCAACGGCACCGCGATCTTCACCCGCGACGGCGACGCGGCACGCGAGTTCGCGCATGCGATCGAGGTCGGCATGGTCGGCATCAACGTGCCGATCCCGGTGCCGATGGCCTTCCACTCCTTCGGCGGCTGGAAGGCCTCGCTGTTCGGCGACCACCACATGCACGGGCCGGAGGGCGTGCGCTTCTACACGCGCCTCAAGACCATCACGACCCGCTGGCCGACCGGCATCCGTGCCGGCGCCGACTTCGTGATGCCGACCATGCAGTAACGCAGGCAGGTTGGCCGATACGCAGGAGGCCAAAAATTGGCCTCCTGCAGACTTTGATGCCTATCGCGTGCCTGTGTTCAGCGACCACCCCAAGAGCCTGACGTAACCTCGTGCTCATGCTGATCGCGTTTGAATAGGTGCGGGATCTGATGACGCCGGAAGAACTCTGTCCACCCCACTCGGGCAAATCGGTGAGCGGAGGCCAAGTCGTTCAGTCCGGCCTCCCGATCGCCGGGACCGACGAAATCATAGCGCGCCAGCTCCTGACCCCTTGCGGACATTCGACCCGCTTCCGTCCAAGGTCCGGAAAGGGTGCATCCGGACCTTGGCATTCTGTCCAGAAGCAGACATCAACGATCCGAGTGTGCGAAACGGCCATGCTTCCCCGGTACGGCATTGATTGAAGCGTACGAAGGCAAAGGTTGTGTGGTTGCCGCGGCAAAACCAGGCTGGCGCGCCTTATTCACCGTTGCCTCAACGCCCCAGATAAAGAACGATTTTCTGATCGCATATGTCACTTCTGCCTGCTGCCTTCTCGTCTCACTCGTAGCAGGGCGACGAAGTGGAATTTGCCGTCGTGCTTGCTCCTGTGAAACGGAGGCCGCACCGTGAATACGATCTTGAAGCACTTGATCTCATCCGCTGCCATTGTTGCCGCATGCGTCGCCAGCGCCTCGGGGCATGATCTCACCAAAGGCGGAGCCAAGGTTTCCGTCGTCTTCGATCAGTTGCTGGCGAACATGCCCGGCAAGAGCATGAAGGGCGTTCTCGCCGAGTATGCTCCTGGGCAGTCGTCACCCGCTCACACGCATCCGAAATCGGCATTCATCTGCGCGACCGTGCTCGAAGGCGCGATACGAAGCCAAGTGAACGACGGTCCGATCGTGACCTACAAGGCGGGCGAAAACTTCTTCGAAATGCCCGGCGACCGCCACGGCGTCAGCGCCAATGCCAGCGATACCCAGATTTGAGATCAACTCGTATGTGACGAGCTGCTGGCGAGAACCGCCGACCTGTTAGGGTGGAATGAGCCTGACGCCGGTATGGCCGGTTCTCAACTTGCTCCAAGCCTCGCCGCCGGTTCCGGCAGCCAGCATGATCGGGAGCTGCTTCATCGCGAACTCGATGAAGCCACGTGTCTTTGCCGGCAGGAGGCGGGAGGTCGTGACGATGTAGACCGGTGTCGGCGGGAGATCCCATTCCGGCAGCACCTGCTCCAGCCTGCCGTTCACCACGTCGCGCTCAACACTGAGGCGGTGCGTGCTGATGATCCCTTGCCCCGCCAGGGCAAACTTGCGAGCCATGTTAGGCGAGTTGCAAGTGAGCGAACCGCCAACCACTACCGGGACAATCTCGTCGTTACGGCTGAGCAACCACGTCGTGCCCGCGCCTGGGGTTGGGACGATGGCGCTGTGATCTTTGAGATCGTGAGGTTCGCCGGGCCAACCATGATCGCGGAGGTAGGCTGGTGAGGCGAAGAGGCCATTCGCCACCTCGGCTACCTTACGCATGATCAGCGAAGTCTCACGTGGTTCCTCGACGGTCACAGCCAGATCGTAGTTGTCACCCACGAGATCGACGGCGCTGGGCTTCAGATCGATATGCACGTGGATGTGCTCGTGCAGCGCGGAGAACTCCGTCACGATGCGTGAGAGATGATGTAGCACCCAGTAGTCCGGCGGGGCAGCGATCTTGAGGAACCCGCTCGGGCCCTTTGCCACGGCGACGAGGCTGTCAAAGGCTTGCTGTGCCTCATCGACGAGCCGAGATGCTTGGGCAAGATAGGCTTCTCCGTAGGAGGTCAGGATGAGGCGCCGGGTGGTGCGGTCGAGCAGCCGCAAGCCGACCATTTGTTCAAATGCGGAGATCCGCCGGGAAAGCGAGGAGATTGGCATCTCAAGAGCAGCTGCGGCTTGGCTGAAGCTTTTCCGTTTGGCCACCTCAACGAAGAGGGCCATGTCACGCAGCATCTGAGAATTTGGCATAGGTCCGTCGCGCACTTCTGACTGCCAGTATGGGAGCTCTCGTCCGTTCGACCTCCGGAACCCCTCCTCGCGCTGTGAGAGGTCCTTCCAACAGCCAAGGCATGCCTCCTTTGTAGGATGGCCTGAGACCATCGCGATTTCGGGAGGCCACCGAATAGCGAAGGTTCAACACCCAAGGGAGGATTGAGATCACACAGCGGGCGCTTATTTGCGAAATCTTGGTGGAAATGTCTTTTCTATAAGATTGAATCAAATTAAACGAAAACAACTGGCTTTCGCCTACCGCTGTGTGGAAATTTTTGGATTCAGAACTAATCTATGGCTAGTATTGTATACGTGCCGTCGCCGTCGGGCACCGGCGGGGGCCGATTTCCATTTATTGCACCATCAAGAGCTGCGCAGCATGCGTGCGTAGCTGGGACGTGACGGGGTCGGAGCGGTGGTATGCATTCAAAATGCAGTGAGCGCACAGGCGCTACGTAGCTTTGCCACTCGACACGGATTGCGCAATGCACAATGTGCATCGGACGCTGACGATTGCGCACAATTATAAAGCGCAAGTTGTATTTAGATTCACTTCTGCGATCAGGATCTGGTGAGCCAGATGAAGATGTCCGGGCCTGAACTCCTCTTCGTTGCCGCTGATGCGACGTGGCGGTCCGAGGCCGCTAAAGTGCTCGACCGCAAGCCAAACGACCTCGGGCTCATCCTACTTCCGGAGGCCCGCGGTGAGCCGGACACGTTGCTGCGCACTGCTTTCGAGGTGCGGGAACGTGCTTATGCCGAATGGTGTCAGCAGGAGGCCCGGCCGGTCAGTGAGGCTTGCTCGGTGATCCCGTTTCCGCCTGCTCGCGCCTGAGCGCCTGACCGAGCACATAGAGAGCGTTGTCGATCGCCTCGGCAACCTCGCCTCCGTACTCTACCGTCATCGCTCGCGCTGCGATGAGGTGGTCGGCAGCGATGTCGAGCTTGGATAGCGGTGCGAACTCAGCCGTCGCTCGCCCAGGCATGAATGTGCCGACCTCGGCCTTGGCGGTAAGACCCTGAACCTCGTCATCCTCGTACCGGCTGATCACGCCAAGGAAGCCAACGAAGTCGTGGGTCAGCGGCGTGAAGGAGGGGGAGGCGGCATCGAGGACCCAGACGTAGGTGCCGTCGGCACGTCTCAGGCGATAGCGCAGCATGAACTCGACCTGACGCCGGCAAGCCTCGGTGAAGCCGTTGGCAATCTCGGTTTTATCTTCTGGATGCACAGCCTCGAACCAACCTGTTCCGAGCGCTTCAGAAGGCTGCTGCCCGGTTAGATCATGCCATTCCTGGCAGAGGTAGGTGCAATGTCCTCGGTGGTCTGTGACCCAGATCATGAAGGGGTCTTTCATCTGCGATGGGGTTCGGCAACGAGGTTGGAACAATCCTGCATGACGGTCGGCCGACTGTCGCCTACGCAGAAGCGTAGCTATTGCCCCGCGATGCCCTACCATTCCGGCGCGAGCACCGCTTCTTCTACCCGATCGACTGGCCGCAGCTCTCGGCGGTGATCCGCTTCGGCCGCGCTAGGAAGCGGTGCGAAGGCTGCGGGCGCCCCCACGGGCGAACGGTGGTCCATCGCGGCGACGGGCGGTGGTGGGACGATGAAGCCGCCGCCTGGCGCGACGGTGCCGGCGCAATCGTCTGCCTCGCGATCGGTGCCGACGATGTGCTCGGATCGGCCCCGTATGACGCGGGTGGTGCTCGCCACCGGCCACCGAAACCGCGACACGGCTGACAACGCCCCGGCCAACCTCGCGGCATGGTGCCAGCGCGGCCACATGCTCCACGACCGGCCGGAACACATGCGGCGGCGGTGGCGGACGCTGTTTAGGCGGAAGGCGCCCGGCGACCCGTTTCACGGTCCCTACGGGTAGGGAGACGCGCCAGCATCCTCTCTTGAGCCGCCGCCGATCCGCGCCATGTCGCCTGTCTCGCAACGGAGGTGCACAGATGGATCGTGAGCGCGACCGCGACGCAGCCGAGGAGCTTATCGAAGACGCCCGGAAGCAGACTGGCGGCGGCGAACCGAAAGAGCGACCGGGCCAAGGATCGGACCTGCCGGGCGGCGACGAAAGCGCCGACAAGCCGAAGAACTGAGCCCGTTCAAGGCACCGGCTGACGAGGTTCGAAGCTGAAAAGAGAACGGCCACGCAAGCCGGAACGAAGGTGCGCGTACATCCGGCGTCACCCCAATCCCGGCATCGTGGCCGCGTCCGATCAAGCGACAGGATCGCGATCGGCATGCTCCTGAGATGGGGGCAGTATGGTTAACAATCAATGAGCGGCCCCGCCGCCCGATCTGCTCACGGGCTGGCGGGGCGTGTCGTGTCCCCACTCTGTCGCTTCCGGCCGATCGGCCGCATCTCGACGCGCGGCCGGTTCGGGCCAGATGTGCATGGCATGCTCGGAAACGCCGCCGCCAAGACGTCACCCAAAGTCTCGACCCTGGCGGCGACCGCCATCGTGGTGTCCGACATGATCGGCGTGGGCGTGTTCACTAGCCTCGGGTTTCAGGTCACGGATATCCAATCCGGTTTTGCACTATTGCTACTGTGGTTCATCGGAGGTGTCGTCGCTCTGTGCGGGGCGTTCTGCTATGCGGAACTCGCCACGATGTTTCCCCGATCGAGCGGTGAGTACAGCTTCCTCACGCGCCTGTACGGCCCAGCAGTCGGGTTCATGGCGGGGTGGCTCTCGGCCACCGTCGGGTTCGCCGCCCCGGTGGCGCTCGCCGCCATGGCGTTCGGGCAGTACGCCAAGGCGGCTCTTCCCGGCGCGCCGCCGCTCGTGCTCGGGCTTGCGGTGATCTGGGCCGTCACGGTCGTCCACCTGCGCGGAACGCGTCACAGCAGCGTATTCCAGATCGGATTCACGCTCCTCAAGCTTGCCCTGATCCTCGCCTTCATCGCGGCAGGCTTCGCGCGAGGAGGCGATCAGCCGATCCATTTCACCCTGGTCGGATTCGATGCCGGGCAGATCTTCGGCGCCAGCTTCGCCGTCAGCCTCGTATTCGTGATGTACGCCTACACGGGCTGGAACGCGGCGACCTACATCGTCGGCGAGATCGATGACCCGAAGCGCAGCCTGCCGCGGGCGCTCCTCTTCGGGACGAGCGTCGTGGTCGTGCTCTACGTGGCGTTGAACGCGGTGTTTTTCTACACCACCCCGATAGGTGAGCTCGCCGGACAGATCGATGTTGCCCTGATCGCCGGCCGTCACGTCTTCGGCGAGGAGGGCGGTCGCCTCGTCGGCGCCCTGATCTGCGCCGGCCTCATTCCGACGATCAGTGCGATGATGTGGATCGGTCCGCGGGTGACAGTGGCGATGGGCGAAGACCTGCCGCTTCTGCGCCCATTCGCGCATCGCTCACACCGGGGCGTCCCCATCCCCGCGCTCCTCCTGCAAGGCGGCGTCGCTACACTCCTTCTGCTCACGCAGAGCTTCGAGGCGGTGCTGGAGTTCATCCAGTTCAGCCTGACCCTGTGCTCCTTTCTGGCGGTGCTCGGGCTGATCAAGCTGCGCATCACGCAACCCGACCTGCCACGGCCCTGCCGAGCCTGGGGCTACCCGGTGACGCCGATGATCTTCCTGTCCGTCACGTTGCTCATGATGGCCCACGTCGTTGTCGTCCGACCGTTCCAGTCCCTCGCGGGCTGCGGCCTGATGCTGGCCGGCCTCCTCGTCTATGCCGCGGCGACGGCGTGGGCACGGCGCAAGGAGACGCTCGGTTAGGCTGCCGTCCCGATCCGCGAGGTTTGCTGCGCTGATCCTACGGCGGCATCCCAGGTTTTCGATGGATGCCGTCGCCGGATGTCGTAGGCCTATGCCTTGGTCGCGCGCAGCACGTCGAGCCGATACTCGGCCGTTCGCGACTGCTTGAACACCCGCGCGAAATCACGTGCGCCTTCGATGAAGCCCTCGGCGGCCTCGTCACCGGAGAGCGGATAATGGGTGACGCCGAGCCAGTGAACCAGGACGATATCGGCCTCGGGCAGGACCGCGCCTCTGGCACGCGCGACGAGGCGCGCGAGATCGGTGCGGTCGAGATAGTACGCCACCTCGGAGATCAGGATCAGGTCGAACCGCCCGTCTGGCCAGTTGCCGGGAACCGCAGCCAGTTGGAACTGCGCGTTCGGGCAATCGGCGCACCGCTCGCGCGCGGCGTCCAACACGGACGGCACCACATCGAGCCCGATCAGTGCGTCACAGCGGGGACAAAGCTGGTGGGTGAACACCCCGATCGAGCAGCCCACTTCAAGAGCGGAGGTGTAACGGGGCCGTGGCAGGGCTGCCAGCGTCGCCGCGTACTTGTCACGCTCGTACGGACTCGTGGCAAATTGCCAGGGATCAGCCTCGGTGGCGTACATGCCCTTGAAGTATTCGGTATCGAGGCTCTTCGATCGACGGCCTGCTGGAGCGTCGGCGAGTTTGTCGGAGTTCGTCTCCACCCCTGCGGCTCCTTCGATCCCGAACAAGATGCTGGCAGCGGCGATACTGCCGGACTGGAGCAGAAGCCGGCGCAACATGGACCTGCGGTCACGCACGATACCCTCGGGGTGCCAGGAGCCGTAGGGGTGGGAAACCGAGGCTAGCCGCAGCTGTTCCGAGTCGCTGCGGCGTCGGAACAGACGGACCTCAGGTCGCGATGGCGTGCTGCCTGTTTGCCGTTCCTGGCCCGAACGGCCCGTCATTCCGATGCGAGCCAGCCGACCGCAGCTGTCATCGGATCGTTCGAACCGCCGTCCGGGATCAGGATCCGCGTTTCGGTTCGCGCAAAACCCGCGCGTTGCAGGTACAAGTCGACGAGCTGCGCGTGCCCCGTCGCGTCGAGAACCTTCCAGATCGCGACGGCTTTGGTCGGGAAACAGCGGTTCGAGAAGCTGATGATGACCGGCGATCCCGAGCGGAGCACGCGCGCGACCTCTGATAGCACCGTCACCGGCTGCTGGAGGTACTGCACCGAGACGCAGATCAGCGCCGCGTCGACGCTCGCGCTCTCCAGAGGCAGATGCGGGTCGGCATTCAGATCCTGCACGAAGCGCCGCGTCAGCCGCGGATTGGCGTTGAGTTCGCGCTGGTTCAGACCGTGGCCGATCACCGCCGCGTAAGTCATATCCGGCGGGAGATGACTGACCCAGCTCGACATCATGTCGAGGATGACGCCCCCCGGGGGGAGCAACTCGGCGTACAGGCGTGTCACCGCGGCGATGGCCGGCTCGTCAACATGCGTGACGAAGCGTGGCTCTCGATAGAAATGGGGATCGGGCGAGGGGTCGTGCTTCGCGAACGCCTCGGCTGACAATTCGAGTAGTTCGCGCGAGGCAATTCGGGTCACGGACACGGGGAGGGCCCATCACTGTAGCGGTCTATGATGGTGCGCCAACAGATGTGCGACTGACTTGGTTCGAGGAGACGCGTATCGCCTGATGCCGCACTCTCGGTGCCGATCCGGTGAGGCTGCGGCGACCGACCCGCACGCGTACGGCAGTGGCCTTGGAAGGCCTGCAGCCGTGGGATCGCAGGTGCCTCCATGTCGCGCACCGTCACCGCCCCAGAGCGAATGGCAATCCGGTACGGGACGTGTTCGTTGTCTTTCGACCCAGCAGGGAGCGCCCGAGCGGCGCGAAGCACGTTTGCCTCCATCACCCACCGAGCGGCTGCGCAACGCGGCCGCTGTACGGATCGGTCCGTTCCGGCACCTTCCCGCGCTGTTCCGCCTCGCCTGGGCAACGAGCCGCGTCCTGACGCTCGCCAGCATCGGCCTGCGGCTCGCCCGCGCGGCGATTCCCGCGCTGATGCTCTACGTCGCCAAGCTCGTCGTCGACTCCGTCGTGGCCGGGCGGGCCGACGGCGCCGCCCTGGCGGGCGCCGCGGACTGGCTCGCCCATCCGCACCTGCGGCAGGTCGGCCTCTTGATCGGGGCCGAACTCGCTCTGGCGCTCGCCTCCGACTTGCTCGGGCGGGCCACGACCCTGGTCGATGGGGTGCTGGCCGAGAGGGCCGGCAACGCCACCACGCTCCGGCTGATGGCGCACGCCGCCACCCTCGATCTCGCCCAGTTCGAGGATCCCGCCGTGCAGGACGGGCTGGAGCGCGCCCGGCGGCAGGTGGCGTGGCGGGCCAACCCCATGGGCCAGCTCCTCGGCCAGCTTCAGGACGCCCTCACCGCCCTGTCGCTGGCGGTCGCCGTCGTCGCGTTCCTGCCCTGGGCCGTCCTCCTGCTCGTGTTGGCGCTAATCCCGGCCTTCCTCAACGAGTTGCACTTCAACCGCCAGGGCTACCGCCTCGCCTACCAGCGCTCGCCGGACCGGCGCGAGGGCGACTACATGCGCCAGCTCGGGGCGGGGGCCGAGAGCGCCAAGGAGGTCAAGCTGTTCGGCCTCAGCGGCTACCTCGCCGAGCGCTTCCGTCTGCTCGCCGAGCGGGCCTTGCACGAGAACACCCGCCTCGCGCGACGGCGGGCGGTGGCGGGCGGGCTGTTCGCCAGCCTCGGCACGCTCGCCTACTACCTCGCCTACCTCGTGATCGCGCTGCGGGCCGCCAGCGGCACGCTCACGCTCGGCGACCTCACCTTCCTCACCGGCGCCTTCCTGCGCCTGCGCAGTCTCGTCGAAGGGCTGCTGCTCGGCCTGTCCCAGCTCTCGGGGCAGGCGCAGTATCTCGACGACCTGTTCGGCTTCCTCGCGCTCGCGCCCCGCCTGCCCGTGCCGGAGCAGCCCGCCCCGTTCCCGACGCCGATCCGCGACGGCTTCGTGTTCGAGGCGGTGGGCTACCGCTATCCCGGCGCGGAGCACTGGGCGGTGCGCGATCTCTCGCTCACGATCCGGGCCGGCGAGGTGTTGGCGCTGGTGGGCGAGAACGGCAGCGGCAAGACCACGATCGTCAAGCTGCTGGCCCGGCTCTACGATCCGAGCGAGGGGCGCATCCTGCTCGATGGGCGCGACCTGCGCGACTACGATCCCGAGACCCTGCGCACGCGCATCGGCGTGATCTTCCAGGATTTCGTCCGCTTCGATCTGACGGCGGGCGAGAACATCGCGGTCGGGCGCATCGCGGCGCGGGCGGAGGCGGAGCGCATCGAGGGCGCGGCGGGCCGGGCGCTGGCCGACGCCGTGGTGGCGCGGCTGCCCGCGGGCTACGACCAGCGGCTGGGGCGGCGCTTCGAGGACGGGGTCGATCTGTCGGGGGGCGAGTGGCAGAAGCTCGCCATCGCCCGCGCCTACATGCGCGAATCCGAGGTGCTGGTGCTCGACGAGCCGACCGCAGCGCTCGACGCCCGCGCCGAGGCCGAGGTGTTCGCCCGCCTGCGCGCGCTGGCGCTCGGGCGCACCGCGCTCCTCATCTCGCACCGCTTCTCGAGCGTGCGCCGGGCCGACCGCATCGTGGTGCTCGGGCATGGCCGGGTGCAGGAGGCCGGCACGCATGCGGAGCTGGTCGCGCGGGGCGGGCGCTACGCCGAACTGTTCGAGCTGCAGGCAGCGGCCTACCGGTAGGCCGCCGCGGAGAACGGTCAGGGCGTTCGCGGACGGGCCGCCTCGATCATGCGGTCGCCGTCCTCGCGCAGGAGAAGGCGATCCGAGACGAGCACATCGACCGATTTCGTGACGGCGGCGACGTAGGCCTCCGCATCCGGGTAGCGCTCCTCGATCGAGGGCCTGGGATCACCCTTCGCGATCCGCTCGGCCTGCGTCGGCGGGAACGGAAGCTCACTGCCCTCCCGGTCACAGAGTGCGTCGGCCGGAAACGGATCAGCGTAGAGGTTCCAGCCCGTATAGGTCGCGCGCGGTGCGGCGACGGCCGGCAGGCGAATCCCCGCCACCTCGTTGCCGTCCGCATCAACCCGCGGGACCAGCGGCCGGTACTGCATCCCACCCTCCGGGCGCGGATCAACGTAGATGCTGAACCGGGTGATCGCGTTCGGTACTGTGGGCACGGGCACGCCGACCATGAACGGGAAGCCGGTGTCGGCCGCCTCAACCAAGGTCCCGTCCGACAGGCGCGGCACGCGGCTGTCCGGCGGCGCCTTCCCGTCCGCCACCCACTCTTCGAGCGCGACGAGCAGCGCCCGGATCGCGGGCGCGGGGTTCAGCGTGCTGCGCGGGTTCGTGCAGGGGCCCTTGTTCGAGGTCAGGCCGGCGCGCCCGTAATGGAAGCCGCTCGACACGAGGTAGGCGCGCGCGGTGTCCGGCAGCGCCACGTCGCGGCGGCCGAGCGGATCGGTGGTCAAGAGGGAAGCGCCCTTCTGCCAGTACTCGGTGCCGGTGTTCATCTCGATCAGCAGCGGATCGAAGCCGTCGCCGCGCAGGATCGTCCCGGTCCGCCCCGTGACCGGATCGTGCTGCTTTGCTGCCGAGAACGGAAACGCGTTCTCCGGGTAGAGGTGGTCCTCGTGCTGCGTGTTGGTGCGCGAGGGCTGGCCGAAGCGGGCGTTGAGGAACACCCCGCCGACCCCCGCGATGTGCGACAGGACGCCGTCGAACACGCGCCGCCCGGCCTCGTCGCGATTGAAGCCCTGCTGGATGAAGTCGCGCAGGTAGCGCCCGCTCTGCGAGATGCCGAGCGCGAGGGCATGCCTGATGCCGCCGCCGGCGGGATTGGCACCGCCAGAGACTTCACCCCGCAGATGCGCCACCACGTCCCGCGTGGCGGCAAAACCGATGCCGAGCACCTTCGGCTCGGTGGCCTGATAGGTGAATTCGTAGAGCGAACCGGGGAGCGGCTTGGTCCCCTTGGGCAGAAGCTCGATCTGGCGCGGCGTGGCGTAGTGCCATGCCTCTGCCGGCACCGGGCGCGGCGGATCGGCTTCCCGGCGCCGGACGGTGAGGCGGGCGTGGTCCTTGTCCGGGCTCGCCGTCTTGAAGGTCAAGTAGAACGGCGCTTCGGGCGGACCGCGCGTGGCGCTGACGAGTTCGTCGCGCACGGTCTCGACGATCGGGCTGCCGTAGCGGGTCGCCACCGGCACATCGATCGCCATGCCGCCCTGCTGGCGCAGCGCGTCCGCTTCCCAACCCGACCAGACCAAAGTGTAGCCGCGACGCAGGACGAGACCGGTCCCGGCGTCGGTCGCGGATTTCGGGTCGTTGACGGCCTGGACCGCCTGGGCGGGGGCATCGAGCACCCAGTTGAACAGGAACTTGCGGCCCCGGTTCAGCACTTCGAACAGTAGCGTGCCGTTCCCGCGCGTCGGATCCTTGGGGCGAAGGATGAACAGGTCGGTCCGGTACTCGACCATGCCGCGGGCGTTGCGGGGCGCGAGCGCGATGTCGACGATGCCGGCGTTCGAGGGGTCGGACGGATCGAGTTCGCCGCGGGCCGTGCCGACGACGCGCTCGTAGCTGCCTGCGGCGCCAAACTCGGCGCCGTCCGCGAACGGCTCGACCGAGGCGATCTCGAACCCGGTGATACGGGCTTGAGCCGGCAAAGAGCCGAGCGCGCAGCCGAGCGCGCCGACCACAACCCAAACGTTGCGCATGATCTCTCCCTGCCCGGTTCGTATCGACCGGTACGCTCAGCAAGCATGCTTGGCGGTTGGCGTCGAGAGCAAGGCGAAATCGGTCGATGCTTTTCTAACGAGGTCTGCACAGGAGGGAGCGTTTTCGTGCCGATCCCGATCGGCGAGCGATAATCCTCGGAGCGGCGATAAAGGTATTATGCGGCCTCTTGTCCGGCAGCTATAAAGGATATAAAACACTTTTCCCCAGTATTACGCGACTCAGAGGGCGAATTTTTAGTGTAGTTTCAGCCGTGTGTTAGGCAAGCCTAATGGCTGCCTCCAGATCTCCAGTCCGCAACGATCTCCGACGCGAAATTTCCGGCAAGCAGCCTCGTTCGCGAGGCGAGCAGGAACGGCAGTAAGGCAGCTGTAAATGCCTCTGGGTGTGAGTAGTTGATCCCATGAGCTGCGCTGGGGATGACAGCAAGAGTACCCCGAGGCAGAGAGGTAGCAAGGCTCGTCACGAACGCATAGGGCACGATGTAGTCGCGCGTCCCCCAGACCACGAGCGTCGGCTGATAGACCCGTAACGCCTTCTTTCCGATGTGGTTGTCGACCATGCTCCTCAGAGTCTGGAGGTAGCGCCGGATCCCACTGCGGGCATAATCCGTTAGCGCGACCCAGGCGAGCGACCAGCGCTCGAATGGCGCGATGAGGAAGAAGCCCGCGATCTGTCGGGCGATACCACGTGCCTCCGGGTCCGGTGTAGGTCCCTGCAGCACAAGGCGGTCGACGAATTGTGGGTGAACGAGCGCAAGCTCGACGAGCACCTCGCAGCCGAGCGAATTGCCGACAAGGGCCGCACGCTCCAATCCGAGCGCTTGCATCCAGGCAGCCAGCGCATCGGCCAACTGGCGAACTGTAAGCGCCTGAGGAGGCTTGTCGCTTAGACCGAAGCCGGGCAGGTCAAGCGCATAGACGCGCAGATGAGGAGCGAGATGCTCCGCGAGCGGGATCATGTAGCGGCTCGACATCCCGAGCCCGTGGACCAAGATCACGGGCAGCCGGTCTTCCGGGACGGAGCCGACCGAGACGCGGGCATGCATGGTGATGCCGCCGACGCGGTCGTGTCTCGCTGCCAAGCGTCCTTGGCGCCCCTGGCACGCACGCCGTCTGGCTGCCGATCGGACCACGGCCAGACCGAGCGGAACCCCGGCAACCATCGCAGCGATCCACCACCGGAGCCCGTTCATTTGCCCGTCCTGCCGATTGCACCGACCGCTATCCGGCGGATCGCCTTAACCTCTCGCTTACCTTGACCCGCCAGTTTGCCGGCCCCGATCAGCGCGAGGAGTAGGCATGTCCGATACGACCGATACCGTGGGCATCGCAGGCGACCGGATCCGCTCCATCATCGAGCGCATCGAGCGCATCGACGAGGAGATCAAGGATCTCATGGAGACCAAGAAGGAGATCTTCGGCGAAGCCAAGGGCGAGGGGCTCGACGTTAAGGTGCTCAAAGAAATCCTCAAGCTGCGCAAGCAGGACAAGGACGAGCGTGACGAGCAGGAGACGCTGCTCGATCTCTATCTGCGTGCCATGGATGCGCCGTCGCCTGCGCCCGTCGCCCAGGCCGCCTAATCGACAGCCCCCGCCACCGCGCCGCGTCCATCGGGCCAGGTGCGGGATCAGGCATGAACACTCGGACGCCGCGCATCGACTTTGGGCCCAGCGCTCGGCGCCGGCTTCAGCATGCGCGACGCCGATATCCAACGTTTCGGCGGCGATCAGGCCATCGCAGGCCTCCGAGCCGGAGTCCCATCTGCCAGACGGCGTGCGCGTTCGCGACGCGTGCGATCAACCAGTACAATCGAACAGAGTTGAGAGAGTCAGCAGCAACGCGACGAGGTCGAAGATCGAGATCAAGGAGCATCCTTCCTACTCGCGATGTCTTGGAATGTACTGAAACGGTTTTGATGCGCCCCCGCGTTTGATGGCCAACGATCTGACCGAATCTTCGTGCCGGTTGTCGCCGGGGTCGGAAGATGTCAGGCCGCAAGGATGAGCGAGCGCCAAAGCTTGGCTGGGAGTCCTCGGCAACCTGTTCTGGCTTCGCTCGGCCCTGATGGTGCTCGGCTGCATCCTGCTGGCGCAGTTCGGAGTTTGGCTAAAGACGGCCCATATCGCCGGCTACGACGCCTCGACTCCGGATCAGAACTGGGTCTACTCGGGCGGCGCCGAGGGTGGATCAGTCCTCCTCAGCGCCATAGCTTCCTCGAATATCGGGGTCGCCGGCACGACCTTTTCCATCGCCGCGCTGACCCTGGCCTCCGGCCAGATGATGGGGCCGCGCCTCCTGCGCAACTTCATTCGCGACGCCCGCAACCAGACGGTCCTGGGCATCTTCCTCGGGGCCTTCGCCTATTCACTGATGGTTCTACGCACGGTGCGCACCGTGGAGGAGACCCCGTTCGTCCCCCACCTCGCCAGCACCGGCGCGATGGTCTTGGCGTTGATCGCTATCGGCACGCTGGTCTGGTTCGTCCATCACATCGCGACCAGCATCAACATCGAGACCGTGGTCGATGCCGTCCACGTCGACGCGCACATGCGGCTCGCTGCCGGGGCGAGCGACCTCGCCACCAGCCGGGCGGCGTTCGACACCAGCCAGGCCGACCTCGCCGCGAGCCGTTCGGAGCACGCGGCGAGCGCGGCCACCCTCGTCGACGAGCGAGTGACCGCGGAGCTCCGCGAGCAGTTCATCGCCGTGCTCGGCCACGACCTGCGCAACTCACTCGCCTCCATCGACTCCGGCGCGAAGCTGCTGGCCAGGGAGAACCCGTCGGAGCGCGAGCGCACCGTTCTCGACCTGCTGGCCAAGAGCGTCGGGCGCATGGTCGGGCTGATCGACGACGTGCTCGACTTCGCCCGCGGCCGCCTCGCCGTCGAGAAGGCCGGCAGGGTCCCGCTCGCCCCGATGCTCCGACAGGTCGTCGCCGAGATCGAGGGCGGCCATCCCGACAGCCGCATAGAGGTCGACCTCGACGGCGTCGGGGAGTGCCGCCGCGACCCGACCCGGATCGGCCAGCTCCTCTCGAACCTCCTCGCGAACGCGGTGACCCACGGCGCCCCGGACAGCCCGGTCCAGGTGCGGGGCGCCACGTCGGACAGCGTCTTCGAGCTGGCGGTCACCAACTCGGGCGAGCCGATCCCGCCCGCGGCGATGGCGGGCCTGTTCAAGCCTTACGTGCGCGCGTCGGAACGGCCGAGCAAGCAGGGGCTCGGCCTCGGCCTCTACATCGCCTCCGAGATCGCGAAGGCGCATGGCGGGACCCCGGAGGCCGTCTCCACGCCGGACGCAGCGACCTTCACGTTCAGGATGCCGGCCTGACGGCGGGAAGCGTCACCCCTCGAAGGACCCGAGGTGCCACGTATCCCGGCATCAAGACCGCTCGGGTAAGGCCACGCTAAAACCAATCCCGCCCACGCCCATTGATGGGGACAAACCGTCACACATCGAAGAGGCCAAGGCCGGCAGCACGCGCCGCCCGGAACGGATCAGCCATGCGCCCGTGCCAGATGCGCGATCCCGGCCCGTCCGCGGCCACCCAGGACCCACGCCTGCTCGAGGGCGGCCAAGGGCTGGAGGAAGCCTACGACCTGCTCCGGGTTAACCTGCACGAGGAGTGGCAGCGCCCCGTCGCCCGCCTCGCCGAGCGGGTCGACGCCCTTGGACCGTCAGGGGGACTGACGAACCGGCGGGCGGAGCGCCGTCCGGCACGGCGTGGTTCGCCGCACCCCTGTGGGACGCCCGTCGAAGGCTCAGCCTGCGGTCGCGGGCAACGGCAGCCGTACGGAGACGCGCAGCCCGTCCGGGGCGAAGGCGACGTCGACCTCCGCGCCGGTCTGCGCGGCCAGCACCTTGTTCAGCAGCCGGTGGCCGAAACCCTCGCGCGTCGGATGTGTGGCGGGTGGCCCGTCGTGCTCGTTCCAGTCCCAGCGCAGGCTGCGCCCCGCCGGTCCGTCCTCGACCCGCCACGCCACGTGGAGCCGGCCGTCAGGGTCGGCGAGGGATCCGTGCCGTAGGGCGTTGGTGGTGAGTTCGTGCAGCGCCATGCCGACCGGCACGGCGAGCTCGGAGGGCAGCACGACCCTCGGTCCTTCGAGTGCGAGCCGCCCCCGGGTGTCGTAAGGATCGAGTTCAGCCCGCAGCAGCCCGTCGAAGGAGGCGGCCTGGGCGAGGTCCTCGGTGATCAGCGCGTGCGTGCGGGCCAGGGACGCGATCCGGCCGGAGAAGGCGCGGGTGAGCTCGGCGAGCGGGAGCCCGGATCGGGCGGTGGCGTTGAAGACCGCCTGAACGGTGGCCAGCGTGTTCTTCACCCGGTGGTGAAGTTCGCGCACCATCATGGCCTGCCGGTCCTCGCCGGCGCGACGCTCCGTGACGTCGCGCTGGGCCGAGACCCAATGGGTGATGCGGCCACCGGCCTCCCGCACCGGCGTGATCAGCCACTCGACCATGTAGGTGGAGCCGTCCTTGCGGTAATTCAGCGCCTCGCCCTGGAACCGCTCGCCGGCTTCGAGGGCCGTGCGCATGCGGTCGAGCACGGTGCGCTCGGTCCGGGGGCCTTGAAGGAGGCGGGGCGTCCGGCCGACGACCTCGTGCGCCTCGTAGCCGGTCATGCGGGTGAAGGCGGGATTGACGTATTCGATGCGCGGCCCGGGCTCTTCGAGTTCGGCGGAGGTGATCAGGATGGCCTCGCCCGTCGCCTCGACGGCCGCGCGCAGCAGCCTGAGATCGGCGGCGGCTCCCCGCTCTGCATTCTCGACCAACCCAACGCTTCCCCGGCACGGCCGTCGTCGTGACGGCTCAAGGCCGGCCGCGACCTGCGGCAGCCTTCCGATGCTCAACCTGGGACCGACGCGGTCGCCACTCGGCCAAGGCTGCGCCGCATCGTCACGGGCGAGCGAGGCCGGAGCGGTGATACCGAGCGGGGCGCGGCGGGCACGAGGCAACCGTCGTTCTTCGCCCTGGTTATGAACGACAATGGAATGGGTCGGCGCCCATCGAAGCCGGTCCGGCCACGATTGCCGTCAGCTCAGGACACGATGCCCGACAGGACTCATCCCGGCCCGAGCCGGCCATACGGAGCGGCCGATCCGGTCCGGGGGTGCCGTGGCTGATCACCTGCCGTTCCTGCCGCCCGGAAGCGACACCGCGGCGGAGATCCGCGCCCGCGATTGGTCGGAGACGTCGCTCGGGTCCCCGGAGACGTGGTCGCCAGCGCTCCGCAACGCGCTTTCGCTGATGCTCGACTGCCCGACGGCGATGTTCCTCGCCTGGGGGCCGGACCTGCTCTGCTTCTACAACGACGCCTACCGCCCGATCCTCGGCTACCGCCTGGACACCGCCCTCGGGCGCCCGTTCCGCGAGGTCTGGGGCAGCATCTGGGACGACATCGGTCCCCTGGTCGAGGCGACCCTCGCCGGCGAGCGGCAGACGCTGACCGACGTGATGCTCGACCTCTCGCGCGAAGGGCGGCCCGAGCGGAGCTGGTGGTCCTTCACCTACTCGCCGGTCCGCGACGAGACGGGCGCCGTCGCCGGCCTGCTCTGCGTCACCGCCGAGACCACCGGCCGCGTGCTCGGCGAGGCCGCCTTGCGCGAGAGCGAGGACCACTTCCGGCACACGGTCGAACTCAACCCACAGGTGCCCTGGACCTGCGACCCGAGCGGCAACATCACCTCCTACTCGAACCGCTGGCTCGAATTGACGGGCCAAGCGCCCGGCGAGCCGGACGGGGCCGGCTGGGCCAAGGCGCTGCATCCCGACGACGTGCCGTGGACGATGACGGTCTTCGCGGCCTCGCTCTCCTCCGGCGAGCCGGTCGACGTCGATTACCGCATCCGCGTGGCCGCCACCGGCGCGTACCGCTGGATGCGCGCCCGGGCCCTGCCGCGGCGGGACGGGACCGGGGCCATCGTCCGCTGGTACGGCGTCGTCGAGGACGTGCACGACCGCAAGCTCGCCGAGGCGCGGCTGCGCGAGGTCAACGAGACCCTGGAGCGGCGGGTCGAGGCGGCGCTCGCCCAGCGCAAGCTCTGGGCCGACGTGTTCGAGACCACCGATGCGCTCGTCGCCGCCCTCGACCCCGATTACAGGCTGCTCGCCGTCAACCGCGCCTTCGCGGACGAGTTCGAGGACATCTACGGCGTCCGCCCGGAGGTGGGCGACGGTCTCCTCGACCTCCTGGCGAACCATCCGGAACACAGGGACGCCGCGCGGGCGATGTGGTCCCGAGCCCTGGCGGGCGAGGAGTTCACGACCGTGGGGGAGTTCGGCGACCCCGAGCGCCGGCGTTCCTGCTACGAGCTCAAGTTCACGACGCTGCGGGACGCCTCCGGCGAACGGGTCGGCGCCTTCCAGTACGCGCAGGACGTCACCGAGAGGCTCCGCGATCAGGAGCGGCTCGCCCGCGCCGAGGAAGCGCTGCGGCACGCCCAGAAGATGGAGGCGGTCGGCCAGCTCACGGGCGGCGTGGCCCATGACTTCAACAACCTCCTGACCATCATCCGCTCGTCGGTCGAGTTCCTGCGCCGGCCGAACCTCGCCGAGGAGCGGCGCGTCCGTTACCTGGAAGCGGTCTCGGACACGGTCGACCGCGCCGCCCGGCTGACCAGCCAGCTCCTCGCCTTCGCCCGGCGCCAGCCCCTCAAGCCGGAGGTGTTCGACCTCCGCGAGCGCCTGCATGGCGTGGCCGACATGCTGAACGCGGTCACCGGCGCGCGCATCCGCGTCGCCGTCGAGTTGCCCGACGGGACCTGCCACGTGCGGGCGGACCGGGCTCAGTTCGAGACGGCGCTGATCAACCTCGCGGTCAACGCCCGCGACGCGATGGACGGCGAGGGCCGGCTGACCCTACGTCTTGCCTGCGGCGGCCCCCTGCCGAGCATCCGCGGCCACGCCGGCGCTCCCGGCCCGTTCACCGCGGTCTCGGTCACCGACGAGGGCGCAGGCATCCCGCCCGGGGTGCTCGACCGGATCTTCGAGCCGTTCTTCACGACGAAGGAGACCGGTAAGGGCACCGGGCTCGGCCTTTCCCAGGTCATCGGCTTCGTCAAGCAGTCGGGGGGCGACGTCGACGTCGCCAGCGAGGTCGGGCGCGGCACGACGTTCACGCTGTACCTGCCGCACGTGGATCCTCCCGCCGGGGCCGACGCTGCCGGATCGCCCGGGGTGGAGGCCGAGGCCGACGAGCGCGGCCTGTGCGTGCTGGTGGTGGAGGACAACCTCGAGGTCGGGCGCTTCTGCACGCAGCTCCTGGAGGATCTCGGCCATGGGACGGTCTGGGCGCACAATGCCGAGGCGGCGCTCGCCGAAGTGGAGCGGACGCCGTTCCGCTTCGACGCGGTCTTCTCCGACGTGGTGATGCCGGGCATTGGCGGGGTCGCGCTCGCGCGGCGCCTGCGGACCAGCCATCCGGAGCTGCCGGTGATCCTGACGACGGGTTACAGCGACGCCCTGGCCCGTGACGACGCGCACGGCTTCGAGCTGGTGCGCAAGCCCTACTCGGCGGAACAGGTCGCCCGCGCCTTGCGCAGCGGCGTCGCCCGCCGCCGCCGCGCCTCCGCCTGAAAAGCGGCTCTGGCCCGAACCAGCCGCGTCCAGACCAACGCCCGGCACCAAGCGGGTGCGCGCCCCCCTTCGAGCCCACCCACGTCCGAGGAACCGTTGCCTGCCGGTCAGCCCGGAGCGGTTTCTGCGCGATGCGGCTGCGGTCGGCGACGCGCCGCCGACCGCAGGGCAGCGTCCAACTGATGGGCCGAGTACGGCTTACGCATCAGGTCGAAGCCGTCGGCGTCGTCCGGCGCCGGCACGTGGCTGTAACCGGACGTGAGGATGACCGGCATTTCGGGATGAAGGGTCCGCAGGCGCTTGGCGAGTTCGAGCCCGCCCATGCCCGGCATGACCACGTCCGAGAACACGGCGTCGAAGCGGAAGGGGACGGCCTCGATCTCGGCCAGGGCGGCCTCCGCCGAGGGGACGAGGAGCGAGCCGTGCCCGAGGTCGCGCAGGACCTGCGTGCAGAAGCGACCGACCTCGACGTTGTCCTCCACCACAAGGACGCACAGGCCGGCAGGATCGGAACCCTCGTCGTCCCGGACCACCGCCTCCTCCGCCTCGGCGACCGGCCGCTCGGCCTGCGGGAGGTAGAGCGTGAAGGTCGTCCCGCGGCCGACGACGCTGGCCACGTCGATGTCCCCGCCCGACTGCTTGGCGAAGCCGATGACCTGGGAGAGGCCGAGCCCCGTCCCCTTGCCGACGGCCTTGGTGGTGAAGAACGGCTCGAAGATGCGCCCGACATGGTCCGGGTCGATGCCGGCACCGCTGTCGGTCACCGAGACCGTCACGAACGGGTCCGGGGAGCCGGCATGGCCGCGGATGGCCGGCTTCGCCCGGCCGCAGGCGAGGGCGAAGGTCAGCGTTCCCTCGCCGTCCATGGCGTCCCGCGCGTTCACCGTGAGATTCACCAGGGCGGTGTCGAACTGGCTGGCGTCGGCCCGCACGAGGCAGGCGCCGTCGGGTTTCCTGGTCACGACGCGGATGCGCGCGCCGGTCAGGGTGTCGAGCATGGAGGCCATGCCGGCGAGGCGCGCGCCGACGTCGAACACCTCCGGCTTGAGCGTCTGGCGCCGGGCGAAGGCGAGGAGTTGCGCCGTCAGCCTCGCGGCACGGTCCACGGTGTCGGAGACCGCGTCCATGTAGCGGCGGCGCCGCTCTTCGGGCAGGTCGGGGCGCCGGAGGAAGTCCATCGACGAGCGGATGACGGTCAGCAAGTTGTTGAAGTCATGGGCCACGCCGCCGGTGAGCTGGCCGATGGCTTCCATCTTCTGTGATTGCACCAGGGCGTCCTGCGTCTCGGCGAGGTCGCGGGTCCGCTCGGCCACCCGCCGCTCAAGGTCTTGGTTCATGCCCTGGAGGGTCTCGCGCAGCCGGCGTTCGCTGACGATCCGCCGTTCCACGTCTCGCGCGAGCCGGACGCTCAAGGCCGCGAGGCAGATCGCCAGGACGATGACGAGGAGTGCGGTCCCGGTCTCGGCTTCCAGCAGGCCCGAACGGGCGGCGTGGATCTGCAGCGAGCCGAGGAGCAGCGGCGCGACCACGACCACGGGCAGCAGACCGCGCGTGATCTCGCCGCCGCCGAGGACGACGGCGGTCCATGGCCCGTGCGGCCGGCTGAGGAGCACGCCGGCAGAGAGGACGCCGAGCGTGACGGCGGTGACCAGCGCCATCCTTGAGAACGGGCCGCCCTGGTGGAAGCCGCCGAGCCCGTAGGCATAGCCGAGCGCCCCGACCGCGGCGCCGACGAACGCCGACAGGGCCGCCGCCGCGCCGGCCCGGCGGAGACGGCGGCTCCGCGCGTCCTGCAGCAGGAGGCCCGCCGCGGCGCCTAGGATGCAGCAGGTCGTCGCGAGGGACATCCCGTCCCCGGGTCGGAGAGGCCCGGAGAAGAGGCGCTGCATCCGGTCGTCGAGCCGGAATCCGTGTGGCGCGAGGTATTGGATGCCCCCGCCCAGCGCCAGCGCGGCGGCGCCGGCGGCGAGGCCGCGGCCGGCCCGCGCGGCGAGGGACCGTCGCTCCGGCCAAGTGGAAAGCAATAGCGCTCCTGCGAGGAGGATGAGGGCCAGGGCGGTCAGCGCCACCATCGGCGCCTCGCCCGGCAGGATGGTCCGCAGGGCGGGGATGTCGAGCAGCCAGCCCGCCGTCACGGTCGCCGAGGCCGCGAGCCCGAGGCAGGCGGCCGCGCGGGACGCCGCCCGAGCCTTGGCGACCGCACCCACGGCCGGGGCCGCGGGTCGCTCGGGGTCAGCCATGCACGACCGGTCCCGCAAGGCGGCCGGGATCTGGTCCGTCCGTTCGTTCCTCGTACTCAAACCGCATCATCGACCTGTCGTCCCATCGCATCCCGCCCACCGGCATGGCCCTAGTGGAACGCGCCCGTCGACATGCCGTTCGCCGACGAAGCGTAGGCGCCCCGGGGCAGGCGGCCTTGCCGGGCCGGGGATCTCTCATGCGCCCCGCCCCCGGCTACTTGGCCTTGCCGCCCTTCTTGCCGAGTTCCGCCTGGGCGGCGGACGACTTGCGCGGATTGGATTTGCCCTCGTGGCTCGCCTTGGCATTCGCCTTCCTGGCGGTTCCGCTGCCGTGGCCCTTCTTCTCCGTCATCGCCGCCTCCGTCATGAGAGGCGGGAATGCCCGGCCCGCCCTTCCGTTCCGGACGGACGGCGTTCCGTCGTGGGGCGCATCCCCCGGTAGCGTCCCACCCATTGTGCCGCGGGCATCGAAGAACATCGTCTTTCCAGAGGCCATTCCGGACCTCGCGCGTCTGGAAGCGGCGCTGCGGACCAGGATGGTGAGCATCGTCGAACAGGACGGCGGGCACGCAGAGCTTTACCTCGGTGCCGGAGATCACTTGGTCGGATGCAGTCTCGTCCATTCGGCCTGCTAGCCCATGGGCAGGACCTTCACATACGATCTAGAGGCCATGGCCCGCGGCGAGCGTGCCCGGCCGAGCTTGCTGGCGGGCGATCCTCCGGCCGGCCTGTACGGGCGGGTCTTCCCCCACGAGGACCCCGAGGTCGTCGGACCGGACGCGCCCGAGTTCCGATGAATTCGCTCACCGCCCCTACTGCCGGAGCTTGCCCCGAAGTTCGTCCAGGGCCTCCTCGCGCTTGCGGAGGTCCAGGCCCATGCCGCGGAGGACCTCGTCCGCCTTGGTGAACTGGACGTCAGCGTAGACCACGATCTCCAGGTGGTTGCCCCAGGGGTCGCGGAAGTTGAACGGGCGGTCCAGCATCATCGCGCCTGCGGCCTCCGCGAGTTCCATGACGGCGCTCCGGTCGTCGACGACCAGACCGAAATGACGCTCGTCGTCCCGCGGCTGCGTCCGGCCGCCGATCAGGGCGATGAACTGGTCGCCCATGTCGAGGAAGGCCATGGCGGGATGGTCGGCCGCCGCATCGTGCCGCCCGCGCAGTTCGAACGCGAACACGCTGCCGTAGAAACGGAGCGCCTCCTCGATGTCGCCGACCTCCAGGGCGATGTGGTTGAGACCGACGAGGCGGGGTTTGGACACGATCATGATCTCTCCTCCCTTCACGACAGGACCGGCTCCGCACCCGCCAGGAGGGCCGCGGAGGCGGCGATCACGGCGTCCGCGTAGGGGATCTCCGTCGACTTCGCGCTCGGCAGGATCGCCCGCGCCTTGTTGTCGAACATCGCGCCGCTCCGGCCGTCCAGGTCGGGCGACACGAGCTGGGGCACGATCCGATCCGCGTAGGTCTCGGGAGAGACGGTCATGAAGCCCGTTAGAAATTCCATGACCTTGAGGAAGGCGCGCGAGCCGAACAGGTTCGCCCGGATGTTGGTCTTCACGAAGCCGGGGTTGAGGCCGAAGGCGACGACGTGCGGGTAGCGCCGTGCCGCGTCCAGGACCAGCACCTCGTTGCCGGCCACGGTATAGCCGTGCGTCCTCATGCGCTTGTAGGTCCGCTCGGAGTTGAGGTCCGCCGGGTCCGCCGGGTCCGCCTCCTGGTTCGTGCCGGGGAAGCCTATCACGAACACGCGTGGCCGCGTTGAGGGGGCGGGGCAACCCGTGCCGAGGTGCGGCGCGATCCCCGTCAGGATCACGAACCGGCTCAGGTAGCTGATCGCGAGGTCCTTTCGATGCCCTTGGGCGTCGTCTCCCGCTTCGGGCCGGCCATGACGCCCGTGGTGAAGACGACGATGTCCAGCTTCTCCGCCGGCAACTCCGCCGCCACCCGCTCGGCCTCCCGCATCAGGGCGAGGTCCGCTTAAGGAAGCGGATGCCCTTTGTGGCCTGGTCGCGGAAGGTCTGGCCGACCACGATCACCTCGGCGCCCCTGGCGGCGAGATCCCGGGCGATGGCACGTCCGATGCCGCCCGTGCCGCCGACGACCGCCACGAACTTTCCGGCTAGCCCAGACGGCCCGGGTTCGGACAAGCGTACCGTCAGCGATTGATCCCGTTTCATGCTCGTCTCTGAGCAGCGCGCCAGTCAGGGGTTGACGGCCGGTATTTCTTTCTCGCAAGAAAGTTATATATCGATCCTATGGCGTCGAGTGCTGACGTGAAGCGGATCGGTCGGCCGCGAGCCGTGACGGACGAGGAGATCGTCGCGACGGCGCGTGCCCGCTTCCTGGCGCGCGGCGCCGGGGTATCCGCCCAGGAGATCGGCCGCGAGCTCGGCGTCAGCCACACGACGATTTTCAACCGCTTCGGCTCGAAGGAAGGGCTGATGCTGGCGGCGCTCGGCGTGCCGGACGAGATCCCGTGGGTCGCGGACTTGGAGGCCGGACCGGACGGACGTCCGATCACCTAGCAGCTCTCGGGGCACGCCAAGGTCATCGCCGCCTTCTTCGAGGATCTGCACGCGGGCATGGCCGTCCTGCGCGCGGCCGGCATCCCCAAGGACAAGATGCGGCCGCTGCCGGCGGAGGACGACGCCGCCCCGGCGCGCAGCTATCGCGCCTTCCTCGACTGGTTTCGACGGGCGCAAAGACTTGGACGGATCGGCGCCTGCGACGTCGACGCGCTCGCCTCGACCATCTTGGGTTCGCTCTATCATCGCGCCACCATGGCCGGGGTCTGCGGCCACGCGGACGCGTCGCGGGAGGCGCACGTCGAAGCGCTGATCGGGCTCCTGTGGAGCGGGATCGGCGTATCCAACCGCTTGGAGACCTGAGGCGGCCATGAGCGACCTGCGACAAGCCTACCGTGCCTACTTGGACTGCCTGAACGCTCGGGACTGGGACCGCCTCGGCAACTACGTGGACGAGGGCGTCACGCGCAACGGCAACCGCCTCGGCGTCTGCGGCTACCGAGCCATGCTGGAGGAGGATGTCGCCACCGTGCCGGACATCCGGTTCGAGATCGAGCTCCTGGTCGTCGAGGGCGCCTGGGTCGCGAGCCGGCTCTCCTTCGATTGCCACCCGGGCGGCGACTTCATGGGCGTGGCGGTTGACGGCCGGCGCGTCCGATTCACGGAGAACGTCTTCTATCGCTTCAAGGGCGGCAAGGTTGTCGAGGTCCGGTCCGTGGTCGACAAGGTCGCGGTCGAGGCGGAGCTCGGATAAGGTCGCCGCGTTCGCAAGTCGACCAAGCCGAACGCCGATTCTCGATCCGCAAACCTACGCCGTGTTCCTCGCCGCCGCCGTCGTGCTCGTGCTGTCGCCGGGCCCCGACATGGTGCTCGTCCTCTCATACACGCTCGGCTCGGGCACGGTCGCCGGCCTGACGACGCCGGTCGGCAACGTCGTACACGCGGTCCTTGCCGGCGTCGGCGTCTCAACCGTCATCCTGCTCTTCCCAGTCGAGCTACACCCCGCCCATGGTCGCGGGCATCGCCTATCTACTCTACCTCGCCGAGACCGCGCGGCGGGCCCCGGCCACCCTGGACGTCGAGGTCCTCCCGGGCGCGCGCAATTGGAGCGCCGGGAGGTTTCTCACGCACGGGCGCGCCAACATTCCTGCTCACACCGCGCCCGTGGCAGACGAGGAGGGGCACTCCAACGAAGGAGTAGCCGGCTTAGGTAGGGAATTCATACAACCATTTGTGTCCGCTTGCGTTTTGTGCCTGGGTTTGGGGTTTCCAGCGCAGGAGGATCGCGATGGCACGGTTGTTCTGGCTCTCGGACGAAGCCTGGGCGCGGATCGAGCCGCACCTGCCCCACGGCCAACCGGGCAAACCTCGAGTCGACGACAGGCGGGTCATCAGCGGCATCCTGCACGTGCTGAAGGTCGGATGCCGTTGGCAGGACACGCCCGCCACCTATGGCCCACACACGACGATCTACAACCGCTACAATAGGTGGTCTCAGCGCGGTGTCTGGCAGCGCTTGTTTGCCAGGATCGCTGCCGCAGGTCCTGTCCTCGAGGAACTGATGCTCGATGCCTCTCACGTGAAGGCACACCGCTCGGCATCCGGCGGAAAAGGGGGGCCTGGAGCCAAGCCATCGGCCGCTCGTGCGGCGGGTTCACGAGCAAAATCCATTGCTTGGCCGATGGTCGTGGCCGACCGGTTGCGTTCGCCCTGACGCCGGGCAACGTGGCTGACATCAGCATGGCGCTGCCTCTGCTGCAGGCCGTCGTGCCGCCCAAGCGCCTGATTGCCGACAAGGCCTACGACGCACAGAGCCTGAGGGATTGGCTGAAGAGCCGCAAGGTGATCGCCACCATCCCATCCACGGCCACCCGGACGGTCCCCTACAAGTACAGCCGGATCGCATATCGGCGGCGCAATCGGATCGAGCGCTTATTCGGCCATCTCAGAAACTGGCGGCGCGTCGCGACCCGCTATGACCGCTTGTCTTGCAACTATCTGGCCGCCGTCGCGCTCGTTTCCTGCGTCGTCGCATGGACCTGAATGAGTCCCCTACCTAGTGCATTGTCGGTCGCATGACGATGGCGGGGCGAGCGGCCGGGGCTGAACCGCTCGGCTCTCCCGACCAGATGACGATCTCTGGCGCAGGCGGCTGGTAGCCCAGCGCGGGGTGCGGACAGATGCCGTTGCTCGATCACGACACCAGCCTCCTTGAGGGTGTAGAACACCTCGCCGTTCAGGAGTTCATCCCGCAGCTTCGCGTTGAAGCTCTCATAATAGCCGTTCTCCCAGGGACTGCCGGGCTCGATGTAGGCGGTCTTCGAGCCGACCGCCGCGATCCAGTCTCGGACGGCTTTCGCGATGAACTCCGGGCCATTGTCCGAGCGGATATGGCCCGGCACACCGCGCAGGCTGAACAGATCTGAGAGTACGTCGATCACGTCGTGCGCCTTCAGCTTACGAGATACGCGGATGGCCAGGCACTGGCACGTGAACTCATCGATGACGTTCAGCATCCGGTACTTGCGCCCGTTGTGCGTGCTGTGCTCGACGAAGTCGTAGGACCAGACGTGGCCGGGCCGCTCCGGCCGCAAGCGCACACAGGAGCCGTTGTTGAGCCAGAGGCGGGCTCGTTTCGGCTGCCGGGCCGGGACCTTGAGCCCTTCACGCCGCCAAGTGCGCTCGACCCGCTTCACGTTGACCGTCCAGCCATCGCGCCGGAGCAGCGCCGTGATCCGGCGGTAGCCGTAGCGCCCGTACTGAATGGCCAGCGCGACGATGGCGGTGGTCAGTGCGGCCTCGTCCTCGACCACCACGGCGCACTTGCGCTGCGTCGAACGATGCTGGCCCAGGACGCGGCAGGCGAAGCGTTCCGATACACCGTGCTCAGCTACGACGCGATTGACGCAAGCCCGGCGGCGAACCGGGCTCAAAAGTTTCCCGAAGCTGCCTCCTTCAGGATCAGCTTCTCCAGCGTCGGATCAGAGATCGTCCGACGCAGGCGCAAGTTCTCCATTTCCAAGGACTTCAGCCGCTTGACCTGATCACCCTTCAGGCCGCCGTGCTCGGATCGCCAGCGATAATACGTGACCTCGGTCACCTCGATGGATCGGATTGCTTCAGACACCTTACGGCCTTGCGAGACCAGAACATCGACTTGGCGCAGCTTGGCGACCATTTCTTCGGAGTATGCTTCTTCCGTTCCATGAAAACTTCCTCCACATGGCTCTAAGCCATACCTCAGGGAGGACCACTTTTCAGGGGGCAGGCAACGTCGCCTTCGCCCCGGAGCGCTTCAACGCCGCCTATGCCACGAACAAGTCTTTCGTCCTGGCGCTGACGCAGGGACTCTTGGCCGAGCTTGGCGGCAGCTGGCATGCAGTCCGCGCCTGCGCACCACCTCTAAATAGAAACTGGGTCGACGGGTGCGATGGCGCATGAGAAGCCGAGGCTCTCGATTTGGCGCATGAGAGCCTTGGCGCGCTGTTCGGGCGCCCTGCGCTGGAAGTGATCGGGGCCAAGGTCGGCGTAGACGGTTCCGTCCCTGAGCATGTGGTAGGCGGCGGTGAGGATGGAGGCGGCGACGGCGCAGATGGCCTTCTTGGGTCCGCGTCGGTGGCGCAGACGCTGGAACTGGGCCTGGAGGTAGCTCTGCTTCCTGCGGGCGGCGGCCCAGGCGCACTGGACCAGGGTGGTCTTGAGCCAGGGCGCGCCCTTCTTCAGGCGGGTGGAGCGGCGCTTGCCGGCGCTCTCGTCGTTCCTCGGGCAGAGGCCGGCCCAGGAGATCAGGTGGCCGGCGGTGGGGAAGCGGCTCATGTCGGGGCCGATCTCGGAGAGGATGACCTGGGCGGTCAGGTCACTCACGCCGGGGATCGTCGCCAGCAGCCCCACCGCGTCCCGGAAAGGGCCGAGGTCGCGCTCCACCTCCGCGTCGATCTCGGCCACCGCTGCGGCCAGGGCATCGTATTGCCGCAGGTGCAGGCCGAGCAGGAAGCGGTGCGCGTCGCCGATCCGCCCGGTGAGCGCAGCTCGGATGCTGTCGCGTCCCGCCTTGACCCGGGAGTCGACGAGCCCGCTCAGAGCTGCCGGATCGCGCTCGCCCGCCACCAGGGCGTCGAGCACGGCGCGGCCGGACTGGCCCATGATGTCGGTGAGCACCGAGGCGAGCTTGATCGGGACCCCATCGCGCTCAGGCGCGATGGGACCCGAGATTGGCGTCCTCCAGGGTCTTCTGGATGCGCTGGACGTGGGAGGCCTGCTCGCGGATCAACTGCTTGCGGGTGCGCAGGAGGGTGCGCATCACCTGGGTCTCGGCCTCGGGCACGAAGCTCGCCCGGACCAGGCCGTGGGCGAGCAGACCGGACAGCCAGACCGCGTCCGCCACGTCGGTCTTGCGGCCCGGCACGTTCTTCACATGCGCCGCGTTGGCCAGGATCAGGGTGCGGCCCTCCGCCGACAGCACGTGCCAGACCGGGCGCCAGTACACGCCCGTGGCCTCCATCGCCACGTGGGTGCAGCCGTGCTCTTCCAGCCAGGCCGACAGGGCCATCAGACCAGGCGTGGTCGTCGCGAAGGTCTCGACGGCCCGGGTCGGCGCCCCGATCCCGGCCAATCGCACGGCGGCCACCACCGTGTCCTTGTGTACGTCGAGCCCGGCGCACCGGGGATACAAGACCTCCATGCCAGCCTCCTGTGCGGGTCCGCCGCCGACGCAGGCCTCCTGGAAAGAAAGTCTAAATAGCGCGCTCCGGACCCGACCTCACGGGCGAGCCCTGACGCAAGCGAGGGTGCTTCAGGAAGCCCGGGTCCCACTGATACGCGGGTTCAGACACACCAAGAACAAACCGACCTCTCCGCCGACGGAACCCCCATCATGCACCCCCGCGTTTCATCCGCCAGGGTCCGCGACGTCGATGGTCACTAAATAGAAACTGGTTCTATGAGCTTAATTTCGCACGCAAATCCAAGACGCTTGATCTGCCGGACGAGCGCCTTGGCGCGGATGGTCGGAGCAGCCTTGCGGCCGTGGTCAGGCCCGGGATCGATGTAAGCCGTGCCGGTTTTGAGCATGTGGTAGATCGCCGTCAACATGGAGGCGGCGACCGCGCAGATCGCCTTCTTGGGGCCGCGTCGGCCGCGCAGACGCTGGAACTGCGCCCTGATGTAACTCGTCTTCTTGCGCACCCCGGCCCAGGCCGCCTGGACCAGCGCCGTCTTGAGCCAGGGCGCACCCTTGCGCAGCCGCGTCGAGCGCCGCTTGCCCGCGCTCTCGTCGTTTCTCGGGCACAGCCCGGCCCAGGAGATCAGGTGGCCGGCGGTGGGGAAGCGGCTCATGTCGGGGCCGATCTCGGACAGATCACCTGCGCGGTGAGGTCACTGATGCCCGGGATCGTCACCAGCAACTCCACCGCCTCCCGGAAAGGGCCGAGGTCGTGCTCCACCTGCGCGTCGATCTCCGCGATCGCCCGCCCCAGCCCGTCGTACTGGCGCAGGTGCACGCCCAGCAGGAAGCGATGGTGATCCCCGATCCGGCCCGTCAGCGCGGCTCGGATCGCCTCGGGTGCCGCCTTCACCCGCAGGCTGACCAGCGCCTGCAGCCCGGCCGGATCGCGCTCGCCCTCGACCAGTGCATCGAGCACAGCGCGGCCGGACTGACCCATGATGTCGGTGAGCACCGAGGCGAGCTTGAGGTTGGCCTCTTCGAGCGTCTTCTGGATGCGCTGGACGTGGCTGGCCTGCTCGCGGACCAACTGCTTGCGGGTGCGCAGCAGGTCACGCATCGCCTGGGTCTGGGCCTCGGGCACGAAGCTGGCGCGGATCAGGCCGTGGGCGAGCAGGTCGGAGAGCCAGACCGCGTCGGCCACGTCAGTCTTGCGGCCGGGCACGTTCTTGACGTGGGCGGCGTTGGCCAGGATCAAGGTGCGGGTGCCGGCGTCGAGCACCTGCCAGACCGGGCGCCAGTAGATGCCGGTGGCCTCCATGGCCACATGGGTGCAGCCGTGCTCGTCGAGCCAGGCGGACAGGTCGAGCAGGGCGGGCGTGGTGGTGGCAAACGTGCGCACCTCACGCTGGACCGCGCTGCCGTCAGCCAGGCGGATGGCTGCGACGACGGTGTCCTTGTGGACGTCGAGGGCGGCGCAGCGAGGATGAAGGACCTCCATCGCGATCTCCTTGCGGGCAGGCCGCCGGCGCAGGCTCCCGTGAGATCAAATCTAAATGACGCGTTCCGGGGCTGGCCCGAGGACCGGCCCGTGACGCAAACGAGGGGACTGAAGAGGAGCCCGGATCCAACTGATACGCGGGGTCTGGCACACCAAAGACGAACCGATCTCTCCGCCGACGGCACATCCACCATGCCATATGTTTCATCCGCGAGGGACCGCGAAGCCGGTGACGAACTGATACGGTTTCCGTTCGATCGCTTCGGCCTTCACCCCTCTCCGTCATCGCGAGGCGGAGCCGAAGCGACCCAGAGCGCGACGTGTCCGGAAGGTACTGAGCCCTGGATTGCTTTCGCTGAGCCTCGCAAGGACGAGGGAAGAGACCGAAGCCATCAACCGGAAATCGTATGACGCGGTCGTAGCGGGCGAGTGGCTATGAGGCGAGCGCGATTAAACTCACAATCTCAATTACATACGTCTAGGCGTTTATATTCGAGCTGGCGTGCCAAGGGAGCTGCGCCGGCGCCTGCCTGAGCACCAGTACTGTGTCCGCGGATGTGGTCGGCGCGCGGCGCGATTGAGGCGCATGTGCCGCGAGCGTGCCGCGACGCCGTGCGCTTGGTGAGAGCGTCGGGTGATCGCGACGGTGATGCGGGCACTCGATGGAGCACCTAGCGATCCCTACATTGCGGCCAACTTGTGGATGCGAATCCGGTAGCCAGGATCAAAAGCCTGTGCTCAACTACCGATAGCGAAGGCTGTCCGGCGCTCGAACCGCGGCGGCCTCTCCGGCAATACGGTTTCGGTGTGCGACCGTCCCTCCATCCCGACGCTGCGGCGCGGCCGCGGATCACGGCAGGCGATCTGGCTCAAGGCATCGCCCGCCTCGTGCCGGGGCAGCGCATGGTCGTTGTGGGGAGCGACCGCGAGAGCGTTGGCGCCCTCATCTCAGAGACCTCCGATCTCGACCGCAGCGCGCTCCTGGTCTCGTGCGAGGGGGGCGCGGCGACGGCCATTGTCGACCGGCTGCTCGATGATCTCGCCGAGTTGGCGCTCGGCCATTGGCCGTGCTGGCACGGTCGGGCGAAGGCCGACGATCCGGTCCCGGTCGATCCCTGGCTGAAGGCAGCCGCGAAGCGCGCCCGGCTCGGCCACCCGCCGCGCTTCCGGCGGATGGCGCGCGCACTCGAATTCGGCCGGTTGCTCGGGGCGATCGATCCGGTCGGTGTCGTCCTGATCTGGGAGGTCGATCCCGCTTCGGCGACGCGAGCCCGGCCTGTGATCGAAGCGCTGGAATGGTGCACGCGGCACGGGGCTGCTGTCGTGGCGGCCCTGACCGTGGAGCCGCCCGAGACCCCACCCTACGACCGGCTCCTCTACGGCGCTTGCGCGCTCGTCCAGGAGGAGCGTGCGGCGCTCGCCCGCTTCATCGCACCGGCCGGGACGCACCCTGCCAGCGAGATCGAGCGGCGGGTTGCGGCGGCCTTGGAACATGACGTCGAGCTTGTGGGTCTGTTCACCTGCAACGCCTCGGTGCCGGTCGGAGCCTGGGGCGCGCGACCGCGTGTCGACCTGCTCTGTCGCGCCCATCGCGTCGTCGTGGAACTGGACGGACCGGAGCATCGAAGCGAACCGAAATTCGGCAACGACCGCCACCGCGATTACGAGTTGCTGACCGCGGGCTACCTCGTGCTGCGCTTGACCAACGAGCAGGTTGCGGCCGACCTGCCTCTGGCGATCGAGAAGATTCGCGCCGTCGTTCGACTGCGGCGCGGCACGACCGAGGGGGAGCGATGAGTGGGACGCCGACACCGAAACAGGCCCTGATTCTGTGGTGTCTCCTCGGCCGGCACGGCAGCGCGCTGCAGAGTGCGCTCGTGCCGCGCATCGACAAGGCGGATCGGGAGGCCTTGATCGCGGGCCGCTACCTCGAGGCCGAGCGTCAGGGGCGCTCGCTCCGGCTGAGCGTCACCGACAAGGGCTGGGCCTGGGCCGGCGAGCATATGCGCGAGCCCCTGCCGCCGAGCTTCCGCGTGCTGCAGGACTGGCTGGAGCGGATGCAGGCGGACCTCGCTGCGACGGGCCGGACGCTCGCCGAACTCGTGGGAACGCCACCCGAGGAGCCGGCACTCGCGGTGCCGCAGCGGCGATCACCGGCACGCAAGACCACCGCCAAAGCCTCCAGGGGATCGAAGACGCTGACGCCCAAGCAGCTGCGGGCCCGGATCGAGAGCGCCTATCTCGCGCTGACGGGCGGCGAGCGGGCCAAGGCCGTGCGCCTGAGCGCCCTGCGTGCCGGTCTCAGTGACCTGGACCGCGCGACGGTCGATGCCGGGCTCGCCGCCATCCTGCGCGGCGATAAGACGGCGCGGCTGAGTCAGTTCAGCGATCCCAAATCGCTCGATCCCGCCGAGCGCGCGGCGGCGTTCAGCCCGGCGGGCGAGCCCTTCCACATCATCTGGATCCAGTCATGAGCGATGCCCTCGACGCCCTGCGCCGGGTCGACTTCGACTGGGTGCGCACGCTCGACAGCATCTGGATCGACACGCCGCCGACCGGTGGCCCGAACGAGCGGCTCGCCCCCGAGATCGTCGCCGAGCTGCAGCGCAAGGCGCGGGCGCCGGCCGACCGCGCCGCGGGCCGCGTGCTCGTCGGGCAATCCGGCGTCGGCAAGACCCACCTCGTCGGGCAGCTCCGGCAGGAGGTCTGGCGCGCGGGCGGCTGGTTCGTGCCCCTCGACGTGCTGGGGCTCACGGATTTCTGGCGCAGCGCGGCCTTGAGCTTCGTCACCGCGCTGCTGCAGACGATGCCGGACGGGCGGCGGCAATCGGATGCGGTGCTCGCCGGTGTGGCGCGCCGCTTCGGCGTCGAAGCGCAGGTCGAGGCCGCGTTCAACACTCCGAACATGGATGCGCGCCGGATCGTGGACGTGCTGGTGCGCGCGCTCATGAGCGTGGATGCGGCCCGCGCGCTCAAGCATCTCGACGTCTTCCGCGCGCTCTGCCTGTTGCGCTCGCAGGATTTCGCCGTGGTCGGACTCGCCCATGCCTGGCTGCAGGGCTACGAGGCCGATCCGGCGGAGCGGGCCGCCCTCGGCTTCCGGACGCCGCCGCCCGCGCCGGTCGAACTCGTGCGCGGCATGTGCTGGATCATGGCGCTCAGCGGGCCGACCCTCGTCGCCGTCGATCAGATCGACGGACTCATCGAGACGAGCCGTCTCGCGGCCGAGGACGGGATCGAGGCGGAAGCCGGCCTTGCCGAGGTGCTCGCCGCGGGCCTTCTCGAACTCCACGTCGTCTGCGACCGCAGCATGACCGTGGTGACCTGTCTCCACGAATCCTGGCAGCGTCTCACGGCGCGCGCCATGGCACCGATGCGAGAGCGCTTCGCGCAGGCGGCGGGTCTGGTCGGCATGAACGTGCAAGCCGCCGCCATCGCGCTGGTCGCCGGCCGGTTACAGCCGGCCTATGCTGAGGCGGGCTTCGCGCCGCCATCCCCGACCTGGCCGTTCAGCGAGCGTGCCATTGCGGAGGCGTCGGAGTCGGCGATGATGCCGCGCACGCTGCTGATGCGCTGCGACGCTTTCCGCCGCCGCTGCCTCACGGCGGGCGCGGTGTCCGTCTGCGACAGCCTTGTCGAGACCTCAGGCGCCGCGGCGCCCCAACCCCCGGCCGCCGAGTTCGACCTCGCCGCAGCCTGCGCGCGGGCCGACATCGCCGGCATCCGCAGCGACGAGGACCACTGGCTCGGACAGATGCTGCGCGACGCCTTCGACCTCTACGCCCTGGAGGACGACCCGGACGACGCGCTCGACATCGCGAGCAAGGGCGAGCCGGACCAGAAGATCCCGCCGCTGCACGGTCGGCTGATCTTCATCCACCGGGACGAGAACGACCGCGAGCGGCACGTTTGTTATCGGGCGCTCCAGCACCAGAACGCCATTGCGTTCCAAGCCCGCTTGCGCGCGGCGCTCACGGCCTCGGGCATCTCGGCGCGCATTCCCGACCGGGCGTTGCTGCTGGTGCGGCGCGGGCCGATGCCCGGCGGCGGCAAGACGCGCCAGCTCGTCGAGGCCTTCACGGCGGCCGGCGGTCTGCTGATCGACCCCTCCGACGAGGATCTACGGGTCTTCGTTGCCCTGCGCGATCTTCGCGGGCGGGCGCAGGACGAGGGCGCCTCCGATCGGTTCGAACGCTGGCTTCGCGCCGAGCAGCCGGTCGTGCGCACCGCGCTCTTTCAGGCCGCCGGTCTCGCGCACGGCTCGAATCGTGACGAAGCCCCCTCAACCGTCGATGCGCCGGATCCTCTCGTGACGGCCGACCCACCCTCCGGCGACGCGCAGGGCATGATCACGGCCGCGGTCGCTGGACCTTCCGGCATCGTGGAGACCTCCGCCTTTCCGACGATGCCCCCGGCTGGACCCGCCGACAAGATCCCGACGGATCGCGCCCCGCCGGAACGTCCGAGCGCGCCGGAGGCAATCCCGGTCGGGCACCGCCTCACGCCGGACGTGCCCGGCGTCAGCCTGCCGCTGCGCCTGCTGCCCCGGCACACCGCGATCATCGCGGGGTCGGGCTCCGGTAAGACGGTGCTCCTGCGCCGCCTCGTGGAGGAGGCCGCGCTCGCTGGGCTTCCGGCCATCGTGATCGATCCCAACAACGACCTCTCGCGCCTCGGCACGCCCTGGCCCGAGCGGCCGAAGGGGTTTTCCGACGAGGATGACCGCAAGGCCGCCGCCTACCATGCACGGGTCGAGGTCGTGGTGTGGACGCCGGGCGTGCATGCCGGCAATCCGCTCTTCCTCTCCGTCCTGCCCGACTTCTCGGACCTGAGCGGGGACCGTGACGAGCGCCAACAGGCGATCGAGATGGCGGCCGAGACCCTCGGACCGCTGGCGGTCGCCAAGACTAACCTCCTGCGCGGCGTGCTCGCCGGCGCGCTCCAGCACTTCGCCGACCGAGGCGGCGGCAAGCTGGCCGACTTCATCGCGCTGCTGGCGGACCTGCCCGACGGGATCAGCCCCATCGGCAATGCCGCACGGCTCGGGGCCGGCATGGCGGACCAGCTTCACGCCGCCGTAGCGACCAATCCGCTGCTCAAGGTCGAGGGCACGGTGCTCGACCCGCGGCATCTGTTCTTCGGGCCCGACCCGGCCCGCACCCGCGTCTCCGTCGTCAACCTGTCGGGGCTGGGCTCGGACGCTGCCCGCGAGGACTTCGTGAACCGCCTGCAGATGACCCTGTTCGGCTGGATCAAGAAGAACCCCTCGCCGCGCGGCATGCTCTACGTGGTCGACGAGGCGCAGACCTTCCTGCCCGCGCAGAAGAGCTTGCCGAGCCTTGGGAGCGGCATCAAGCTGGTGGCGCAGGGGCGCAAATACGGACTGGGGATGATCGTGGCGACGCAGGTGCCGCGGGGCATCCACAATCAGGTCGTCTCGAATTGCACCACGCAGTTCTTCGGCCGGCAGAGCGCGCCCGCAACCATCGCGGCGGCCCAGGAGATCATCGCCGCGAATGGCGGCACGGCGTCGGACATCGGCAAGCTCGGCGCGGGCGAGTTCTACTTCGCGACGGAGGGCTCGGGACGACCGGCCAAGCTGCGCACACCGATCTGTCTGAGCTACCATCCGGTCAACCCGCCGACGCCCGAAGAGGTCGTTCGGCAGGCCAGGAACTCGGTGGAGCGGGCCGGGTCCCGTCCGAAGCCATAGATGTCTCATTACTCGAGTGGATGCCGGCGTAACCCTCCTCTAGCCGTTCGAAAACTTGAGTCTGCTGGGCAGTGCTGCGGCGTGGACCATTCCCGATCTCTGAGACGTCATCCGGCCCTGCCTTGACCGCTTCGACAGGACTGAGTGCCGGGCGGATCTCGCCGCTGCTGGCTATGGCGCAATCCAATCACAAGCTACTCCAAGTCAATCCGCTCAGGAGAAGGTTCTTTTTCCCGAACATCGACATTTATGAGCGCGGAGGAGGTGGGGGTGGGGGAGGCAAGAACTCTGGTGGAGGAGGAAGCGGCAATTCTGGTGGCGGTGGCGGCGGGGGAAGGCTCAGCGGCGGCGGTGGGGGACCGGGCGGAGGAGGTGGCGGAAATGGTTGTGCGAGCGTAACTGGGCTGCACGCAAGCGCCGCAGTAATGATGATGAATCGCTTCATGATGGGCGAACCTCCATCGAGCTTACCACCTGTGCAGCACTTCGGACAGCACTGAAAATGCAGGAGGATCGTTCGAACCGCACTTCGTCCTCGGCTCCTCTAATCATCATTGGCCCTTTTCAATCAGCCCCTCCGAGGCTTGCTGGTCCATTGGTCTGGACTGGAAGGGTCTGAGTATCGAACGAGTCGATGTCGGGTTTCCCGACATCATCACTCGACCAGCTCCAGAAGGGATGAAGCTGGTTGATTGGCCAAATCTCGTCGAGTGAGTTCTGTTGAAGAAGCGCCTGTTTGGCAAAGCACTTCAATGATGCAGTCCTATCCGCATCAGAACAGCTTCTTCAGCTCTCCATCGATCTTCGACCATAGGGAAGCGTCCGGCGCCTTCCTGCACTCTTCAGCGATAAGGGGTGTCACCTTCTCGACCCCAGCAATATCAATCGCCACCACATCAGGCTTCTTCTGACCCTGTTTGTACCCCGCAGCCCAGGCGACGATTTTTGGTTTGAACGTGTCTTCGAACCCGTTGAATTCCTCGCAGGTGACTTTCTTGAGCGGCTTGCTCGCCAATTTTTCTTGATTCTTATCGGCGCTCTTCCCGCTGGAGGTTTCGGCTTGGGCGATACCCGCGGATAAAACGACTGCAATGCCAGGCAGTGGGTAGGTCTTCAGAGATCCTGTGCGCATGATCAGCTCCTTTGCCTAAGCTTGATGCTATCGACCGTATCTCTTCGAACGTCAGAATGCAGAGGTCCAACGATCTGGCCGACCGACAGATCTCGTTGCGACGGGCCGATCGCCGGTCGCGCCCACGTCAAATGATGATGACGACTTGTGATTTGATGTGGCTTGCAGATCGGCTTGTTCGGTTGATCGAGGCACGTAAACCAAATCAGCAGGGTCAACCGAGCCAAACACGAAGACGAGAAGAGCCCGCTTGCGTGATGGGCTCCCAGGGACGAGCGTGCCGTCTAAAATTGACGTCCCAACTATAGCGTGAACGGTCGTCGCTTAGGGTTGTTCCGGAGATTTGCAACTTAAAAGATACAAAATGCGCCGGATTGCCTGGCAAGAGCGATGAGATCACCGATCCGGCTCGAACGCGGGATAGCCTCGCGCCGTCGGCAAGAGCGTTTCCTGACCATCGGTATCCTGGTCCGGACCAGCGCGGTACGCTTCCGTTCGTCCGCAGCGCTGCAGGCATCGCGGCGGACGCCGCCGAAGAGGGCGGTCCAGAGCGGATCAGCCCTCCTTGGTAAGGGGGACGGCGACGAAACGGGTCTGGCCCCTGGCGCTCTTCACCCGCATCAGCACGGCCTTGCGGCCGTTCGATTCCGCGGCGCGGATCTGCGCCTGCACTTCGGAAGGCTTCGAGACGCTGGTGCCGCCGACATCCAAGATCACGTCGCCCTGGGAGATGCCCTTGGAGGCCGCCGGCCCGGTCGGGTCGACATCCATCACCGCGACGCCCTCGTCGCCGAGACCGATCTCGCTGGCCGGCGCGAGGTTGAGGCCGAGCCGGGCCTGACCGCTCGGCACGTCGTCGCCGCGGCTCGCTATCTTGCCGTCCCCCGGCAGCGTGCCGAGTTCGACGGTGGCCACGTCGCTCTTGCCGCCACGCAGATAGGCGAGCTTCACCTCCGTGCCGGGCTTGA
>NZ_JBMVEP010000020.1:0-47354 GCF_049543375.1 Methylobacterium sp. NPDC097929 | reverse complement strand
CATCCGGCTCTCCTCCTCGAAAGCCGGGCATCGAATCACATCTGCGCCGCTCTCAAAACCCCAATCGATTCAATCCGATCGGACACTGCTCTAGGTAGCTTACATGACAATCTCGTGTCGCAGTGCCGCAACACGCTGCGTGATGATGTAAGGAGTTTGAATGACCTCGATCGAGACGTTGGCGGATACGCTTCGTGAGCTTGCAGCCTCTGCGACGAAGCCCAAGGACCTGATGGCTGCCACTCGCGAGAAGCATCCGAACGCCAGCAAGAAGGAAATTGTCCGCGCAGCCTTCTACAGGCTGATCGAGAGCCACGGTGCTGACCCTGAGCATGTAAAAGGTCTTCATGCGTTCGCTCTCAATGAGCGCTCTGCAGATGATGGCGAGCCGCCAAAGGCCGCCAAACTACGTAAGAAGAAAATTCATAAGAAGGAAGGGGAAACGAAAAGTTCTCACTGAGCAAGCCGGTTTGATATTGGCCAAAAGTCTGCCCGGGCTTTTGCCGAGCACCTAATCGTTAGCGCCTATTTGGAATAGCCGCGACTGATTGAAACCTTTGGCCGCCTGTACCGGAAGCTCCCATCCTGCCGGCAGAGCCTAATCACTCCCTTTCTCGCCGCTGCCTTGAAGCTGTCGCAGCCGATCCTCCAAATCTGTGGCAGCATCGCCGTACAGCTCGAAGCGGCGGCGATACAGAGCACGTTTTTCCTCATTTTTCGCGTCTTTGACTTTCTCAGCCGCATGCTGGGCCTTCTGGCGAAACTTACCGGCTAGCTTCTCGTAGGACCCTGCGATTTTGGTCGAGATGTCGGCCGTCTCCTGCTTCAGATCGATCGGTTTGCCATTCTTAGCCATCGGATTGGCGCTCCAATTGGGTATCCCGGAAGGTGGGTCGAACGGGACGAGGAGAGGAAAGCCTGCCCGCTCGACCGCACCCGTTGCAACCATCCTTGGGAAGGATCGATGGCGCAACGCATTACGTATACCATTCGGCGTTCGATCGTATGTGACAGGGGGAGTAATAGCATGCCAGCCGTCGAACGATGTCGGCACTTCTTGAATGTTCTCGCGTCTGTGAAAGACACGTCCTTCACACATCGGGTGTGTCAGGCGTTGGATGATCCGGAGGCGGTCTACCTAAATCGGGCGTGCCGAGCGGACGCGTTGTCTTAGTTCTTGCTGTAGATACGAAGACAGCAACAAGCCCGGCCGTTAACGGCCTTCCGATGCTTCCTCGTTGAGAAGGTCAAGGAAGGCGTTGCGCTAGAAAGTCGGGTTTACAGGGACGATCTTGTGCGGGGGCGATATGGGATCCGGCGGTGGATAGAGCTAGACAGGATAGAGAAATAGATTTCCCCGGCGCCGAGAACCGTAAAACTTGCCCATAGGCAGCAAAAACCAGAATATTTCTAAGATCACAGTTTTGTGAGGATAAATACGGGCTAACGTGGCTTCATTCGAGAGCGTCTCTCTACTATCTATGAGTCGGCTCGAAATCGTACTCGCTGGTACCTTCATCTTATGTGGGACCATGCTTATCCTGCGGCTGATTCGACAGTAGATCAGCTTCAGGCCGCGCGTGAGGCTGCCGTAGCCTCAGGCGCTGCGAGCATCGGCGTCAACTCCGAGAGCGGTATAGGGTGAAAGAATAGGTAGCCCTGCATCTCGTCGCAGCCCTCCCATTGCAGGTGATCGCGCTGCTCGACCCTCTCAACGCCCTCAGCCACCGTGGTAATGCCAAGATCGATGCCGAGCCGGATCACCGCCCTGACGATCGCCGCGCAGTGGCGGTTGGTTGCCAGTTCTCGCACAAAGGACTGATCGATCTTGATCTTGTCGAATGGAAACGTTCGCAGGTAGCTCAGCGACGAGTAGCCCGTACCGAAGTCGTCCATGGCGATCCGCACACCCAGGGTGCGGAGCTGGTGTAGCACGGCGAGATTGGCCTCGCTGTCGGCCAGCAGCACCGACTCGGTGATCTCCAGTTCGAGTCGATCCGGTCTGAGGCCCGACTCAGACAGCGCCGTGAGGACGGCCGAGACCAGTCCACATTGTCGAAACTGGACTGGCGAGAGGTTCACTGCCACCCTGACCGACTCCGGCCAGAAAGCGGCATCGAGACAGGCCCGGCGCAGGACCCATGCGCCGATGGGAGTGATCAGACCGGTCTCCTCGGCGATCGGGATAAAGTCGGCCGGCGAGACGAAGCCGTGTTCGGGATGGCGCCAGCGCAGGAGGGCTTCGCAGGCGCTGATGCGGTTGTTCTGCACGTCGAGGATGGGCTGATAGTACAGCTCCAGACCGCCGGTCGCGAAGGCCTGCCGCAAGTCCCGCTCGATGGTCCGGCGTGCCTGAACGCGGGCGTTCATCTCTGCCTCGAAGAAGCGGAAGCTGCCGCGCTTCTCGGCCTTTGCGCCGTAGAGTGCCAGATCGGCGTTGTGCAGCAGAAGGTCCGGTGTGGCTCCGTCACTCGGCAGCATGGCGATCCCCAGGCTTGCACCGACCACGAGGGACTGGCCCTGGATGGTGAAGGGCTTCGAGAGCTGCCCGATCAGGCGGGCGGCGAGCTGGCTGGCCGCCTCGGGAGCTGGAACGGCGGTTTGGAGGATCACGAACTCGTCGCCACCCAGGCGCGCGACGGTGTCAGTCTCACGGACGCAGGCTCTCAGACGATCTGCCACCGCACGCAGGAGGGCGTCGCCGGCCGCGTGCCCGAGCGTATCGTTGACCCCCTTGAAGCCGTCGAGGTCGAGGCAGAGCACGGCGCCCTGCTGCGGCTGCCGGTGCTGACGCGCGAAGGCAGCCTGCAGCCGCTCATGGAAGCAGGCGCGGTTCGGCAGGTCAGTGAGCGCATCGTGATGCGCCATATGGGCGATCCGCGCCTCGATGGCACGTCGCTCCGTCACATCCTCGCCAACCCCGAGGAGGTAGCGCGGCCTGCCCTCTTCGTCGGAGACCGCCAGCTTCTTCATGTGCAGGAGGCGTCGTCCCTTGGCCCGGGTCTCGAACACCCGTTCCTCGACGAAGGCTTCACCGGGCTCGGATTGCACAACCAACCGGTCCTGCTCGATCGCCCGCGCGGCGATCTCCTGGGGAAACAGATCGTGGGAGGTCTTACCCAGGAGTTCGGCGCGGGGAACGCCGAAGAGCTCCTCCCCGGCGCGGTTCACCAGCAGGAAGCGGTGTTCGACAGCATCCTTGACGAAGAGCACGGCGGGAATGTTCTCGACCACGGTATCAAGAAAGCTGCGCGTCCGGCGCAGTTCGGCTTCGGCGAGCTGACGCTCGGTCACGTCGATGACAGTGACGAGGATGGCCAGACAGCCACGCAAGGTCAGCGGGCGGGCATAGGGCATGACCTGGATGCTCGCGCCATCGGCTCGGATGTGCCGCCAGGCCCGGTCGGCATCGTACGGGGTGGCGCGCTTCATCAGGATGGCGCGTGCCCGATCACGATCCTCCTCCGGCAGAAGGTCGACCAGGCTCATACCAAGGAAGCGCGCTCGATCGTGGCCGTAGTGCTCCAGAGCGGCCGTGTTGACGTCGAGGAAGCGCAAGGAGCCGGCCTCGACCACCCACATCGGCAGGGGGTTGGCTTCGAACATCAGCCGGAAGGAGGCCTCGCGGGTTCGCAGCTCGGTGATGTCGACGAGGGTGACGACGAGGAGATCGTCGAGGACCGAGGCGGAAACCTTGAGGAAGAACTCGACCCCATCCCGCACGTAGTCGAGTTCGAAATCGGCGCTGCCTCCGCGCTCGACCAGACCGAGGAGTCGGGCGATGATGCTGTGCGCGTGCAATCCGAGCTGGAGGCCCGAGAGGGGCTGCCACAGAAGCGCGCTGGCGGGCTGACGCATCAGAGCCGCGGCCCCTGCGTTCAAGGTGACGATCTGCAGATCGCAAAGCTGGCCATGTTCGTCCCGCACAGGGGTGAAGGCCAGGATCCCCTCGTGGGTCGACTGATAGACCCGCTCGATGAGGCTAGAGCGGAGGCTGGGCTCGCCAACATAGACCAGGACCAGGGGAAAGCCCCATTGCGTCTGTAAAGGCAGAGCCAGGATCTCATGGCGCTCGACGATCCCGTTCTCAACCCGGCTGGCCGTTTGTCGCTCTGGTCGGGCGTCGGTCAGGGCGCGACACACGCCCTGGCGCAGCACGCGGGCGCAGTCGCTGCGCCCCGGCGTATCCCGATCCAAGTCCGACCCGTAGAGCCAAGCCTCGAACCGGGGCGCCATGCGCAGGATAGCCAGCTCGCCTCCCTCCACACGGATCAAAGCGGTGCCATCGGCCAGACGACCAAGATGGCCCAGCGCGATCTCCTCGTAGGGCGGCAGCATCGCCCCCGGCCTACGCGCGGCCTGCCAGCGCTCGCAGAGGGCCAGCACGGGGTTAGCCGGGAGCTCGAACGACGGGGGCTGTATCACGCTGGATGCACCGCTGCGGGAAGTCGGAATGATCCCGTCAGGGACGTACAGCATCAAATCTGCTAAGCAATCGCAAAGAGTTTGCGGATAGTACCCTCATAATATCAAGTATATAGTCGGCAAAACTCTCCGCGTAAGATTGCTCGATGCATCGGCTTGCCCGGCATGGCTTGGTCGATTGCAGCCAAGACCCTGAGGGAGACCCTGTGCATGTCCGAGCGCATCTACAACGTCCTGTTTCTCTCGACGCGCAATGCGGCCCGCTCGATCCTCGGAGGCGATGCTCAGCAAGGAGGGGCGCGGACGCTTCCGGGCCTTCTCCGCCGGTATCCAGCCCAGCAGCGAGCCGCACCCGCTGGCCTTGCAGGTTCTCCGAGAAAGTAACTGCCCGATCGACAGGTTGCACGCGAAGTCCAGGGATGCCTTCCTCGGGTTGGCCCGGGCAACCAGTGACGGCGGAATGGACGATTGAGGACCCTGCTTCCGTCGAGGGATCGACCATCGATCAGAAAACCGCACTCGTCACCACCCAGCGCTATCTGAAGAACCGCATTGGGGCGTTCATTGCGTTGCCGATCAACGAACTGGATGCGGTTGCCCTGTCGTCCCGCGTGGAGGCGATCGGATAGCCCTCGAACGGTGGGTAACAAACTCTTCGACGGTTCGCCCGCAACGGTTCAACGACTTGGCTGATACCGTCTTCAACTGCGAGATGGCCGCTGCATCGTAGATTCTCGAACATCTCGAGGCTCTGTAACAAAGGAGCCGCCCCGGCAAGGAGGCGGCTCAAAGTCGCTGGCGGTGCCCTTGGGGGGGGGCTTGCTCACGGATCCAGGAGAAATGGATCTTGTGCGGCGCACTAACTCCGGAGTAAGCGCATAGTTAGTAAGCGCATAGTTCTCAGCGATTGACATCGATAGACGTATAGACTTGTATTTTCGCTATGGAGCCGACAGACATTTGCTTGCAGAAAATGAGTGCCGCCGTACGCATCACCGACTCGACGGTGATTGCAGAGGTTGCGGATGCCCTCGACGAGCTCGAGGCGGCATACCCCCATCCTTGTGACCGAATCATCGCCCTCGAAAAGGTGTTCTCGGAGTTCAGGCGCCGTCGGCCGAGTGAGGCAAAGACGCCCGCCGCGCGGCTGATCCGCGTATCCATCGAACGCCGTCAGATCCGGTGTAGCCGTCGCTACGTATGACAGATCAGTGACACGCCGCGGTTGGGAGCTGTGTCCGATTCAGCACGCAATTCGCCACCGACATCGCGTAGGTGAGGGCATGGTTCCTTCCCGAGACCCGGAGCCTCTCCTTGGCGGCGCACCTTCCTGAGGCTGCGCCGTCTTTCTTTTCCGCCGTAATCAATGATTCTGCTTGGCAGGCTAATTCACAGGGTTCTGGTCGGGTCGTTCGTCGACCGTCTGCTCGACGAGTGCCCGAACGCAAATCGGGTCTTCCCGATGGTCGGCGCAAAAGAGCCAGGACACCGCACCGAGATCCAGGGAACCCTAGTCTCTCACTCGGTGCCACTCGTGGACCTGACGCTGATGCTCGCTCAAACCACGACAGCCTCGTGGGCGGCCTGAAGCAGACAGACGCGGCATTCGCCGCGCCCGGTCTCCTTAATCCGTCGGACGGGCCTACACGGCCCGGACCCGGCCGAGGAAGGTCTCGATCGCCCTTTGCAGGCTATGTGCCCCGCCAGTCACCTGCAGGGCGCTGTTGCGAACTTGCGTAGCCTGGACCTCGTTCGAGGCCGCAGCCTCCTGGACGCCTCCGACGCTCTCGGACACGGTTCGGGCATCGGCGGCAGCGCTGGCGATCGCGCGGGCAATCTCCTGGCTGGCCTGCCCCTGCTGATCGGCTGCCGCAGCCACCTCAGCCGCGATCTCGTTCATCCGTGCGATCGTCCGGCCGATCGAACCGATCGCGCCTGCTGTACCATCGGCCGCCACCTGGATCGCCTCGACTTGGCCGGTGATCCGATCGGTGGCCAGGGCGGTCTGGCTCGCCAGGGTCTTGACCTCGGCGGCGACGACGGCAAACCCGCGACCGGCCGCCCCGGCGCGCGCCGCCTCGATCGTGGCATTGAGGGCCAGGAGGTTCGTCTGATCGGCCACGCTACGGATCAGCGTTACCACGGCCCCGATCTCGCTCGCGGCTCGGGACAGGGCGCCCACCGTCGTCTCAAGGCCCCGCGTATCGGACAAGGCGACGGATGCGATCTCGTTCGTATGCCGCACCTGTTCCTCGATCTCCCGGGCCGAGCTCGACAGCTCCTCGGCCGCGCCGGCGATACTGTCGATGACACCGGCGGACTGGTCGGAGGCATTCGCAACCCGGATAGCCTGCGCCGTCGTGTCTCCGGCCGTACCGGAGAGGGTATCGGCGGCAACCTGCATCGTCGCAGCCGAATTGGTCAAGTCGGCGACCGTGCTCTCGGTGTCGGCCTCGAACGCCCGGGTGGCCTCGGCCAGAGCCGTGGCGCGTCGGACGTCCTCGGTTGTCCGGGCTTCGGCCTGCGCATCGAGCTGCCGCTTCTCGACCAGGGTGATCTGGAAGGCCTGGATGGCCTGCGCCATCTCGCCGATCTCGTCGCGACGCTTGGTGAAGGGGATCACACCGTCGAGTTGGTCGGCTGCCAGGGTTTGCATCGTGCCCTTCAGGCGATGCAGGGGCCGCTGGATCTGGCTCACGATGATCCAAAAGGCGGCGAGCAGTCCGCAGACCAGCGCGATCGCCGGAACCGTCAGGAGCGTCAGGGTGGCCCAACGCTGCGCTTCGGCCGCCGCTGCACGCTGCACCTCGAGGCGCGTCAGCACCTCGGTACCCAGGGCGTTGATCTCGCGCACCATGCGCTCGCGGTTCTTCACCGTTGCCTCGTCGGTGGCCTGGATCAGAGCCGCCTTGGGCGAGATGGTGAGGCCCAGCTCTGCCGTATCGGTTTGGTAGGAGACAAACTCCTTGACCGTGAGGTCGAGCTTGCGTTTGCGCTCGGGTGAGAGCTGGCCGTCCATCGCGACGAGGAAGGGAGCGCGGGACCGTTCCACCTCGGCGAGGGCGGCCTGCAAGGCCGAGAGGCGGCCCTTGGCCTCATCCGTATCGGTGGCGGTGTAGACGGCCGTGGCCTGCACGACGGCGTGCTCGATCGCCTGGGCCAGGGTCCGCGCCTGCAGGCCAGCGTCCCAGATGGCCTCGGTCACCGCGGTGCGCTGATCCTCCTGGGAGGCCTGGTGCAGGGCGAAGCCGGAGATACCGACCGAGACGAGGCCGAGCAGGCCAACCACGGCGGCAAGCTTGTGTCCGAGGGTGATGCGCATGAAACGAAGGCCGATTTCCGTATAAAGCAGGATCGGACGGACCCTTGCGCCAAGATCGTTTACAGACGCGTTAAAGATAGCTGGCAAACGTTGCTGGGAGAATGCTTTAAAATATCAGTGCTATTTATATAGTAAACCTTTTGCAGCGATCAAACTATTATTCTATTGCTTCGAAATTTAGCTGCTTAGAGGAAAGGAGCCGACCCGAGGCAACATGCACTGACCATCCGGTCGACATGAGGCTCGCTCATTGGCCCGGGAATAAGCGATTTCGACATACCCTTCGAACGGTGATGCACTCTGCGTCAACGATCGCAACGACAGTTTCTTCGTCCAGTCGGACGATCCGACACACATCAACAGGCGCAATGCAACTTTTCCTGTCATATCACGAAAAAGTGATCTAGTAAATCTAATATCCACTCATTTAAAGCTAGATATCCACTCATCCTATCAAATCCATCGATTGTTTTTTGGCCGGAACTTTCCGATTGAGGACTAGGACCGGACGCAGAGAAGCCCCGTGGCACTCGAAATCGAACGCAAGTTCATCGCGACCAACGCAGCCCTGGTCCATTGCCGCGTCGGGACGCCCATCGTCCAAGGATACCTCTACACCAATGCGGCGAACACGATCCGGGTGCGTCGCGCCGGCGGCCGAGCGTTCATGGCATGGAAAGGTAGGCGTGAGGGATGCTCCCGGCAGGAGCACGAGCATGAGATCTGTTCCAGGCGTGCCGAGCTGACCTTGGCAGGGCTGCGGCCCGACCAACGGATCGAGAAAACGCGCTACCGCATCGAACATGCCGGGGCGATCTGGGAGGTAGACATCTTCGCGGGCCCACTCGCCGGCCTCATCCCGGCGGAAATCGAACTCGCACATGAAGGCGAGGTCGTGATCCTGCCGCCCTGGATCTCCCGCGAAGTGACCCTGGACGAGCGGTACCGCAACTCTCGGCTTGCAAGCCAAGCGGCCATCCCGCTGCAGAGCGCAGCTTGGAACGTGACGCCCCTCTGTACATCGCTTGATCTGAAGTCAGAACGCCTGCTCGTCCGGTAAGGCTTCGACGTGAGACCGTTGGTGTTGCCGTAAGAATGGATGATGGCCTTGCGGGGGCTGGCGGATCGATGATTTCAGGGGGAGGTCTGTTCATGATCAAGTCCGAGCTCATCTTACGCATCGCGGCCCAGAACCCGCACCTCTATCGGAAGGATGTAGAGGCGGTCGTTGACGCGATCCTGGGCCGGATCTCGGATGGGTTGCTGGCCGGTGATCGGGTAGAGCTCCGCAGGTTTGGAACCCTCTGGGTCAGAGAGCGAGGCGTCCGGTTCGCTCGCAATCCCAAGACTGGCACGCGGGTGTCCGTGGCAGGGAAAAAGAACATCACCTTCAAGCCCAGCAAGGGTATGCGAGCTTGTCTGAACCGCTCCCCGTCGACAGCGGAGCCCCTGTGGGCCGCCGAACCATTCCGCCTGCCCCGCTTGAGCCAACGTCGTCCCCGCGACGAAAGGAGCTCTGCGCCGACCTGTTGAAGCTCTACCGATCGGATGAATAGCTTCCAGGCCGTTGATCCCGTCTTCTTGGTAGAGAATTGTAGACACCCTGCTCTACATAGCCAACCAATTACTTTGGTGCACCCGCCAAGACTGTATGCAATGAATGGTTTTGTTGCTTATATGGCATATGTTAGGTCATTTCTTGACGCGATGACCGGATTTGTGTCTGGACAAGCGCGATCGTATTGGATTTAGTGGCAGCGACCGAAAGCTCTGCTTTGGCTCTGGTGCGCCCGACGACGGGCTTGGTACCGTCCAGCTGTTGCCGGGGATGCGTACGCGTAATCCCGCCCCCTTCGATGGAGTGATCGTCAGCACGTCAGGTTTCCCGTCACCTCGGTTCATCCCCGCCGGTCCTCGGCGCGGGCATCATACAGGGGGACGTCGAGGCCGCTTCGGCTCGTCCGTGCCCCCGACCCCAAGTCCAACGCTCAGTTCCCCCATGGAGAGTGACGATGGCACAGAGCATCATCCTATCGCTCGTCGACACGGACCAGAGGACCGTCGAGGAGAAGGCGCGCGAGGTCGGCGCCGACATCCTTCAGCAGTACCGGCACCTGGCCACCAGGCTGCGTCAGCAGGCCTGGCACGAATTTGCCGGGATCGGGTCAGCCTCCGACCCGACCGAGCGCGCTTCCCGGCGCTGCGCTTTCCAACTCTACACGACGGCCGCGTCCGAGCTCGACGAGATCATCGCGGACCTGCGCGGCGACCCGGACCATCCGGGGAGCGGGGGGCCAGCCCCGGCAACCCTTCAGATCGCCTACGACGTGCGCGCGGAAGAGCTGCGGACCGGGGGGCCGATATGAGCGAGGCTTTCCTGCAAACGGTCGCCGACTGGCAACGCTCCGGCCATCGGGGCCTGCGCATCCCGCACTGCCCCAGCTGCCGGGTCTCGACCTGGGCCACCTGGGAGGAACTCGATGCGGGCGCTTCGGAAAGCGTCGTGGCGGTGGCGCGACGTCTCATGTGCACCGAGTGCGGGCAGACCCCGGCCGGACTAGCGGTCGTCGTCTGCAGTGGCCCTTTGCAGTAGCGCAGGGATGGCTCGATGAAGCCGTCGCGCCCATGTTGGGCCCTGCCTTCGAAGCGCTCGCCCGTCTTCGGGACCGGCGACCACGCGCGTTGGGACTCGCGTCCCCGCTCCGATCCAAAGCGACGCGAGCGCATCGACCTGATCGCACGCGTCCTCGTGGCCTACGTCGCAGAGGACCCGTTCGGGCCACGCCCCCTGCCACCCTTGCTGGACCGCGTCCGGAACGCGCTCGACACCTTTGAACCCATACACAGGGCGGATCACGGACCGCCTGGGTGCCGCCTGGGTGCATCCGGGGGCGTTCCGGTGAGCCTCGACCGTACAGAAAGCCGTCAGGAAGCGATTGACCGTCCGCGAGGCAAGGAGGGTTCCGACAGGAGCCGGATGCGCCATGTCCCACGATCCAACCGATCTTCTGACGGTCCGAGCCGAGGCTGTCGGTATCGCCCCAATGCCATGGGCCTGGGCGATCTATCGCGGTCCACCCCGTCTGCTGATCCTTCGATCGCGTCCGGAATATCACGAGCGCGCGGAGGCGGTGCAAGCGGGCTTGAAGGTGGCCGGCGAGGTCGCTCGCAAGCTTCGCGCGCCGGTCGTCGTTGAAGAAGCCCCCTCGCATGGTGAGACAACATGAGACCCAGGGCCATCCTGTCGTTGTTCCAGATGTCGCGCGCCCATCGCCCCGGTCGCCTCGGGCTACCCGAGGTCGCGAGCCTCCCAGATGCCGGCGGAAGAACCGACCGCGTCATTTGCCCCGAAAAAAGCTGCGCTCGATTGATATGGCTCAACGAACGTTCGAACCCGCACGTCATGGATCGCCTTGCGGCCTTCCGGCTGCAAGACGTCTTTCGGAGGCCGCCATGAGGCAGACTTTCTCCTTAGGTGATCCGGCACGAGTCGCCCGGCGACACAATCTGCGGCGCAGGATTGCGCGGCGACCGGTACCCTTCTCGGCTGCTTCCGGACTGGCCAAGCCCAATGCCGGTCCCACGCAGGCCGAGGACATGGAGTGGCTGGCGCCCTTGGACGACGAGGAAACGAAGGTGCTGCGCGCGGCCTGGTCCTTCGTCGAGTAAGGCCCTGCCCGAGCCTCGGTTGGGAGCCCGCGATGTTCGTCGATCCGGCGGCTCAGGCGGAGGGTGAATACCGTGCCTTCTGGGCGGCTCTGGCACGCGGCGAATTCCGACGCGGAGAGTACGCGTTTGAGGATATCGCACTAACTAATATCAGCATTGAGACTCCTCATAGTGATTGGCATTTCTGATCTATAGTCTGAGCAAACTAATACTATTTAATGATTTAAGGTGCTGGATTAAAGGCGTATTTCTTTCGTGTCAGCCAATGTTGGCACGCAACAGGTGCCTTCGGCTATGCAATATGAGCTTTCATCCAAGTGGAAGCTCGAGCCGACCAGCATCCTCATGACAAGCACCCTGTGTTTGCTGACGGATGCCTCATATCGTAGGGAGGCACGTTCCTCATGTATACGATCGATGGAAGCTTGAGCGATTGGACCTCTGCCAATCTGCTGAATGCCCCTGGAACGACGACGGCGGGTTATAGCCTCTACGGCGATCTCTCAGGCGGCACCTTGACCTTCGCGATCCAGGCCCCCGTCGGGACATCGATCGGGACGTACACCACGATCTGGCTCAACACCGACCGGAATGCTTCGACCGGGTATAACATCTGGGGCCTGTACGGGGGCTACGACTACAACATCAACATCGCGGCAGACGGTAAGCCGTACCTCTACACCGGCGCGGATGGGCAGACCCTCGTGTCGCCGACGCCGCTGACCTTCGCCTACAATGCCGATCACACGGTCCTGGAGGTGAGCGTCTCGGCAGCGCAGGTCGGGGCGCCGAAGAGCCTCAACGTCCTGACCGACGTGAACAACACCATCTTCTTGCCGGGCGATTACAGTGCCGGGCCCTACACGATCACCGACCCGAGTTCGCTGCCCGCGCGAACCTACACCGGGCACAAGGTCGGTATCGTCTACTCGGACTCGACAGCGGCGAACTACTTCAGCACGATGGCGTATTCGCAGCTGTTCATGGCGGCGCAGAACCAGGCCACAGCGGCCGGCGTGCCTTACGATCTTCTCTCCGAGTCCGATCTTACCAATCTGGCAAAGCTTTCGAACTATGACGAGCTGATCTTCCCATCGTTCCGGAATGTTTCTGCCGCCAATGTCGGGGCGATCACCGACACCCTGACGACACTGGAGAAGACCTACCACGTCGGCATCATCACCGCCGGCGACTTCATGACGAACGACGAGAAGAACGCCCCACTCCCCGGCGACTCTTATGCCCGCATGAAGGCGCTCCTGGATGTCAGTCCGGGCGGAGGCGTCAACGGGGTGAACGTCGACGTCACGGCGGCGGCCACCACCAATCCGATCATGGCCGGATATACCGCCGGGTCGTCGATCCACCAGTACACGAACATCAGCACGCAGTTCTTCACCAGCACGGACGGGCTCGGCACGACGCTCGCCAACCAGACCGTCAGCGGTCAGTCGCATGTCGCCGTGATGGCCACCCAGACCGGGGGCAAGAACGTTCACTTCGCCACGGACGGCATGCTGGCCGACAACAACATGCTGGGCCACGCCCTGGATTGGACCATGGCACCGGCGACGGGACCGGACGTCAGCCTTCACATGAGCCGGGACAAGGCGATCGTCGCCGCCCGCGTGGACATGGACCAGGCCATGTACACCGACGACGTCCACCCCGCGTCCGGACAGGGGATCTACGACAAGCTCCTGCCGATCCTGGCGCAGTGGAAGCAGGCCTACAACTTCGTCGCATCGTACTACATCGATATCGGCAACAATCCGGCGGCCGGCGAGACAACCGACTGGACCTACTCGAAACCGTACTACAACCAGATCCTTGCCATGGGGAACGAGATCGGCTCGCACTCGATCAGTCATCCCGAGGACACGAATGTCCTGACCCCAGCCCAGTTCCAGTCCGAGTTCCAGCAATCCCGCACGATCATCGAGCAGCAGCTTGGGCTGACGAATATCGGGGCTGCCATTCCAGGTGCATCCGACACTCTCGCGACCGCCCGGCAGATTGAGCAGTACTATCCCTACATCTCCGGTGGCGCCTCCCTGATCGGCGCCGGATATCCGGGGGCGATCGGCTACCTCAGTCCCGCGGCAGCGGATATGAAGTCGGTCTACATCGCCCCTGACACCTCCTTCGACTTCACCCTCGTGGGCTACCAGCACCTCACGGCAGCCCAGGCCGAGGCGGCCTGGACGACGGAGTGGAACAACCTCACAGCGCATTCCGACCTACCGGTCGTGGTCTGGCCCTGGCACGATTACGGGCCGACGGATTGGCTGACCGACACGACAGATGCCGGCTACACCCAGCAGATGTTCACGGACTTCATCGCGCGGGCGGCCCAGGCGGGCTCGGAGTTCGTAACCCTGGCTGATCTGGCGCAGCGCAGTGCGACTTTCGAGCAGTCCGACGTCGGCTACAGCTACAACGCGGCCACGAACGTTCTTACCGCCTCGGCGACCACCGCGGCCGGAGATCTCGGCAAGTTCGCCCTCGACGTCGGCACCGGCCATACGATCAAGAGCGTCGCCGGCTGGTACGCCTACGACAGCAACAGCGTCTTCGTGCCGAAGGCGGGCGGGACCTTCCAGATCGCCCTCGACGGCACCCCGGACGACGTCACCCACCTGACGACCCTCGCGGACCGGTCCGACCTCCTCAGCGTGACCGGTGACGGCAGCAACCTCAGCTACTCGGTCGTCGGTGAGGGCCACGACATCATCCAGCTGAAGTCCCATGCCGGGCAGATGGTGCAGATCACCGGAGCGGATGCCGCGAGCCTGTCCGGCGCCAACCTGGACCTGACCCTGAACGGACTGGGTCAGCACGATGTCTCCGTCGTCCTCTCGGCAGCGCCCGTGGGCACGGCCGGAAACGACACGATCATCGGGACCGACAACGCCGATGTGATCAATGGCGGACCGGGCGCCGACACACTGATAGGGCTCGGGGGCAACGACACCTACATCGTCGACAATATCGGCGACACCGTCGTGGAGGCCGCGAATGGCGGGACCGACACGGTTCAGAGTTCGATCACCTACACCCTGCCGGTGAACGTCGAGAACCTCGTCCTGACGGGGACGGCCGCCATCAATGGGACGGGCAATGCCCTGGCGAACGTCCTGACCGGGAACAGCGCGGCGAACACGCTCTCGGGTGGGGCGGGCAACGACACCTTGGAAGGCATGTGGGGGAACGACGTCCTGACCGGAGGGCTCGGAGCGGATATCTTCATCTTCAATACGCCAGGTCACGGCGTTGACCGCGTGACGGACTTCACCCCTGCGCAGGGTGACAAGCTCGAAGTTCATGCTTCGGACTACCATCTCCCCATTGGCGCCCTTGCGAGTAGTTATTTCGACTCCAACGTTCTTGGCCTCGCAACGAAGCTGCACGCAGAGTTCATCTTCAACTCTGGCTCTCATACTCTAAGCTGGGATCCAGATGGCCTTGGCGGAGTAGCAGCAACACCGATTGCGACATTCTCGAATAATGCCCTGCTTCACTATCAGGATCTCATAGTGATCGCCTAAATCCGATAGGACTTGCCTCTAGGGGTATCATCCGAACGGTGTGTAACGGATGGTGGGCTGAAGGATTGGCTGGTGAAGGAGAGTGCCGATGTCCTCGGCCTTGTCCGTCGATTTGCGTGAACGTGTCGTGGCTGCCGTCGCAGCGGGGGCTTCGCGGCATCAGGCGGCCGAGTACTTCGGGGTCAGTTTGACCAGTGCGAGTCGGTGGTGCGGGCAGTTTGCGCGGGAGGGGCACGTCACACCCAAGCGGAAGGGTGGGGATCGACGTTCGCATCGGATCGAGGCGCAAGCCGACCAGATTTTGGCGATCTATGAGCAACGCCCGGAGATCGTCCTCCACGAGTTGCAGGCGGCTCTGGCCGAGCGTGGCCTCCACGTGGCCCGGAGTAGCCTAACGCGCTTCTTCAAGCGCCATGGCATCACACGAAAAAAGCACCGGCTACGCGACCGAGCACGAGCAGGACGGTCCAGACGTGAAGGCAGCGCGAGGGATATGGTTCGAGGGCTAGCTCGATATTGACCCCGACCGCATTCGAGAGAATGTCGCAAATGCACCTTTGTGCTTGCATCGCAACTGTTGGCCCCTCGGAGAATGGAGTGTAAAAGACTCCGTGCAATTGCGTTTAAGCGGTAGCAAAAGTTACTATGATATCAGGCCAAGTCGGAGACGGAATGAAAATCAACATTGCCGTAGCTGCCATTCTTACTGGCATTGTAACCTCTCTGACGGGTGCTACTGCACCGTCTGCCCGCAACCTTGAGGAAATGCTAGCGACTGATAAAGCAGCTTGGAGCCGTATCAGTGGATCAATTTGTTCAAGCTGCGGGTCGGAGAAAGCGGCTGCGCGATCAGTTCTCACCAACCCCATAGCCGTTCTCGCAGCCGCACCTCGATTACCTTCTAGTGCGGTTGCCTACAACATTCCTCAACCTAAGGTTCGAACTGCGGGGTTCCACATCCGATACGCTTCATTTCAACGCCGGCGCGCCCAGCGATATGTGCACAGGATGGCTAAAGAGCGGCATCGCTACGCCAGACCTGAGTTAAAGCAAGGTATTCATGTTTCTAATCTTAGTAAGATTTCGATTGATAGGACGCTCAGCGAAGACTTGATCCGTCCGAATTGAAATATAATTGTGATTAACAGCTAATGAGCACACCAATCTGCGGAAGAAATAGCTATTGGATCCAAAGGGCTTCTTCGCTATCTACACATAGGCACCGGGGCTACATGTCGATAAAACAGTGATTTGCTGACACCTACGGCTGCCTGTGACAAAGTCCGAAAAGGGTAGAGAACGGACCATGACCCTCACCTTGAAGCGGGCGTTTCCCCGGCGACCCAATGGTACCGCAGAAGCTGCCCAACGCCATACTATTAAGTGGCCGTGCCTGACTTCGAAGAATGGAATGCAGCAGCCTGGAAATCGAGGATAAGTGCGCTGTGTTCAAGCTTTGGCAACGCTCTGGATCCTATCGTGGTATCGTTCGTCTACCGGTGTCGCCAGAATGTCGTGACGGATGAGGGGGCTCTACAAAGCCTGGAACGTTGCTTGATGCTGGCTCTCGTCCTCGACGACGCCGAAATGAACAACCTGCTCGTGGTCGCCGCCCTGCGACCCATTGCCGGCTGCCGGCCGCACGACTTCACCGTACCGGCCGACGCGCTCGCCTTCGCTCGGTTACACGCGGCCGAGATTGGCGTCGTGATCACCGACTACGACATGCCTGGCATGAACGGGGTGGAGTTTATACGGGCGGTCCGAAGCATTCCGGAGCTCGCTCACGTCCCGACCGTCATGGTCACCAGTCTCGATCAGCGCAAGCTGCGGCGCGAGGCCCTGGAGGCCGGCGCGACCGACTTCCTGACCAAACCCGCCGACCCGGTCGAAATCTGTGCCCGCGTCACGAACCTGCTTGCACTCTCGAAGGCGCATCGAACCCTTCAGGACCATGCCGCCCAGCTCACCCGCGAGGTCGCAGCCGCCGTCGCTCTGGTTGAGGATCGTGAACGGGAGATCATCTCCACGCTGATGCGAGCCGCCGAGAGCCGGGACACGGACACAGGCGACCATATTGCACGGGTCTCGGCCTCTGCGGGACGGATCGCACGGGCCCTCGGCCTTGGGCCCGACGAATGCCGCCTGATGAGCTTGGCGGCAACCATGCACGACGTCGGCAAGATCGCCGTGCCGGACGCTATCCTGCTCAAGCCCGGCCTGCTCACACCCGAGGAACGGCGGGAGATGGAGCTGCACGCCGAACGGGGCCAGCGCATTCTCGGCAGCAGTGCTTCTGCCGTCATGCGACTGGCCGCTGAGATCGCTGCCACTCACCACGAGCGCTGGGACGGCACTGGCTACCCCTATGGTCTACGGGGCGAAGCGATCCCCCTCGGGGGCCGTATCGTCGCCGTCGCCGACGTGTTTGATGCCCTCACCTCAAAGCGTCCCTACAAGCAGGCTTGGTCGCACAGCGACGCCTTTGCCCACATGCGCGAACAGGCGGGCAGCCATTTCGACCCGCGCTGCGTCGACGCCTTCCTGAAGGCCCACGACCAGCCGCTCCTGGCGGCTCGTTCAGCGGCGGATGAGAACCAGAACCACGACGTGGTCAGGCTCGTCTCGTGATCCGTTGTCCCGCGTTCCAAGCCAGATGCGCGAAGAACCTATCGACCGTATTCAGTCCCTGGAAACGTGCGCAAGACATGACGGCGGCATGACAATCGGTAGCGCACGACGCCTCCTCGAACGGCTGAGGCGCGACGAGCGCGGCGGCGTCCTGGTTCTCGTCGCCCTGCTGTTTCCGATCCTCACCGGCCTGAGCGCCGTGGCGATCGACTACGCCTCCCTGGTCAAGCGGCGGGCCGAGCTCCAGCGCGCCGCCGACAGCGGCAGCATCGCGGGCGTCAACCAGTTCAAGCTCGCCAATGCCGACGACGCGGCCGCGATCCGCACCGCCAAGGCCATGGCCCTGGCTCAGGCGCGCAACGGCAATGCGGCGCCTCCGGCCGTGACGGCCGAGGTGCTGAACAACCATTCCGGGGTTCGCCTCACGCTCACCGAGCAGGTCGCCCTGTCCTTCGGCAAGCTCCTCAACACCCCGAGCCTGGAGGTGAGTGTCTCCTCGACGGCGAAGCTCGCCGGCACCACGCGGCTGTGCCTGCTCGCCCTCGACCGTCAGGCGATGGGCGCCTTCCACCTGGAGAGCGCGGCCCGCATCACCGCCTCCGATTGCTCGCTCTACTCGAACTCCGCCAGCCCCGGGGGCATCCAAGCCGAGAACGCGGCGGTCGCCACCGCCCTCTCCACCTGCTCGGCCGGTGGCTACACCGGCACGGGCGCGAACTTCACACCGCCGCCGGCCACCGGCTGCCCGGCCCTGCGCGATCCCCTGATCGACCGGCAGGGTCCGACGCCGGGCTCTTGCATCAGCCTCGGGTTCTTCGTCGATCCGAAGAAGCTCATCGATGGTATCGACGACCCGCTCTACGGCCTGAACGTTGTCAGCGGCACCGTCACCCTCGATCCAGGAACCTATTGCGGCGGTCTGCACATCACCAAGAAGGGCCAGGTGACGCTGAAACCGGGTGTCTACATCATGAAGGACGGGCCTCTGGTCGTGGATAAGGGCGGCTCGCTCACCGGTGTGAACACGGGCTTCTACTTCACCGGCGTGCGCGGCGGCCTGCTCTTCGACGACAAGAGCGTCGTCAGCCTGACTGCTCCGAAAGACGGTTCCATGGCCGGCCTGCTGTTCTTCGAGGACCGCGCTGCGCCTTCAGGGCTCCTATCTCTCCTTCCCCTGGGCGGAAAAGGTAAGCCAAAACCGGCCCCAGGCGGCTTTATCGCGCAACGCGAGTACCGGATTATCAGCGACGACGCCCGCACCTTGCTAGGGACGATTTATCTACCGGTCGGGCGCCTGATCATCGACTCCAAGAAGCCGGTCGCCGACCAGTCGGCCTACACGGTGATCATCGCCCGGACGATCAACCTCTATGACGGCCCGAACCTGATGCTGAACGCCCGCTACGGCAGCACCGACGTGCCCGTGCCGGCCGGCGTCGGACCGAGCTCGGCCGACACGCAGCTCACGCAATAAGGTGATGTTGCATCATCGCTTAGCTGAGTATGCGCTGCGAAAGCGGACCCTCCCAACTCCCGTAAAGGGTCGTGACCTGGCACGACGGCTGTGTCTGCTTCTCCCAACCTTCGCCCGGAAGCAGACCGTCGCAAACCCACCCATCTAGGTCATACGTCCCGTTTTGCAGACAGCCCGCAAGCGGACCTTCCCAGCTTCCGCAAAGGGTCATTCCTTGCCGTTCGACATAGGCTGGTTCTATGTCCGCTTTCGGGTGCCGCTCGCAACAACATGAACGACTATGTTGGGTCAATTTGCGACTGTCCGCTCCGGGGCGAGAGTTGACAGGATCAGATACGGCCGCCTCGGCTCTTAGGCAGTCGATGACGCCTGGGCTTGGAAAAGCGCCTTGAAGTCGGACATGCCAAAAGTGGTCACCGTCTCCTGGCGATCGTCGAGGATCTCATAGACTGGGCCGTCGATGTCTCGGTTCGTGAAGAAGACGATGACATCCTGGTCGCCGCCGCCCTCCGTATGAGGCTCTCCACCGGCTCGGCCAGAGACGTAGCTCCCGACCGAACGGATTTCTTTTAGGTCGCCGTTGGGTCGATAGATTCTCAGTTCGCCCTGCAGGACGAGCGTTCGATAGGCCGCGCCGTGTCGGTGCAGCGCGATGCGTTCGTTCGCCGCGAACTTGAAAAGCAGGTCTACACTGCGCGCCGATTCATCGACGTTCAAGATGAAGAAGGCGGCATGATCGAAGCCGTCGGTCGTTTGCCACGCGATGTTGCGATCATCGAATGCGAGCGTCGGCATAGCGTTTCCCTGGTCTTTCGCGATCACGCGAAGATCTCTTGGACTTGAGCGTATGCTGCCGGCGTGACGCGGTCTTGCCATTCGGTGCCAGCACAGCAATCGTCTCGCCCGTGGAGGGGGCATGGCGGGATACGGCCTGACCAGGGCATGCACGATGGGGCCAATCGCCGAGGCGGTCACGGCCGCGGGCGGATCGCTCGCACGGGTGTTTGCTCGTGCCGAGATGCCCCTGACCCTGCTCGAAGAGCCCGACCGCCTGATCCTGCTGCGCGACCAGCTTCGGCTCGTTGAGGCCGCCATCCGCGAGATCGGCGATCCCGCGCTGCCCGCGCGGCTCTCGATACAGACCGGCATTTCTGGGCTTGGGCCCATCGGCGTTCAGGTTCGCGAAGCTGACACCCTCGGTGCCGCCTTGGCGCGGGTCGAGGTTGTCACGCCCGTCGTACTGCAAACCGCAACGTGGACGGGCCTACGCCGACAGGGTGCGCGCGCATTCTATGGCTATACGGTCGCGGAGCGGATCGACAGCGGACGTCAGTCGAACGAGGTCTTGGCGCTTGGATACCTGCTCGGCACCGTCCGGCACTTCCTTGGGTCCACCTGGCGTCCGGAGCGCGCCGTGGTCACAGGGGCCAGCATGTTCGCCCGCGCCGAGATCGAGGCGCTGTTCGGCTGCGAAATTGCGTTCGGGCCGCAGGCCGGCCTCGTGTTCCCCGCCCGTGATTGCGACACCGCCAATCCAAGCCGCCTCGATCCCACCCTCACGGGTACGACAGAGGGCCGGCCGATCGAAGACGACCTCCTCACATGCGTCGCCCAGCTCATCGCGTTGAGCTTGAACGAATCACGGCCGTCCATCGACTGGGTCGCCCGCCGCCTTGGTCTGTCGCGTCGGACCTTGCAGCGCCGGCTGGAACAAGCCGGGACCCGCTATGCCGACATCCAGCGCCAGGTCCTCGGAGACCGGGCGAAGGAGCTGTTGGCCATGGCAACGCTCCCCATCGGTCGCGTTGGCTTGGAACTCGGCTACGCGGATGCCGCCCACTTCACCCGGGCATTCCTGGATTGGACCGGGGTCACACCGAGCCAATGGCGGAGTGGCGTCCAAAGGAGACGCTTGGGCACGGACTGATCCGCGACGGCCCCCTGTCCGAATGGCGCGAAATGGCAATTCGGGTGCGAGCGGATCGCTTATCGTCGGCGTCAACGCAGGCGATCCCATGCTCGGCATGGAAACGACCTGCCCAAGGAGGACCGCCCCCTGATGCATGAGCAGCCCGTTTCAGCCTTAGCGTACAGCCTGCAACCCCGACGGACGTCGCAGTCGAGACCACGCTGCCTTTGCAAGGTCGCTGCCCTGCTCGTTGCGATGAGCGCCATGGCAGTGCCGGCGAAAGCGCAGCCGCCGGCGACAACGCTCGCGGTCCTTCCGATCAAGCTGCTCGACACCTCGGCAGAGCCAAAGGATCAGACGGCCGAGCATCACCTCCGCTTGCAGACGATGGCGGTCGAACTAACGTCCGACCTCGGTTCGCTGGGACGGTACCGCACAGTGCCGGTGCTAGCCGAGGACGTGCAGCGTACCTGCACGAAGGAAACCACCACCTGCCTGCTATCGACGGCGCGAGCGCAAGGAGCCGAGCTTGTCTTCGTTGGCGTCGTTCACAAGAGCAGCACTCTGATCATGCAGATGTGGGCTCGGATCGTCGATGCCCGGACGGACGGGGTCCTCTTTTCGACTGAGCTCAATTTTCGTGGCGACAACGACGAGGCTTGGCATCGCGCGGAAGCGTTCCTGATTGACCAAATCAGGGAGGCTGCACCCCAGGTGCAGCGGTAACCGCGAAGCAATGTCGGCGTCGCCAAGATCGCAAATGGCACATGGCGCCCGGATGCGGAACCTCAGCTTCTAAGGAGCACAAAGGCGGGCTTTAAAGACCAGGGTGGGTCGAGACCTGTCGGTCTATTCTACGACCGGGTCGGGTGGTTTTGCGACATCCTGAACGTCTCCGACACGCACTATTGGGCCTCCATCGCCCCTGGCAACATCAACGGTGGCACGGGCGCAGACACCGCCTATCTCGGGACTCCGCGCACGTTCCAGCTCAGCAAGGAAGTGGACCTGTAGGGCTTCCAAGAACGAACCGTACCGTCGGTTCGCAAGAGCCGCACCATCTGGCGCATCCGTCACAACCCAGCAGTTCGTTCCTGCTGTTCGAGGACGTGTACGAAGCTGGCGAGGCTCGCGCTGCGGACCGGACGGAACGGCTTGGTCAGCGCTTCGCAGTGCCGCTTCAGGAGCAGGCTCGCCTCATGGCTGATGCAGCTCACTGGGAACACCGCGCAATCGGCCTGACCCACGAGGCCAGGCAGCAGAGCGAGATTGTCGTCGATGCCGCCGTCGTGGCTCAGGAGGCGGCCGCCTCGTTGATCGATGAAACGGCGTAGGTTCCTCACCTGACGCGGGCGACCGCCGACGTAGAGGAAGATCCGTCCCTCGATCCGTCCGTGTGCCGGATCAACGCCCTCATCGTGGTCCGCCCCCTCCAGTGCCGCTTCGAGCGAAGCTAGCTCGGCCTCCGCAGCCGTCCGTCGTGCGATCTCGGCGGCGAGATCAACGCTGAGGCGCTTGGTGGCGTGACTGAGCACGGCGAGGCGTTCCTCCAGGGCTTCGGCATGAGCCGCTTCCCGTGCCAAGCGGGCTTCCACCTCGAGGATCTGGGTGGCGAACTGACCGGCCCCAATGTTGCCCTCGACAACGAGGATGCGCTGCCCCGTTCCGAGAGGCGTCACGCCCCCGTCGGGCCCGCGGACACGGGCCGGGACCGCCTCTTGCTCACCTTCCGGAGGGTAGAGTGTAAAAGTTGTGCCTTCCCCGACCGTGCTGGCCACGCGGATGTCGCCGCCCGATTGCCTTGCAAAGCCGAACACCTGCGACAGGCCGAGTCCCGTGCCCTTGCCGACCTCCTTGGTGGTGAAGAACGGCTCGAGGAACCGGCCGAGCAGGTCCGGGAGGATGCCTGAACCCGTGTCGGCGAGGGAGACCGCGGCGAGGGCGTTTCGCGAGACGGCATGGCCGCGATGACGGGAAGGGCAGTCCGGCATCCGAGGCGCACTCCAAAGCCGCCGAAACGGTTCGGCCACACACGCGGGTGTAGGCTGCTATGAAGGGTTTCCGACATTTGTAGTTCCCCCTTGATTTCGAGGAAATGTAGATTAAAGTCATCATCAACGAGTGAATCGTTAGATTTCTCGTTCAAAGCCGACGGTGTCTAAGCATCTCGACGCCCTGAAGCTCGGCAATTTCGCTTCATTTTCTCGAAGAACGAAGCACTCCGTTCTCTAGCGGAACAGGTGCGTGCGTCCGGTACCTTCGCGTTCGACGTGACGGACATCAAACGATGCAATATCCGCGGCTGGTGGACATACGCCGAACTCGAAAGCGCCTCATGTTGCCCGTCAAGCGCTTTGGCGGAGGGACCGGATTCAGGAGCCCCCGTGCCACGGATGTGGATCGGTCCTGAGAACTCCACTCGCTAACGAAGCGATTTAAACAAAGTCGCTTCCAGACTTTCGAATGTGGACAGCTTGAGACGATTGGGGGCACGGCTTCAGCGACAGGCCCCATGCCGACACCACTCGATCGCGGATCCTTATGCTTGCCGATTAGCCGAGCTTGCAAGGCGAAGGCCGCACCGCGACTTCCTACTACGTTGATGCGACTTATTCCTCGGGAGATCGATCATGACGATCCGCGACCGGAATGCTTCACAAACTGGGCCAGGGGGATTTCAGAGCGGTCCTGCCGGGACAACGCGCGGCGACGCAGCCGGTCACCTCAACCCTGCTGAGCGCGCCTTTCTCATCGCGTTGGCTCGATGGAAGGCGCGCATAGACATCGGCGAACAGAGCAGATGTCTAGGTACCAGGGAGAGACATAGCATTGGCGACAAAGGAAGGATTCGAACCTACGACCTCGATACGTTTGACTATTTCTGTGAAGACTCATCGTAATCTGCAGAGTCAATAGGTCATATTTTTTCTTCCTAGGCTTGCCGGCACCGCTCGCAATGTTCGATAAGGCCGTGGTTCGTTCTCAACGATTCATCAAACAGGATTTCCCGAATGCCGTACACCATCAAATCACCTCGACGGTTCGAACGAGTTACCGGCGGCGTCCAATTTCCGCACGTCTTTCCGGAAACTAGGTCGGACACCGAGCTGCACATCTCAGATGCTGAGCAGAACGCCGGCCGACCAATCTCAGGTCGCATGCCATGGATGATCAATACGAATTTCCGCCTGACGGCCGCCCCCCGGCATTCATAGAAAACTGGATCGACGAGCACCGCTTCATCGACGAAAGCGTACCGAATGGGCGGCCGCGTGCCGCGCTCTACGCTCGGCGCTCGATAGCGGACCTTCTCGATGTGAGCATCGGTCGACAAGTGGCCGACGGTCGAAGCTGGTGCGATGAGGCAGGACTGTTTCTTGACCCGGGAATTCATATCTATATCGACAAACATAGATCCGGCGCGACCCTTGTAGGGCGCGAGGGTATCGAGGCGCTCATCAGAGATGCCCGTGCCCACCTGTTCGAAGTACTCGTAGTCTCCAGTATCGATAGGCTTTCGCGTAGCATCAAGGACATGACGGAGCTCGCCGAGATCTTCGACGAGTGTGGCGTGACGATTCACGTGGCAGGTCGCGGTCCGATATCCAATACGGAAATCGTAATGTTATCGGCCGGCGCGCAGAAGGAGCGCACGGACTTCATCCAGCGTTCCACGACCGCGCGGCGTCAGATGGCGGCAACTGGTCAACTACTCGGAAAATGGGACGTGTATGGATACGACCGGCTACCGAATGGTGGGGGCTGGGCTATCAACGAACCGGAAGCGGCAGTAATCCGTCGTTGCTTCGACGATCTCGACCGAGGCCATACGGTAGGACAACTCGCATTCTCACTGAATCGGGAAGGCATCAAGTCGCCGCGGGGTTTGCTCTGGAGAGGCAACAATTTCTTCAACCATGCGAAATCGGGAGTTATTCAGAAAAAAATCTTGAAAGGTGTTTTCGAATACTCCCGGAGGACACGCGACAGAGTTGAATTTCCCGTTCCCAGTCTACAGATCGTGGACACCGAAATTTTTGACCGAGTGAACGACCGCACGGTACGTCAGCGAATTACACTTGCTCGCTCTGATCTAGAGCCGCTTTTCCGCAACGTGCGTTGCATTTGTGGTTGCACAATGAGCCGGACACACAGGGCTGCACCGGCTTCGAATTACCTATGTTCGCATGCATCCCTTGGAGGAAATTGCATACACAAAAAGAAGGTGCTGGCAGCCGACCTCGATAGGCAGGCACTACTTGCCATCCGTGACGAGATCCTGAACCCAGAACGGCTTTCCTACTGGGAGGATATCAGGAAACGCGAGTGGGATCGCAGAGATCAAGCAAGCTCCGAGGAAAGGGCCTTGTTGACCAAAAGGATTTCCGAAATCGATAAGGAGCTCGATGCCCCGGATGAAGAGGAAGCCCAGGACGAACTCGCTCCGTTGACACTCGCAATTCGTGGAAGACTGGAATACGAGCATCATCAGCTATATCGCAAGCGGTCCGCACTGGAGGTATCGGAACCGGATCCGTCCTTGAGCGATGAGGAAGCCGAACGTCTTAGGGGTGTGATCGACGGTCTACTCCTTCGTCTGCCCTTGGCGATCTCACGCGAAGACGATCGGGAGAGCATCGAAAGATTGCGGGCATTGCTTCCCGTCATCGTAGCTTGGCGTCCAGTCGATCGAAACGAATTGTCGTTCCGCTTCCTGGTGGGAATACCTGGTTGTCCGGACGATCCGAAGCGCCTGTCGAATGTTGGCAAGGAGCGTTGGATCGAGCGGACATCAGCACGGGTACTGGGAGCGCTTCGTTATCCCGAACAGATCCTGAATCATCATCAGGCCGCGGAGGCGGGGGTATATGCTTTCTCTGATCCCGACTGGGAAGCGATAAGAGAGTTGTTTGCTCCGTTCGGCCACTGCGATGCAAAGAACCGGATGTTGGCCGAGACGTTGTTCTTCATCGCGGCTACCGGCCTACCGGTTTCGATGCTTCCGGAACGCTATGCTGAGTGCAACATCCGCAGATGCGCGATCCGCAAATCGGGAATCTGGCCTGTCGTGATTCGCATACTTGATGCACGCAATTGGCCTGGTCTGGTCAATGTTGATAGGCATCGCTTCGATCCGAGATTCTAGTTCGACAAATCTGACCATACGATGGACTCGTCAGCCTATGTCTGACGATTTCGTTTGGGGCCAGCGGATTAGTTCGCGTGCTCGCAATAGTATGCGGCTCACATGCATTCCAATTGCAGTTACAAATGACTGCGCCTACCACTTGAGCATTGAGGATTCGGAGATGTCCGAATATCTGGACACCATACTGGAAGAGACTTCATCATCGATAGTTGGCGGCATATGGGCCGATCAGCATGTTCAAGAAAATCAATCCCATGAGGCAAACGCTTCTGTCTGTGTATGTTATAGTCGCAAATCAACGGATGCTCAAAAGGAAAGCAGCATTGAAAGACAGCACCGGGGTCACATTGCCTATGTAAAACGTAATTGCCATCGCTTAAAAACTGGAAAATTCCACTTCGTAGATCGCGGAAAGTCCGGATGGTATATGGAGGGTCGTGATGAACTTAAAGCATTGCTCGAGCTTGCTCGGACCGGAGCTTTCAAGATACTTCTTATCGAAGATCTGGATCGGTTGTCCCGCCGCTTGCGCGACGTGATCGCGATTTATGACGAGCTTAAAGCGCTAGGCATCGAGATCCATGTGACAGGCTCTGCTATAGGTCGAGTAGACGATGTAACGGCAGTGTTTTACGGACTCTTCGCCCAGGAACAGCGGATCCGACTGCTTCGGATGACCTCTCAAGCTGCATGGTGTAGCGCATCCATCGGCCGTAACATGGCCGGTATCCCCTATGGTTACAAAAGAGGCGACCAGCGCGGCGAATTGCAGATCTACGAGGAGGAAGCTTCGGTTGTGCGTCGTATCTTCAAGCTGTTTGACCGCGGTCTGGATGCGCGCTCCATCGCCTTCCTCCTTAATCGCGAGGGCATCCCCTCGCCCCAGAACGGGCATTGGACCAACCGAACCGTCGCGGGAATTTCTGCGGAAGGTTCGGGCATACTCCGGAATCCGAAATACGTTGGCGTGTATGTATACGGCCGCAAGAGAATAATGCGATCCCATGATGGAAAAAAGTTGTTCTATCGTATTCGCCCGAAAAAACACTGGGTGATCGTCGAGAAACCCGAATGGACGATCGTCGAGCGTCGTCTTTGGGTGAGAGTTGCGTTGCGTATGAAGAAGGCCTCGGACAAACATCGCTCCTTTGGGCCCCGTGAGAAACATAGCTCGAAATCGATCGTCCTGTTTCACGGTCGGTATTTTTGCACATGCGGCTCGCGGATGATCGGGATCTTCAATGGAAAATCCAAAATCCGCAAGCTTTATTGCTCCGGGGCTTTGGATCATGGCACTTGCGATCGAAAGAGGCAGACCAGTGCTTTATGGGTTGAGTTGGAGGTTCTTCGTGAAATTCGCGATAGACTGCTGACGGCTGAAGCTTTGGATCTATTTAAGGAAGAGTATCTCTCGGAGCGATTGCTCGCGATTGAGGACTATACGCGACAGGCGTCCCACCTCCGTCGAAAGATTGGAGAGATCAATCGTTGGCTTGAGAACAGCATGATCGCCGGCCTCAACGCTGGGTTTGTCGACGAAGACATGATCGCGATGCGCGAGAAATGGAGCAGCGAAAAGATGCTTCACGAAGCTGAGCTGTCTTCACTGCCTCGCGCGGACTCGATACGCGAAATTCCTCCGGATCAAATCACGACGCTGAAGGATCAGATCAACGAACTCATCATACGCATGCCGATCGTGGCAACGACCGAACATGATATGCTCTTGGTGCAGACCTTGCGCGATCTTGTGCCGAGGATCGTTCTTCATAGAGGCTCATCCCAAGCCGACTACACGCTCGACATAACGTCGTCGCTCGGAGCGCTCGCGGAGGATGTCGATCCACTCAGCATCGATGCTCCGACGCGTACGGTCAGACGGGCGTGTCCGGCGCCCACGACGGGGGTTCCGGCCCTGAGGGAAGTGCGCGAACGTCTTGAGGATCATGTTCGAACCAACAGGTTCGGCCTGAAGGATGCCGATTGGACCGTCTTGGAACCGATTTTGAGCGACTATCCTCGCCCGGACAAACGTCAACTGTTGGACGCGACGCTTCTCCATCTGAGGACGTCCGCGGGCCTCGCGAGCTTGCCCGCTCCTTTCGATGGTCATGCCTTCATGCAACGCGCCCGCGTCATGATTGCGGCGGGCTGGTTCCGGCGCGCATACGACGCCTTGTCGATGATCGGATCCCCGACGGTCGCGGGGCTGGATACCTCGCGCCTCGCCCACCTCGAGCGAAACATCGACCGATCGACCGCCAAACTGGCGTCGGATCGATAGAAATCGTGTCCGAGAGGACCTGCGGGCTCCGAATCTGTCTTGGGGTGCGTCCTCCACTCGGCATCGGTACCGGCATTTGCTGTAGGAAGTTCGACGTAAGACGACTGGACGCGGCGGACCATGCCGCGCAGGTGATCGCATGGGGCGTGAGATCACACAGGATCTGCAGGCGGCATGCGTTGTCGTGAGCGCTGACGAAGTCGGCCAGGTGAGCGCGGAGCTGTTCGCGAGGTCGATGCCGACGAGCGGGTAGAGCCGCCCTTCCGCCGTTTGAATCTCAGGCAGGTCGATGTGGACGTCGCTCGAGCGGGTAGACGCGACGCGGGACGGCTCGAGCTTGGCACGGTCGACCTCCGGCGATGGGCTGATACCGTGGTGTTGCAGGCAGCGACACGCGGCGAGCGGGTCACGTGCGGGATCGTGGCTAGAAGCCCGTATAGGCTGTCGTGGCCGGCAGGAGCGAGTGACGACGAAGGGGTGACCACGACCGCTTCATCCTAGAGCGACGGCACCGTCGAGTGCGGATCCTTCGACCCCTACGCTGGTCGGTGACCGAGGTCCGCTGCCGCCCTGCTCGGCAATCGTCTTCGGGTTGATCCCGCAGCACTCCAGAGCGCCCGCTGGCTCGCTCGATGGTACTGGATCGCTTGACGGATCGCTTCCGTCGACATGGCACTGCCTTGAGGGATCTAGGCCGCATCGCGTTCCTTCACTCCGACGTGAAGAGAGCGCCGTCAAAACCCGGGGATCGAACATCTATGGCACGAAGCCTACCTCTTTCGGGAAAGCGTCCTGCAGATATAGACGATCTTTCCGCAGCACCTCGCGCGCATCCATGAATTCGCCCAGCCGACGAGCGGCGTGCAGGACTCGCTCATTGATCTCGTCCGCGTCGCGAGCGTGCAGCCGGAATGCCACGTGGGCTTCGAGTGCCGCCGCGACGTCCCAGGCCGGGGAAACACCCGGTGCCGGTGGGGGAACGTGTCGGAACTGGTCGGGGTGCGGGACCAGATCGAAGACCGGAGAAAACGTCCAGCCGTCACCCTCGTCAATGAAGGCGTGGTTCCTGAGATGGTCGTCAGTGTTATGAAGGTAGGCGTTCAGCAGTAGGCGACCGAAGACCTCGGCAGAGGCATTCCGTACGCCGATCCCACGGGCAACCGACGCGATGTCCGTGTAGGTCCGCTCCGTATTGTAGCTGGTTGAGGGTTGTCCAAGAAGCGTCGCGGCGCTGAGATACGAGAATGGTCGTCCACCGATGCCCTCCCCACGATCGAAGCGTTCGACGAATAGCGCTGCTCGACCGCCCGCGACCACGATCTTCCTTCGCGGAACTCTGAAGCCTGCCGCCTCGGCGACGTCCAGGCAGGCCGCTTCGACCCGAGGATCGTCGAACTTGTCCATCGAGGTCGGAAATTTGGCGATCCATTGCCGACCTTCGGACCTGATCCGAGCCTTGGGCCGGGCCCCGCCGACATCACTGTTCCTGAAAAGGAGCTTGAAGTGATGTCCCTCGGCATCACCGGTTTCGATCGCCCCGGCCGCATCCATAAGAGACTCGAGGTCGTCGCTCTCCTTGGGCAATTCCACTAGGGGCTGCTCCGGCGGCAACCAACTCGAAGGTCCGCCATGCGGGTCCGGGCCGAAGGCCAGGTCCCCTGTGCGATCCAGACCTCCGAGGGCGAGATACTCGGGCATCGAAAGCGTGCTCGCGGGGAATGCCTTCGTAAGGATCTCCTTCCCCCATCCGTCGGGTCCCACGTCGTGGAAGACGAGGGGTAGTTCCTCAGGTGTGGCGGCGTAGGACCTCGCGACGAGCTTCAGTCCGATCGGGTCGATCGGCTTCGCGCCGTCGAGGCGAAAATACGACCCGGCGTAGCGGAATCGCCCGATGCGCTTGGGACCCGTCCCCTCGAAAGTGAGCTCACCCACTGGAGCGTAGCCGTCAGCATGCCAGCGGTAGACCACGAGGTAGTCGAGCCGTCCTGACTTAGAAGTCCGCCACACCCGCCCTGCTCCCCGCTCGCTTCCTACCGGATGCCAGCTCCATGCCCTCGCCAGTCGGATCCACCGCCAGTAGTTCCCCGATGCGCTCCGCGTACCCGAATACGGATAGGGCTTTGACGACGATGGCAATCGTCACGCCCGGCCGTCCTTTCTCCAGGTTGATAACGGTCGGCCGATGGACGCCCATCCTTTCAGCCAGCTCGGCCTGCGACAGGTTTCTGCGAAGGCGTGCGAGGCGCACGCGCGCCCCAAGGAGGCGGAGGCTTTCGAGTTCTTCGGTCGATAGGATTGCGGTCGTGTTCATGTGGATATGTCATACATTAAGCCTTCCTATGTGCGTTCTAGCCGCACATTTTTCAAGCGCTCGGATGCGTGATGAAGCGTCTGGCGTGTAGGACGGAGGCTGATGGACCAGACACATCACGCCCCTCTTAGCGCCAAGGCCCGGAACTGTGTCCAAATCGAATCTTCGTGGTTCGACCAAGACGTACGCTCTCTCCGTTCGAGCCCGACCGGCGAGACGACGTCGATCCATGAAGAAATATCTCGGCAGCCGCTGCCCGTGCCACGGCGTCCCATCTTCGGGGACCAGGCAGCGGAAGCCAGGTTCGCTACCTCGCCGATCAAGCACTGTACCGGTGTTCCAGCCGCCCTGAAAAGCGCCACTGTGCCGGACGATCTCGCCCGGATCGTCGGCCGCGATCTCGTCGCATGGTGACTGCCCCGGCTGCCGCAGCGAAGCCGAAAGATCAGCAGTTGGAGCCACGTAAGCAATCGCATGGACCTGTGCGATCGAACGAGGCGTAGCAGCATCCACATCGATGTTCGAACCGAACTGACCACGAAGCAGCGCTCTTAGAAGGCCGTAAGGTTCCCGGACCTGTTGTAGGCGTTGTCTTGCCGTCCGGCGTCCGGGACGACGCGCTTGGTCCACTTTCGCCCGAGTGTATTGTCCGCCCCGCGGCGCGGCCGAGGTAGCGGCCTGTAGCACTGGGATCGGGGGCGCGCTGCCACGGCCGGCAGTAGCGGTCTGTCGACCGCCAAGCTATTCTAGATTGCTTTGTGATCTCCGCCAGCCGACTAAAACTGTAAAATCATAGATTGTGTTTTTGAATTCGTAGTCGTAGCTTGCTCTCGCCGCCATATAAGAGCCTTTATTTGCGCATGTATTTATATATATCTATCTCATAATAAAAATTGTTGGAAAGCAACCTATCCTTCGAAATAAATATCCCGTTAGTAAATTCATGGAGATCTAACAACCGTCGATAACCGTTGTGCATGGCGGAAGCTACAGCATGCGTTCTGAATACAATCCTCAATTTGCCATCTGGCGCATTTTGCATGCGCGAGAGGGAGGAGCTGCTGTTGAATTCGCTCTGGTCGTACCCGTCCTGTTGGCGCTCTTTGCGGGCATCGTCGCCTTCGGAATTTATCTCGGTGCATCGCACAACCTGAAGCATATCGCCTCGGAAGCGGCCCGCGCCTCGATCGCCGGTGTGAGCGACCAGGAACGGGAAGACCTCGCGCGCCGACGGGTCGCGGATGCCCTCACCGAGGGCGCCATGTTCAAACCCGGCACCCTGCTGGTGGCGGTCGGCCCGAACCCCACGGACACCACCCTGTTCACCGTGACCCTGACCTTCGATGCGAAGTCCCTGGGATTCTCGGGCTTCTCGGGCCTGATTCCCCTGCCGCCGGACCTCATCCAGAGCACGGTGAGCGTGCGCCGGGGTGGGTTATGATCGGGCGCTTCAGGCAGGACGAGCGCGGTGCCGTCGCAGTCTTCACGGCGCTTGCCATCACCACACTCCTGACGGTGACGGCGATCGGTGTCGATTACGGTTCCATGGTGGTCGCCCGGCGCAAGGCACAGGGGGCGGTCGATCTCGCCGCGACCCTGGCCGCCGCCGATCCGCAGCGGGCCGACCTTCTGGCGCGGCAGTCCCTGGCCGATAACGGCTTCGGCGCCGATGTGGTGATCAAGGTCCAGCCGGGCGTGTACGTGGGCGATGCCAAGGTGCCTGTCGCGGACCGCTTCGTGTCCAACGCAGTGTCGCCCAGCGCCGTCCGGGTGGATCTGCGGACGCGAACACCGACCTTCTTCGCCCCGGCAATCGGCTTCAAGCGCGATGTCCAGATCGACGTGCGCGGGACTGCCGCTTCTGCGCGATTCGCGTCCTTCAGCATCGGATCCGGGCTGCTGCGTCTCGATGCCGGCGTCATCAACGGCCTGTTCACGGCTCTGCTCGGGAAGCCGGTCAACCTGTCCGCCATGGACTACGAAGCCCTCGCGGCGGCGCAGGTCGACGGTTTCCGGGTGCTCGACGCGCTCCAGCCGGCGCTCGATCTCAAGGTCGACAATTACAACGACGTCGTCACCGCGAACGCCACGGTCGGTCAGATTCTCTCGGCGCTCCAATCGGTCGCGGCCACGAGCGCGGGCAACAGCGTCGCGGCGGCCGCCCTCGGGCAATTGAACAATGTGGTTCGCGGGGCAGGCGGGTCCGTGCGCATCGGGCGCATCATCGACCTGGGCGATGCAGCGAACCTCGCGCCGAGCACGGGCGTCAAGGGACCATCGATCGGGCTGATGGACACCCTCTCGGCAGCGCTTCTGGTGGCGAACGGCGATCGCCAGGTCTCCGCGGATCTCGGCGCGAGCGTGCCGGGCCTGTTGCGGACCCAGGTGACGCTGGGGATCGGCGAGAAGCGCCAGAGCTCGGGCTACGTCCAGCCCGGTAGCCCCAGGGCCACCGTGACGACGGCGCAGACGCGTCTCCTCATCGAAAGCACCCTGACGCTGCCGCTCAATCTCGGCACCCTCCAACTGCCGCTCTACGTGCAGGCCGCCAAGGCGCAGGGACGGCTGCGGTCGGTGACCTGCCCATGGTCGGACCGGCAAAGCAGACAGGTCGTGGTGGACGCCCAGACGGGCCTCGTCGACCTCGCGATCGCGGATATCCCGAAGGCTTTGCTCAATCCGGATGCCCGCATTCCGGACCTCGATCAGCCGGCGACTCTCCTCCGTGTCGCTCCCGCTCTCACGGTGGCGGGCCGCAGCCGCCTGACGCTCGGAAGTCCCGCCGCCCAGCCGGTCGTCTTCAGCGACGACGACATCGCCCGCCGCACCGTCCGCACGGTCTCTTCGGGCGGATACGCGCAATCACTCACCGGCCGCCTGATCGGCGACCTGGACCTCCAGATCAATGGCCTCGGCGTGCTCGCCCCGGGCGTCGTCAGGAGTACGGTCGCGACCGCCCTCTCGGCGGCGACCCCGGCGCTGGACAAGGTCCTGGACAACACGCTGCGGGTTCTCGGCATCCGCCTCGGCTACGCCGACCTCACCGTGGAAGGCACGCGCTGCGACCAGGCCGTGCTCGTCCAGTGATCGTCGGCAACTCTACCCCGCGATGGTTGTCGGCCTGAACGGCTCCGCGCCTCATCCGGACCGGCTGCGGGCCGCAGGCACCAGGGCATCCCGCCCTCCGATGGGGCATCCTGCCTGATCGAAAGACAGAAATCCGAACTGATTCCACGGCGCGAAGGGGGCGCGAAATGATTGCAACGAATACCCGGTGGATCGACCACCTGCTGCGCCTGAACAGACACATCGTCGCCGCCGAGAGAGCCCTCAGTGCGCAGGCCGGCCGCATCGTCGACGCGTTGGAGATGCGGGAGGATATCGCCGAGAAGGAGGAAACCTTCGTGAGCTATCGGTCCCACCTCCACTGCCTGCGCCAGATGCGGGACGAGATGCTGTCCGGCACTCACGCCATCGACTGAACACGGCACGGACGCTCGCGAGAGGGACCGGCGCGTTACAGGCGGTGCCGGATCGACGTTCGGACGATCGCCCGACGGGTTCGCGCGGGCCATACGCGGCTGGGCAGTCGCGCCAGCGGCAGCCCGAGGTCAGCACGTGCAGGATGTCGGGGATGAACTGCCGATCGTCGTTCCGCTCTGGCCCAGGTTGGTTCTTGGGCAAGAGCGGTTCCATGACCGCCCATTGCTCGTCCGAAAGCCAGAACAGGTCCGCCATCGCCGCCTCCGTGCAGGAAAAGCGGCGGCTCTGAATTACAAAATCACCGCGCTCGCAACGCCTTGGTTTGGTTCACATCCTAGGGACTCGGCCTACAACGAGGTCCAGATGGAGGCCTCATGGCCAAAGACGAGCTCCAGGCGCAGGGCCGAATCCGACGTAACGGGGTCGTTGCCGATGATGATCGAGCTGACGGGCTTCGGTGCCAGGCCGACCATGTCCGCGCGCGGAACGCACCTTGAAGCATTCCTTGGTCGCAGTCCGGGAGGGGAAACTGCCGGAACTCCCAGCATTCGACGGCAGCGTCGCTGAAGTGGCTCTGCTGGATTGAAACGTACGTACACCGGATGGTTACGCGGGAGGGTCATGAAGGAACGATCGTACGCCGAGTCCAAGACATGCCTCATTCCCTTCCACCACCTGACGGTCGCAGCCCCATGTACGCATGCCTGTCCGACGTGGCGATGACGCGTGTAATGCGGTCGTTCTGATGCCGGGCACGATGATCGCATCCTTTTCGGCAATCCAATTCGCGTGCGAGAATGTCGGACCGTTTCGTTCGGGCTACCCGGCGGTGGTGCGCTTCATGGGAGCGCATCCGCGCTCAGCTGACGCACTGAGACCTGCCTACGCTCGCAAAGCCGCCGTACCTGCGCTTCTCGGAGATTGGTCAACCCCCGACCAGCAGATGCGACGCCGTTTTCTCAGCCGCATCTTCTTCCTGCTCGGCGACGAAGGGTTTGGAAAAACCACCATCCTCGAGAGCATCCACGGTCTGTTCGGACTTCTTACGGGAGAAAGCGCCGGTCCGTTCGACGATGGAGCCGCAGATCCCGCCGAAACAGTCGACATCGTTGCCGACAACCGGATGCGAATGCAGATTGACCTACTCGCGTCATGTGTCGTCGACGGAGCCTTGCAGGAAGTCATTCTTTCGATCTGGTTCGGCTCCATAGGACCGTTGGTCGATTGGACGGACGCCTTCCAGGAAGGACCAACCTGGGGCGCGACTGAATGGGCGCGGATCGGCTTCATTGAACGAAGCAAGGACCCGACGGAAGGAACCAACGAACTGGGGGCCAAACTCCTGGCAGCCCTTCGATCCACGACCGACATGCGGAAACTTGGAACGTCCTCAGTTTCACGACTGTGGAACAGTAGAAGCGTCGCGGTCGAACCTCTACCGACCTGCCTATTATTTCGTTTTGGCGACCGTACGCCTGGTCGTGAAGAGCGCCGCATAGGAGGCGACTCGAGCTATCGATCGACTTGCGAGGTCGATCTCGCCGTCAGATCTGATCTCCAAGTGAACCTCTTGAGAATGCGGAGCGATCAGCCTGAGAAGTTCGAGCGCCTCCTCAAACATTTGAACGCAAAGGTATTCTTCGGTCCCGGACGGCGCCGCAGCTTCGGGCTCTTACCAGACGGTACAGGCGTCGGTGTGGATATAGGCGGCAATGATGTCCTTCGTTCTGTTGCCGTACTGACCGAAAGTGAACGCGCACTCTTTGCCCTGCATGCGGGAACGTGGGTCCATGGGACCAGAGGTTCGCTGATCATTGTCGATGCAGTTGATAGATTTGCCAAAGAGGAATTTGCAATTCTGTTCCAGAGATCGATAGCATCGCTTGCCGAATGCATTCCTGACATAACTTTTCTTCTTGCATCCCGCGATGTGCCGATGGCCCGCACTTTTGCTAAATGTCAAATGGGTAGTCCTCTCCCCATTGGCGGCCAAATCATCGCTGGATGGTTCATTCCATGATAGATCTCCACGGATTCGAACAATTCGTTGATTTGACGTGGCGCACTCGAAACGGCAACGTAGATCGTCAAGCAATTACGATCTATGTCGAGAACAGCGCTGATGCTCTCCTATACCAGAATTTGATAGGTCCTATGCTCGGCGAGTGGATCAGATTCTCTGAGCCCCCCGACTCCAATGGAAGACGCGGTCAAAAAACTACGTCCGAGAACGAGGGATGGAAAGCCGCATTGAGCGCCTGCAGCAAGGCGCGCGCGGATGCTAATCCGGAAGAAAACCGAAGTTTCTACTGCCTGCTCGATGGGGAGGAGATGACTCGATCCAAGCCGAATGGACATCATCCCAGGCGAGATTTTTTCGATCTCAGTTCTCCACTGAATTTTGGAACCAATCCAGAAGCATTTGAGAGCGCTGTACTTTCTGCATCCGATGGAAATTGGCGGGGCGTATTATTTTTAGACTGCTGGGAATTGGAAAATATGTATCTATTGCATACAGATGCAATAGATTTCATTGCTGATTGCTGGACAGAGGGGCATAATGCGTTTGGAACAAAACTCATGGGCGCAGATCTCTGGAAAGTTCTTCAGCGCTGCCTTTATATGTCGGCTATTTCGACTTACGCGAAGATTATATCTCGCGACTTTGAGCAAGACATCAAGCTCAATTCGGTACTCGGCAATCTCGCGAGGCAGGCAAATAAAACCGATTATGCGCTTTCGATATGTATGACAACACTTCAAAATGATGTCTCTCAGAAAACCGCGAAATACTTCGCCGATTTGAAAGATCACATAGAATATCTACGCTCGTGTCCTTATGAGCTTCTTTCTCTGGATAAATCGTTTTTGCGGATATGCGATGGCAAGGAGTTTTTTAAATTCTGCTTTGCAAACGAAAGAACGAACAATTTGAACCGGTTTGCCAGTCAACTCGTCATGAATGGATTTGCCACGAAGTTTCAAGTGAGCCTTATCGCGAACCTCGTAGGAAGTATGCGGCCCACGGGAGGACCAGGTGAATTTCGCTTCGGGGCCGGCAAGTCGGCGCTTTACGCGAGACTGCGCTCGACGCTGCAGCGCTCAGGAGCGCTTTGGCGCGCTTGACGGATAAGATGGTTCATCCATTCCACTCGTCGCTCGTGCGTGCCGGTCCCACATTACGAACCAGCGCCGCAAATGCCATGAGATAAAATCGACGCATTCTTCGTAGCTGTCCTTCCAATGGGCAAGCAGGTGGACTGAGTCGTCCTCTTGTCGCGTGACCGGAAACCAAGCCACGGTCCCATCGTCATAACTGACTCCGAGCGGGAAAAGGTAATCGGCAGGCAAGTCTTCGAACGTCGCGTGCCCGAGGCTGTCGATAGCGACCGGAGGCCAGATCGCAGCTTCTGCTTGCTTCCATGTATCGGCATCGATTGATGCGCGGCGGAGGGCTCCGCGCTCGACTCCGCCGTAGATGACCTCGAGATCATCCTCATCTGGGCCGATGAGGCTCATCCGGAGAATTTGTAACCACATGAATTGAACAGTCGCTTGGACTGCCCCGAGATCATTCGTGACAGGTCCAAGAACGGTAAAATTATCGTCATTGTCCCTCACCCGAGCCGCATAACACCTTTCGCCGTGATCGCCACCGAAGCGAACCACATGCACGAAGCCGCATGGGAACCGATAGAAATTCTCCGTGTCGGTCGGGCTGACGTCGATCGGCTCCAGTGGTCGTGGAAACCGTAGTGACTGCTCAGTCGACCCCGTCACTGCGAAACCCAGGCTGTCTTCGCCATCCATAGCACTGTCTCCTGCTGTCACAGGCGCCTGAGTATCGAAACTATCTGCGACCATGTTCCTAGGCAGATCAGCCTAGTAGGGTTTCATGAAAAACTCGAGTGTGCGGACCAATGGGTGCTATCCATCGTTAAATCCATAGGGGTCTTAGGCTCCTAAAGGCGCGGCTAAATCACGGATAAACCCCCATGTTGATAACTTACCCAGTAAAAGAAATTTAATGTTGTTTCACATAGACTTAGGAAGCAACCTCATGGCCGCCTATCTGTGGACGGTCGTTGGTTTGAGCTACCAAATTCGGTTCAGGCATCCGGTGAAAACCAGTGGCGATGCGTCCGAGAAAGAAGCAAAATATAATAGGTCTGATATCCTATTAGGACTATAGGCATAATTTTCGACGTTCGCTGTCCCTTAGCGAGACTGTCTTTGCCTCCGTAGATTTGCGATGGCAGACTCATCGTGACGAGCCGAAATATATCTATTATTATTGTCGGATAGACCGCTATGTATAAATGAAATGCTATTTTCTATGCGGGTCACTCAGCAAGATAACGCACTAACCTGAGTTGAGGCAATAATCTAAATTTTTATTTCTGTTCGGGATATGATCTTATTGTAATTGTCCTGGCCATATAGTTAGAGCTGTCCGTGACATCAAAAAACTTCTCCGGAGCTGCCAGTTCTCTCGTTATAGATCGAAGTCTTATATAGGTTGTAGATCGTTTTATCTGATTTCGGCGGCGTGGAGGTTGGTCTTTAGTGGCCGATCTCGTACGCACCAAGCGCTCTTCACGTTCCCGAAGCGGTGCCGCGCCGTGAATTCGCGCAATACCTGTCTTGGGTGGCGGAGGCGCCGCCGATCCGGCGGTGAGAGACCGATGTCTTCAAGGTATTGCATGACGGTTCAGGGTTCGTCCTCACCGTCGGGTCGGAGCAGATGCGAACCCGCATCATCGCTATCGGCGTGGGGCTGAAGCCCTACCTGCCAGCTGGGCGCACAGCTTCGATTCGGCGCGGTGCTTTCACGCCAACCGGGCGACAGCACTCCTCACAGGCCTGCCGCATGGACGGGTTACGGCGGGTCGGCGTGGGTCAGAGCGGTGCCAATATCGTGCAGTACCTGCTCTCCCTCGATACGCCGCCCTCGGTGCTGCCCTGGATCAGCCGGTGCCACAGCTTCGAGCCCCTGAACGACCCTCCTCTTTAACCAAGTGCTCTCGCCCGAATACGTCGACGCCATCCGGCGCCTCGGTGACGACCGCAAGGCGAACGCCTTCGCCACCAGCGTGCTCATGAGCGACGGCATCTCGCCGTCCACGATCGATACGATCTACCGACGGCTCTACCTCGGGGGCGGGGGTACGGATGCGCGAGCCCCGTCTCGTTCGGCCGTATTTACGTTCGGCCGATGAGTTTGGACAGTTCGCACGCGTTAGACGAATGATGCTTTAAGTCCGTCGCCTTATCGTCATCTCGCGCCTTCGCTGTGGGGGTGAAACGATCCCATCCCGGCGCCCTTCGCGACATCATCGCTCTCAACGTGCGGAGGATCCGCACCGAGAAAGGACTCACTCAGGACGCGCTGGCGGATCTCTGCGAATTGGATCGTACGTATGTGGGAAGCATCGAACGTGGTCAGCGAAATCTGACGATCGATAGTCTCGAACGCCTATCGAACGGCCTCGGGGTGGAGCCCTGGCAACTCGTACGCCGGACCATCGTCGAACGCTGAAGTCGGCGCGGATCAGGGTCCCCGACGTCGGTCCGCGCATCGAGGCGATCGCATCCTATCGAGCGCCTTCGCGCGAGACCCATTCACCGGATCACGAAACTCTACTCGTCGCATCAATCACGCTGACGTCTCCCTCCTCGTTGCAGGAGAAGCGGATGCCGGCCGCGAGGTAGGCGTCCAGTACCGCCTGCACGTTCCGCGGCTGAGTACGTCGACCTCCGCTCTCAAGCATCACGATGGTTCTCCGAACGACATGGGCCCGATCGGCCAGTTCGCTTTGGCTCCACGCAAGAAGAGCGCGGGCCGCCCTGAAGTGACGGGCCGAGAGATAATCAAATTTCCCACTTGCGCTGCACAGAAAGTGCATTATAGTCATCACCAGGCGGCAGGAGAATCGGCAAGACGGGGTCTTCGCCGGAAGCCTGTAGGCTCAAGCCGACGGAATCGGACCGAAACCGAGGCCTTCAAGATCGGCCGCAACCATTGCTTCGTCAAGAGAACGAAGCAATTCATTCCTTCAAAAAAGGAATGCGTACGCATGACACCCTTGAGTGTCGCGTGACGGAGAACTTATCCGATCCGACGATTTGATGTCCGCCTTGAGGCGACACAGATCGGAGATGCAGCATGTCCTCGCATCCAGATCGCTGTGTACGGGCCAAACCCTCTTTTTCACCGCTGCATTGGCGAGCGCGGAGGGAATACTCCTGCGTAAAGCGGTTGGGATCCGAGCTGTCCGCATTGGCGGCAGTGCATGGAGCCACCTGCCTTGTCCCCGACGAAACTTTGCGAAGCAGCTTCGATCGCGTCCACCTCGGCACCGATGCAATCGCGCTTGTTCGGTTCCGGTTCGCCGGAGTGACTTCAACGATCGCCGTTCCGACCTTTCGCACCTGGAGCCGAAACGAGAGGCGTAGGCTGGCGATCTCGATCGCAGAAAGCGCCTTTGCCGTGGGCCGATATGTTCAAGTCGTCTCCCCCTACGATGTGACGCAGCAGCCCAGGCTCGCAAACGCGATGCATATCTTCCAGGCCATGCGACCGCCCATCGAAGGCGACGCCCGTGCCGTCCGACGCCGGATGGTCGCCGATGGCGGGACGACGTCGCTGCAGGCCTGCGAGGAGGCGCTCGCCTGCCCCTCCTCGCGGGAGCGCATATTCGGCCTTATGGCAGGCGGAATGATTGCGATCGATCTCGCGGGTCTCCTCGGATCGCATAGCACAGTCCGGCTGAACCCCGATGGCTGGACCTTCGATTGGGATGTTCTCGGCTGGCAAGCCGTGATCGACCGATAGACGAAACGACCGAGGTCCACGCCGTCCGAATCCCTGGTTCGAGGGCGGCTTTCAGACAACCGAGCGCCACGCGACGCGCATGGAGAGGTGCGATGCAAAGCAGCGGCATCATCGTTCAATTTCCGACAGGACGAAGACTTCGGTGGGGATCCCCGACGTCGAGCATCGCACGTCTAGTCAGAAGTCTCTCGGGTGGGGGACAGGGGATCGACCGAGCCACTGCACTCGTTCAGCCGCTTCCCATCCGTCTCGACGTGCTCACGGGCATGGACGACGAGACGATCGCGGGCTTGGCTGCGCTAGCGGCAGGCGGCGTCATCACTTCCGCCTCTGCCGCGAGGTTCGCGCTGCGCCACGCGGCGGAGTCGACAGTCGAACGGACGAGCCTCCCGGATGTCTCGATTGATCGCAGGATCGTAATGACGTGCGCGGGCGACGTGTTCGGCGAGTTCGGTCTCCTCCTTCGCATGGAAGAAGTCTGGGTTGCCTTCGCGTACACGTCGTGTCTCGGCCGCCTCTACGAGATCTGCCCTGTGGATCCAGGATCGATCTGTCTGCTGATCGGCTGCGATGCGGGAAGCAGAAACACGATACGCGTCCTCGCCTCCCGCGATTGGCGGCGCCGTCTCGCGACGCTGGGAGCGGAGCAACTGCGGTCGGCCCATCATCTACTGGTCCTGGGCGGCATTCCCACTGCCGGTCAAGCGAGATCGTCCACCCTGATCGATCTGCGGAACGCGGTGAGGGCGAGCGGCAGCAAAGTCTTTGTCGGGGGCGGACGCATGGGCGGTTCGGCGTTCGGCCGCCATCGGCCGCCGACAAAGCTTGGCCGTAAGCTGCTTATTTTGATCGAACTCGTGATGCCGGGCCTGGTCGATGTCGATCAAAGCAAAGGGAACGATGCGAGATGACGAGCTCCAGTTCACCGTCCTCCACCCCGGGATCGGCAGCCTCAGCTTCGGATCATACCGAGTGTGGGCCGTCGGACCCGGCACTGGATTTCGCCCGCACGCTCCTATCGAGGCTTGGAACGATTGCCGCTTCCACGACCTCGGAGGACGACGGCCTGGATCGCTTCAGTACTCCAGACGCTGAAGACCGAAGGTTCGCAGGTTTGCCGACGGAGGATCCAGCCTTCATCGGAGCGGTCGTTCTTCTCGGCCGCGTACTCGGCCCGCACCCTCAACTCGTTGCAAGACTCGAGAACGACGCTGCGGTCGTGATCCTGGAGGTGGCACATGCCGACTGGATCTCTCCGGTCGAGGAAGCCGTGCTCGCATGCTTCAGGGACGCTAATCCGACTAAACGCGGGCGGCGAGGGCGGGCGGAACAGGAGCGCCCTGCAAACGACGTACGATCCGGTCCCGTCGTGATAGCAGCTCGAGGTACCGGCTCCGCCAAGGAAGGGTATCGCGACCGGGAGACCGCATACGCGTTCCTACAACACAGAAGCTTGATAGGCATCACGACTCCGGTCGGCCAGGGCCTGCCGAAGGATCTGGTTGCGGCGTGTGAGACTCGGCTCGTGCTCGGCAGGTTCGATGCTGCTTCGCTGTCCCTCGCCGTGGAACACGCAGTCGGGAGGCTGTGCGGCTGCCCGATAGCCCAAGAGATGGCCCGCTCCGTTGAGCCGAGCGACCTTAGGATCGCGCTGCACTCCTCACGTGGCGCCGAGGCATCCGTGCGCCGCCTGGTTACAGTGGTGGGCAGAAGGCTCCAGAAGACGCATACGAGCGTCGATCCCAAACTTGAAGTCCTGGCCGGGTACGGTGCCGCGCTCGAATGGGGACTTGGTACGGCATCGGACCTATCCGCCTACGCGAGAGGCGAACTGGATTGGGAGGACTGCGAGCGGGGGGTTCTTCTGGTGGGCCGCCCCGGCACTGGCAAGACGCTTTTCGCGGGCGCAATGGCGCGCCAGGCCGGCATTCCGATCGTTGCCGGATCGCTCGCGGAGTGGCAGTCCGTGGGCGAAGCTCATCTCGGCACCACCCTCAAAGCCATGCGGGGGTTCTTCGAGGCGGCCGCGATGGCTGCCCCCTGCATCGCGCTGATCGATGAACTCGACTCTTTTGGCGACCGACGAGAATTTCAAGACCGCAATCGTCAATACGCCAGCCAAGTCGTCAACGGCCTCCTAGAGTGTTTGGATGGACAGAGCGGGCGTGCCGGTGTGTTTCTCGTAGGTACAACGAACATTCCCGAGCGGATCGATCCTGCCATAATTCGGTCGGGCCGCTTCGATCGCCGCATGCGGCTCGAACTTCCGTCGATCGTCGGCCTTGCCGCCATCCTGCGTCACCATCTCGGGCACGATCTTGCCGACGCGGATCTGGATCAGGCTGCTCGGAACGCCTTCGGGTGTACCGGCGCGGATTGCGCCGCATGGGTGCGAAGAGCTCGTGGCCGTGCCCGCCGCGCGGAACGTTCCATAGAGCTTCCGGATCTCATGGCTGAGATCGGTGTGAACAACTCCGGGATCCACTCGGGTGTCGAGCGTCGTGCGGCGATTCATGAGAGCGGCCATGCCCTCGTCGCAAGCAGCCTGGGCATCGCAATCGAGAGGATTTCGCTTCATTCCGCCGAAGACGAGGCCAGCGGGTGGATCCGGTTCAACCCCTCCGGCGAGAGTACGGCTGAAGCCATGCGGGATATGCTCACGGTCGCGCTAGCGGGACGCGCCGCCGAGATCCTGGTGTTCGGTACACCGTCTGCAAGCGCCGCTGCGGACCTGCGAATGGCAACGTCGATCTGCCGGAACATGCATTGCCGATGGGGCCTGGGTACCCGGCTGTCCGTATGCCCGATCGATCACCAGTCCCGCGGAATAGACATGGCCGTGGAGCGAGCGCTTCAGTCCGCCATGAAAAGAGCCAGCCGGCAACTTTCCACGCTCCGGATGGACCTACACCGTCTCGCCGAGGCCTTGCTGGAACGCAGGTTGCTCGAAGCAGCCGAGATCGCGCTTCTGATACCGACCGGCCGACACCGGACGGGCGGCACGGCCACGACGAGAGCGAAAATGCGTTCCGGACCTCGTTCCAAAGTATCGCAAGTCGGGTTCATCGAGGCTGTGCACGACAAGATGGAAATCAGGAGTTGAGGATGCCTCGACGGCTCTCGGACACATGTCCAAATTTCGAATTTAGTCTCCCGAAGAAATTTATGTCCACGCATCTAAATTATGAGGTTCGTATATCGCAGCCTTTCGTAGCTGCATCTAGGTTTATAAACTACGCTTGGGTACGCCCAGGGGTGGCATCCTGTTCGTTGTCAGGGACGGTGGACATCTGGATTCATGATCCTAGCGGGATGCATCGCAGCGAGGTCCATCAGAGGCTGCACGCCCGTAAGGACGATCCAGGTTTTTTTCACGTCGCTCATAGAATTTGATTGGCGAAGGAGTCCGGAACGTTTGTGCCAGATCAAGTCGTCCGCCAAACTCCTTCGACCGGAGCGATCAATACTATAGTCGATCGCTCCGGTCGTGGGAATGTCGATCTCGATCCCGGCGCCGTATGATGCTCACCGATCTAGCATGCCGCCGGCGAATTACCCTCTTTTGCCGAACCGGGGGGACCGAGACAGCGCGCCCTACGACTTACGATACTGATCCATGAACGGCCCTACGAACGTTGCCGACCGTTGTTGGCGAGACCCCTATGCGACGGGCAATTTCACGGTCTGTGAGGGGGCGCCCGTTCGGACCTGCAACGGATAGCAGGTCGGCTACTTCGCGCCGCTTTTCCGCCGAGGTGCGATGCACCGGGTGTGTGGATTGCTCGTAGCGGCCTCGCTGTCCATTTTGGACATCCGCAGAATTAGGCTCAGCAGCATTCGGCCTAGCAGGCGATACACCGTGTCCATTTTGGACAGTCGCAGAATTAGGCTCAGGTGCGTTCGTGCTGGCAGGTGATACGCCGTGTCCAGATTGGACAGCCAATCGTTCGATGTCCGAACGCAACGACGTGAGGCAGACCTGATCCTCGTCGATGGAACGATTGGAGTGGTGATCCAGCACATACTGCATCCAACCGAGTCGGGCCTGAAGATCCTGCATGGTGACGCTTGGCAGCGTGTCCAGGAGTTGCTCGAGAACCGCGATGCGAGCGAGCACCCGTACGTCAGCGGAGTAGACTGGGCAGAACGTGCGCCTCTGATCGATCAGCTTTTCCCAACTCAGCAATTCTGCCCAGGCTTCGTGCACGCTGGGCGGTAGGGGATAGGCTCGTGAGACAGCCTCTCGGGCGAGGATTGGCAATGAAGCGAAGGGACCGCCATTCCAGCCCAGAAGGGTATCACTTGGGCCATTCTCGCTGGTCGGGCTTCGCAGCAGCCCACGGCAGGCCATACCAAGCGCGATCTCCGACCTCGTCTTTCTCCATACGGCGTCCTCGCTTCCGACCTCGGAGAGAACTCTGGCACGGCGTTCGGCTTCCTTCTTGAGACGTTCGGCCTCGGCTGCCTGCTGTTCCGGCGAAGCATAGAGATCTTCCCAGAAGGTCTGTGTTTGCGGTGCCGGCCTGTCCAAACTGGACAATGCCTCCTCGAGTGTCATTCCGGCTGAGCGTGCCAGCACCTCCATACGACTCGCTGCGGCGGCTCTCTCTCCGGGGTGATCCGTTCGATCATGGAGAGCACGCACCTTGGCGAAGGTTTCAAGACCGGCAATCATGATACAATCCTAAGGTCGCCGTGAATGCTTGCCCACGGGGCGATCCGCAGATCGGCGTTATGGACACCGGCATAAAATGCCCGAGTGGGTCTCCACAGGGACCCGACTCGCCTCGCTGCCAATGCGTGCCGTCGCGGAGTTGAGGTGCTGTGTACGGCAGCGACGCAAACACAGCGCACCGAAGGGCGGCTCAGGTGGCATTCTGATAAATAGTTTCGTGTAGGGAAAATCGTATGCGTGGCCGGTTGAGCCTGTTGCTGTTCCGTCAACCTGTCAACCAAGTGCGATCAGCATCCACGGGGGATCCACCTCCTCCCCTTCAGATCAAGCGGTCATCACATCGATCAGCGCCCAACATGCACTCTGTATCACACCAAGGGCACACGCCAGTAGACCTGACGCAGACCAGCGCCCACAGGTACGAAGGCCAAATGCTGGGAATTGATCTCGACGCATTGCGATAGGTCCGCACCGACCGATGTGCTCGATCGCGGCGAAGACCGGAAAAGCTGCAAGGCGCATAAGCCTACGACCAACGTTGCTGTCGGCGCGAGTGCCGTGCCGCGATCATCTCGCCGAAGATCGCTCGGCGCAGCATCGCGAGCAGTGAGCGCCAGCGTCTTCAACCCCGGATCGTGGCGCACACCCTGCGTGGCTGGCCCGCTTTTCGTCTGCTGACCATACTGGCCTGCCTCCTGAAAAGTGGTCCTCCCTGAGGTATGGCTTTGCGCCATGTGGAGGATGTCGTCATGGGACGGAAGAAGCATACGGCTGAAGAGATTGTCGCCAAGCTTCGTCAGGTGGATGTCTTGGTCTCGCAAGGCCGCAAAGTTGCCGAAGCAATCCGGTCCATCGAGGTGACCGAGGTCACGTACTACCGCTGGCGTTCCGAGTACGGCGGTCTGAAGGGTGACCAGGTCAAGCGGCTGAAGCCCCTGGAGACCGAGAACCAGCGCCTTCGTCGAGCAATCTCCGATCTGACCCTGGAGAAGCTCATCCGGAAGGAGGCAGCCTCGGGAAACTTCAGAGCCCGGCTCGCCGCCGGGCCTGTGTCGACTTCGTCGTGGCCGAGCATGGTGTGTCCGAACGCTTCGCCTGCCGTGTTCTGGGCCAGCATCGTTCGACGCAGCGCAAATCCGCCGTCGTGGCCGAGGACGAAGCCGCTCTGACGGGCGCCATCGTCGCCCTGGCGCTGCAGTATGGACGTTACGGCTACCGTCGGATCACGGCCCTGCTCCGACGTGACGGCTGGACGGTGAACGTCAAGCGCGTCGAACGGATCTGGCGGCGCGAGGGGCTCAAAGGTCCCGCTCGTCAGCCGAAACGGGCACGCCTCTGGCTCAACGACGGCGCCTGCCTGCGACTACGGCCCGAGCGGCCTGACCACGTCTGGTCCTACGACTTCATCGAGCACCGCACGCACAACGGACGCAAGTACCGGATGCTGAACGTCATCGACGAGTTCACACGCGAGCGCCTGGCCATCCGCGTGTCTCGCAAGCTGAAGGCATTGGACGTGATCGACGTGCTCTCGGACCTGTTCAGCCTGCACGGCATCCCGGAGAATATCCGCTGCGACAACGTCCTACGTAGCGAGGAAGGACGGCTGGCTAGGCAACAGGTCTCTGTTCGCGAACAT
>NZ_JBMVEP010000019.1:0-52617 GCF_049543375.1 Methylobacterium sp. NPDC097929 | reverse complement strand
ACGGCCTCGGCCACCTGCGCGTCGGTCCAGCCGGGTCCGCCCTCTGCCGCATCCGTCAGCAGCAGCATGCGCGCATGGCCCAGCGTGCGCGCCGCAGCTTTGCCCCGCGAAATCAGGCGATCCAGTTCAGTCCGCTCCTCAGCCGTCAGCGTCACTCGGTAGCGCTTGTGCATCGCTGCCTCCTGCCATCAACCGGCAGCAGGCTCGCGCCAACAAGCCCACACCGCAAGCGCGACAGAGCACTAGAGCATCGTCCCGAAAGGTGGCCGCCGGCTTTCGGAAAAAGACGATGCGAAACAAGAGGCTGGAACATCGTGCCAGATACGATATCCGGCACGTTGGTCTAGCGCGGCGCGGCCGCCCGGCGCAGCCGGTCGTTGATCGCCTCGCCGAGCCCGTCTTCCGGCACCGGCACCACGGCGATCACGGGCGCGCCGGAGGCGTCGAGGCGGCGCAGGGCTCCGAACAGGCGGGCGGCGGCCTCTGCCGGATCGCCGCGCGCGCTCAAGGACTCGACCGCCGCCGCCCGCTTCAGGCCGGCCGGACGAAAGGAGCCGAACAGCAGCACCGCCTCGCCGGGTTCGACGGTTCGCGCCTCGAGCCGCACCCCCGCCCGGGGGGCGTAGTGCGAGGCGAGCAGGCCCGGTCCCGCCGGGCGCGATCCCGGATCGCCGGCCGCCTCCGGATCGAAGCCGAGCGCCCCCGCGAGGGCCGCCCGCGTGACGCCGCCGGGGCGCAGCAGACGGGGTCGGCCGCCGAGGCAGGCGACCACGCTCGATTCCACGCCGACCGGGCATTCGCCCCCGTCGAGCACCGCGTCGATGCGGTGATCGAGATCGGCCAGGACATGGGAGGCGCAGGTGGGGCTCACCCGTCCCGAGCGGTTCGCCGAGGGCGCCGCCACCGGCCGGCCGGTGGCGGCCAGGAGGTCGCGGGCGACGGCGTGAGCGGGGACGCGCAGGGCCACGCTGTCGAGCCCGGCCCGGGCGAGGTCGCAGACCGTTCCGGTGGGTGCCGCCGGCACCACCAGGGTCAGCGGGCCGGGCCAGAAGGCTTCCGCCAGCCGAAGGGCGGCGGCGTCGAACAGGCCCTGGGCCCGGGCGGCCTGGAGCGACGCGACGTGGGCGATGAGAGGGTTGAAGCGCGGGCGGCCCTTGGCGGCATAGATCGCGGCCACGGCCTCCGGGTCCGTGGCGTCGGCTCCGAGCCCGTAGACGGTCTCCGTCGGCAGTGCGACGAGGCGCCCCGCCCGAAGCAGGTCGGCCGCCCGCGCGAGCCCGTCGGCGTCGGGGCTCAGGCGCAGCGTCGTGGCGGTTGACGGTCTGGCGTCCATGTCGGAGTGGAGATGGAAGAAGAAGGGCCGGCCGTAGACCCTCGGGCCGCAGGCCGTCAAACGGGATCGCCGCCTTCACGGGCGGTGGGAGGAGCGGTGAGGAGACCATGAGCTATCGCGCGCCGGTCGAGGACATGGCCTTCACGCTGCGCCACGTGGCGGGGCTCGATGCTGTGCTGGCGCGGAGCAGCGCCGAACTCGCACCCGAGGACGTGCCCGCCATCCTCGAAGAGGCGGGCCGGCTCGCCGGCGACGTGATCGCGCCCCTGAACCGCCCGGGCGACCGCCACGGCACCCCCTTCGCCGACGGCGTCGTGACCACCGCGCCGGGCTGGGTGTCGGCCTACCGCGCCTTCGTCGAGGGTGGCTGGAACGGCGTGCTCGCCGCGCCCGACTACGGCGGCCAGGGCCTGCCCCACCTCATCGCCGCCGCCTGCACCGAGATGTGGAACGGGGCGAACCTCGCCTTCGGCCTCTGCCCGCTGCTCACCGCCGGCGGCATCGAGGCGCTGGCCGCCCACGGCTCCGACGCATTGAAGGAGCGCTACCTCGCAAAGCTCGTCTCGGGCGAGTGGACCGCGACCATGAACCTGACCGAGCCGCAGGCGGGCTCGGACCTCTCCGCCCTGCGCACGCGCGCGGAAGCCCAGGGCGACGGCCGCTACCGGATCACCGGGGCCAAGATCTACATCACCTACGGCGAGCACGATCTTGCCGACAACATCTGCCACCTCGTGCTGGCCCGGCTCAAGGATGCGCCCGCGGGCACCCGCGGCATCTCGCTCTTCCTCGTGCCGAAGGTGCTGCCGGACGGAACCCGCAACGACCTGCGCTGCTCCGGGATCGAGCACAAGCTCGGCATCCACGCCTCGCCGACCTGCTCCATGGCCTTCGGCGACAACGGCGGCGCCACCGGCTGGCTCATCGGCGAGGAGAACCGGGGGCTGGCCTGCATGTTCACGATGATGAACTCGGCCCGGCTCAATGTCGGCCTGCAGGGCGTCGGCGTGGCCGAGGCCGCGTTCCAGAAAGCGCTCGACTATGCCCGCGAGCGCCGCCAGGGCCGTGCCCCCGGCGCGACCGAGCCGGTCAGCGCCATCGTCGCCCATGCGGACGTGCAGCGCATGCTGCTGACCATGAAGGCCTACACGGCGGCGGCCCGCGGCATCTGCTACCTCACCGCCCAGGGACTCGACGCGGCGCACGGCCCCGAGGGCAAGCCGGCGCATGACCGCGCCTCGCTGCTGACGCCGGTGGCGAAGGCCTTCTCCACCGACATCGCCAACGAGGTGACCTCGCTCGGCGTGCAGGTGCATGGCGGCATGGGCTTCGTGGAGGAGACGGGCGCGGCCCAACTCATGCGCGACGCGCGGATTCTCGGCATCTACGAGGGCACCAACGGCATCCAGGCGATTGATCTCGTCACCCGCAAGCTGCCGCTGAACGGCGGGGCGACGGTGGGCGCTCAGATCGCCTCGCTGCGGCGGGTGGCGGAAGCGCTGCTCAAGGACGGCGCTCCCGGTTTCGGCCACGCGGCGGCGCGCCTGCGCGAGGGCATCGGCAGCCTCGACCGGGCGACAAGTTTCCTGCTGAAGGCGTCGGCCTCCAACCGCCCGCAGGCGGCGCTGCCCGGCGCGACGCCCTACCTGCGCCTGTTCGGGCTGGTGCAGGGCGCGGCCTGCCTCGCGACCGCGGGGCTCGCCGCGAGCGCCGCGCTCAAGGCCGGCGAGACCGATCCGGCCCATGCCGCGCGCATCGCGCTCGCCCGCTTCTTCGCCGAGAACCTGTTGCCGGCGGCCGGCGGTCTGGAACAGGCGGTACTGTCCGGGGGCGACTTCGCCGACGACCCCGCCTTCGCCCTCGCGGGGTGACGGGTCACGCCACCGCGGACGGTCCGTAACCCGCCCAGAAGACCCGCACCGCTTCCGAGACCCGGTGACGGATCTCGGCCTCGTCCGGCGCCGCGCCGGCATTGAACAGCAGGCGCGTCAGCATCCCGGCTTGGCAGAGCTGCAGGAAGTGCTTGGCGGCGAGGTCCGTATCCCCGGTGCGCAGGCGCCCGGCCGAGACCTGGGCATCGAGATAGGCCTTGAGCCGCTCGACCCCACAGGCCGGGCCGGCCTCGTAGAAGGCCTGCCCGAACCGGGGGAATTTCTCGCAGGCGCCGATCACCATGCGGATGATCGAGACGTGCTCCGGCCGCGCCATCATCGTGAGATAGCTCGTGCCGAGCCGCGTCAGCACCATGCGCACGTCGGGGTCGTCGGCATCGAGCCGGAACAGGTTCTCGGCCAGCCCCGCCTTCGCCTCGGTGGTCAGGGCCTCGAACAGCGCCTCCTTGCTGTCGAAGTAGACGTAGAGCGTGCCTTTCGAGACGTTCGCGGTCTTGGCGATCTCGCCCATGCTGGCGCCATCGAAGCCGGAGGCCATGAAGACCTGGCGCGCGCCCTCCAGGATCTGCCGGCGCTTGTCGCTCTCGCCCGATGAGGCTGCTTGCGGGGCCGTCTGCCCCCGCTCCTGTGTCGCCGCGCCCGCCATCGCACTCACTCGCCGCTCAACCGCGTTGACCGAACCGTTCAGTCAGTGATAATTATCTCTCGATTGCCGACGGCGTCAACCTGACCCGCCGAGTGACCGAACGGTTCGGTCAATGGATGTCTGGGACTTCAGCCATGTCGCTTCGTGAGGATTCCGGCCGGTCGGAGACGGCCCTGGACAGCGTCGAGGAGGAGCGGGCCGAGGGCGGTCGTCCCCCGGCCCTGCGCCCGACCCCCGTCGCCGAGCCGGTGCCGCCGACCGCTGCCGCCAAGCCCCGGCGTCCGCTGCGGCGGGCGGTGCTGGGCCTCGTGCTCTGCGCGGCACTCGGCGGCGGCGCCTATGCCGGCTGGGACTGGTGGACGGTCGGGCGTTTCTTCGTGAGCACAGACGACGCCTACGTGCAGGCCGACATCTCGGTGCTCGCCGCCAAGGTCTCCGGCTACCTGGAGGCCGTCCCCGTGGTGAACGGGCAGGCGGTCCGGCGCGGCGCGGTGATCGCCCGCCTCGACGACGGCGATTACCGCCTCGCCCTGAAGGCGGCGCAGGACAAGGTCGCCACGCAGGAGAGCACCATCGCCCGGATCGGCCGGCAATCCGAGGCGGCGCAGGCTCAGGTGCTGCAGAGCGCGGCCCAGATCGACGCGGCGCGGGCCGACGCCGTGCGGGCCAGCGCGGATTACGGCCGCGCGACGCAGATGCAGGCCGATTACGTCGCGAAATCCCGCCTCGATCAGGCCAAGGCCGACCGCGACCGCACCGAGGCCGCAGTGAAGTCGGCCGAGGCCGCGCTCGCGGCGGCGCGGGCCAATGTCGACGTGCTGCAGGCGCAGAAGCGGGAGGCCGAGAGCCTCGCGGCGGAGCTGCGCACGGCGGTCGACCGGGCGCGGCGCGACCTCGACTTCGCGGTGATCCGCGCGCCCTTCGACGGCGTCGTCGGCAACAAGGCGGTCGAGGCCGGCGCCTACGTCTCCCCCGGCTCGCGGGTCGCCGCCCTGGTGCCGCTGAAGAGCGTGCGGATCGACGCGAATTTCAAGGAGACCCAGCTCGGCCGCGTCCGGCCGGGTCAGGAGGTCCATATCCACGTGGACGCCTACCCGGACCGCGACATCGTCGGCACGGTGGAATCGCTCTCGCCGGCCTCCGGCTCGGTCTTCAGCCTGCTGCCGCCCGACAACGCCACCGGCAACTTCACCAAGATCGTGCAGCGCCTGCCCGTGCGCGTCCACGTGCCGGAGGACGTCGCCCGCGAGGGTCTGCTGCGTCCCGGCCTCTCGGTGGTGGTGCGGGTCGATACCCGCGACGGGGCCGACGCCCCGGTCCAGCGGCTCGCCGCCCAACGCTGAGATTTTTTTTCGCCCCGCACAGGACCGGGCCGACCCAGCCGCTCATCCCGTTCGCACCCTCATCCTGAGGTGCCGGAGCGAAAGCGAAGGCCTCGAAGGATCATCCAGATCCCGCGCGATCCCTGGAGGATCCTTCGAGGCCCGCTTCGCGGGCACCTCAGGATGAGGGTGCGGGGTGGAACTCATCCCCGAACCGTCACCGAGGCGCCCCATGGCCGCCAGCGCGACCCTCGCCGCAAGCCCTGCCGCCGACCCGCCGATCGACCGCCGCCGCATGGTGGCGTTCCTGTGCATGGTGTTCGGGATGTTCATGGCGATCCTGGACATCCAGATCGTCTCGGCCTCGCTCAACGAGATCCAGGCCGGTCTCTCGGCCTCGGGCGACGAGATTCCCTGGGTGCAGACGAGCTACCTCATCGCCGAGGTGATCTCGATCCCGCTCTCGGGCACCCTGTCGCGGGTGCTCTCGACGCGCTGGATGTTCTCGATCTCGGCCGCCGGCTTCACGCTGATGAGCCTGATGTGCGCTACGGCCTCGTCGATCGGCGAGATGATCGTCTGGCGCGCCGCTCAAGGCTTCATCGGCGGCGGCATGATCCCGACCGTGTTCGCTGCGGCCTTCACGATCTTTCCGCCCTCCAAGCGCTCGATCGTCTCGCCGATGATCGGCCTCGTGGCGACGCTGGCGCCGACCATCGGGCCGACGATCGGCGGCTACCTGACCGACCTGTTCTCCTGGCACTGGCTGTTCCTCATCAACATCGTGCCGGGCATCTTCGTCACGGTCTCGACCTTCCTCCTGATCGATTTCGACCGGCCGAACCTCGACCTGCTGAAATCTTTCGACTGGGCCGGACTCGCCTTCATGGCGGGCTTCCTCGGCTGCCTCGAATACGTGCTGGAGGAGGGCCCGAACCACGACTGGCTGCAGGACGAGGCGGTGTTCGTCTGCGCCCTCGTCTGCGCGGTGTCGGCGGTCCTGTTCTTCGCCCGCGTGTTCACCGCGCGCCAGCCGATCGTCGACCTGCGCGCCTTCTCGGACCGCAACTTCGCCGCCGGCTGCGTCTTCAGCTTCGTGATGGGCATCGGCCTCTACGGCCTGACCTACCTCTACCCGGTCTACCTCGCCCGGGTGCGCGGCTACTCGGCCCTGCAGATCGGCGAGACGATGTTCGTCTCAGGGCTTTGCATGTTCGCCACCGCGCCGATCGCCGGCAAGCTCTCGGCCAAGCTCGACCCGCGGATCATGATGGCGATGGGATTCTCGGGCTTTGCCGTCGGCACCTGGATCGTCACCGGGCTGACCAAGGACTGGGACTTCTACGAGCTGCTCTGGCCCCAGGTGCTGCGCGGCTGCTCCCTGATGCTGTGCATGATCCCGATCAACAACATCGCGCTCGGCACCCTGCCCCCGGAGCGGATGAAGAACGCGTCCGGCCTGTTCAACCTCACGCGCAACCTCGGCGGCGCGGTCGGCCTCGCCCTGATCAACACGATCCTGAACGCCCGCTGGGACCTCCACCTCGCGCGCCTGCACGAGCGCTTCACCTGGGCCAACAGCGCTGCGCTGGAGCGCCTCGACGCGATGCGGCGCCAGTTCGAGGTGTTCGGGGGTGACGCCAACGGCATGGCGCTGAAGGCACTGAACAACACCGTGCGGATCCAAGGCTTGGTGATGGGCTTCGAGGACGTGTTTCTCGTCCTCACCGTGCTGTTTCTCGCCATGGCCTGCGGCACGCCGCTGATCCGCCGCCCGCGCGGGGCGGCGCCGGCTGGCGCGGGGCATTGAGGCCAGCGAGGCGGCCGGTCGTCGCGTCGTTCTTCCTCACGCCGCCTTGGCGCCCGCGGCCCGATCCGGGATGACGATGCGGAAGCTTGCCCCACTCGTCGTCTCGTCGAGGCTGAGGCTGCCGCCGTTGAGGCGGACCAGCTCCGAGGCGATGGCGAGGCCGAGCCCGCTGCCGCCGGCCCGGGTGGAGCCCTGGAAGGCGGCGAACAGGTTGGCCCTGGCCCGCTGGGGCACGCCGGGTCCGTTGTCGACCACGAGGACGGTGACGCTGCCCGCGCCCGCCGGGCCGCTGCGGTAGCCTTCGATCAGCACCGCGCCGTCCTCGGTCCGGGCGGCGGCATGGGCCTGCACCGCGTTGCGCACGAGATTGGTGAGCGCCCGCAGGAGCTGCTCGGGATCGACATCGATCTCCAGATCCTGCGGCGCGCGCACCTCCACGCGGATGCGGGCGGCGGGCATCAGGTCGGCGAGGTCGGTCAGCTCATCGAGGAGGGGGCCGAGCGCCACCCTGCGCCGCTGCGGGGTCGGCTCGGTGGCGCGGCCATAGGCGAGCGTCGCCTCGCAGAAGCGGATCGCCCGGTCGAGGGTCGCCACGAGGCGCGGCGCGATACGCTGTACCAGGGGATCGGAGACGCCCTCCAGCCGGTCGCCCAAAAGCTGGGCCGTGGTGAGCAGGTTGCGCAGCTCGTGATTGATCTTGCTGACCGAGAGGCCGAGTTCGGCCAGCCGCCGCCGCTGGCGCAACTCGCCGCCGAGTGCGACCTGCATCCGCGCCAGCGCGGTCTCGGCTTGGCCGATCTCGTCGGTGCGCGCCGAGAGCCGCGCCACCCGATCGGTGCATTCCGGGTCGTCGGCGAAGGCGGCGATGTCGCGGGCGAGCCGGACCACGGGCCGCACGATCGCCCGCTGGAGCACGAAGAACACGAGCCCCGCCGCGAGCACGGCGATGACGAGGCAGATCAGCAGCAGCCGCAGCGAGAATTCCGTGAGGGCCGCGCGCAGGGGGGCCTCGTCGAGCAGCACCTCGACCACGTCGAAGTTCCCCTGCCCCGCGCCGACGGCGCGGAGCGGCGCCTCGGCCGGGTGGAACAGGGTTCGGAAGGCGCCGCCGATCGCGGCGGCCCAGTTCCGGTCGCGCAGGTCCACCGTCTCGGCGACCGCCTCCGGCATCGGCCCGAGCGAGAGGACGCGCGCGCTCGCGCCCTCGCGCACGATGATGGCGCGGGCGCGGATGTCCGTGAGCAGGCGCCGGGTGGTGTCCTCCGAGACGTTCCCCTCGGGGGCCGCATGCAGGACCAGGGCGGCGACGCGCGCGGCCGCGACCCGGTCCGAGATCCGCGACAGCCGGTAGCTGGCCACGACCGGCAGGTAGATCAGGATCTCCGCCAGCACGACGAAGGCGACCGTGAGCAGGAACAGCCGGCCCGACAGGCCGAGCCGCAGGCGCGGACGCAGCGTCTGCGCGGACCCGGCCGATGCCTCGATATGCCAGGGTAGGGCAGCGAGAGCCGCCGGTCTGTTCTGCGCCGCTTCTCCCGGTTCGGTCGGCCGGCCGGAAGTCGGTAGGCGGGGCCGTCTCACGCGTCACCCGTCGTTGTGTCGTTCCATCGCGGTCGAAGGGTACGCTCGGCTCCCGGCACCGCCATCGATCGCACAGGTTGCGCGGGCAGCCGGTGTCACGCACCATTCGCTTGTGCGCAAGTCTTATGCGCGGAGCGTCCGCCGCTCAAGCCGTCGGCGCAGATAAACCGACAGGAGCGCGAATCCCGCCAGCGCTCCCAGAGCGGCCACCATGCCAGGTGTGACGAGTGCGCGCAGGTCGATGCTCTCGGCGCAGTCGGTTCCCCCGGCGGCGAGGCAGGTCGCCTTGGCCGCGTCCCGGGCGGAGAGGAGGTCTTCGAGGCCGGCCCCGAGGCCGGCATATATGAACGCCCCCGGCGTCAGGCCGAGCAGGGTGGCGAGCGCGAAGGTGCGAAGCCGGACGCCGAAGGCGGCCGGGGCGAGGTTGGTGATCCAGTAGGGGAAGATCGGCAGCAGCCGCAGGATCAGGATGTAGCCGAACCCGTCGCGGCGGAACCCTTCCGCGAAGCGCCAGATCCGCGGGCCGGCCTTGCGCCGGATCAGGTCGCCCGCGGCGAAGCGTCCGACCGAGAAGACGATCGCCGCGCCCGTCGTCGAGGAGCCGATGGCGATGAGCGCGCCCGTGATCGGGCCGAACAGCAGGCCCGCCAGCACGGTCAGCACGAGGGTCGCGGGCAGCGAAACCACCACCGAGCCGATATAGGTGAGGCAGGCGAGCGCGATCGCCCGTATCCGGTCCTCGGCGATCAGCGCCTGGAGCCCGACCCGCGCCTCGGAGAGGCGGTCGAGGTCGAGAAAGTGCGTGCCGCCGGAGGCGAGGATGCCCACCGAGAGCGCCGCGAGCGCCGCCAGAGGCAGCCAGCGCAGCCAGGGGCGGCGCGGGCCCGAGGGTTCGGGCACGCCCTCCGGGCCGTTCCTGTCCCCTGTCCCGTCGCGCGGCGGGCTCCCTGTCGTCATCCGGCCTTCCCCCGCCGCCGGCCCATCCCGGGCGCTCTCGCCTCAGGTCTTCCTCACGTCTTCTTGCGCATCCGCAGGATCTTGAAGAAGCCTCCGGGGAAGGTCGGCTTGAGGCCGACGACCTCGACGCCGTTGCGCTCGGCCCAGGCCTCGATGCGGGTGGACTTGAAGTCCGAGGACCAGCCGATCTTGGTGCAGAGCGGCGCGACGATCTCCTCGACCCGGGCGACCGGTCCGGCGGACTGGCCAAAATGGTTGGCGAGGACGATGCCGCCGCCCGGCCGCACCACCCGCAGGAACTCCGACAGGGCGGCTTCCGGGTTCGGTACCAGGGTGATCAGGAACTGCGCCACCACCGCGTCGAAGCTCGCATCGGCGTAGCCGAGGCGGCAGACATCCATGACCTGGAGGCCCTTCACGTGGCTCAGGCCCTTGCGGCGGACCTTGCCCCGAGCGCGTTTGAGCATGTCCTCGGAGAGATCGACGCCGCAGACGAAGCTGTCGCGGGGGTAGTAGCCGAGCGACAGGCCGGTGCCGACGCCGGCCTCCAGCACCCGCGGCCCGTGGGCGACGGCCGCCTCGACGGCGGCGCGGGCGGCGGGCTCGGTCAGCTTGTCGTAGACGACGTCGTAGACCGGCGCCCAGCGGGCATAGGCCTTGCGCATCAGCTCGGTGGTCGGCCCGGCCTCGGGCGCCCGCTCGCTCAGCATATAACCGTCACCCTCTCCGATCGCGGCTCACGACGCTTGCCGGCTCGGGCACGGGCCCGTACGCGGCCCGGAGCGCGTGAACGTCAGTGAAACTTGGAAAAACCTGAATCCGCACGGCGTGAAGCGACCCCATCAGGCGGCCTCGGCGGCGCCTGCCTGCAACGCGCCGATGCGCCGGATGGTGCCGCCGCCGAGCACCTGCGCCCGGGGGCCGTCGTCGGCGTAGATCACGCAGGCCTGACCCGGCGAGACGCCGTCCTCGGGCGCGACCAGTTCGATCTCGGCGCAGGCCTCGGCCGCGTTCCAGGACAGGCGCGCGGGCCGCGGCTCGCGGGTCGAACGCACCCGCACGGCCACGGGCCGATCCCCGATCGCTTCCGGCGCGCCCTCCCCGAGCCAGTTGAGATCGGTCAGGCGGATGCGGCGGGTGGCGAGCGCCGCGCGGGGGCCGACGACGACGCGGGCGGTCTCGGGCTCGAGCCGCACCACGTAGAGCGGCTCGCCGACGGAGAGCTTGAGGCCGCGGCGCTGGCCCACCGTGTAGTGGATGATGCCCTCGTGCTGGCCGAGCCGGCGGCCGTCGAGATCGACGATCTCACCGGGCCGGGTCGCCTCGGGCCGGAGCTTGGCGATCACGTCGGCGTAGCCGCCCTGGGGCACGAAGCAGATGTCCTGGCTGTCGGCCTTGTCGGCCACCGCCAGCCCCAGGTCGCGGGCGAGCGCGCGGGTCTCGTCCTTGGGCCGCTCGCCGAGAGGAAAGCGCAGGTAGGCGAGCTGCTCGGGCGTGGTGGCGTAGAGGAAGTAGCTCTGGTCCCGGGCCGGATCGAGGGCGCGGTAGAGGGCGCGCCCTCCGTTCGCGAGCGGCCGGCTCGCCACGTAGTGGCCGGTCGCCAGCGCCTCGGCGCCGAGATCGCGGGCGAGCCCGAGCAGGTCGCGGAACTTGACCGAGCGGTTGCACTCGACGCACGGAATCGGCGTCTCGCCCGAGAGGTAGCTCTCGGCGAAGCGGTCGATGACCGATTCGCGGAAGCGATCCTCGTAGTCGAGGACGTAATGGGGGATGCCCAGCGTCTCGGCCACGTTGCGCGCGTCGTGGATGTCGCGGCCGGCGCAGCAGGCGCCCTTGCGGTGGGTCGCCGCGCCGTGGTCGTAGAGCTGGAGCGTGACGCCGACGACGTCGTAGCCCTCGCGCTTCAACAGCCCGGCCACCACAGAGGAATCGACGCCGCCCGACATGGCGACGACGACGCGCGTCTCGTGCGGGGGCTTCGGAAGATCCAGCGAGTTCATGGCCGGTGATTGGGGCCGTCTGCCGGCCGGTGGCGGAGCCTTCGGGCGCACGCCGGGCTCGGCGGAGCGCGGGCGCACCCCGCGTCTATAGCGATCCCGGCCCCGACTTTCCAGGCATGGGCGCGCGATGAGCCGATTTCCGGTGGCGAAGGGCGGATCGGGCCGCGCCCGGGCTCGGCAGATCCTGCCGGGTGGCCGGCAGATCCGGCCGCCGCCGCGCGGGGACGGATCGCGGGCGGTTCACCTTTCCACTGCTTTTTCAGAGGCTTGGCGGTGCGTGCCGTCTGGTGCGCGGCTTGCTCCGGCAAGGCGGGCTTCGGCCTGACAAGGAATGGGCGGTATGGCGGTCTGGCGCGCGTACAGGATGGAGAGTGTTCTCAGGCAGGCCGCGCGACTGCCGGCTGCTCCCGCGCGCGGAGCCGAGAGCCCGCGCTTCGCGCTGGAGGCCGAGGCGCGCAAGCCCGCGGCTGCGGCCGCTTCCCTCCGCCGCACGACCCCTGCTCCCGCCCCGGACCGGACTCGGGAAACTGCCGCGGCCGAGAGCCGGCAGGTCCGGAGCCCGTCGTCCGACCGGCCCAAGCCCGCGGGCGCGGCGCAAGCAGCTCCCGAACCGGGTTCCCCCGCTCAGTTGAGCACGCGGCGCGACCGCCCTGCGGCAGGGTCGGAGCGCGCCTCGGCCCAGGCGATGGCCGACCCGGCGACACCCTCCGCTTCCGCCTCCGAGCGGGCGCGCCCCGAAGACGGCGAAGCGCTGCAGGGAAAGCTGGCTCAGGAAGCCGCTTCGCAGGAAGTCGCCGCCGCAATGATCTCCGATACGGAAGCCGCCTCGGAGTCGGAGGAGACGCCGCCCGCCTCGGACGAGGAGGCCGCGGCGGCCGAGCCCGCCCTCCTCCTCGCCCCACCACTCTCCGCGCCGCCTCCGTCCGTGTCCGTCGCGGCCTCGGCTGTCCCGGCGGGAGCGGCGGCGTCCGCCTCCGCGGGAGCGCCGGCTGCCGTCGCTTCGCCAGCCGCCGGAGCGCTTGGGCCGATCGCCTCTCCCGCTGTCGCCGCCGCGAGCCAAGCCGAGCCGGGATCGCTCCCGGCCGAGGCGCACAAGGCGCAGACGGAGTCCGTGGCCGGAGCGGACGCGCAAGCGGTGCCCACCGCTCCGGCGGAGGGCAAGGCGGGCTTCGACGCCCTGCTGGCCGGAATGCAGGCGGGCACGGACGCCGCCCCGACGCCGACGAGCCCCGTGGCCGCCCCGTCCGGGACGGCGGGAATGCAGGGGGCGGCGCCCACGCAGGGGGCTGCGCCTACGCAGGGCGCGCAGACGAGTGCGCCGCAGCCCGCCGCGCCCGCGACGCCGCCGGTTCCGCTCGGGGCCGTGGCCATGACGATCGGGCTCCGCTCGCTCGCGGGGATGAACCGTTTCGCGATCCGCCTCGATCCGGTCGAACTCGGCCGCATCGACGTGTCGCTCGATCTCGACACGGCGAGTGGGCGCGCCCGCGCGCACCTCGTCGTGGATCGTCCCGAGACCCTGGCCCTGCTCCAGCGCGACGCGGGCTCCCTGCAGCAGGCCCTGGCGCAGGCGGGCTTCGACCTCGCCTCCGACGCGGGCGGCAGCGGGATCGACCTGTCGCTGCGCGGCGAGGGTGGTGGTGGCCGGCAGGGCGAGCCCTCCGCCCGCGGCCGCCCCGAGGGCCTGCCGGGCGGGCGGGACGAGCTCTCCGCCCTCGACCTCGTTCCCCTGCGACCGCTGCGGGCGCTGGGCGCCCTCGACATCCGCATCTAGAGCCTCGTCCTTCCGTTCCGGATGAAGACGAGGCTCCACGTCACGACGCCTTCAGACTTTTCCAGCGAGCCGGCGGCTTTCGCGCCCGCTCCCGCCTCAGGATGACGCCATGGCCTCCGGCATCGCGAGCAGCACCAGCATCACCGGCGCCAGCGCCGCCTCGACCACCGACGCCAAGTCGATCGCGGGCAATTTCACGCAGTTCCTCACCCTGCTCACCACGCAGCTGAAGAACCAGAACCCTCTCGACCCGCTGGACACCAACCAGTTCACGCAGCAACTCGTGCAGTTCGCCGGCGTCGAGCAGCAACTCAAGACCAACGACTCCCTGGGCTCGATCCTCACCAACGCCAAGGCCTCGGCCACCGCCTCCGCCTCCGGCCTGATCGGCAAGACGGTGACCGCGGACGGCGCCACCACGGACCTCATCGACGGCAAGGCCAACTGGACCCTGACGCCTCAGCGGGCGGCGGCCCGGGCGATCGTCACCATCAAGGGGACGGACGGCACGATCGTCGCCACCAAGACGACGACGCTCAAGGCCGGCGCGCAGGCCTTCGACTGGGACGGCACTTCGACCTCCGGCCTCTCGGCCGCGGCCGGAAAGTACACGATCACCGTCGATGCCCTCGACGCGACCGGCGCGAAGGTCGCCGTCGACACCAAGGTGTCGGGCGTCGTGGACGGCGTCGACCTCAGCGGCTCTGAACCGGTGCTGACGATCGGCTCGGCGCGCGTGCCGGCCTCCAGCGTCAAAAGCCTCACGACATCAGGCTCTTGACGCATGTCGAGGTCGCCATCGAACGATTTGTCCACACCCGCGCACAGCGGACGAATCGCATTCGAGCGACCGACTTCAAGAACTTTTAAGCGGGCGCAAGTAGCTTGGAGGTCGACAGGTCAGTCGAGTGTAGAGCGTATCATGACCGAAACACCCCGGCCGCGCGTGAAGTATGTGATCGGCCCCGACGGCAGTCCTCTGACGATCGCCGATCTTCCTCCCGTCACGACTCGCCGCTGGGTCATCCGCCGCAAGGCCGAGGTCGTCGCCGCCGTCCGCGGCGGCCTTCTCAGCCTGGAGGAGGCCTGCCAGCGCTATACCCTGACGACGGAAGAGTTCCTGAGCTGGCAGTATTCCATCGACCAGCACGGGCTGGCGGGGCTTCGCACCACCCGCATCCAGCACTACCGGCACTGATTCATCAGTTCCCACAGACCGTTGCGCGCCGAGCCTCGCGCAGCGCAGGAGGAGCCGCCACCGGAAGCCGGGGCGGCTCTCGTTGTTTCCGGCCCACCCTTTCGCGGGACGCGGGCGGCCGTTCGTGAACGGGATCGGGCCGGCGTTAACGCCTCGCTAACCACGCACCGGGCAATTCTTGCCGGGCGGACCGCGATCCCTCGCGGCCGCACTCGCGTCGTGGGCGTGCTCGGCCGTGAAACCCATCCTGGAACTGGTGACGAAGCTCGGGCCCGCGCGCCTCGCCGCGATGGCGGCGGTGACGCTGACGCTCGTCGGCTTCTTCGCCTTCGTGATCCTGCGGGTCTCGCGCCCCGACATGGGGGTGCTGTTCTCCGACCTCTCGCTCCAGGATTCCTCCGCCGTCATCCGCGAACTGGACGCGCGCGGCATCGTCTACGAGACCAAGGGCGAGATGGGCCAGACCCTGCTCGCGCCCCGGGCCGACCTCGCCAAGCTGCGCATGGATCTGGCCGGCAAGGGCCTGCCGAGCCAGGGCGGCGTCGGCTACGAGATCTTCGACAAGGGCGACGCCTTCTCCTCCACGAGCTTCGTCCAGAACGTGAACCATCTGCGGGCGATGGAGGGCGAGCTCGCCCGCTCCATCCGCGCCATCGGCCGCGTCCAGGCCGCCCGCGTCCACCTCGTCATGCCCGAGCGGCGCCTGTTCGAGCGCGACCGCGAGGCGCCCTCGGCCGCCATCGTCGTCAAGCTCATGGGCGACCTCGATGCGAGCCAAGTGCGGGCGATCCGGCATCTGGCGGCCTCCGCGGTCGAGGGCCTGAAGCCCGAGCGCGTCTCGATCGTCGACGAGCGCGGGCGGCTGCTCGCCGACGGCGCCCGCGGCGCGGAAGCCGACGGGGCGGGCGCCCTGGAGGAGCGGCAGGCCGGCATCGAGCGGCGCCTGCGGGGGCAGATCGAGGAGATCGTGGCGGGCATCGTCGGCCAGGGCCGGGCCCGGGTGCAGGTCGCCGCCGAACTCGACCTCAACCGGGTCGAGAGCCGCTCGGAGAGCTTCGATCCCGAGAGCCGCGTGGCCCGCTCGACCCAGACCCGCACGGAGAATTCTCTCACCGGCGGCGCCGAGGGGCAGGTCAGCGTCGGCAACGAACTGCCCGGCGCCAATCAGAACCCGGCCCCGCCCGCGCAGAAGGATTCGACGCAGAAGAACGAGGAGACCACGAATTACGAGATCTCCCGCGTCACCAAGGTCGAGACCCTGGAGGGCGGGCGCCTCAAGCGCCTCTCGGTGGCCGTGCTGGTGGACGGGGTCTACGCCCCCGGCGCCGACGGCAAGCCGGCCTACCAGCCGCGCTCGGATGCCGAGATCGCGCGCATCGCCGCCCTGGTGCGCACGGCGGTCGGCTACGACAAGGCCCGCGGCGATCAGGTCGAGGTGGTCAACCTGCGCTTCGCCGAGGCGCCGGCCGCCCCCGACTTCGTCGAGCCCGGCCTGGTCCAGTCGCTCCTGAGCCCGACCAAGGACGAGGTGATGCGGCTGGTGGAACTCGCGGTTCTCAGCCTGCTCACCCTGATCGTGCTGATGGCGGTGGTGCGCCCGCTCCTGCGGCGCGTGCTGGAAGCCGAGGCGCCGGTGGCCTCCCTCGCCGGCCCGGCCGGCGCGCTCGCTCTGGCCGGGGCCGGGGGCGAGGTGCCGGCCGAGATGGCGATCCGCGACAACAGCACCAACCGGTTCCTCGAATCGGCCAAGCTGACCGGACAGATCCAGGCTGAGACGGTGGAACGCGTGGTCGACATGGTGCGGGCGAGCCCGAACGAGACCGTCGAGGTGCTGCGCAACTGGATCCACGATTCCTGAGAGGCTTGAGATGAGGCGGGATCGCGAGAAGGGAGTGGGTCGGTGGTCGCGGGCGTAAACTTCAACGCAGCCATGGAGAGCGTGGACTCGTCGTCCGCCTTCGCCACGATGCCCGGTCCCCACCGCGCCGCCGCCCTGCTGCTGCTGCTCGGCGAGGAGGAGGGCGCGCCGATCTGGCAGCGCCTCGACGAGGACGAGGTCAAGCTCGTCAGCCACGCGATGGTGCAGCTCGGCTCGCTCGAAGCCGGCACGGTCGAGCGGCTGATCGTCGATTTCGTCTCGCGCCTGTCCTCGGGCGGGGGCATGACCTCGAACTTCGAGCGCACCGAGTCGCTCCTGCTCAAGATCTTTCCCCCCGAGCAGGTCTCCTCGATCATGGCGGAGATCAAGGGCGCGTCGGGCAAGCGCGTTTGGGCGAGCCTGACCCAGATCGATCCCGAGATCCTCGCGAACTTCCTGCGCAACGAGTACCCGCAGACCGTCGCGGTGGTGCTCTCGAAGGTGCGGGCCGACTACGCCGCCAAGGTGCTCACCATCCTGCCGGAGGAGTTCGCCATCGACGTGCTCAACCGGATGCTGCGCATGGAGACGGTGCAGAAGGAGGCTCTGCGCCACATTGAGGAGACCCTGCGCACGGAGTTCGTCTCGACCATCGCCCAGACCACCCGGCGCGACGCGCACGAACTCATGGCCGAGGTCTTCAACGCCTTCGACCGGCAGACCGAGACCCGCTTCCTCGCGGCGATCGACCAGGCCAACCGCGGCTCGGCCAAGAAGATCCGCCAGCTCATGTTCACCTTCGAGGATCTGCTGAAGCTCGATCCGGGCTCGGTCCAGACCCTCATGCGCAAGGTCGACAACGACACCCTGTGCCGGGCGCTCAAGGGCGCGGACGAGCGGGTGCGCGCCTTCTTCATGCGGCAGATGTCGACCCGCGCCGCCAAGAACCTCACCGACGAGATGGGCTCGATGGGGCCGATCCGCCTCAAGGAGGTCGATGAGGCGCAGGCCAAGATGACGGAACTCGCCAAGGACCTGGCCGAGAAGGGCGAGATCATGATCGCCAAGAACGGCGGCGAGGAGGAGTTGGTCTATTGAGTGCCCGCGGCTCCCGCCCCTTCCTGTTCGACACCGATTTCGGTCGTCCGCGCGGGCCCTCCCCCGCCGATGCGGAGGCCGCCGCGCGCACCGAGGCCGAGCGCGCCGCCCTTGAGGCGGCGGCCCATGCCCGCGGCCTCCAGGCCGGCCGGGCGGAGGCCGCGGCCCAGGGGCAGGCCCGGCTCGCCGACGCCCTCACCCGGGTCGGCCTCGCCGCGGCCGCGCTCCTCAACCAGTCCGACGCCCGCGATGCGGAGCGCGAGGCGCAGGCCCTCGATTTCGCGGGAGCGCTGGCGCAGCGGCTCGCGGGCGAGGCCCTCGCCGCCCGTCCCCTCGCCGGGGTCGAGGAGGCGGCCCGCGCGGCGCTGCGGCACCTGCGCGGCGTGCCCCACCTCGTCCTGCGGGTGAGCGAGACCATCGTCGACGAGGCCGAAACCCTGATGCGGCGCCTGTCCCGCGAGCACGGCTTCGAGGGCCGCCTAGTGGTGCTCGGCGAACCCGACATGGCGCCCGGCGACGCCCGCCTCGAATGGGCCGATGGCGGCATCGTGCGCGAGCGCGCCCGCATCGCCGCCGCCGTCGAGGCCGCCCTTTCCCCCTGTTCCGATCCCGCCGAGGCCTAAAGCCGATGTCGAGCGACGATTTCAGCCTGCCCCAGCTCAGCGAGGGCGATCTCTCCTACGAGGAGGGCGGCCCGGCTTCCGTGCGCGACGCGCCGACGAGCCCCAAGAGCGCGGCGGACCTCGAACAGGTCTTCGACGTGCCCGTGGTCGTCTCGGCGGTGCTGGGCTCCTCGCGCATGCCGATCGGCGACCTGCTGCGGCTCGGCCCCGGCGCCGTGCTCGAACTCGACCGCAAGGTCGGCGAGGCCATCGACATCTTCGTCAACAACCGCCTCGTCGCCCGCGGCGAGGTCGTGCTGGTCGAGGAGCGCCTCGGCGTCACCATGACCGAGATCATCAAGAACGACCACTGATCCTCTGTCCCACCCTCGCCCTCATCCTGAGGTGCCGCAGCGAAGCGGAGGCCTCGAAGGATCCTCCAGGGATCGCGCGAGCTCTGGAGGATCCTTCGAGGCCGCTTCGCGGCACCTCAGGATGAGGTGGCGGGTGGGCGAGACGGGTCGGACGGCAAACCTTTTCGGAGAAACCACCCCATGCGGCTGCTCATCGTCGGACGGCTCTCGGGCGAACTCGTCACCGCCTCCAAGATCGCCATGAACCGGGGCGCCTCGGTCACCCATGCCGACGGGATCGACCAGGGTCTCGCGGCCCTGCGTGCCAAGGGCGGCGACCTCGTCATGGTCGATGTCGGGCTCGACATCGCCCGGATGGTGCGGGCGCTGGCCGACGAGCGCATCCGTACGCCCGTGGTGGCCTGCGGCATCGCCTCGGACGCCCGCGCGGCGGTGGCGGCGATCCAGGCGGGCGCCAAGGAGTACATCCCCCTCCCCCCCGATCCCGAGCTGATCGCGGCGGTGTTGGAGGCGGTGGCGGCCGATGCCCGCAGCTTCGTCTGGCGCGACACCTCCATGGAGCGCGTCGTCCGGCTCGCCGAGCAGGTCGCCCGCTCGGAGGCCTCCGTGCTCATCACCGGCGAGAGCGGCACCGGCAAGGAGGTGCTGGCCCGCCACGTCCACGCCAAGTCGAACCGGGGCGCCCGCCCCTTCGTCTCGGTCAATTGCGCGGCAATCCCCGAGGCGCTGCTCGAATCCGAGCTGTTCGGCCACGAGAAGGGCGCCTTCACCGGCGCGGTCGCCCGCCGCATCGGCCGGTTCGAGGAAGCCAATGGCGGCACGCTGCTCCTCGACGAGATCTCGGAGATGGACGTGCGGCTGCAATCCAAGCTCCTGCGCGCGCTCCAGGAGCGGGTGATCGACCGGGTCGGGGGCGCGGCGCCCGTCAAGGTCGATATCCGCGTGCTCGCCACCTCCAACCGCAACCTCGCAGAGGAGGTGAAGAAGGGCACGTTCCGCGAGGACCTGTTCTACCGCCTGAACGTCGTGCATCTGCGCGTGCCGCCGCTGCGGGAGCGCCACGCCGACATCCTCGAACTCGCCGCCCACTTCGCCCGCAAATACGCCGAGCTGAACGGCGTGCCGGTGCGCGCCCTCGCCCGGGAGGCCCAGACCCTCGTCGCCCGCAACCCCTGGCCCGGCAACGTGCGCGAATTGGAGAACACGATCCACCGTGCGGTGCTGCTGGCGCAGGGGGCGGAGATCGGCCCTGAGGCGATCCTGAGCCCGGAGGGCGACGCCTTCGCCGCGCCCGCCGCCGCGGCGGGTCCGGCCGAGCGGGCGGCGAGCGCGGCGGGCGCGGCCACCCGCGGCCTCGTCGGGCGCACCGTGGCGGATGTCGAGCGCGACCTGATCCTCGACACCCTCGATCATTGCCTCGGCAACCGCACCCACGCCGCGCGCATCCTCGGCATCTCGATCCGGACGCTGCGCAACAAGCTCAACGAGTATGTCGAGGCGGGCGTGAGCGTGGCCGAGCCCGGCGGCGTGCGGGCGGTGGCGGCCTATGGCTGAGGCCGCCCGAGGGGGCCTCAGCGCTTCTTGCTCCGGGTGAACTGCGCCTCGTATTCCGCGTTCTGCGCCATCCGCGCCTGCTCGATCTTGCGCAGGGTCAGGAAGCGGATGATGTCGAACTCGACGTCGCGGATCGTCTCCTCGATCAGGTGGCGCTGGAGCAGGATGCGCGGATCGTCCGGGGCGAGGTTCTCGCGGTCCTGGAGCCGCTGCACGGCCTGACGCACCACCGTGTAGACCTGTTCGCGCTCGTCCCGGCCCATCGACGGGGTGACGGCGCGGGCGATGAGGTCTGTGAAATCCGCCATGGAAGCCGAAGAGGAGGATGGGGAGGCGTCGGGCGGCCCCGTCCCTGGGAGGTTCGGGGCGCAGGCCGCGGGATCGTCTTAGAGCATCGGGGCGACCCTGCGCGAGTGGGCGCCCGCGGGACCTGGGAGCGTCCCCGGGCCGTGCGGCCTCGGAGGGCCGCCTTAGAGCCGGTTGTCGTTCACCGCCGCCGTGACCAGGGAGATCGAACTCCAGAGCACGGTGAAGCAGAACAGGGCCGCGAACAGCGTGTAGAACGGCGCCGGGTAGAGCGAGTAGGTCGGGAGCAGCGGGGGCACGAAGGTCGAGAGATAGATCTGCTGCTTGGCCGCCGCGACCCGGGCCCGGTCGAGGATCAGCTGCATCGAGGCGTTGAGCTTCTCCGCGACCGTCTGCTCGACCATCAAGCTCTCGTATTCCAGCAGGGCCTGCGTGAGGTTGTGCTCGGAACTGGAAACGATGCCGTCGGTCGTGAGGCGGTTCTGCAGATCCTTGATCTGCCCGTCGAGGGCACCGACGGTCGCCACCAGCACCTGGATGCCGCGGGTCTTTTCGTCGAGCCGGGAGTCGCGCAGCACGCGCAGGTCGTTCTCGGCCTTGATCTTGTCCTTGCGCAGCATCTCGATCGTGGTCACGGCGGCCTCGGCCGACTTGACGGGATCGATGATGCCCCAGCGGTTGCGGAACTCCTGCAGGGCCACCCGCGCCTGCTTGAGCCGCTCCTTCGTCTGCTCCACCTCCTTCATCGACTGGGCGATCATGTCGGCCTGGGCGCGCCGGGAGATGTCGTTGATCAGGGCCTCGGACCGGGCGATCACCTCCTTGGAGATCGCGACCGCATCCTCGGGCTCGAAGGCGCGCACGCTCAGGCGGATCACGCCGGAGATGGCGTCGATATGCGCATTCACGTGCCGGCCCCAGTAGCGCACCAGCTTCTCGACCGGTTGGCCATCCCGGTAGCGGGCCCAGAAGTCGATCCCGTCCTTCGAGAACATCCGCTCGACGCCGAGCTTGGCGTCGACGGCCTCCACCATCGGCCGGCTGCCGATGTAGTCGCGCAGGATGAAGCTGTCCTGGCTGTTGTGCTTCTGGATCAGGTCCGCGTAGAGGCCGAGTTCGGCGCTGGCCATCGGCTCGACGTTGCCGCGTACCGCGAACTGCGATTCGACCACGTATTGCGGGGTGGCGATGGCGAAGACGTAGAGGCCGATGAGGGCCGTCGGCGCCAGCACGAACAGGCCGTAGCTGCGGAACAGGCGCTTGGCGAGGCCCTCCGGCGGGCGCGCCTCGCGGGACCGCAGGCCGGGCAGCCGGGTCCATTCGAGGCTGCGGCGCGCCCGTTCGAGCAGGGGACCGACCGGCAGGCCCCGCCCCCGCCCCGGCGAAATCGGTTCGATCGTCTCGGCGTTGCGCCGCAGATCCGGCACGGAGCGCCGGGCGAGGTCCATGAGCGACTGCACGCTCGAACCCGTCCGGACTCGGGTCTCCTGCTTGACCTCGTCGGAATTCATCGAAAGGGAGCCCTCGCGGAACCGCCGCCGGGATCGCGCCCGCGCCCGGGTCCTGCCACCCGCACGAGGCGTGGGCAAGGCTCGTCGGCAGGGCGCCCCGGATGGCGCCCGGGGCAGCGTCCCGTCCGTCGCTCAGGTCACGTTCTTTTCGGCCCTTTTTAAGGCGCGGCGATCCGTCGGGATTGCGCCGCGGGCGCTGCTGCTGCGATACCGCCCCGAGACACATCAGACGGCTCGGACCAGGGAGCCGGGCGGGAGGCGTCGTGGGACGGCTGCAGGAACCGGGCGGGGCGGCCCGCACGGCCAAGGCGGGTTTCTCGGACGTCGTGCTGGTCTGCCGCAAATGCGCCAAGCGCCAGGAGGTCGACCGCAAGCGACTCGGCCGGGCGCTCAAGCGCGCCTACCGGGAGACCGCCCGCGAGCGCGGCGCCGGCAAGGTGCGGGTCGTCGAGACGGGCTGTCTCGGCCCCTGCCCCAAGCGGATGCTGACGCTCGCCACCGCGCAATCCCTGGCGCGCCGCCGCGTCCTCTTGATCGATCCCTCGCTCGACGCCCTCGGTCCCGAGGCGCTGGGCCTCGTTCCGGCGCAGCCCTCCCCCGTCCCGGCGCCGCCCGCGGGAGACGGCGATGTCTGAAGCGCCGGCCCGCGCCGCGAAGGATTCCGGGACGGCCGCCGGCGGCAGGCCGCGCCCGCGCCGGTTCCTGGGCCGGCTGCTGCGCCGGCTTCCGCTCGTCGGCACCCTGGCCGGCTTGGCGCTCGGCGTCTGGCTCGTAGCCACCAACGACCTCGGCGCGATCGGTGCGGCCTTCGGGCGGATCGGCCTGGCGGGGCTTGCCGCCATCGTTCTGGTGCGGGCCGTCATCGTCCTGCTCTGCGGCTTGGCCTGGGCGCGGATCCTGTCCGGCATCCCGCCCTCGGGCCGTGCGGGGGGCGCGGCGCAGCCTCCGGTCGAGACCGGCGCCTTCGTGATCCTGCGCTTCGTGCGCGAGGGCGTGAACGTCCTGTTGCCCGTCGCCTCCGTGGGCGGCGAGGTGGTGGGCGGGCGCCTGCTGACCTTCTGGGGCGTGGCGGGCAGCCTCGCCGCGGCCTCGCTGCTCGCCGACATGCTGATCCAGGTCGCCACGCAGGTGGCCTTCACCCTCCTCGGGACCGGGCTGCTCTGGCGCCTGCCGGGCGAGGCCGCCGCCTCCCTCGCGCGCTGGACGACGCAGGCCGCCGCGGTGGCGGTGGCGGTGGTGGCGGCCTTCTTCGCGCTCCAGACCCTCGGGCCCGCCCGCGCCCTGGAGCGGCGCCTGACCGGCTTCGGCCGCCGGGTTCTGCGGATGGCGGCGCCGGATGCGGCGGGGACGGCGGCGCCGTCCGAGCCCGGCCTCACCGTGCAGGACGCCCTCGACGCCGTCTGGGCCCGGGGACGGCGCGGGCGCATCGCCCAGTCGCTGGTCCTGCACTTCGCGGCCTGGGGGCTCGGGGCGGCGGAGATCTGGATCGCGCTGGCCTGCATCGGGGTCGAGGTCAGCCTGACCGAGGTGCTCGTGCTCGAATCCCTCTCCCAGGCGATCAAGTCGGCGGCCTTTCCCGTGCCGAGCGGGCTCGGCGTGCAGGAGGGCAGCTTCGTGGTGGTGGGCGCCCTGTTCGGGCTCGATGCCGGCACCGCCATCGCCCTGTCGCTCGCCAAGCGCGTGCCCGACGTGGTGCTCGGCCTGCCCTCGCTGGTGGTCTGGCAGACCCTGGAGGCGCGGCGCACGCAGGTGCTGGCCCCGCCGGGTTAGAGCATCGTCCCGAAAGGTGGCCGCCGGCTCTCAGAAGAAGCCGATGCTTTCGGTTCGGCTCAGCCTTCGCCCGAAACGAGCCAGCGCCGCATCGCCTCGAAGGTGGCGATGCCCGCCGTGAAGGCGGCCGCGGCCTGCGCTTCCGGCAGGGCGTCGAGGCGCTCGCGGAAGGCCCGCCAGAGCGGCCCGGCCGCACGACCGCGGCCGCTGTAATAGGCCAGCGGCACCTCTTCCCCGTGGAGGCGGGCCACGTGGCGGCCGATCACGGCGCCGCCGAGCGTCGAGCCCTCCAGCACGTAGAGCGCGCCCAGCGCGCCGCCGGCCCCGTCCAGGCACGGCGGCGCGGGCGACGAGGCGGGCGCCGCCCCCGAGAGGCCCGCGAGATCCGCGTCGAGGAACGCGAGCCGGCGGCGGGGATCGAAGAAGGCCGCATCCGCTAAGGCCGCGCCGATGGCCGGCTCGTACACGGCATGGAAGCCGCGCAGGCGCGCGAGCAGGTCGCGGTAGCCGGACAGCGTTGCCACCCGCGCCTCCCAGTCGAGGTCGCGCTCCAGCGCGGCATGCGCCTCGGCGGTGGCATGCCGCAGGCGGGCGTGCAGGCTGTCGCTCACGTTCGGCTCGGCAGGGATGTCAGGCGTGGACGGTGAAGCAGGCGCCGTCGGCGTTCTCGACGTCGATGCGGGCACCGATCTGGTCGAGCATGGCGCGGATCAGCTTCATGCCGAGGCCGGTGCCCTGCGCCCGCGCATTCTCCCAGCCCGCCGGCATGCCCACCCCGTCGTCGCAGACCTTGAGGCGCACGGCACCCTCCCCGCCCGCCACGGTGACGCTGACCCGCGCGCCCTTCTCGGGGCGGCCGGCATATTTGAAGGCGTTGGTGACGAGTTCGGTGGTGATGAGCGAGAGCGCCACCGCGTGCCGGTAGGGCACCATCAGGCCGGGCTCGGCGGTCATCTCGACGCTGTGCTCGTCGCCCGCCATGCCGGCGAGGTCGTTGCACAGGGTCTGGATGGTCTGGCCGAGATCGACCTGTTCGAGGCTCTCGCCCTGGTAGAGGCTGTCATGCACCCTCGCCACGCTCATCACCCGCGCCGAGGTCTCGGAGAAGGCCTGGCGGGCGGCGGGGTCGGCGATCTGGCGGCGCTGCATGTGCAGGAAGGCCGTCACGATCTGCAGCGAGTTCTTCACCCGGTGGTCGATCTCGCGGGTGAGCAGATCCTTCTGCTCCAGCAGGCGCTCCTTGTCGGCGAGCAGGCCCGTCAGTTCGTCGATCTTGCGGCGCTGGCGCAGCACCACGCCCTCGACCGCGTCGGCGAGCTGCGCGGCCAGCGCGACCTTCCAGGCGGCCCAAGGGGTGGAATGGCCGCGCCGCTCCTCGACCCAGCGCTCGAAGGAGCGCCGCGGCAGCACCGCGACCGGCCCGCTGCCCGGCAGCACGGGCTTCCTCGGATCGCCGCCCCAGGTGACGGTGCTGGGCACCTCCGGTTTGAACCACAGCAGGAGGTGCTGGCGCGAGGTGCCGACGAAGGCCGCGAGCAGGCCGCTGGCGATCTCGGTGTAGTCGGCGGCCGGCGCGTGGTGCAGCACCAGCGTGTCGGTGACGAAGGTGGTCTCGCCGGGGGGGAGGCTCTCGCGCAGCCAGTCGGCGAGCGCCCGCACCGCCGGTTCCGCCGGGGTGGCGCCGACGAGGCAGACGGCCTCGTCCGAGACGATGCCGGCGCCCGTCGCCTCGAACAGGTCGAGCAGGGTCGGGTCGCCCTGGGTCAGCGAGACCACGAAGTCGTCCGAGCGGGTCAGCCCGCGCACCAGCCGGCCCTGCACGTCGAGGTGGCGCTGCCGCTCGCTCCAGAGCGCCTTGCCCTCGATCTCCTGCACGCGCATGGCGAAGGCGTCGGTGAGCACGGTGGCCGCGGCGCGGGTCTCCGGGGCGACGTAGTGCGGCCGGCGGTGATGGCCGATCATCAGGCCCCAGAGCCGGTTCTCGACCATGATCGAGATCGACATCGAGCCGTCGACGCCGAGGTTGCGCTGATATTCGAGGTGGATCGGCGAGAGGGTGCGGTGCTGCGCGAAGGTGAGGTCGATCGGCGCGTTGCCCGCCGCCCGGTCGGCCATCAGCGGCACCGGCACGCAGTCCCGGTCGATCACGAAGCGGCTCTTGGCCTTGGTGTAGAGGGCGCGCGCCTGGGCTGGGATGTCGGAGGCGGGGAAGCGCAGGCCGATCAGGGGACGCTGCCAATCCGGCACCATGTCCTCGGCGATGGCCTCGCCGTTCCAGTCGGTGTCGAAGCGGTAGACCAGCACCGATTCGAAACCGGTCATGGCGCGGATCTCGAGGGCGGCGATCTGCGCGGCCTCGGCCAGGGTCTCGGCGGCGCGCAGCCGTACCATGGCGGTCTCGGCGTCGAGGGGGCTCGCCGTGAGAAAGTCCTCCGGCCGCTCGGGCGCCAGTTCCAGCTCGACGATGACGCGCCCCAGATGGACATGCGCCAAGAGGTGAAAGCGTTCGTCGCGCGGGGGCAGGGTCAGCGAGCGGCGCAGGAGCCGCCCGTCGGTCAAGGTGTGGGCGGCCATGCCGTTGCGGATCGCCGAGACGATCTCGGCCGGCAGCACCGCCTCCAGGCTGAGGCCGTTCGGGGGAAAAAGCGCGGGCGCGAGCACGTCGGCGGCGTTGGCGCTGAAGGCCACGATCTCCAGGCTCGCCGCGTCGGCGGCGAGCATCACCGCGTTCGGCTGGATCGAGCCGGGAATGTGGATCGGCTCCCGCTCGCACAGGCTCGGATCGACCGGCTCGGCCCGGCTGCGCTGGGCGATCGCGGCGAGCACGGCCTCGCGGGAGGGGCCGGCGGCGATCTGCTCCAGGGGGCTGATGGTCAGCCAGATCCGCCCGTCCGCGCCGGCCCGCAGGCCGATGCGCGCTCTCAGGGGAGCCGGGATGCGGCCGAACACGAATTCGAAGGACTGGTCGCCCCGGCCCCGGCGCACGCCCGCGAGGAAACGCCCGTAGAAGCCGGGCACGTGGGCGCTCGGCACCAGCTCGCGGAAGAAGCTGCGGCCGAGCATCGCCTCGCGTGGCATCCCGCACAGGGTCTCCGCCGCCCGGTTGCAGGCGAGCACGATCCCGGCGGAATCGAGCGCCAGGACGCCCGCCTCCAGCGCGTCCCGCTGCGCGGGAGTGAGGCTCTCGATATCGACCCGGGAATCGACCGGGCCGTCGTGAGGCCCCTGGGCGTGCATCTGCGACGGATCGACCATTGTGCCTGTCGATATGCCTGCCGCGGGCCGGTTGCGCAATGCCGGGCAGGGTTGCGCGGCCCGATGCAAACTGCGGCGCATCGGCGCCAAGTATCTGTCGGATCCCGACTTTGTCTAAAACGATACAATGGCCGCGACACGGCGCAGCGCTCTTCCGGATCTCCTCCGGGCGAGCGGTGTCGACGCCTGTTCGGAGCAGGCGCGGGACCGGGTCTCAGCGCAGCTGGTCCGCGAGCTCGGAGAGCGCCGTGTCGAGCCCTTCCTCCAGGGTGGGATGGTAGAAGGGACGCTCGCGCAGGCGCCGCACGTCCAATCCGTCCTGCACCGCGTGGGCGAGGATGTGGCCGAGATGCTCCGCCCCGGGACCGATCAGCTCGGCGGCGGCGAGGCGCCCATCGGGCTCGGCATAGAGCCGGAGGCCGCCCTGCGCCTCGTCCATGACCTGCGCCCGGCCCTGGTCGCAGAAATCGGCGCGGCCGACGAGACGGTCGGCGTCTGCGTCGAAGCCGCCGCCGATCACGGCGATCTGCGGCTCGCTGAACACCATGGCGAGCGCTACCCAGCGCACGGGCCGCTCGGCGCTCTCCCCGGCCGCGATCCGCGCGGCGTTGCGGCCGGCGATGCGGCCCTGGCGGCTCGCCTCGTGCAGCACCGGGCGGTCCGCGTTGGCGTCTCCGGCGATCAGGATGGTGGCGCCCTCGCAGAGCAGCGAGCGGGGATCGTGGGCCGGGCTGCCCCGATCGTCGAGGCGGGCGCCGGTCTGCTCGAGGCCGATGCCCCGCACGTTCGGCGGGCGGCCCGCGGCGGCCAGCACCCGCTCGACGCGGGTCTCGCCCCCGTCCCAGCCCAGGCGTGCACCGTCGTCATCCGCCCTGCCCCGCTCGACCTTCGTGCCGAGATGCAGGGTGAAGGCCTGCGAGAAGATCTCCCGCGCCGCCGCCTTGAGGTCCGGATCGCTCAGGCCGCCGAGGCTGTCGCCAGGATCGAAGACCTGCGTCTCGACGCCGAGCCGGGCCATGGCCTGCGCGAGTTCGAGCCCGACCGGGCCGGCGCCGAGCACGGCGAGCGAGGCGGGCAGGTCCTCGATGTCGAACACGGTGTCGGTGGTCAGCAGACGGTGCCCGAGATCCTGCAGCGGATCGGGCACGCTCGGGCTGGAGCCTGTCGCCAGCACGGCGGCCTTGAAGTGCAAGCGGGTGTGATCGTCGATCCGCAGCCGGTCCGGGCCCTCGAACACGGCACGGCCCGACAGGCGGGTCTCTGCCGGCAGCCGGTCGAGCCCCTCGAACACGGAGGCCACGAAGCGGTCGCGCCAGTGCCGCATCCGGGCGAGCACGGCGGGGGCGTCCACGGCAACCTCGCCGACGCGGATGCCGAGGCGGTGCGCCTCGCGCGCGCCGTGGGCGGCGTTCGCGGCGGTGATCAGCAGCTTGGAAGGCATGCAGCCCACCCGCGCGCAGGTGGTGCCGCCGGGACCCTGCTCGATCAGGATCGACTTCACCCCCGCGTCGAGGGCGGCCCGGTGGGCGGCGATGCCGGCGGTGCCGGCGCCGATCACCGCGACGTCGCAGGTGAGTTCACGCATCAGGACGCCATGGTCAGGACGGCGCCGCCGTCGACGCGCAGGTTCTCGCCGGTGATGTAGCTCGCCTGCTCGGAGCAGAGGAAGGCCACCGCCGCGGCGACCTCCTCGGGCCGGCCCCGGCGCTTGGAGACGATGCCGGGACGCTTCTCCGTGAGGAAGCTCTCGACCGCCTCGTCGAAGGAGACGCCGAGTTCCCCGGCGCGCTTCTCCATCATCGCGTCGGTCATCGGCGTGGCGACGAAGGCCGGCGCCACGGAATTCACCAGCACGCCGTCCGGCCCGTAGGCTTTGGAGAGGCCCTTGGTCAGGTTCATCAGGCCGGCCTTGGCGGCGCAGTAGGGCAGTTCCTCGACATAGGGCTGGACCGCGTCCTCGGAGGTGAAGAACACGATCCGGCCCCAGCCCGCCGCGCGCATCCCCGGGATGAAGGCGCGCGCGACCCGCACCGCCGACATCAGGTCGGCCTGGATCGTCTCCATCCAGCCCGCGTCGTCGATCTCCAGGAAGTCGCCCGTGGCGCCGGTGATGCCCGCGCCGTTGATGAGGATGGTGGGCTTGGTCTCGAACGCGGTGTCCGCGAATTCGCGCAGCTTGCGCGCGCCCGCATCGTCCGACAAATCGGCTTGGCACGCCTTGACCGGTCCCAGCGCCGACAGGCGCTCGGCCGCCTCCTGCAATTCCCGCTCCTTCAGGTCGGAGAGGACGATCCTGACGCCCTCGCGCAGAAGGTATTCCGCGCTCACGTAGCCCATGCCGGAATCACCGCCCGTGATCACCGCGACGCGGCCGCTGATGCCGAGATCCATGTGACGACCCTTCCCGTGATCGGCGTCCGGTCCGCGCGCTCGAAGGCCGGCGCTGAGAACGTTTGTTAAAGCCGCGGGCCAACGGGAGGCGTGCCGGATCGTTCCAGCCGGGCCGTGGGCTGCGGCGATCCGACCGGTGGGCGGGCCGGATGGAATCGCAGCGCCGAACGTCACGAAACCGCTTGGCGGCACCCGCAGTGAGCGGCACCCTTCGGGCGATTCGAATCGCGCGGAGATCCTTGGCGATGAGCGAGACCGAGACGATCCAGCCGGGGCCGGCCGTGCCCCCGCGGGGCGGCGTGGTCGCCTACCTCTCGCTCGACGGCGCCCTGCGGGCCGCCGCCTTCTACGAGAAGGCCTTCGGCGCCGAGATCCTGGCCAGCGTCCCGCCGGACGAGCAGGGCCGGACCATGCACGTGCATCTGTGCGTGAACGGCACCTCGGTGATGCTCTCCGACGCCTTCCCCGAATACGGCCACCCGCTCCAGGCGCCGCAGGCCTTCAGCCTGCTCCTGCCGGTCGAGGATATCGCGGCGTGGTGGGAACGGGCGGTGGCGGCGGGCGCGGAGGTGGTGATGCCCTATCAGGAAATGTTCTGGGGCGACCTCTACGGGCAGCTGCGCGACCCGTTCGGCGTGATCTGGGCGATGAACCAGGCCAAGCGGGCGGGCTGAGCCGTCGGGGATCAGAGAAGCGAGGTTTGCGTCTCGCGGCTCGTCTCGCGCCGCGTGCGCCGGTAACTGACCGTGTGTCCGAAGGGAATGCGTGGTCTTCGCCCCGCAAGAAGCTGCTCGATCGTCAGGATCTGGATGCGCGGAATGCGGTGATGGCCTGTTTCGTACGTTCCGGCGCTGGCCGCTTCCTTCTCCATGGGTCGCGTGGGCGGCGTGAGGGTCAGGAAGACGCCGAGCGGTTCGCCGGTGCGCTCCATGGTGGCGCGCAGATCCTTGATCTGAGCGACGCCGACATTCAGGCCGCCTTTGACCGATACGATCGCGGCCTTCGTGTCCTTGTCGTTCGCCTTGAAGTAGATCAACCCGTCGATCCCGCCATCGGCGCCCTTCTGTCCGTTCCTGAAGGGTTGCGCGTCGACCAGATCGACGCACCAGAGCTGGAAGAGGTGTTTGTCCCGCAAGGCCAACTCCCTCGCCCCGTCCATGTCGCGAGGAATGCCGCGAACGTTGAAAGCGATCTCCGGAAAGGCGTCGTTCAGGCGCCGGCCGATGAGGTTGATGGCGAGCGGTGTGACATCGATCCCGAGCCAGCGCCGACGAAGTCTTTGGGCCGCGTGCACGGCCGTCCCACACCCGCAGAAGGGATCGAGCACGATGTCGCCCGGATCGGTCGAGGCGGCGATGATCCGTTCCAGGAGCGCCACCGGCTTCTGCGTCGGGTAGCCCAGGATCTCGTTGGAGCCCGCGTTCAGAGCATCGATGTCCGTCCAGACATCCTGCAGCGGGATTCCCTTCAGGGGCTCGACGGGCCTCAGGACGCGCGGCATGCCGTTTTTCGTGTAGACGATCCGTCCCTCCGCGATCAGCCGGTCCCGCTCCGCCGGGGCGTAGCGCCAGTGGAAGGTATGGCCGTTCCACTCGTAGAGCGGCCCCCGGTCGCCCGGTGCCCTGCAATTGTCCTTACGGTAGGTCTTGCCGTCGGTGTGGACGTACAGATCGTGGGTCTTCGGCGCATTCCGATCGCGCTCGCTCGCGATCAGATTGAACTTTCGATTTTCGGATCTGGCGTAGTAGAATATGGTGTCGTGCACACTTCCGAATTTGGATAGCTTTTTGTCGTAGTGCCCTCTGGTTCTCTTCCAGATGATCTCGTTTCGGAATTGTTTGATGCCAAAGGCGGCGTCGAGGATGATCTTGAGGTAGTGACTCGCCGTCGGATCGCAGTGCAGATAGATCGAGCCTGTCTCCTTGAGCACGCGGCGCAGCTCAACGATCCTGACGGACATCATGGCCAGGTAAGCCATGACATCGTTCTCTCCCAGAAATTGGCGAAGGGACCGCAGCACGTCGGCCACCGCGGTGTGCCCACTGCGGAGCGTGTCTTCGAAAGCGGTCTGGGAGGTATCGTTCCAAGTCCATGTGTCCTCGAAGGCCTGGATTTGAGACGAGCTTTTCGAGCCATCCGGAGACTCGAAGAGGACGGCATAGGAGGCTTTGGAATTGAATGGAGGGTCGAGGTAGACGAGGTCTACACTACCGGAATCGATGTGATTTCTGAGAATGTCCAGATTGTCGCCGAAATAAAGTGTCCCCGACATGAGGCCCCATATCGCCACGCTTCAAATGGCCGAACAGCCTGCGCAACTTGGAGGAAATTATAATACCTAGAGTTTGCTTGTAATCTGAACAAAAAGCGAACATAGGTTGTATCAACGGTCGAGGCGAGGATCGCCTGTCCGCCCGTCACGCTTCATGCGGCTCTTATGGGAAGGAAATGGCTTCGGCCGGCTGCCGCCCGTCGCGTGCGCGACGCGGCCACACGTTCGGGCGTCTCCGACGACGGGTCCGCTGCGCCCGGACGGAACGTGGTTCGCGTCCGGGTGCGTCGTGACGAACTCGAGGTTGCCGATTGGGCGCGAAAGCGGGCTACGCCGCCTCGCCCAGGCACCACGCGAGAATGCCCTTCTGCGCGTGCAGACGGTTCTCGGCCTCGTCGAACACCACCGATTGCGGTCCGTCGATGACCTCGGCCGTAACCTCCTCGCCGCGATGCGCGGGCAGGCAGTGCAGGAAGATCGCGTCCTTCGCCGCGGCCGCCATCAGCGCCGCGTCCACGCGGTAGGGCGAGAGCAGGTTGTGGCGGAAGTGCTCGTCGTCGTCGCCCATGGAGACCCAGCAATCGGTCACCACCGCGTCCGCCCCCTCGACCGCCGCGTAGGCGTCGGTGGTGGCGTTGACGCGGGCGCCCTCGCGCTCGGCCCAGGCGATGAGGGCCGGCGGCATCGCCAGCTCGTTCGGAGCAGCGACGTTGAGGGTGAAGTCGAAGCGGGCCGCGGCGTGGACCCAGCTCGCCAGCACGTTGTTGGCGTCACCCGACCACGCCACCGTGCGGCCCTTGATCGGCCCGCGATGCTCCTCGAAGGTCATCACGTCGGCCATGATCTGGCACGGATGCGAGACCTTGGTCAGCGCGTTGATGACCGGCACCTCGGCATGCTCGGCCAGTTCCACCATCAGCGTGTGGTCCAGCGTGCGGATCACGATCGCATCGACGAAGCGCGAGAGCACGCGGGCGGTGTCGGCCACCGTCTCGCCGCGCCCGAGCTGCATCTCCTTGCCGGTCAGCATCAGGGTGTCGCCGCCGAGTTCGCGCATGGCCACGTCGAAGGAGACGCGGGTGCGGGTCGAGGGCCGGTCGAACACCATCGCCAGCATCTTGCCGGTGAGCGGTCGCTCCGCGGCGCGCTGGCCCTTGACCCGCGCGCGCTTCATCGCGGCGGAGGCGTCGAGGACGCCGCGCAGGGTCTCGGCCGAGAAATCCTTCAGGTCGAGGAAGTGGCGGACATGCGGGCCGCTGCCGTTCAGGGTGGTGGTCATCTCAATATCTTCGCTCACGGCACCGCCCTCAGGCGGCCCCGCGCATCTGCGCCTCCAGATCGGTCGCCGCGGCCTCGAGCCGGGTCACGGCCTCGTCCACCTCCGTCTCGCCGACGATCAGCGGCGGCAAGAGGCGGACCACGTTGTCGCCCGCCGGGATCACCAGGAGGTGCCGCGCGCGGGCGGCCGCCGTGAACTCGGTGTTCGGCAGGTTGAGCTTCAGGCCCCGCATCAGTCCCTGCCCCCGCATCTCGGCGAAGACGTGCGGGTGCCGGTCGATCAGGCCTGCGAGCTTCTGCGTCAGCAGCAGGCCCATGCGCTCGACATGCGCCAGGAAGCCCGGGGCCAGCACCACGTCGAGCACGGCGTTGCCGACCGCCATGGCGAGCGGGTTGCCGCCGAAGGTGGTGCCGTGGGTGCCGGCCGTCATGCCGCGGGCGGCCTCGGCCGTGGCGAGGCAGACGCCGAGCGGGAAGCCGCCGCCGATGCCCTTGGCCGCGCTCATGATGTCCGGCGTCACGCCCGACCATTCGTGGGCGAAGAACCTGCCGGTCCGTCCGACGCCGGTCTGAACCTCGTCCATGATGAGGAGCAGGCCGTGCGCGTCGCACAGGTCGCGCAGGCGCCGCAGCATCGCGCTCGCGATCACCCGCAGGCCGCCCTCGCCCTGGATTGGCTCGATCATCAGGGCGGCGGTTTCCGGTCCGATCGCGGCTTCGAGCGCCGCGAAATCGCCGACGGGCACCTGATCGAAGCCCTCGACCTTCGGGCCGAAGCCCTCAATGTACTTCTGCTGGCCGCCGGCCGCGATGGTCGCGAGCGTGCGGCCGTGGAAGGCGCCCTCGAAGGTGATGATGCGGTAGCGCTCCGGGTGGCCGCCGGCCGCGTGGTACTTGCGCGCCGTCTTGATGGCGGCCTCGTTGGCCTCGGCGCCGGAATTGGCGAAGAAGGCCACGTCCGCGAAGGTCGCGTCCACCAGCCGCCGCCCCAGCCGCTCCCCTTCCGGGATCTGGAACAGGTTCGAGGTGTGCCAGAGCTTTTGCGCCTGCGCGGTCAGGGCCTCGACCAAGTGCGGATGCGCGTGGCCGAGCGCGTTGACGGCGATGCCGGCGCCGAAATCGAGGTAGCGGGTGCCGTCCTCGGCGACCAGCCATGCACCCTCGCCTCGCTCGAAGGCGATCGGGGCGCGGGCATAGGTCGGCAGCAGGGCGGAGGTCACGCGGGTCCGTCTCCTCGGGCACGATCCAGGGGGCAGTATCGCCAAAAGAAAGTGCCGCCTCGGGGGACGGGCGGCACGGGCGCGATTACTAAGAAACGAGGCGCTTCTGTCAATCTCGGCGCGGCGCGGAGGCGGCGCATCGCGCCCCGATCGGCCTGATTCGTCCCGCCGCGGTGCCGTCCGGCACCCGCCTTTCGCGGTCAGGCCCGCTGCAGCCGCGTCGATCCCGTCGGCGAGCGGCCGACCATCTTGCGGAAGGTCCGCCCCATGCGCCGCGCGTCCGGGAAGCCGGCGCGCGCCGCCGCCTCGCTGAGCGAGACGGTACCGGAGCGGATCAGCGACTGGGCCAGGGTCACGCGCTCGCGCAGCACGTATTGATAGGGCGTCACCCCGAAGGAGCCTTTGAAGGCACGCACGAAGTAGCTCTCGCTCAGCCCGGCGGCCTCGGCCATCTCCCGCAGCGAGAGCGGCGTACCGAGCCGTGCGGCCACGAGGTCGCGCACCTGCCGGGCCTGCCGGGGGCTGAGCGCCGCGCTCTTGCGCGGGGCGGGCTCCGACAGGGCACCGGAGGCGCGCAGCACCGCCAGCGCCACGCTGTCGACCAGCAGCGCGTCCGCGGCGCTGTCGTGGCCGCCCGCCTCCTGGCCCAGGGCGGCCAGCAGGTGGAACACGGTCATGCGCTCGGCGAGGTCGCAGGTGAGCGAATCGATCCGGGTCTGGCAGAGCGGCGCCCCCGTCATCCGCTCGACCGCCGCCGGCATGAAGGCGAGGTAGCGCCCCCGGCAGGCTCCGCTCCAGCAGGTGGTGCCGGCATAGCCGGGGCCGCGCAGCACGAATGCCTCGCCCGCCCGCTCGTCGGACCGCTCATCCGTCGCACTGCCGCTGAAGGCGAGGCGGGTGCGCCTGCCGCCGCGCAAGGTTCCTTGCCACGTTCCGACGAGGAGGCCGTCGACGCGGTGCGTGCTGCAGCCCTCCGACTCGTAGGCGAAGTCGAGGAAGGCGATGCCGTCGAGGCCGCTCGCGGGGATCTGGCCGAAGATCTGGTCGGGCGGGGCGCTGAGGTCGCCCTGCACGGATGCGTTGACGAACGGAACGCTCATCGGCCGCTTCGTTCTCCCGGGTTTTTGCCGCGCTTCGGGCGGACGACGTCTTCTTCTTTCCGTCCCCGTGGGACGGCGGGCGGAGCTTGCGCCCCGACGCGGATGAACGACCCGCCTCGGAGGGCCGTTCCAAGGTCGACCGCTCAAAGGCCGCCCGCATTCCGAACGCGGCGGGCACCTGCGAACGGCAAGGGTCCCGCGGAAGCGGCGGGGTCGACCGCTTCCGCAGGACGGCACAGCCGGCTCGAAGCCGACCGGGCCGGGAAATCCGCTTACTTGCCGAGCACGCCGCCCAGCAGGCCGCCGACGGCACCGAGCACGCTGTCGAGCGTGCCGCCCACGAGGCCGCCCACCTGATCGACAGTGCCGGAGACGGCGCCCAGCTCGTTGCTCAGGTCCAGTTCGAGACCGAGGCCGAGAGACAACCCGCCGCCGACCTGATCCAGCTCCGCCGCGTTGAGCTCGCGCACGGTGTCGATGTTCTGCTGCATGGCTTTCTCCTTAGTCCGAGCGATACTGGAAGAACGTTCTGTATTTCTGTCTTCCTATGGAATAAGAGCCGCGGCGATGCGCTGCTCTGTTGGATAAGGTACGGATATTATCTCAGCAGGCAACCCGGGCCGCGATATACGCTCCTCACGGATCGAGACGGAAACCGATGGATGGACATATCTTGCTCTCCCCAATCACGACCGATGGTGGCATCCGCGCCGCGAGGCCGGGGCCGAAGCGCAGCCGTCCGCTGTCTCCGCTTCTTCTCGCGTGCCTCGGGAGCCGGAGTCGGGACGGCGCGTCCTCGGTCCGGGTGGGTCGGAGCCGGTTGCATCGGATCGGGGGACAAAAATTGACGCAGGCCGGCGCGACGGAGCCGGCCGCTACGGCAGCTGGCCTAAAAAACTGATTCCGTTGCGGATTATGACGCACCTGCGTCAGAACAACGCAGGTGGGCCGGTCGCCGCAGCCCGAACCGCGCCGCCCGTCGCAGCATCCGAGAAGGCTTTTTTCGTGAACGCCCCCCTGTTCCGTCGTGAGGTCGCCGAGGCCCGCAAGAGCGCGTGGCTCGGCGAGGCCCAGGTGGTGCAGCCCCTGCCGATCCGCGTGGTGGGCGGGCTCTGCCTCGCCTTCGTGGCCCTGGTCGGCCTCTACGCTTGGCTCGGCAGCTACACGCGCCGCATCCATGCCGAGGGCCTGCTCGCGCCCGATATCGGCCTGATCACCGTGGCGAGTCCGCTGGCCGGCCGGGTTAGCGCCTCGGGCGTCCGGGAGGGCGAGCGGGTCGAGCGCGGCCAGCTCCTTTTCACGATCGACCTCGATGCGGTCTCGGCGAGCGGTCCGACGCAGGAGCGGGTGATCGCCCAGCTCGGCCGCCAGCGCGAGAGCGTGGAGCGCCAGCGCGCCGCCCGCGCGGCCATGGCCACCGCCGAGAAGGAGGGCCTGCGCGAGCAGGTCGCCAATCTGGAGGCGCAGCGCGCCAAGATCGAGGAGCAACTCGCGCTTCAGGAAAAGCTCGTGCCCCCGTTGAAAGCCCGGGCCGACGAACTCGCCGACCTCGTGACCCGGGGCTTTGCCCGCGCCGCGGATTTCCAAAGCCAGAACTACCTCTACCTCCAGGCGACCTCGCAGCTCGCGCAGTTCCGCCAGGGCGGCTTGCAGGTCGAGGGCAAGCTCGGCGACCTGCGGGCCAAGCTCGCCACCTTCGACGAGACCCTGGCCCGCGATCTGGCCGAACTCGACCGCACCGCCGCGCAACTCGAACAGCAGCGGGCCGAGAGCGAGGCGCGCCGCGCCATCGAGGTGCGCGCGCCGGAGCGCGGCATCCTCACCTCCATCCGCGCCCAGGCCGGGCAGACCGTGGCAGCGGGCGCCAGCCTGCTCACCCTGTTGCCGAGCGAGGGCCGGCTTCAGGCCAACCTCTTCGTCGATTCCTCCGCGATCGGCTTCATCGAGCCGGGGGCGGCCGTGATGCTGCGCTACGCCGCCTTCCCCTTCCAGCGCTTCGGCCTGCATGGCGGCCGCGTCACGGAGGTGACCCGCGCGCCCTTGGAGAGCGAAGGTGGCGGCCAGCCGGAGGCGGTGCGGGATGCCGCCAGAGGCGCGGGTAAGAATGCGGGGAACGGGGGCGTCTACCGCATCATCGTGCGGCCGGACGCCGACAGCGTCACGGCCTACGGCGAGCAGCGGCGGCTGGAGGCCGGGATGCGGGTCGAGGCCGACATCGCCCTGGAGAAGCGCCCGCTCTACCGCTGGCTCCTCGACCCCCTCTACCACGTCAAGCGCAGCGTCGATCTCGTGACGCAGGGCGGCGGCCCGGAGGTCTCCCGATGAGCCTGCTGTCGGATCTGCAATTCGGGTTCCGGCGCCGCCTGCCCGTCCTGCTCCAGGCCGAGGCCGCGGAATGCGGCATCGCCTGCCTCGCGATGGTGCTCGGCTATCACGGCCGCCACGTCGATCTCGGCGGGATGCGCGCCCGCCACGCCCTCTCGCTCAAGGGCATGACGCTGCGAAGCCTCATGGACCTATCGGGGAGCATGGGCCTCACCACCCGGGCCCTGCGGATCGAGATGGCCGATCTCGGCCGCCTGCGCCTGCCCTGCATCCTGCACTGGGGCCTCAACCACTTCGTGGTGCTGGCCGCGGTCCGCCGCCGGGAGATCGTGATCCACGATCCCGCCCGCGGACGGCGGACCTTGAGCCTCGCGGAAGCCTCGCGCGAATTCACCGGGGTGGCGCTGGAGGTGGCGCCCAACCAGAGCTTCGTACGGGAGAAGGCGGAGAAGGGCCTCGCCCTGTCCGACCTGTTCCGGGGCATGGCCGGCATCCGCGGGGCCATGGCGCAGATCCTGGTGCTGTCGCTCGGCATCGAACTCATCGCCATCCTGATGCCGATCGCCTCGCAGATCGTCATCGACGAGGTGATCGTGAACGGCGACCTCGACCTGTTGCTGGTCGTCGCGCTCGGGCTCGCCCTCCTGCTCGTGCTGCAACTGGGGCTCGGCATCGCCCGCACCTGGGCGATCATGCTCACGGGCACGAAGCTGAACTATCAATGGTCGGGCTCGCTGTTCGACCATCTCTCCCGGCTGCCGCTCGACTATTTCCAGAAGCGGCATGTGGGCGACGTGATCTCCCGCTTCGGCACGCTGGCCACGATCCAGAAGGGCATCACCACCGATCTCGTCCAGGCCCTGCTCGACGGGCTGATGTCGGTCGGCATGCTGATCATGCTGTTCCTCTACGGCGGCTGGCTGGCGCTGGTGGCACTCGCGGCCACCGCGCTCAACGCCGGCCTCCGGATCATCGCCTACAAGGCCTACCGGGAGGGCACCGAGGAGGCGATCGTCGCGGAGGCGCGCCAGCAGAGCCACTTCATCGAGACCGTGCGCGGCATGGCGAGCGTCAAGCTCCTGAATCTGCGCGAGCGCCGCCGCGGCACCTGGATGAACCAGTTCGTCCAGGCGCTGAACGCGCGCCTGCGGCTGCAGCGGCTCGACCTCGTGTTCGGGCGCGGCAACGAGTTCCTGTTCGGGGCCGACCGGCTGATCCTGCTGGTGCTGGGCGCGCGGGCCGTGATCGACCAGTCGATGACGCTCGGCATGCTGGTGGCCTTCCTGGCCTATCGCGACCAGTTCTCCACCCGCATCGGCAACCTGATCCAGTCGGGCTTCGAGCTCAGGATGCTCAACGTGCAGACCGACCGCCTCTCGGACATCGTCATGACCGAGCCGGAGGAGGCCGCCGCCTCGCCTGCCGGGGCGACGCCGGTCGCGGCGCCCGCCCTCCTGCCCGCCGGGGAGCGTCCGCCTGCGCGTGCGGCGGGTCTGCGCGCGGTCGGCCTGTCCCTGCGCTACGGCGACGATGAGCCCTGGGTCTTCCGCAATCTCGGCCTGGAGGTGGCGCCGGGCGCGAGCCTCGCCCTCACCGGGCCGTCGGGCTGCGGCAAGAGCTCCGTGATGAAGATCCTGATGGGCCTGCTGCCGGCCACCGAGGGCGCGGTGCTGGTCGACGGGCGCGACATCCGCGCCGGGGGGCTCGCCGCCTACCGGGCCCGCATCGCCGGGGTGATGCAGGACGACGGCCTGTTCGCCGGCTCGATCGCCGAGAACATCGCCTGCTTCGACGAGCGGCCCGATCCCGGCTGGATCCGCGAATGCGCGGCGCGCGCGGCGATCCTCGCCGACATCGCCCGCACGCCGATGGGCTTCGAGACGCTGGTGGGCGACATGGGCTCGACCCTCTCGGGCGGCCAGCGCCAGCGGGTGATCCTCGCCCGCGCCCTCTACCGCCGCCCGGAGATCCTTTTTCTGGATGAGGCCACGAGCGCGCTGGACGAGCCGACGGAGGCGGTGATCGCCGCCGCGCTCCGCGACCTGAAGATGACCCGGGTCATCGTCGCCCACCGGCCCGCAACGGTCGCCCATGCCGATCTGCGCTACGATTTTTCCGAGGCGCGGGCGGCGGCGCAGCTCAAGGAGATCGTCGGCTGAACGCACGCCCCGGTCCCTCCCCTTGCGAGTCGCCCCGCCCCCGTGCTCAGACCCCCGCAGCGAACAGGCTTGGGGAGATCAGGCGATGAACACGGTCAAGGAACGTCTGGAGGCACTCGGGCTGAAGCTGCCGAAGGCGGCGGCTCCGGTGGCGAACTACGTGCCCTACGTCCGCACCGGCAACCTCGTGGTCATCTCCGGCCAGATCTGCTTCGGTCCGGACGGCACGCTCGATCCCGCCCACAAGGGCAAGCTCGGCGCCGAGGTCTCGCCCGAGCAGGGCGTGGCGGCGGCGCGGCTCTGCGCGCTCAACGTGCTGGCCCAGGTCCAAGCGGCGGTGGGCGACCTCGACCACGGCGTGGTGCAATGCGTGCGGCTCGGCGGCTTCATCAACGCCGTGCCGAGCTTCGCCGGCCTGGCGCCGATCATGAACGGCGCCTCCGACCTGATGGTCGAAGTGCTGGGCGATCGCGGCCGGCACGCCCGCTCGACCGTCGGCGTCGCCGAACTGCCCCTCGACGCGGCGGTCGAGGTCGAAGCGATGTTCGAGGTCGCGTGAGCGCGACCCCTCGGGCGCCGGACTGGCTCACCGCCCGTCCGATCGCCCATCGCGGCCTGCACGATCGCGCTGCCGGCATCCCCGAGAACACGCTGGCGGCGGCCGAGGCCGCGGTGGTGGGCGGCTACGCCATCGAGTGCGACGTGCAGCTCAGCGCTGACGGCGAGGCGATGGTGTTCCACGACGAGGCGCTCGGGCGCCTCACCGGGGAGACCGACCCGGTCGAGGCCCGCACGGCCGCCGAACTCGGCCGGCTCACGATCGCCGAGACGGGGGAGCGCATCCCGACGCTTCCGGACTTCCTGGCACGGATCGCCGGCCGCGTGCCGGTGATCGTCGAGATCAAGTCGCGCTTCGACGGCGACCGGCGCCTCACCCGCCGCACCGCCGAGATCGTCGCGGGGCTCGACGCGCCGATCGCGCTGAAATCCTTCGATCCGGGCATCGTCGCGACGCTGGCCGAAATCGCGCCCGACCTGCCCAGGGGAATCGTCGCCGAGGCGAGCCAGGACGATCCGCACTACGCCCGGCTCACGCCCTCGCTGCGGGCCGAGCTGTCGGGCCTGCTCCATCTCCACGTGAGCCGGCCGCACTTCCTGTCCTGGCGCGTGGGCGACCTGCCGGGGCCGGTGCCCTATCTCTGCCGCCGGCTCGGAAACATGCCGGTGATGACTTGGACGGTGCGCACCGAGGCGCAGCGGGCCCTGGCGCAGGAGCACGCCGACCAGATGGTGTTCGAGGGCTTCCGGCCCTGAGGCCTCACGCGGAGGCCGCCGCGGCGGCGACGGGGCGGCGGTCGCGGATCAGCATCAGCGCCGCCGAGGCGAACAGGCACAGCGCCCCGGCCGCGAAGAAGGCGGGCAGGTAGGTCTCGTAGACGGTCCGGCTGAAGCCCGCGCCGTAGGCGGCGGTGGCCGCGCCGAGCTGGTGGCCGGCGAAGATCCAGCCGAAGACGAGGTTGGCGTTGCTGCCGAAGCGGTCGGCGGTGAGCTTCACCGTCGGCGGCACCGTCGCGACCCAGTCGAGCCCGTAGAACACGGCGAAGACGGAGAGGCCGGTGAAGCTGAAGTCCGAGAAGGGCAGGTAGAGGAGTGAGAGGCCGCGCAGGCCGTAGTACCAGAACAGCAGCCAGCGGCAGTCGTAGCGGTCCGAGAGCCAGCCCGAGCCGATGGTGCCGACCAGATCGAACAGCCCGATGACGGCGAGCAGGCCCGCCGCCGTGACCGTGCCGATCCCATAATCGCCGCACAGCGACACGAAATGCGTCTGAACGAGCCCGTTGGTGCTGGCGCCGCAGACGAAGAACGTGCCGAACAGAACCCAGAAGGTCACCGAGCCCGAGGCCTCCCGCAGCGCGACCAGGGGCGAGGCGAGCATGGCGGCAAAGCCCTGCCGCGGCGGGGGCGGCGCGTCGCCGGTCGCGCCGTAGGGGCGCAGGCCGAGATCCGAGGGCCGGTCCCGCATCAGGACCAGCACGGCGACCGTCGCGACAAGGAGCATGGCGAGGATCAGGGAGAGCGCTGCGCGCCAGCCGTAGCGCTCGGTCAGCGCGGCGAGCAGCGGAAGGAAGACGAGCTGGCCCGTGGCCGTGCTGGCCGAGAGCAGGCCGAGCACGAGGCCGCGCCGGGCCACGAACCAGCGGGTCGCCACCGTCGCCCCGAGCACCATCGCCGTCAGCCCCGTGCCGACGCCGACGACGAGCCCCCAGAACAGCAGCAGGTGCCAGACCCGGCTCATGGCGAAGGAGCCCGCGATCCCGAGCGCGATCAGCACCAGCGCGACGCTGGCGACGCGCCGCACGCCGAAGCGGTTCATGAACGCCGCCGCGAAGGGCCCGAGCAGCCCGAACAGGACGAGGCGGACGGCCAGGGCCGACGAGATCTCGGCGTTCGACCAACCGAATTCCCGCTCGAAGGGTGCGATCAGCACGCCCGGCGCGCCGACGGCGCCGGCGGTCACCAGCATGGTCAGGAAGGTCACCGCCGCGACGACCCAGCCGTAATACACGCCACCCTGCGCGGGCGCCTTCGGGTTGGTGCTCATGCTGAAGGCTCCCCTGGAGCGACCGAGGCGGCTGGTGCTCTTGAATAGCGGTCTATCGACCTCTAAGATGGTTTTGGCGGTCTATCAACCTCTATTTTTGGACAAGCGTGATGGGGCGATCGAGCCGGGCTCAGGCCGATGAGAACCGCGCCCGCATCGTGCAGGTCGCGAGCGACCTGTTCCGTGCGCGGGGCGTCGAGGCGGTCGGCATCGCCGACGTGATGAAGGCCGCCGGGCTGACCCAGGGCGGCTTCTACCGTCATTTTCCGAGCAAGGATGCGCTGGCCGCGGAGGCCTGCGCCCTCGCCTTCGCGCGCGCGGCCGAGACGTGGCGGAGCGTGGCGCGTGAGGCGGCACGGGAAGGCCGGAGCACCACGGCCGCGATCACCGAGCACTACGCCACCGTCCGGCCGCCGAACCGGACCTGCCCGATGATCGCCTTCGCGCCCGACGCCGCGCGCCGGAACGCCGACGATCCGATGCAGTGCAGTTTTCGCGAGGGCGTGCGCACGCTGTTCGAGACCTTCGCCGAAGGCGCGGAGGGTGACGGCACGGCCGAGGCGGAGGAGCGCCTGCAGAGCCTCTTTGCCGCCATGGTGGGCTCGACCCTGCTGGCCCGCGCGACCCAGCGGCCGGCCTGGACGAAGCGTGACGCAACCCGGACGACGTAGCGTCCGAGCTTGCCTCGCGGGCGGGCAGAGTGCCTAAGCGCGTTGCAATTCCGGCCCGGATCCGCCAATCTGTATTTTGTATACCAGAGTCTCGGGCCGGCAGGCGGAGCCTCCGCTCAAGGGAGCGCGCGGCTTCGTGAGCGGCCCGATCGAGCGAAGGACAGGCCGGGAATGCCCGACACCGTGAGTCCGGAACAGCGCGCTGGAAAACCGCCCAGGTTCCAGCTGTTCAGGCCGATCCTGGCGGGCGCGACCCTCCGCGAGCGCCTGATCGCCTGCCTGGGCGCGCTCGCGGGGATCACGCTCACCGGCCTGATCTGCGGCTGGTTCTTCGGGGAAGGCCCGCACATTCCGCTGATCGTCGCGCCGATGGGCGCCTCTGCGGTGCTGATCTTCGCCGTGCCCGCGAGCCCGCTCGCCCAGCCCTGGTCGGTCATCGGCGGCAACACGATTTCCGCCTTCATGGGGGTGCTCGCCGCTCACCTGATTCCGGATCCGGTGATCGCGATCGGCGTCGGCGTCTCGCTCGCCATCGCGGCGATGTCGCTGACCCGGTCCCTCCACCCGCCCGGCGGCGCCGCCGCCCTGACCGCGCTCATCGGCGGCCCGGCCGTCACCAATGCCGGGTTCACGTTCCCCCTCTTCCCGGTCTGCCTGAACTCGATCATCCTCGTCGTGCTCGGCATCGCCTTCCACAAGATCTCCCGCCGCAACTACCCGCACGTCCCGGCCCCGGCGCCGGTCAACACGCACGGAACCGCGGATCTCCCCGCCCCGCTCCGGGTCGGCTTCCGGGCGGAGGATGTCGACGCGGCCCTGGTCGCCTTCCACGAGACGCTGGACATCGACCGCGCCGATCTCGACCGCCTGCTCCGGCAGGTCGAGCATCAGGCGCTCGTGCGCACGCAGGGCGATCTCACCTGCGACGAGATCATGTCGCGCGACGTCGTCACCATCCGGCGCACTGACAGCGTCGAGCAGGTGCGCAAGCTCCTGATGGCCCACAACATCCGGACGCTGCCGGTGGTCGACGAGGCCGGGCGCCTCCTCGGTACGGTCGGCCTGCGGGAACTGACGCTCCAGGGCGAGGGCGGTATCGCGGAGCTGATGTCGGAGGCCCGCACGGCGCGGCCGGACGAGCCGGTCGTCGGCTTGGCCGATGCCCTGACCGACGGCCGCACCCACGCGGTCGTGGTCGTCGCCGAGGATCGACGCATTCTGGGGATCGTCACCCAGACCGACCTGCTCGCGACCCTGACGCGCCTGCTCTCGGCCAAGGCCTTCGCGCCGCCCGCCGCGACGGTGTCGTAGGGCCTGCCCGGTCGCGCAGCCTCGTCAGCGCGCCGGCCCCACGGCCGGTGGGCCGGCCCTCGGAGAGGGATCGTTCGACACAGTTGCGTGGATGTTGGCCTGGAATTTGCGGGAACCTCGGCTTACCGGGCGCCTCCGCAGGACCGAGCCGATGCACGAGAATCCGCTGCTCCTTCAGCTGCTCTACGCCGCCCTGATGGCGTCGAGCATGATGCTGACATGGCAGGTCCATCGCCTGCGTAAGCCGTAACCGGGCTTTCCGCTCGACCCGTCGAGCTGGAAATCCGCTCGTCGACGGGGCGCCCGATCCGCCCCCGCCCCCTGAGACTTAGCGCTCGGCCTCGCCCGCGCGTCCGCCCTCGGCGCGCCGCATCGGGTCCGGGGCGGCGGGGCGGGTCCTCGCCTCGGCCTTCGCCTCCGGCGTCAGCATCATGCGCCCTTCGTAGCCGTCATAGCCGCCGCTGTAGGAAAACCGGTTGAACGCGGCGCGCCGGACCATCTCCTGCGAAGGCTCGTTCTGCCAGGAGCGAAGCGGCGATCTGCGGGCATGACGCCGCCCCTTCGCCGCCTCGATCGCGGACCGGTCAGGCATTCGAGCGCTCCCTTTCGTTTTGCCGATACAAACATAACCCGGCGCGCCGGCCGTGTTCCAGCCCGCGGCCGCGGCGTTTCCTGCCAAATGACCGACCGATCGCGACAGGCCGCCCGCGACAGGGGTCGCGGATGGCCCCCCGTTCGGCCGCAGCCCTATTGCGGGCCGGGGCCCTCCGGGGAGTCTTTGCCCTGCGTCGCCGTCTTGGGATGCCCCAGGAACTCGGCGAGATGGGTCTTCCACAGGTTGGCGAAGCGCAGGGATTGGTGACCATGCGTCTCGGTCGAGGTCGGCACCAGCACGAAGCGGCCGTCCTTCACCCGGGCCATCGCCGCGTTCATCACGTCGAGCTGGGGCGGGTTCAACTCGTCGTCGGCGAAGTTCACCGCGAGCACCTTGGCGGTGATCTTTTCCAGGTCCGGCGAGGGGTCGTAGTCGTAGGAGGAATCGAACCAGTAGAGCCAGTCGTTGGCGTCGGCCTTGTTCTCGTAGCCGGCGACCATCTTGTCGTAGGTCTTGTCGGCCGCCGCGCGGCTGGGCGCCTGCTTCTGCAGGCCGAGCACGCTCTCGGTCATGATGTTGAAGATCGGCAGGATGCGCTCGAAGTTGCGCGGCTGCTCGGTGTAGTCGCCGCCCTTCCAGGCGGGATCGGTGCGGATGCCCTCGATCAGCAGGCGCCGCCACAGGGCGTTGCGCCCGCTCACCGGGATCGGCTGGCTCGCCACCGCCATCATCAGGTCCATCGCGCCGGGATAGCGCTCGCCCCACATCCAGGCCTGCATCCCGCCCATGGAGGTGCCGAGCACGAGGCGCAGGTGCTTGACCCCGAGCGCCTCGGTGACGACCCGGTACTGGCCCTCCACCACGTCGCCGTAGCCGTAGCGGGGGAAGCGCGCCTTGAGCCCGTCGGAGGGCTTCGAGGAGCCGCCGCGGCCGATCCCGTCGGGCAGGATCACGTACCAGCGGCGCGCGTCGAGCGGCGCGCCCTCGCCGAACAGCTCCGGGCCGAGGGTCGGGATCAGGAAGCTCTTTCCGGTGCCGGTGGTGCCGTGCAGGACGAGCACGGCGTTGTCGATCTCGCCGTCCGGGCCGCGATGGGGCGTGCCGAGGGTGGTGTAGTGCAGCTTGAGCTTGTCCAGACTCTCGCCGCTGGCGAATTTGAAGTTCTCGACGACGTGGTCGCCCTCCCGCTGGCCGGGATAGGCGGCGGCCGGCGCGGCGATCGCCGCGGACGGGGCGAGGCCGGCGGCGAGCGGCGGCAGCGCCATCGCGGCCGCCAGGAGAACCGTCCGTAGCGAGCGTATCCGAGCACCCATCAAGCGTCCTCCTCGATCCATCCGAACGAACGTTCCACCGCCCGGCTCCAACCGGCATACAACGCGCCGCGTTCGGACGCATCGAGATGCGGATGCCAGCGCCGATCGACCGCCCAGTTGTCCCTGAGATCTTCGAGGGTGCGCCAGAAACCTGTCGCCAAGCCGGCCGCATAGGCCGCGCCCAAAGCCGTCGTCTCCGAAACCTTGGGGCGCAGGGTCGGCCGGTCGAGGATGTCGGCCTGGAACTGCATCAGCAGGTCGTTGACCGTCATACCGCCGTCGCAGCGCAGCTCCGCGACCGGAATGCCGGAATCGCGCTCCATCGCCTCCAGCACCTCGCAGGTCTGGTAGGCGGTCGCCTCCAGGCAGGCGCGGGCGATGTGGCCCCGGTTGGCGTAGCGGGTGAGCCCGATGATGAGGCCGCGTGCGTCGTCGCGCCAGTGCGGGGCGTAGAGGCCGGAGAAGGCCGGCACCACGTAGACGCCGCCATTGTCCTCGACGCTGCGGGCCAGCCCCTCGATCTCGTTCGAGGCGCCGATCAGCCCGAGATTGTCGCGCAGCCACTGTACCAGGGCCCCGGTGATGGCGATGGAGCCTTCCAGCGCGTAGGCGGGCGCTTGGTCCGCGAGCCGGTAGGCGACCGTGGTGACGAGCCCGGCCGTCGAGGCGACGGGCTGAGGCCCGGTGTTCATCAGGGCGAAGCAGCCGGTGCCGTAGGTGTTCTTGGCCTCGCCCGCGGCAAAGCAGGTCTGCCCGAACAGGGCCGCCTGCTGGTCGCCGAGGATGCCGGCGACGGGTACGCCGGGAAACGGGTCGCGGGCCTCGCCCAGAACGCCGCTGGAGGAGACGATCCGCGGCAGCACCACCCGGGGAATGCGGAACACGCCGAGCATGGCCTCGTCCCAGTCGAGGCTTTCGAGCGACATCAGCTGCGTGCGGCTGGCATTCGTCACGTCGGTGACGTGCAGGCCGCCCTGCGGGCCGCCGGTGAGGTTCCAGACGAGCCAGGAATCGATCGTGCCGAACAGGGCATCGCCCTCCTCGGCCCTGGCCCGCGCGCCCGGAACACGGTCGAGCAGCCACGCGAGCTTGGAGGCCGAAAAGTAGCTCGCCAGCGGCAGGCCGGTGACGGCGCGGAAGCGGTCGCGGCCGCCGTCGCGGGCGAGCGCGGCCACGTGCCGGTCGGTGCGGGTGTCCTGCCAGACGAGGGCGTTGTGCAGCGGCTCGCCGGTGTGCCGGTCCCACAGCACGGCGGTCTCGCGCTGGTTGGTGATGCCGATGGCGGCCAGATCCGCCGGCGCGAGCCCGGCCCGGGCCAGCCCCTCGCGCATCACCGCGTGGGTGTTGCGCCAGATCTCCCGCGCATCGTGCTCGACCCAGCCGGGACGGGGAAAGATCTGCTCGTGCTCGCGCTGGGCCTGCGCGAGGATCGTCCCGCGCCGGTCGAACACGATGAAGCGCGTGCTCGTCGTGCCCTGGTCGATCGCCCCGACCGCCTCCGGCATGGCGTTCCTCCCGGCTTTTTCGCGCCCGGGACTCGCACCCGGCGCGCGCTTCGATCCTACACGAGGCGGTCTCCGCCGGAACCGGTCAGCCCCCTTGCGCCCGTTCCAACTGGCTCGGGGTGTCTTTCGCCCCCATCTGCCGGGCCATGTCGGCCGCGCTCATCCCGGAGGCGTCGCGTTTGCCCGTGTCGGCGCCGTGGGCGAGCAGCAGCTCGACGATCTCGGTGCGGTCGAACATCGCCGCCACCATCAGCGCCGTGCGGCTGCCGTCGCCCGCCCCGTCGACCTGCGCGCCGCGCTCCAGCAGCAGCCGCACGATGGACGCGTCGCCCTTGAAGGCCGCCCCGGCGAGCGGCGTCTGCCCCCGGTCGTTGGCGAGTTCGGGATCGCCCCCTGCCTCCAGGATGACGCGGGTGGCCGCCTCCTGGCCGTTATAGGCGGCGAGCATCAAGAGGCTGTCGCCCTTGTCGTTGCGCAGGTTCGCCGGCAGGCCCTGGCCGAACAACTCGGCCAGCTCGTCGGCATGGCCCATCCGGGCATACTGGAAGACGCGGGCGGCGAAGGCGAGGGTCTCGTCGTCGAGAGCGGGCGGTGCGGCGTTCGGATCGGCCTGCATGGTGCTTTTCGAGGCTTCGTGGCGGGGTCGAACCCGTGCATGTGGCGCCGTCCGGGGCTTCGTCCAGCGGTGGCCTCAGGCGGCTTCGGGCAGGCCGGGCCGATTCAGGCCCCCGAAGCGCCGGTCGCGGGCGGCAAAGTCGCCGACCGCCGCGGCAAGGTCGGCGGCGCTGAAATCCGGCCACATCCGGTCGGTGAAGTGCAGCTCCGCATAGGCCGCCTCCCAGAGCAGGAAGTCGGAGAGGCGCTTCTCGCCGCCCGTGCGGATCAGCAGGTCCACGTCCCCGTCCGCCCCCAGGGCGCCGGTCAGGCCCTCGCGGCTGAGGCCATCCGGGCCGAGGCGGGCGGCGGCCGCGAGGATGGCGTCGCGCGAGGAGTAATCGACGGCGATGCGCAGGTGCAGGCGCTCGCCGGAGGCGGTGGCGGCCTCGGCGCGGGCCATCGCCTCCGGGATGCCCGCCGGCAGCCGGTCGCGGCGGCCGATCACCGTGAGCCGCGTGCCGGTGCGGGCGAGCCGCTCGGTCTCGCCGCGCAGATAGGCCCGCAGCAGCCGCATCAGCCCGCCGACTTCCTCGGCCGGGCGGCGCCAGTTGTCGCTGGAGAAGGCGTAGAGGGTGAGCGTGCCGATGCCGAGATCGGGCGCGGCCTCGGCCACCCGCTGGATCGTCTTGACTCCGGCCCGGTGACCCGCGCTCCGGGGCAGGCCGCGGCCGCCGGCCCAGCGGCCGTTGCCGTCCATGATGATCGCCGCGTGCAGACCGGATCTGCGATCGAGAGGGCTTTGCATCGTAAAGTCTCCGGACGGCGGAAGGCGCTGGGATGAGGATGGTGGGAGGAAGTCGGCGGGGCCGGTTTCGAAATGTCTCTCGCCGCCCGTCAGGCGGGTTCGGCGAGTCCGGATCGATTGTGGCCGGTGGGACGGTCGCCCTCGGCCGGCTGGCTTCGGCCGGCCGGGTTCTGCGCGCCCGCGTTCTTCTCCGGCCGGCCCGCGGCCTTGGCGGCGTCGCGCACCACCTGCTCCAGCACCCCGAGATAATCGAGGAAGCGGGTGCGCCCGGAGGGCGTCAGGCGGCAGAGGGTCTGCGGGCGGTTCTGGTCGTAGCCCTTCTCCAGGCTGACGAGGTCGGCCTCCTGCAGCACCGCGAGGTGGCGGCTGAGATTGCCGTCGGTGAGCCCGCACAGGCGCTTGAGGTCGGGGAAGGCGAGGCCGCGGGGATGCGAGACCAGGGAGGTCAGCACCGAGAGCCGCGCCCGCTCGTGGATGATCCGGTCGAGCCCCTCGTAGGAGAAGCGGGCCTCGGGCCGCTCAGCGGTCGGCATCGGCGTCTCCATCGGTGCACCCGTCGGCGACGCCCTCGCCGTGACCCGACTGACGGTGGATGAGGATGGCGAGCAGCCCCTGGCCGACCGCGAAGGGCAGGCCCATCAGCCACGGCGAGAGGTGGCGCGTCTCGCTGGCGAGCGCCAGCACCGCCAGCCCGGCGAGCAGGTACCACGCGGCGGCCAGCGGAACGGTGCGGGGCAGGATGCGGGCGGAGGCGAACAGGCCGAGCCCGACCAGCACCTGCCAGAGGCCGGGCAGCATCCAGAGCTGGTCCGGCGCGAAGCGGGCGAAGACGAGCCCCAGGCACAATCCCGCCCCGCCCGCGGGCAGAAAGCTCTCGATGGCGTTGAACACCATGGCGTCGGCAAGGCCCGAATGGACCCGGCGCGAGCGGCGCACCGCCTCGAAGCCGATCAGGAGGCAGGCGGTGACGGCGGCGGCGATCCACAGTCCGAAGAAGGCGACCGGCCGGGCCGTTGGGTCGTCGAAGAGCAGGGCCTGGCCGCCCGCGACGACGAGGGCGAGGATGCCGGTGGCGGCCAGCGTCGCCGCGCCGAGGCCGCGAAAGGCCGTGTCCCGGGCGATCTGCATCCGGATCGCCACGATATCGGCGAGCGCCCGGTCGAGGTCGCCTGGGGTCTCACGCATGGGGTTCAGCTTCCCGCGTCGAAGCGTGCTTTGCGCTGCAAAGTACACGCGGATGCAGAGCCGTCAAGTGTGACGCCCGCCCCTCACCTGACTCGAAAAACAAACATATCTAAAGCGAGCCTATCGCCTAGAGTTACAGAGGCTTGCTGGACCGCACAGGCTTGCGCTGATAAACCTAGGTCGGCCTAAAGGGAGGAACGAGCTGCAATTGTATAATATTTTGAAATTTTTTTTGATGCAGGACGCTCTTACGCCCAAGCTTGCGTAATAGAAAAATTGAAAAAGGAGGAGATATGAGCGGAAACGGGCGGAAATTTTACGTTGGTATTTTTAAAGAAGATGAGGAGATTATTGGACACTCAAGCGCAGCCACGGCCGAAGATGCATCAAAGACTGAAGGTGGTGTAGATTTAGCCAAAGATGAATCAAAAAATAACATTCACGCGAATCTAGACTTTGAAAGTGTATTTCGAGCATACACATCTATGATGGAAACTTATAGAAGCTTCATACCAATTACACTTAGCCTTGCCCCTACTATAGTATCGACTGTAAGCGGAAAGAAAATAGAAAAATTTGCAGCGAGAAATGGAACAATCATTGACGACTACTCTGATGAAAATAAAACTATTTATGAGGTAAATATCGGACACTTCAGAGAATTTACAATGTATCAGGGCGAAATAGTAGCTGCAGCCCGCGGCGTAAGTCACATACCTGAGGTAATGATTATTGGATTAATAAGCTCATACGACGCGTTTCTATCAAATTTACTCAGGGTTATTTTCAAAAACCATGATGAAATTATATTCAAATCTGAAAAGAACATACCATATACGGAAATATCCGCTTTTTCAACAATCGACGATGCGCGATCATATCTTATAGACAAAGAAGTTGAGAACGTTATAAGACAAAGCCATCATGACCAATTTGCTTGGATGGAAAAAAATCTAGATATAAAGCTAAAAGAAGGCCTAAAAATATGGCCCGCATTCATTGAATTGTGCGAACGACGAAATTTGTTGACGCATACAGGCGGCGTCATCTCACAGCAATATATAAAAAACTGCATGACCCATAAATGCTCTATCTCAGATTCTGCGGTCGGAAGCAAGGTAAAAATAAATCCAAAATATTTTTCCGAAAGCGTGGAAGTAGTTTATGAGCTTGGAATTAAATTGTGTTATGTTATGTGGAGAAAATTTTTGAAAGATGAAAGTCGGCGGGCGGATACTGTTTTGAATGAGATGTGCTTCGATTTGATATTCAATGGCGCCTATTCAATTGCTGAAGCAATTTTGACATTTAGTGTTCAGGTGTTGAAAAAAGGAGGTGCGGATCGAACTCGTCGTATGATGGTTGTCAATCTTGCGACTGCAATTAGGCTCCAAGGCCGGGCTGCCGAAGCTCATAAAGTAATTGATAATGAGGATTGGTCTGCGGTCGGCGATAATTTTAAAATTTGCGCGGCATCGGCCCGCGGAGACATCGATGAGGTTGCAAGGCTGATTAGGCATATTGGCCCTAACAGCAAAGAAATCGATGCAGAGAATTATAGAATATGGCCCGTATTTCGTGAAATGAGGAAAGACGAAAGATTTATATCTGCATTCAGAGATGTTTTTGAGGCCGATCTGATCAAGAACACTCCTTCTATTGTTATGCAGAATTCTGACACGCTAGGAGAAAAGTCAGAAAAAATTCATTGAAAAACTTGATGCTCTGGTTGCGCAATCAATATAAAATAATAAGGCTAAAATATCTCGTAGTTTCTAGGCTCGGGCAGATAACAATCCTGCTGGCGTACTGTAAAAAAATTTAATGATGATGTTCTTTTAAGTGTCTCTTACAAAACTCCCGCCGCGCTTCCGCCGCCACAGCGAGAGGCATCAGTGACCGGGAGTTTTGTGAGGCACTTAAAATATATGAGTCGATAGCCTCGTTGCCCTCAATCTCGGCGCGCAACTGCCCAATCCCGCTGGTTCACGCTCTTACGTCGCTAGCCAGGACTTGTGCCTACGTCAATTTTTGGCGGAAGGTTCGCGGGCGAAACGGCTTGGGACTATGGGCTACCGCCTCTTCGCCCTCGAACAACCGGATGATCTCGTCCTGAAACATCGTGTCGAAGTCGTCCGGCACCGAGATCTGTCCGGCGAGGAATCCGATACGTCGCGTGCGCGGCGACTCGACGTCCGCGGACACGACCCGCACCAGAGGCCGACCATTTTCGGCGATCACGAACGGCTCGCCGCGCGACGCCGCCTCGATCAGCCGCGACAGATCCGCCTCGGCCTCGCGGAGGCTGACCGTTTTCATGACGGTCTCCCTGCTCTGAAAACGTGCTGAAGCTAGGGCCTGTTGTCACTTGAGCCAATCGAGCGTTGCGGCGAGGCAGAGGACACCGGCGAAGCTGACGGCGGTCTTCTCGTAGCGTGTGGCGACGG
>NZ_JBMVEP010000018.1:0-63593 GCF_049543375.1 Methylobacterium sp. NPDC097929 | reverse complement strand
TCACACGGTAGCGCTTGTGCATGCCGCCCTCCTGACTTCAAGAGACAGGAGACTCGCGCCAACAAGCCCACACCGCAAGCGGGACAGAGCACTAGGACGCGGTCTGGACCCGCTTCAGGTGCAGATAGGTGGGATCGAACTCGGCCGCCTCGGCGAGGCGCTTCCAGTCGTGGATGATCAGGAGGCGGTCCCGCAGCGTGATGAGCCCCTCGGTCCGCAAGGCCTTCATCACCCGGCTGACATGCACCGTCGTCAGGCCCGTGGCATCGGCCAGATCCGTCTGCCGCAGGGGCATGGGGCAGCGCAGATCGGCCGCGAGGCCGACCGCCTCCTGCCGCAGGTAGAGTTCGCAGAAGAGGTGCGCGATCCGGCCATAGGCCGAGCGGCGTCCCATCGCCGTGATCCAGATGCGGAAGATCCCGGCATCGACCAGCGTCTCGCGCCACAGGAGGGCGGCCACGTCGGGATAGGTTCCGGTCAGACGCCGCAGGCTCTCATGCGGAATGAGGGCGAAGGTGCAGGGCGTCAGGGCCGCCAGGCTGTGATCGAGCACGCCCAGATGCAGGCTCTGCAGGTCCGGCACGTCGCCGACGACGTGGAAGGACAGGATCTGGCGGCGGCCCTCGTCGAGCAGCTTGTAGCGGTAGGACCAGCCCTCCACGATCAGGCCGCACTGCGCCGGCCGCTCGCCGTCCTGGACGAGGTCCTGGCCGGGAACGATGAGCCGGATGGTGGCCGGCAACCGCCGGATCGCCTGCCGCTCCTCGTCCGTGAGGGTCGAGGTGCTCTCCAGCTTGCGGATCAGGTTTTCGAGCGCGTCGGGGGCTGCGGACATGAGAGTGTTCTGTGGCCTCGATCCCGATCGTCAAGGAACCCAGCCGCTCGTGAGGCTCAGAGTGGCCTCGTAGATCAATCGGCCGGTCTCGTCGCGCACCCTGGCCTTGAAGACGTGGTCGTTGCCGTTGGGCAGCATGTCCTGGGCCAGCTGCGTGAGCGTGGCGATGGCTTCCCTCCGGGCGCACTCCCGATCGACGAGCGGAACGCCGTCGTCATCGCGCAGATCGCGCACGCCATCGTCGATGTCGAAGAAGAAGCGAGGCACGGTGTTCTCCTGCGGAACAGTCCGGCAACCGCGCGTGATGCGGGCCGGTTCTCCCGCGCCCGCTCGCGGGCACGGCGCGTCAGCCCGGCACGCGGCCGATGCGCAGACGCAGGTCGGATTGGCGCAGGGCCACGATGGTCTCCCGCAGCCAGCGCTGGCTCGGCACGTCGTCGTTGGAAGAGTGCCAGATCATCGAGATGGACACGTCCGGCAGCGCGATCGGCGCCGGGCTCACGGTCAGCCCCATGCTCTCCGCGAAGAACCGTGCGAGCCGGGAATGCATCGTGGCGATCACCGGCGCCTGCCGGACCACGAACGGCATCGCCGAGAAGCGCGGCGAGGTCAGGGCGATGACGCGCTTGCGGCCGATCTTGGCCAGCGCGTCGTCCACGACGCCGTGGGCGCTCTCCACGAGGCTCGTAAGCAGGTGGGGAATCCGTACGTAATCGTCGAGCGAGATCGGCGCGGTGACCCCGACGAGGTCCGCGTTGAAGATGCAGAGGTAGTTCTCCTTGTTCAGGATGCGGCGCTTGTGGTGCGTCTGCCCCTGTTCGAAGACGCCGATCCCGAGATCGACCCGTCCGGAATCGAGGTCGTCCAGGATGCGGTTGCGATCGACTGTGTGCAGCAGAAGCTTCACGCCCGGCGCGTTCGCCTGAAGGTGCGCGATCAGGATCGGCATCAGCAGCACCTCGGTCGAGTCCGGGATGCCCAGGGTGAAGGTGATGTCGGCGGTGGCGGGATCGAAGGCGGCGGGCCGTGCGGTGATCTGCTGGATCTGCGCCAGCGCCTCCTGCATCGGGGCGAGGAGGGCGAGGGCGCGGGGCGTGGGCCGCATGCCCTCGGGGCCGCGCGTCAGCAGCTCGTCCGAGAAGGTCGTGCGCAGGCGCGCCAGGGCATGGCTCATGGCCGACTGGCTGATGCCGATCCGCACCGCTGCCCGGGTCACGCTCCGCTCCGTCAGCAGCGCATCGAGGGCGACGAGCAGGTTCAGATCGAGCCGGGAAAGATGCACGTGATCGATACGCATTATGAAATCGATCCATTTGCTTCATGAGGTAGGACTGAGCACATTCCCTCTCATCAAGCGACGGATTTTCCGCCGCCGACAGAAGAGGTTGAAGAGATGTCCAGACGTATCGCCCCGCTCGCCGCCGCCGCCCTGACCCTCGCGCTCCTCGCGCCGGTCTCCGCGAACGCCGCGGAACCGGCCGCCGTGCACGGTGTCAAGACCGTCGGCGCGCTCACCCTGGAGACGCAGGGTCTCGCGACCAATGACGTGCTGGTCCACCGCCAGGGCGGCTTCGCCGTTCCCGGTGCCGTTCAGTGGATCAGGACCCCCGTCGATCAGCAACCGATCAGGCAGGCGGCCTTCTGATCATGGCGGCCCGCTCGACAGCCGCCCGCAACCCGCGGGCGGCAGCGACGGAACGACGAGAGCCGTGCCCGACCCTCCCGGATCGGTGCACGGCTCTCGGTTTTCGGCCCGAGGCGCGCTTTCAGGCGGATTTGGAAAGCCCGACGCCTCGATCGACCAGCCCGGACTTGCGCGCGCTCGCCTTCCGCTCCGCGTCCTCGGCGGCCAGGATCGCCGGCAGGCGCTTCATGGCGAAATCGATGAAGCTGCGCGACTTGGCCGGCAGCAGGCGCGAACTCGTGACGATGTAGATCGGCGTCGGCGGCAGCTCCCATTCCCGCAGCAGCGGCATCAGCCGGCCCTGGGCCACCTCGCGTGCGACGCTGAGGCGGTGGGTGGCGACGATGCCGTGCCCGGCCAGGGCGAAGGAGCGGGCGAGGCTCGGCGAATTGCAGGACATCGGACCGTTGACCGTCACCGGAACCGTCTGACCGCGGCGGGTGAACGACCAGGTCGGGCCGGTGCCGAGCGCCGGAACGATGGCCCGGTGATCCGAGAGGTCGCCGGGCGCCTCCGGCCAGCCATAGGTTTCGAGATAGGCCGGCGCGGCGAACAGCCCGTCCTCGACCTGGGCCACCTTGCGCATGATCAGCGAGGTCGCGCGCGGCTCCTCGGCCGTCACCGCCAGATCGAACTGGTCGCCGAGCGGGTCGTTCTGCGACGGCTTCAGCTCGACATGGACCTGAACGTGCTCGTGGTCGGCCGAGAATTCCGTGATGACGCTCGACAGGTGCTGGAGCAGCCAGAAATCCGGCGGAGCGGCGATCTTGAGCAGGCCGCTCGCCCCCTTGGCCTCGGCAACCAGATCGTCGAAGGCGCGGTGCGCGTCCTCGACGAGGCGGGTCGCCTGCGCGAAGTAGATCTCGCCGTAGGAGGTGAGCGACAGCTTGCGGGTGGTGCGGTCGAGCAGGCGCATGCCGACCGTCTGCTCGAAGGTCGCGATCCGGCGCGAGAGCGATGAGATCGGCATTCCCAGTGTTGCCGCGGCCTGGCTGAAGCTGCGCCGCCTGGCCACCTCGACGAACAGGGCCATGTCGCGCAGCAGCTGAGAATTCGGCATGTCTTCCGTTGCTCGCTTCCGATCGCCGCCGGCGGCTCTTCCTCCGTTCCCCCGAAATCGGCAGTCCTTTGCCTGTCCGTCAGACGGGACGGGCAGGCTGTGTCTACCAAGGGTCCCGCCGGGCATCATGGCGAGAGGGAGTGCTCCGACCGACTAAGCTGAGTTTGAGGCATCCATAAGCTTCGGTATCGGATCGAAACGCCCAGAGCCAGCACAGTTTCGTGCTTCGAAAGCGCACATCCGGCATTTTCATGCAAAAAGGCAGCGGAAAATATCTTTCCGCCCGGTTATGTAAAAAATAATCCAGAGGAATGGGAAAATTTGTCCTGGCCACGATCCGATCATATGACAGGAAAAGCCTCGACCGGCTTTTAGAATCGGACCTGCGGCCGATTGATTGCCTCTGCTCGCGCGAATTAACTTATGCTTGTCTCGGAGGGCTGGGCGGCGCTCAGAGCTTCGTATTCAAAATACGATGGGCAGCCATGCGCTGCGTAAAGAGCCGCGTGGACATTGGACGGCCCTTGAGCGAAAAGCGGCTAAGCCTCCGATTGCGCACAATTAAACCGTGTGTCTGCCGCTCGTTTCTCCCTTTACGGAACGTTCTACGTGAGCCGAAACCGTATGACCGGGTCCGAACTCCTCTTCCGCGCCGCCGACGCCACTTGGCGGTCCGAGGCCGCACGTATTCTGCGCCGGGAGGAGACGGATCTCGGATTGGCCCTACTGCCGGAGGCGCGTGGGGAGCCCGGAACGCTGCTGCGCGCCGCCTTCGAGGTGCGGGAACGCGCCTATGCCTCGTGGCGCCAGGGGACGGTCGAGGCGGGGATCAGTGAAACCGGTTCGGTGATTCCGTTTCCGTCCGCGCGCGCGACAGAGCCTGTCCGACGGCTCGGAGTGCGCGGTCGATAGAGGCGGCCACCTCCTCGCCGCATCCTTCGGTGACGGCCCGTGCCGCGATCAGGTGGTCGGCGGCGATGTCGAGCTTGGACTGGGGCGCGGCCCCCTCCGGCTCCTGCCCGGGCTTGAGCGAGCCGATCTCCACCTTGGCCGTCAGGTTCGGCACCCCGTCCTCGTATTGGCTGACCAAGCCGAGGAAGCCGAGAAAATCGTGGGTGAGCGGCGTGAACGAGGGGGAGGCCGCGCCGAGGATCCAGGCGTAGCTGCCATCGCTGCGGCGTATCCGGTAGCGTAGCAGGAATTCGATGCGCCGCCGGCAGGCCTCGGCGAAGCCGCCCACGATCAGGTCGCGGTCATCGGGATGCACCACCGCGATCCAGCCGTTTCCGAGGGTTTCGGCCGGGCTTTGTCCCGTCAGGACCTGCCAGCCCGAATGGACGTAGAGGAGCTGGCCCTTCTCGTCGGAGACCCAAATCATGCTCCGCTCCCTCGCGCACGGCTGAATCCAGGAAGAGCGTCGGTCATCTCTCCCGCCGAACCAACCGCCCTGTGGATGGAAAGTGCAAAGGAGCGCGATTTCGGACGGCAACCCGCATCGCGCGCGGCGAACAACTGGTGGCGCGCAAACTTGTTTGGTCTGTGCCGCGGGCGACCACGACGACCCGTGCGCATGCCTGGCACTGTGTCGAAAGTGGCCGCCGGCATGCGGTGGTCATTTCGGTTGGCTCCGGCAAGCGTCAACTTGCCGAAATCAATGACTGCGCGTTCGACTGCACGCTTCCTTCCGTCATGGGCCACACCCATCGTGGTCGGTCACCGGGAGGCGTCCATTCCTTGTTTCGAAGCCGAAAATCCAACCTTTCAAGATTGGCTCGCTGGTGGTGGCCCGTTCGGCCTGGCGCCATTTTTGAGCAAAACCTTGTCCCGTTTCCCTTATAGGGACAGCCAAGGGCGCTCACGCATCAGTCTGCTTCGAATATCTTGAGTCTTCGGCCTTGGTTTCCGATGGTCTGGGATAAATTTGCTTTTCTCTGCATGTGGACGATGCGTCACTCCTTGTCGCACTACAAACACCATGCTTCGGGAAATGCATGCCAAATCGGTACGCCGAAGGGGCGCCCCTGCGATTGCCGAACGTCCAAGGAGGTGGCGTCAGCGGAGAGGCGGACGCTCGATCCAGGTCCGGCGCCGCCAGACGTCGAGATGCGTGAAGGTGTCGTAGAGGCCGATCCCACCCTCGGAGAAGAAACCGGCGGCGAGCGCCACGGCGCGCGGCGGATAACCCGGCATCTGCACGTCGGCGGCGTAGCCGTAGAGGTGCATGGAGGTGCGCGCGGCGTTCTCGAGGGATGCGTTGTGCCCGGGCGTGCGGTAGCCGCTCGTGACCGTCAGCGGGAGCGCCGCCCCGTGCACGGCCGACATGCTCGCTTGCACGCCCGCCAGGAGATCGAACAGACGCGGCTCCATCCAGACGGCCCGGTCGTCGTCGCGGATGTCGCGCATGAACCAAGACAGAAGCAGGATCTGCGTCCTGTCGTAGCCATCCGCATCGCGGAAGCGGCTGAGCACCTCCGAACCGTCCGGGCGCACCAACCAGAGGCGGTCGCGGCCCGCGGGCGCGGCGCGCAGCGGCTCGACCGCTGCCGCCACGGCCCGGTCGAGACCCGCCGCGAGGCCGACGCCGCCGAGCAGGGCGCGGCGCGTGAGGCCGGCGCGCGTGGGGCCGGCGGCGGAGCCGCTCACCGGAACGCGGCCGGCGAGGCCGCCCGGAACTTCGGGCTGACGGTCAGGCTGACCGTGCGCTCGCCGACGAAGGCGCGCTCGCCCCCGGAAGCGACCCGGACGGTGCGGGCGGTGCGGGCAACCACCGGCAGGCTCACCGCGCCGCTGCGGGCGAGGTCGTGATAGCGGCCCATGCCGGCGAAGTCCCGGTCGAGCCGGTTGAAATTCGCGGTGAAGCTCGCCCGCGCCTCGGCGATGCCGACCGTGAGGCCCGATTCGAGGGCGATGCCCCAGACGCCCTCCTCGGTCGAATCCTCCGGCCGCACCGCCGCAGCCGGGCCCGAGGGGGCCGCCGGCACGCCGGTGTTGTAGAGGTAGTCGCGCCAGTTCGGCGGCCGCAGCGCGAGGCGGGCCGGGCGGGCGATCTCGAACGCACCGAGCGTCAGATAGAGCCGGCGGTCACCCCTGCGCTCCGCGAGCCTGTTCACCTCGGTGATCACCGGAGGAATCAGGGTGCGGTCGATCATCAGCGGTTCGAAATCGTAGCGCCGGTCGAGTTCGGCTCCATAGGCGCCGTCGAGTTCCGCGTTGATCCGCGCGGTCTCCTCGGCGAAGCCCTGGCGGATGCCGACGCCCCGGGCGGCCTGGGCCAGCACCTGCTGGCGGATGTCGCCGTTCTTCGAGAGCAGACCGCCGTAGCGGCCGTAGATCGGCGAGCCGGGATCCTGCAGCAGCTCGTAACTCGTGTTGGGATCGGGGGTCGGCAGCGTCGCCGCGCCGCTTCCGCCGGGTCCGCCACCACCGCCACCGGGCCCGCCACCGCCACCGCCGCCGGACCCTCCACCGCCACCGTTACCGGACCCGCCACCGCCGCCGGACCCGCCACCGCCGAGGAGTCCCTGCATCGGCGTCGCCCCCGCGCGGCTCGCGATGTTGGGATTGTTCTGCCCCTGGGCGATCGGGTTGAGGCCGGGATTCTGGGTCTGGTAGGGCGGATAGAAGCCGCCGTAGCCGTAGGGGATCACGGGAGGACCGAACAGGAATCCGGGTGGGGGCGGCACCTGGGTTGCCGCGACGATCGGGTTCAGCTGGGCCAGGGCCGGCCCGCCGCCGAGTGTCGCGAGGACGGCGGAAAGGACCGCCCGCCTCACAGACCGCGCCGGCCCATCTCTTCCTTCAGGAAGGTTCGCGTGCTCTCCGGCGATCCGGAGCGCCCCGCGAGAGAGCAGGCCTGCAGGGAGAGCGCGCAGGAGAGAGCGAGAACCAGCCATAACGACTTCATGTCCGATCTTTCCGCCTACCAGAAGTTTTGTCATGGTCGCTCGCTCCGGTCGCCGTCAATCGATCGATCCGGGCCGATCCGGCGTGATCCACCGTCTGTTGCGCGTCGGTCACACGGTTGCCGCGCGAGGGGCGCTTCGGCAGACCATCTCGCCACAGAACTGGTCATTCTGTCACTTATATTGGTAAAAGAAGCGGTGTGATCCGAGCAGCATTGCATTATGTCGCCCTGAGGCGGCACAGTCCCGCGCCACGGCGGATCGGGCAGGGGCGGACGAGGCCGGCAGATGAGACGGATTTCGGCGGCGGGATTGATCGCCCTGTCGGCGGCGCTAGCCTCCGGAGACGGGCCGGTCGCGCAACCACTGCGCGTATCGCAGAGCCAAGGAAGTGCCGCGGCAACGCCGGCGCCGTCGGCGCGCGCGGCCCCGGGCGCTGCTCCGCAACAGCCGGCCCAGGCTCAGCCCCCGCAGGCCCCAACGCCGCAGAATCCACCGGCCCAGGCGGCGGGCGGCGGAAGCGGCACCGCGTCCACGCCACCGCCGCCGCGCGAGCTGACGCCCGCGGAGATCTCGGCGCTGCAGAGCGTGATGACCGACCGTTCCGGCGGCGCGATTCTGACTCCGGGCAATGTCGGGGCGATCCGCAACCGGGTGATCGACGCCCAGAGCGCCGCCACCGCCGCCGGCTACTCGGACGAGCCGCCGCCCAAGGTACGGCCCCGGCTGATGAGCGTGCAGCCCCAGGTGGACATGAGCGCGCCGCAGACCGTCCACCTCGCCTTCGGCATGGTGACGCCGATCACGATTCTCGACGCGGGCGGGCGGCCCTGGCCGATCACGGCCTCCGCCTACGACCCGCGCATGTTCTCGGTCGATGGCGGCGGCTGCGGCGGGCAGGCCGCCGCGCCGGGCGAACGGCCGACGACGATCCACATCATGCCCTGCCGGGTCTCCACCTACGGCAACATCTCGATCACCCTGGAGAACTACCCCCTTCCGATCGTCCTGATCGTGCGGAGCGGCGGTCGCGGGGTCGAGGCGGTGGATCTGCCGGTCACGATCGAGGTGCGCGGGCGTGCCGCCCCCGCCCGCACCGCCGAAGCCGAGCCCCCCGCCCTGACGAGTGCCGCCGCCGCGAGTGCCGCGATCCGGCCGCCGGACGCGCGCCAGATCCCGCCCGGCCGCCACACGGCGCTGGCGGCTGCGCCGGCGGGGCCGGTGCGCACCATCGCGGCGCGGACGGGGCGCGGCGGGAGCGGACACGATCCCGACCGGCTGATGGACGATTTCGGCCTCGGCACGCCGCCGCGCGGTGCCGTGCGGCTCCAGGCCGACGATGCCGCCGTCACGGCCTGGAGCTACGGCGGCCGGCTCTACGTCCGCGGGCCGGTCATCGTGGTGAACCCGGTGCAGGACGCGATGGCCCAGACCCCGGACGGGATGCGGGTCTGGCGCTTCGACCGGCCGGTGCCGCGCCTTCTCGTCACCGATGCGGACGGGCGCGAGCGGGCCGTCACGATCGAGTTCTAGAGCATCGTCCCGAAAGGTGGCCGCCGGCTTTCGGAAAAAGACGATGCGAAACAAGAGGCTAGACCATCGTTCCGGCAGGTGGCCGCCGGCCTTCAAAAAATGACGATGCATGAACGGGGACCCGGAGCGTCGTCCTCGATCGAAGATCCGGGACGACGCTCCAGCACCACCGACGGGAGGGTTTCGGGATGCCGACCATCGCACTGATCCTCGCCGCCGCGCTCGCCGGGCCGGCGGACGGGCTGGTGATGCGGACGCAAGCGGAGGGGGCAGAGGCGGCCGCGGTCCAGCCCGCGCCGCAGGCCGCCGCTCCCTTCGTGCAGCCGCCGCTCCCGGGACAGGCCCCGGCCGCGCCCAGCGTAGTCTACCAGGGACCGCCGGGACAGGCCCTGTCCGATCCGGCGATCGAGGCGCGCATCAACGCGCAGATCCAGGCCCTGATGACCCCTCCGAGCGGCGGCTTCACGGTGCAGCGCTACGCGCGGCCGGAGAACGGTTCGGGTGGTGCCGCATCCTCCGGCACGGCCGGCGGTGGGCTGTCGCGCCCGGCGGCTCCTCTGCAGCAGGCGGCCTACCCGCAGGCCGGCGGCGCGGGCGGCTTCCCGGGCCAGGGCATGCCGAACCAGGGCGGCTTCGGACAAGGCGGAGCGGGCTCGGGTGGTCCGGGGTTCGGCGCTCAGGGTCAGTCCGGCTTCGGGCAGCCCGGTCATTCCGGGCAGGCCGGCTATCCGAATCCGGGCGGCTTCCCGCAGGGTCAGGGCGGCTTCGGCGGGCCCGGCGGGGCGCAGGGCGGCTACCCCGGCCAGACAGGGGGCTACGGGGCGGGGGGACCCGGGGGCGGCGGCTTCGGGGGCAGGCCCGGCGAGCGGCTCTACGCCGTGGCCCGGGCGGGTGACACCGTCTACGCCTCGCTCGATCAGGGCTTCAACTCGGACGATCCCCAGGCGCCGATCTTCGCCACGGTCTACGACGTGGACGGGGCGGGGCAGTCCGGCCCGCTGCACGGTGTCCGCCTGATCGGGCAGATCGTCTACAGCACGAATCAAGCCGCGATCCAGTTCACGCAGATCGTGCTCGTCGACGGCCGCCAGTACCCGCTCAAGGCCTACGCGATCTCCCCGCGCGACGCCCGGACCGGCGTCTCGCGCGATGTCGACGACCATGCCTTCGAGCGCTTTGCCGGGCTCTTCGCGGGCGCGCTGATCCAGGGCGCCGGCCAAGCCGGGCAGCTCCTGCTGCAGACGAACCGCAACTTGGTGATCGACCCGGTGACGGGCTTCGCGGCCTCGTCGCCCGGCGGCGGCCTGCGCACGCAGGCCGCCCTCGGCGCCCTGCTGCCGCTCGGCCAGACCGCGACCGCGGTGGGTGCGCAGAACTTCAACAAGCCGGCCACCATCGCGGGGGCGCCGGGCCTGCCGATCGGCGTGGTGTTCTTGGAGCCGCCGGCCCTGCCGCGGGACGCGATCACCGTCGGTGCGCCGGGCTCCCGACGGCCGGCCGGGATCTCACGCCTGAATTGAGCCGAGCCGGATCGGCGAGACCGCGAGAACTTCAGTGGCGCGATGACATTCCTGCTTCGGATCCTGCAAGCGCCGGGCGGTGTTCCGGAGGCCGGCGCGCGGCGTCTCGATCCCGGCGCCGGCCCGCTCACGATCGGGCGGGGCTCCGACAGCGACTGGATGCTGCCGGACCCGGAGCGGCACATTTCCAAGGTGCATTGCCGGATCGAACCCGGGGCGGACGGCCTCTACCTCGTCGACCTGTCGAGCAACGGCGTGTTCCTCGCCACCGAGGCGCGGCCGGTGGGGCGCGGCAACCGCCGGGCCCTCGACGCGGGCGACAGCTTCCGGATCGGCGATTACCGCATCGGGGTCGCGCGCGAGGCGCCGGAGGGCTCGCCGGGCGTGGGCGATGCGCCCGCCCCGGTCGCGGTCGGCATCTCCGCGATCCTCGACGGCACGAGCGAGGGGCACGAGCAGCGCGCGGCCCGCAGCCTCTCGGCTCCGGCGAGCGACTGGCTCGCCACGGTGCCGGGCGGCGCGGCCGAAGCGCAGGTCGTGCTGCCCTATGGCTGGCAGGGGCCGCCGGCCACGGACCTCACCGAACTGCCCGAGGCGCAGGCGGAGAGCGTCAGCGATTTCGCCGGCCGCAGCGAGCATGTCGCCCCGATCAACGAGGCTCTGCACCTCGCCGAGCCCCGGGTCCTGCTGCCATCCAACTGGAATCTCGGGACAGCCGCCGGGTCCTCCCCCAGCGGCACGTCGAAACCGGCAGAACCGGACTGGGCCGAGGCTTGCGCCACCCTGATCGAGGGGACGGGCCTCGGCGGCCTCGCACGGCAGACGGACATCGTATCGGGGGCCGCCGACCGCGACGCCCTGGTTCGGGCAGGCCAGCTCCTGCGCCGCCTCGTCGATGTGCTGGCGACGGTCGAGGCGGTGCAGCGCACCACCGAGCGGGATCTCGGCCTCGCCGAGCGACCCTCGGGCGCCGACCTGCCGGGTCTCGTGGCGGACCTCATCGCGGCGGGCGACGCGGAATCGGGCGATCGTCTGGTCGCACGCCTCGCGGACGTGGCGCGCGACGCGCGGGCGCTCGGCGTCGCGGTGGCCGAGGCCGCCGACGCGGTCGGAGCGCAGATTCAACCCGAGGCGATCGAGGACGCCGCCCGGGAGGGCACGCGGCTCGCGGTCGGCCCGCTGCTCAAGGCGGCCTGCTGGGAACGCTACGCCGCCGTCCACGCCAACCTCACGGGCGGGGCGGGCGCCGCCGACGCCGTCCTCGCCACCCTGCGCCGTCTCTACGGCCGCAGCGCCTGACATCCGACAGCGATCCCGGAGCCCCGATGCTGAACGAGAACCGCGTGGTCTGGTCGGAGGGCATGTTCCTCCGGGTTCAGCACTTCCAGCAGGCCGACCGCTGGACCGAGCGCTTCGTGCGCGGCCTGACCCGCGACCTGATTCCCTACCCCTGGGGCTTTTCCGAGATCGGCATCAACCGCGAGCTGCTCGGGGTGGGCCGCTTTGCCCTCTCGCATGCCCGCGGCATCTTCCCGGACGGCACGCCCTTCGAGGCGCCGGGCGACGCCGACCTGCCGCCACCCCTCGAATTGCTGCCGGGCACGCGCGAGGTGACGATCCATCTCGCGCTGCCGATGCGCCAGCCCGGCAGCCCCGAGGTCGGGGCCGACCGGCGCGAGGACGTGGCCGCCCGCCTTCGGCGCACCGCCTACGACGCGCCGGACGCCAACGGCGACGGCTTCGCCACCGCGAGCCTGGAGGTGGGCCGGCTGCGCCTCTCCTACGCGCCATCGGACGGGCCGCTCGCCGGCACCGAGCGCCTGCCCGCCGCGCGCGTCGTCGAGGTCCGCTCGGATCTCACGGTGGTGCTGGACGAGAAGTTCGTGGCGCCCTGCCTCAACTGTGCCGCGGAGAGCCCGCTCGCCGCCCTGGTGGCCGAGTTGCAGGGGCTGGTCTCGCACCGGGCCGAGGCGCTCGCCGCCCGCATCGCCGACCCGACCGTGCGCGGCACCGCCGAGATCGCCGACTTCCTGCTGCTCCAGGCGCTCAACCGGGCCGAACCGCTGCTGCGCCACGCCAGCGCCCAAGCGGGCCGTCTCCACCCGGAGGCTTTCTACGGGTTCTGCCTCGCGCTCGCGGGCGAGATCGCGACCTTCACGGCGCCGTCACGCCGCGCGACGCAGTTTCCCGATTATCGGCACGACGACTTGGCCGGCACCTTCGCCGCGGTCTTCGCCGACCTTCGCGCGGCGCTCTCCGCCCTGCTGGAGCAGATTGCCGTGGCGATCGACCTGCAGGAGCGCCGTCACGGCGTGCGGGTGGGCGCGATCAACGACCGGGCTCTGCTGCGCGGGGCCGGCTTCGTCCTCGCCGTGCGCGCCTCGCTGCCCGCGGAGAACCTGCGCCGCGCCCTGCCGAACCAGATCAAGATCGGCCCGGTCGAGCAGATCGCCCAACTCGTCAACGTGGCGCTGCCGGGCATCGGCGTGCGTCCGCTCGCGGTCGCGCCGCGCCAGCTCCCCTATCGCGGCGGCACCACCTATTTCGAACTCGACACCACCAGCCCCCTCTGGCGCGAGCTGGAGCAGTCGAGCGCGATCGCGATCCACGTCGCCGGAAACTTCCCCGATCTCGATCTCGAACTCTGGGCGATCAAGGGATAGCGGCGCGTCTCTCAGGACGACGCACGACTCCCCACCCCGGCGCCGGACACCGGCTCCGTGACGCCGAGCGGGCCTTGTGCGGTTCTTTCCCGTTCTGGTAGCGGCCAAGTCGCAAAAATATCCTAAGTTTCATCTCCGGATGCGAGCCGTGCGGGAGCGGGGGCGGGGCGATGAGGATGAGTCGGAGAGGGCGATGATGGAGGCGGATCCGCGCGCGTTCGACTCCGAATCGACGGTGGTGAAGCCGACGCCCGGCGGGGTGCGGGCGGCACCGGTGCTGCGGGTCGATCCGCCGGCCGCTCCGCCGCCCGAGCCCGGCGCGCGAGAGCCCGAGGCCGGCGACTTCGCCCGCACCGGGATGCCGCCGATGGTCGAGGCGGCACTGCCGCTGCTCAGCCTGATCGCGCGGCTGCGCGCCCTGTCCGGCGCGCCCGACCTTGAGGCCCTGCGCCTGCGCGTGATCGCCGCCGTGAAAGCCTTCGAGGCGGCGATCCTCGGCGTCGCGGTGACCCGCGAGCGGGCGCAGGCGGCCCATTACGCGCTCTGCGCCACGATCGACGACGTGATCCTCAACGCCTCCTGGGGCGCCTACAGCGTTTGGGCCCGCCAGGGCATGGTCTCGACCTTCCACACCGACGTCACCGGCGGCGAACGCTTCTTCGATCTGCTCGCCCACCTGCACAAGGATCCGGGCTCGAACCGGGACGTGCTGCTCCTGATGTATCACTGCCTTTCCCTGGGCTTCGAGGGGCGGATGCGGGTGCACCCCCAGGGGCATCTGGAGATCGGGCGCATCCGCGAGGGCCTCTACCGGACGCTGCGCGGCGAGGCCGAGCGGGAGTTGTCGCCGACGTGGCGCGGCATCGACGCGCGATTGACCGAGACCGGCAGCCGGCGCCTGTTCTGGGCGGCGGCGGGGCTCGCGGTCCTGGCGCTCGCGGGCCTCTACCTCCTGCTGCAGACGGCGGTGAACCGGCGCTCCGACGCGACCTTCGCGGCCTTCATCGCCGCACCGCCGAACGCGCCGCCCAGCCTGCACCGCGAGCGCGCGGCCGCCCCCGAACAGCCGCCGGAGACGAAGCCGGCGAAGGCCGAGAGCACCCTGTCCGACAGCCTGCGGCAGGTGCTCCGGCGCGAGATCGACGACGGGACGCTCGACGTCGTGCCCAACGGCAACGGCGCCACCCTGCGCATCCGCAACGCCGGCCTGTTCGACAGCGGCAGCGCCGAGGTCTCGCCGGGCTTCGTCGCCCTGTTCGAGCGGATCGGCCGGGCGCTCCGCAACGACGACGTGACGGTTCAGGTGATCGGCCACACCGACAACGTGCCGATCCGAACCGTGCGCTTCCCCTCGAACTACGAGCTGTCGGTGGCCCGCGCCGAGGCGGTGGCGGCGATCCTGGCCAAGTCCGTCGGCACCGACGCGATCCGCGCGGAGGGGCGCGGCGAGGCCCAGCCGGTCCGCCCGAACGACAGCGCGGAGAACATCGCCCTCAACAACACCCGCGAGGGTCGGGCCCAGAACCGGCGCACCGAACTCGTGATCCGCCGCAACGACCCGGGCCGGGAGGCGCCCCCCGAGGGAGGCGGACAGGCGGCCGGGGACGAGTCCGCGGGAGGCGCGCCGTGAACATCCTCAACTGGATCTACGAGATCCGCTCCTACGCCACGACCTATGCGGGCAAGGTCAAGGCGTGGTGGCTCGTCGCGCTGATCTGGGCGCTGGTCGCCGCCTGCGTGGTGTTCTTCTACGGCGAGGCCGTCTCCTTCGGGACATGGCGTCCGTTCGCGGCCATGCGGACGCGGCTCTACGCCGTCGCCGCGATCGCCGCCGCCTACGTCGTCTACTGCCTCTACCACCTGATCCGCGGGCGCCGCCGCGACCGGGCGCTGATCGACGCCGTCTCCGAGGCCGACCCGGCCCGGGCGGCGCAGGACGACGTCGCGGAGCTGCGCGCGCGGCTGCGCGACGCCCTGAAGCTCCTGCGCCGGACCATGGGCCGGCAATCGGTCTACGCCCTGCCCTGGTACGCGCTGATCGGGCCGCCGGGCTCGGGCAAGACCACGGCCCTGCGCAATTCCGGCCTGCGCTTCCCGCTCGCCGACAGCGTCGGCGAATCGGTCTCGGGCGTGGGCGGCACCCGGCACTGCGACTGGTGGTTCACCGACGACGCCATCCTGATCGACACCGCCGGCCGCTACACCGCGCAGGAGGGCGACGGCGAGGCCGACGCGGCGGGCTGGCAGGGCTTCCTCAAGCTCCTGCGCAAGCACCGTCGCCGCCAGCCCCTCAACGGCGCCATCGTGATGGTGGGCGTCGACACACTGATCCAATCCTCCGCGCCGGAGCGGCTCCACCACGCCCGCACCATCCGCAAGCGCCTGCGCGAGCTCGACGCGGCCTTCGGCCTGCGGGTGCCGGTCTACCTCGTGCTCACCAAGGCCGACCGGCTCGCCGGCTTCCAGGCCTTCTTCGAGGATCTGCCCAAGAGCGACCGCGAGCAGGTCTGGGGCGCCACGCTCGGGCCCCCGAAGGGCGGCACCGAGGGCCGGGACCTCGCCGACCGGTTCGGCCACGCCTTCGACGGGCTGGTGGCGCGTCTCAACGACCTCCTGCTGAAGCGGCTCCAGGACGAGACCGATCCGGAGCGGCGCGCTCAGATCTTCGCCTTCCCGAGCAAGCTCGCCCTGTTGGCCGAGCCCCTGCACGAGACGGTGGGCGAGATCGCCGCCGCCTCGCGCTTCGACCCGCCCCCGCGCATCCGCGGACTCTACCTCGCCTCGGCCGAGCAGGACGGCGCCGTCCTCGACCTCGTCAGCCGCACGGCCAGCCGCCACTTCGCCCTCGACCTGCCGCGCTTCGGCCCGACGGGGGCGGGCGGGCACCGCAGCTTCTTCCTGGCGCGGCTGTTCCGGGACGTGATCTTCAACGAAGCCAACCTCGTCTCGACCAACCCGGTGACGGAGCGCCGCCGGGCCATCCTGCGCCGGGTCGCGGGCGGGCTGGCCGCCGCCCTCGTGCTGGGTCTGACGTTGGTCTGGCTGGCCGCCTACCTGCGCCAGGAGAGCCGACTGGCCGACACGGATGCGCGGCTCGCGCGCTACACCGCCCTGGCCGCCGCCCTGCCGGTGGAGGCGGTCGCCGATGCCGACTTCGTGCGCGCCGACGCCGTGCTGTCCGGCGCCCGCGACGCCGCCGCGGCCTACGCGCAGGATTCGACGCCGCGCCTCCTCGCCGCCTTCGATCAGGAGGCGAAGGTGCGTGCGGGCCAGAGCAATCTCTACGAGCGGGCGCTGAACGGCTACCTGCTGCCGCGCCTCCTCGTCGCGCTCGGCACCGACCTGCGGCGCGGCGCGGCGGGCGGCGACCGGGCCGCGGAGAGCGGGGTGGACAGGCAGGGGGAGCGGGCCGGCGAGAAGCCTGTCGGGAAAGCGGGAGAAAAGCCCGCCCCGGGGGCGCGGGCCGCTGCGCTGTCGGCCGCTTCCGAGCCGCCCGCTCGGCCGAAGAAACCGCGGAGCCGGCAAGGGGAGACCAGCGCGGACACCACCCCGGAGGCCGCGCCGCCGGCCTCACCGACCCTGCAGGAGACCCTGCGCCTCTACCTCATGCTCGGCGGCGAGCAGAGTCTGGACCGGACCTTCGCCGCCGAGCGCCTCGCGGGGCTGTTCGCCCGGCTCCATCCGGACGAGGCGCAGGCTCCGCTGCGGGCGAGCCTCGACGGCCACGTGGCCGCGCTCCTCGCCCGCCCGCTCGTCCCGATCGACCTCGACCTGGACCTCGCGGCCCGGGCCCGCGACCGGGCCGACCTGCGCGACCTCGCCGGGCGCTGGGCCGAGGCCGGCGGCGAGCGGGCCTGCCGGGCGGCGACCGAGCGGCGCTATCCCTTCGACCGCGCCGCGAGCGCCGAGACCAGTCTGCACGATTTCACCGCCCTGTTCGGGCCGGACGGCCTGTTCCCCCGCTTCTTCCGCGACCACCTCGCGGATGCCGTCGACACCGAGGCGGAGCCCTGGCGCTGGCGCAACGGAGAGGGCGACGCGGCCCTGCTGCGCAGCTTCGCGGCGGCGGACGAGATCCGCCGGGCCTTCTTCCAGGACGGCGAGGCCCGGCCCGCGGTGAGCTTCGAGGTGACACCCCTGCGTCTCGACGCGGAGGCCAGCGCCGCCTCCCTGATCAGCGACGGGCAGGAGGTGGCCTATACCCGCGGCAGCGCGCGGCCGTTGCGGCTGACGTGGCCGGGCAAGGGGCAAGGGAGCCCGGCCGCGCGGGTGACGGTGCAGCCGGGCCCCTCCGAGGCCGTGTCCTTCACCGGGCCGTGGGCGCTGTTCCGCCTCGTCGATGCCGGGCGGGCCGAGCCGGCGGGCGGCGACCGGGTGCGGCTCGCCTACAGGGCGGGCGGGCGCGAGGCGAGTTTCGAACTGCACAGCCTCGCGCGGGCGAATCCTTTCGCGCGCGACACCCTGCGGGCCTTCCGCTGCCCGAGGTTCCCGTGACGGAGCGGCGCCCGGCCGCCAAGGCGGCCACGGTCGCGGAGCCCGCGGCGGTCGGGTTCTTCGGCAAGGTCCCGACCCGGGGCGACTTCGTCAGCCGGCGGCTCGGCGGCGCCCTGCACGGGGCGCTCGACCAATGGCTGTCGCGGGCCGTCGTGGCGAGCCGCCGCCAGCTCGGCGAGGCGTGGCTGCCGGCCTATCTCGTCGCCCCGGTCTGGCGCTTCGTCCTCGGCGGCGGCACGATGGGACCGCACCCGGTCGTCGGCGTGCTGATGCCCTCGGTCGACCGGGTCGGGCGCTACTTCCCGCTGGTGCTGGCCGCCGAGATGCCGGGCCTCGCCGATCCCTGGCGCCTGTTCCGGCTGGCCGAGGACTGGTTCGACGCGGCGGAGGCGCGGGCCCGCGCCTGCCTCGACGACGATTTCGACTTCGACGTGTTCGAGAGAGGGCTGAACGCCTTCGGCCCTCCCGGCATCCCGCCGGAGGCACCGGACAAGAGCGGGCCCTGCCGCTTCGGCCTCGACGGCGAGGCCGGCCTGATCCGGGCCTATGCGGACGCGGTCGAAGGGGTTCTCGCGGGTTCGCAGCCCGCCTTCACGCTGTGGTGGACGAAGGGCTCCGAGGCGGTGGCGCCCTCGCTCCTGCTGCACCGGGGGGCGCCCGCGCCCGAGCAATTCGCCGCCCTGCTCGACGGGCGCTGGCAGGATTGGGGCTGGCAGAACTGGCACGGCCCCGTTGGCGGGCCGGCGCAGGCGCCGTCCGTCCCGCCGGCCGTGCCCGAGGCGAAGCCCACCCCGTCCCCCGAGACCGCATTCCGGCTCGTCGGCGCGGCGCGCTCGCACCAGGGCACCCGCCGCAGCCGCAACGACGACGTGATCGTGGCCCGGCCGGATCTCGGCCTCTGGGCGGTGGTGGATGGGGCCGGCGGCCACGCCGCCGCGGATCTCGCCGCCGCGGCGGTGGCCGAGCGGCTCGGCGCCTTTCCCGTCGGCCTCGGCGCCGCCCCGGCCCGCGCCGAGATCGAGGCTCTGCTGCGGGAGGCCAACGCGGCCCTGCGCGCCCGCGCCCGGCGGCTCGGGCCCGACGCGATCGTGGCCGCGGTCGTCGTCGTCCTGCTGGTGCGCGCCGGCCGCTACGCCGTCGCCTGGGCGGGGGACGCCCGCGCCTACCTGCTGCGCGGGCGGACGCTCACGCCGCTCACCCGCGACCACGCCACCCGCGAGGGCCGTAAGGTCGTCACGCGGGCGGTGGGCGCCGAGGACGCCTTCGCGCCCGAATGGGTGGACGGCGCGGTGCGGCCCGGCGACCGCTTCGTGCTGTGCAGCGACGGACTCGTCGGGGCGCTGGGCGAGCGCGCTCTCGCCCAGGTGGCCGGCCACGGCAGCCCGTCCGCGGCCGTGGCCAGCGCCATCGACGACGCCCTGATCGCCGGCGCCCGCGACAACATCTCGGCCGTCGTGGTCGATGCGGCGGGGGACGAGGGCGAGGCCCGATGAGCCGGGAGGACGAGGCGGCGCGGCGCGAAACCCTGCGGGTGCAGGTTCGCCTCGACGCCCTGGTCGGCGCGATCCTGCGCGGCGGTGACGGCCAGCCTCGCCCGGAGGCCGAGCGCCGCGCCCTGCTCGACGCCGCCCGCGCGGCCCTCGACCGGCTCGGCGACGGGGCTGTGCCCACCGCGGACGCCCTCGATCCCGGCGATGCCTCGTTGGTGCCCGAGACGGTGATCGCCAACACCTACACGGTGCGCGAGCGCGTCGGGCGCGGCGGGCTCGCCGAGGTCTACCGGGTGCGCCACCGCGACCTGCGGGAGGACCACGCCGCCAAGATCCTGCGCCCCGAGCGCGCGCTCGACCCGGTGCTCGCGCGCCTGCACGTCGGCGAGGCCCGCGCCCTGTTGGGCCTCGACCATCCGGCGATCCCCCGCGCCCGCGAACTCCTGCGCCACGGCGACGGTCGCGCGGTGATCGTGATGGACCTCCTGCACGGCGAGACCCTGGCCGAGGCGATCCGCGCCCGCGGGGCCCTGCCGCTCGAATCCGTCACGGCGCTCGCCCGGCGGCTCGCCGGGGCGCTCGCGGCCGTCCACGCCGCCGGGCTGGTGCACGGGGACGTCTCGCCGGAGAACGTGATGCTCTGCGGCGGACCGGAGGGCGCGACGCTGATCGATTTCGGCGTGGTGCGCCGGGCGGGCGAGACGATCCCGGAGGTCGAGTTCGCCGGCAAGTGGTCGGTCGCCGCCCCCGAACAGCTCGCCGGCCGGCCCGGCGGCCCGGCGGCCGATCTCTACGCCCTCGGCCTGCTGCTGGCCGCCGCCGCCCGCGGCGAGCGCCTGGGGCTGGGGCGGGACCGCGAGAGCGCCCGGACCGCCCGCGCGAGCCTGCCGGATCCCGGGATCGGCGGGCGGCTGGAGCGGGTCGTGCGCGCGCTGCTCCGGGCCGACCCGGAGAAGCGGCCCGGTGCGGAGGAGGTGGCGCGGCGCCTCGATGGGACGCCGCTCTCCCGCTTCTTCGAACGCATGGTTTCGTCACGTTTCTCGAAGCCTACAAGGGTCTTGTAGTGCCATTAAGTGATTTTGCTCGTCATGATGGACAATTAATCGAATTGATTGTGCCCATGTGTTGCAATTTCGGATTTATATAATGGTAGAAATTCAAGAAGGTCTTGCAACGGCGGCACGTAATCGCTTGGCCGAAATCGTCGTCGGCTTCCGGGAAACGGGCTTTGCGGTCATCGATGGCGGCCAATTCGAGGATTTCCCGTCCTTGCTGAGGCGGGACGGATTGTTCGGGCGCTCGCTGTTTCTCGACCATGCCAATATCGAGATCGAGCGGGCCGGTCCTTGGCTGGTCGCGCTGGCACAGGCGCAGGATGCCGCCGAGCGTGTCCTCGGCCTGGTCGGCGACGTGCCGGCAGCGGTGTTCTGGTCCTGCACGGGTGGCGAGGCCGTGCTCTACCGCCATCTGCGCACGATCAACCAAGCCCGCATCCCCGCCTGGTCGGCGGCCGGGGAGGCTCCGCCGCCGGAGACCGGCTCCGGGGAAACCTACGAGACCGTGATGTTCCGGCATTGGGATCCACGGGTTCTCGGCCCGCTCATGCCGGCCCTGGATGCGCGTCAGTTCGCCCGGGTGCTGGGGCCGGCCCAGGAGATCGCCTTCAGGGCGGACGAGTACGGCGGCCTCAAGCGCATCCCGGTCGATCTGAGTTGGCCCGAAGCCGCGCTCGGGATGCTCACGATCCGGTCGGAGCAGATGCGCGCGCTCAGCGAGCGCCGGATCGAGGCCCGGCGGAGAAGCGTCTCGGCCTATCTGCGCGATCTCGCCGACGGTGCGCTCGACGGAACGTCGGAGGCAGACCTGCGTGCTCATGTGCTGGCGAGCGAGGCGCGGGCACGGACCCTCGGGATCGTCACGGAAGCCGGACATTGCCGCTGGGCCTTCCTGATGATGATCACGCGGGGGCGGATCGGTGAAGACCCGGCGGTGTCCTCCTACATCCGCAACGGCGTGCGCTCGCCCGACGATCATCTCGAGGACATCATGGATGCCACCTCGCGGTCGGTCCGCGGCTCGAGCGGGGCCGGCCCCGCCGTCGGGGGCCGGCCGTGAGTTACGGCCTCGAGACGATCGGCGGCCTCGTCGGCGGAATGGCCGGCGGCGGCTGGGGGCTTGTCAAAGGCGCAGCCGTCGGCGGAGTCCTCGGCGCCGGCATCGGCGGCGTGGCCGGGGCCGGCGCTGGAACCCTGGCCGGCGCCGCGACCGGTGGCCCGGGCGGGATCATCACCATCCCGGCCGGCGCAGCAGGGGGCGCGTTGGCCGGCGGCATCGGCGGTGCGGCCATCGGCGGCGGATACGGCGCCGTCACCGGCACGCAGCACGGGGTGGAGAGCGGCCGCGCGTGGGGCCGCTGGCTGAGTGAGAAGGTCGATGAGGCTCAGAAGAAGGCGAAGGCCAAGCCGAAGACGGAAGCCGATACCGATTGCAATGGCTGCAAGCCGGCGAACCCCTGCGAGCATCTTAAGAAGGGCAAGGGTGATGGGCCCTATCGTGGAGGCGGTCACGGTAACGGCAAGGATGTCGGTACAAGCTCGCCTCGTGGCGACGAACTCGACTCGCACCACATGCCGGCGAAGCAGTCTTACAAAGGGCTCGGATTGAGCCTCGAGGACGGTCCAGCGATCCAAATGAGGCCAGAGGATCACCAAGACACAGCAGATTACGGAGGCCGTGGGCAAAAGGCACGCGATAGCCAAAGAAAATTGATCGAGGGCGGCAATTTTGATAAGGCATTTGAACAAAGTGCCGAAAATGTCAAGGATATTGCCAAGCAACGTGACGATCCTGGACGATACGATGAGGCCATAGAAGAGGAAAGATTATATAGAGAGTGCCTTGAGGAACATGGCTTATTGCCGAAAGGTAAGGACAAAACATGAGTGAGTGGATTATCAGGCCCCTCGTCGGTGTTGGACCGCTCGATTTCGGCATGCTGCGCTCGACGATCAGCGCACAACTCGGGCCACCACGCTCACAGAGGCAGTATGCACCGGACGATCTCCGCGAGTCGCGCGGCCAGGGCGCGCGCGGCTACGACGTGATCCTCGGCTACGATCCAGAGCGTCTGACCGATGCCACCTTTCCCTCCCGACCGAATGGCGTGACCGTCTTCGGCCTGGATGTCTTCACCACCGATCCTGACCGGCTGGTCGCGCGGTTGAAGCAGGAGAACGGCGGCGCCTACGCCGTCGTGCAGGACACGTTGTTCGCGTTCGAGCGCCTCGGCATCGTCCTCAGCGACTGGGACGACCGCGACAGCAGCGACCGCTGGCTCGCCGCCGGCTCCGCCAAGGGCTACGGTATCATGGTGGGATCGGGTGGCCCGGACCGGATCGAGACGTAGGCGGTCCCGCTCCCCGCCCGATCGCCTCGCCGGCCCGTGTGGGGAGCCGTCGCGATCGACCCGGGGTCGTCGTCACATCCCCTTGCCGGGCACCTGCCCCTCGCATTCGCCGACCCGGCGCGACAGCGTCAAGATCTCGGAGGAGGCTTTCGGGTAGCCGAGGATCAGGGTCTGGGTGGTGCTCGACACGAGATCCGGCTTGAAGTGAAAGGTAAGAACGACCTTGGAGCCGTCGCAATCCATGGCGAAGGCGAAGCCGTCGGGCAGGTCGCGGGTCTCGCTCAGCCGGCAGCCCTTCATGAAATCCGCATTGCCCGTGTACTGCGCCATCGTCTCGCGGCGGAAGGCCTCGTAATCGGCCGAGGCGAGGCAGGTGCGGCTCTTCACGCCCTGGTCCTGGAAGCGGCTGTTGCGGCTCTCGGTCTCGTAGAGGCCGGGCACGAAGACGGGCCGCGGCGTCAGCAGCGGCGCGGCGTCCCGGGAGGGTGCCTGCGCGGCGGCCGGGCTGGCCAGGAGGACGGCGAGCGCTCCGCGGACGCCTCGACCGTACCGGCCTCGACGACGATGTGGCCTGGACCGGAGAGGAAACATCATCACCTGCAGCCTTGGAGGCACGCGCGATCCCGGGAGCGATCACCGTCCGGGAACCCAATGCGCGGCCTCACAGCGCGCCCCGCATCGGATCGTGCACGGATTGGTCCGCGTCCCGCTCCGCCGGGAGCTGGCGCAGCCAGGCGTTCCAGCCGAGGGAGGGCGGGCGCGCGCCGAGCTGCGCCTCCGGCACCTCCTCCTTGCGCAGGATCACCTGCACGTCGAAATCGAGGCCGGGATCCATGGTGAGGCGGACCAGCTCGACGAGTTCGGCCATGCGGGCGCTGCCCGGCGCGAGGGCCGCGAAGGCCGCGGCGCCGACCGGGCCGACCACGACCCGGAAGGTGCTCGTCGCGTCGAGCACGCCCGCCCCCGCCACCGCGTCGATCCCGAGGCGGCCATAGGCCGGGTTCGGGCCGGCGAGCCGGGTCTGCTCCTCCGGCGCGATCGGCAGGCGGCGGACCCGGAAGGGCTCGATCCGCACGGGCAGGCCGAGCCGGTCGGCCAGCAGCACTTCGAGAGCGGCGGCCGAGCGAACCTCGCGTCCGAGCAGGCCGGCATAGGGCAGCAACTCCGCGTCGGGCGTGGCGAGGCGGTCGCGGTGAGCCGGCAGCATCAGGCCGGCCAGCGCCCGCAGTGCCTCGCCGATCCGGTCGACGGGCTCCGTGTCCCTGCGCCTGCCCGGCCGGGCGATCCGCGCCGGGAGCCGGTACTTCTCGTCGGCGTCGAGGAAGGCCGCCGCCGCGCGGGCGACGAAGAGGTCGAGGAATGCGGCGAGCCCCGGACTGCGCGCCCGGCGCTCGCGCAGGGACACCTCGGTATAGACCGGCGGCAGGGGGCCGAGCGGCCCGGCGAGCCCCAGGAAGGCGGCCTCGGGCGGGCCGCGCCGGTCGAGCCCGAACTGCCCGGCAGGGGCCAGCGGCGTGGCGACGTGGCGGCTCGTCAGCGCCCCGACGACGAGGGGCGGCTCGGGCAGCGCCTCGTCGTCCTCCGGCCGCGGCGCCGGGCGGAACGCCTCGATCAGGCGCAGGGCCTCGAACGGATCGAAGCGGTCGATCTCGGCGGCGAGCCGGTCGCCGAGGCGTTCCGGAATCTCGGGCGCGCTCACGCCAGCGGCCTTGCGCCGGAGCGGGGCGCCCAGGTCTTGAGCGGCTGCGAGGCCCCGCGCAGGCGCAGGCTCAGCCGGGTGAAGCTGTTGAGGTTGACGTAGAGACCGAGGAAGCGGTCGAGCACTTGGCCCAGCAGGAAGGCGGCGCCGGGCTCGGCGAAGCGGCCATCGACCTCGACCGTCACGTCGAGCCCGCGGGCGAGGCTCCCTTCCGGCACCCGGGCGGTGGCGCGTCGGTGCGTCACCGAGACGATGGCATCGATCAGGCTGCGGGTCTCGGGGGCGTCCCGGTAGTCGTAGAGGCGCAGGATCTCGCGCAGCGCCTCCGGCCCGCCTTCGGAATTCGACAGGGAGAGGTGGTTGAGGGTGAGCTGGGAGATCAGCCGCCAGAGCAGGCCGTCGCCGGGCTCCAGCCGCAGCGTCGGGGTGAAGGGCGTCAGCGCCCGCAGGCGCCCGACCTCGCCGGGGCCGCGCAAAACCTTCAGCAGCGGGTGCTCGCCGCCATAGGGCAGGCGGGCCGGCAGGTCGCGGTTGAGGCAGGTGGTCTCGACCGAGAGGACGGAATCGGTCGGTGAGGCGGGCGAGGCGTCGCCATCGACGAGGGCAAGGCGCGCATCCGTGCCCTCGCCGCTCTCGGGCAGGTGCCGGCGGCGCAGCTGCCAGTAGAGCGCGCCGGCCCCCTCGGCGCCGGTCAGGGTGCGGCCGAACAGCGGGGTCGCGTCCCGGCCCTGCCCGGCCCGGTCGGTCAGCGTCACCCGCTCCACCGCGTAGACCTCGCGGGTCGCGTGGCGGCGGGAATCGGGCACGATCGGGTATTCCTGCATCGCGCGCGTCAGCACCACCGGCTCGGCCCGCTGCTCGAACAGGTTGACCACCGGGGTGCAGCCGAGTGCGAAGGTGCCTGGCGCGCAGGCCCGCTCCAGGTCGGCGGCGTGGCGGGAGAGATAGAAGAAGATCTCCAGCCGGTTGCCCGCCCGCCGCAGGGTGCGGGCGGAGATCCGCGACAGGTCGAGGTAGAGGAACTTTTGGGGGTAGGCGAAGAACTCCGTGAGCAGCCGGTAGGCCGGATGCGCGCGCGGGGCGGGGGGGAGCACCGCCTCCTCCGGCGCGAACCCTACCGCCCGGATCGCGCCCGGCCCGATGAAGCTGGCCGAGCGGTCCTCCGGGTGGTCGGCGAGCGCGATCTCCAGGCACTCGTTGAGCAGGAGCTGGTAGAGCGCCACCGCCTGCCGCCAGGGCGCGCGGAGATAGAAGCGCAGGGTGTCGAGGCCGAGATCGGTGAAGCTGACGGCGGGATCGAGCGTCTCGATCACGAGGCGCAGGCTCGCCGGCGCCTCCACGTGCGGGCAGGGCGGCGCCACGAGAGGCCGCCCGGTGAGCGCGGCGGCCGAGACCCGCACCGGCCAGAGCGCCACCTCCTGCGTCGTGCGGAAGCGGCAGATGTCGCCCTCGACCGGCTCGCTCTCCACGCTCGCCCCGCGGGGCAGCACGATCGCCTGCTTGAGGTCGGGGGGGAAATCGAGCTGGGTGACCGCGAGCGCCGGGATCGGCGCGAGGTAGTGGGGATAGAGGAATTCGAGCAGCGACTCGCTGATCTCGGGAAAGTCGTCGTCGAGCTTCAGCCGCAGGCGGGCGGCGATGAAGGCGAAGCTCTCGATCAGGCGCGCGACGTGGGGATCGTCGACCGCGTCCGGCGACAGCCGCAGCCGCCCGGCGATCTTGGGATGCGCCCGCGCGAACTGCCCGCCGAGCCCGCGCAGAGCTTCGAGCTCGGAATTGTATTGGCCGTAGAGGCGGTCGTTCACGGGGACGGCTCCGGGTCCGGGCGAGCCTCAGGGCACGGATGCGGCAGGGGCGCGCCCGCAACCGAGGATAGGGCGGGCGTCCGGCCGCGACCACGGCACCACGAGACGACGGCCGGTTTCTGTCCCGCCGGAGCGCCGGCGCTCGGCCCGCTTTCCTGTCGGGCGCGGCGGGCCCGCCGAATGCGGCCAGCATCGCCGAGAGCCGGCACGCTCCGCTCCCGACGCAGGACCCGGTCCGTCACGGCCTCCCGGTCAGAGCGCGGACGATCTCGGCTCTGACGGCGGGCGCACAGCGATCGACCGGCGGCAGTCTCTCGACCGCACACCTCCCGTCCAGATCGGGGGCGTCCGGATCGGCACCGGCTTCGAGGAGCAGATCCGCCATCGCCACGTCCAAGCGGTTCACTGCCATGCCCAAGGCAGTCCGCCCCTCGAAGCCGCCGGGCAGATTCATCGTCCGGCAGGCGCCCCCGGCCAGCAGGAGGCGGGCGAAGTCGTGGTCTCCGTCCTCGACGCACCAGCGGAGCGGACTGTCGCCCTCGCCACCGGGGGTATTCGGGTCCGCGCCGGCCTCGAGCAGGAACCGCGCCATTGCGTCGTGTCCGTTGAACAGCGCGCAGAGGAGTGGCGTCCCGCCGCCGAAGCCGAGCGAGGTTCGCTCGATATCCGCCCCGTGCGCGAGCAGGAGCCGCACCATCGCCAGGGCTGCGTCGTGCTCAAGCTCCGCGATTACCACATGCAGGGGGCTGCGCCCGAGATACCCGTCCTCGACCTGATCCGGGTCGGCGCCACGCTGCAACAGAGCTTCCACCCGCGACACGTCACATGCCTCTATGGCCTCGAATAGACTGTTCGGCATGCTCTTGTTACCCCGATTTTGGAAAACAGAAGGATGCTTGTCCAAGTTTATATTCGCCCGTCGATGCGGGTTGCATTGCCAAGAGATGCTTCACAAATTTCGAGATATCTCTGGAGCATCGATCCGATCTTGCGAGAGTGTTCGTCGTCGCTGGTGGAAAAAGCAGCAATGTCACTTCTAAACTCACTGATGCATTTTTTTATATTTATTTCGAATTTATTTTCGATTTTGTCTATATCTGCAGCAATGCTCCAATAATAGTCGCTGTCAGAAACTATGCAGAAGCTTTCCAGATAATCAGAAATAAAATAAGACGGCTCAAAATATTTATTGCGCACCTCCTTCAAATCGCCCTCCTGAGGCGACAGCGAGTACCAGTCGGTCATGTACTCTGCTAGTCCACCACACGCGACCGTAAAAATCCCGGCACTGGAAAGGCCTTGACAGATCTGGTCGCCATCATCACGAAAATCTCCTTCGAAAATTGCCGCCACCCACTGCTTTCTTTTGAGGAAATCAGGATGATAAAACGCTCCAAAGCCTGGATCGATGTCGAATGCAGGAGCGACAGCTTCTGACAAAGCACATTTTTTCGCAGGATCTAACAAATCGAATGACATAGTGGATGGCCTTTATTTATACCTGATGATCGCGGGGGGAGCGTTTGGTGGATTTATCTCCAGAGATGGAACGCTTCTCGGCCTCACCACGACTTGGGTTCCATCGCTAAGCTCGCCGATGCGCACGTTGCCGCCAGGCGATTTCACGTTTCCAGGCTGCATCGAGTCGAAGTCTGCGTCGGCCGCTGACATTCCTCCCGGCTTTTTATATTGTTCTGTGCCATCCTTGAGAGTTGGCTTGTCCGGATCTCGCGTGGCATCATTCAAAACATCTTCTTTTGTCTTCGGTTTGTTTTTTGCGTCAGCGCATTTTCCCACACATTCTTCCGGCTTCGCTTCATTGAGAACGGCGTTGCCTCCACGCGCCATCTCTTCCAGCCGCTTCGCACCTTCAATGACACGATATCCGCGGTAAGCCCGGTAAGCCCAGCCTGCAGCAGCAGCGAGACCTTCGATAGCAGGTAAAAGCGCTACGACAGCCATGTGTCAGGCTCCCCGCTCGACGCGACGCCCCACCGCGATCATCTCCGCAACGAGCGCCGCCAACTTGTCGTCTGGTCGTCCCGGCGCAGTCGTCAGGTATCGATGCAGAGGGCTTTCGCGCTGCGCGATCGTCTCACCACTCATCGCCATCAGATGCGCCCATTTCCCGAATGAGCGCTCGGAGGTGAGCCCGAAGCTCCGAGCCGAAACCTCATATCGCATCACGTCTTGGTAAAGCTCAACATCGTTGCGCTTTGACGCATGTTCCGGAACAGTTTCACGCAGGAAGGTCATGATGCGGCGGCGAGAGGCCTGCACGCGCCGATCGCTCAACATGGCGACCTGCTCTGACCGAATGGTGAGCATTCCGCCTGTCGCAACTGGCCAATCCGGATCGGCGACCACCCGCTTCAAGCCTCCGTAATCCTCCGCCCAGAGCGCGATCTCGGCGGTGGGGCCCACGATGCGGGCGAACTGCGCCGCCTCCAGCACCGGCAGCAGCGCCCCGAGCACGCGCGGATCCCAGTGCCGGAACAGCACGGTCTCGTCCTCCATCCCCGAGCCGTCCTCCGGCGGCTCGCTCCCGCCCGCCGCCGCCCAGGCCGGAATACGGACCATGTTGAGGGTGCGCAGGTGGTGATACAGCACGGCCTCGCCGTCAGCGCAGGACCAGAACACCACGCCCGGCCGGCCGCCGACCAGGGCGAAGATGCGCTCAGGCGCGTCCGCGCCCTGCGCCAGCGCCACCAGCCACGGACCCGCCCGCTCGATCTCGGCATCCGCGTGGTCGAGGAACAGCGAGCGCCCGAACAGGCCCGCGCGCCGCAATTCGTCCGGCAGGTCGTCGAACAATCCGCCGTCGAGCACGGCGCAGCCGTCCGGCCCGAAGGTGCGCGCCCGTTCGGCCAAGCGCTCGGGGAATGGGCCCGAGGGCGCCGTCTCCCCGGACGACGCGGCCGGGCCGATGATCTCATCCGTCATGGCGGCTCTCCACCAGAAAACTGCGGATCGCCGGGTCGAGGGCGGTCTCGAAGGCGACGGGTTCGGGGGCCTGGCCGGTGTCGGACCCAAGATGGACTGCCGCCTCGATGCGGATGCGCAGCAGGCGCTCCAGCGGGTCGCGGCCCTTGAGCACGCTCACGCGGACGGCGCGGAAGCGCGGCTCGAAGGCCTGGATCGTCGCCTCCAGCGCCCGGGCGAGGTCGGTGCGCTGCTCGGGCGTGGCGAGCGGCGCGCCGACGAAATCCTCGACGCCGTAATGCGGCAGCGCCTCGCGCAAGGCACCGAGCGCGGCCGGTGGGGTCGCGGGCAGGCGGCGGGTGTTGAGCAGGGCTTCGAGGTCGCGCCGGAACCCCTCGCGCACCCGCCGCAGCTCTTCGGAGCGCGCCCGCGGCGGATCGACGGCGCGCTCGGGCTCGTCGTCGATCAGGCGGTCGAGGAGGGAGGGCTGCAGCCGCATCGGCTCAGGCCTCGAAGGCGACGCGCGCGAGGGTGAGCAGGTCGCGCGCCGCCTCGCCGACGAGCCAGACCCGCTGGCCGCGCCCGCGCACCGCGCCGCCGGGCGCATCGATCCAGGCGGTCTCGCGGGCGAGGCGCTCGGCCTCGTTCGCGTCCGGGTCGTGGTACTGGGCGAGGACGAGGAAGGTCGCCTCGCGCCCGTCGCGCAGGCGGGTCTCGCAGCGGCGCCAGAGGAGGTCGCGCGGGCGCTTCGGGGGCGCGAAGGCGAGGCTCTCCACCCGCTCCGGCGCGAGCCAGAGATAGCGGCCGGCCAGCGTCAGCACCTCCAGCCCCGCCTGCGACAGGTCGCAGACGTCGCGGGTCTCCTCCGCCGGGCCGTCGTCGATCCGGGCGCGGACCGGCGGCATCGCCTCCAGCGCCTGGCGCGCCGCTGCAGCGGCCTCCGCATCGCCCGCCCGCACAGCGAGGGCGAGGCGCATCGCCTCCGCCTGCCGCGGGGTCGGCCCGTCGATGAAGTCCGGCACCGCGCCGGTCTCGTACCACGCGACGCGGGCGGTGGCCCCGCGCAGGAGGTGGCGCAGCAGGGCGATGGCCGGAGCCTCGGCGGGTGCCTGCTCGGTCGCGACCTGCAACTGCGCCTCGGCCCGGTCGAGGGCGCCCTGGAGGATCAGCAATTCGGCGAGCATCGCGCGGGCGGCGGTATCCGCGGGTCTCGCCTTCACGGCCTGGGCTGCGGCGGTTGCGGCCGCGTCGAGGCGCCCGGCCGCGAGGTGCTCGGTGAGGGTGGAGGGAGTGTCGAGCGCGGTCATGCGGGCCTCGTTGCGGGTCGCGGGCTCAGGCCGCGTTCTGGGCGGTGGTGACCTCGGCGACGAGCTGGAAGCTCGCCGCCACGTCGTCGAGCTGGAAGTGCGGCTGGAGGCGCAGGGTGCAGCCGAGCACGCCGGGACGGCCGGGAATCTCGCGCACCTCGACGCCCGCGTCGCGCAGGGGGTAGCGTGCCTTCAGCTCCGGCGCGGCGCTGTCGCTGCCGAGGCGGTACTGGGCGAGCCAATCGACGATCAGCCCCTCGACCGCCGCCGCGCCGCCGAGCCGGCCGACCTGATCGCGCATCATCACCTTGAGGGTGTGGGCGAAGCGGGAGGCGCAGAGCACGTATTGCAGCATGGCCGCGAGCCGCGCGTTCTCCTCCGCCGCAGGCCCGGCGGCGCGGGCGGGGCGGTGCAGCGAGGGGTTGGCGTTGAAGACGAGGGCGGCGGTGAAGGGCAGGGCGCCCACGGGGATGATGCCGTGGTCGGAGAGCTGCCGCTCCTGGTTCGCGGTGAGGCGGATCTCGACCGGCGGCTGCGCGGCGAGCCCCGGCCGGTCGGTGTCGAAGCTGAGCGTCGGCAGGTCGGTGACGAGCCCGCCGCCCGCCTGATCCTGGGGGGCGCCCCGCAGGTCCGCGAACCAGCCTGAGACCCCGAAGGCACGCAGCACCACCCGGGCGAAGGCGTAGACCGGGCTGCCCCAGAGCAGCTCCCGCCCCTCCGCCCGCACCACCTCCTCGAAGGGAAAGCCGTCGGGGCGGGGGCGGTGGTGGGCCCGGTGGGGCGTGCGCATCAGGATACGGGGCGCGAGCAGCCCGACGAAGCGGCAATCCTCGCGGGCGCGCAGGCTCTTCCAGCGCACGAAATCCGGCCCCTCGAAGGCGGCGGCGAGGTTCGGCAGGCCGTCGAGATCGGCAAAGCCGTCGAGCGCCAGGGTCTCGGGCCGCAGCGCCGCCAGGAAGGGCGCGAAGGCCGCCGCCGCCACGCCCGCGATGCCCTGGAGCGCGGAGATGTCGTCGGTGCGCTGCGCCGGATCGATCCGGTGGCCGACCGCGTAGTCGCCGAGCAGCAGCCCGAAGGGCTCGCCGCCGGGCATGCCGAATTCCCGCGCGTAGACCAGTTCGAACAGGTGGCTCTGGTCGAACTCCACCGCGCGCTCGAAGTCGCGGGCGAGTTCGCGCCAGGACACGGCCAGCAGCTTCACCGCGACGTTGTCGGTCCCTCGCGCCGCGACAACGAGGTAGGCGAGCCCGCGCCAGCGTGCCTCCAGGGCCTGGAAGTCGGGATGGTGCAGGATCGCGTTGACCGCCCGGTTGAGGCTCCGGTCGATCAGCGCAATGAGGCGGTCGATCCGCGCGAGCGCCGCAGCGAGTTTCATGGCCTCTCGGGACATCGCCTCCGATTCCTGCGCTTGTGCCTGCCCACAGCCGAGCTGCAACGTGTTCGGCGACCAGCTTCGGGTGTCTGAGAAAGCACTCACTTCACGGTGAAGTAAGCATCGACAGCTGACATAATATAGTTTTTTGTCCTTTTGTTGAAAAATGGTTCATAGGCGAAGTGTAATATCTCTGACTTTAGCGAGTTTGTATCCGTTCCGAAGATATTATTCAGGCAGGCGGGCGCACCAAATATGCCGTAAAACTTGTGTTCAGATGGAATCCAGATTACGTACCTTGCGGATGAAAAAATGACTTCAATGAAGACTTCCTCATGACCGAAATTGAAAAATTCGTCGAAGGTAGCGTCTGCGCTTCCTACCGAAGAAAAACTGAAATCATCATCAAACTGAGCGTGCGTAATGTTGAAAGTGGGCCTCGAACTGATCGACATTAGAGTGATTAAATTTTCAAAATCAGATTTGTTTGGCGACTCAATGAAGAGAATGCCATGAAAACCGTTTCGCTTTAGCCACTCCTGTTTGGGAGCCATATCGGTAGTAAGGTCTTCGCGTTCGATGAAATTTTTCATAGCCGAGACCTGATTTCCGTGTGGAATTTTTGATCTAACTGAGCATGCGTTAGGTTAAAGATAGATCTTGAATCGATGCCGACTTGGCCGGAAAGAGCCTCGAACTCATTTTTGTTTGGTTTTGATATAAAAAATTTACTTCATAATCCATTTCGTTTCAGCTATCCTAAGTTTGGCTTCATACTACGCCTCAAATCGTTATGTCCGATGAATTTGTCCACGGCCAAAACTTAATCCCGTGCGATATTCAAATAATACGAATTCATTTTACTATATATAAAACTTTAAACCATACCGTTGACGCAAAAGACTCAATCGACAAGAATCACAGGGCTAATTTTATTTATCACGATAAATAATTGTCTCAAATCCGCTTTTCCAATGATCTTCTCCGACAGTGTAAGGGTGGATTTGAAATCCCTCTTTGTCATCCTTGAATCCAGGTAAGATTTCCGCACGCCGTTGAGCTGCCTCGGCATCCTCTCGGCTAAGGTAAACACCGATGAGCTTCACGTCATCCTCCCGATCTATATCAGAGAATTCATGAATATGATAAAGCAAATGAACGGTTTGCGGCATTTGTATCTCCGTATGATTTTCGATTTCGAAATCTTACTCGAAACCCCGGTCGCCCCATTTTTTTATCTTATTCCAAACTGATCCGGGTCCTTTAGGCGCACCTTTCCCAACCAGCCGGTCAGCGAATTGTTTGCCATTCTCGTCGATGTATGGTCGCTCACCTTCAAAGTCTGACGGAACATCGTCTGCTTTTTCTTTTCCTGAACCGCGTTTTGGCTTTTTATACTGACGCGACTCCATGCATTGATCGGCGCAATTCGCCTTATTGCCCTCGCTGAGGCCCTTCGCAGCATTGGCCTTGTCGGTCGCCGTGCTGTCGCCCGTTCCGAAGACCCAGTCGAGACCGCGGCCCACCCCGCCCCCGACAGTCCAGCCGAGACCGCCTCCCACCGTCGCTCCGAACCCGCCGCCGACGGCCCCGCCGGCCGCGGCGCCGGCAGCGCCCAGACCGATCGTACCACCCCCTGGGAGGACCAGCGTCCCCGCGCCCGCTCCGAGGCCGGCCCCGATCGCAGCACCGGCCCCGGTCCCGAGCGCACCGCCCACGCCGGCCCCGATCGCGCCGAGCCCGACCTCCCCGATACCCTCGAAAGTTCCGGTCAAGGACCGCGCCCCGGCATCCGATCCGCCTCGCGCCGTCTGATGGCCGACGCCGTCCGAGCGAGAAGCTCGCGGACCTGTTCGTCCGGATGGGCGTCTCCCGTTCGGATGAACGCGATGGCCCGCGGCGTGTGCAGGATGCGCCCTTCGCTGCGCAGCATCAGGTAGGCCCAGCGGCCGTGTGCGGCCTCGCTTTCGAGGCCGAGCGCCCGTCCGTGCCGTTCGCTCTCGCGCACGAAGTCGAGCAGTTGCCGGTCCGTCGCGTGCTCCGTCATCACGGGCGCGCTCTCGCGCAGGTAGCCCGCGATGCGCCGCCGGGAGGCCTCCAGGCGACGCTGGTTGAGGGCGTCGGCCTGCGCGGAGCCGATCGTCAGCATGCCGCTCGACGCCGGAGGCCAGGACGCATCCTTGAGGATCCGCTTCAGACCACCGAAGTCGGGTGCCGCGAAGGCGATCTCCTCGGCCGCCCCCATGATGCGCGCGAACTGGTCTGCTTCAAGGACGGGCATCAGGGCGCCGAGCACGTGCGGGTCCCAGTGCCGAAACAGGACGGTCTCGAAGGTCTCGGCGCTCTGTGAGCGCGCCGGTCCCGCGAGACCATTCGCAGCCCAGGCCGGAATTCTGACCCTGTTGAGCGCGCGCAGGTGCCGGTACAGCATCCTATCGCCGCCCGGGCACGACCAGAACACCACGGCCGGCGCGGTCCCTGCCAAGGCGAAGACTTTGGCCAACGTGTCCTCGCCCTGGTCGAGCGCCACGAGCCAAGGGCCGGCCGCCTCGACCTCCTTGTCGGCGTGGTCGAGAAACAGCGAGCGGGCAAAGAGGCCCGCGCGCCTCAACAAGAGCGGCAGGTCCTCGAAAAGGCCGCCATCGAGGAGAGCGTAGCCCGGACGGGAAAAGGCGCGAACGACCGCGGATAGACGGTCCCGAACGTCCGATTCCTGCCCGACCGTACGATCTTCTCGATCCGATCCGGGAGCCGCCGACATCCTCCCATCAGCCCTGGCGCGGGATGCGGGCGACCATGCGCAGCGAGGTGGTCAGTTCCTCCATCTGCAGCCAGGGCCGCATCCAGGCCACCGCGTTGTAGGAGCCGGGCCGACCCGGGATCTCCTGCACCTCGACCTTGGCCTCGCGCAGGGGATAGCGCGCCTTCATCTCCGGCCCGGCCTCGTCGTTGGCGTTGACGTAGTTGCCGATCCAGCGGTTCAGCCACTTCTCGCAATCCTCGGCCTCCATGAAGGAGCCGATCTTGTCGCGGCCGATCACCTTCAAATAATGGGCGAAGCGGGCGGTGGCCATGATGTAGGGCAGGCGCGCGGAGATCGCGGCGTTCGCGGTCGCCTCCGGCCGGTCGTACTTCGCGGGTTTGTGCGTGGTCTGCGCACCGAAGAACACGGCGTAGTCGGTGTTCTTGTAGTGGCACAGCGGCAGGAAGCCGAGCTTGCCCAGCTCCGCGTCGCGCCGGTCGGTGATGCCGACCTCGGTCGGGCATTTCAGGTCGAGGTCGCCGTCGTCGCTCTGGAAGACGTGCATCGGCAGGGACTCGACCTTGCCGCCGCTCTCGGCGCCGCGGATCGCGGTGGCCCAGTTCGTCTTGGCGAAGGCGTCGGTGAGGCGGGCGCCGAGCACGTAGGCGGCGTTCGACCAGCAATAATGCTCGTGCGCCATGGCGAGCCGTTCGCCGGGGACGCCGGGGGCCTCCTGATAGTCGAACTCGTCGACCATCCGGGTCTCGCGCCCGTAGGGCAGGCGCGCGAGAACCCTCGGCATGGTGAGCGTGACGAAGCGGGAATCGGACGAATCCCGGTAGGAGCGCCACTTGGCGTACTCGACCGTGTCGAAGATCTTCTCCAGATCGCGCGGCCGGGCGAGATCGCGGAAATCCTCGAAGCCGAACAGCTTCGGGCTCGCCGCCGCGATGAACGGCGCGAAGGCGGCGCCGGCCACCCCCGAGAGCCCCTGAAGCATCTCGATGTCCTCGAAATGGTTCGAGAACTCGTAGTCGCCGATCAGCGCGCCGTAGGGCTCGCCGCCGGGGGTGCCGAACTCGTTCTCGTAGATCGATTTGAAGATCTGGCTCTGGTCGAACTCGGCGGCCTTGAGCAGATCCTTGGCGAGTTCGCGTTTGGAGACGTTGATCACCCGGATCTTCAAATTGGTCGAGGTCTCGCTGTTGTGGACGAGGTATTTCAGCCCGCGCCACGAGCCTTCGAGCTTCAGGAATTCGGGCCGGTGCATGATCGCGGCGAGTTGGCGCGAGATGCGGGCGTCGATCTCGGCGATCGCCCGGTTGATCGTGACCGTGAGGTTGCGCTCGAAGCTCACCGTGCCTTCGAGGGCGCTCTGGGTGAGCGTCCGCAGCAGGTCCTCGGCGCGGTCGGGGGCGGTCTGCTTGGTCGCCGCGATCGCTGAATCGAGCAGGCCGGCGCCCGCGCCGATCGCGCCGGTCACGTCGCGCGTTTCCGGGCGGGCCTCTGGGCCGCCCTGCGGCCCGGTCTGCGTGTCGTTCGACATGGTCAGGCGGCTCCGTCGGAGGTCGGTGCGGAGGTCGGGGCGGAGGGGGCCGGACCGTTCCGGTCGAGTTCGTCGACGAGCCGCCGCAGCTGGCCGTCGTCCTGCAGGATCCGCTCCAGCAGCAGTTCGAGATCCTCCGAGCGGTCGGCCTTGGTGAGCAGGTCGCGCAGCTCGTTGCGGGTCTCGAACAGCCGGGCGAGTGCCGGCACCTGCCGGACGATCGCCGCCGGCTCGAAATCGTCGAGCCGGTCGAAGCGCAGGCGCACGGGCATCTGCGTGCCGTCGTCGGCCAGCGTGTTGTCGACCATCAGGTTCAGGCCCGGCGCCATCCGGGCCATGACCTCGTCGAAATTGTCCCGGTCGATCTGGATGAACTTGCGCTCGCGGAAGGGCTTGAGCGGCTGGGTCGGGTCGCCCGTGAAGTCGCCGAGCACGCCGACCACGAAGGGCAGCTCCTTCTCGACCAGGGCGCCCTCGGTCTCCACCTCGTACTTGATGTGGACGCGGGGCTTGCGCACCCGTTCGAGCTTCTCGTGAATGCTGGACACGCGCGCTCCTCTTCAGCGGAAAGGGTGGTCGGGCGAGGGCGGGCGAGCGGGGCCGCGGCCCGCTCCCGCCCCGAAGACGGGCATGCGACGGCACGCGCCGCCGGATCTCGGCCGGTCCGGCCTCATGGCCCGCGACCCTCGCCGGTCTCGATTCCGGCCTGCCGCAGGAATTGCCCGCGCCGCTCGCCGTCCGGAATCAACTCGCCGAGGAGGTCGAGGAGCGTCATCCGCCCCCGTCGAACCACGGTCTCCAGGGCGTAGGAGATCGGCGAGTGCGGCTCGGTCCGCCGGAAAAAGGCGGCGACCTTCAGGAGTTCGTCGAAGGCCTCGTCGCGGCTCGCGATCTCGCGGGCGGCGGGGCGGAACCCGTCGGGCTTCGGCGCGGGTGCCGCCACGGCGGTCTCGGGCGGGGCTGGGCTCTCCGCCGGCCCCGGGTTCGGCTCCGCCTGCCACGCCGTGCCGAGCAGGCCGCGATAGACGTCGAGCACCTCCTCCAGCACGGTGCGGATGTTGGCGAGGGGCGGCGCGGCGCTGCCGCAGAAGGCGTCGAGGGTCGCGCTCATGCGCTGGAAGGCCTTGTGGGCCGCCCGCGCCGCCTCGGCCTGCCTCCGCAGGGCATCGGAGCCCGTCTGCGCCCGCGCCTCCAGGAAGTCCTGGCCGGGGCGCGCCGCCTCGCGCCCGCCGCTGCGGGTGTGCCAGAGGGCGTGGGCGCCGAAGGGGTGGCCCGGCAGCAGGGAGACCATGCGGATCGGCTGGATCAGCACGCCCTCGCCGCCGATGCCGTTGAGGCCCGCCAGCGGCGAGAGCCGCCCCTCGGCGTCGTCCTCGTCGATGGAGTGGAGGTCCGGCCAGTAGCGGTCGATCAGGCCGTCGATCAGGGTGAAGCCGGCGGCGAGGCCGGCGAAGCCTTCGGTCCGGACCAGGGCCTCGATCAGCCAGGCGGCGACCTCCAGATCCTTGCTGCGGCTCGCCAGAACCTCGCGGGCGAGCGCGCGCACCGCGATCCAGCCAGCCGGCACCGTCACCGGCTCACCCGCGGCCTCCGCCGCACGCTCGGCCGAGCGCGCCTGCGAGCGGGCGTCCTTCAACCGGAGGTAGGGTGAATCCGCATTGAGATCGGTCCGGAGATCCGGCCCGACCGGATCTTCCTCTCGAATGTGATTCAGGATTTCAGCAAGATCAAGCGGCATACAGGAGCTTAGATTTCAGTCCGCAGCAGTTTCTAGGGCAAGCGCCCGGGTAGGTGAAGGCGCCCGGTTGAATTTTCTGTCAAACGGGACGGATTGATACCGGATCGTCAAATTTTATCAGTCCAAAGAGTCTGGATCGGATACGTAAGTCGTCCATAGATTGAGAAATCCTCCGATTTTTGCCGTCTAACTCGTAAAAGATCCGGGTTCGTGGGGTTTCCAGGCGTCCGGCTTGCGCTATAAATCGCCTTCATTGATACCACCAGAAGGAGAGTTGCCCCGTATGCCGACCTTCGACCTGCACGTGGTCGTGGGCCGCCTCGATCCCGGCCTGCGCCGAGCGCTGGAGCGGGCCGTCGGGCTCGCGGTCGGGCGTGAGCACGGCAGCGTCGAGGTGGAGCACTGGCTGCTCGCGCTGACCGAGGAGGGGGAGCGGTTCTGCGCGAATCTGCGGGCGCTGGGCTGCCCGGTGGAGACCGTCCGGGCCGAGTTGACCCGCGGCCTCGACCGGATGCGGCGCAGCGGCAGCGGCGCGCCCTCCCTGGCGCGGGGCACCCTCGGTTGGATCGAGGAGGCGTGGCTCACCGCCTCGCTCCGCTTCGGCCGCGACGCGGTCGCCCCGGCCGACCTCGTCCTGGCGCTGACCACCTCCACGGCCCTGCGGGCCGCGATCCGCGATGTCGCCCCCTCGCTGCGGATCGATCCGGGCGCGGCGGAGACGCACGCGACGGATGTGCCCGCGGAGACCCCGGAGAGAACATCCGGCGCGGCGGCAGGTCAGGACGGCCCTGAGATCGATCGCTACACGCTCGATCTGACGGCGGAGGCGCGGGCCGGGCGGATCGACCCGGTGATCGGGCGCGAGGCCGAGCTGCGGCAGGTCGTCGACGTGCTGCTGCGGCGGCGCCAGAACAACCCGATCCTCACCGGAGAGGCCGGCGTCGGCAAGACCGCGGTGGTCGAGGCGCTGGCCCTGCGCATCGCCGAGGGCAGCGTGCCCGAGCCGCTGCGCAAGGCCTGCATCCGTGCCCTCGATCTCGGCCTGCTCCAGGCGGGCGCCGGGGTGAAGGGCGAGTTCGAACGGCGGCTGACCGCGGTGATCGCCGCCTGCCGCTCGGCCGCCGTGCCGGTCATCCTGTTCATCGACGAGGCCCACACGCTGATCGGCGCCGGCAACCAAGCCGGGGGAAGCGACGCGGCCAACCTTCTCAAGCCCGCCCTGGCGCGGGGCGAGCTGCGGGCGATCGCGGCCACCACTTGGTCCGAGTACAAGCGCCACATCGAGCGCGACCCGGCGCTGACCCGCCGCTTCCAGGTGGTGAAGGTGGCCGAGCCCGACGAGGCGACCGGCGCCCGGATGCTGCGCGGGCTCGTGCCCGCGCTGGAGGCGCATCACGGCGTCACCATCCGCGACGCCGCCGTCGTCGAGGCGGTGCGCCTCTCGGCCCGCTACCTGCCGGCCCGGCAATTGCCCGACAAGGCCGTGAGCGTGCTCGACACCGCCGCGGCCGCGGTGGCGATCGGACACCAGGCCGATCCGCCCGCGATCGAGGATCTGCGGGCGGACCTCGCCGGCCTGGAGGCGGAGCGCGTCGCCGTCGCGCGCGATCCCGGCGCCGACCCGGCGGTCCTCGCCGAACTCGACGCCCGCTTCGCCGAGGCCGAAGAGCGACTGTCGGCGCTGCGCGACCGGCTCGGCCACGAGCGCGCGCTCGTGGCCGAGATTGCGGCGATCGATGGTGCCGGGGCGCAGGACGGGGCCGAGATCCGCGACGAGATCCACGATCGTCAGGCAAGCCTTCGAGCCGAACTCGTCCGGCTTCAGGGCGAGACGCCGCTGATCCACCCGGAGGTCGACCGCGCGGCGGTGGCCGCGGTGATCGCCCGCTGGACCGGCATCCCGGTCGGGCGGCTCGTGCGCGATGCCGCGCGGGCTGCGCAGGATCTCGAGGCGCGTCTGCGCGCGCGCGTCACCGGCCAGGATCCGGCACTCGCCACCATCGCGGCGGCGATCCGCACCGCGGGCGCCGGACTCGCCGACCCGCGAAAGCCGCCGGGCGTGTTCCTGATGGCGGGCACCTCGGGCGTCGGCAAGACCGAGACGGCGCTGGCGCTGGCCGAGGCCCTGCACGGCGGCGAGGCGAGCCTGACCGTCGTCAACATGTCCGAGTTCAAGGAGGAGCATAAGGTCTCCTCGCTGGTCGGCGCGCCGCCGGGCTATGTCGGCTACGGCGAGGGCGGCGTGCTGACCGAAGCGGTGCGGCGGCGCCCCTACGGCATCCTGCTCCTCGACGAGGTCGAGAAGGCGCATCCGAGCGTGCAGGACGTCTTCTACCAAGTGTTCGACAAGGGGAGCCTGCGCGACGGCGAGGGACGCGACGTCGACTTCCGCCACACCACGATCATCCTGACCGCCAATGCCGGCTCCGACACGCTGGCGGCACTGGCCGCCGACCCGGAGACGATGCCGGAGGGCGAGGCGCTGGTGGAGGCGATTCGCCCGGAACTGCTCCGCCACTTCAAGCCGGCCTTCCTCGGGCGGGTGACGATCGTGCCCTACCGCCCGCTCACGCCCGAGATCCTGGGCCGCATCGCCCGGCTGCAGTTGGAGCGGGTGCGGGAGCGCTTCGCGGGCGCCCACGGGGCGCGGCTCGCCTGGACGCCGGCCGTGGAGGACGGGCTCGTCGCCCGCTGCCTCGCCGCCGATATCGGCGCGCGCGCCATCGAGGGCGCGCTGACCCGCGAGGTGCTGCCGGCGCTCTCCGACCTGATCCTGGCCCACGCCCTCGACGGGCGCGCGGTGCCGCCGATCGATCTCACCGTCACGGGGGACGGCCGCTTCACGGCCGCGCCCGCCGCCGGAGCAACCGCCGGGGCCGCGCCGCCCCCGGTCGCGCCCCCGCCGCAGGTCTCCTGAAGAGGCCTCGGCGATCTCGCACGGGCCGGACGCCGCCCGCATCCACCACACGAGAGGACAGGGATTACACAGACATGCCGATTTACCTGCAGATCGACGGTATCCAGGGCGATGCCACCCACGAGTCGCACCGGCGCTGGATGGACATCGAATCCCTGCACTGGAACGTCACCCGCAACATGAACACCTTCGCGGGTTCGGCGGCCAACCGCGAGGCCTCCGAGCCGACGGTGAGCGAGGTGACGCTGACCAAGGTGAGCGATTCCTCCACCACGAAGCTGTTCCAGGAGGCCTGCGCGGGCCGCAACGGCAAGACGGCGGTGCTGCACCTCGTCACCACCGGCAACCCGGGCGACACCTACATCGAGTTCACCTTGCACAACACGCTGATCGCCGGCTACTCGGTCGGCAGCACGGGCGACCGGCCGATCGAGACGGTGACGCTGAACTTCACCAAGATGGAGGTGAAGTACACGCCGTCCGACAACCAGAACGCGGCGCAGTCGCCGATGATCGCCTGGTACGACCTCGCCACGGCGCGGGCCTCCTGAGCGGCCTCACCTTTCCAGCGACAATCGCGGAAGCCGCGCGCGCGGCTTCCGCCCGACCGCGGCCGCGGGGCGCCGTGGGGCGCGCCCGCCCGCCTTTCCGGGGGAATCGATGAAGCCCGTCCGCTACGTGCTCAAGGCCGGCGACACGCTGTGGAGCGTCGCCGAGGCGCATTACGGCGATCCCGGGCGCTGGCCCGACCTCTACGCCTACAACAACCGGCCCGACATCGTGGCCCTGACCGAACGGTCGATCGTCGATCCGGGCCGCCTCGCGCCCGGCCAGGCGATCTTCCTGCCGCCGGGCGAGGCGCGCTCGAGCCAGCGCCGCGCACCGGCGAGCCGGGCGACGAAGGGGGGCGCCCCGGCCTCCGGCCTCGGAGGCAGCGGGCTCACCGGCGGCATCCGCGGCGCCCAGGCGGGCGCGACCCTGACGGCCGGCGGCCTCGCGCCGAACCCGGCCGCCGAGACTTTCGTCAACGACTTCGCCCACGGGTTCAACCTCGACGGCACGCGGCTGTCGCTGCGGGGCGCGGGCTTCAGCGCAATCCTGACCCTCTCGGGCCTCGTCCTGCTGCAGAGGACGGGCCGGGTGCCGCTGATGCGCTACAGCAACCGCGCCGCCGAGGCGCAGGCGCGCGGCCAGTCCGCGCTGGTGCTCGGGCGCCTTCTCGCAACGGAGGAGACCCGGCTCGGCTGGAACCCCGGCAGAGCCCGCAGCCGGCTCGAGACGCCGCTCGCCGACCATGCCGGCGCAAAGCCGCCGGAGGCCGCCCTGGCCCGCGGGACGACCGCCCGGGGCGAGCCGGCCTGGATCGGCCGGATCGCGCTGCCCGACCTCGCCGGCCGCATCGCCGGCCATGCCTACGTGACCCGCGGCGTCTCCGTGGCCCTCACGGTGAGCGGCACACGGGATGGCGCGGCTGCGGCCGACGGCCAGGGCGGCTGGCTCTGGGTGGACGGCGAACCGAGTCCGGCCGTGCTGGTCCTCGGGGCGACCCTGTCCGAGACGGCCGTGACGGCGGGCTGCGGACTGGCCGACGCCGCCACGACTCTCGGAGCAAGTGCGGGACACGGCATCGAACCGGTGGCGGCGATGGCCGCCTCGTGGACGCCGGTGCAGATCGGCGGCTGAGCGGCGGCATGCGATGAACGAACCCGTACGCTACACGCAAGCCGGTCGCCTGATGGCGATCGAGACGGTGCTGGGCGAGGACGCGCTGCTGCTGGAGCGCTTCGAGATCGAGGAGGGCATCAACCGCCTCTTCACCCTCCAGGCCCGGGTGCGGGCCCAGCGCGCCGAAGTCCGCCCCGAGGAGATCGTCGGCACCGCCGCCGACCTGCTGCTCACGCTCGCCGACGGCAGCCAGCGCGCCTGGAACGGGCTCGTGACCGAGCTGCACGAGGGCCCGCTCGTCACCCGCGGCGCGCGCCAGTACGCCCTGACGCTGCGCCCCCGCCTCTGGCTGATGAGCCAGCGCCGCGACTGCCGCATCTTCCTCGAACAGAGCACGCTCGAGGTACTCGAGACCCTCTGCCGGGAGCACGGTATCCGCGACTATGATCTCGCCGGCATCACCAAGAAGCCGGAGAAGCGCGACTACGTCGTGCAGTGGAACGAGACCGATCTGGCCTATCTGCTGCGCCGTCTCGAAGAGGAAGGTCACTTCTACTGGTTCGCGCACGAGCGCGGCCGGCACACGCTCAAGCTCGGCGACCACCCCTACGCCTACGACGGCAGTGCGGAGACGCAGGTGCGGCTCGCCTTCGGCTCCTCGGATGCCGAGCACATCCACGACTGGCGCCGGCAGGTCTCGTTCACGCCGGGACGCCGCGCCGGAAAAGACTACGAATTCCTGACGCCCAACCTCGATCTCGCCTCGCGGACCCCCTCGATCGACCGAGTGCCGGAGAACGCGGCCTACGAACTCTACGAATACCCGGCGAGGGCCCTGACGCGAGAGGCGAGCGAGCAGGCCTCGCGCTTGCGGGTGCAGGCGACGGAAGGCGACTTCGACCGGGTCGAGGGCCGCTCCTCGGTGCGCACGCTGGCGGCGGGCGGGCGCTTCACCCCCTACGAGGTGGCGCACCCGGATCACGTCTACCCGGCGCAGGTGGTCACGCAGATCCTGCACCGGGCGGAGGACCCGACCTACGAGAGCGGGGCGGGCACGCCGCACTACGAGAACAGCTTCGCCACCCTGCCGGCGGACCGCCCGGCCACGCCGCACCGCACGATCCCGCGCCCGCGGATCGACGGGCTGCAGATCGCGCGGATCGCGGGGCCTGCGGGCGAGGAGATCCACACCGACGCGTACGGGCGCGTGAAGCTGGCCTTCCCCTGGGACCGGCGGGCGAAGGGGGACGGCACGGACACGGGCTGGGTGCGGGTGACGCAGAGTTGGGGCGGGACGACGTGGGGCCAGCAGATCATCCCGCGGGTGGGGATGGAGGCGCTGGTGGCCTACCAGGAGGGCGACCCGGACCGGCCGATCGTCACCGGCATCGCCCCCAACCCCAACAACCCGGTGCCCTACGCGCTGCCGGCGCACAAGACCAAGCTCGTGATCCGCTCCGACAGCTACAAGGGCACGGGCTACAACGAAATTTCGATGGAGGATGGGGCGGGTGCGGAGAACCTGTTCACGCACGCGCAGAAGGACATGACCACGAAGGTGCTGAACGACGCCACCGCCCGCGTCGACGCCAACCAGATCGGCAGCGTGGGAGCAAACCACTCGTTCGAGGTGGCGCGCAACCAGAACCAGGCGATCGGCGGCTCGCGCTCGCTGACGGTGGGGGCGGTGGGCGGTGCTGCGACGGCGGCGCTGGGGGCGGCGATGGCGGGTCTGTCGGGGCAGACCGCGGGCCTGCTCGGACAGGCGATGCAGGTCGCCATGCAGGCCGCGGGCGGCTCGGATTCAGGCGGTTCGGGCGAGGACGGAGGTTCGGGCTCCGACCCTGCCGCCCTGGCCGGGATGGCCGCGAGCTTTGCCGGGCTGGTCGGGGGCGGCGGGATCGGCGGTCTGCTCGGCGGCGGTGTCGATGGGGCGCGCGCGGGCGTCAACGACGCGAGCGTGCGCAGCATGCTCACGGGCGGTGGGGCCGGCATGGCGGGCTCGGGCGCGCAGCTCGCGGGTCAGGTCGGACAGATGATGGGCGGCCTGGGCGGTGTGATGAACACCCTGGTCTCCAACTTGAGGAACGACTCCACGGGCGTGGCCGCGACCGAGCAGGTCGGGGTGAGCAAGGTGGTCAATGTCGGGCAGACCTTCGCCACGCAGGTGGGCAAGGCGTGGTCGCTGTCGGTGGGCGAGAGCGCCAAGACGCAGATCGGCAAGACGGCGCAGGTGATCGTCGGGCAGGCGTCCGAGGAGCAGGTGGGCCAGACCAAGACGATCGATGTCGGTGCGGTGTTCGAGATCCAGGTCGGTGAGCGGTTCATGATCACGGTCGGCGAATGCCGGCTGCAGATGGACAAGTCGGGCACGGTGACGATCGAGGCGCCGAAGACGACGATCGTGAAGGGTGGGGGCGCGCAGTTCACGATCGGGCCGGGGCCGATCCTGTACGTGCCGGACTTGGTCAAGGGCGGTGGTGGTGCGCCTCCGGCCAACTGCCTCAGGCGCGCCGCTGCCAGCGGCTCCGCATTCGTGAAATAGCGGACGATGACGCACGACCTCTCGTCCGGCTTGGGCCCTTCGGCGACGCTGTCGGCCGCTGTGGCGTGGCTGCCCGAGCCGGCCTTCGCCGTCATCGACGGCGCCTGGTTCGACGATCTCCCGTCGATCTTGACCGCCGCCCGGCTCACGCATCGTTCGCTCTTCCGCGACGAGGGCGATCGGGACACGCTTCTGGCTGGCCCTTGGCTCGTCGATCTGGGCGGCGTCGATCACGCCGCTCGGATCGATCGCGTTCTTTCCGTGGCAGGCGGACATCCCGCTCTGGTGGTCTGGTCATGCCCGGCGGGTGAGGCGGCGCTCCACCGGCACCTGCGCGGCCTCAACGAGGTGATGTTCCCGCGCCGGCCACGTCTTGGGCCAGACGCAGACGCGTTCGTCGAGCCGGCCGGCGCGACGCACGAGCGCCTGCTGTTCCGCCACTGGGACCCGCGAGTGCTGGCCTCGGTGGCGCCTCTGCTCGACGAAGAGCAGGCCGCCCGCCTCCTCGGCCCCTCGCAAGGCGTCGCGCTCGATGCCGGCTACGGACGCGGTGTAGCGTTGATCCGCCGCCCGGAGGGCCTGCCGGATGCGCCGGCCGGACCGCTTCGCTTCACGCCCGAGCAGATCGCCCAGCTCGATGCGCAGTACGCCGAGCGTTTCCGGTGGAACACGGTGGCCTACCTGCGGCGGCACTGCGCGGAGGAACTCGCCGATCTCGACGACCGCACGCTCTTCGCAGGCGTCGTGCGCACCGAAGCGCAGGCGCGCGCCCTGGGGCTGCACGAGGGTCCGCAGCTGCGCAAATGGGCGTGGCTGTGCGCCCAGCCCGACTTCGCGGGGCACGAGGCGGCGACGCGCGCCTTTCTCGCGGATCGTGCGAACGGCCGTGATCCGAGCGCGCGGTTCGAGCGGATGTGGACGCGGATCGTCGAGCGCCTCGATGCCGGGCGGGAGATGTTCTGATGGCCGGTGGCGGCGGACCAAGCGATACTGACGACAACCTGCCTTCGGCGTCCGATGCGCGCTCGCCATCCTTCGACACGCCGCGCATTCGCGATCCGCTGAGTCCGGGGCCGGCGTTCGTCGATCCGTACGGCAACCCCAAGATCGGCGGTGGGTTCGGCGTCGGTGGTGGCGGGCCCGGCAGCGGTGGGGCGCGCGGTTCGAGTGGTTCGGGTAGCGCCGGCGGACGTGCATCAGGTAGCCGCGGGCGAGGACAGAACGCGCGGAATGCAGGGAGCGGCGGCGACAAACAAGCGGACGAACCCAATTGCGATCTGCTGTGCGAAGCTGTTAAGCAACGCCAGTCCAGAAAGAGACGTCGGAGATATGTTGGGAAGACGCCAAACAAAGACTCTCCGACTGGCCTAAAAGTCCGGGAAAGAATGCGCTCCGAAGGGAATCTGCGCGACAACCCTCTGACAGGCAAAGAAGAATTTCGAGATCCCAATGGGAAATGGTATCCTGTTGACTCAAAAGACACAATTATGGGGCACTATCCCGTCGATGCTGTGGATTATTGGAATGACAATGGTAGATTTTCAGGGGCCAGATCGCCCGTAGTTCGGAAATGGATGCTGGATTCAGATAATTACAGACTTGAGTATGGGCCTGAGGGTTTTAGCCGCGGAGCGAAGACAAAGTCAAAATATCTCCCTCCAATGGACTAACGAAAGACTCTCGATGGATAACTTTGTTAAACTTGAAAAAAAAACAAGCTCTGAGATCGACCAGCTGCTTAGATCAGCTGGCTTAGCTGCGCGCACCGCTGATCTAAATCAAGCCATCACGCTTTGTCTCAAGGCTTGGGCTCGTTTACCCGAACCTAAGGATAGGTGGGATTTTTATCCTCAGATTATTTCGAGAGGTTTGGTGGAATATTATACTAAGATAGGAGATAAGGAGAATATGGAAAAATGGATTGACCTTACTTATTATGCATACCGTGATGATTCTCGAACTGATATATTCTTAAACATGCTAGAGGCAGAGTGCTTGTATAAAATGGGTATAGACAGCAGGGCATTCGACATTATCGCTCAAGTTGAGAAAGTGACTGGAAAAATCCCTCCAGAAAATCTAAACAACGCTTCCGTCAAAGCATATTTGAATTCCGCGTCGATAAAATCATAAATTAGCGGGCTAGAAATTTCGTTTGCACAAGATAAGTTAGTCTAGATTGCTATGTATAATCGAAATTTATCCAATAAATAACTTATATGTCACACCTTTATTTCAGTCTCCCAATTTTAAGTGCAATATTTATCTGCTGAGGTCGAGGAAGGTTTGACTCATGGAACTCGACTCCGAGATCTACAATTCTATCAAGCTCCTTAGTGCGCGCGGCGAACATCTCGTCGATCGCGATCGTTATTTGGAGGCCGTGACTGCCTTCAAGACGGCGATCGACCTGCTTCCGGAGCCCAAGGAACAGTGGAGCGCCTGGACTTGGCTTGCTGCCGCAATCGGTGACGCATACTATCTCGACGACCGGTTCGCTGAGGCGCGCTCTTGGTTTCGCGCCGCAGTGGCTGGCCCGGATGGGCTGGGCAACCCGTTCATCCATCTCCGCCTTGGGCAGACCGCTCGCCGCCTGGGTGATGAGAAGCGGGCCGTGGACGAACTCCTGCGCGCCTATATGGGCGATGGCGTGGACGTATTCGAAGACGATGTCGAAGACTTGGCCTTCCTGAGGGCCCATGTGAAGCTGTGACGACACGATACGCTGAAGTCCGGCCTGGGCGGCGTGATGAACACCATGGTCTCGAACATGCGCAACGACAGCACGGGCGTGGCCGCGACCGAGCAGGTTGGGGTGAGCAAGGTGGTGAACGTGGGCTCGGCCTTCGCCATGCAGGTGGGCAAGGCGTGGTCGCTGTCGGTGGGCGAGAGCGCCAAGACGCAGATCGGCAAGACGGCTCAGGTGATCGTCGGGCAGGCGTCCGAGGAGCAGGTCGGCAAGACGAAGACGATCGATGTCGGTGCGGTGTTCGAGATCCAGGTCGGCGAGCGGTTCCTGATCACGGTCGGCGAATGCCGGTTGCAGATGGACAAGTCGGGCACGGTGACGATCGAGGCGCCGAAGACGACGATCGTGAAGGGCGGGGGCGCGCAGTTCACGATCGGGCCGGGGCCGATCCTGTACGTGCCGGACTTGGTCAAGGGTGAAGCGCCGCCTCCGCCCTGCCCCGATGAAGTCGAGGCGCTCACGACCTCGGAGCTGAGGCAGGTAGCGCATGCGGCGCGCGACAGCGCGGCCGAAGTGGGGCTGCGCGGGCCTGAGGACGAAAGGCGCTGGGCCTATCTGTGGCTCAAGACCGGCGGTGAACTGGACCAGGAAGGCGTTCACGCCTTCCTGGCAGATTCGGACCACGGTACGACTGTACGGGAAAGGTTTGACCGGCTGTGGACTGAGACACTCGCCAACCTCGTTGCCCAGGCGAGTGCGGGCCGATGATCTGGCTTTTGCCTCTTATGCCGGCCATCGCTGGAATCGGCGAGCGAATGGCGGCCGGTGCTGCGGCTCGGGCCGCGGCGCAGCGTGCGGCTCAGCGCGGTGCGCGCGAAACAGCTCAAGCCGCCGTAAGCCGAATGAGCAAGAACAGGGACAAGCCAAACGGGTGTTCAGTGCTGTACCGACCCGTAGTCGGAAAGCTTGGAAAGGGTGCGAGGATCGTGCTTCAATCTGCTGCAAATGCAGGGAAATTTTGATGGAGCGGGCGATCGGGATCGAACCGACGACATTCAGCTTGGGAAACGGACTCGGGTGTGTCGACCGTGAAGTATCGAGCTAGTCGATTTTCCTTAAATCCCTTTGGGTCCAAAGGCTTTTGACATTTAAGCGAGTCTATGGGGATGATAGGATCTCCATCGCCCGTTGTACGGGCTGTTGTACGAGCTTTGAATCGCCATGGCATCCGAAAAATTCTCAACGAGCACCCGAAGGATCTCGAACGAGGATGTCGCCGCTGCAGTGAAGCATGCTGCGGCCGGGAAATTCAAAGGCATGAACGTCGAGTGGCGTTCCAAGTCCGAGCCTGCTCTCGTACTCCGAATGAGGGCTATGAAGGTGTCGTGGCTCCTTCGCTATCGAAGCAAGACGGTGACGCTCAAGGTTCCGATCGAGACAGACGTCGGCGTTATCGAGATGGGGGCCCATCTCGCACGCCTGATGCTCGGCGAAGGCGGCGACCCAAGTCTCGCGTTGCGCAATTTCGAGGAGCTGGTCAGGGATACGACGGGACAGCCTGAGCAGTTCACTCTCATCTCCGTGCGCGTCCTTGAGATTCTGCCGAGCAACGGCGGCGAGAAGGTAAACACTTGGACGTGGGGCGAAGGCGTGGAGGCCTTTCTCGCCATGAAGCGGAAAAAATTGAAGGAGCCATGGCGAACTGAATACGAAAAGACGCTGAGGCTCCCTCCCTTCCAGAAACTCTGGAACTTACCTTTGGCTTCTCTGGATATCGGACAGCTAGACGATGTTCGCGACGCAATCGCAGAGTTGCGTGGCGAATCGACTGTCTACAGGGCGGTCCAGCAATCGAAGGCCATGCTTGATTGGTCTTGGAAGTACAAAGCGAAGGCCTCCGGTCTGACAACCCAATACGACTGGTGGCGGCGATGGTCAGTCGACTATACACCGAAAAGGAGACGCCGTAAGCCGACCATTCGTGAGGTAGCTCGAACCCTGCTGTTGGCCGAGCGTCACCGTTCTCTCTCCGAACGCGAGCATGCCACTGGTCCCGGTGCGCTCGGCGCTCTCTGGGCCGTAGCACTTACGGCTCAACGCGCCAGTCAGATTGTTGGGATGCGGGCCGACCGTATGTTCGTCTACGATGACGTCCAGGCCGACGCACGCTCGCCGCGTCCACACCCAACGGGGCTATCGTTCGACGACGGACTGCCGGGTGATTGGCGTATCTACAACTGGACCTTGAATGAAATGAAGGCATCCCAGGGTGACGAGCTGCCTCACGCGCTTCCGTTGCCCCCGGAAGCAGTGAGCATATTGCTGAGCTTTCAGAACTTGGAAGGTCCGCGGAAGACCCCGTTCTTATTTCCGAGCGCCAAAAGTTCTTCCAGTATCACTAAATCCGGATTGAACATCTTGTTGTATCGCTTGGATGGTCGCCGCCAGCAGGGAACGCGAGCTTCAAAAGCAAAAAAGCCGAGACCCCCCAAGGTGCAACGACCGCCGCGGCCAAGTCTATTTGAAATACACAATATTCGGTATTGGTCGCCCCATGATGTGCGCCGAACGTTGACGACGTTCCTTCGAGATCGACGACTAGGTGGCGCCGCATCGGCTATCCTCGGACACCGCGACGACCGGGATTCTCACGATGCAGACAACGACCGAATGAACGAAGTTACGGAGATCCACTATAATCAATCCCAGAGGATCGGGTTAAAGGCTGAAGGCATGAAATTATGGGTGGATGCTCTTCTGTCCGCTTATCGCGAAGAGGTTATAATTTTCGACAATCAGTTTCCGGCAGACGTATCTGTATAGTGGATCCCGGCGATTGCGCGGACGGCCCCGTTGATGATCACCGGTGATGCAGTCGGTCCCGGATGGGTGATAATTTCGGCTGTTGCAAGCGATCAGCGTCGACTGGTCGCGTCGTTTTCTTCAAGGTTCCTGAACAATTTGCATATTACTTGGAAAGTCGACACGGATGTCGGACGATGACAGGTCCGCCTTGAGGGAGGGCAGGCTTTCAACAGGTACGATAACATCGATTGTCTGGCCCGTGACCGAAAGGGATCCTGGCACGATCTGGCCTCCGTGAGTCGCGATTCGGAGTTCGAGATCATGCCCCCAGGCCTCGAGTGCCAACCGGCGCTCCTGCCTTGATTGATCCCCGAACCAGCGGCGGCATTGCGCCGTGATGCGAACGCCTTCGTCCCCGCCTGCAGTCGGGACCGTCATACCGCGATTGCGCAGCTTCTCGATCTCACGGGCTTCCATAGCGAACCCTTATAGCACAGGCATCGGTCACGTAGTAGGTACGATAGCACCATAGCGCGCCAAGTCGAGACGGCCTTCGCCCACGACGTTGGGCGGCTGCGCGAGACCGGAAGTTGATTGGGCAAGGAGAAGTTTTTTGATGGTCGCGGGGGTCGTCGGGTCTCCCCGTTCGCGGCAATGCTCGAGCAAGAGTGCTACGGCCCCCGCCACGATAGGCGTGGCCATTGAACTGCCGCTCTCGCGACTGAACAGGTCCACGCGTTGGGCGGCAGAGTCGGGCCTGCCGTCCGGCAGTCGCGGCACCGGAACCGTCGACATCACGTTGACCCCGGGGCCCGCGAGATCCGGTTTCGTCTCTCCGTAGGCTGTAGGGCCCCTGCTTGAGAAATCGGCAGGAAGGAATGTACGTTTCGTCAGTGCGCCGACCGTGATTGCTCCGCGCGACTGGCCCGGACAGCCGAGTTCGGTGTCGACGGTGTTTCCATAACCGAACCGCCTCAGGCTCTCCGCTCGGCTGTGCTCGTTGCCCGCCGCGACGCAGGCGATGACGCCAAGGGCCACGGCGTTGTCGATCGCCGTGCAGAGGGGGCAACGCCCATCGGCGCAAGCCCAACCATGGCCGCGGTCCGACCATGCCGGGAGGTGATTGAAGCCGAGGCTCAAGGAGATCACGTCGGCACCGAGATCGAGCGCTGCGTCGATCCCCTTGGTGACCTGCGTGTACTGGCCGCTTCCGTCGCGTTTCAGCACCTTGACGTTCAAGAGATCAACGTCTGGGGCGACACCTCGGAACACGGTATCCTTCGATGCGATCGATCCCGCACAATGCGTGCCGTGCCGTCCCGGCAGCGCAACGTCCTCTCCACATACGCTTACGGATGCGGCGACCGCGAGGTAGGGATGTTGCGTGTCGACCCCCGAATCTAGGACCGCTACACGGACCCCGCGGCCCGTCAATCGGCCCACCTGGCTCTGAAACTGGCTCAGACCTACGTCGATGATCGCATCGTCCATCAGTGTCGGGTTCATCACTGGATCGAGCTCGATGAGACTAACGTCGTCATTGTTGTGCAGCGCAAGCGCTTGTTGCGCGGGAACGGATGCAGCAAGGGAATTTGCCAAAATCAGCGGCATGCCCTCTCCCTTTGTCAGCAGTTCCCTCATCGGCTCGATCTCCGCCCCGATCCGAGCCTTGAACTCCAGCCACGTCTCACCTTGTTTCGGTCGACGTGTCCCAAACTGCACAACGAGCGGAAGGCACCCCTCAGCCGCCTCGCCTCCGACATGGGCCGCGACCGCTAGCATCTCCCGTTCGTCGAGAGCACGTCCAACTCCGCCGATGCGGCGCAGTACGTTCTGCAGTAGAGGACCGACCCTCATATTTTCAGCTCCGCAATCATACGGCCTCGCCCTGAATACGGTCGTCCGTTCCAGTTCGAGACCAACTTAACGTCAGGACGCCGCTCCCGTACAAGAGGATTTTCCAGTGTCTACTGCTAGTCGAATTTGCTCGGCTGAGATCCGGTCTGCGTCCAGCATTTCAACAGTCTGCCATAAATAATCTGGCATCCGCTCTGCTTAGCGAGGCCTCTGTCCATTTACGATAGCTTGAAATAGCGCCTTCGCCTGACTGGCACGCCGCAAAGAACAGGTGGCGCTCGGCCTCACATACTGCGCCGCGCAAACCATGACGGGCTGACTTCTGGGGGTTCCGGCGACGCCCGGCGATCGCTCCCTCGCCATTCTCCGGATTTCGTCTATCCCGGTTCGGCGGAATGATAACCTATCCACATACCTTCCTGCTCACCGCTTTGCTTGAAATGCCCGATGCGCTAGCTTCCCTCGAAATTTCCGCATCCGAGGCCTGACTATGACAACTCTGCCCGCTGAAGCAGGCGGCTTCTCAGAACAGGTACGCGGCAACCCGCCCGATTATGTCCCGAAGGCCGTGTCCCGGCCTGAAAGTCCGCTGATGCACGACCATCGCCGCCGCAACGTCTCGGTCCAGAACTGAGCCCATTCGCAGGCGTGGGTTCTGATCGCGCGTGTCTTGGCATTGATCATCCCGCAATCGGGGCAGGCTTGGGACGTGCCGGGCGGATCGGCAATCACGACATCAGCACCAGCGTTCGCAGCTTTGTACTGGACAAGTTGGACGAGGAGAGACCGCGCGGCGTCGTGAACGGACCGTGACCTGACCGGCTGGCTTTGGACCGGGCGGATTGAGAGGATCTGCCAGGATCAAAGGAGTTGGATATGCGGCGAGGCCAGAAGACGAACGCGGAGCAGGTCGTGCTCAAGCTGCGTCAGATTGAGGTGCAGACGGCCCAGGGCAAGAGTTTGGCCCTTGCATGCAGGGAGGCGGAGATCTCCGAGCAGAGTTACTACCGCTGGCGCAAGGAGTACGGCGGCCTTCAGGTCGATCAAGCCAGAAAGATGAAGGATCTGGAGCGCGAGAACGCTCGGCTGCGCCGGCTCGTCGCCGACCTTTCCCTAGAGAAGCAGGTGCTGGCGGACGTTGCCTCGGGAAACTTGTAGCCCCCGAGCGGCGCCGGCAGGTAGTCGACGGCATCCGTGAGAAGTACGGCCTCTCGGAACGTCACGCCTGTCGGATCGTCGGCCAGCACCGGGGCACGCAGCGCTACGTGCCGACCGTACTGACCGATGAGGATGAGCTGACCCAGGCCATCATCGCCCTGGCGTCTTCGTCACGGACGCTACGGCTACCGCCGCGTCACCGCGCTGCTTCAGGCGGCCGGCTGGCAGGTAGGCAAAGACCGGGTTCAGCGCATCTGGCGTCGCGAGGGGCTGAAGGTCCCCAGCCGACATAGACCCCGCAGCCGCCTGTGGCTGAACGACGGCTCCTGCGTGCGGCTACGACCACTTCACCGCAATCACGTCTGGAGCTTCGACTTCGTGCAAGCCCAGACGCACGATGGCCGCAGCCTGCGCATCCTGACTCTGATCGACGAGCACAGCCGGGCTTGCCTGGCGCTGAAGGTGGCGCGGCGCATCAACAGCCTCCGTGTGATCGAGGCGCTGGCCGACGCGATGTGCCTGCACGGCATCCCAGAGAACATCCGCTGCGACAATGGTCCTGAGATGATCGCAAAGGCGTTGCGGAAGTGGGTCGCAAAAGCTGGCTCGCAGATCCAGTACACCGCGCCAGGATCCCCGTGGGAGAATGGCTATTGCGAGAGCTTCAACGGCAAGCTTCGTGACGAGTGTCTACGCCAGGAGATCTTCTACTCGCTGAAGGAAGCACAGATCAGGATCGGTCTCTGGCAAACCACCTACAACCGCGTCCGACCGCATTCTTCGCTAGGCTATCGGCCGCCCGCGCCCGTCAGCTACCCAAATCTGGCTTTCCGGCTACCCATGGCCGCGACCATGCAGTAGCCTCTCAATTGGCTCGGTCCACAATACCGGTCAGATCAAATCGCCGCCGACCTGTTTCTGAACCTCATCCTCGGCCGCAGTTCGAAGCAGGCCCTGTACGGCATCGAGGCGGACCCGGAAGCACAGGAAAGGCGCCGGCGCGCCGCCGTTGAGCTTTTCCTGGCAGGTGTCCGGGCTGATCCCTCCTGATGCTTGCCATCTGCCCCCCGGTCGCATCGTCCTGGATGTCTGCTCCGATATCTTAGTGAAGCTCGGATCGATGGTTTGTCCCCGAGGCGGGGCGGCCACTGGACCGGACGCCTCCGCCGACATGCGTCCGCTCCATCTACGAAGTTAAACACTCGAAGCCGGACAGCCGAAATTTCCGGACGTCCGCCTATCACGCCGCCGTCGAAATCAAGCAGGCATGTTCGGCGGCCGACGACGTTTCGTCACCGGATGGTGCATCCTCACCGGTTCGACTCCCGATCGGATCTGTTATGGAACATAGAAGGAACAAGATGCCACCCCTCGGCAGGGGCGGCCTCTCGACGGCCTGACGAGCAGGGCCGGTCGATTTGACGTACAGGTTCGGATCGGATGATTGAAAGGGCACGATGACGATCTTTGCCGACAAGCTTGCATCGCTGGCCTCGACGGTCCGCATGGGCGGCACGGGACCGGTCCAGGCGCTCGCGGCAGCGCTTCAGGGAGGTGCCGGTCGACCAGCCGTCGCGATCGGATCCGGCGGCTCGGCGATCATGGCCGAGTTCTTCGCCCGTTGTAGGTCCACGCTCGGCCTGGGACCGACTGTCGTGCAGACACCCATGGAATTCGTCCTCTCGCAGGATGCCTGGGAGACCTTCGACGTTTGGCTGTTCAGTGCCGGAGCGGACAACCCCGACGTATCGGCCGCACTCACCGCGGCGACGGGATCGCGCGCCGCCGGAATTCTGGTCCTCACAGTGAACCCACATGGGGCGACGGCCATCGCCGCCGGCAAGCTGGGACGCGCGCAGGTTCTGGTCGCACCCGTCGCAGAACGCAAGGATGGGTTCCTCGCGACGCACTCGCTCGTCGCGATGGTGACCTGCACGCTTGCTGCCGCGGACCTGCTGGCCAAGCGGACTCCGGTCCCATTGTCGGTGGAGCGCTACGCCGCCGAGGTCGAGCGCCTCGTACATGGGATTGGGGAGGGCGCCTCAGCCTTCCGGGCAGGGGACACGGTCGTCGTCCTCCACGATCCACAATGCCGGACCATCGCAGTGCTCATCGAGACCTCGCTTTGGGAGACGGGCATCGCCCCGGTCCAGCGCACCGACTTCCGAAACTTCGCACATGGCCGGCACGTCTGGGCTGCACGCCATCCGGACAGCATGTTCATCCTCGCCATCACGACGGCGGTGTCACGAGGGATATGGGCGCCGATCCGGGACGCGCTGCCCCGGACCGTGCGCATGGGGGAGGTCGATCTGGGACAGGCCGGGCGCCTCAGGACCGCAGCGTCCGTCGTCGAGGGCTTGGTGGCCGTGCGGTCTATGGGTGAGGCGACGGAGACCGATCCGGGAAGGCCGGGAAGGGGCGACTTCGCCCCGGCGATCTACGGGGATGCCGCCTTGGCGACCCTGGCAGGCCGGCTCGGCCCGTCCCCCCGGCACAAGCTTGAGGCGGTGCATCGGCATGACGATCCTGCTTGCCCAGACGTCCCAGTCGACTTTGCGCATGAAGCATGGCTCGACTCCCTTCAAGACAGCCGCATCGGCGGCATCGTGCTCGACTACGACGGAACCGTTGTCGCGACCGAGGCCCGGTTCGATCCGCCTAGGAAGGACGTGGTCGACGAACTCGTCCGGCTAGCGGATTCTGGCATCGTCGTGGCCTTTGCGACGGGCCGAGGCGGCTCCGCCGGCGAGGCGCTGCGCCAAGCCCTTCCCGCCCACCTTCATCCCGGGATCACGGTAGGCTACTATAACGGTGGCCATATCAGGCCGCTCAGCGTGAACATCGAGGACGATCCTCCCGAAGCCAACCGAGACCTGGCAGCCCTGGCCGATTGGATTGAGCGCGAGGGACTTATGAGGCCTGGGGCCACTCTCAGGCGCGGTCGGATCCAGGTCACCGTAAGCCATGCGGACGTGCTGGAGCCCGCCGCATTCATCGCGTCGCTCGACGAGTTCCCAGCGATTGCGCAGGGCAGGATCAAGGGAACGAGCTCGCACCACAGCTTCGACCTGCTGCCTTCCCGGACGAGCAAGACGCTGGTCTTGGGCGATCTTTCGAGGATCGCGCCCGCCGGCGTTCAGGTGCTGGCGATCGGCGACAGTGGGGAGCCCGGCGGCAATGATGCCGAGCTGCTGGCTGTGCCACCCAGCATCAGCGTCGACGGAGTCTGCGGCAGTCTCCGCGGCTCGTGGTCCGCATTCGGTCGTACGATCCGAGGGCCGAACGCACTGCTGCGGATTTTGCGCGCGTTGCGCGTGGAGAACGGGCATGGTCGGCTCGACCTTCGATTCCTCGCAGCGAGTTCCCATGACCGGGCGTGAGCAAACGGCTCCATGCCGTCGAGGCCACGTCGTCGGGACCGGCTTCGTCGCACTCGACCGCATTCACGTTGGAACGACGCGGCCGCTTTTCGAGGAGCTGGGAGGATCCTGTGGTAACGTGCTGATCTCACTGGCGATGCTCGGCCGGCCGGTCGTACCGCTGCTTCTACTCGGCATGGATCCGGTAGGTGCGCGATTGGAGCGCGACCTTCGCTTGGCCGGTGCGGACACGCACCACGTCGCCCGGGTGCCGGAGGTGCATTCGCCGGTCGTCGTCGAGCTGCTCGACCCCGCCTCGGGCGACCATCGGTTCTCCTCTGCCTGGCCGGAGTCGAAGGATGCACTCGGGGCCTTCGAGCCGATCACGCGGCGCCAGCTGGATACCGCAAAGCCGCTGGTGACCTCGTGCGCGATCTTCTACTCCGACCGGGTTTCCGGGACGATCTGCGAGGCGATGGAGGCGGCTGCCGCGGGCGGCGCGATCGTCTACTTCGAACCATCGTCGATCGGCGAGCCGGAACTGTTCGACCGCGCCCTCGCTACCACGCATATCCTCAAATGCTCGACCGAACGACTCCCCTCCGATGTCATCGCACGCCTGCGTCCTGAGGCCTTTGGGGTCGTGACGGCCGGCGAGAGGGGACTGGAGCTTCACCACGACGGCAGATCATGTCGCTTCCCGGCCCACGAGGTCGAGGCTCTGAAGGATGCGTGCGGCTCGGGCGACATGGTCACCGTGGGCCTGATCGACACCCTCCTACAGTCCTGGGCTTCCTGCCCTTCGGCTCTCTCGATCGCGTCGATGCACGCCGGGATCGTTGCTGGGCAGCGGCTGGCGGCCGCGAACTGCGCCCACGTCGGCGCTCGTGGACTGTTCCGCGAGTGGGGCGCCCCCCATGCCCGGTCGATCCTCGCCGAGGTCGCGGCGGGCGTCGGGCGGCGCGAACCCTGACGCGTCCGCTTCGACCCGCAGCTCAGCCCGCAGCTCCATCAGCAGTTCGCCAAGCATATTGCGCCCGGCGCCGTTGACCTCGCCCCAGAGCCTGTTGACCTCGTTGTCGACCGTGGCGCTCTCGACCAGCCGCGCCCCGCCCGTTGAGAGTAGCAGCTGGCGTAGATCCTCGTGCTGCGTGAACTTCGCTCGCAAGACGCCGCGCATCCTGTCGAATTTGGTTCGCGACCAGCCCGGGACGATGTCCCAATAGTATAGCCCGTGGGCGGCCATCGCGACCAATGCTGGCGAAGGAGCTGCCAGGACCCAAGCCCTTACTGCGGGCTTGCGGGCCTTTCCCGCCTGATAGGCGTGCTCGCTCGTCGCGAACGTCTCGCCTTCGAACTCGAGGGGCCGGCGGTAGAGGTTGCTGAACGCGCCGTAGGGTTTCTCGCTCGCTCTGTAGAAGCGGATGTCGGCATCCATAGCGGTCGCGCCTCCTTGCGAATCGGCGTGCTTTCTGATTGCTTAATAGCATGAAACCGAGTGCCGAAGATAGAGCAAACTTGGCGGCCCGGATCGTCCGTGCACGGCAGATCTGCGGACTGACGAATGCAGAAATTGCCTTAAAGGCAAGTGTCGATCCTGGTCAGACTTCGCGGATACTTGCCGGCAGGTTCAGAACAATCAGCGGCAATGTATTGCAAATATGCAACGTGCTTGGCTTCGATGCGCAGGTCGATGGGATGAGGTCGGACGCTTCGTCCAGGTCGACGTCGACGGAAGTTGCCTGGGCGAGGCTCGAGGCCTCCGTCCGGCGGGCTTGGGACGAGACGCCGGCAGGCGCCGAACGGTTGGCGCGGGTGATCGACGCGGTAGCGGAGGTCGGCCGCCGATAGTGCGCCACCTGCAACGCAGGATTTCTCCACACGACGCCGTTCGCTGTGAATCTGAGTGCAATGGAAACTGTGCCGTGTATTGCTGGACACGATGTAACCCGGTCCGAAGCGACCGGCGTGTCGGCGAGACCGGGAGGAGGAGGGTGAAGAAGGAACTGGCCGAGGCTCTCCTGGCCAAGATCATGGACTGGTCCGACCAGGAAAAGGCGCGGGAACGGGCTCGCCTGGAAACTTTCGCGGGCTACAAGTACGACGAGTACCAGCAGTTCTCGCCGGGTCGCCGATTCATCGAGAGTCTCGCCCTGTGGCTGGCTCAGTTCAGGGCGGGCGACGAACGTCGGACGGCCTACGATTTCGTATGCGGCCGCCTCATCTTCTTCAGCGCGAGCGAGGTGAACCACCTCGTGGAGCTGACCTTCCCGACCATCATCCGGCCAGGGCTGATCGCAAGGGCGTCCGACCGCAGCGGCGTACCTCCCGAGCGCATAAAGGCGGCCACAGCGACGATCGAGTACCGCACGCTGCACCGTCGCACGCTGTATCTGGGGATGAGCGACGGTGCGCGAACGGACTGGTTTCGCCGCGCGAACCCGTCTGTGTCGAACGAACAGGTCTTCCATGCCTACGATGTCTCGGCGGTCAAAACCTCCGACATGGTAGCCAGTCTGAAGAAGGATCTCGCCGCTCTGACGGGCGCCGAACCCGTCGGCGACGCGGCCTTGTTCGAGAACGTGGTCCTCCTGGACGACTTTACCGCCAGCGGCACAAGTGCAATTCGTTTCGACTCCGACAGTGGCAAGTGGAAGGGCAAGATTCCGAAGATCATCGAGGAACTGGAGAAGCCGGAGAGGCTCGGCGCCTGCGTGGTCTCGGGCGTCAATGTCATCATCGTCGCCTACGTCGCGAGCGACCAGGCGATCGATCACATCAGAGACCTTCTGCCCCGCCTGCCCTTCGCCAAGGGGACCGTCGAATTTCATGTGGTCTGCCGGCTTGGACCGGATGTGCCGCTCGATCCCGCGCGCGATGCCGCGTTCTTCCAGCTCATGGCCGACGACCGATACTTCGACCCCGATGCGGACGACGAGCACGGTGCGGTCGGCGGCACGACGAAACGATACGGCTACGCCGACGGCCGGCTGCCGGTGGTGTTGGCCCACAACACGCCGAACAACTCCGTATACGTACTTTGGGCTGAGGACGTGCATGCTGTGCGCGGCCTGTTTCCCCGCGTCAGCCGCCACCGAAAGTTTCAGCAGCCGTGAGGAACCCGTTCCGCATACGCGCGTCTCAACGCGCCGTCGCCGACGAGGAATTCGTTCGCCTGTTCGGAGCGGGCGCGCTCGATCTCATGCAGAGCGTCGGCGACCCTTGGGGCAGCCTCGTTTTCCTCCGAAGCGCCCCGGGCGGTGGCAAGACGACATTTCTGCGCCTGCTCACCCCGCGTCCGCTCCGCCTCGCCGACTCGCTCGCCAGTGGCAGTCCGAACGTCAAGGCCACCCAGGAAGCGCTCCGCGACGTAGGCGCGATCGGTACGCACGGGCCTGAACTGCTGGGCGTCATGGTCGAGTTCACCAGCGAGTATCGCGAACTGGCGGCTTTCGACCGCGGCAACGCCCTATTCCGGGAGCTGGTGAATTCGCGCATCGTCATCGCCACGCTCCGCGCCGTACTTGAGCGCGTCGAGCGGCCGTTTCCCCGCGACCTGGATCAGATCCGGTTCGAGTGGGAGCCCGAATCCGGTAGCACGATCCCCGCCAGCGCCACCGGCCAAAGGCTGTTCGATTGGGCGTCGCAGATCGAGACGGACTTCTACGGACGCATGGACGTTCTCGGCGATCCGGAGCCGATCAGCGGCGGACATGCCCGCCTCGACGGGCTGAAATGGTTCGCCCACGCGCGCATCACCGGCCACCAAGGGGAAGTGGCGGCAAAGCGCGTCCTTCTGTTCGACGAGTTGCAGACGCTCTCGGCCGGGCAGCGCCAGTCGTTGATCGACTTCATTTCGGGCGCCAGGGAGCGATGCGGCGTCTGGATCGCCGAGCGCCTAGAGGCGCTGACTCACAAGGATCTCCTCTCGCAGGGCGCCCTTGAGGACCGAGACTACAACGGCATCATCCAACTCGAGCGCAGGTGGAGCGATCGGAAGGCGGCGGCTTATGCGAAGTTCGTCGAGTCGATCGCCAAGCTCAGGGCCGCCAAAGCCGACAACTTCGGCGAACGCGACCTCTTCTCGCTTCTCTCGAACGGCGACGACCTCGCAGTCTGGGGGAGCGCCTTCGAGAAGGCCTGCGCCGACATCGAGGCGAGAACGCTCAACGGAACGAGCGCCAATCCCCGCTATGATGTCTGGCTCGAAGCGGCGCGCGCGAAGAGCGGCAATGCGGTGGAGCGCGCGGTGCACTGGCGCATGACCGAGATCCTCATTGCCCGCGACCGCAAGAATGCCCAGCAGGCCTTCGACTTTCTCGCTCTGTCGGAGGATGAGTTCGGGAAGCGCCAGAGCAACGCCTTGGCACGCGCCGCTGAGCATTTCGTGCGCACGGAGATCGGAGCCCCGATCTATTTCGGGCGCGAGGCCTTGAGCGACGTCTCCTCGTTCAACGTCGACCAGTACCTTGAGGTCGCCGGCGAGGTGTTCGAGGAGCTGTCAGCCAAAATCCAATATCAGCGCGACAGACCCTTGCCGCTTGCGGCGGAGCGACAGCACGGCATCATGCGCGACGTCGCACGGAATCGATGGGAAGGCCTGATCCGGCGCCTACCGCGCGGACGCGAGGCGCGAACGCTCCTCGAAGGCATCGGCGCATTCTGTCGCGCGCAGACGTTCCGCGAAAGCGCACCCTACGCCCCGGGGGTCACCGGCATCGCGATCACAATGCAGGACCGCGGGACGCTGATCGACAGTTCCGACGAGAAGATCAAGCACTTGCTCGGCTTGCGCGACGTGCTCACCTCGCTGGTCGCGCACAACCTGCTGATTCCCAGGCTCGACCACCGCAACAAGGACAAGAGCTATGTCGTATTCTACCTGAACCGGCTCTTGTGCGTCCATTTCGGCCTGCCGCTAGGGTACGGCGGTTGGCGGGAGAAGAAGCTCAAGGACCTCATCGATTGGCAGGAGCACGGCAGCCAGGAAGAGGAGCCGACCTTTGTCTGAGGGCGAAGCGGTCATGCGATGGGATCCGTATTCCCTAACCTGCGACAGCGACTTCGATGGCTTCTGGTCGCGGCTCCTCGGCCAGCGCGCCCGGCGCTTGCTGCTGGTCCTCGGAAAGGGCTTCGACGTGCGTGCGCTCGAGGCCGCACGGCGGCTGCGCAGTCTTGGCGCTGACCTCGACGTCTGGCTGCTCGCCTTCCACAACGGACAGGATGACAGCGAGCTACGCCGCAGGAGGACGGACGGCAACTTCGAGGGCCTCACCCGGCTTTTCGGCGTGTCCCGCATCAGTGTGATCGACATCGACATCGGGGGAGCGTTCGCCTCTCCCGTAGCCTCGGTCAACACGTATCGCCAGCTGCGCGGCGCCGGCGACCCGACGCGGTACGACGATGTGATCGTAGATATCAGCGCCATGCCTCGCATGGTCGCGATGACCAGCGTCGCGGTGCTGCTCAAGATGCTCGACGACGCCGGCAGGACCGGAAAATGCGTCAACCTTCACGTCGCGACGGTCGAGAGCGTCTCGGCGGATCTGAACGCCGGCCAGGGATCGCTCCGCGACCAAGTCTCTTTCGTGCGAGGATTCTCCGGCGAGCTCACCGCGCAGACGACCAAGGATCTTCCACATGTCTGGTTTCCCGTGCTCGGCGAGAATCAGCGCGACCGTCTCGACAGAATTCACCAGCATCTGACTCCCGACGAGATCTGCCCGGTCATTCCATTCCCGTCTCGCGAGCCGCGTCGAGGCGACGAGATCATCTACGCCCACCGGGAGCTCCTATTCGACACGTTTCAGGTTGAGCCGAAGAACATCCTGCTCGCTTGCGAGTATAATCCCTTCGAGGCCTATAAGCAGTTGTTCGAGGCAATGGACCGCTATCGACGTGCGCTGGGCGAGCTCGGCGGCTGCAAGGCGTTCGTATCGCCGCTCTCCTCCAAGCTTCTGTCGATCGCGGCGCTGCTTGCCTGCTACGATCACCTGTTCGGTGAGGTGCCAGGCAAGCGCCTCAAGGTCGGCATCCCGTACATCGAGACGGCAGTCTACGCCGATCCGACGCAGGAGCCCGATACGCCGTTCGAACTCTACTCGATGTGGATTCGCGGTGAGTGGGAGCTTCCGACAACGGAGACTTCCGAGGAGGCCGTCCTCGAAGGCCCCTCCGGACGCCCCAAGTGACGCGAGTTGGCTGGCGAACATCCGGCGACGGCCGACGTCCATGTGCCGATGGTGCTCGGCGTATGAAGAGCGTGCGTGCTGCCGCTAGCGCTTGCCCCTTCGCCGGAACGGGCATGGCGGCACGTCGTCTTCCACCTCATCGCGAGCTAAGCGGGAAAGTGGGTGACGACGATGGATTGAAGGCGGCGTATCGAGGCGGGTGTCGAGCCAGCCAGAACCTCTCATCAGAGCGATAGGCCATGGAAAGCCCTACCAACATCGTGCGACTTCGTCAGCCCGAGGACATCGACGATCCCCTAACCGAAGTGCTGCGAGCCGGGGCTCGGCGCCTTCTCGCGCAGGCGGTCGAGTTTGAGGCCGAGGCCTTTTTGACGGCGATGCACTACCGTCACACGGTCGAGAACTCGGTCTATGTCACACAGGCCGCTCATCGGAGCGGGGTTGGAGAGGCTTTGCTCCACGCGCTGGTAGCCCGCTGCGAGGCTGGCCCTTGGCGTCAGATGGTGGCTGTGATCGGCGGCAGCGCGAACGCTGGTTCGATCGCCCTGCACCGGAAGGCGGGATTTACGCACGTCGGCACCCTAAGTTGTGGCCTCGATCTGGCTACCCAGCAATCCGGCACCTTCCGCGGCCAGACCAAACTGTCGAAGTACGGCAACGCCCGGCTCAGGCGTACGCTTTGGCT
>NZ_JBMVEP010000017.1:0-89324 GCF_049543375.1 Methylobacterium sp. NPDC097929 | reverse complement strand
ATGTTCGCGAACAGAGACCTGTTGCCTAGCCAGCCGTCCTTCCTCGCTACGTAGGACGTTGTCGCAGCGGATATTCTCCGGGATGCCGTGCAGGCACATGGCGCCGGCCGGCGCATCGATCACACCCAGGCTGTTGATGCGCGGCGCGACTTTCAGCGCCAGGCACGCCTAGCTGTACTCGTCGATCAGCGTCAGGATGCGCAGGCTCCGCCTGTCGTGGGTCTGTGCCTGTACGAAGTCGAAGCTCCAGACGTGGTTGCGTTAGAGCGGACGCAGCCGCACAAAGGATTCGTGATGCATGCAGCCGATCCGCTGCCCTGTTGCGTGGAAACGACCGTCGCCGCCTTTCTGCGGCACTCGGACAGGGCGCAACTGCCGACCATCCGAGGCCTGTACCTCGTCGGATCGGTCGCGTTGGATGACTATCGGTCAGGTGCGAGCGACATCGACTTCGTCGCTGTCCTCGACCAGGAGCCGACCCCGGGCGAGTGCAAAATGCTCGCCGGTGCCCACACCGCACTGATGGAAGCCGGAGGACCTCGTTTCGACGGTGTCTACCTTACCGTCGAGGCGCTTCGACGGGCTCCCGCAGACTATGCGGTGGTGCCGTTCAGCCTGGATGGGCGCTTCCGTACTGGTGAGACCTGCCGCGAGGTCAACCCGGCGGTTTGGCGCTGCCTCGCTCGGCACGGACGGGCCGTGCTCGGACCGCCGCCATCGGAACTCGGCATCGCGGACGATGGCGAGGTGTTGCGCGCCTACCAAGTTGGCAACCTACGGACCTACTGGTCGACCTGGATCGAGCAGGCTGAGGCCGCACTCGCGGTGAAACCACCAGGCGAGGGTGCCAGTGCGATCGCGCTGGCCTGGGGCGTTCTGGGTGTGGCCCGCATCGCCTGCGCGTTGGAGACCGACCGGGTCGTCTCGAAATCAGGCGGGGGCCGGTACGCGCTGGTCGCACATCCGATTCGCTGGCACCCGGTGATCTGCGGGGCCCTGACCGCTCATCGCAGCGATCTGGAACGCGTGCCGGTCAAGACCTTCCGGGATGGCCTTGCCTACATGCGAGAGGCTATCGCTGCAGCGACGGAACATGCGATCGTCTGGGATGACCGCACATGAGACGGATGGCCTCCCAATGTCAGGACCGCCCGCGGGGGAAGTCCTGGGCGGGGTCAGGGATGACCACCCAGGGGTGCTTACCTTCCCCCCAGACCGAGCGGACTGGGGCCGGGTATCCGGGGTCGCAGATCGCTCCAACCGCGATGCCCAGCATGGTGGGGTGCTTTCCCGACCGAGCGTAGACCGTCGAGCCGCAGACTGCGCAGAAGAAGGTCTCGAACGTTCCACCCGTCTCGGTCGGTCGCTCGTAGCGGGTCGCATCGCCTGTGATCGTCACGCTGTTGTCTGGATAGTAGGCGAACACCCCGAACGGCGAGCCGCTACGACGTTGGCAGTAGCTGCAGTGGTACGCGACGACAGACGCGCTCGGACCCGGCAGGTACACGCACAATCGTCCGCATTGGCATCTGGCGTCCATCGAAGCCTCCAGCGCAGACCCGCATCGTGCTTCACGGCGATCCGCACATCAAGAAATGGTTCCCCGGCAAAGTTGATGTTCGGCCGCGAGGATTCCCAGTTCAAGGCCTCGTCATCGATACCTTGGTCGGGCGGCTGAGGTCCGGGGAGTTCACCAGGCGCAACATCAAATGGTTCGAGACCTCGATCCCGCCCCGGAACCTCAACCTCGATTTCCCGATGTCGGACAAGCTCAGGGCGCTGGTCAAGTCGCCGTCCGAAAAGCGAACTCCTGACCCGTTCCCGCAACTGTCGGGTCCAGGTGACCTGTTGGCCCTCGCGCCTTTGGCTCTCGAACGTTGTGCGAGACATACCCCGATTGGAATGAGGCGGCTACACAGCAACTCCTCTCGCTCGAGAAAGACGTCGGTTCCTTGCAGACAATCTCCGAACGAGGCTCGCATGGCTGCTTTCGGTTAGGGCTGACAGCGTCCCTATGATCGGGTTAGGTCGAATCCCAAGTGTCAGGTCTACGACCAGGTCGGGTGGAATTTTGCCGGTCTGCTTTCGGCACGTTAAATTAGGAACGCAGACATTCGCGCGGACGGGAGCAGTTGACTGCTTCGCGCCCAATGCAGCCGTAACAGGCAGTTCATTCCGTCCCGATTAGCGGACAGGTTGGAACTCACTGTCAGCGGTCCTTCGCACTGCGATGCGGAGAGATTTCAACAACGGGAATAAGCTCTCAAGTTGAGCGTGCCGGGACCTTACGACCGACAAAAGCGTTGGAGTTCCAGGTCTTCAGTAGCCTTGGCACGCGCACGCCGGCTATCGGCCTAGCATAAAGGTAGCCTTGCGCGTAGTCGCAGCCCATCGCCGCGAGGTGATGCGCCTGCTCCACCGTCTCGACACCTTCCGCCGTGACTTTCATCCCGAGGTTCTGGCCGAGACCGATCACGGCCGCGACAATCGCCGCGTTGTCCGGGTCCCGTTCCAGATCGCGCACGAAGCTCTGGTCCACCTTAATGTGGTCGACGGGGAACTGCTTCAGGTGCGTGAGCGAGGCGAAGCCGGTCCCGAAATCATCGAGCGCGATGCTCATCCCACTGGCGTGCAGCCGTGTCAGCGTCGCGGGCACGGTCTCGGCCCCCGCACCGAAGAACACCGTCTCGGTGACCTCGACCTCGAACTGCGTCGCAGGGACCCCGAAGCGGCTCAGGACATCGAGGATCATGCCGGCCAGATCGGGCTTGCGGAACTCGGCCGCGGCGAAGTTCACCGCCACGCGCCCGAAGTCGATGCCGCGCGCGTTCCAGACGCACATGTCGGCCGCCGCCGTTTCGAGAATCCTGTCGCCGATCGCGGTAGACAACTCCGGATCTTCGAAGGCCGAACCGAAATAGCCCGGCGTCAGTAGCCCCCTCTCGGGGTGCCGCCAGCGGGCCAGCGCCTCGAAGCCGACGATCCGGCCCGTCGTGAGGCAGACCTTCGGCTGGTAATACGGCACGATCTGCCCTGCCGCGAGGGCGGCGCGCACCTCCGCGGCGATCCTCAGCCGACGCAGGGCGTCGACGCGCATCGCGGCCGAGAACACGACTACGCGGTCTCGGCCCCGCGCCTTGGCCTGGGACAGCGCGATATCGGCGTCCTTGAGAAGCTCGCGCAGGTCGGTGTGGTGATCCGGGCAGGCCGCCACGCCGATGCTGGCCTTGCAGGTCAGCGTCTGGTCCCGGATCTGCAACGGCTGGCGCAGGCGCTCGATCAGCGCTTCCGCATGCTGGACGGCGTTGGGCAGGCGCAGCGGGTCGACGAGAATGAGGGCGAACTCGTCGCCCGTGAGCCTTGCGAGCGTATCGCAGGGCCGTAGACCCTCCCGCAGACGATCGGCAACCTCGCAGATCACGGCATCGCCGACGTCGTGGCCGAGGGTGTCGTTCACGTCCCTGAGATGATCGAGGTCGATCAGAAGCAGGCTCACGCAGGTGCCGTCCCGCTCCGCCGCCGCGAGCGCCGCCTCCACGCGCCCACGGAACAGTTGCCGGTTCGGCAGACCCGTGAGCGCGTCGAGGTTGGCCGTCTGCCACAGCTTCTCCTGCGCCAGCTTGCGGTCCGTGATGTCGAAGGTGATCCCCACGATCCGATCCGCATCGACCCGCTCGACCGACGAACACAGCCATTGCATGCGTCCGGCGGGTGAGACGTACCGGAACTCGCGCTCCTCGCGCGCGCCGCAGGTTCGAATGAAGTCCGCCATCTGCGAGCGATCGTCCGGGTGTACGAGATCCAGGAACTCCGATCGCAATTCCGCCGCCAGGCCGAGGACGTGGGGGGCATTCTCGGTTTGGCTGACCCGACCCGTCTTGAGGTTGCGCTCCCACGCCACCATCCGGCCGGCGCGCAAGGCGAGACGCAGGCGCTCCTCACTGGTGCGCAGCGCGGCGATCGCCCGCCGCTGCTCGGTCACGTCGCGCACCGCACCGACCATGCGGACGGGCCGCCCCCGCGTGTCGCGGACGACGAAGGCCTGGTCGATCACTTCCTTGTAGCCCCCGGCACCGCTGCGGTAGCGGTACTCGGCCTGCCACCGATCGTCCGTGCCGTCGACGGAAGCGGCGAAGCTGGCGGTCACGCGCGCGCGGTCCTCGGGATGGATCCGAGCCGCCCAGCGCGACCACGACGGCTTGCTCTCATCATCCGTGTAGGTGCGCACTTCGCCGGTCGCCTTGATCCAGGCGACGTCATCCGACGCCACGTCCCAGTCCCAGATTCCGTCCTGCGTGGCGCGCACCGCCAGGCGATACCGCTCCTCCTGAATCCGGATGGTCTCAGCGGCCTCGTGACGCTCGTGGATGTCGGTGATCGTGCCAACCCACTCCCGGACCCGACCCGTCTCATCCTTCAGCGGTACGGTCCGTCCCAGAACCCACCGGTACCGGTCCTGTGCATGGCGGACCCGGTAGGTGGCACTGCCCGCCTGCCCGGTCGCCATGGTCGCCTGCCAGATTGCGGTGATCGTCTCCCGGTCCTCCGGGTGCACAATCTTCAGCCAGCCATCGCCGAGATAGGCGTCCGTGGCCTGACCCGTGTATGACGCCCAGCCGCGGATCTCGATGATGCTGCCGGCGGCGTCCGCGCGCCAGACCATGGTGCCGGTGGCCTCGATCAGGGCTTGATAGCGCCGCACCGTCGTTTGTAGATCGGCATCCAGCGCGACCTGTTCGGTGATGTCGCGGGACACGGCCAGAATGCGCTCGGGGCCGTGTCGGCCGCCCGCGAGCGGGCTGAGATTGACCGCCCACCATTTCGGCTGCCCCGAAGGCGTCGGGCAGAAGCCGCGGAAGCTGGCGCTGTGCCCGGCCCTTGCGTTCGCGAGCGCGGCCTGAGCCGCTTCGCGATCGACCCCGTGCCAGAACGCGAGCCAGGATCGGCCGAGGAGCGGCTGGATGTCGTCGATCTCCATCAACGCCTGACCGCCGGCGCTCATGAACAGGAGGTCGCCCTCCGGATCGACGAGGGTCACACAGTCCGTGCTGCTCTGGAGAAGGCCGCGGAAGAGCGCGTCGAACACACCATGCTCGGGCTGATCCGGGCGTGCGAGGTCCGTCGTCGGATCGAGAGCTTTCTCTTCCGCGGGTCTGGGAGGCCCAGCCTCCTCGGTCCCGGAGAGGTGATAGCCGCCCCGCCCGGCGGCCTTGGCGCGATAGAGCGCCTGATCCGCGAGCCAAAACAGGCGGTCGGGGTCGAGCCCATCGTCCGGCGCGCGCGCGATTCCGATGCTGAGGCCGATGCGCGCCGGATAGCCGCCGAGATCGACCGGCGCTGCGACCGCCGCGAGGAGCCGCTCGGCCAGTGCGCCCGCTTTCTCGACGCAGCCCGTACCGGTCTGGATGATGACGAACTCATCGCCCCCAAGGCGTGCCACCATATCCTCGGCGCGCACGACGCCTTTCAGCCGCTGCGCCACCGCGCACAGCACGCTGTCGCCGGCCTGGTGGCCGAGGGTGTCGTTGACCGGCTTGAACTGATCCAGGTCGAGGCAGAACAGCGCGAAGCCACCGCCGCGCTTGACCCGCGCGATCTCCCGCGCAAGCTGCTCGCGGAAGACGAGCCGGTTCGGGAGACCCGTGAGCGAGTCGTGACGCGCCATATGCGTCATTTGCCGCTCGGCCTCCTTGCGCTGCGAGATGTCTCGGATCACGGCGACGTAGCCGTCCGATGCGCCCGTCGCCGGGTCGGTGGTGAGATCGAACGAGACCTCGACCCAGACCCACGCGCCATCCTTGCGGCGGTACCTTTGCTGGCTGACGGCTTGCTTGAGCGTGCCGCGTCCCACCTGTTTGAGCAGGCGCGCGAAGGCTCTGGCGTCCTCCGGATGGACGGAGTCGATCGGCTTCGTGCCGACGAGTTCCTCCGGCTCGAAGCCGAGCAGCCGCTTTGCTGCGGGCGACACGTAGCGGCGCGTCCCATCGAGGTCGCAGCGGACGATCACATCGGTCGTGTTGTCGGCCAGCAGCCGGTACAAGGCTGCACTCTCACGAGCCTCGCGCTGGGCTCTGCTCATGCGCAGCAAGGTGACGGCGATCTGCGCCAAGCTCCGAAGCTGGCCCTGCTGCTCGGCCGAGAACGTGCGTGGCACCCGGTCAATGATGCACAAGGCGCCGAGGTGAATGCCAGGAGCGAGCACGAGCGGCGCGCCGGCATAAAAGCGGATGTGGGGGTCGCCCGTGACCAGCCGATTTGCAGCAAATCGCTCATCACGCGTGGCGTCCTCGACCACCATCACCGCGTCGGACAGGATGGTATAGGTACACAAGGAAACGTCACGCGGGGTCTCGCCCACGTCCCAGCCGCATCGACCTTTGAACCGCTGCTCGGTTTCGCCGATGAGGCTGACGAGGGCGATCGGAACGGCGAACAGAGCCTGCGCCGTCTGGCAAAGCGCATCGAATGTCGGCTCAGGGTGAGAGCTGAACACGTTGAGGTCGCGCAGAGCTTTCAGACGCCTGATTTCATTCGGATGAACCGGATACATGTGTGATCCACTGGGGTTCGCCGGCACCACCAGGGTGCCCCGTTTCTCACAACCCGGAAATTGAGTCATCGAAGCATAGTTATTATAGTCTGGATATTTTTTTACTACACATCATCCTAATTTAGGTGTTGCAAGCGCTAATTCGAAAGATCTATCTCAATTCAGTCGCAGATTTGATTTGACTCAATTAGAAAGATACTCAGGCAGGAGCTTGCAGACGCTGCCGATCCAGCGCACGTTCCGGGATATGATCCGAAGTGGCATATCTGGATGAGCACTCGTCTAGACACCGCTTGTTCGGCCAGCGCGCTGCCTACGACACGTCAAAATGCGTGCTGCCGATCAGCATGATGCTAGAGATAAGACTCTAAATCATATCCTGAGTTGTTTTGTATAACCAGGCGTTTTCTTTATTCAGAGTCTGATGTCCGGAAGAAATTTCTCTGGCGAGAAAGGTATTTCGAATTGGGCTGCGAAGCCACCGTCGAAGCGACGCACGACAGTTGCTTTGGTCCTGCCAATACGGATGCTATCCCCCAGGACGACGCGATCAGCGGCTTTAAAACGGATAGCGACACCCGAAAGAGACAGGTCGACGATCGTACCAGGGTAGCTTCGATCCGAAGACAAATGAACGAAAGTGTTGATTTCTGTTGGCACAACGCGAGCTGAATCACGCACTTCGATTTTCGCGAAATATTCGCCAATAATCCATTGAATTCTTGCCTTGATTAAATCTCGACGATTGGCATTAATTTGTAGCATGGCAATAAAGCCGCCAGAAGTAAGTTTATTGATGCAACCAATGACAATTCCAATATTATCAAAATATAGAATTACCCAATCTCCGATATCACCAGAAGCGCCAGTAGTGCCAGTGAGTATCTCGGCGCTATTGATTGTGATACAACGAACCCTGCAAGCATATTCTTGTGCATTTGTTAGCATGTAGCGACCGCTAATAGTTGGCGTATTTTTGATTGCCATTCGCGACCACTCTGTAACTGAGCCCGAGCGCCGCGGCTTAACGAAAGTAGGCATCGCGATCACTGACTAATCCTTTCGCAAAATAGGTTACGGACAGAGCTGGGGATAAGTTCTATGGCTTTGACCGCTAGACGCCGCTGACCCTAGTGGGGAACTATGACTTCCAGGTGCGACGATGCCGGGCTTACGCCACCGCTTCAACTCTTAGAAAGTGACGATTCAGGACAAACAGGAGTCACTTCCGACGTCTCTGGGTGCGTCTGTCATATGCCAAGCTTTGGAGTGCAGCAGGGGCCATGTCGACTTCGTCCTGAGGTCCCGGGCTCCCTTCTCCCCTGATGTAACCCAAAAGAAAGCGGAGAGTTCTACTTCAATACGCTTTCTTCAACAGCACCGTACTATAGGCTGGGTAAATCGGTGCTGACCAATATTTAATAACTAGCAGTATGTCAATAAAGTATGTCCATACAGTCGAAAATTAGAATTTGCAATATACATCTTATACTACGATCTAAGAACAGTTTTGCAAGTTAATATCGATCAATTATTTGATAACAGTAATTTGTGGCCTTGAAATATTATACACATGAATAATTGCAAATCTGTTTATTTGATAATACATCCTAGAAATTGACATTTTTATTTTCTGGAATTATTGGGATACACAACGTAGTGTGAGATCTTGATCGTTGAGCGGAATTTATACCGGTTGTAATGGGATTGATCCGTGCTCATCAGAATTTTTGCGCCTCGCAACGTCCATTTGCTTGAAATCGCCGGCATCCAAGACGCGATTTTCGAAGCAAATGCTAAAATACGCTCTGGCCAATTGTATCTTACGCAATTGGTGACCGAAGATGGATCGCCCACGGAGAGTGCATCTGGCGTCAAGTTCATTCCCGATACCAGTATATGCGAAACAACGCAGCTCGCCGATACGTTAATTGTCGTCGGACCTTATGGTTTGCCGGATCGTCCAAGCGAAGGGGTTACGCGTTGGCTGAAGCAGCAAGCCATGCTTGCGCGGAGATTCGGATCGACGTGTACAGGAGCGTTTCTGCTTGCACACTCTGGATTGCTATCAGGGCACCGTGTTACAACACATTGGCAGTATGCCAAAGAGCTTGCTGACGAATATCCAGATATTAAGGTCGAGCCGGATCATATATTTGTTCGTGATGGACATGTTTTCAGTTCTGCGGGCGTATCTGCTGCTATAGACCTTACCTTCTCGTTGATCGAGGAAGACCACGGACGCGATTTAGCACTTTGGGTGGCGCGTCGCCTTGTTGTCTTTTTGAAAAGACCGGGTGGGCAGTCTCAGTTTAGCCCAATGTTGAACGCGCAATCAGCAACAACAGGTCCAATTGATAAGATTCGAAGCTATATCGTCGAAAATCCAAGTGCAAATCTGGATCTTGGCGAACTTGCTAAGTTGGCAGGTGTGAGCCCGCGTCATCTTTCTCGGCAGTTTCAGGTCGAGACGAATATGAGCCCGGCTGCGTATGTTGAGGCAATACGCCTTGATATTGCGCGCCGTTTACTGGAAGACAGCTCTTCGCCAATCAAGAGAATCGCCTATGCGGCAGGATTTGGGTCGACCGCAACCCTTCGGCGAGCTTTATTGCGCAGGGTCGGCTTAATGCCCGCAGATTATCGCCTGCGCTTCCAAACCACGAAAGCTCGGCCACTTAGAGCTGACGAAGGCGATTCTATTTTGTCTTAAATTGTCGCTTGACCGAAATTGAAGCGGCAGCGTCTACGTGGCATCTTTGCTACCAGAGGTCTGCTTGCGACGGCGACTCCCGGTATGACATCTGCCACACCGAGATTATGGCCGTTGTTTCGGCGAATGCGTGGATGTGTTCAGTCCGAGCGGTCGGCACGTAAGGGGCAGCCGGAAAATTTGATCTTCGTGTTGGTTGTCGATTTGCCGCTGAGATACCTTCAGCCCGGGTGCTTCCTGGAGTACCCGACCGGAAGGGCAATCAGATGCCCCGCGAATGCTCACTAGAGGATCAATATCCCTGCTTTCATTTGCGTCGCTTGAATAACGAGCCCGAACCCCTTTCGCCGGGCTAGGCCGCACAGATCGGACTTCCTTAGCGACGAAACATCATCGCCTTTTACCCGGATACCGTTCCCTAACCAGGTAGCAAATCGTAGAGATCCGGCAATGCGCTTACATACGGTTACAGATCCTTTGGCCTTCCTCGACGGAGGCTGCGAAGCTTCACGCATGATCCGTGAACGGGACTGGTCTGGGCACCCTCTCGGGCATCCCTCAGGATGGCCGACCGAACTGCGCACCGCCCTGTCCCTTGTGTTGAACTCACCCGAGAGCATGATCCTGGCCTGGGGGCCGGAGCTGCACTTCTTCTTCAATGACACCTATTTCCCATTGCTCGGTCCGCGCCTGTGTTGGGCGATGGGCGAGCGCTTCGACCGCGTCTGGGCGGACGGGTGGGAGCAGGCCCAACCCATCATCCAGGATGCCCTCGACGGCCGGCCTGAGCGCTTCGTCGACCTGCCCTGGAAGCTCGACACCGACCGCGGCCAGCAGGATACTTGGTGGTCGTTCTCGTATTCGCGCGTGCTCGACGGCACAGGTGCGGTTGCGGGCCTGTTTATCTTCACCAACGAGACCACCGGCCGCGTACTCGGGGATGCCGCGCTCCGGGAGAGCGAGGCGCTCGCACGGGCGAACGTCGAGCGCGTCCAACTCGCTCTGGCGGCCGGAGCCATCATCGGCACCTGGGTCTGGGACCTACCTTCCGACCGCTTCACGGTGGACGAGGCGTTCGCGATCAATTTCGGCCTCGATCCCGCCCTCGGACGCAGTGGCATCAGCTTGGCCCAAGTCGTCGAGACCGTGCATCCCGACGACCAGGCCGGATTGGCCAAGGCCATCGAGGAGGCAATCACGCGGGGCGGCCGCTACGCGCACCAGTACCGGGTCCGTCGGGCGGATGGCCTGTACTACTGGCTGGAAGCCAACGGCCTCGTCGAGCACGGCCCGGACGGTATCCCGTTGCGCTTCCCCGGGGTTCTCATCGACGTGCAGGAGCGGCGCGCGGTCGAGGAGCAGCGGGATCGCGCCCTCATCGAACTGCGCGAGCTCAACGAGCAGCTGGAACAGCGTGTCGAGGAACGGACGGCGGCCCTGCAGGCGGCCGAGACCCAGCTACGCCAATCGCAGAAAATGGAAGCGGTTGGGCAGCTCACGGGTGGGCTGGCGCACGATTTCAACAACCTGCTCGCCGGTATCTCTGGGGCCCTGGAGATGATCGGCACCCGCCTCGCACAGGGTCGAATCAGTGACGTCGAGAAGTACATGGCAGTCGCCCAGGGCGCCTCGCGCCGCGCCGCCGCGCTGACCCACCGGCTCCTAGCCTTCTCGCGTCGGCAGACCCTCGACCCCAAGCCAACGGACGTGAACCGTCTTGTCGAGGGCATGGAGGACCTGATCCGCAGGACGGTCGGGCCGTCCATCCATCTAGAGGTCATCGGGGCACCGATTCTGTGGCCCGCGCTGGTCGACCCGCCGCAGCTTGAGAACGCGCTGCTCAACCTCTGCATCAACGCCCGAGATGCGATGCCCGATGGCGGACGCATCACTATCGAGACGTCCAATCGTTGGCTCGACCACGACGATGCTCGCGCACGCGACTTGGAACCTGGACAGTACCTCTCGCTCTGCGTCACCGACATCGGATGTGGCATGGGCGCCGACACCGTCGCCAAGGCCTTCGACCCCTTCTTCACGACGAAGCCCGTAGGCGAGGGCACCGGCCTCGGCCTCAGCATGATCTACGGCTTCGCCATCCAGTCCGGCGGGCAGGCCCGGATCTATTCCGAACTCGGCATCGGTACGACGGTGCGCCTGTATCTTCCACGGTACCTCGGAGAGGTCGACGCAGACGTTCCCGTCGCCGGCGGCTCTCTGCCGCGCTCCGAGCAAGGAGAGACCGTGCTCGTGGTCGATGACGAACCCAGCGTTCGCATGCTGGTCACCGACGTGCTCGGAGATCTCGGCTACGTTGCCATCGAGGCAGCCGACAGCGTCGCCGGCCTCAAGGTGCTGGAGTCGAACACCCGCATCGACCTGCTCGTGACCGACGTGGGATTGCCCGGGGGCATGAACGGGCGCCAGATGGCGGACGCCGCACGGGTTCGGCGCCCGGACCTCAAGGTGCTGTTCGTGACCGGCTACGCCGAGAATGCCGTCCTCGGGAACGGGCGTTTGGGCCAGGGCATGGGGATCCTGACAAAGCCATTTTCAATCGAGGCGATGGCCGAGCGCGTACGGTCCATGATCGAGGCCTGACCTCCGGATAAATCTGCTCAGGTTCCCGCGCCTGACTCAGACCTTATTTCTCCAGAACTCGCCGGTGGCGGCGAAGCGGTCGGTCAGACCTCACAGCCCCTAACGACGCTTGGCAAGGTCTCGGTTGGTCAGCGCGGTGCGGAAGGCAACGGATCACTGCGCGAAAGAAACTTTGATCTTACGCTTCGCCTGTCACCATGCAGCGAACCTAACCCACTGCAGCGTCCTGTGTGGATGGCTCCCGCATTGCAAGGGGCGAATTGAGGTTCTGACGCGCTGGTCGGGTGCAGTCTTGTGTCCGGCCTATTGATGCAGTCGTTCATGTGACCGCTGGCCCTGATGGTATCCGCGAGCTGGGTCCCACTCTGCTTTGCGGGCTATGACGCCCTGGACGTTCGGCGGGGTGTCCCGGTTCCCGGTCTGACCGGTTCGCCATCAACTCTCATCGTCCTCGCAACCTGGAAAAATCTCCTTGCCGTGCTGTCAGGCGGCCGTGGCCGCTGGTGCGCGGTAGGTGCCGCCGCGGGTCATGATCGCCCAGGCGACCCGCGCCGTGCGATTGGCCGCCGCAACAGTCACCACGCGCACCGGCTTGCGCTGCAGCAGCGCCGGCAGCCGCGGGTCGACCGAAGTCGGCGTCGCCTTCGCGCGCCGGACCAGAGAGGTCATGCCGACCACGAGCAGGCGGCGCAGGTAGCGATCGCCCATGCGTGAGATACGGCCCAGGCGCTCCTTGCCGCCGCTGCAGTTCTGCAGCGGTGTCAGCCCCAACGAGGCGGCGAACTGTCGACCGTTGCGGAAGCGCTCGGGCTCGCTCACCGAAGCGGCCAGCGCGGTCGCCGAGACGATGCCGACACCCGGAATCGTCGCCAGGCGCTGCGACAGGTCGCTGTCCCGATGCCAGGCCAACAACGCCTTCTCCAGCCGGGTGAGCTGGATCTGCACGGCGCCAATCTGATCGGCCAGCCCGGTCACCACCCGCTGGGCCAGGGGTGGCACCTCGGCCGCGTCTCCGGCCGAGAGCCGGGCCGCCAGTTCGAGCGCATGGCGCAGGCCCCGCGCCATCTCGATCCCGAACTCGGCGAGCAGGCCGCGGATCATGTTCACCAACTGCGTGCGTTGCTTGACCAGCAGGTCGCGCGTCCGGTGCAGCGCCAGCGCCGCCTGCTGCTCGGTCGACTTCACCGGCACGAACCGCATGCTGGGGCGCGTCACCGCCTCGCAGATGGCGGCGGCATCGTTCGCATCGGTCTTACCGCGCTTGACGTATGGCTTCACGTAAGCCGGCGGCATCAGCCGCACGTCATGGCCGAGCCTGATGAGTTCCCGGGCCCAGTGGTGGGACGTTCCGCACGCCTCCATGCCGACCAGACAGGGCGGCAGCTTGGCGAAGAACGGCACGACCTGCGCCCGCCTCAGCGCCTTGCGAACGACGACCTGCCCAGCTGCATCGACGGCGTGAACCTGGAAGATGCTCTTGGCCAGATCGATGCAGACGGTGGTGATCTCCATGGGGATGGCTCCTACATCTGCGTAGCTGCTGCTTCGACAGCAACCACATCTTGGCACCGAGATGCCGTCAGTCGGAGCGGGAGCCATCCACCCCATCTGCTTTTGCCAGAGCTTCAGCTCAAGTTCTATGACTTGGTTGGGTCGCTTTCGGAGTGACCGTTTGGGGTGGATTTTTGCCAGTCTGCTTTTAGGAATCAGAATCAACAAACCGGACGTTCCCATGATTCTTAACAGACAACCGCATTGCGCCATTTGCAGAACTTGGTCCGATTCCCGAAAGCTGACATTTGATCACGCCGCCCTCTTTGCCTTGAGCGCTGATCAGACGCGGCAGCAGACGGACGTAACACCGCGGGGCACACAGAGCGGCGTCTAGAAGATGATGTGCTTATACGGGTCGGGGTTCGCAACGCGCTCGTTATCCGACTTGCCTGTTCGCAAAACCCGTCCGACTCTTGAACTCAGTTGAGGGCTAGCTAAGGTTGCAGAATCGGCAGGGTCGGTGAGCGACGTGGCCGCTCGTAGGCTCTGAGATGCCCTTTCGTTTCGTACATACCGCTGACATTCACCTGGACTCGCCGCTGCGGTCGCTCGCTATGCGGGATGCAGACCTCGCAGCGCTGATCGCGGATGCCACGCGGCAGGCGCTCGTCGGCATCGTCGACCTTTGCCTGGAGGAACAAGTCGACGCGCTGTTCATCGCGGGCGACCTCTATGACGGCGATCAGACGTCAATGAAGACCGCGCGATTTCTCGCGGACCAGATGAAGCGCCTTCACGAAGCCGGGATCGTCGTCTACAAGGTCCGAGGCAACCACGACGCGCTGTCGAAGATCACGCAGGAACTAGTCCTGCCGCCGTCACTGAAGCTCTTCGGTGGCCGTGGTGAGACCGTCGAACTCCGTTTGGACGGCCTCGACGTCGCTATACACGGGCTGAGCTTTTCGAAGCCGCATGCCCCCGAGAGCCTGCTACCGAAATATGGCCGGCCCCGACCGGGCGCCGTGAACGTCGGCATCATGCATACGAGCCTCGCTGGCGCCCCGGGTCACGATCCGTATGCGCCTTGCGCCGCGGCGGACCTTCACGGGTGGGGTTTTGCCTACTGGGCGCTCGGCCACATCCACATACGTTCCGAGCACCACGACGCCAGCGCGGTTGTGATGCCTGGAATGCCGCAAGGGCGAGACATCGGCGAGGCTGGGCCCAAAAGCGTCAGCCTTGTCACCGTCGCGAACGACCACAGCATTCTGATCGAGGAACGGCCGACTAGCATCGCGCAGTTCGAGCGTGTCCCCGTCGATCTCACGGACACCGAGACCTGGCCTGAGATCGTCGACAGTATCGAGCGCGAGATCATCGCCGTTCGCGATGCAACGTCCGCTCCTCACCTCGTCGGTCGGCTGGTTCTCCGCGGGCAAACGGATCTGTCCTGGCGCATGAGGCGGGATCGCGACCTGCTGCGGACGGACATCGAGCACCGTCTCGGAAGCTCGGGCCGGACCTGGATCGACAAGATTGAGATCGCGACCGCGGCCTGCCGTGGAATGGCCACGGCGAGCGGGACACCGGACCCGGTCGACGAGTTGGGCACCCTGATCCGGGACGAGATCCGGTCCCGGCACGACGTGCGCGAGAGCGTGGCCGCGCTAATTAAGGAGATTAGGGACGACCTCCCGCCAGACGCGAGACGGTTCTGCGGCGACGATGAGGCTGGGTTCGACGACTTCGTCGACCGCCTGCTCGGAGAGAGTGGCGAGGAGATCGTCGCTCGATTGGCCCAGGGCGGGGCCGAGTTCCGCTGATGCGTTTGCGCCGCCTCGACCTGACCAGGTATGGGAAGTTCACGGATTTCACTCTCGACTTTGGCGAGCGCGCGGTAGACGGCCCCGACCTCCATATTGTTTACGGCCTCAACGAGGCGGGCAAGTCGACTGCCTTCTCGGGCTTTCTCGATCTTCTGTTCGGGATCGAGGAGCGGTCGACCTACGGCTTCCTGCACCAGTATGCCGCGATGGAGATCGGCGCCGCCCTGGAGTTCGGAGGCAAGCTCCACGAGGTTCGCAGGGTGAAGCAACGGACGGGCTCGCTTCGGGACGCTTCCGGCCAGACCGTCGGTGACGGCCTCCTCGTCGGAGCACTGGGCGGGCTGACCCGAGACGCCTACCGCATGATGTTCTCCCTCGACGATCAGACGCTGGAGAGCGGTGGCAACGCGATCCTCGACAGCAAGGGTGAGTTGGGCGAACTTCTGTTTTCGGCAGGCGCCGGACTCGCTGGTTTGAGCAAGGCGCTGACGGCGGTCTCGGTCGAGGCGGACGGGATCTTTCGTAAGCGTGCCTCGTCGACGGCCATCGCAGGCCTGAAGAAACGCTTGACGGAACTCAAGACCGCTCGGGACCAGATCGATATCCAGGCCAATGCTTACAGCGTTCTAGTCGCCGATTTCGACCGCGCCGAGCGGGCTTACGCCGAGGCGATGGCGGAGCACGTCGAACTCAAGGCACGGTCGAAGGAGTTGGGCGGGCTCGTGCGCGCTGCACCCCTCCTTGCCGAGCACCGAAGGCTCGCGGAGCAGCTGAGCGATTTGGGTGCTCTCCCCCATCCACCTGGACATTGGGCCTCGGAGTTGCCGGCTCTGATCGATGGTGACGCCACACTCAAGACGCGGCTGTCCGGCCTGGATGGCCAGATTCGGCGGCTGCGGGACGAGCGCGACGCGATCGTGGTCGACGAGGCGCTGGTGCGGCTGACAGACCGCATCTCGGCGCTCACGACCGGCTCGGCCCGCAACGTTGGCGCCGAGGCCGACCTCCCGAGGCGCCGCACAGCGCTCGCGGAAAGTCGATCCCGCTTGGTCCAGTTCGCGCGCTCGATCACGGGCGAGGATTGCGACGTTGATCCGGACGGCCTGGTTGTCGATGCCGGGACGCTCGGAAAGCTACGTGAACTGATCGAAAGGTGGTCGGGGGTCGAGACGCGACTCGCCTCGACGGCGACCGAGCTCGAAGCGGCGACCCAGGCGGAGAAGCACGCCAAGGAGGACCGCGAGATCCTGGAGCGCGACCAGCCGACGCTCGATGCGACCCGGAAGGCGGCGCTTCAGGCGGCCGTGGCCGAGGTCAAAGGGGCTGATCTATTGCCTCGGCGGCGATTGGCGGCAACCGCCGCCAGCGTGAAAGCCCGTGCCGTCGAGGAGGCGATGCGCCTCGTTCCTTGGCCGGGCAAGCAAGAGGATCTTGAAAAGGTACAGGTGCCCTTGGCCCGCGAAATCCAGGATTGGCGTGACACGCAGGCGGGACAGGATTTTCGAAGAAAGACCCATCGCCAGCATCGACGGGACCTGGAGACCGAGAGGGCGGAACTGCAGGCCAGGATCGAGGCGGCAGAAACAGGTGCCGGCGCGATCGGCGACGACGAGGCGGCCGCTCTTCGCAAGCGCCGCGACGCCGCGTGGACGGCTCACCGCGCCGGCCCTGACGCGCGTAGCGCCGCAGTGTTCGAGGGGGTGATGCGCGCCGTCGACACGATGGCCGATGCGCGCCTCGCGGCAGCTGACAGGCTGGCCGAGTTGCGCGGGCTCAAACGGGATGAGGGCGTCTGCGAGGCGAGGATGGTGCGCGAGGGCGAACTTCTCGCGGAGGTCGACGCAGAGATCGGCGATCTCTCCGCCCGCATTGAGGAGGTCTGCGCGAGCGCCATCTCGGAAGAGCCGTTTACGTCGCCAGGCGAGCGCATCGCCAGATTTGAGAATTGGATCGCGCGGCGTGACCGTGCGGTTTCTGCCGTCGGCGATCATCGATCCGCGCTCGCCAACCTTCAGGTCGTCGAGGGCGAGATCACTGATGCGACGGCCAGCCTCGACAAGGTGTTGCGATTGGTGGGCGCTGCGTCGGAAGGCCTGGAGCTCGCCATCCTGCTGCAGGCGGCGGATGACCTGCTCGCGAGGGAGGCGTCACAGACGCAGGCGCGAGCCGCGGCGGACAAGCTCGTCCGAGACTCCGGACGCTCGGTTGGTACGCGACGCAAGGCGGCCGAATCGGCCGTTCGGGAAGTGGAAGCCTGGCGCGACGAGTGGGCGAGCGCGCTGGCGGGAACGTGGTTCCAGGACCGGAGCGACGACCGGCACGCTGTACGGTCGATTGTCGACGCACTGACAGGTCTGCCTGCCCGTCTGACGGAGCGGGACGAGCTCATGCGTCGCGTTACGAGCATGGAGGCGGATCAGGACTCCTTCTTGTCCGACCTGGAGGCGCTTCTGCAGGACCTCGGCGAGGAAGCCGGAGACGAAGCGCCCGCCGTCGCGGCTGCTACCCTAATCGAGCGACATCGGGTGGCAGTCGACGCGAGAGCACAGCGCCAGAGAAGGGCGGACGACCTTGCGGAGATAGAGAAGGAGCAGGCCGCAGTAGGCGACGAGATAGCCATTCATGATGCCTTGAAGGCGGATCTCCTGACGTTCTTCAACGTGCAGGATCTCAAGGAGGTGTCCGCCTGCCTAATTCGATGCGGGATGCGTGATCAGCTAGAGGGCGAGACGAGCGGCCTCGCCACCAGGATTATGCAGGAGACCGGTTTAGCGTCCATCGAGGTTGCGCAAGAGCGGCTTGCCGCTCCGGACGCCGATGAGAAGGCTCGGGAGCACGAGGAATGCGCTCGACGGCTGGAGGATCTGGACGAGCGGCTGAAGTCGCTGTTCGCCGCCCGTTCGGGAGCGGCCGACAAGCTCGCCGCGATCGGCGGCGACGATGCCGTTGCCCGCATCGAAGCCGAGCGTCGAACTGTCATGCTGGAGATCGAAGACAAGGCGGTCCGGTTCCTACACCTGCGAACGGGCGCGATTCTTGCGGAGCAGGCCCTCCAGGTCTACCGGGAGAAGCATCGCGGCTCGATGATGGGTCGCGCGTCCGACGCGTTTCGCATCATCACGCGCGATGGCTATTCCGGGCTGGCGACCCGGCCGGAGAAGGACCGCGAGACGCTGATCGGGCTGTCCGGATCGGGGGGGTCGAAGCTCGCCACCGACATGTCCAAAGGTACGCGGTTCCAGCTCTACTTATCGCTCCGCCTCGCAGGGTATGAGGAGTTCACCGCGGCGCGCCAGCCTGTGCCCTTCGTGGCCGACGACATCATGGAGACCTTCGACGAACCTCGTTCCAAGGAGGTTCTCGCGCTCTTCGGCAAGTTGTCGGAGCAAGGGCAATTTATCTACCTGACCCACCATCGGCACCTTTGCGATCTGGCCAGGAAAGCCGTGCCGCAGGTCGTGATTCATGAACTGCCGAGCTAACTCGGATCTTCCTCATAGCGACTTCTGATCGACGGGCTTGAGCTTCAGAACGAGGGCAGTTCAGGATGCATGGTCATGGTCCGGCCCAACAAGGCGCCGCCATCGTGGCGTCAACTGGACGTCGCAACCGGGTGCTTTTAGGAACTGCTGATCGAACATCGCCGCCATCCCTAACGTGGAAAGGCGGGCGGCGGGCGAACTCGGTCCGCACAATGAGGCGGGCCTTCCAGCCGATTGCGTAGTAGAGCGGGGGGCGTTTGCCACGAGAAAAGTAGATTCTACAAATACCGCACGTAAAAACGCCTTCGAGCCTAAGTTGGCCGCCTTCCATCGCGGTTGTTGCTAGACGGACTTTCTGCAGACGCCTAGAATATGGACTTTAATTCTGGAACGGCAATGTTTTCCTGCTTTCGAACTCCCGAACTATGCCGATCTGCGCGTTTCGCGAGGGTGATCCTATAAGGTCGTGAAGCCGGTTGTTTACTTCCAAACTGCAGATATTCCCAAGGTGTTCAATCGATCAATACGAAAAACAAGCGGCAACGCAAAGACCGGCGCTAAATTTTAACAATAATATCCAAAAAGCTAGATATTTATCGTCAAAATTAAAATACAATAATGAATATCATTATAAATTATGGGGCCATATCATATACGAAAGCGCTGAAAATTTGAGAATTTACATCATTCATATCAGCGTTGGGGGAATGCGAGTGTTTGCGGTCTTGCGATTTTTACCTCGGCCGATGGAGATGCGCTTGGAAGACTGATCGTCTTGACGGCCTGCTCACCTGCGGGAAGGGCGCGTTCAATTTCGACATGGCCGCCATGATCCGCCATGACCGAACGAAGTTGGTCGAATTGCCCGCACCAGATTGTTTCTTGATCTTTATCGCGATTGGCATTTCGCGGACTGGACGGCCGGTCAGAACCGACTAACCGGGCTTGCATGCGCGATGCATCGGCAGGAGCCGCAAATTCTACACCGTAATCGTCAGTGCCAGGGCGCCGTACGACAATGCGACCCTCCCTCGCCCAAGCCACTTCCATTCCCTCTCGAACCTCGTAGCCCAGCGATGCCAGCCCCCCGAGCACAGCACGCCGTCGGGCTACAGCAGAGGCCTGCCGACGCCCTTCATCGAGCAGCGTCTCCCCTTCACTGATGTGCGTCCGCATCTCCGCGACATTTCTGTCGCTAATCGCAGCATCGAGTTGAATGCTGCATGCACGCCCCCCCTCGGAAGACAATGTTGCCAACTCTGCGCGGACTTGCATCGCTTTAACGGTGGCAGCTTCGATGGCGCGTTCGTCTCGCAGGCGCCGGGCAGCCTCAAGAACGAGCGAGTCTGTCAGGAGAGCACGTTGGTCCGCCGAAGGCTCGGCGGAAATCGAGATTGCTCGCGCAGTCAGATCGCTCATGTCGACAAGTATCGCACAGGTGCTCAGTTCCGAGAGTAACCCGTCGAGCCGTTCCACCTGAGGGTCAGGTTGCGCGTTCTCCTCGGGCCATTGAGCGAAAGCCGGGATAGGACCGCCGGCATCGAGCCGGGCTGCGAGGTCACACTGCCCGAAAGCTTGCGTCTTCGGCTGGCCTTGTACCAGTGTGGCGATGCTTGCCTCCACGGTACGCTGCATGACATTTAAGTCAGTGCCTGTGGCCGTCATTGCACCCTCGATCGCAGCGGTGAGAGCTACCGGCACCGGTTGCCCGGCCTTTGCCAACGAGGCCGCAATCGAACGGGCCGCATCGAGCGTTCGCCGCTGCCGCGAGCGTTGCGCCGCTTCGGCGGCGACCGCTTCGCTTCTCAGGCGCTCGCCTTCGAAGCGGAAGTGTTCGATCGCTTGGGCTGCGTCCTTCTGAAGATCGACCCATTGTTCCGAGCGAAGCAATGCTTCGAGCGCAGCTCGTCGCGTCGCCACCTGCGACTCAAGGGCGGAGCTTGCCAGTCCGAAGCGAGTTGCGTTGCGGAGCAGGTCGGCGGCGGCCTCGCTCACGAGCAAAAGCCAACGCTGGCAGGTTGCTTCCAATTCCTCTCGGGTCACGACCCTGACGACTTTGGGACCGCTCATTCCGCCGCCTCCCTCACAATGGCTGTCGCAAGAGCCTCCCGAAGCCTTGCCCGCTCAGCGTCCGGTCGGCTGTACCACGCGCTCGATGAGACGCGGTGGGTGCGCGGCACGGCGCGGCCGAGCACCTTGGGCCGCCAGACTTCGCGGGCTCTCGCCTTTTGGAGGAGACGGTGGCGCGGGGAGTCGCATTCGATTCCGAGGCCGAAATGCCCCGTCCGTGGATCGACGATCGCATAGTCCAAGCCGAAGACGTCGGTTTCATCCGCGGAGGGCACCGGGTCGTATCCGAGCTCTCGGATGTATTGCCCAACGGCCTGAGCCAATCCGTCGTGCTGGATAGCGCCGATCTTGATCTTGCCCTGGCCCGGCGCGAGGCGCGTCTGGAGCGCCCGCGCGGCGGCGACGTCTCCGGACGCCATCTTCGCCGCGTAATCGAGATAGGCTTGAAGAAAGTCGCGGGGCTTGTGCGGCACGCGCCCGGCTGCGTGCCAGTCCGAAATTTCGCTGAACGGCATCGAGGTCACGACGACGATCTTCTCCCGGGCGCGCGTGACCGCGACGTTCAGCCGTCGCTCGCCACCCGTCTGGCCGAGGACGCCGAAGAACCTGCGGAAGGCTCCCCGACGGTCACGGCCGAACGTGGTGCTGAAGACGATCCAATCGCGCTCGTCGCCTTGGACGTTCTCGACGTTCTTGACGAAGAAGCCCATGTCTTCGCCGCCCTGGGTCCGTTCGCGTTCGGCCTTCAGTGCGGCGAGGAAGGTTGGGTCCGCCCCGGCGCGCTCCTCGATCTTGTCGGTGACGAGGTCGGCCTGCTTCTTGTTGAAGGTCACAATGCCGATGCTCGGCCTCTCCGTCACGGGAGCCGACCAAATCTCTGCCAAGAGCTCAACCAAGCGGTCCGCCTCCTCTGGGTTCGTCTGGGCGTCATAGACGCCGTTGACCCGGAGTACCTCGATCGGCTTGCCGCGACGGATCTCCTCGTCGGGGTGGCGGGCCGGAACGCTGAGGCGATTGCCGTAAAAGGCACCGTTCGAGAAGCCGATGAGCTCGCGGTAGGTCGATCTGTAGTGAATCTGCAATGTGGTGACCGGCAGGCATCCTCGCGCAAGCTGCAGGAGGTCCGGGCACGCGGTGACGTCTTTCTTGTTCCAGGCATCTTCGAGCGCCGAGCGTTCGGCCTCGGTGGCCGCTTCATCGGGCTGCTCGTCGATCTCGTCGTCCTCGTCCTCGTCCTCTTCCGCTCTTCCGGTGAAGAAGGCGCTCGGCGGCATCTGCTTCTCGTCGCCGGCGACAACGACCCGTCGCCCGCGGAAGAGAGCGGGTACGGCCTGCTCGACGGGGATTTGTGACGCCTCGTCGAAAATCACGAGGTCGAAAATGCCGGGCTTCAGTGGAAGCAGGCGGCTCGCCACATCGGGCCCCATGAGCCAAACCGGCCGCAGGCGCATAAGTCCGAGGGCTTCACCCCTCTCGAAGGCGCCCCGAAGGCTCATCGGGCGCGGACCCCGTAGAGCCGTGACGACATTCCAATCCGCTTGGCGGCCGATCGAAGCCGGATCGATGCCATGAGCCAGTACCTTTCGGTTCAGATCCCGCATCTCGGTGTCGAGCCGCGCCAAGCCGGCGACTTTACGCGCCGTCTCTGCCATGTCGACCGACAGTTCCGGATGCTCCGTCTCGATGCGCGTTTTCCAACCGAGCAGAGCCTCGCGCCGAACGGTTGCTCGCACCACTTCGTCGAGTGCTCCGGCCGGGGCGCGATTCAACACATCCGCGTGCGGCCGCAGAGTATTAAACGTCGCGAGGCTTTCCGCGTCGAGCGACGCCGCCTGCGCCCGGAAGCGCTGGAACGCCGACAGTGTCGGCAGAGCCGCCATGATCGCTTGAACCGTTTGCGGCATGGGGCCGCCCCGGCAGATGGCATCAATACAGCGTGTTGTCAGTTCGTCACTGAACGACGCTGCCAACGGCTCTAGGGCCTTGAGGCTTGCCTCGCGGGCGGCGTGACGTCGGAAGGCGGACTGGTAGCCGATTGCCAGAGCATGAAGGGCCGAACTGGAAGCGGTCTCGACCACGTGCTCGACTTCTGCGCGTCGCGGGCAGGACAATGCTGCCTCGGAATCCTTCGCAGCTTCTCTCAGGAACGATGCGATGGCTGTCGTCTCGTCCCGTAGGGATTGCAACGGTGCCGGTGTCGAGGCTGGCGCCAGTCCGAGGGTCGAGCGCAGGCTGTCGAGGCGCTTGCGCAGCGGCCTGACTATGCCCTCCCGCGCCGTCGCCGCCGCGAGAGCCGAGAGGCCGGGCTCGTCGCCCGCCTGTCCAAGACCGATCAAGTAATCGCGGCAGGACTTCCTGATGCGTCGCCGACGCGGACTCAACCTGCCGAAGAACCCGACCGGAGCCGTCGCCTCTCGCGCCTCGGCAAATCGGACCTGCAATTCCTGGTCGGAGAGCGCGGCCACCGGCTCGAAGAGCTTGCCTTCTGCTTGGGCCGGCGCAGCGTTCTGCAAATCGGAAGCGAGGTCCGCGAGATCGCGGGCGATACGTGTGCCAGGCGTCTCGTTTCCTGCCTCGCTTTTGAAAAGCGGAAACCACGCACGAAGCCGCTCACGGTGTTCGTCGGTCATCGCCGCCAAATGCCGAGCCCCGGTCTCGAGCCAGGCTCGATGGGGAGCGGGATCCTCAATCTCGAAGGAGGGAGGCAGGTCGGCGAGCAGGGCTTCGCGAGCTTCCTCCGCCGCACCGAAGCTGGCGAGGGCCGCCTGGAATTCCGTGACTGTCGCGTGATCGACCGGGAACAGCTTCAACGCTGCTAGGGCGCTGCCCTCGAAAGCCGACGCGAGCCATAGGGATGCGCGGGGCCCACATTCCTCTTCGAGACGCGCTACGGCGTCGGCTCCGAGGTTCGCCAGCACGCGGCGCAGGTGAAAAGCATCGATCGCGAGACCGTCTTCTTCGATCGCGAGAAGCTCGCCCAGCATCTGGCGGTAGGTCAGGCCCGCCGCATTATCCACGACGTGGAGAGTCTCGTGTCCGCGGTCGAGGTCCCTTTCAAGGACCTCGATGCGTGCCGCCTTGGCATCCCGCTGCTTCCGCAGGGCGGCAAACGCTTCGACATCGGCAGCACCGAGAGCAGCAACCTGATCGCGCAGCGCGCGGAAGATGCCTTCGCGGTCGCGGTTGATATCGTTGACAATGAAAAGGCGCTCTCCGAGCCCCTCCGCGTCCATCCGCTTTTGAACCACCTTGAGCGCCGCCTGCTTCTGGCAGACGACCAGAGCGGTCTCACCGCGCCCGATGACGTCGGCCAGAATGTTGACGATCGTCTGGCTCTTGCCGGTTCCGGGCGGTCCCTCGACGAGGAGGCCGGGCGCCAGCCGCGATGCGAGAACCGCCGCGTCCTGCGACGGGTCGCCTTCCGCCGTACCGAAGCGGTCACGTTCCGGCACAGGCTCCGGTTGAGGAGCTGCGGGCGCGCCGGAGACCCTGAGAGCGGGATCCAGGGCCGTCCCCGCCACGGGCTGGGCGCGCAGCTGGCGGAGATCCTCGACGAGCGATTGACCGGCAAACTCGGCGTTGAACAGCACCGCCGACGGACACAACGCCATGGGCACCGCAGGAACCGCATCCTTGCCTGGCAAGCGGGTGAGGGCGTGTCCCTGTGGTTCAGCGAGATGGCCAAACCCATCCATTGCCTCGCCAAGCCGCAGAGCGGGCCGCTTCAAGAGGTCTTCGGCTGCCGAACGCCATTGCGCGAAGGCGTCCTTGCCGAGGAGCCCTTCGAGCGCTGGATTGAGCCGCACCTCCTCACGCCCACGGTCGAAGGCCAGACTTGCCGTTTGACCCGCACCGCTCGGCAGATCGATCGACACCGGCCATAGCAGAATGGGCGCGATGCGCGGCTTGGTGTTGGCCCGTCCAGGACGCATGTCGCGGGCGTGCAGTATCGGGAAGCCAAGATACCGTCCGTCGATGCCGGTATCGCGAACGAAGGTCTGAGCGTAATTGACGAGGTGACGAAGGCGGTATCCGATGTTCTGATCCGCTTCCAGAGCGTCGGGATCGATCGGCGTCGTGGCTTCGCCCCGAGCCAGGATCTGGTTGAGCAACGCCTCGGCCGGGCGCGAGCTCGATCCGAGTTCCATCAGGTCGAGCCTGGGCGTGGTCTTACCCAGCACGAAGCGGACGAGTGGACCCCGGCCCACGGTGGCGGAGAGCCGCTTCTCAAAGACGTCCATCAGTTTGGCGACGTATTGCTGCCGCGGGGGCTCCTTCCACTGGTCTTCGGACACTGCCAGCAGGGTCGCCGCCCGCGCCAGCGGCATCCTGCGTTCGACGCGATAAGCATCGGCCCATTCATCGATCGCGGGATTGCCGCAGCGGGCGAAATTGGCGATGCGCGCATCGACCGCCGTGAAGATCTCGCGCCGAGAGGCGGCAAGCGTTGCGCGCAGTGCGGCCTCATCCGTCGGTACGCCAGCTGAAGCAGCGGCCGCTCGCGTCGCGTCGACCAGCGCCTCCATCGGCACAAATTGATGGAGAGCCGCGCTGATGAGGATGATCACGTCCTCATCGCCCAGACGCGACCGCTCGACGAGCATGGCGAGGCCGGCATGGTCCGTGTCGGGAAACAGGATGCGTCTCGCCTCGCGCTCGGCGTCCAGATTGGCCCGCGAAGTTGCAAGCAGCGCGACGCGAGCCCGATCTTCGTCGAGTTCGACCTCGAGACGTTGGGCGCGCTCCCGGAGAGCGGCCGCACGGGCCTTGAGGCGGGAAAGCCATGCCTCGCGCCCGAGTTTTTCCAGGTGTCTCGGTGCATCGCCGGTCACAAGGGCATAGCCCTGCTCGGGATGCGCCATCAGCCAGGCGGGGGTGACGATCTCGCCCCGGACCGACAACGGCAGCGCGGGGTTCATGGCCATCATGGCGATCGCGTGCCGAAGATCCGTGTCGAGGCCGTCGGCCGTCGAAGCACTCCTGACCAGCGAGAGGATGCGCGCATCCTCCTTGCGCTCTGCCAGCCACGTCGCCGTGGTCCCGTTGGCCGTCAGCGTCGCTGCTTCGTCCCAATGGCCGGCTTCGGCCGCCGCGAGCGCGAACGTCGCCGGGTCGGTGAAACTCCGACCCGCAAGACGGATCGCGGGCCCCGCCCGCTCGTCGTTTCCTGACGCGTCCTGTGAGGGCGGTGAGGGCGCAGCCCCATTGAGCCAGGCGCTGACCTCCCGGCCTCCCCAGCGTCGGTTCGGGTCGCGGACGAGCAATCCACGAAGGAGCGTCCTGATCTCACCGTTGATTGTGTCGGGGAGGGAAATACCGCGCGTGACGACATGCAGTCGGAAAGCGAGGTCTTCGGTCCCGGCGAAGCACGCCCCACGCGTTGCCTGTTCCAGGACGATCATCCCGAGCGACCACCAATCCGACGCAGCGCTCACCGCGCCGACAATGGCCTCGGGGGCGGAGTAGCGGGACAATTCGAGCGGCGCGACCTGTTCCAGATCGAAATCCGACAGCCGTGCCGAGCCCCATCCCGTGACAACGAGGTCGAAGCTTTCGGAGTCGCGGATAAGCACGGTCGCCGGCCGCAAGTCGCGATGCCGTAATCCTGCTCCGCTGAAGGAGTGCAGGGCCCGACCAAGCTCATCGATGGCGGTGCGCAGCCTTTCCGGCTCCAACCATCCCGCGGCGTCGAGCGAGCCGTTGGGCATGGGCTCGACCGCCTCGAAGGTGCGCCCGGCGATGCGTCCTGTCGCGAGAAGCTCCGGGACGTGGTCGGTGGGCAGGCGCCGCAGGGCCTCGTGTACGGCGGGGTCGGGCTCGCTCCCCGCGTGGTAGTGGACGATCCGGGCCGGACGGACATCGGCTTCCCGCACGGCGTCGTAGACATCCCAAGGACCTGTTGCGGTCCCCGCCGCCGCTCGACGGATATCTCGAAAACCCTCGAAGGTGGGAGCGACACCTTCCTCTGCGGGTCGATCAGGCTCCAGAGCAGGTCCTGGATCGACAGGATGGCCCTCCGCGATCTCGCCGCCGCAGACCATGCACATCTGGTCCCCGGGCTCCACCGGATGACCGTTGACGCAGCAAGGCGTCGGCGCGACGGGTCGCGGTTCCGAGGGTGGGGGATCGACGGGCTGATGCTGCTGAGAACTGCCAGCGGGGCGCAATTCTTCATCGCCGATGTAGTAGTCGCAATTCCCGCAGGTCATTTCCGACGGAGGGCGCTCGCTGCCGCAAGATGGGCAGATGCGGACGATCGCCGGAAGATCGTTGGTCGTATCGGTCACCGCACGTCCTCTGTCGTCGCCGCCGAATGACCGGCGGCTTTCAGCGCCGCAGCAAGCTTCACCATATCGCCCGGTCGCGGAATGCCGACCAGAAACGCGTCGCCGGTGTCGTCGTCGAAGAGCACGTCGAGGGCGCGCGCTCCGACAGGCAACGGCGCCTCATAGGCCGAGAAGAGCTCCACGCCCCGCGCGGTGAGTGGCACGAGACGTTGGTTGTTGCTGCCACGAAGCGCGAGCGTTTGTGGGGCATCGCGCACGAACGGGTCCGCAATGATGGCATCGATCAGGCCACCGAGTTTGGATAGCTCGGGCTTCAAGTCCTCGAAGGCGCGCCCGGAATAGACGAGGACATTCCCGCCGCCGAGCCGGTGCCAGCCGCGCAGGAGCGTGGCGAGAGCTTCGAGCTGCTCGAACGGTTCGCCGCCCGATACCGTCAGACCATCGGCCAACGACACGGCTGGTGCGAGCGCATCCAGCACCTCAGCAACCGTCGTTAGGCCCTTGCCGACCGCCCAGGTATCCATCGACACACAGCCGGGGCACCGGATCGAGCATCCCTGAAACCAGACGCCGACTCGCTGACCGGGGCCGAGCGTCGTAATGGGAAAATGGATGCGGGAGAGCGCTAGGGCTGTCATCAACTCGGCAACCCAGATCGAGTGAGCTCGATCACCGTCCCGCCCTCGGGGTGCATATGAAGCGCGGTGACGCTGAAGGCGTCTCCAGGGGCGGCATCGCGATCGAACAGGGCTCGGGCAAGCGGGCTGATCAACCCGCTTTCGACCTTGTTGCGAATGCCACGACCGCCATTGGACAGATCGGAGAGACAAGCCTGCCTCAAGGCAGCGCGGGCATCGTCGGTGATGGTGACAGCGATGCCCTGATCCGAAGCGATTCCGCGAAGTACGTCATCGACTTGACCCTCGAAAATCAATTCGGCGATGTCGGGTCTGATGAAGTCGAAGACCAAAACGTTGTCACCGATCCTGTTCAGAATCTCGGGGCGATTCAGAACGAGCTTGAAATGCCGGTCGATCTCCGCGCGCACTTTCGACTGAACGTCGAAGAAGGCGTCTTCGGCTGTGACGTTTGCCACACGAGATCCGTCGGCCTCCAGGCGATAGATGCCGAGGTTCGACGTGAAGATGATGAACGCTTCTGAGAAATAGACCCTATCGCCGCGGCCGCTGGTAAGTACTCCGTCGTCCAGCACCTGCAAAAACTTGTCGAGGATGCGCGGATGCGCTTTCTCGATTTCATCGAAAAGCACAACCGAGAACGGTCTTTCGCGGATTGCGTTCGTGAGTTCGCCACCGACGTCGTAACCGACATAACCCGGTGGCGCCCCGATCAGGCGCTGGTCGGAGTGCTCCGAGGAGAACTCCGACATGTCGAAGCGGATATACGCCGTCTCATCGCCGAAAAGCAGGCTCGTGAGTGCCTTCGCGAGTTCAGTCTTGCCTACACCGGTCGGGCCAGCGAGGAAGGCCACGCCGCGAGGGCGGCTACCTCGCCGGGGCGCTCCTACTCCAGTGACCGCGCGCTTGACGATATCGAGCATGTGCGTGACGGCATGGTCCTGGCCTTTGACGCGCGCTTGAAGCGTCGACGTGCCGTTTCTAACCTTTGTGCGATCGATCCGCCGCCAGGGATCCTCGCTCACACCTACCTTGTAACGCCGGACCGCGTCGCCGATCGCGGCAAGACCAATGCCCTCGCTTCGGGCGAGTTGCGCGATGGCGGACATGTCGACCAACAGCATCCCGTCCGTGCCATCAACGAAGGCACCCACGGCGGCCTCCTTCTCATCCGCGCGCGTATCGGCATGGCCAGCAAGACTTCTCAGCAGGACCCGGGCAAGAACACCGCGCGCGAGATTGTCGGGTTTGCCGACTGGGATGTGCCTGATCCGGGGATTGTCGATCAAAAACCAATCCGGCAGGTCGCCTTCCTTGTCGACGAGCCAGATGATGGAGTTGAAGAACGGGCGCGGCGGCGTTCCAATCGGCCGGGAGCGCGCGATGTGGGAGGCGACGAGCGCCTGCATGAAGGCTTGATGCTCCGCCGCGCTCAGGGCGTCATTGCGAATGATCAGTCTCGACGCGAAGTCGATCAGCAGAGCGATCGGCTCACCAGATCTAGCCGCGGTCCGCGCGAGTGTCGTCGCGAGCAGCTCGATCCCGGCGGGTGCATGTCCCTGCGCATCCGGCTGCAGGCCCAGCGCAGCCATCGCGCTCAAGGCAGTTTGGGGATCCTCCCCGGGCGCCAGCAACGGGCGAAAACCGCTTACGGGGTCGAAGTAGAGCGCAAGGGCAAAGCCCGCCTCCCGCAATTCGCTCCGTAGCGCCGCCGCGAGCGACACAGGGACAGGGGCTCCCGGCGTCACATCCGACAGCTGATGATCTCGAACATTGCCGGATACAACGAACTGCGGCTTGAGCGGGAGAAAGCGTCGTAAGTCACGCAACCAGCGTGGCTTTTCTGTTGCTGGCACAGCCAAGGCCGGATTTGTCACTCGTTCCCGCTCTGCTGCTTTAACAAGCCTGACCTATGGTTGCGAGCATCTACGTGAAAGGATGCCTGTCAAGGACCGTAGAGCAACAGCTTCCGGCAACCTGGAATTGGCGCTACTCACGCGGTTATGTACCATTTGGCGTCATTGGGTTCGACAGGATGTGAAAAAGCTTCCAATGATGATCACACCCAAGGTCATGGCTAAGTCTTTGCAACGATAGAGTATTTCGAAGTGGAGGCGGGATCACGATCGGCGCCGATCGTGATCCTGCCTCCACTTCTTATTCCATTGAAATATCAGCGCCTTCGAGAGAGTTTTTCTGTGGTCAAACTTCAGTGCCTATCAACAGGGATGGCTCCTACATCTCCGTCGCTGCTGCTGTGACAGCAACCACATCTTGGCACCGAGATGCCGTGAGTTGGAGCGGGAGCCATCCACCCCATCTGCTTTTGGCAAGCGATCTAGCGAAACCGGACGTTCTCCCAAATCGCAACCGTTGGCGGCTGTGCGCCATAAGCGGAAGTTGGCCGCCTGCCCGGAAGCGGACGTTCCGCATCCGACCCAACGCAGTCGTTTACGCGCGGCCGGGCCGCTCCCGGAAGCGGACGTATGGTCCGCCGTTCTCAGACAGTGATGCGCTCGAAGCGGCGATCGCAGGTTGAGATGTTGGAGACGGACACTCGGATCGCTTCTATCCCTCACCCGCGCCAACCTTCGCCTCGTATTCGGACTGCGAGATGGTTCCGACAGCCGCCACGCTCTCGCGATCTGCCCGTGGCAGGTCTTCTTGCAAGAACGCTAGCCGCTTCCACTCAGCGACCGGTGCGTTCCCCTGAGCATCGGGCACGTAGCGCGAGCTGTCCTCGCGCCGGTAGCGATGTACGTAGCGTGGGCAGTTCAAAAAGATCTGCGTCGGGCGGATGCGCATGACCATGGCTGCGCCTGGGACCGGAACGGTCTCGTCCAGGTGCGCACCCCCATGCACCCGCAGCCGCCGGGGTGTCTGGAAGTCGATGAAGAGGAGGCCCACCCGGGCCTCCTCCGTGACGTTGCCCATCGATAGGAACATGCCGTTGCCGTCGTAGCAGGGCAGCAACAGGTCATCGCCGTCGATGCGGACGAAGCCCGGCGCACCGCCCTTGTAGGACACGGTCGGCTGGCCGGTGGCGTCGACTGTCGACAGGAACAGCATGTCGCGTTCCGCGATGAAGGCGCGATCGGCCTCCGACAACCGGTCGCTGACGATCGCGCGCTCTTGTGTGTCGGCCAGCCGGCGCGTGCCGAAGCGGTCCTGCAGCGCCCATTGCTCAGGCGTGTAGAAGCTGTCCATCTCAGGCCAGAGCTGGCCGGGCCTGAGGGTTCGCCCCCGCCTGCTTTGCTCTACTGGCCTGCACGACGACGAACAGCTCCTCGACCCGTTGCTGTTCCTCGGACGAATGCGGGAGCAGATAGGCGCAGGCGACGTAGACGAGTAGATTGACGGCCAAGCCGAAGCACCCGGAGGTCAGGCCAAAGCCGAAGGGCAAGTGGCCGCCATAAGCGAGCTCCAGCCCGATCGCCGTGACGAAGCCTAGGATCATGCCGGCGAACGCGCCCTGCCGGTTCCCCCGCTTCCAGAAGATGCCTAGGAACTGTGGGACCGCGAGCTGGATGATGCCCTGGTAGGCCAGCACCGCCAGCGAGAACAGGGCCGGCAACGTCAGGGTCGCCAACCAGGAGGCCAGGAGCGTCAGTAAGAGCATGCCGACTTTCGCGATGACGATCATCCGCTTCTGGTCCAGCGCGACGTAGTTGCCGACGAGATCGTTGGCGAGTTGCGCGCCGTAGGCTTGGATATTGCCGTCCGTGTGCCCCATCGAGGCGGCGAGCAGTACGACGCCGGCAAGGCCCAGCAGCACGAGACCTCCAGCCTGCTGGGAGACGATGAACCAGACGTCGTCAGGCTTGGCTACCGCTTCCGGCACCTTCGAGGCGAGCATGCCGAAGATCAGGAGCGCCACCCCGAACAGGAAGGTCAGCGGCACGGCGAGCGCCGCCGACTTCTTCAGGCTGTGCACGCCATCGGCCGTGAATAGGCGCACGAAGATGTAGGGCCAGCACCAACCGCCGAGCGCGCCGGTGAACATCAGCGCGAACAGGTACAGCGGGCCTTCCTTGGAGCCGAAGCTTGGGATCGCGAACATCTTTGGATCGAGGGTGGTGAGCGTGCTGCCCTTGACGACCACGAGCCAGACGATCAGTCCAATGAGCATCAGGCCGCCGCCGATATAGGCCACGATGCCCTGTAGGTAGTCGGAGATCACCACGCCGCGCATGCCCATGCGCACGGTCCAGATCTGACGGATCGCGATGACGAGGACGCCCACGACGACGGAGCTGGAGAACGACAGCGCACCCAGCGACATCGCCTCGAAGAGGTTGCCCAGGGCCTGCATCCCGAGAACAAGCCAGGGTAGGCCGGACACGATGCCGATGAGCGCCGCCACCGTCCTGATGTGGCGGGAGCCGTAGCGCAGCGCGAACAGGTCGCCCTGCGTGCGCAGGTCGTAGGCCTTGCCCCAGATCCAGACCGGCCGGGCCAGGACGAAGAGCAGCACGACGGTCAGGAGCGAGTAGGACAGGACGTAGAAAGACATTACGCCGGCCGTCACTGAGAGGGCGCCGAAGGCGGTGAACATCGAGCCCGGATACCAGGTGTTGAGGAACGACATCGCCTGATAGCGGGCTCCGAACGAGCGGCCACCCACGGCGTAGTCGGTGAAGGACTGATCGACTGTGCGGTTGCGCTGGAGCACCCAGACGACGGCGGCGAAGAACAAGACGAGTAGGCCGAAGGTGATGATCATGCCGCGCTCCCCTGGTCAGCTTCGTCGAGCAGATACGCGGCGACTAGGCTCACGGTGATGCACAGACTGACGGCCAGGAAGTAGAACAACGCGGTTGGGATCCCGGCGATCGGGGCCGTGCGGCCGTCGGCCGCCCAGTAGAGTGGCGGGGCCAGCGCGACGACGACGTCGAGCGCGAACCACAGTTTGACGATCCCGCGCCGGAGTGGCGCAGGTGAACCTTGTTTCAGCATGGCGTTTCCTCGTTTTGATTTTTAGTGAAGCACGGGTTCGAGCTTGTCGAAGCAGCTCGGCCAATCCTCCCTGTAGGCCTCGCGGATGTCCGCACGGGCGATCCGCCTATGGGTTAGGCGCATCTCACTGGTACCGTCATCTCGTGGGATGAAGTCGATCTGCAGAAGCGTCTCCTCCCCGCGCAGGAGATCGAGGGGCCCGTCGTAGATCCACGTCTGGACGATGCGCCGGCCCGGTTGAAGGTCCCGGTAGCAGCCGCTGATGCGGTGCTCCGCCCCGTCGGGCCCGCGGGTCGCCAACCGGAAGTGGCCGCCGAGGCGAAGATCGGTCTCGGCCTGCTCGACCACGTTCGGGCCGGGCGCGAGCCAACGCTGGATCATCTTTGGGTCGGTCCAGGCCCGGTAGAGCTTGTCGCAGGTCGCCCGAAACGTCCGGACGAGGACGACGGCGGGCTCAGTGTCGGTCATCATCGTCCTCGGTGTTCAGCAGATCCTCAAGAGCATCAAGCCGCTCGTTCCAGAAGGTCGTGTAGGTGCGCAGCCAGGACAGCGCCTGAACGAGGGGCTGACGCTCAAGCGAGCAGCGATGCACCCGACCTTCAATCGTGCGGCTTAGAAGGCCGGCATTTTCGAGAACACGGACATGCTTGGAGGCAGCAGCCAGCGACATGGCGTGGGGCGCGGCGAGTTCGGAAACCGTGCGCTCACCGGACGCGAGTTGATTGACCATGGCTCTACGGGTTCGATCCGCGAGGGCATGGAAGACGCCATCCAGGGCCAAGGGCAAATGCTCAACCATTTGGTTGATAATTACAGGATGGTCCTGCTAGCGCAAGAGGCCGGCACGCATTCGTATGCGCGGCCTGAGGAGTGAGGTCTGCTTCGGTGGTTTTTTCGCTTAGAACCTGACGGGCTACTGTTCACCCAACACGGTCGTACCCTCCTTCCCGCCAAGTGGCCCGAAACCGGGCCTGCCAAGGGCCGGAAGCAGCCGCTCGTCGCCGGGACCAAGCGTCAGGTTTCGACCGCTGGAATCATCGGGGCGTGGCCGGCAAGGTTTTTGGGGAAAGATGGACCAGAGAACGGGCACTCTGCCGTGACCGACGGACGGGGCGGGACGGGATTGGCGGTCAATCTCGTTCGGGTACCGCCAACATGACCGCCGCCCGTACGGCGGCCCGCCGGAGTTCATCCACGGCCCAGGACTGGCGCATCAGGGTGCCGGCGAAAGGGTGCTCGGCGACGGCCGACGCCGGATCGATCCGATACCCCTCGCCGAACCGGACGGTGCCGCACGACGGATCGGCCAGGTAAGTGTCCACCACCGCCGTCACATCGTCATCCACGATCCTTAAGGTCACCAGCAGGTCCAGCGTCATCGGTCCGGGCATTGCATCGCCTTAGGGCGCCTCGGCGACGCCTGTAAGTCGGTCCGCCTCGCCAAGCCGGACCGTGGTCCGACCGCCCGGGTGATGGGTCCGCAGGAGACGAACGCATCATGCCAGTCGATCAGACAGCGCCGTTGGAGGTAGGGATCGAAGCGGCCGGGGATGGGGTCCAGCGTTGGGCCTGGGCCATCCATCGCGAAGCCAACCGTTGCCTCATCGTTCGCTCCCGTCCCGAGTACCGGGATCGGGCCGAAGCGCTGGAGGCCGGTCTGAAGGCCGCCGGCGGGGTGGGGGCCCGGTTGGGTGCCGAGGTCGTGGTGCGCGACGGTGTCCCGACCTGACCGTCGGCCTCCCACCTGGATCGGAGACCGAGGTGCGTTCCCCTTCCCGCACCATCCTCGTCACCCTCGTCGCGCTCGCCCTATGGCCGCAGCCAAGCCTCGTCGCGGCCCAGGCCGAGGACCGCGAGGCGCAGGCCACGGCCGCAAGGGTCGCGGCCGAAGGCATCGCCATCGGCTCGCCGACAGGCGCGGGCGGCGATCCGCAGACCTCGGTGGCCCAGCCGGTCTTCTCGGCGGGCCGGGCGGCAGAGGTGACGACCTCGTTCCAACCCCTGCTGGGACCAGCGGGCGACCCCGGCGGATACCGCGCGTTCCTGGAACGCCACGGGATCACCTTCGGGCTGATCACGGTGGGGGAGACCTACCGCAACCTGCGCGGCGGCCTGCGTCGGGGCTCCACGGGCCTGACGCTGCTCGACCTCGACGTCGACGTCGATCTCGACACCCTGGCCGGGTGGAAGGGGGCGAGCGCCCACGCCACGGTCTACCAGGTCCAGGGCAGCGGCACCTCGCGCTCCCGCGTCGGTAACCTCATGACCATCAGCGAGATCGAGGCCCTGCCTGCCTCGCGTCTCTCGGAACTTTGGCTGGAACAGAGCCTGTTCGACGACCGCCTTTTACTCCGCGTCGGCCAACTCTCCGCCGACACCGAATACATGGTCAGCCAGACCAGCATCCTTTTCACCAACGGCACCTTCGGCTGGCCGGCGATCTTCGCTGCAAACATGACCGACGGGGGACCGGCCTACCCGCTCTCGGCGCCGACCGTCCGCCTGAAGTACGTGCCGGCCCGGGAGCTCTCGTTCCAGGCCAGCCTGATCGACGGCACGCCCGGCGGAGGCAATCCGCGCTCAGGGGTCGATCCGCAGCGGCGCAACCCGAACGGCACCCGCTTTCCAGTCTCCGATCCGCCGCTCGCCATCGCCGAGGTCTCCTACGCCTACAACGTTCGCCCCGGCGACACGGGCCTGCCCGGCACCGTGACGTTCGGGGGCTGGCACCGGTTCGGCCGCGTCGATGCCCTCATGCCCGACCCCGTGGGCGGACTCGGCCGACGAGTTTCTGGCGATTCAGGAATCTACGGGGTGATCGACCAGACGATCTACCAGGAGCCGAACGATCCCAACGACGGAGCCAGCGTGTTCCTGCGGGCCTCGGCCTCTCCCGGCGACCGCAACCTCGTGGACCTCTACCTCGACGGCGGCATCGCCTATCGTGGCCTGTTTTCCGGACGCTCGGACGACACCCTCGGGTTCGGCGTCGGCGTCACGCACATCTCCCCCGTGGCGCGGCGGCTCGATGCGATGGCCGCCCTCCAAGGCACGGCACCCACCCCTCGCCGGAGCGCCGAGCTCTTGCTGGAGGCGACGTACCAAGCGGTGCTCGCCCCCGGCATCGCCCTGCAGCCGACCGTGCAGTACGTCGTCCATCCGGGGGGCGGGATCTCCAACCCCCGCGATCCCGACGGCAGCCGGGTGCGCAACGCCTTGGTGTTCGGCCTTCGCGCCATCACCCGCTACTGAGCCGGACGCGCTACCTTGCTCAATCCCGAGGCGGACGGATGCCCAGGACGCGGATCAGCGCATAGGCGACGACCGCCGAGAGGCAGGCGATGGCAATGGCCACGGTGGAGCCGGCTTCGTTCTCCGCGAGCGGCAGGCCCTTGGTGTTCATCCCGAACAGCCCGGTCACGAGCGTCGGCGGTAGGAACAGCGCGGTGAGCACCGACAGCATGTAGAGCTGCTGGTTCGAGGCCTGCGCGATATAGGAGGACAGCTCCTCCTGCATCAGCCGGCTGCGGTCGGCGAGCAGGACCATGTCCCGGTCGAGCGCGTCGAGCCTCTGCGCGATCCGCGTGGCGGCGGCGATGGCCGTATGCGGGACCTCCTCGTCCACCCCGGCGTTCTCAAGGCGATGGAAGACCGCGCGCAGGCCGAGCAACTGCCGGTGCAGCCGGACCGCGTCCCGGCGGATCGGCCCGAGCCGCCGCCGCTCGCCGCGTACGCGCTCATCGAGGATGTGGTCCTCGATCTCGTCGAGCTCGTCGGCCAGGCGGGCGCCGGTCTCGGCCATCGAGGTCACGACCCACTCGACGATGACGTCGAGCAGCTGGATCGGCGCCAGGATGCCGCGACCGTCGACGGCGGCGTCACGGGCCAGGTCCGGTCCGAGGACGGGATGCCGCCGGCCGCTCGCGAGCAGACGCGGGCCCATGACGAAATGCAGGCGCCCGCCGGCGTCGATCCTCGGGCTCTCGCCGGTCCCCCGGACGAGGTCGGCCACGACGCCGCCGATATGGCCAGACTCGACAACGAGGCGCTGGTGCGGGTCGCTGGCGAAGGCTGCGGTTGCGAGGCGAGGTGGGCCGAGGCGCCCTTCCTCGATCACGGCCGGCAGGCGCGCGTCGTTCAGGTTGAAGTGCAGCCAGGTGAACGCCTCGCCGAAGCTCCCCGGGGCGGGCAGTGCCTCCCCGTGGTCGACGAGGTGACCGCAGCCGCTCTCGTCGAAGCGCATCGCCCAGAGCAGACCCGGAAGCGCCGCCTCGTCGCACAGACGACGAGGGGGGGACGCGGTGGCGGCCTCCATCCGGTTCAGAACACGTGGCGCAGGATGAAGAACAACGTCCCGGCGATCAGGATGGCGGCCGGCAGCGTCATGATCCAGGCCAGCGCCATGTTGCGCACGGTCGACACCTGCAGGCCGGAGCCGTTGGCCGCCATGGTGCCGGCGACGCCCGACGACAGGATGTGCGTGGTCGAGACCGGCAGGCCGTAAAGCTCGGCCAGCCCGATGGTGCCGGCCGCGACGATCTCGGCCGAGGCGCCTTGGGCGTAGGTGAGGTGAGTCTTGCCGATCTTCTCGCCGACCGTGACGACGATGCGCTTCCAGCCGACCATGGTGCCGAGCCCGAGCGCCAGGGCGACGCAGACCTTCACCCAGCCCGGGATGTAGCGGGTGCCTTCGTTGAGGAGCTCGGTGTACCCTTTCAGCGTCTTGGCATCGCCTTCGGTCAGGGGCGCGCCGGACTTCGGCAGCAGCCGGATCGCGTCGGAGGCGAGGTACATGTCGTTGCGCACGTTCGAGGTCGCCCCCGCCGGGACCTGCTGGAGCGAGCCGTAGCCCTTCACCGAGGCGGCGATGTCGGTCGAGAGGGCCGACAGGGCACCGAAAACCTCCGGCTTGTTGAGCTCCTTCGTCTTGAGCGCGTCGGCCACCGTCTTGCGGGCCTGGGCGGCGTCGGGCCGTGCCGTCCCGCCGGCGTAGTTCGAGAACACCTTGCTGGCGGCCTCGGAGGTCTGGACGAAGGCCGGTGTTGCGTCGGCGTTCATGGTGCGGTTCAGGGCGTAGGCGGTCGGCGCGGCGCCGATGAGGATCAACATGATCAGGCCCATGCCCTTCTGGCCGTCGTTGCCGCCGTGGAAGAACGACACCAGGGTGCAGGTCAGGATCAGGACGCCGCGGATCCAGAGCGGGGGCGGCGCGTCCCCCTTGGGCGCCTCGTACAGGTCCTTGCGGCGCACGGCGAACTTGAGGGCGAGAAGCAGTAGGGCAGCCGCGACGAAGCCGCAGATCGGGCTGAAGGCGAGCGCCTTGAACACGCCGAGCGCCTGGTTCCAGTCGACGCCGGAGGTGCCGTCCTGGCCGCCCATGAGCTGGTTGGCGATGCCAACGCCGAGCACGGACCCGATCAGGGCGTGCGAGGAGGAGTTCGGCAGGCCGAGCGCCCAGGTCCCGAGGTTCCAAAGGATGGCCGCGATGAGCAGGGAGAAGATCATCGCGTAGCCGGCGCCCGACCCGACCTGCAGGATGAGCTCGACGGGAAGAAGGGTGACGATGGCGTAGGCTACCGCGCCCGAGGACAGCAGCACGCCGAGGAAGTTGAAGGTCCCGGACCAGATCACTGCGACCAGCGGCGGCATCGAGTGGGTGTAGATCACGGTCGCCACGGCGTTGGCGGTATCGTGAAAACCGTTCACGAACTCGAAGCCCAGGGCGATCAGCAGCGCGAGGCCGAGGAGGGCGAAGGCGCCGAGCGCCAGGGGCTCCTGGTGGACGGCGTTCATGTCCGCGATCAGGCTGAAGACGGCGTAGCAGAGGCCGGCGACGAGGACGAGCAGGAAGGCGATGATGCCCCCGGGATGGATGCCGTGGTCGAGCTTCGGCTTGCCGGCGGTTGCATGTCCGACCGTGCCGGTCGGTGCCAGGATCGCGTCGGACATGGTCGCTTTCTATAATTTGTATGGTTGTCCGAGGATTAAAACGTCTCGATGACGGACAAGTGACAATCTCCGAGGGATCTCAAACCCTTATTCGGATATCGCGATGCAACATTGGCCCGCATCCGGGGTTGATAGGTCGCTACCCTTGCATCGCTGCGTGAGGGACGGCCTAGGGTCATGCGCTCGTCGAGCGGAGCCGCGATGCTGCCATCTCCCGAGAGTCTCCCGATGCGCATCGTGCAAGCCCTCGCCACCATGGGTTTCGCCTTCGCGCCGTTGCCGGCGGCGGCCTCCTCCTGCGCCGAGCAGATCGGTACCATCGAGCGCCGCCTCGACAGCGCAGGTGCCGTCCAGGTCGCTGGCCTGCGGGCGGGCCACGCGCTCCGCACCGGATCGCCCCGCGGCGTGACCGTCGTCCGCCTGGATGGCCCGAGCGACCCGGACATGGTCTCCACGGCGGACCATGTCGCGCTCGCACGGGATCTCATCGGACGTGCGGGCGAAGAGGATCGGCGGGGCGACAAGCGTGCCTGCGAGCTCACCATGACCGAGGCCGAGGGCTTGATCGGCGCCCTGCCGTAGCCCTTTGCGCCCAACCCTTACGTCCCCGCACGAGAAGGCATCGCGATGACCGGATACCTTGGCGTCGGCCCGGCACGACCGCGGGGACGGCCCATCGGGCGACTCGATGCGCTGGAGCGTCGGTTCGGCAATCGAGCCGGCAGCAGGGCGTACGACCTGTTCGTCCCGTCGAGGCAGGGAGGGGGCGTCCAGCTTCCGCTCGTGGTGATGCTGCACGGTTGCTCGCAGACGTCGCGCGATTTCGCCATCGGCACCCGGATGGACGAGTTGGCCGAGGAACAGGGCTTACTCGTCGCCTATCCGGACCAGCCGAGGTCGGCGAACATGGGAAAGAGCTGGAACTGGTTCAGGGACGGCGACCAGTGGCGGGACCGGGGGGAGCCGTCGATCCTCGCGGGGCTGACGCGTCAGGTCATGCAGGACTTCGACGTTGATCCCGCGAGGGTCTACGTCGCTGGCCTGTCCTCGGGCGGTGCGGCCGCGGCCGTCCTGGCGATGGCCTACCCGGATCTCTATGCCGCGGTCGGTATTCATTCCGGATTAGCCTGCGGCTCCGCCACGTCGATGGCAGCGGCCCTCATGGCGATGCGCCGGGGCGCCCTTCTTCAGCCGCGGCGGGCGACGCATCCGATGCCGACCATCGTCTTCCATGGCGACCGCGACAGGACCGTGTCGCCGGTCAACGGCGATCAGGCCATCGCGCAATGCCTGCCCGTTGTGGATCTGGTCACGGCCATCTTCAACGGACGTTCCGACGGCGGGATGGAATATACTCGTACTGTCCTCACCGAACGGCAGGGGACCTGGTCGTCGGAGCAATGGGTCCTGCACGGTGGCGGCCACGCCTGGTCCGGCGGCCATCCGTCCGGCTCCCACACCGATTCGGTCGGTCCCGATGCCAGTCGCGAGATGCTGCGCTTCTTCGGGTCCCACGCGAGGTCGGACGGCCCGCACTTCGGGGGCCCGTGACCGGGGGATTTCCTGGCGCTTCAGGTCCAGCCCATCGCCATCGAGCAGGAGGATGTCCGTGGCCGCGTGGTCGCCACACGGCCATGGCCGCAGACGGTGCCTGATGCCGAGGTCGCACCCTGGAGGCAGGCTTCAGCCCGGTCTCCGTTCCAGGGCTCGCCCGATGATGTCGCCGAGCGCGTCCGCCGTCAGCGCGCCCTCGTGTCGGTCGTCGTTCACGAACAGGGTCGGCGTGCTGTGGACGCCCAGGGCCGAGGTCGCCTGCGCGAAGACGCCCTGCACGCCGTCGTAGAGGGCTTGGTCGCGCAGGATGGTATCGAACCGGCCGCCGTCGATTCCCGCCTGCCGCATCAGTTCCCGCAATAGGGCTTGCTCAACGGAACGGTCACGTTGGAAAATGGGCGCTGGCACTGCCCTGGTACGTACCCCGTTCGCATAAGCGGGTGTATGTAACCATTCACATTACGGCAAATTCTTTGTCGCTTTGCCGTAGCTATATGCCATATACATCACGTAAACTTGAATTCCAATTAGGATAGAAAATAGAAAAATCGATAAATACATCTCTTCGTAAGCATACGAGATGGCTGCAGCTAGCATTACTGCGCAGTTTAGCATCTCAAGCGAAGCTCTGTATGCGGAAACTACGCTTATATGGGCGTTTCCACTAACTACCCAAGCGTGAATACTTTCACTTTTTATGATAATCCTTCTTTTAAACGACCTATTTACAATCAAAAATTCCTTGACAGAAAGTATTATTGAAATAAAAACTCCAGATATTCCAATATAAATCCAGATCATATGTCCCCAACTCACTGCTTACCAATCGAACTCTCTGACCATATCAGGCACCTCCCTAAGGAGCGATTTGCCGCTCATCCATTCGCACAACTTCCAATATGGAGCCGCCTAGCCTCCGCTTTCCACCCTCAGCGGCCCTTCCGCTGCCGACCCCTTGCCGACCCTCGGAAGGTCCGCTTCGCGGCAGCTTGGTGGAAGACGCCCCGCGTCCGGATCGGGTGGTTTCTAGCCCGTCCGCTTCCAGGGAGCGGATGCATCAAAGCGGACATAGCCGAGGGGACCGCTACCGACCCAACCCGGCCACCCAGACCGTCATTGGCGCTTCTCCAGAGCGGTCGTTCGTCAACTGTCGGGTAACTTCGGCTCGGGGTGGGTATCGGACCGTGGTCATTGATCCGGAAGCAGACACACCTCGAAAGCAGATCGACCTCGCTCAGGCGAGGCAGATCCCGTCCATCGATGAGGTGACGCCCACTCAGACCGTGACGACGATCTTCCCGACCTGTTCGTTGCTCTCCATGAAGCGGTGAGCCTCGACGATCTGGTCGAGCTTGAACGTTTTGGCGACCACTGGCTTCAGCGCGCCAGAGGCGAGCCCCTTCACGATGTAGTCCTTGGCCTTTTCCAGACGGGCTGGGTCCTTGGTGATCTCGAACAGCTGGTAGCCGCGTACCGTGAGGTCTTTGCCAAGCAGCGGCATCACCGGCACCGCGAGCGGAGCCGTGTCCAGCGCCCCGTACTGGAAGAAGATGCCGAGGTAGCCGAGCGCCTCTAGGATCTTGGCGACCTCCGGGCCGCCGACCGGATCGAAGGCGACGTTCGCGCCCTTGCCGTCGGTGATGCGCGCCACCTCGGCGACGAGGTCCTGCTCCTCGGTCGCGATGACGTGGGCGGCCCCGTGCCGCAGGAGTTCGTCGCGCTTGTTGCTCCGACGCGTCAGGGCGACGGGCACGGCGCCGAGGGACTTTGTGATCTGAATGGCGGCTAGCCCCACGCTGCTGGACGCGGCGCGGATGAGCACCGTCTGGCCGGCCTGGACGTCCGCGATGTCCACGAGCGCGCCGTAGGCGGTCGTGAACATCATCCAGGTGGCGGCCGCCTCCTCCCACGACAGGTTGTCCGGATGCTTCACCACCCCGAAGGCCGGCGCGTTCACGAGCTCGCCGTGCAGGCCGTACTCGCCGAGCAGGAAGCAGGGCACGACGCTGACGGCATCGCCGACCGCGAAGCCCTCCACGTCCTGTCCGAGCGCCTCGACGGTGCCGGCCGCCTCGTAGCCGATGATGGCCGGGAAGGTCGGCTCGGTCACGTACTGGCCGGTCCGGAACATGACCTCGGCCCGGTTGAGGCCCATCGCCCTGACCCGGATCTGGACCTCGCCGGACTTCGGCGCCGGCACGGGGACGTCCTCGACCTTGAGGACCTCGGGACCGCCGATCCCATGGAATCGTACGACGCGTGTCATGATGTTCTCCTTGTCCGATGAGGGGGGGCCGTTCAGGCCGCCTTGAGCCAGGCCGGGGCCGCGGAGGTGCCCCAGCCGAGGAAGAACCCGAAGTGGATGTTGATCTCGCCGACCGGCTCCAGGTAGCGGGCGTTGCTCAGCGGACCCGCGTCGACCGGAGCGAACCCGACGGACGAGGCCAGCCCGGAGACGGCCTTCTTCGCCGCCTCGTCGTCGCCGGCCACGAAGACCTGGACCTCGCGGCCCTCGCGCGCCTCGGACGGCAGCAGCTGGGCGAAGATCGTGTTGAACGCCTTCACGACCCTCGCGCCCAGGACGAGCTTCTGGATCTCCTCCGCCGCGGACGTCGTGTGCCCCACGACGAGCGCCTTGTAGTCCGGGGTGATGGGGTTCGAGATGTCGACGACGATTTTGCCGGTCAAGTCGCCAGCCCCCTTCAGGGCCGACTCGGCGGTCCCGTAGTTCACCGCCAGGATGACGATGTCGGCGAGCCTCGCCGCCGCCTCGGAGCCGCCGCCCTGGGCGCGGGGGCCGATCTCACCCGCGAGCGCGGCGGCCTTGGCCGGGTCGCGGTGGCCGATGGCCACGTCGATGCCCTTCGAGGCGAGAAGCCTGGCGATGCCGCTTCCCATGTTGCCGGTGCCGATGATCGCGATGGTCATGTTCGTAACTCCCGAATTGGCCCTGTCGTGGGGTGCGTGGTGAGTTGTGCACTTCCATCACGGAGGGATAAATCGCTGCTCAGCATGCACACTTGAACCAACGGGTTTCAAATCATGGATCGTCTCGCCAGCATGGCCGTCTTCGCCAAGGCCGTGGAGGCGGGCTCGTTCTCGGCCGCGGCCGACGCGCTCTCGATGTCATCGCAGATGGTCGGCAAGCACGTCCGGACGCTTGAGGACCATCTCGGGGTCAGGCTCATCAATCGGACCACCCGCCGCCAGGGCGTCACCGAGATGGGACGGGCCTTCCACGACCGGGTCCGCACCATCCTGGCCGAGGTCGAGGCCGCCGAGGCCCTGGCGGCGGAGAGCCGGGCGGTGCCGCGCGGACGGATCCGGGTGAACGCCCCGGTCACCTTCGGCGCCCACGAGCTCGCCCGGGTGCTGCCCGCGTACCTCGACGCCAACCCCGAGGTCGACGTCGACCTGACGCTGGCTGACCGGACGGTCGACCTCGTGGACGAAGGCTACGACGCGGTGTTCCGCGTCGGTACGCTCGGCGACAGCGGCCTGATCGCGCGGGCGTTGCGTCCCCTGGAGATGGTCCTGTGCGCGGCGCCCGCCTACGTCGACTCGCGCGGCGCGCCGGCGACGCCCGAAGACCTGCGCGGGCACGAGTGCCTCGGGTTCGCCTACGGGACCACGCGCCACCGTTGGTCCTTCGCGGGGCCGGACGGCGTCGTGATGGTCGAGGTGTCCTGCCGCCACGTCGTGAACAACGGGCAGGCGCTGCTGACCCTGGCCCTGGCGGGGATGGGCATCGTCCTCCAGCCGGCGTCGCTGGTCCGGGACGACCTTTCGTCGGGCCGCCTCGTCCATCTCCTGCCGGACCACGAGCCCCCGACCCATCCCATGCATATCCTCTACGCCCCGGACCGTCGGATCACGCCGAAGCTCCGGTCCTTCATCGATTTCGCCGTGGGACGCCTGGGGTGACCATCATGCTGCGCCGGGGCCGTCCGATGACGTGACCGGCCTGCCCGACAAGGCTCCGCCCATGGTCGGTGCGGAGGTGCCATGGCATGGCGCCCCCCCCAAGGTCCGGCCTCTGCATGCCTCAAGCGGCGACGTCCTCGCCGCCCGACCACGCGCCGAGACGACGGATCTTGCGTTCGCGCCCGTTCAGCCACCAGCCGATCTGCGGCACCCAGCTTCCGTACGGCGCGTCCTTCGATGCCACCCCGAGGGCTTGTTCGGCGTTCAGCGCGAAGTTCGGATCCCGCAGCGCCTCGCGCCCGATGGCCACGAGGTCGGCGTGGTCGCCCGCGACCACCCGCTCGGCCTGGACCGGATCGACGATCATGCCGACCGCCATCGTCCGCAGGCCGGTGTCCCGCCGGATGCGGTCGGCGTATGGCACCTGGTGGCCGTAGCCGCTCGGATGCTCGTAGGTGGTCCCGACGCCGCCCGACGAGCAGTCGATCACGTCGACGCCGACCGCCTTCAGCGCCTCGGCGAAGGCGACGCTGTCCTCGATGGTCACGCCGGTCCTCAGGCCATCGACGGCGGAGACCCGGACGAACAGCGGCTTGTCGGCGGGCCAGATCGCGCGAAGCTCGCTGGCGATCTCCAAGGGCAGCCGCATCCGATTCCCGCGGCTTCCCCCGTAGGCGTCGCTCCGGTGGTTGGTGAGGGGCGAGAGGAAGGCGTTCAGGAGGTAGCCGTGGGCGCAGTGCAGTTCCACGACCTCGAACCCGGCCTTGAGGGCGCGCCGGGCCGCGGCGGCGAAATCGGCCTTCACCTTCCCGATGCCCGAGGCGTCGAGCGCCTCCGGCACCAGCCAACCCGCGTCGACGGGCTGCGCGCTCGCCGAGACGATGTCCCAGGGCCGGTCGCCCCGGTCCATGTCGACTTGGGTCAGCGGGCCGTCGCCGCCATAGGGCCGCTGCATGCTGGCCTTGGGGCCGGCATGGGCGAGCTGGATGCCCGGCACGGCGCCCTGGGCCCTCATGAACCGGGCGATCCCGGCAAGACCCTCGATTTGCTCGTCGCGCCACAGGCCGACGTCGCCATGGGTGATGCGCCCTTCCGGGGAGACCGCGGTCGCCTCGACGATGACGAGGCCGAAACCGCCGAGCGCGAGCTTGCCGTAGTGGACGGTATGGTAGGTCGTCACGAACCCGTCCTCGGCCTGGTACTGGCACATGGGCGAGACGGCGAGACGGTTGCGCAGGGTGACCTCGCGCAGGGCGAGGGGCTCGAACAGCTTGGCCATGGACAAGGGTCTCCGTCGCGCCGGACCCGGGGTCGCGGCGCCGATGTCTTCGATGGGATTCGATTGTTGTAACGGCCGCTACTGACGCTATATCTGTAACGTCTGCTACAGACCGTCAAGCCCCGGTCGCCATCGGTGGGTGCCGTTGCGCGGGGAGACACCGAGGACGCGATGACCGCGATCACGACGCACAGAAGCAAGGGCCGACCGCGAACCTTCGACCGTGACCGGGCACTCCACCGCGCCCTTGAGGTGTTCTGGAAGCGTGGCTACGAGCCGGCGACGATGGGGGAACTCTGCTCGGCCATGGGCATCAACCCACCGAGCCTCTACGCGGCCTTCGGCAACAAGGCTTCGCTGTTCATGGAGGCGGTCAGGCATTACGAGACGACCTACTGGGCGGCCCCCTGGCGGCTGCTCGACGAGGAGCCGGACCTGCGCAAGGCGATGGAGCGTTTCCTGCTCGATGCCGCCGCGGTGCTGTCCTCACTCGAAGCGCCGTGCGGCTGCATGGTGGTGCTCGCCACCGCGAACGTCTCGCCGGAATCCGAGGATGTCCACGAGGCGATGAAGGGGCTCCGGGGGATCAGCCGCGCGAACTTCCTGAGGCGTCTGGAGCGGGCCCGGGAAGCCGGCGACCTGCCGGACGGGACCGACGTCGAGGCGCTGGCGTCGGCATTCAACACCCTGCTGCAGGGCCTGTCGATCCAGGCGCGGGACGGGGCCTCGCGCGGGGAACTGGAGCGCGTCGCCAGGGCGTCCCTGGCGATGCTGCCCGGCAGATGATGTCCATACGGGCACCTCATCGCGCGGTGGCGGTCCGTACCAGCGGGACGACCGAGATGCGGCCGCCGGCGCGGCGGATCTCGATCCCGTCCGCGCCGGACCCGAGTTCGGCGGGGACTGACATCGAGACCCGTTGCTCGCCCGAGAGGAGGGTCTCGAAGCGCACCGGCCTGATCCCGTCGGGTCGCGCGAGGGTCACGACCACGCGGTCGCCCTCGGCTCCGGGCACGTAATACGCGATGCCCGTCACGTCCCCGAAATCGAGGCTGGCGCCGTGCAGGGGCTTCAGGGGCTCGGCCGCGGCCGGGACGGCCAGGGTCAGGGTGGCGGCGAGGATCATCGCAGTTTTCGACAAGGCGATCATGGACATGGCAGGCTCTCTCCGATGCGGGATTTCCGGGCGATCCGATCTTCGCCCCTGCGTTGAAAGCTGGCTTGCCGCACCGCAGCATGCAAACCGACGAGGTCGGTTGTGACCATTGACCATGGCAATCTCACCGCCATCGACCTGAACCTGCTGGTGGCGCTCGATGCCCTGCTGACCGAACAGGGCGTGACGCGGGCGGCAAGCCGGCTCGGGCTCAAGCAGTCGGCGATGAGCAGCAACCTCGGCCGCATCCGGCGGCTCCTGGACGACGAGATCCTGACGCGGTCGGGCGACGGGATGCACCTGACGCCCCGGGCCATGGCCCTGGTCGGGCCCGTGCGGACGGCGCTGCGGCAGATCCAGTGCATCGTCAACCGCGGCGAGGCGTTCGAGCCGGGCGTCGCGGAGCGCACCTTCGGGATCGCCCTGCCTGGAAGCATGGAGGCGTTGCTCGGCCCCCGTCTCCTGTCGCTGGTGGCCTCGGAGGCCCCGAACGTCCGGATCGTCCTCCAGTCCCTCGATTACGGACAGGTCCTCCCGAACATCGATGCCGACCGGATCGACATCGCCGTGGGCGTCTTCGACAGCGGACAGATGCACCATAAGGTCCGGCCGCTCTACCGCGACGGGTATCTCTGCCTGTTCAACGAGACGCTCCTGAAGGTCCGCGCCCCGCTGTCACTGGACGACTACCTCCGATATCCGCACGTGATGACCACCCTGACCGGGACCGGACCCGGCGTCGTGGACGAGGCGCTCACCCGGATCGGTCGGCAACGGAAGCTGCTGGCGACCACGCCGCGGTTCGCGACGGTGCCGTTCCTGGTCCAGGCATCCCCGGTCCTGACGACCATGGTCGCGGCGCTCGCCACGCGGTTCGCGGGCATGATGGACCTGGCGACCAGCCCCGTCCCGGTCGAGCTCAAGGACTTCACCGTCTCGATGCTCTGGCACTCGTCCTACGACCACGATCCGGCGCACCGGTGGCTCCGCGACCTGCTCCTGCGTGCGTCCAGGGGGCCTGCCGGCCCGGGCTGATCCCGCCCCGCCCGATCCGTTTCAGGAGGAGCTTGCGAACGACCGATCCGCGACATCCGTTTCGGTCACGGACGCCCGCCGTCCCTCCCACCGCAACAGGAGCGAGATCGCGCACGGCAGCACGGTCAGCGTCAGGATGGTCGCGACGGTCAGCCCGCCGACGATGGCGTAGGCCATCGGTCCCCAGAACACCTGCGGCGCGATGGGGATCATGCCGAGCACGGCCGCGCAGGCCGTCAGCATGATTGGGCGCGCCCGGTGCGTCGCGGCGTGCACAACGGCCCTGTCGGCGTCCTCGCCGGCGGCGACGTTGGTATCGACCTCCTCGATGAGGATGACCGCATTGCGGATGATCATGCCGGCAAGCGCGATGACGCCGAGCTGGGCGACGAAGCCCATCGGGATTCCGGTCGGCAGCATCGCCGCGACCACGCCGATGAGGCCGAACGGGGCCATCGCGAGCGCGAGGAACATCCGGGAGAAGCTGCGCAGCTGCACCATGAGCAGCACCAGCATCACCAGCAGCGTCATCGGCAGGACCGCGACGATGGACGCGTTGCCCTTGGCCGCTTCCTCGACCGCGCCTCCGACCTCGATGCGGTAGCCGGTCGGCAGGCCAGCGCCGTACTCGGTCACCGCCGTGCTAAGGGCGTTGACGACGGTCGTCGGCTGCACACCCTCGGGGATGTCGGCCTGCACGGTGATCAGCGCCAGGCGCTGGCGGCGCCAGAAGATGGGATCCTGAACGCCGTAGCGAAGGTCAGCGATCTGGCGCAGAGGCACGCTTCGTCCCTCCGGTCCGCGGATCTGGAGGTTGGCCAGCGTCGCGAGGTCGGTCCGTTCGCCGATGGCCGCCCTGGCGACGACGTCGATCAGCCGGTCCTGGTCGCGAACAGTGGTGACGGTCACCCCAGAGAAGACGGTCGCCATGGCGCTGGCGACGTCCTGGGAAGACAGACTGAGCGCCCGCGCCTGGGTCTGGTCGATCCGGACCTCCACGCTCCGCTCCGGCTCGCCAGCGTTCAGGTGCACGTCCCGGGTGTCGGGATTGCCGGCCACGATGTTGGCAAGCCGCCCCGCGATGTCCCGGACCCTCGCCGGGTCCGGGCCGGTCACGCGATACTTGAGCGGCCAGCCCACCGGGGGGCCGAGTTCGAGCGGCGTCGCGCGGGCGATCAGGTGCGGGAAGTCCGTCCGAAAAGCTTCTTCGAGCCGGGCCCGCAACGCATCGCGTGCCTTCAGGTCCTTGGCGACCACGACGGCCTGCGTCACGTTCTCGTTCTGCAGAAGTACGTCCATCGGCAGGTAGAAGCGGATTGCGCCGGCACCGACATAGGTCGAGTATCGCACGATGCCCGGATCGTCCTTCAACAGCGCTTCGAGTTTCGAGGCCTCGCGCTGGGTCGCTTCCAGGGAGGCGTTCTGCGGCAGCGTTAGGCTTACGAGGAGGTCGGGCCGGTCGGAGGGCGGGAAGAACTGCTCCTCCAGAAAGGCGGAGGCCCAGACCGAGATGCCCAGGGTCGCCAGGGCGACCGCCAGCGTGGTCCGACGATGGCCGAGGACCCACGACAGGACAGTCTCGTAGGCCCGCATGACCCGACCCTTGCCGTGGCCATGGCCGGGCATCGTCTTCGGCAGCATCAGGGTGCCGAGCAGCGGCGAGAACAGGACGGCGACGATCCATGAGGCCGACAGCGAGATCAGCACCACCATGAACATCGAGTAGCAATACTCGCCCGAACTCGACTGGGCGAAGCCGATGGGAATGAATCCGGCGATCATCACGAGGGTGCCGGTCAGCATCGGGAAGGCCGTCGATTCGTAGGCGAAACTTGCGGCGCGTCTCCGGCTCCAGCCCTCCTCCAGCTTGCCGACCATCGCCTCGACGGTGATCATCGCGTCGTCGACAAGCAAGCCGAGGGCGATGATCAGCGCGCCGAGGGAGATGCGTTGCAGGCCGATGCCGGTCAGCTCCATCCCGATGAAGGTCATCGCCAGGACGAAGGGGATGGAGACGCTGACCACGAGACCCGCGCGCACTCCGAGCGAGAGGAAGGAAACCCCCAGCACGATGGCGATGGCTTCGAGGAGCACTTTGACAAAGCTGCCGACGGCCTCGGTCACGACGGCCGATTGATCGGCGACCTGCGTGACCTCGATGCCGTATGGCAGCGTGTTCTCGATCTCGGCCATGCGTGCCTTCACGGCCTCGCCGACGGTGAGCAGGTTGCCAGTCGGAGCCATCGAGATCGCCAGCCCCAACGCCTTCTGGCCGTCGACGCGAAACAGCGGGGTCGGCGGATCGACCGGGCCCCGGCGGATCGTGGCGAGCTCGGTCAGCGGCACGAAGCGGTTGTTGGCGCGCAGCGTCACCGCCCTCAGCGCCTCCTCCGATGCGAACGCGCCGCTGACCCGCAGCGAGATCTTCTCGTCGGGCAGGCGTACGGTGCCCGACGGCTCGACCGCGTTCTGCGCCTTGAGGGCCTGCAGGACCGCCTGCTCGTCGAGGCCGTAGGCGGCAAGCCGCCCTGGGGAGAATTCGACCCGGATCTGTTCTTCCTGAACGCCAAGAAGCTGGACCTTCCCCACATCCGGCACGCGTAGGATCTCGGCGCGGACCCGGTCGAGGTGGTCGCGCAGCTCGCGCTCGGAGAAGCCTTCGGCGGTGAACCCGTAGATGATGCCGAAGGTGTCGCCGAACTCGTCGTCGAAGAACGGGCCCTGCACGCCGCCCGGCAGCGTCGCGGCGATGTCGGCGGATTTCTTGCGGACCTGGTACCAGGCGTCGGCAACGACGCGCGCAGGCGCGTCGTCACGCAGGTTGACCATGATGACGGTCTCGCCGGCGCGGGTGTAGCTGTCGAGGCGGTCGAGGTAGGGCACCTCCTCAAGCTTGCGCTCCAGCCGGTCGGTGAGGAGCTTGGCCGTGTCCGCCACCGTGGCACCCGGCCAGAGGGCGGAGACGACCATGGTCTTGATGGTGAAGGGCGGATCCTCGTTGCGGCTGAGGCGGGTGTAGCTCATGACGCCGCCGACCAGGGTCAGCAGCATCAGGAAGAACACCAGCGGCCTCTGGCCGAGCGCCCAGGCGGAGAGGTTGAAGCCGCCGTCGGAGGAAGATGCATGCGGGCTCATCGGGCGGCGCCTTCCTCGGCGCCCCCGAAGGCGACCTTCTGCCCGGGGCGAAGCTTGCTGACGCCGGCCGTAACCACGTGGTCGCCGTCGGCCAGCCCCGAGGCGACCATCACCTGCGCCGAGCCGTAGCGGGCGACCTCGACAGGCTTGCGCACCAGCTCCTGCCTGGCGGGATCGACGACAAAAACCGCCGGGTGCCCGGCCTCGCCGGTCATGGCCGAGGCGGGGAGCGCGATCAGGGGTGCGCCCGGGATGACGATGCGCCCGGTGACGGTGGCGCCGAAGGCCATTGCCGGCGGCGCGTCCGGTAGGGCGATGCGGACGCGGTAGGTCCGGGTCGTGGCATCGGCGGTCGGGCTGACGTCACGGATCGGGCCGACGACCTTCACCTCGGGATTCGAGGTGAGGCTGACCTCGACCCTGGCGTCCTCCGGGGCGACGTTGATCAATCGTTCGGAGACGTTGAACACGGCGTCCCTCTCCCGGGTCGAGGCGAGCCTCACGGCCATCTGGCCCGCATTGACGACCTGTCCGGCGTTCACGCCGATGGCGCTGACGATCCCGTCGTCGGGCGCGCGCAGCTCCGTGTAGGCGAGCTTGTTGCGGGCGTTCTCCAGGTTCGACCGGACCGCGATGCGACGGGCGTTGGCGCTACGCCAGTTGGCCTCGACCTCCTCGACCCTGGCCAGCGCCGCGATCTGTTTCTCGAATAGGATGCGCTGTCGGTCGAGGCCGGACCTGGCCAGGATCTCGGCCGCCTCGGCGCTCCTCAGGTCGGCCTCGGCGGCCTGGACCTCGTTGCGGACGTCGTCGGGATAGAGCGTCGCGAGGATCTCCCCCTTCCTCACGGCCCTGCCCACCTCGGCCAGGCGGGTCGCGACCCGGCCCTCGATGCGGAAGCCGAGATCCGTCTCGATATGCGGCTGCACCTCGCCGGTCTGGGCGACCTCCTCGCCGATGAAGCCCGGCTTGGCGACGACCGTGCGGACCGGACGTGGCCGTTCGGCCTTGTGCTCCCGCTCCTGGCATCCACCGAGCGCGGCCAACGCCATGAGGGCGCCGCCGCAGGACAGCATCAGACGGGGCCGGCGAGCGGGCATGCGGAAGGGTTCACGCCGAGGCATGGGATCGGAGTCCGGTTCTGGAGGGCGGGTCGGTCGGTTCGAGCGTGCGTCAGGGACCGTGGGTCATGGCCAGGAGCCGGGACCTGAGCTCGACGAGGTCCGGCGTCGGGCAGCCGTCGTCGCGCATCAGCTGCGCGAGCCAGGCGCCGTCGGCGGCGAGGCGCACCGTCGCCAGCGTGGGGCCGTCGTCCGTCGCGCGGTGCCGGTCCATCCGGCCGGCGTACCACTCCGCCCAGAGCCGACGCAGTCCTGGCTCGACGATCATCGAGAGGTAGAGCGCGGTCCACCGGCTGCCCGGACCCATCGCGGGATCGGTGAAGGTCGTCTCGACGTAGGCCCGCGTGAAGCGGCCGCGCGGGACGGGATCCCTTGCCATGATCGCGTCGATCTCCGCGTCGATCCGCTCGATCAGGTCGGCGGCGACGCCCTCGACCAGGGCCTGCTTGCTCGGGAAGTGGTGGAACAGGCCGCCCTTGGTCACGCCAGCGGCCGCCGAGACCGCCTGGACCGTGACGCCGGCGAGCCCCTGTTCCAGGGCGAGCGTCGCGGCGCAGTCGAGGAGCGCACGCCGGATCAGTTCCGGCTGCTTCCTGCGGTTGTAGGCGCTGGCCATGTCAGTGCGACACCGAGGTCGACAGCGTCTGGACGACGACGACGCCGCCGACGATCATGCCGATCCCGACGAGCGCCGCCGCATCGAGGGTCTGCCGGAACAACACCACGCCGATGGCGGCGGTCAGGACGATGCCGAGGCCGCCCCAGATCGCGTAGGCGACGCCGAGCGGCAGGCTCCTCAGCGCCTGCGACAGGAAGTAGAAGGACCCAATGTAGGCCGTGACCATGACCAGCGATGGAACGAGGCGTGTGAACTGCTCGGACTTTTGCAGGAAGGTCGTGCCGACGACCTCGCAGACGATGGCGAGGCCTAGCGCTCCATAGGCGATGAAGATCGAGTTCATAAGCTATCCACCGAGTTATGTTCTTAAGATACCTACCGGTAGGTATCTTTCAAGGGGGATGCTAAGGTTTTTGTGCGGTTGTGCGCCCAAGACCGACTGACCGGTCCCTACTCGCCCTAGAGGTAGGTCATTCTCGGCCAACCTAACGCGAAGCGGATTTGTTGAAGGCCCAAAATGGGTCGCGAGAAGGCTCACCGCCGATGTCTGCTTTTGGGCATCGGCGCCCAGAAGCGGACTGGCTGAAAACCACCCAGTTAGGTCGTCGACCAAACCGGCAGGTGTCGACCCGTTTCAGGCGTAGGAACCGCCATCAGCGCTTCCCGTAAGCGGCCATTTGTCGGCCGTTCGGCAACATCGCGGTGCTTGATCGTCATGGCCGCGCCTGGGCTGGAATGGACACCATCAACGCGGACTTGAGCCCGTCGATGAAGCGACGCACGCGCGGCGGCATGTGCTGCCGGGTCGGGAGAACCGCCCAGATGGCCAACTGCTCCGGCTCGACGTCGTCGAGCGTGACGGTCGTGAGAGTGCCGTCGGCGAGGTCCTGCGCCACGTCCCAATAGGTCAGCAACGCGAGTCCGGCGCCCGCGACGCATGCGGCGTGCACCGTATCGACGCTGCTGGCCGCCAGCCTGCCCTTGATGCGCTTGGCGACAGGATGTCCGCCATGGGCGAATGTCCATGCGTCCATCGCATGCAGCGTCAGGCAGGCGTGCGCATCGAGGTCCTCAAGGCTTCCGGGGCAACCGTACGCCGCGAGGTAGGCCGGCGCGGCGCACAGGATGCGCGGGTTGTCCGCGACCCGCACGGCGACCAGCTCGGAGGCCGGCAGGGTCGCCACCCTGATCGCCACGTCGATCCCCGCGGCCACGATGTCCACGATCCCGTCCGAGAAGGTCAGGTCCACGGTGAGGCGCGGGTTCTCCGCCATCAGCCGGACGACCAGGGGCACGACGAGGGCTCGGCCGATGCGGTGGGGCGCAGTCACGCGCAAGATGCCGCTCAGGCCCTCGTGATGTTCGGAAAAGGCCGCGCTCGCCGCCTCCCGCGCTTCCAGCATCGTCTGCGCGAGCGGCAGGAACGTCTCGCCGTCCGCCGTCAGCGCGACGGACCGCGTGGTGCGGTGGATCAGGCGCACCCCCAGCTCAAGTTCCAGCGCCGCCAGGCGCCGACTGACCGCCATCGGGGAGAGTCCCGCCTGCCGCCCCGCGGCCGAGAGGCTGCCGGTCGTGACGATGGCGCAGAACAGGGCCACATCCGAGAGGTTCATCGGCATATCATTGGGCGATAAAATGCTTATCGTCCATCCTGGCTACCGAGTGGATGTCCCGGCGGATAATTTGCTCTCAATCGAGCGAAGAGAGCGGGTCGGAGGTCAGACATGAGCGCGAACACGGACAGCCTTTTCACGGCGACGGATATAAATGGCGTCTCGCTGCGCAACCGCTTCGCGGTCGCCCCGATGACCCGCGTGAGCGCCTCAGAGGACGGCACCGCCACGGAGACGATGGCCCGCTACTACGAGCGGTTCGCCCGCGGCGGCTTCGGGCTCGTGGTCACCGAGGGCATCTACACCGACCAGGCGTTCGCCCAGGGCTACCTCAACCAACCTGGCATCACCGACGACGGCCAGGCCCATGCCTGGCGGCCGGTGGTCGACGCCGTGCATCGGCACGGCGCCCGCTTCGTCGCTCAGCTCATGCATGCCGGTGCGATCAGCCAGGGCAACCGTTTTCGCGATGCCACCGTCGGTCCCTCGGCCGTGCAGCCCAAGGGCCACCAGATGGAGTTCTACTACGGCAAGGGCGTCTACCCGATGCCCGCAGCCATGACCGAGGAGCAGATCGCCGACGCGGTCGAGGGCTTCGCCGTATCGGCGGCACGGGCCGTGTCGGCCGGGTTCGACGGCGTCGAGATTCACGGCGCGAACGGCTACCTCATCGACCAGTTCCTGACCGACTACGCCAACCGGCGCGACGACCGGTGGGGTGGCGACACGCGCCGGCGCACCACGCTCGTGCGCACCGTGTTCGAGGCCGTGCGGGCCAGGGTCGGGGCCAACGTGCCGGTCGGCGTGCGCATCTCCCAGGGCAAGGTCAACGACTTCGTCCACAAGTGGGCGGGCCGCGATCAGGACGCAGAAGCCATCTTCGGCACGCTCGCCGAAGCCGGGGCCAGCTACATCCACGTCACCGAGCACAAGGTGTGGGAGCCTGCCTTCGAGGGCGGTCGCGACAGCCTCGTCGCGCTGGCCCGCCGCTACGCGCCGCATGTCCCGCTGATCGCCAACGGCGGCGTGCAGGATGCGGCGCGGGCGCAGGAGGTCATGGCCGCCGGGGCGGATATCGTGGCCCTCGGCAAGGCCGCGCTCGCCAACCCGGACTTCCCGAACCGTGTCAGGGCGGAGCGGGAGGTGGCCGCGTTCGACCCCGCCATCCTCGGGCCCATCGCCAACATCAAGCCGAGCGAGTTGGCCGCCTAAGGGGTGCAAAACGAAAGGGCGCGGAAAGCCGACAGGCCCCCCGTGCCGTAGCGGCGAACGTGGAGCATGAACCATGAGCGATGATCTTGGCACGGCGACCGTGAAGCCTGCCCGCACGAAGATCCACGTCTGGATCGACTTCGTCTGTCCGTACTGCCTCCTGGGGGAGCAGCTCATCCGGGCCGCCACCGACGGGCTCGACGTCGACATCGTCTGGATGCCGTTCGAGTTGCGCCCCTATCCCACTCCGACGCTGCGGCCCGAGGACGACTACCTGCCCGCGGCCTGGAAACAGGGTGTTCACCCCACCGCCGAACGATTGGGCGTCCCGATCCGCCTTCCGACCATCTCGCCGCAGCCGTACACCCGCAAGGCGTTCCTGGGTCTCCAGTATGCCGTCGAGCACGGGCGGGGCGATGCCTACGTGGACGCGGTCCTGCGCGCCTTCTTCCAGGATGATCGCGACATCGGCGACACCGACGTGCTCAGGACGATCATCCAAGGCCTTGGCCTCGATCCTGCTGGCCTCGATGCGGTGCTCGCCTCGCCCCTCCACGGCGAACGCCATGAGGCGGCATTGCTGGAGGCGCGAAGGGTCGGCATCCGCGCCGTCCCATCGGTGGCCGTCGGCGACCGCCTGTTCTCGGGCACGCCGGAGCCTGAGGCGTTGCGCGCCGAGATTCTGCACCGGGTCACGTAGCCAAAGGCAGCGGCCGGAAACAAGGTCAGCACCATTCGAGGAGGAGGAAACGCATCATGGCAAAGGAAATCCTGGTCGGGTTCGGTGTCGACGTCGACGCGGTGGCGGGTTGGCTCGGTTCCTACGGAGGCGAGGACTCCCCCGACGACATCTCCCGGGGCCTTTTCGCCGGGGAGGTCGGAGCGCCGCGCCTGCTGAAACTCTTCGAGAGGTGGGGCATCAAGACCACCTGGTTCATCCCGGGTCATTCGGCCGAGACGTTCCCGAAGGAGATGAGGGCTGTGGCCGAGTCCGGCCACGAGATCGGCATCCACGGGTACTCGCACGAGAACCCGATCGCCATGACGCCGGAGCAGGAAGAGGAAGTCCTCGACAAGTGCATCGCCTTGATCGAGGACCTGTCGGGGCGGCGCCCGACCGGTTACGTCGCGCCGTGGTGGGAGTTCTCCAACGTCACCAACGAGCTCCTGCTCAAGAAGGGCATCAAGTACGACCACTCGTTGATGCACAACGACTTCACGCCCTACTACGTGCGGGTCGGCGACACGTGGACGAAGATCGACTACGCGGGCAAGCCGTCCGATTGGATGCGCCCGCTTGAGCGGGGCGAGGAGACCGACCTCATCGAGATCCCGGCGAACTGGTACCTCGACGACCTGCCGCCGATGATGTTCATCAAGAAGTCCCCGAACAGCCACGGCTTCGTCAACCCACGGCACCTCGAAGAGATGTGGCGCGACCAGTTCGACTGGGTCTACCGAGAGATGGACTACGCGGTGTTCCCGATCACCATCCACCCCGACGTCTCCGGGCGCCCGCAGGTGCTCCTGATGCTGGAGCGGCTCTACGAGTACATGAAGGAGCACGCCGGGGTGCGTTTCGTGACCATGGACGAGATGGCGGAAGATTTCGCGCGGCGCCATCCCCGCCGCAAATGAACCACGGCGGGCGGGCCCCGTCCGCCTAGCCCGATGACGGGGGGCCTTGCGCCATGTGCTCACTCTGCGGCGTTCTCGGATGCGATGACCACTGGACGAGTGCGGTGGCTCGGCCGGGCGTCTACACGCACAACACCGACCGCATCGCCCGACGGCGCGAGGCCGCGCGGCGCCTCGCCGTCGCCAACGCCCTCCTGTCCACGCGCCGGCTTCGCCTGTCCGAGTGGCAGGGGCGGTCCTACGTCCTGGCCTCGCCGACGGGCAGCACCCGGATCTTCGATGCCCTCTCGCATCTCTGGTCCGAGGCGGGGGCGCTGGCGGGACGTCCCTTCGACCCCCTCGATCCCGACTTCGTCGCGTCGGTCGAGGCCATCCGATGAGCGGGCCGACACCCGTCCATCTCCTCACGGGGTTCCTCGGCTCCGGCAAGACGACGCTCCTGCGCCGCATGCTCGCCGATCCCGCGATGGCCAGGGCCGCCGTGCTCGTCAACGAGTTCGGCGAGATCGGGCTCGACCACGAGCTGCTGGAGCGCGTCGACGACACCGTCGTCCTGCTGAAGTCGGGCTGCCTCTGCTGCACGGTGCGCGGGGAGCTCGCGGAAGCCCTGCTCGCCCTTCACTCACGACGCGCCCGCGGCGAGGTGCCGTTCTTCGACCGCGTGGCAATCGAGACCACGGGCATGGCCGACCCCTATCCGGCCCTGTCGACGGTCCGGTCCCATCCGGTGCTGCGCAACCACTACCGAAACGCCGGAGTCGTGACGACGGTCGACGCGGTGAACGCCCCGGGCCTGCTCGACACGCGGCTGGAAGCTCTGCGCCAGATCGGGGCGGCGGACCTGCTGGTGCTGACCAAGACCGACTTGGCCATGTCCGGCAGGGTCTCGGACCTGGTTGCCCGCCTCGCGTCGGTGAACCCATCCGCCCGGGTGGTGACGGCGTCCGAGGCAACCGCCGCGGACTTCCTCGCCGAGGCCGGCGACACGCCGGCCGCACCAGTCGACGCGCTTCCGCATCACCGTGACGGGAGGTTCCGTGCCGAGTCGCCCGTGACCTCCTTCTCCCTGGAGATCGAGGAGCCCGTCGACTGGACGGGGTTCGGCCTCTGGCTGACCATGCTCCTCGACCGGCACGGGGAGAACGTCTTCCGCGTGAAGGGTATCCTGAACCTCCAGGGCGAGGAGCGCCCGGTAGCCGTGCACGGCGTCCAGCGTCTGGTCCACTCGCCGGTCCATCTGGAGCGCTGGCCGGACGGGCGCAGGGCGTCGCGCCTCGTCTTCATCGTCCATGGGCTGGACCACACGAGGATCGAGGCATCTTTCCGCGCCTTTGACGCGATGTCCCGCCGGGTCACTGCCCGCGGAAGCGCTGCTTGAGCGATAGCCCTCGCGAGCGGGCGCGACGGCAGTGTCTGCTTCTGCCAACTCCCATCCCGAAGCGGACCTGCTGAAATCCATCCACTCTGGACATGGGACCCCCTCGATTATGCTACTGGAGAGCGGACCTTCGAGGGTCTGAAAAGGGTCGATAGCAACCTGAACGATGGGTCGGATATCCGAACGAATATCCGACAGTGTCGAGCTATGCGTGGGGTGCACGTATGGGACAGCAGGCTTGGCGATGCCAGTGCTTCATTCGGCAGAGGAATGGCCGAAGTTGATCACCTGTATGACTGCCCCAAGCTGTTGCTGAATGCTCGCTATAGCTCCATCGATGTGCCCGGGTCGATAGCGTCAGCCCTGGTTCTACGAACACGGAACTAGCGCAGTAAACCGGGATCGCGCGTTACCTTGGCGCTAGAACGTAGTTTGACTGGGTCATCTCGTTTTTTGAGGTATATTAGCAGAGTTCTCACGATTGCGTGAGGCCGACGCAACCTCCTTCACTTGCGAAAGTCTTTAATGCATCTGGCGCTCATGACGCGCCTGGAATTTGCCCTGATTTTTACCCTACTCATATGCGGAGCTATGGTCATCATACATGCGCTCTTCTCACCCTAACTATCTTCCTACGTTACTTCAGAGTCGTACCAGAAGTGTGCGTCGTCAGACTGATATGGGAACGGACAGTCCTCCAGGCTCGATCCATCGTCAAAGGCGTACAGCTCCTGCCAAAATGGGTTGGAAGACGGTTCCATAGCGACCTGCGAGCGATAGGTATTGGACGAGGCAATGTCTGTGCCCAGGAAGCCAGCGCCCATATTTCAAACGCTCGGCTCCGTTGAGGAATGGACCACGCGCGACACTTCGCCGAGTAGGACAGCACAGGGATTTGGCGAAGGCGGGCCGTAACGAGTTAGGAGGGCGGTACAAGCATCCCTCGCAACCCACCCTGGAAATTAGCATAGATTAATACTTCATTTTGCTCACGGAATCGTGCTTAGAAATATTTTTTCGCGTAAACGGATTAGAATCACTCTGCCGTCAAACCTTGCCGAAGTCCCTGAAAGCTTTGTTGTTTCGGCATTGAGACAACTCCAGGGCGTTTCGCCGAGGCCCTCATGCACGCCAACCTCTCCATCAAGACCGCACTGGCCACCGCGTTCGGTGCGCTCGCTCTGATCAGTGCCGCACAGGGCGGTCTATCCATCGCGAAGCTCACCTCCGTCCGCCATGGCATCACGGAGGTCACCACCAACTGGCTGCCATCCGTTATCGCGATCAATGACATCAAGGCGGCAGCCGCAGAGGTTCGGATCAAGCAGCTGCGGCTGCTGGCCTTGTCGGCAACGCCAGCCCAGTTGGCAGAGAACGAGGCGCAGCTAGCGACGACGCAGGCCAAGGTCGTAGAAGCGCGCAAGATTTATGAGCCCATGATTGCGACCCCCGAAGAGCGCAAGCTGTATGAGACCTTCAGCGTCGAATGGAGCCGGTACGAGGCCATTTCTAGCGAAGCCGCTCGTCTGGTGGTAGCCAATCAGCGAGACGATGCCCTCGCACTGATCGGCAAGTCGGAAAACGTCAGGCTTTATAACGATATCCGGGACTCGCTCGCGCGGGACGTGGCTTTGAATGAGCGAGGCGCGCGTCAGGAAGCGGATGCCGTTGGCGCCGACGCTGATAGCGCAAAACTTGCCGCCTACCTCGCCGTCGTTCTCGCCGTCGCGGCTGCCCTCGGCGCGATGGCGTTCAGCTGGCTGCGGGTATCCCGTCCCATTCAGACGATGACGGATGCCATGGCCCGGCTCGCCGAGGGCGATGCGACGATCATCGTGCCTGGGGTGGCCCGCAAAGACGAGATCGGAGCGATGGCCGGCACCGTCCAGGTCTTCAAAGACAACCTCATCCGAACGCGTCAACTGGAAGCCGAAACGGCGCAGGCTCGGCTTGCGGCCGAGGAACAGCGCAAGGCCGGCATGCACCAGATGGCTGACAGCTTCGAGGCGGCGGTTGGCGGCATCATCGGAATGGTGTCGTCGTCCGCCACCGAGCTGCAGGCCACCGCCCAGACCATGACCGCCACGGCGACGGAGACCGCCTCGCAGTCCACGACCGTCGCTGCTGCGGCCGAGGAGGCTTCCTCGAACGTCAACACCGTCGCCGTCGCTGCCGAGGAGCTCGGCTCGTCCGTTCAGGAGATTGGTCGTCAGGTCAACGGCTCCGCGACACTGGCGCAGAGTGCCGTGGCTGAGGCCGATCATACCGCCTCCCTGGTGCAGGAGCTGAGCGGTGCCGTCGCGAAGATCGGAGACGTGGTGACGATGATCTCGACGATCGCCGGTCAGACCAACCTTCTGGCGCTGAACGCCACCATCGAGGCGGCGCGTGCCGGCGAGGCCGGCAGGGGCTTCGCGGTGGTGGCCGCCGAGGTCAAGGAGCTGGCCAATCAGACGGCCAGGGCAACCGCTGAAATCGGACAGCAGATCACCCAGATCCAGGGGGCGACGGGCCAGGCAGTCCAGGCCATCGGCGGCATCACGATGCGCATCCAGGAGATCAGCAGCGTGGCCACGTCGATCGCTGCGGCGGTCGAGGAACAGGGGGCGGCGACCCAGGAGATCGTGCGCAACGTGGCGCAGGCCGCAACCGGAACCGGTGAGGTCACCAGCAACATCACGGGGGTTGCCCGGGCCGCCGAGGATACGGGCGCTGCCGCCTCTCAAGTGTTGGGTGCTGCCGGTGAGCTGTCCCGACAGTCCGAGTACCTGAATGTGGAAGTGGCACGCTTCCTCCAGACTGTTCGTGCCGCGTAGAACGAACGGAGTCAGTCAAAAAGACCCAGGGGATTGGTACTAGCTCATATTATGCGAGATCTGCCATGGGCGAACTGATGCTTATCAGCGACGACCTGTATCGCACGGAACGACTGCTGCGCGATCTAAAGCTGTCAATTCCGTCGACGATATACGATCTCTACGACTACACGCCGCCTGCAAATCCCCCTGCTATCGTCCTGAGTGATGTTAGGGAGTTGACGTCCGATGCCATCGCCCGGCTGAAGCAGCTTTTCAGCCGAGCCGGCATCGGCAAGAGACCCCATGTCTTCGTCGTGCACGAGGAAGGCCCGCGGACTCAGGCTCACGTTCAGATGCTCGGGGTGACCGCGATGGTCACCGCTGCGGCCCTCTCTACACTGCCGCGTGTCATCGAACGCGTCGTGGTCCAGGCCGGGATGGTGCCTTCGTCGGCACAGAAGCACGCGAGCCGGGCGCGGCAGTTTCTGCGCGACACCATCATGGTTGGCGTGCTGACACCAGCCGAGGTCGCAAACGGGACGGAGATCGTTGCGACGGCCATCGGCGCCCACGGGATCTACGATTGGATCCGCGCGGTGCGTGACTTCGATGATGCCACGCACCAGCATATCCTGCTCGTGGCGGGATTGGCGGCCGCCTTCGCCGGCACCCTCGGAATGTCGAGGGCTGATCGACATCGATTGGCTCAGGCGGCCCTTCTTCACGACGTCGGTAAGACCAGGATCCCTGTTGCCATCCTGAACAAGCCAGGCAAGCTCGACGCGTCCGAGATGGCCGTGATGCGAACGCACGCCGTCGAGGGCTATCGCATGCTTGTCGGGCTAGGGTTCGAGGAGGCCATGCTGAGCGTTGTTCGGTCTCACCATGAGATGCTGGATGGATCTGGCTATCCAGACGGGCTGTCGGGGGCGGCCATTCCCGACCTTGTCCGGCTGGTCACGGTCTGCGACGTCTATGGCGCCTTGATCGAAGAACGGCCTTACAGGGCGCCAATGGCTGCATCGGAGGCGTACCCGATCCTCGAAGGTATGAAGGGCCGGTTGGACCCCGATCTGGTGCATGCTTTCAGGCCCGTCGTAATGACTCCCGCCGCCAATGCCGATCCTTCCAAGCCCCTGAAACCGTCTCATTGATCTTATGCGGATACTAAGATTTCACTTGTATTTCAGGCAGGCACGAAGCGTCTTAACAGAACCTGGCCCAAAGTCACGATGAATATACAGTTGCTCGCCCGAGCAATCAGGCACGGAACGTCGTCTGCGTCGAAGTGAAGACCCGCAAGCTTTAGCTGCCAATCCTTAGTCCGATGAAGCGGACACCCCCGCTGAGTAGGCAGAACGGTCATATCCCTGACATTTTACGCCGTCTGCTTTCGACCCGACCCAGTCATTCGGGATCACCGCTGCGATGTCTATGAGCGGTCGTTGATCGAGCCACCCCTGTACGGCTGAAGCTGGCTGAAAGCCGTTGGTCCGTTCTATAGCGAACGATTGCACGAAGCAGACCTTGCAGTTCGCGAGAGCATTTTACCGACACCTGAAAAGCCAGCACGCTTTCCCGAACGTCGGGCGACGAGGGCGCGACGCGATCTGTTCAATTCGGGTGACACCTACTACAATCGGCAAAGCATCCCCTCGGTTATGTCAGGCCAATGCAGGCAGAATGGACCGAGTTCAGCTCCCCCTATTGACGAGATCGGGAAAGTATCGAGAAATGCGGACGATATTCTCAACTTTAGATTATAGTCCGCAAATTAGATTTGATCGATGGCGCGAAATACTGTTCGATCGGATGGGTCCCCTCGATCAAAGTTTGATCGACGACGGACCCTTTTCTGGCCTGATCGAGACAGCTGATATCGGCGGGCTGCTGTTCACCCGTGTTTGTGAAAGTTCGTTACGAACGGCAGTGACGCCTCAGACTCTGCGTCGACGCGAACGGTCCGAGCAGGTCTTCGTCCTGATCCAGATTGCGGGCAAGTCAGCCACAGTGCAAGACGGTCGAGAGGCCGTTCAGGAGCCTGGCGACATCCTTCTCCTGGCGAATCGACCAAACGTGCATATTTCGGGCCCTGGCAATCAGTCGCTCGTTCTGGAACTTCCACGCGCGCCGCTTGAGCGTATGTTGGGCTCGACCCAGCAGTACACAGCCCTGACGTTGAAGCGTGGCAGTGCTTCAGTTGAGCTGGTGACCACGTTCCTCGGTGAGCTGGTCAACGTTCACGAAAGGCTAAGTGCCGAGAGCGCTACCCGGATTGCGGCGATCGGCGTCGATCTGATCATGGCCAGCATCTCCGAGAGGCTGGCGCAGGACGTACCCCAGTCCGTGTACGGCAATGCCGTGGTCCAGCGCGCCAAGGCCTATGTCGAGGCCAACTTTAGCGACCCAACCCTCAACCCATCCCAGCTCGCCGCCGCCGTCGGCGTGTCGTTGCGCCGGCTCCAGCAGCTATTCCAAGAGCGCGGTCAGTACATCTCTGACTGGATCTGGCACCGCCGACTCGCCGTCGCGGTGGCGCAGCTAGCAGATCCTGGCTGCGCACATCTATCGATCGGCACGCTGGCCTACAGCTGCGGCTTCTCCGACCAAGCCCACTTTTCCCGTCGTTTCAAGGCGCAGTACGGCATGACACCGAGCGAGTACCGGTGCGCGGCTCTTGTGGGTGTCGCGCAGGAGGCTGTCCCTATTTAATAGTTCAACTGCCCGCCTTGAAAGCGAACTTTCATATCGATGGCCCTTACTTCCGAGTTCAACTCAACCCGGAAATTTGAATCGGGCACCACGCTTTCTCACCAAGGGTGCATTCACGTTTGGTTTGTGCAGCCAATCTTGGATCGGCTTGGGACGATGGGAATATCGTTTCCAGGGCCAGAGGTTGGGTCCGCTTCCCACCCGTTGCAGACTCGCAGGCGGGTACCAAGCGTCAGAGTTGGAGTACTAGGTACGCCTAGACCTGCGCCCGAACCACCCACTCATCATGCATGGCGCGAAGGAATATATTAATAAAGCCACCATCACACGGAGCGCGCTCGGTGCAGAACCAACGCGAGCCGTCGATAAGGGTAATTTCTATATAATCGGTGATACCAGCTTCGCGTTTATAGTCTGTAAAAATGTCAATCTTGAAAAGCTTTTCTACAGTTGCCGTATCAAAACATGGCGTACGGCCAAGTAAACGGCTTCGGCTAGATTTGTCACTAACTACCGGTATTTTCTCGCCCTCACGATACCATCTCAACGCCGGATAGTGTGGGTAAGGTCGCTCTGGAATCCAATATATGTATAGATGGGCTCCGATCCTAATCTTGTCCTCCGAGGAAAGCATCTCAAAAGACACGAATTCCTCCTGATTTTTAGTGCAATTATGAACGCAGCTTGCGCCGCATCGGCAGATACAACGCTGACATAAAGTACGCATCTCACAAAGTCACAAAGGCTTTCATCGGCCCTTCTCGGACCTGGGGTCCGCACCGACTTGCGTCAAGTAAACGACCGGATATCCGACATCACCGAGCTATGTGCTTGGCGCATACATAAATATCTACAAATCGTGACTTTGAAGATGTCGCTCTTGATAGATGTGTGAGGTAAACGGTAAACATCTCATTCCGTAAGCTCCGCACATGCGAAATCTCGATGGTACCGAGGATAAAAGCTCCGTCGCGCTGCTTGTAGGCTTCGTTGGTGCGCTAGTCATTTTGATGATCGTAGGCCGGCTCATCTGGGCCGTTGCAACTGTACCGACGACCGCCGACGCCCTCCGTCTCTCGCTTCAGGCGATCCAAGATAAATCCTTGTCAGCCGCAATAGCCTCTAAACCTAACGCATGCTCGATCAAGGGCACTCCCGGGTTCGGTTGGTCTGTCGAGTGTATCGACATTGAATTCACTTCGGGTTCTGGATGCCGCTCCGTTTCTTGGGACATAGATCCGTGGGGTGCACCATCCAATGGGATGGCAGGTCGCTTTGAGTCGTGGGAGGACAAATGTCGGGTAATTCGTTAAATACTCGATGCATTGATTATTTATGCGCTCGAAGATATAATGTGTACCGCGATATATATTGAATTATTCTATGATGCTGATAATACGACTTTTCAACTACCTCGTGCTTGGTCCCTGCATTGGGCTACTCCTTTTTGTAGCGTCGATCTCAGGTAATATTCCACTCAGTGCACTATATAATAAGGACTTTATGTTGGGCGCTTACCTGCTAGGGATAGTTCCTGCACTGATCAGCCTCTTGTCGGTGCAATTTCTACAGTCGAGAGGATTTAGTTACTCACGCATCCTCGCTCTGACCCCGGTGGTGGGTGCCATTTCAGTGTTGTTGCCGGTCCTGATCACCCATTTACTATTGCGGGCGATATCCAATAATTGGAAAATGTACGGCCCAATCGCTATCCTCGGACTGCTCACCTGCCTCATATGTGAAGTGCTTACTGCTGTAATCGCGCGACTTGCGCGAAAGAGTGATGGTGAAAAGCACGAAATGTAGTGAAAACGTCCGGATATCAGACAGATCGTTCAGGTTGCTATCGCCCCCTCGAGGAACTCGGGAAGGTCCGCTCTCCGGCTCTCGCAGAGGAGCGTTGGATGACTGGGCTGGGTGGATTTCCGCTGGTCCGCTTCGAAAGATAAGTCCGAGACAGCGGTCATTGGTTTTCGAGACTCTGATCCGAGATGTTGCGTCAGGCGACGACCACACGCTGCAGCGACAGGCCGACCCATACGGAACTTCGGAGCTGGCGCGGGACCTGTTTTGAACGGATATCGCGCTTGTGAAGCCGGGAGACGGAAACGCGACGAGGGCGATCTGCTTATCTCCGGTCGTCCGCGAAGGCGCAGACGCCGGATTGAGGTCCTCCTCCATGAAAACGCTTCTCCTGGCCGGTCTGGCCACCCTGATGCTGTCCCCGGCCATGGCACAAAGCGGCGGGGTTCCTCGCCAGCCCGGCACCGCCGGCGCGACCGTCGTGCGCGAACCCAACAGCACCGGCAACGATCGAGATGTTGTCATCTCGCGCGGCGGGACAGGCGCCGACACGATCGAGACGGACTCGGCCGCCGGCGGCAATGCCGGCCGTCCCGAGCAGGCCATCCCGAACAGCAGCGCTGGCGGGCGTTAAGCCCTGGCCGGTGCGGCACCGCCGGCTCCGACCGGCGGGCCGAACGCGGGCCTGCACGCACGTGCGTCGAGCAGCTCATGTTTTCTGAGCCTTCCGCGCTCCGTTCCCGGCGCCTTCGACGCTCGGTGCGATGCCGCGGCGGGTCATGTCTGATGCGGAAGGGCGAAGAGCGATCCGCGCCCCGTCCGCGGCGTCGCCACGCTTTGCGCTTCCCTAATGGGAGCTGAACGCACCGGTTCAGGATGGGTTGGCAGCTTCGGCCTAGGAAGGCCGCAGCCCCGGCGAAGGCCGGCGCCCGTCCCGTTCGGCAACGCCGGCCAATGCCCGTCCGGGTACGGCGCGCGTCTCGCGTCCCAGGCCGGCAAACGACTTCCAGGAAGATCGCACATGACCGACATGCAGACCATCACCGGCACCGTCTGGGCCGTCTTCGGCCACCGCTTCGCCCTCTCGGGCCAGGACGGACGATACCTTGCCGATTTGGGGCCGAAGGGCTCCGAGACCATCAAGATCGCCCAGGGCGACACGGTCACCATCAAGGGCGAGCGGAAGCCGTCGGAGATCAAGGTGTCCGCCATCACCCTTGCGAACGGCACGACGTGCGACGTCGCGTGGCCGAAGAAGCCCCATGAGGACGATGGCCGGCACGGACCGGCGGATCCGGCCTCCGCTCTCGCCGCGGTCGAGGCTCAGGGCTATGCCGTCGAAGGAAGGCCCGAGCGCAAGCCGAAGCATTTCGAGATCGTCGGCGTTAAGGACGGGGTCCGTCATGCGATCCACGTCGAACTCGACGGCAAGGTTCGGCACACCAAGCCTATCGCCGCCTAGGCGAAATCGTTCCAGCGTGACCGCATGCGGTCCCGCCGGGCGTCGACCTGCCGGACACGGGCCCGACTGGCTGAGCCGATCGGCCCGGCACCCCTGTCGGATGAGCCCATCACGTTCCCTCGATGACGGCAAGAATGTCGCACCATGGCGGAGCCGACGGGATCGCCGGTCGTTGCATGGCCGAACAGCATTCAGAGGATCATCGTCGGCGATGCCGAAGCTTCCCCAATGGCTGTTCGGCCGCGCCGCCCTGGCCGTCGGCGCCATCGCCATCATTCTCGGTGCCGGCGCGCTCGCGATCTACCTTGCGCAGGCCACCACGCTCGTGATCGCGGTCGCTCCGCGCGACGGCACCGAGCCGGCGCTGATCAAGGCCTATGCCGATGCCCTCGACTCCGGCGGTGAGAACGTCCGCCTCAAGATCCTGTCGTTCGACGACGTCAGGGAAAGTGCCGCCGCTCTTCAGGATGGGCGCGCCGACCTTGCCGTCGTTCGGCCGGACGTCGATCTGCCGGCCAACGGTCTCACCCTCGCGATCCTGCGGGACCAGGCCATGGTCATCGTCTCGCCGGAGACGACGGGCATCGACGATTTCCCAAAGCTCGGCGGTCGGCGACTTGGCATTGCCGCGCACAAGGATGCCGACTTCTCCCTCCTGAAGAACATCCTCGGCTACTACGGCTTGACCTTGGAGACGGACGCACCCGGTGCCAAAGTCCCGGCCAAGGCGGTGCTGCTGGTGCCGGTCGACGCCGCCCAGGTCGGCCCCGCAATCCAGGCCAGGAAGATCGACGCCTTCGTCAGCATCATCGCCCCGTCCGCCCCGAAGGCCCTGGCCCTCGTCGAGGCGGTCAAGGGCGTCAGCAAGGGCGGCAAGGTCAACTTCGTCGGGGTGCCCGACGACGGCGCCGTGATTGAGCGCTTCCCGCGCCTTCAGGCCGTGACGATTCCCGGAGGGTTGTTCGGCGGGCATCCCAAACTGCCGGACGACGACGTCAAGACAGTGGGTGCCTCCTACCGGTTGATGGCCCGCTCGTCTCTGAGCCGGGTGGTCGCCGCGGACGTCACCCAGCACCTGTTCGAGATGCGCACGGCCGCCGCGAAGACCAGCGACGCGGCCGAGTACGTGCTGGCGCCGGCCTACGACACCACCGCCGCTGCGACCAGCGCCCGCATCCCAATCCACCCCGGCGCCATCGACTACTACGAACGCGAGCAGCACAGCTTCGTCGACCGCTACGGCGACACCCTGTATCTGCTCGCGGCTCTGGCTGGCGGCCTAGCCTCCGCCGTCGCCTGGCTGCGCCAGAGGTTAGCCGGCGCCCGACGCGAGCGCATCGACGAGGTCACGGATCGATTGTTGGAGATCATCGAAGAGGCTCGGACCCTGCGTGAGCCGGAGGCAATCGAAGCCCTGAACATCGAGATCGACCGGCTCGCCACGGATGTCGTCCGTTATGCCCGCGAGCGCCAACCGGAGATGAAGACCATGGTGGCGGTCGGCATCGCCATCGAGACGGCCAAGGCAACGGTGGCAGACTGTCGGAATACCGCGTCCGGCGGAGAAAGTCCCGGCCCCAAGCCGATCCCGAGGCCCCGGCTCCATCTCGCGGGCGACGGCTTTGCCCCCTGAGGCCGAACGCCCGCGCTCGAGCCGCCCCCATCCGATGGGCAACGAAGCCCGGAACTGCACACCTGACCAAAAGCAATCTGACAGGACGATCCGCGAATGGGTGCGCTGACGCTGACCCCGAACCTCGTCACATGGGCAATCGCCGCCGTGGCCACCCTGGGGGTGATCACCCGTCCGTTTTCCTGGCCGGAGGCGATATGGGCGGTACTCGGGGCCGCGGCCCTCGTGGTGTTCGGCCTGATGCCGGCCGGGTCCGTGACGTCAGTTCGGACGTATCAACGGAGCGGGTCGGTCTGAAGCCATGATGCACTGTGCTCCAACTGACTCCCCCGGCAGCGAGCCTGAACCGTTTCTGCTCACCCTCCGCGGCTGCCATACGCCTGTCGCCGACCCGCGCTATGAGCGGCGCGCAATGCCCAGACCAATGACCCTCGAACTGCTCGAAACCCTACGCATCGTCGACGACGATGTGACGGAGGTCGTGAACGCTTACATGGCCGATCCAGAGCGCGGACCTGTGGTGATCGGCGAAGGCTATCGGATCGATCCCGCCCCGGCCGTCGCCGGGCATCCGTTTGCCAGCACGCTGATGCGCCAGCCCTGGGCGAGCGACGAACTCCGGCGGGCCGCGGTGCGGGCTGCGATCCTGATGGCCGAACCTGAACGAGCCTGACCCGTCGCCCTCACGTCGCTCCGCGAAAGAGCACCGGCCGTATCCGCAACCGATGAAACCGGGCTCGTCCGTCGAGCATCGAGGACGAAGGCGTGGGTATCGGAGCAGGAGTGCCATAGGCCTGTCGTGTCAGGGTCTTAGATCGCATGGGTATCCACATCCGCCCGATCCCACGCCGAGATCCCCATGGTCCGCCTATCACTCCTTCTCGTGCTCCTCGCGGCTGCGCCGGCGCAAGTTCTTGCTGCATCGGCACCTGAGCCGATGCAGGATGCCACTCAGAAGCCCGTCGCGACCCCGGATGTATCCGTCTCGTCCTTGATGCCGGGTAAGCCGGCACACGCGCCTTACCTCTCCCAGGCCCAGGCTCCCGACACGCTGGCGATCCTGCGCGCGCCGCCTCAAGGGCAGTCGGCAACCCTGGCGTCCGACAAGGCGACCTTCGTGTCCACCCGATCCTTGAAGGGAACGCCGCGCTGGGCCCTGGCCACCACCGACGTGACTGATAGCCCCTCCGCGATCCTCGACACCTTCGCCTGCATCATCGGTCAGCGCATCGAGCCGTCCCGCGTGCCCACCCTGGTGACCCTTCTCGAACGAACCCGTCTCGACGTCGCCCAGGCGACGCAGGGGCCCAAGCTGCATCATCGCCGCCTGCGACCCTTCGTTGGCAACGAGGCGGAGATCTGCGTGATGCGCACCGCCGACCTCGGCAACGCTTTCAGCTTTCCGTCGAGCCACGCGACGCAGGCCTGGACCTATGCGGCGATTATGGCGGCGCTCGTGCCCGAGAAGGCAACGCGCTTCTTCATCCGTGCCCGCTCCTATGGCGAGAGCCGCGTCGTCTGCGGCTTGCACTGGGCCAGTGATGTCGAGGCGGGGCGCACCGCCGCTGGTGCGGTCTTTGCGGCCCTGCAGGGTGACCCCGGCTTCCGAGCCGATCTGGAGAAGGCCAGGGCCGAGCTCGGCCAGCTCGTCTCATCCGGGGGATCCGCACCGGATCAAGGGATCTGCCTGCGCGAGAGTGAGGCCGCTCGCAAATTCGTTCTCTGAGACCGCTTTGAGATTGGGGCGGCCGGTAGAAGAAGCTTGCGCTTGGAATCCTTCTCCGGCCGCGGCGCCCGGCAATTGAGCGCGAAGCCCTGTAGCGCCGGTGTACGACGAAGACACGACGCGAAGGGCGCAGGATGAATGAAAAACGGCGCAACCCCGAAAGGTGCGCCGCAGAGTGGGGTTCCGGGTCTCGGGAAGGAACCATGCCATCCAACTACACGATCTGGATTCCCTAAGGCGTTGTCGATCGGATACAATCCCCTGTTGGAGCGTGTCACGGAACCGTCATGCGCGGCGGCGATTGCATCGGATCTGGCGACGCTCGATCGAGACCCGAATGAGCCGGGCAGTGGGCGTTCGATGAACGGAGGACCGGCGACGGTCAAACTCAGAGAAGACCCGCTCCAAAGCGATGATCCGGTCACTCGGATGTGCGTAGGCCGCTTCGAGCTCGTCGAGCGCATCCGAGACCTTTGCGATCACGGTCGAGTCGGTGATCTGTGCGGCATCATTGACCTTCCGCAGACAGATGTCCGTCGGCTCCATGTTTTGGCTCCATTGCTGTCGCAGACGTGAGGCCATATGGCACGGGCGCTCCTTTGGAACCAAGGCGCTCGTCCAAGCTGAATGACGGAAAAGTCAGATCGTTCCCGTTGGCCCTCCCATGTTCATTACGGCGACGGGCTTGGGAAGGCCCGCCCGAAGCGCCGTTCAATCCGGACCGTTTCCTGTTGTTACAGCACGCAGTGCATCATTCTCCTCCTGCCGGAGTGCGAAGGCGGCTCGTTCCTGGAGCGTTTGCAAGACATGGCATCCACACTCTTTCAGGGTTCAGGATGCTGGAAAAACACGTGCTCAGCGCTGAATAGTTTGCTGGATCAGGTTCAGTATGACTCGCGATGCTTGAAAGCAGGTGACAGTTTACAATCGTGCGCCGCCATGACTGGTGGGTTCAGCAACGAAAAATCGGCGAAGATGGGAATCATGGCACTGCTACCTTGCCAAAAATCTCGAGATGGCTGTTCAAGTTCAAGAAATCGTCAAGAAAGAAAGATTCTCCGTCATAATGGGGCGAATTAGTGTTGGGAAAATGACCGAAGCTTAATAGGCTCGGGCTTAAATGGGGATCAACTTAACAGGTGCCCCCATGCTCGCGCTGTCCAACATCAAGATCCTGCCGAAGCTGGCGATGGTCATCGCTCTCATCGCCCTCATCGTCGGCGGCTGCGTCTGGTTTGCACAATCCCGCATGACCCAGATCGGCGACGCCTACTCGCAGTTCGTCCACCGCGACGCAAAGGCGGTCGCGTCTGCGCGCCGAACGAACCGGTTGATCTTCGAGCTCAACTACTGGGTCTATCGTGTCATCGCCGAGACCGAGGATGGCCAGATCAAAGCCGCCAACGACGGCTTCGAAGCCACGCTCCCCCACATGAAGAAGGCCCTCGCGGACCTGCGCGAGCAGGCCCCCGGCTTTGCCGAACGCATCGACAAGCAGACGGACCGCGTGAACACCTTTCTTCAGGAAGTAGCGGAGGCCCGCCGCCTTGGGACGACCAACCAGAACGCTGAGGCTCTGACACGGGTGCACCGATCGATCGACCCGACCTTCGCCGCCATGGTGGAGGAAGGCACGAAGCTTGGGAATGACATCAACACGGCGATGGAGAAGGGCTCGGACGAGCTGATCGGCCAGACCAACGCCACACGCCATAGCCTGATGCTGTTTAGTGCCCTCGGCATGCTGGCCGGCCTCGTGGCAGCCGCCCTTGTATCGATCATCGGCATCACCCGGCCCCTCGGGCGGTTGGTCGGCGTTTTGCAGCGGATGGCCCAGGGCGATATCAGCGCCGAGATCCGGGAAGCCGCGCGCGGCGACGAGGTCGGTGCCGTCGGGCGAGCGGTCGAGGGCATCAAGGCGATGGTGGCCCAGAAGGCCGCCGAGCAGGCCGAAATCAAGCGCATCGCCGACGCGGCCGCCGCCTCGGAGCGCAAGCGCACGATGGCGGAACTCGCCGACGGCTTCGAGCGCGCCGTGGGCGGCATCGTCGGCCTGGTCTCGTCCTCGGCGACGGAGCTGCAGGCGACGGCGCAGCAGATGACCGCGACGGCCCAGGAAACGGCCACCCAGTCGACGACCGTCGCGGCGGCCGCCGAAGAGGCGGCCTCGAACGTCGGCACAGTAGCGGTAGCCGCGGAGGAACTCGGCGCTTCGGTCCAGGAGATCGGTCGCCAGGTCCAGGGCTCGGCGGGGCTCGCCCAGGCTGCCGTGGGCGAGGCGGACCAGACCGGCCATCTCGTTCAGGCCCTGCGGACCACCTCGGCCCGCATCGGCGACATGGTCGGACTGGTCTCGAACATCGCCAGCCAGACAAACCTTCTGGCCCTCAACGCCACCATCGAGGCCGCCCGCGCTGGCGAAGCGGGCCGGGGCTTTGCCGTGGTCGCCACCGAGGTCAAGGAACTGGCCGGGCAGACCGCCCGGGCCACCGAGGAGATTGCGCGCCAGATCGGCGAGATCCAGGGCGTCACCGATCAAGCGGTCTCGGCCATCGCAGGCATCACCGGCCGCATCCGCGAGATCGACGGGATGGCGACGGGCATCGCTGCCGCCGTCGAGGAGCAGGGGGCGGCCACCCAGGAGATCGTGCGCAATGTCGCCCAGGCGGCGCAGGGTACGAGCGCGGTGACGAGCAACATCTCGGGCGTGGCCAGGGCCTCGGAGGAGACGGGTGCGGCCGCCTCCCAGGTTCTGGCCTCGGCTTCGGAGCTGTCGCGTCAGTCCGAGCACCTCGCATCCGAGGTGCGCCTGTTCCTCTCGACCGTTCGGACGGCGTGAGGCCTACTATGGCGGACATACACATCCTCTCCGCGCGCAACCCTTCCGGGGCTGCCATGCGACGCCTGACGGAGCAGCTGATGCAGGCGCACGAGGCCGGTGCCGAACTAGCTCCCGTGTGCCGCACATCCATGCGGCGGCTCCGGTCTGTCGCGATAAGGTCCATAAGCAGCGCCAGGCCGCGCAGGAACTGCACCCAAGCAACTCTGCGCATAAACTCTTCGATGCAGCGGCCGAGGAGATCCTGCTGAGCCTTGCTGATGCCATCGAGCGACTGGCCGACTTGGCCGCAGATTTCCCTCAGCAGAACCAGTAACGCCATGATTTTCAGCGGACGCAGAAACGCAGCGCTGGTCGAGGCGCTGGACCGCTCCCTGGCGGTGATCGAGCTCGGTCTGGATGGCACCATCCTGACGGCCAACGCCAACTTCCTCGCCGCCGTCGGCTACGACCTGGCCGAGATCGTTGGACGGCATCACCGCCTGTTCGTCGATCCGGCCATGCAGGAGGGAGCGCAGTACCGCGCCTTCTGGGCGGCTCTAGCACGTGGCGAGTTCAGGATGCCCGAAAAACTTGCGCTCAGCGCGGACCAGTTTGCTGGGTCAGGGTCACTCCACGTCGAATGGATGCAACCGCCCGGGGATCGCGGACCTGCGACGCCGGTCCGAACCTCGATACCGGCGCCCGGCCCATGGTCAGGTCAAGGCGAGGAGCGGGGAGGCCTGTCATGGGGCGGGTTCAGACGGTTGGATAAGGCGAACTGTCTTTCTGGTGAGGCCGGTGGGGCGTCCTATTCCGCCGCCGGTCCGCGTCGCCGCCGTTTCGAGGCCGCCAGGCGCAGGATGCGGGACAGAGCCTCGACCGAGTACGGCTTCTGCAGGAGCTCGAAGCCATGGTCACTTTCCTGCGCGAGAACGTGGCTGTACCCGCTGGTGAGTACCACCGGCAGGCCGGGATGGCGGCGCCCGATCTCGCGTCCGAGCTCGACCCCGTTGGTGCCGGGCATGATCACGTCCGAGAACACCACGTCGTAGGCGTCGGGCTCGGCGGCCAGGGCCGCGAGCGCCTCGTCGGCGTTCCCGACCCAGTGCGTGCCGTAGCCGAGCTCCTGGAGGGTCTGGGTCGAGAAGGTGCCGACGTCCCGGTTGTCCTCGACCACCAGGACGCGGGTGCCCCGGCCGTCGACGACGGCGTCGCCGTCCACGGCCTCGTCAATCCTTATGTCGTCAGCGATGACGCGCGGGAGATAGAGCGCGAAGGTGGTGCCGTGCTCGACCTCGCTCTCGACTAGGACCTCGCCGCCCGATTGCTTGGCGAAGCCGAACACCTGGCTGAGACCGAGGCCCGTGCCCTGCCCGACGCCCTTGGTCGTGAAGAACGGCTCGAAGATTCGGTCGACCTGGTCGGCCGGGATGCCGGAACCGGTGTCGGTCAGAGCGATCCTGACGAAATCCCCGAACTGCGCGGGATGCGAACGCAACGCGGGGACGCCCTCCACGGCGTCGACCGACATGTCGAGCCGTCCCTCGCCGTCCATCGCGTCACGGGCGTTGACCGCCATGTTCACCAGGGCGGTGTCGAACTGGCTTGGGTCGGCGCGGATGTGGCAAGGCTCGTCGCCGACGTGGATCGACACCGCGATCCGGGCCCCGGTGAGGGTGCCGACCATCTCGCCGATGGCCCTCACGCTCCGGCCGACGTCGAATACCTCGGGCCGCAACGCCTGGCGCCTGGCGAAGGCCAGGAGCTGGCCCGTGAGCTTGGCCGCCCGGTCGACCGTGTCCGAGATCGCGCCGATGTACCGGCCCCGCCGTTCCTCGGAGAGGTCGGGGCGCTTGAGCAGGTCGGTGGACGACTTTATCACCGTCAGCAGGTTGTTGAAGTCGTGCGCGACGCCCCCGGTCAACTGCCCGACGGCCTCCAGCTTCTGCGACTGCCGCAGGGCCTCCTCGGCCTGGAGCAGGCTGGCGGCGCGCTCCTTCTCCCGGGTGACGTCGCGGGAGACGCAGTACAGCATCCCCTCGACCGGGACGGCCGTCCAGGACAGCGTGCGGTAGCCGCCGTCCCGCGCCCGGAAGCGGTTCTCGAACGCCAGGGTCAGGCCGCCGGCGGCGAGGCGGTCTACCTCGGCGCGCGTCCTGTCCCGGTCATCGGGATGTTCGAGCCACTCGGAGGTCTTGCCGATGATCTCGTGGGCCTCCCATCCCAGGATGCGCCGCCAGGCCGGGTTGATGCTAACCCAGACGCCGTTCGCGTCGGCGACGCCGAGCATGTCCTGGCTCACCTGCCAGATCCGGTCGCGCTCTTTCGTGCGCTCGGCGACCTGGGCTGCCAGGCTCTCGTTCAACGCCCGCAGAGAACCCTGCGCACGTACGCGCTCGACCGCGTCCCAGATCCGTGCGGCGACCTCTTCGACCAGTGAGACCTCGTCCGCCGTCCAGGCCCGCGGTTCGCGCTGGTTCACGTAGACGACCGAGCGCAGGCGCCCCTCGTGGACCTGGGGGACGGCGACGATGGCGGCGATGCCGAAGGCGCCCATCCCCAGGCCGGCGGTGTCCGGATCGGCCTCGACGTCGGCATAGACCGAAGTGCGGCCCGCCTTGAGATTGGCGATATTGCCGGGTCCGAACGCATCGAGGAGGTATGTATCGGCCAGCGCGGAGACGCCGTCGACGTACTCGGTGCCGAGGGTGACGGACATGCCGTCCTCCCCGACGAAGCCGTAGCCGACCCGGCTGGCGCCGATGTGGCGCCCAAGGGCGTCCACCGCCGCCTGCATCCGGCCACGCGGGCCGCCCTGTTCGCGCAACGTGTCGGTGAGCGCGAGCAGGAAGCGCTGCCGCGCCTCGGCCGCATGCCGTTCGGCGACGCGCATCTCAAGTTCGGCGTTCATCTCAAGAAGGCGTCGCTCGTCCTGCCTGCGGCCGGTGACGTCCGAGACCGTCAGGACGGCCCCGGTCAGGTTCCCGCCCTCGAAGACGGGGGCGTTCGAGCAGACCACCTCGACCGGCGTGCCATCCTGGCGGAAGAAGGTCGCGTCGCGCTGCCGGAGGGTCGATCCTTCCCGGATCGCTTCGACGAAACCGCATTCGGATGCGGGGAACGGGCGCCCGTCCGGATGGTGGTGGTGAGCGGCCTCGTGCAGGTCTTGCCCGAGCAGGCTCCCGTCCCCCCACCCCAGCAGGGCGTGCGCGGTCCGGTTGGCGAAAGTGACGATTCCGTCGAGGTCGAGCTGGAACACGGCCTCGCTGACGTGGTCCGTGACGGTCCTAAGTAGGTCCGTCTGCCGCTGCAGCGCCTCCGCCGCCAGGCGCTGGCTGGTCCTGTCCCGGAGGATCTTAAGGTAGCCGACGTGCCCGCCGTCGTCTGCGTACAGCGGCATCATCTCGCCGAGCGCGAAGAACCGCGAGCCATCCTTGCGAACGTGCCAGCGCTCGTCGTTGCCGCGGCCTGCCTCGCGGGCGGCCCTTATCTCGCGCTCGGGGACGCCCGCAGCGACGTCCTCCTCGGTGAAGAACACCCGGGCGGGCTTGCCGCACATCTCCGCCTCGGACCAGCCGAGGATCGCCTCGGCCCCGGCGCTCCAACCGGTGACGAGACCGTCGAGGTCCATGGTCACCATCGCGTAGTCTATGGCGCTGTCGAGGATCTGCCGATGCCGGGTGTCCGCCTCCCGGGCGCTGCGAAGGGCGTCGTCGCGGGCAGCCATCGACCGGCGCAACTCCATCTGCGCCATGACTTGGCGGGCCAGCGCCTCAAGGGCCTCGGCCTGGTCCGGGGTCAGCCCTTCGGGTCGGGGCTTCCCGTCGATAACGCAAAGCGTCCCGAGCGCGACGCCCTCCGGGGTCTCCAGGCGGGCGCCGGCATAGAACCGCAGGTGGGGCTCGCCGGTGACCAGGGTGTTGCCGCGGGTCCGCGGGTCGGCGGTCAGGTCCGGGATCACCAGCAGGCCCGGTCGCTCGAGAGCGTGCGCGCAGACTGATTGCGACAGGGGGGTCTGGCAGGGGTCGAACCCGACTCGGGCCTTGAACCATTGCCGGTCCCCGGCGACGAGGCTGACCAGGGCCACCGGGGTCGAACAGATCCGCGAGGCGAGCAGGACGATATCGTCGAAACCCTGCTCTGCCTGCGTGTCGAGGATGCCGTAATTGTCGAGGGCCCCGAGCCGGATCGAGTCGCGGGCGTCCTCGTCAGACGCGCTCATGGACGGCCTCGGGTTTGGCGGTTCCTCGGAGGGCCTTCGCATCCTCACGTTCGATCATCTGGCGGAGGGCCGTCCTGACGACCTCGCTGATCGAGGTGTACTCTCCCTTGGAGACCTGAGCTCGACGTACGCGATCAGCGGCTCGGTGAAGGCGATGTGTCGGGAATGTTTCGCGGCCATACGGAGCCCGTAGCAGCTCCCAGGACTGGTGTCGCACAAGCGACACCGGTCTCTCTCAGTCGTGTCGTCGCAGCCTCGATCATTGCCCGTCCCCCGGGAGCGCCGCCATCCGTTCCAAGATCTGGCCCAACGTAACCTGCCGCTAGTCCCAACAATCGACCCCGACGTCGAGGCTCGTCCGGGTTGCAAGGATGGCGCCTTGGAAATGGCCGTAGCCGTGAAGGTCGTCGTGCCAGGATGGCTCATCCAATTTGCCCAGAACGGCACCGTCCAGTCCCTGCCGCTGGCTGACGTGCTGGCAGGAAGCGGGCGCGCGCTGCAACTCTGGACCCTGTGGGATCAGGCACCAGGTCCGGTCTCCCTCGGCGTGTTGCCTCCGGGCGGAGCGATCCGCCTGCCGCCGGATCGGCTCGAAGCCATTGGCGACGGGCAGCTCTTCGAGATCACCCTGGAGCCCGAGGCGGCCTCGCCGATCGGTCGCCCGACCGGCCGCATCCTGTTCATCGGCCGCGCCAGGGAAGCGCTACTCAGACTTTGTGACGAGACAATACGGCCAGGGTTTCCCCCGGCCGCGTTCATTTTGGAAAGTGACCCTACCCAACCAAGCCGGCGCCAAAGGTTCCGTCGTTAAGCACAACACGATTCTCAACAAGGCCAAATTGCAGGAAGTGCTGCATTGGGTCGACACCCGCCTGGGCCACGTCCGGATTGGCCTGGAGGTAGGCCGAGGTGTCGAAGTCAGTCGCCGGATCGCGACCTTCCTTGAAGCCGATGCCGTCGTAGTGAGCTAACGGGTTTACGCCTGCCTCTGCCACGTCCGTGTAGGCCGCGAGGTAGCCCTTGGTGTCAAAGATCGCATTGGGATCGCGACCTTCCTTCCAGCCCAGGTTGTTGAAGTGCTGGAGGGCGAAGGCGAAGGTGTCGCCGCCGACCGTCGAGGCCGCGGCAGCCACGTCCGCGTTGGCGAGAAGGTAGTACTCCGCGTCGAAGCCGCCCTTGATGTCGGTAGGCCGGCCCACCGCCGCAAATATGGCTCGCCCTTCCGACTGACCGAACTCGAGGTAGTGCGCCAGCGGGTTGACGCCGGCCGCCTTCACGTCGGGATTGCGAGCGAGGTAGGCTTCATTGTCGAATGCGGCACCCGGATCGCGACCCTCCTTCCAGCCGGTTTGCGCGTACTGCGTCAGCGGATTGGCCCCGGTCGCGGCGACATCCGGATTGGCGGCGAGGTAGCCTTTCGTCGAGAAGAACGCGTTCGGGTCGCGGCCCTCCCGGGCTCCGAACTGGGCGAAGTGGTCGTCCGCGTCCATGCCGGACGCCAGCACGTCCTTGTACCGGGCGAGGTAGTAGAGGTCGTTCACCAGGGGATTGCCGTCGTTGAGGACGATGGTCGTGTCCGAGAACAGGATGCGCTCGAAGCCGCCGATCGTGTCGCGCCCCTCTGGCCCGGCGACGATGGTGAGATTGCCGTCTTGCGTCACCTGCGCGTCGGCGAGGCGGGACTGGAAGATCAGGGTGTCGTTGCCGACCGCGCCGGCCCTGCCACCACCCATCAGGACATCGTCGCCGAGGCTGTTGAAGATGATGTCGTCGCCTGCGCCGCCCTGCAGCACATCGCCGAAGGGTGTGCCCTGTAGGGTGTCCCCACCATCCGTGCCGGTCTTCACGACTCCCCGCTGAAACACCGTGTCGGCCCGGGCGGAGAGGTTCTGGATGCGCAGGTCGCCGGCTGGTCCGGTATCAGCGGTGCCGTAGGGTGTGATAGCGTGGAAGGCCTTCAGGTACTCGGCCAGGGCATCCTGCTCGGAGCCCTGAACCGCGAAGGTCTCGGTGTCGGGCAAGGAGACCGGATTGGCGGTGGTTAGGGTGAGCTTGTTCTCGCCGTAGGCCGGGAAGGGATAGTTATCGCCGCCGAGGCCCGGCGCCGAGGCGGTGCCGGTGGCGAGGAAGTCGAGGGTCACCACCTTGATGGCGCGATTGGCGTCGCCCACGATCTGGCCGTTCTGCACCAGGGTGTCGAGGACGCGGCCATTCTCGTCGATGATCGCCGCATTGACGATGCGCTGGCCCTCGCGGGTGACCGCGCCGTTCACGTCGAGGGTCTGGGCCTGCCTCTGGGCATCGAAGCTGTAGGAGATGCCGCCGACCTGGGCGAACTGGCCCGGGGTCGCTCCCGGCGCCACCGCGGCGACGCCGTGCTCGAGGATGCGCTCGAGTTCGGTGGCCGTGACGGTGGTGATCGCCAGGTTGTTGTTGAAGCGCAGGGAGTTGGTAACGTCGAGCTGCGAGATATCGCCGGCCTGCTTGCCCGCGGAGGGATTGGCCGCCGGGGGCAGCTCGGCGGTGGTTCCGCCCGCGGTCGAGAAGGAGCCGATCGAGTCGCGGATGCCGCCGCCGTTCTTGATCGAGACCGTGACGCCGGCATCGAACTGCTTGGCGTACCAGAGGTTCGCGTCCGACGAGAGGTCGCCGAGGTTGGTCTCCTCGGTGCGGACCTCGCCGCGCCGGCCCTCCAGATAAACGCTGGTGCGGCCGAGGATATTGCCGTCTTGGCTGCGGATCACGTCGGCGATGCCAGCGGTCTCCTGGACGCCGTCGTTGTTGGCGTCGAGCCCCTCGATCACCTCGCGGACGAGGAAGCCCTTGCTGCCGGGGGTGAAGGCGGCGGCGGTCGAGCCATAGAGCTGTGCCACGGTGGTGTCGTCCACCGCCACGGCACCGCTGGTGGCCGGGTTCACCGAGTCGCGGATGATGTTGCCTTGATTGTCGAAGGTGACGGTCAGGCGGCCGACATACGAATACTCGGAGGCGGTGTTCACCAGGGCGAGGGTCTGGCCGCTGGCATTGGTGAAGAATTGCGGGTAGCCGCCAGCGGCTGTGTCGCCGGGCAGCAGGCGGTCGTCGCCATCGGCGAGCAGGGTGTGCGAGCCGCCGCCGATGAGCACGTCGACGTTGCGCAGGAGCGGCGCCAGGGCCTGCTCGTTGGCAAGCTGCTGCAGGTGGGTCCCGACGATGACCTTGTTTACGTCCGGATTGGCGGCGAGCACCCGGTCGATCTCAGCGTTGATCTGCTGGGCGAGCAGGGCGATGTTGTCCTGGCCGGTGAAGCCGTCCAGCGTGACGTTGCCGAGGGTCGTCAGCAGCGGCTCGAGCTGGGTGGTCGCGCCCACGAAGGCGATCTTCTCGCCGTTCTCCACGAGGATCGTGGATTTGGCGATCTTGTCCGCCCCGGTGCCGGTTTGAGTCGAGTTCGGGCCGGTCTGCGCGAAGGTGGCGTTCGAGACGTTCAGGTTGACGAGGCCCGCGAGCGCGGCCTCGCGCGAGAAGTTCAGGTTGGTCGAGAGGTAGGGGAACTGGGCGCCGACCCAGGTGTCGTCGGCCGCGCCCGCCGCCGTGCCGAGATTGGCGCCGATGATGTTGGCGACCTCCGTGGGCCCGGAGTCGAATTCGTGGTTGCCGAACACCGCCGCCTGGACGCCGATGATATTCTGGATGGTGATGTCGGCCCGGCCCACCGAGGCCGCGAGCTTCGTGTAGGCCGCCGACCCAGTAAGCCCGTAGAGCTGGTTGTAGACGCCGTTATAGGTCGCAGAGAGCTGCGGATCGGCGCCCGCGATGAAGAACGGGCTCGGGATCCAGCCGTCGCCGGTGGAGAGGGTGATCGAGTTCGGGGTCGAATCCTCGAGCTTGTCGACGATGGCGGCAAAGTTCGCCGCGCGCTGCGTGGCAAGGAGGCCGGCCTCCCAGTCGGAGGCGTGCAGGATCTGAAGCGTGTAAGTCATGGCCGGCGGGATCTCCGTCGTGAAGTCGAGCTGGTCCTGGGGGATGCCGGCAAAGGTGTTGCCGGCGCTATCGAGGAGGGTGCCCGCCGGGACGATCACGTCGTAGGCGGTGCCGGCCTTCAAATCGGCGGCCGGATTGATCGTCACCGTGGTGCCGCTGATCGAGACCTGGGAAGTGTCGCTCACCGCGATGGCGCGGGTGTCGCCCGCCCCGTCCGTGATCGTGATCGTGCCGCTGCCGGCTTTCACCGCCTCGCTGAGGGTCAGGACGATGCTGGCGCCCACCGCCACCTTGAGAGCATTGTCGGCCGGCGTCGCGGCGACGAGACGCGGCGCAGTCTGGTCGAGGCGCAGGCCGACCAGGATCGGGTCGTGGTCGGATTCACGGGCGGGGACGAGCCCGTTGAAATAGGCGCCGGAGCGTCCAAAATCGAGGTTGTAGTCGAGGGCGTCCGCCTCGTCGGCGTTGATGTGCCATTCGGTGACGCCGGTGACCTGCCGGTTCAGACTTGCATTGGCCAGGGCATGGTCGAGAGCACCGTAGGCCCCGTCGAAGACGTAGGAATACGGGTCGGCGAGCCGGTCCTCGGCGAGGTTGGTGAAGCCGCCTGCCTTGAGGACGTCGAGGGCATCCTCCTTGATGTAGGCGTTGAAGTCGCCGAGCAGGACCACGTCGCCGTCCTGCGTCCCCGTCGGCTTGAGGGCGAGCCATTCCTTGAGGGCGGTGGCCGCCAGCTCCCGCTGCTGCTGCCAGCCGCCCTGGCCGTCGCCCTGGTCGGCATCGGCCCCGGTGCCAGCGCCGCTCTTCGACTTCAGGTGGTTGATGACCGCCGTGAATTCCTCGCCCGTGGCGGTCTCGCGGAAGGTCACCGCCAGAGAGGCGCGGCTGGTGTTGGCGCCGTTGAAGATGTGGCCGATCGTGCTCTGCTGGAGCAGGGCGGGATCGAAGGCCTGGACGTCCGAGTCATCGAGCGTCTCGATGGTGGTGTTCAGCGCCACCGAGACCTTGCTCGGCTTGTAGACGAAGCCCACCGCGATGGCGTCGCCGCCGAGGAACTGGCCCTGGTCGAGCTGAGCGCCGGGCCGGATCCAGTCGTAGGTGCCGGCGCCCGCGCGGGCATTGAGCTGGCCCACGAGGTATTCCAGCGCGTTGCCGGGGTTGCCGGGCTGGAACTGGTTCTCGAGTTCGGTGAGGCCGAACACGTCGGCCCCGGAGGCGATCACCGTGGTAACGAGCTTCTGGGTTTGTCTGTCGAACTCGGCCGTGGTGTTGGCCCCGCGCGGATCGAGGCCGATGGCGGTCTTCACGCCCGAAGCAGACCCGTCGCCGTCGAGGGTGCGGAAGTAGTTCAGCACGTTGAGGCTGCCGACCTTCAGGCTGCCGCCGACATCGTCGGGAGCGGCCGGGCGCAGGTTGGCCTGCACAAAGGCGTTGTCGCCGTCGTCGATCGCCCGGACCCGGTAGGCGTTGGCCGGGCCGTAGCCGAGGACGCCCGTGAGCCCTGTCACCGTGTCGCCCATCCGGGGCGCGGTGGCGGTGGAATAGGTCGGGCCGAAGCCGTCGAGGAGGTCGACTGGCTGGTTCTGGACGTTGAGCCCGTCATCGTAGGTGATCGAGCGGGCCGCGACCTGCGCCAGATAGGCCGCGTAGGCGGCGCCGTCGGGCTCGAACGCGTTGGTGAAGGTCTCCGGCCGTCCCCCGGCCGCGAGGCGGATCTCGTTAAAGCGGTCGAGATTGAACTGCTCGGTGATGGTCAGCGCCTGGCCGAAGCGGACGAGCATGCCCTCGTAGCGCTCGAGGTCGGGCTGCGCCGTGGTGCCGGTACCGATCGTGGCTCCGGCGGGTAGGTCGACCGGGGCGGCGGCGGCCTTCAGGGCGGCGGCCGAGATCGCGCCGGCCTGGACGATCTGGATCTGGCTGGCGTCGGTGACCGTGATCTGGGTCTCGCCGCTGAACTCGCCGACGGTGCCGGTAATCCGAACACGATCGCCTTCCTGGAGGTCCTTCAGGAGGTTGCCGGCGCCCTCGTAGACGAACACGCCTTCGGAGGTCAGCGGGTTGCCGTCCTGGTCGGTCGCCTCCTCCTGCACGTAGAAGCCGCCGAGGTTGCGCTGGGCGTCGCCGTCGCCGGTCTGGAAGTCGCCGACGACGATCGCCTCCACCATGACGGTGCGCCCGGCGAGCGGGCTCGCGCTCCCCGAGCCCTGCACGGCGGAGATCAGGGAGACGTCGTCGTTGAGGATGGTGCCGGCGGCGACCGTCCCGGTCGTGCCCAGGGAGGCGGTGACGCTGCTCTGGCCCGCCGTGGCGCTCTTGAGCGTCACCGTGAAACCCTCGTTGGCCTCCGGCACCACATCGCCCTGGACCGTGACGGTGACAACGGCCGAGGTCGCACCCGCCGGGATGGTGCCGGAGAGGCTCGCCGGCAGGGTAGGACCGCCGGAGAAGTCCGCGCCGTCCGCGCCCGTGCCGACGAGTTCCGCGGTGAAGTCGAGATTTCCCAGCGTGCCGCCCGTGCGCTCCACCGTGAAGGCGAAGGTAGTAGTGCCGGTATCGCCCTCGGCCTTGGCCAGGGCGAGGGAGCCCGGCTGGAAGGCGAGGGTTTGGGTGTAGCCCTGGGGCAGGGCAGCGTAGAGGGTCGCGCCGCCGCCGGCCTCGTTGGCGGTGACGAGGAGCGGCGTACCAGTGGGATTGCGGTCGGCAGCGATGAAGGTCAGCACTTCCGGCCCGAGATCGGCGGAAACGCCGGGCAGGGGCGGCACGTAGGAGACGTAGGCGGCGGTCTCGGGCGTGGTGACGTCGTAGACGATGACGCCGCTCTGGCGCTCCAGGCCGACGAAGGCGTAGGTGCGACCGTTGACGGTGCCGATGGTGACACCCTCGGGCTCGGGCCCCTTGTTGTCGGAGCGATCGTCGGGGGTGTTGGCCACGACCTGATCGTTGTTGAAGCGCTGCGGATCCAGGCTCGCGAAGATCTTTTCGAACTCGCCTCCGGTCTCGCGCACCTTGGTCAGCCCGCCATCGGCCTCCTGACGGAAGATCGAGATGCCGCGGCCGCCGAGGGTGTGGAGCTGGTCGATGACGCCGTCGTTGTCGGTGTCGCCCGTGCGCAGCAGGACGTTGAGGCGGGCATAGGCCGGGTCGGCCTTCAGCGCCTGCAACGCCGGCGTGAGGCGGCTGTTGGCGATGCTGGAGAGGCGAGCCACGTCCGCCGAGTCGTCGGCACCCCCGATGACGCGCTGGTCGCCCTCGTTGGCGGTGACCACGTAGGTCACCCCATTCACGGCGAAGCTCGCTGCGGCATCGGGCTGGAGCAGGCCGTAGATCGGTGCGTTGGCGGGCGTGTTGGCGATACGGATCGAGGCCGTGCCCCCCGTGCCGTCGCGGTCGGAGGCGTCGAACTCGTTGCCGGGCAGCGAATGGTTGACGGACCCCAGTGGCTGGACCGCGATCGGAGCGGTGCCGGGATTGGCGAGGTCGATCACCGCGATGCCGTTGACCTCCTGCAGGGTCACGTAGGCGAAGCGGTTGTCGGGGGAGAGGGCGATGTATTCGGGCTCGATGTCGGCGGCAGCACTTTTGCCCGCGGTGATCGCGAAGCCCTTGGCGCGTAGAGTCGCCTCGCTGCCATCGAGGGCACCGAAGCCCACGGTGGCGCTGACGCTGGCATTGGCCGCCCCCCCGGAGAGATCGAGGATCGAGACGCTGCCGACAGGGTTGTTAGCGCCCGTAAACTGTTCGCCCTCGTAGGCGACGAGAAGCTTCGTACCGTCGCTCGTGAACACGATTTGGTCCGGCCCGACGCCGACAGTCACCGACTTGAGCAGGGTGCCGGCTCCGTCGAACAGGGCGACGCGGCCAGGCTGGTCGCCGGCGGCATTGGCGTAGGCTACAGCGATGAGACCGTTGGAGACCGCTACCGAGTTCACCGAGCCGTACTGGTCGAGACCGGCAAGCCGGATCTCGCCGGACTTCGTCATCGCCCCATCGGCGCCGATGGCGACGATCTCGATCCGGTTCTCGTTGGTGTTCTGGATGTAGAGGCTGCCGGTGGTCCGATCGTAGGCCACTACTTCAGCATTGGCCGTGGCGCTGGTCGCCGGGTCGTTGGTGGTGGCGTAGCTGCCCAGGCGTACGAGCTGAAGGGCGCCGGTGGGTGACGGGGGAGTCGTCGCGGTCGCCCCCTGGAAGCCCTGGAGCGAGGCCGCCGGATCGAACACCGCGACGCCGTTGATCACGGTGGCGGCATCGTCGTTGACGATGGTTCCGACCGCCGCGCCATCGGCGACGGTGGCGCCGACGACGTTGGTCACCCGCAGCGCGAAGGTCTCGCCGGCCTCGAAAAGCCGGTCTCCGATCACCGGCACGGTGATCGTGGTGGACGTGGCACCGGCCGCGATGGTCTGTCCTGTCAGGGCCGTGGCGACGTAGTCGGAGCCGGCTTGGGCGCTGCCATCGGCGGTGGCGAGGTCGAAGGTCACGCCGCCGGCCGGGGCGGGGGCGCTAAGGGACACCGTGAAGGTCAGGTCGGTCGTGCCCGTCTGGCCCTCGATCACTTGCGCATCGGCGATCGACAGGGCCGGCTGGGTGAGGGCCGCGCTCTGGCTCGAGACCGCGATGTCGTCGATACCGATCCACTCATCGTTGCCGGCTGCGTTGGCCGTAAGGATGCGGACCTGGAGACCTGGGGCGCCGTCGGCATCCGCCGGAAGGGTGACACTGACGGGCGTCACCTGCGTGGCGCTGCCCGAGGTGGTGGCGTCGGTCACGAAGGCGGCCGGCAGGTTTTTCCAGGTGCCGCCATCGGTCCGGTACTGCACGGCGAGGGGCTGCACAGCGTCGTCGGCCGAGCCGTCGATGTCGCGGGCGTTGAAGGCGACCGTCACATCCCGGCGCCCGGTGGCATCGAGGTAGATCACGAGGCTTGGCGCATCCGCCGTGCCTGAGCCCTGGAGAGCGATGGTCGGGTCGGCGAGCTCGAACTCGGCGACGCCGCCCGTGCTCAGAGTGTTGGGATTGGTCTGGTTGGCGATGACGTCCGCATCGTTCGGCAAAGCCGAGTCCGCAGTCACAGTCTGGGGATCGACGCCCGTAGCATTGGTGAGGTCCTGGCCCAGATACCCGACGATGGCGGGCACCCGGCTCCAATCGTCGTTCGTCGTGATCGCACCGGTATCCGTCCAGTCCTGGAGCAGGGAACCGTTCGCGAGGACGTGCGGCGTCGTGGTCATGCGGTCACTCTGCGGAGGGGGAGACGCCGTCGATCGGCAACCTATTCGCGAGCCCGCAAGACTGCTCGAAGGAGTAGAGAGGCTTGCTCAGCGATGCATCCGAAGCACCGAAAGGGGGCACCACTCAACTTCAACAGAACAGCTACGGCTCACACCGCGGATAGATCGGCTACATGACAAACAGATGAATAGGTTATTAAACTATTTCTGAAACTTCGCTGTTGTCGCGGCTAAATATCAGCAAGCGACACGCGAAGAATGCTTGGACTCGATTTAATCCTTGTTCGCAAAAATTGTTTCCGATGCCACGTCTCGCAGGGGCCGAACAGCCTCGCTGTCGCGTGCATCAGACTGGCAGGGTTAAGAGGGCAACCGGATGCTAAGTCCGGAACAAACGATTCGGACGCCCGCTGTCTTCTCCGAGCTTGTGCACGAGAGCCTCGCCTATGGAAGGTGTCGACGCTACGCAGGATTTGGTCGCGCCACTTCTACCTGCCTCGTCTATATAAAGCCGCCTATGACTGCTGTACTCGGACATTGATCGCCTTTATTATGGATATGAAAGATACGGGAAAACGATCAGATATTCGATATCGACTTGAGTCGAATGGGTGTCGCGCTTTGATGGGATGCGGCCTATCTATTTAAGGGGGATAGTGCGGCAGGGTGGTCTCATCTCCCGCAAAGGCAACACTTCCGACGAACTGCACGAGGTCCAACATTGGAGCCAGCAGCCAGTAGCCTGGATGTACGGATGCCCAAGGTGATGTCGGTGCGGTCCTGCTCACGAGCCATCGCGGTCTTCGTACGCCACATACAGTCCAACCAGGTATCATTCTCCGCAATCGCGACCGTCGCCGAACGGTAATGAGGCCGTGTTGATGTTTAGCCTCCTACTCGGATCGGAGATCGAGGTGCGTTTCTCCTGCAGCACCAGCCTCGTCACCCTCGTCGCGCTCGCCCTCTGGCTACAGCCAAGCCTCGTTGAGGCACAGAACGAGGCAGGCGAAGCGCAAGCTACGGCCGCACGGATCGCGGCCGAAGGCATCGCAATTGGCTCGCAGTCCGGTGCGGGCGGCGATCCTCAGACCTCGATCGCCCAACCTGTTTTCTCGGCGGGCCGGGCGGCGGAGGTGACGACCTCGTTTCAGCCCCTGCTAGGGGCGGCAGGCGACCCCGGTGGGTATCGCACCTTCCTGGAGCGACACGGAATCACGTTCGGATTGATTGCGGTGGCGGAGACCTACAGCGATGTTCGTGGCGGCCTGCGGCGTGGCTCGACGGGCCTGACGTTGCTCGACCTCGACGTCGACATCGATCTCGAAACCCTGGCCGGGTGGAAAGGGGCGGCAGCGCACGCAACAGTCTACCAGATCCAGGGCAGTGGCGCCTCTCGCAGCCGCGTCGGCAACCTGATGACGGTTAGCGAGATCGAAGCCCTGCCCGCCTCACGCCTTTCGGAACTATGGTTGGAACAGAGCCTGTTCGACGAGCAACTGTTCCTCCGCGTCGGCCAGCTCTCCGCCGACACCGAGTACATGGTGAGCCAAACCAGTATCCTGTTCACCAACGGCACCTTCGGCTGGCCGGCGATCTTTGCCGCGAACATGACCGACGGGGGACCGGCTTACCCGCTGTCTGCACCGACCGTCCGCCTGAAGTACGTGCCAACCCGGGAGCTTTCGTTTCAGGCAAGTTTGATCGACGGTACGCCTGGGGGCGGCAACCCGCGCTCTGGGGTCGACCCGCAGCGCCGTAACCCGAATGGCACCCGCTTTCCGCTTTCGGATCCTCCCCTCGCCATCGCTGAAATCTCCTACGCCTACAACGTCCGCCCCGGCGACACTGGGCTACCCGGCACCGTGACGTTTGGGGGCTGGCATCGGTTTGGCCTCGTCGATGCTCTCATGCCCGACCCGGTGAGCGGATTCGGCCGAAGGGTGACCGGCAATTCTGGTATCTACGGATTGATCGATCAGACGATCTATCAGGAGCCGAACGATCCCAACGACGGTGCCAGCGTGTTCCTGAGGGCCTCCGCCTCACCAGGGGACCGCAACCTCGTGGACCTCTACCTCGACAGTGGTATCGCCTATCGCGGCCTTTTCCCTGGTCGCTCGGACGACACACTCGGGTTCGGTGTCGGCGTCGCGCATATCTCTCCCACGGCGCGGCGGCTCGATGCGATTGCCGCGCTTCAGAGTTCGTCATCCCCCCTCGCCGCAGCGTCGAGACCTTGCTCGAGGCGACCTACCAAGCCGTTCTTGCGCCCGGCATCGCTCTGCAACCGACCCTGCAGTACGTCGTCCATCCGGGGGGCGGGATCGCCAATCCCCGCGATCCCGACGGTAAGAGGGTGCGTAACGCGACCGTGTTCGGCCTCCGCGCCATCGCCCGCTACTGAGACAGGCGCGATCCCCCGCTCAATCCTGCGGTTGCTGGATGCCCAGGTCGCCGATCAGCACGAAGGCCACGATCGCTAAAAGATCCGCGATGGTGATGGCCACGTCCAGGACCTGCTTGTCCTCACAGCGGTTTCCGATCCTGGCGCTGAGAGGTAGGGCGCGTCACCCTTGGTGTTCACGCCCCAAGTTCGTTCCCGGGTCTCGGAATGGGGACAGCGCGGCCCTAGAGCTGCATCCGATCAGGTTGGATCAAAGGCATCGTAGCCTGCGGCCATCAGGTAGTTGCGGCATTCGACTGGTGTGAAGCGCTCGAAGGCT
>NZ_JBMVEP010000016.1:0-89903 GCF_049543375.1 Methylobacterium sp. NPDC097929 | reverse complement strand
TTCGGAAGCGCCGACACCCCGGACCATGAAGGACAGCGATCGCCCGATCCAGTCACCCGGATCAGCTCCGCTCCGCCACATCGTCCGAAGACCCCGAAGTGCCTGTCCACCAAGTGGTGGACCGCGGCGCCCCGTCGGTGAAAGTGGGTTTACGGCAGCCCCGCCCCGGCGTCAATCGGAAAATCGAGAAAAGCGCGCCGGGAGCCGCCAGCGGGCATCCGGACGCATTTGCGGGCCTTTGCATCAGCGGGGTGCCGTCCGCGTCGGAGTGCGGATTCAAAAACCCTTCTTCACCTGCGCCAGCGCGCGCGTCAGCCCGTCGGCGACAGCCTCACGAACGCTCGGCGAGGCGTCACGGGCAACGACGACGTGCTCGCAACGCGAGATTAGCGTCAGCGTGCGCAGGCCGAACTCTTCGTCTTCCACCCGGGTCAGCTTGGTCCAGAGCGGGTTGAAGCGCCACTCGCGCCGAACGCCCCGGGGATCGATGCGGGCCAGAGACACCTCGACCGGCGAGATCATGACCTCCTCGAAGGATCGCCCGCGGCGGAAGCTCGCCTTCAGCGCGATGTAGAGCGCCAGCATATCGAGGCCGAAGAAGCCCGCGACGGGCCAGAACCCCTTGCGCCAGCATGCGAAGGAGATGGCCAGGGACACGAGGCAGCACAGGCCCATCACGATCTGGAAGCCGTCCGGGCTGAGGGATTGGTGGGGCCGGATCACAGCCGAGTAGACCGGCCGGTCCATGGTCGCGGGATCGAGCCCGTCGGGATGCGCAGGATTGTTGCCGCTCGCCATGGCGCGAATATAACGCGCCGATGTCCGTGAAAAAACCGTCCGTCCGCAGTTCCGGTGCCGCAGCCCGTGTAAAGGCGCCTGCGAATTCTGCACCGGCGCACGCGAAGCCGCCCAAGCCCAAGGCCAAGCTGCAGGAGACACTGACCAGCGGTGTCGTGACGGCACCGGAACCGGTCGACGACGACACCCTGGTGGAGATCTTCTCGCGACTGCGCGCGGCCGATCCCGAGCCGCGGTCCGAGCTCGCCTACCTCAATCCCTACACGCTGCTCGTCGCCGTGGTGCTCTCGGCCCAGGCAACGGACAAGAGCGTCAACCTCGCGACCGAGCCTCTTTTCGCGATCGCGGACACGCCCGAGAAGATGGTCGCGCTCGGCGAGGAGCGGGTGCGCCACTTCATCCGGACCATCGGCCTGTTCAACACCAAGGCGAAGAACGTCATCGCCCTCTCGCAGATCCTGATCGAGCGGCACGGCGGCGCGGTTCCGCGCGAGGCGGCGGAACTCGAAGTCCTGCCCGGCGTCGGCACCAAGACCGCGAGCGTGGTACTCAACGTGGCGTTCGGCGTGCCGCGCATCGCGGTCGACACCCACATCTTCCGGGTCTCGAACCGCATCCCGCTCGTCACCGCGCCGACGACCGACAAGGTGCAGGCGGGGCTCGAGGCGCGGGTGCCGGAGCCGTTCCGGCTCAACGCCCATCACTGGCTCATCCTGCATGGGCGCTACACCTGCAAGGCCCGCCGGCCCGAATGCCCGCGCTGTGCCATCGCCGATCTCTGCCGCTACCCGTCGAAGACGCTGGCCCTCGCCGCCCTGTCGAGCGGGGATTAGCGCGCCGTATGCGCCCGTGCGGGCAAGGCGTCGGCCGGGCAACGCGTTGTGCTGCAAACCTCATTCCGGTAGATTGATGCTAAGGCGGCCGGGAATGTCTCCCTCGGGGACGTGCTCCGGCCGTCTGCCCGCCAGACGGGCCGCCGCGCCGCGGATTTCGCTTCACGTGCCAGTTCCGAAGGAGCCCCGGCCCCATGGACTTCCTCAAACCACGGTACACGCCTATGAACCGCCGCCGTCGCATCTACGAGGGCAAGGCGAAGGTCCTCTACGAGGGACCGGAGCCGGGAACGCTCATCCAGCACTTCAAGGACGACGCGACCGCTTTCAACGCCAAGAAGCACGAGGTGATCGACGGTAAGGGCGTGCTGAACAACCGGATCTCCGAGTTCGTCTTCCAGCACCTCAACGACATCGGCGTCCCGACGCACTTCATCCGCCGGCTCAACATGCGCGAGCAGCTGATCCGCGAGGTCGAGATCATCCCGCTCGAAGTGGTGGTGCGCAACGTCGCCGCCGGCTCGCTGGCGACGCGGCTCGGTCTCGAGGAGGGCACGCAACTGCCGCGCTCGATCATCGAGTTCTACTACAAGAACGACCAGCTCAACGACCCGATGGTGTCGGAAGAGCACATTACCGCGTTCGGCTGGGCGACGCCCCAGGAGATCGACGACATCATGGCGCTGGCCATCCGCGTCAACGACTTCCTGTCCGGGCTCTTCCTCGGCGTCGGCATCCGCCTCGTCGACTTCAAGATGGAGACCGGCCGCCTGTGGGAAGGCGACCTGATGCGCATCGTCGTCGCCGACGAGATCTCTCCCGATTCCTGCCGGCTGTGGGACACCAAGTCCTCGGACAAGCTCGACAAGGACCGGTTCCGCAAGAATCTCGGCGGTCTGATCGAGGCCTACACGGAAGTCGCCAAGCGTCTCGGCATCATGTCGGAGAACGAGAAGGTGCAGGCCGGCGGCCCGCGCCTCGTGCAGTAGGACGTTCGCTAGACCATCGTGCCGGATATCGTATCCGGCACGATGGTCTAGCCTGTTGTTTCGCACCGTCTTCTTCCGAAAGCCGGCGGCCACCTTTCGGGACGATGCTCTAGCGTCAGCGCGGCTCGACCGGCTCCAGGCCGGTCCAGCCGGGGCGCAGGCGCGCGTGGGTCGAGAGACCGGGGTCGAAACCCGGATGATAATGGGGGTCCTGCGCCAGCAGCGGCCCCCATCGTTCTTTCAGGGCCTCGACCTCGGCGCGGTGCCGCGCCGCAGCCTCGGCGGAGGGGCGGCGGCTGGCCGATTCCCGGTGGTGGAGGACGGCGCCGCCGACAGAGAGGGTGCGCAGGCCGGCCGCGTTGAGGCGCAGGCACAGATCGACGTCGTTGAAGTCGATCCGGAACGACGAGGCGTCGAAGCCACCGACGGAGCGGAATTTTTCGGCTTCGATCACGAGGCAGGCGGCGGTGACGGCCGAGACGGAACGGGTAGCGACAAGACTCCCGAGATAGCCCGGGGCGGCGCCGGGAAAGAAGCGGTGGCCGTGCGTGACGAGCCCGCCGGTGCCGAGCACGATGCCGCCGTGCTGGATGCGACCCTCGCCATCGATCAGCCGCGCCCCGACCGCACCCACGTCCGGACGCAAAGCCTCGCGGACCACGCGCTCCAGCCAGTCCGGGGCCTCGGCCTCGACATCGTTGTTGATGAAGGCCAGAAGCCGCCCGCCCGCCTCGGAGGCGGCCCGGTTGTTGATCGCGGCGAAGTCGAACGGACCGGGACAGGCAACGACGCGCGCCGCGCCCTCCGCTTCCAGTTGACGGAAATAGTCCAGCGTCCCGGGATCGCGGCTGTCGTTGTCGCAGATCAGGATTTCCTTGGCCGGCCAGTCGGTGCGGCGGCGCAGGCTCTCGATGCAGGGCCTGAGAAGGTCGAGCCGGTCCCGCGTCGGAACGATCAGGCTGACGAGGGGGTACGGTTCCGGCAGCGGGCGCACGATCTCGATCACACCGTCGTCCCGCACGAGGGAATGCGCCTCCCCCTCCTCCGACCGCTCGAGGCTTTTACGAACGGCGCTCAGGCGGGCGCGGCGACTGCCCGCGTGCTCCCCCTCCCCTGCCGCATCGGCGCTGAGAAGCGCGAGGATGCGCGGGAGATGGCGTACCGCCCGGCTCCCGAACCGGTCGGCAAGACCGAGCAGAAGGTCGAGCGCTGCGGCACCGGGGACCGGATCGATCCCGGCAGCGAGGGCGGTGGCACGGCGGAAGGCGACGACCGGGCCGACGTAATCGACGGCCCGCAGGTAGTCGGCATCGAAAGCCGGGCGCAGGATGGGCAGCCAGGATGGCCCGGAAGGCAGGCGAACGAGGGCGTCGCCGTAGAGGGCGTGGATGCCTTCATCCGCGAAGGCGGCGGCGATCGCCGCTCCCGCTCCCTCCACGATTGTCCCGCCCGGCGCGGTGAGAAGGATCAGCGGCGGCCCGTCCGGAGCGATACGGATGCGTCCGTCGGCGTCGGGCACGATGGGCTCGATGCCGGCAGCCGCGAGGGCGGCGTCCGACTCATCCCGAGGCACCAGGGACTCGGGTACGCCGAGGTCGTGATGGGCGCCGACCAGCGCGGTGAAGGCTTGAGCCGCCCGCAGCCGGCGGCCCGAGAGGCGGGTCCACAGGATCGTTAGAGCTTCGCTCGGACGGCGCAGCGCCCGGCCGAGGCGTCGAAGGCACCCCGGCACGGGCTCGGCGGCGAAGCGAAGGGCATCGGGAAAGGCGTCGGCATCCGCGCTCATTCCAGTTCCTCGCCGAAGGTCGTGAGCGAGAGAGCCGGATGGTAGAACGGGTCGTGGCGGATCACGGCGCGCCAGCGCTCGGTGAAGGCGGCGGCCTCGCGCTCGAAGCGCTCGCGGGCGGCACCGGTCGGGCGCCCGCGGCTGACCGATTCGAGGTGGGAGAGCACGGCGTGGGGCGTCCACACCGTCTTCCAGCCCCGGGCTCCGAGGCGTAGGCAGAAATCGATGTCGTTGAAATCGACGGCGAAGGCCGCTTCGTCGAAGCCGCCCACCGCTTCGTACTTCTCCCGCGACACCGCGAGGCAGGCCGCGGTGACGCCGGAGACTTCGTGAGCGACGCGCAGGCGGTCGAGATGGCCGCGCGTATCGGCGGGCCGCCGCCGCAGGATGTGGCCCGCCTCGCCGCCGAGCCCCACCACGACGCCCGCGTGCTGGAGCCGTCCGTCGCCGTAGAGGAGCTTGGCGCCGACCGCGCCGACCTCCAGCCGGACGGCCTGACCGACGAGGACGCGCAGCCAGTCGGGCCGCAGCACCGCCACGTCGTTGTTGAGCAGGACCAGGATGTCGCCGCCCGCGCGGCGCACGCCGGCATTGACCATGGCCGAGAAGTTGAAGGGTTGGGGATGCCTCTCGATGCGCACCCGCGGATCGGCACGCAGGTCCTCGTAGAGCGCGAGCACCGCCGGCTCCGTCGATCCGTTGTCGACGATCACCAGCTCGATGGCGGGATAGTCGGTCCTCGTCAGAACGTCCTGCGTCACCCGCGCGATCAGGCCGAGGCGATCGCGGGAGGGAACGATGAGGCTGACCAGCGGCGCGGGCTCCGGCACCGGCCAAGCGAGATCGAGAACCCCGTCACGGGTGAGCGCCTGGGCGGGTGAGCCGGCGGCGCGCAGGTGCCGGTCGAGCCTTTCCACGCGGGCGGACGCCTCGGCGACAGGCTCGCGGCGGCACAGGATGCGGGGCAGGTGGGTGACGCGCGCCGCGCCGCAGGCCGCGAGATCGAGGGCGAGCGCGAAATCCTCGGGTGTCTCCGCCGGCTCGTCGGGCATACGAGCGAGGAAGGCGCGCGTCAGAAGCGCCGGGGCGCCGACATAGCCGGTCGCGAGGGCAAGGTCGGGGCTCCAATCCGGCTTGAGGCGGGGGACGACGCGGCGCCCGCCGGCCTCCTCGTCGGCATAGACCATGTCCGGCCCTTCCTCCGTGACGACCCGGACAAGCAGGCTCAGGGCATCCGGGGTGAGCACGTCGCCCGCGCGCATCACGCCGAACAGGTCGGCATCCCCGCACAGCCCGCGGGCGGTCGCGGCCGGCGTCCAGGCCGCGGACGTGACGCGCGGATCGCTTCCGCGCGGCTTTTCGGGCGCATCGCCGTCGGTCCAGAGGACGCGGAGCGACCAGTCGCGATGCGTCTGCCCGCGCAGGGAAGCCACGCTGCGTGCGACCGCGTCGGCCCGGGCGCGGGACGCGAATAGGACGAGGCGAATCCGCAGGGCGGGAGCCATCGGCGCGCTCGCGGACGGCCGCAGGCGCGGCGCCTTCCAGGCCGGGTAGCGGCGCAGGGGCGTCACCGCGCAGGCCCCGCGCAGGCTGTCGCGCCAGCGCCGCTCGTCGCGCCGCGCCAGGGCATGCAGGGCCGTCGCGGCGCGAAGCGGACGCTTGAGGAGAGCCTCCGCGAACACGCTTCGGGCGCTGCGCAGCCCGACCCGCTCCAGCACGAAGCCCGCTTCGGCGGCGATCTCGATCCCCTCGCAGTCCGGCGGCAGGTAGCCGAGCCAGCGCGCGGCGCCGAGGGCGAGCCCCGGCAGCACAAGGGTGTCCCGCCGCCCCGCGGCGCGCAGCAGCCGCAGGAGCGGGCGTTGCGGCCGGGCGCGCGCCGGGAGCGTGTAGCTCAGGACGATCCAGGCGCCCCGCGGGGCGCCCGGCAGTTCGAGGCGGCGGTCGAAGAGAGGGCCGTCGGCGGGCAGGAGGGAGAACGGCGTCTCCCGGCCTCGCCACAGGTCAGGAAGGGCGATGCCGTCCTCCGGGGTTCGACCCCTCTCGCTCGGGCGCTTCCATCACTCGGCCGCCGGGGCGTCGCTCTGTTCGGCGGCCGCGGCGGCCGGCGCCGGCTTGCGGCGGCGGGCGACCGGCTTGGCGCGGGCGGCCGCGCTCGCCAGGCTCACCTCGATATCGTAGCCCATCGCCTTGTCGGCCGGCACGCTAAGATCGTTCTCGATCACCGTCGCCTCGCCCTGGGCGGAGCCTGCAGCGACCGGCACCGCGACGCGATGGGTGCGGGCCATGACCGGCTGCTCGTTGTACTTCACGGAGATCGTCACTGGCACGTCGAAGCGGCCGGGTGCGCCGGCCGGACCGAGCAGGGCGCGCAGTTCGACGCCGACCCGGACCGCCACCGAGCCGTCCGGCCGCGCCTTGCACTCCCGGCTGAGCCGGCCGAACACGACCTGATGCCGCAGTCTCGTCTTGTCCCCGGCCGCGCCCGCGAAGGCCTGCACCGCGGCGCCGCCATCGGGCACGAAGACGGGCGGACAATAGACGTCGTCGGGGTCCTGCGCCTTGGGCGCCGTGACCGGAGAGGTGCCGCCCTCGCCGCCGCCGAACATGTTCTTGAAGAAGCTTCCCGTCTCGGCCCGCGCCGAACCGGGGGCGAAGCCGGGCGCGGCGAGCACGAGCCCGCCGAGGATCAGCCATGCCCCGCGCATCGTTCCCCTTCCTTCACTCATGAAGCGCTCGCAACTAGAATAGGGGCAGCCCTACTTCAGCGTATCGAAGCCGGGGCCGAATCCCTTCATCGAGACCGGAATGCCGACGCCTTCTTCGGGCGTCTGGAAGATGATGAAGGTGGCCTGCGTCCCGCTGCGGAGCGAGCGGATCAGGCCCTCGTCCATGACCACCTCGGCGACGCAGCCCGTCGTCAGGCAGCGCACGAAGCTCGCGCGGCCGATATCGGTCTGGTCGATCTTGAGACCGAGCCCCGAGGGCAGCAGCACGCCGAGCGGCGCCACCACCCGGAGCAGGTAGCCGCGGTTGTCGGCGGTCTTCAGCACGATGACGACGAGGTTGAGGTTCGGCCGGTCCTCCGCCGCCACGTACTGCACCAGGGCACATTGCTCGGCCTTGGCGCCCGCGGGCGTCTCGCAGCGCTGCTGCCAGTCGTCGAAGGTCTTGCGCACGGTGCCCTGCGCCTGCGCCACAGGGCTGCCGGCCAGCATCGTCGCGGCAGCCAGGGCCGCTCGGGCGACACCGCGCCGGCCCGCTCCCGAGCGTCCCGCCCGAACCACGGCCGCAAACAGACTCATACGAACTCCGATGGATCACTTCGCGGCGCGCGGGAACCGGCGGGAGTCCCCCGCGCGCTGGCGATGGGCGTCCTCCCGAGGGCCGCGCGGGCCCGGCTGTTGGGACCATGCGGGTATCCCGCTGTCAAGCAATCGCGGCGAAGGTGTGTCGGAGCGGCTACCGCTCGGCACCCACCTGCCCTAGTGTAAGGCCAAGCTCATCCTTCGAGGAACCCGCCATGCGCCGCCTCGCTCAACCCGTCACCCTCGCGGCGCTCATCGTCGCCGCGGGCTGCGGGAGCGCTTCCGCCCTGTCCCTGCCCTTCGAGGAATCGGATTATCTGCCGCCGGAAGCGACGACGACCTATATCGAGCGCTCCCTCAATCACCAGGCCCCGCTCACGGTCGAGCATCCGCCGGTCGAGCGGAATCCGCGCGGACGCCGCGGCGACGCCGCCGCCATCGCCGGATTCTGCCGGGACGGGGGTACGGTCCTGCGCCGGGACGAACTCGGCCGCCCGACCTACCTGCGCCAGCGAGAAGTCTGCGACAACGTCGCTCCGCGCACCCTGTGGCCCGGTCATGTCGATCCACGCCCGACCTGGCCGGCGGAGCGCAGCCGCGCCCGCAGCCGGGCGATCGTCACCAAGGGCTGAGCCCACCGGTCCGGACCGGTCTCAGCCGTAGCGGTGCAGCTCCGAGCCGTGCCGCTTCAGCCAACGCTCCGCCTCCTCCACATGGGGGCAGAGTTCATTCGTGAGCGCCCAGAAGCGGGGTGAGTGGTTCATCTCGCGCAGATGCGCCATCTCGTGGGCGACGAGGTAATCGAGCACCACCGGCGGCGCCAGGATCAGGCGCCAGGAGAAGTTCAGCTCTCCCCGCGCCGTGCAGGAGCCCCAGCGGCTGCGTGTGTCGCGCAGCGTCACCCGCGCCGGGCGCTGCCCGAGCCGTGCCGCGTAGGTCGCCACCGAGAGCGAGAGGTCGCGCCGCGCCTCGCGAACCAGGAATTCGCGCACGCGCCGGGGCATGTGCGCGGCCTCGCCCGGGACAGCGAGCGTCCCGCTCGCGGTATCCGCCTCCGCCGCGCCGCGGCCCTCCCGCGCCAGGATCCGAAGCGGAACGCCCCGCACGGGGATGACGGAGCCGGCCGTGAACGGCACCCGCTCCGGCAACTTGGCGAGGCGCGCGGCGATCCAGCCGCCGTGGCTCTGGGCGAACTTCTGAGCGGTGGCGAGGGAGGACCGGGTCGGCAGCGTCAGCACCACGGCGCCCGTGGCACTGGAGACCCGCAGGGTCAACCGGCGCGCGGTCGGGCGCCGCAGAATCGCAACGCGGAGCGATTGCCCGTCGTGGGTGATCTCGATGTGATCCGGATCCGGCCGTCGCAGCAGGGCGCGCGTCATGGCCGCCAACCTAGCCGCAGCGGGCCGGCTCAGCCATCCCGGCCATCCTGCGCTCACCGAAAATTCACACGCGGCCGCGTCAGGCGCCCGCCTCCATCTCCCGCACGAAGCGGGCGATGCGCGGCGCGATGACGGAGCGATAGCGCGAGCCGTTGAACACACCGTAATGTCCCACCTTCTCCTGAAGGTGGTAGGCCTTGCGCGCCTCCGGCAGGTTGGGGGTGAGGTCGAGAGCCGCCCGGGTCTGGCCGACGCCGGAGATGTCGTCGTTCTCCCCCTCGACCGCGAGGATGGCGCAGCGGCGGATCGCGGCGGGATCGACGAGCTTGCCCGCGTGGCGCATGCGCCCGCGCGGCAGGGCATGATCGACGAACACGGTCTGAACCGTCTGCAGGTAGAACTCGGCCGTGAGGTCCATCACGGCGAGATACTCGTCGTAGAAGTCGCGGTGCTTCTCCGCCGAGTCGCCGTCCCCTGTGACGAGATGGTGGAACATGTCCGTGTGCGCGGTGACGTGCCGGTCGAGGTTCATCGCCATGAAGCCCGAGAGCTGCAGGAAGCCCGGATAGACCCGCCGCAACGCACCGGCATAGAACGGCGGCACGACCGTGATGCAGTTCTTCTCGAACCACTCCATGCCGCGCTCCTGCGCGAGGCAGTTCACGGCGGTCGGCGAACGGCGGGTGTCGATCGGGCCACCCATCAGCGTCATCGAGACCGGCACGTCGGCCGAACCCGCCGCCTCGGCGAGCGCGACCGCGGCGAAGACGGGCACGGCCGGCTGGCAGACGGCCATGAGGTGCAGGTCCGGCCCGAGGTCGCGGAACATCGCCCGCAGGTAATCGATATACGTGTCGAGATCGAAGCGACCCTCGAGCAGCGGCACCATCCGCGCGTCGGACCAATCCGTGATGAAGACTTGGTGATCGGGCAGCATCGCCTCGACGGTGCCGCGTAGGAGCGTCGCGTAATGGCCCGACATCGGCGCCACGATCAGGAGCTTCGGCTGAGGCTGGACCGGGCCGTGGGCGAAGGCGCGATCGAAGGTGATCACGCGGCAGAACGGCTTTTCCCAGACGACCCGCTCCGTCACCGGCACGGGCCGGCCTTCGACCACGGTCGTGGTGAAGCCGAAGGCCGGCTTGCCGTAGCGCCGGGTCACCCGCTCGAACATCTGGAGGGCGGCCGAAGCCGACCGGGCATAGGGGCCGTAGGCGAAGGGGTTTCCCGGGTTTTGCAGGCTGTGCCGCGCCGCATCGGCCGCGAGCCGGGCAGGCGTCAGCATCGCGCGCGCGGTCTCGTACCAGACATATGCCAGGTCCATCTCGGCATCCCTCAACCCGTCTCTGGAAGCGCTCTTAACAGATGTTGGTCTGCGGGTGACCCATCGAATCGACGCATGAAGAGCCGTTCGACCATCATCGCACCCGCGGATGTCACAGTAGACGCGGCCCCGGCCAGCCCTATCGTAGCGCCACTATGATCGACGCGGCCCACGAAACCCTCACGCCGACGGGCCGCCACCTGCGGCTCGACACCTTCGTGCGCCTGCGCTGGCTGGCCCTGACCGGGCAGAGCGCCGCCGTGATCGGTGCCCGGTTCGGTCTCGGGCTGAACCTGCCCTTCGGCTGGTGCTTTCTCGTCATCGCCGCCTCGTGCTGGCTGAACCTCGCCCTGCGCATCCGCTTTCCGGCAAGCTACCGCCTCAGCGACGACTCGGCCGCCCTGCTGCTCGCCTTCGACATCGTCCAGCTCGCCGGCCTACTGTTCCTCACGGGCGGCCTTCAGAACCCGTTCTCGCTCCTGTTTCTCGCCCCGGTGCTGATCTCGGCCACCGCCCTGCCGCCGGAGCGGACCCTGGCGCTCGGCCTTCTCGCGGTCGGCCTCGCCACCCTGCTGGCGCTGGTGCACCGTCCCCTGCCCTGGTTCGCCGACGGGCGCATCGAGTTGCCCTTCCTCTACGTTTCTGGCGTCTGGACCGCGATCCTTCTCGGCACCGCCTTCACCGGCGTCTACGCGTGGCGCGTGGCGGAGGAGACCCGCCAGCTCGCCCAGGCGCTCGCGGCGACCGAACTCGTGCTCGCCCGCGAACAGCACCTGTCGCAGCTCGACGGGCTCGCCGCGGCGGCGGCACACGAACTCGGCACACCGCTCGGCACCATCATGGTCGTGGCCAAGGAACTCGACCGGCAGCTCGGCCCCACCGCCTCTCCGGCGGTGGCCGAGGATCTGAGCCTGCTGCGGGATCAGGTGGATCGCTGCCGCGGCATCCTCTCGAAGCTGACTTCCATGGGCGAGGAGACCGAGGAGGGCGGCGGCTTCCTCGCCACCGTCACCTTCGGCCACCTGATCGAGGAGTTGGTGGAGCCTCAGCGCGCGCTGGGCGTCGCCGTCGAGGTGTCCATGCAGGGCGAGGGCCCCGAACCCGTCTGCCGGCGCAATCCCGGTGTGATGTTCGGCCTTGCCAACATCCTCGACAACGCCGTCGACTTCGCCGAGTCGCGGGTCACGGTCGAGGCACGCTGGAATGCCGAGCGCGTCTGGCTGGCGATCCGCGACGACGGCCCGGGCTTCCCGAGCGAGGTGCTGTTGCGGGCGGGCGAGCCCTACGTGACGACCCGCGGCCGCGGTCGCTCGCGCGAGGCCGACCAGACAGGGGGAGGGCTCGGTCTCGGCCTCTTCATCGCCAAGACGCTGATCGAGCGGTCCGGCGCGCAGCTCATGCTCTCGAACAGTACGGAAATCGGACAGCACGGCGCCGCGGTCCGGATTTCCTGGGCGCGTCACATTTTCGAGAGGGATGCGATTGCGCCCCAACGCGTTGCGCACAATTCTCTGAGACCCCTAACGGAACGCGATGCCGCACCCATATAATGCGTTCAGATGACACGAACCGACGAGGAGCGCCGCATGCTGACGCAGAGCGGTACGACAGTGGCGGGCTCGGACGCCGCTTTTCTTTCCGAATCCGATCCCTTGGCCGCCTTCAGCGATCGCAGCTTGCTGATCGTTGACGACGACAAGCCTTTCTCGACCCGACTGGCCCGGGCGATGGAAGCGCGCGGCTACGAAGTGCACGTGGCCGAGAGCGTCAACGAGGGCGTGGCGGCCGTCGAGAGCCGGGCGCCGGCCTTCGCCGTGATCGACATGCGCTTGGCCGATGGCAACGGGCTCGACGTGATCGCTCGCCTCAAGGAGCGTCGCCCCGAAGCGCGCGGCGTGATCCTGACCGGCTACGGCAACATCGCCACGGCGGTCACGGCGGTGAAGCTCGGCGCCTTCGACTATCTCGCCAAGCCGGCGGATGCCGACGAGATCCACGGCACGCTCATGGCTCAGCCGGGCGAGCGCGCCGATCCGCCGGAAAACCCGATGTCCGCCGACCGGGTGCGCTGGGAGCATATCCAGCGCGTTTACGAGCTGTGCGGGCGCAACGTCTCCGAGACGGCGCGGCGGCTCAACATGCACCGCCGCACACTTCAGCGCATTCTCGCCAAGCGGGCACCGCGCTGACCCTCGAAGGGCCGGCGGATCGAACCGCCGGCCCTTTTCATTCTGCCGTAGCCCGGCGCCGGCTGTCGCGGTGCGGCCGAAACGGGCCGGGGCGCCGTCTGGTCCGGAGCGCGCGCGGGGCCGGTCTTTCGGCATGAGCGCTGCCGTCTCTGATTGCCGATGGAATGGGGGCATCCGTCCGGAACGGTTGCGCCGGATACCGGGCTCGGGCTAGTTCGCCTGAAGAGACGGAACGGGTGCGCGCGTATGCGAAACCTCATCACGATTTTGAGCCTGATGATCCTGGTCGGAACCGAAGTGTTCGCGGCGGCCATCGCGGCCGGCTGGGCACTCGCCGGCCTGCTCGATCTGGGTGATCGCGTCGGGCATGTGCTCATGGGCGTGTTCAGCCTGATCGCGGGCTGGATCATGCTGCAGCTTTGGCGCCGGGCCACCGAGGCCGAGCCGATCGGCTCGACAGCGCGCCGCTAGAACGCTCGCGAGCCGCGAGCCGGCTCGCCGCAGGCGCCTCGCACGGCAGCGAACACCGCCCTCCTCCGTCCCGGCCTCGTCGCTCGATCGACGCGGCCCGCCGACCCTCCAGACGAGTCCCCGCCATGAAAGCCCGCATCGTCGTCACCTTGAAGACCGGCGTCCTCGACCCGCAGGGGAAGGCGATCGAAGCGGCCCTGACCTCGTTCGGGATCGACGCGATCTCCGGCGTGCGCCAGGGCAAGGTCTTCGATCTCGAAGTGGCGGGCGAGAACCGGGAGCAGGCGGAGGCGGTTCTGAAGGCCGCCTGCGAGAAGCTGCTCGCGAACACCGTCGTCGAGAACTACGCGATCGAGATCGCCTGATGCGCGCGGCCGTCGTCGTCTTCCCGGGCTCCAATCGCGACGGCGACGTGGCCCGGGCCCTCCGGCGCTCCGGAGCCGAGGTCGCCAGCATCTGGCACACCGAGACGGAACTGCCCGCGGGCACCGATCTCGCGGTCGTGCCGGGCGGCTTCTCCTACGGGGATTACCTGCGCTGCGGCGCCATTGCCGGCCGGGCCGCGGCGATGGACGCGGTTCGGGCGCACGCCGCGAAGGGCGGCCTCGTGCTCGGCATCTGCAACGGCTTCCAGATCTTGTGCGAGTCGGGCCTGCTGCCCGGCGTGCTGATGCGCAACGTCAACCGCCGCTTCATCTGCCACCGGCAGTTCCTGCGGGTCGAGCGTACCGATACGCGCTTCACCTCGGCCTACCGCGAGGGACAGGTCATCGACGTCTGCGTGGCCCACGGCGAGGGCAACTACTTCGCCAATCCCGACACGATCCGCCGGCTGGAGGACGAGGGCCGCGTGGCCTTCCGCTACTGCGACGCCGAGGGCGGGCTCACGGAGGATGCCAACCGCAACGGTTCGCTCAACGCCATCGCCGGCATCTATTCGGAGCAGCGCAACGTGCTCGGCATGATGCCGCACCCGGAAAACTTCGTGGACGCCTTGGTCGGCGGCACGGACGGCAAGGGCCTGTTCGACAGTCTCGCCGCCTGATCGGCGCGTCTCGGATCGCTTCGCGCTCGTCTCACTCCGTCATCGCGAGGCGAAGCCGAAGCGATCCAGGGCGCGACAGCTCCGGACGGGGCTGCGACCTCGATCGCTCTACCTCGCCTCGACGATGCGAGACGAACATCAAAACCCGGTGAGGCCGCGTTCGCCCCTTCCGGTATGACGGGCACCGGCGAGGGTCAGTGGCCCTCGAACTCCATCAGCGTGCGCACGGTGACGCCGAGGTCGCGCAGACGCTGGGCGCCGCCGATCTCGGGCAGGTCGATCACGAAGCAGGCGGCCACCACCTCGGCGCCGAGCTGGCGCAGCAGGTTCACCGCCGCCGTGGCGGTTCCACCGGTGGCGATGAGATCGTCGACGAGGATCACCCGGTCGCCCGGCCGGATCGCATCGACGTGGATCTCGATCTCGTCGGTGCCGTATTCCAGCGCGTAGGCGGTCGAGACGGTCTTGTGGGGCAGCTTGCCCTTCTTGCGGATCGGCACGAAGCCCGAGGAGAGCTGGTGCGCCACCGCCCCGCCGAGGATGAAGCCGCGCGCCTCGATGCCCGCGACCTGATCGATCCGGCCGCCCGCATAGGGGTGGACCAGCGAATCGACCGCGCGGCGGAAGGAGCGCGGGTCGCTCAGCAGGGTGGTGATGTCGCGGAAGATGATGCCCGGCTTCGGATAGTCGGGAATCGAGCGGACCGAATCCTTGAGGGCGGAGTGGCGGCGGGCTTCCATGCGGGACGCTCGTTTCTCGGAGGAACGCGGGGGTCGGAACAGGAGGTGCGGCGGGCCTGCGATGCCTCGCGCCCTCAGGCGGCGGCCTTGCGCAGGAGGCCGATCAGCTCGCGGTGCAGCACCTCGTTGCCGCAGGCCACGGAGCGGGCCGCGAGCGGCTCCGCGCCGCCGTCGGCGCTGGAGACGAAGCCGCCGGCCTCGCGCACGAGGATGATGCCGGCCGCGATGTCCCAGGTCTGCAGGTCGCGCTCCCAGTAGAGGTCGGTCCGGCCGCAAGCGACGTAGGCGAGATCGAGCGCCGCCGAGCCGAAGCGGCGGGTGCCGCCGGAAACCGCCATCACCGCGGCGATCTCCTTCAGCAGCCGGCCGTGGCTGCCGCGGCCGAGATAGGGCGTGCCGTAGGCCACCACCGCGTCGGCGAGATCCTGGCGGCCCGAGACGCGCAGGCGCCGGTTGTTGAGGAAGGCGCCCTTGCCGCGCTCGGCGATGAACAGCTCGTCCTTGGCCGGATCGTAGATCACGCCGGCCACGATCTGACCGTCGCGCTCGAGCCCGACCGAGATCGCGAAATGCGGGATGCCGTGCAGGAAGTTGGTGGTGCCGTCGAGGGGATCGACGTGCCAGGTATGGCTCCGGTCGGTGCCCTCGATGTTCCCGCTCTCCTCCATGATGAGGCCGTAGCCGGGCCGCGCCTTCATCAGCGCATCGCGCAGGACCTCCTCCGCCTTCCGGTCGGCGGCCGAGACGAAGTTGCCGGGCCCCTTACGGGAGACCTGCAGGTTCTCGATCTCGCCGAAGTCGCGCTTGAGCCCACGGGCGGCCTTGCGCACGGCATCGACCATGACGGTCATGAGGGGAGAGTTGATCATGCGGTTCGGCTCGAAGCCCCCTGGGGGCGCCATGCGGGAAGAGGAATCTGTCAGCGCTTCTATACGCCTCGCGCCGCAGCGCCAGAGGTGATCGCGCAGGGCGGACATCCGCCGCCTCGCACCCGCGCCCCCTCAGACCCGTACCGCGAGGTAGCGAAGGGTCTCGGAGCGCGGGTCGGCCGCGCGCATCAGCCCGCCCATGACGGCCACGCCCGCCGCCCCGGCCTCGCGGCAGGCGCGGGCGTGTTCCGGCTCGATCCCGCCGAGCGCGAAGACCGGGAGACCGGAACGGGCGACCGCTCGAAACACCTCGGGGCCGAGGACCGGCCCGTAGCCGGGTTTGCTGGCAGAGGGGAAGACCGGGCTCAGCGTCGCGTAATCGGCGCCGCTTTCCGCCGCGGTCTCGACCTCCGGGATGGAATGGGCCGAAATCCCGATCAGGGCCGCCGGTCCGAGTTTTTCGCGCGCCGAGCGGATGCCCGTGCGTCCCGCCGATCCGGACAGGTGGACGCCCCGCGCACCGGTCTCAAGCGCGAGCTCGACATCGCCGCCGACGACCAGCGTACCGTCGAGCGGCCGGAGCAGCGCGATCAGGTCGCGGGCGAGATCCCGCCGCGCGTCCCGGTCGAGGTCGCGGTCGCGCAACCAGACGAAGCGCGCGCCGCCCGCCACCGCCGCGCGGACGGTCTCGATCAGCGGGCGGGCCGCGCCATGCCGGTCGGTGACGACGAGGAGCGGCGGGAGCGCCGCCCCCGCCCTCACGAGCCGACGAGGCCGAGTTGCGGGCTCGACGGCTCGGCCCGGCCGCGGCGCGGAATCCGCCCGGCCCGATACGCGAGGCGGCCCGCCTCGACCGCGTGGCGCATGGCGCTTCCCATCCGCACCGGATCGTCCGCCTTGGCGACCGCCGTGTTGATGAGGCAGGCGGCCGCACCCAGTTCCATGGCGATCACCGCGTCCGAGGCGGTGCCGATGCCGGCATCGACGATGACCGGCACCTTGGCCCGGCGACAGATCAGTTCGAGATTGGCCGGGTTGGCGACGCCCATGCCGGAGCCGATCAGCGAGCCCATCGGCATCACCGCGGCGCAGCCGAGATCGGCCAGCCGCTCGCAGACGACGGGGTCGTCGTTGCAATAGGGCAGCACGGTGAAGCCGTCGTCCACGAGGTGGCGGCAGGCTTCCAGCAATTCGGCCACGTCGGGGTAGAGCGTCTCGCGGTCGCCGATCACCTCGACCTTGATCCAGTCCGTGCCGAGCGCCTCGCGGGCGAGCTCCGCGGTCATGATGGCGTCGCGGGCCGTCTCGCAGCCGGCGGTGTTGGGCAGGAAGCGCGCGCCCTTCAGCTTCTGGAACGTGTCCGAGCCGTGCCCTTGGAGCGAAACCCGACGGATCGAGGCCGTGACGACCTCCGCGCCCGAGGCGCGCACCGCTTCGGCCATGATCTCCTGGCTCGGATAGCCCGCGGTCCCGATGAACAGGCGCGAGGAGAGCCGAACGCCGGCGATCTCCAGCGCATCCCCCGGTTCGGCGGCCGATCCGGCGGATGTCTGCGCGAGGGTGGTGTCGTGGTGATTCATGTCAGCCTCCCTGCATGGCACGGACGATCTCGATGCGGTCGCCCTCGTTGAGTGTGGTCTCGGCCCAGGCGTTCCTGCGCACCACCCGGCCGTTGAGCGCGATGGCGATGCCCTCGGCGCTCTCGATGCCCCGCTCCTCGGCCTGCCACGCGAACAGGGCGGCGAGGTCGCTCTCGGGGCGCTCGCAGGGCTCTCCGTTGACGGTCAGCCTCATGCCACCGCCCTCCCCCGGGCGTCGCCCTGCGCTCCGAACCGCGCCCGGCCGAAGCCGCGGGCGAAGTCCGGCAAGGTGCCGTCACCCAGCAGCGCGGCCACCGCGTCCGCGGTCGCCGGAGCGAGCAGGTAGCCGTTGCGGTGATGGCCGGTGGCGACGACGAGACCGGGCGCGACGGCCTCGATGATCGGGGCATCGTCGTCCGACGTCGGGCGAAAGCCGCTCCAGACCGCGTCCACTTCCATCTCCTCGATGCCCGGGAGGACGCGGCGCGCGCCCTCCAGCAGGGCGAACAGGCCGCCCGCGGTGACGCCGCTGCGGAAGCCGCAATCCTCGACCGTGGCCCCGACGATGAGGTGCCCGTCGCCCTTGGGCGCCATGTGCACCGCGTCGGTCCAGACCATGCGGGACAGGGTGCCGGTGCGCTTGGTCGTGCGCAGAGCCAGCGACTGGCCCTTCAGCGGCCGGACCGGCAGGGCGAGTTCGTCGGGCAACAGGCCCGCCTCGCCGCTCCAGGCGCCCGCGGCCAGGATCACGGTCTCGGCCGAGAGCGTGCGCTCACCGACCCGCAGGCCGGTGAAGCGCCCACCCTGCCGCGCGAGCCCGTCGACCGCGACGCGCTCGACGATGGTGACGCCAGCTGCCTCGCAGGCGCGCAGCAGCGCCTCCATGACGAGACGCGGATCGACCTGCGCGTCGAGCGGGCAGAGGATGCCCGCGGTCACGTTCGGGCGCAGCAGCGGCTCGCGGGCGCGAACCTCCGGGCCGGACAGCCACTCGGCGGCGACGCCGGAGCGGCGCTGGAGATCGTGGCGGAAGCGCAGGCGCTCCACCTCGTCCCGGCCGATGGCGATCACGAGCGTGCCGTCCTCACGGTAATCGATGGTGCGGCCGGACGCCGCCTGGAGCGCGTCGCGGAAGGCCGGCCAGCGCTGAAGGGATTCGAGAGCCAGGGGCAGCAGCAGGTCGGAGCCCGGCTCGTGCTCGGCGGCCGGGGCCAGCATGCCGGTGGCCGCGAGGCTCGCGCCGCTGCCGACGCTCACGCGCTCGACCACGACGACGGAGCGGCCGGCCTGCGCCAGGCGCCAAGCGATGGAGAGGCCGATCAGCCCGGCGCCCACCACGGCCACGTCGGCTCGGGGCGGCAACTCGGCCGCGCGGGGGCGCAGCGCCAGGGTCCGGCGCTGACCGATCGGGGAGGTCAGCAGATCTGACATCGGGAAACGTGCCTTCCGCAGGGTTGCCCGCAGGAACTGGCACCATGTGCTTCGATCGAAGCGGGTCCGCTCGCGACGAGCCGCCCTTCAGGTCCAATCCCTACGCCGGTATGAGCCGGATCAGGTTCGAAGGATTTCCGCGCTGCCGGCAACGGCGATAGCGGTTTCTCAGCCCCTTGTCGGGGATCTCCCTGGAACGTTCCCGATGTGGGCCCGCGCGGCCCCGCGGTCAATCCCCCTCGCAGCGGTCTGCGATTACTCGGCGGCGGCCTTCGTCGCCGCCTTCGTTGCGATCTTGCGCCCCGGCCGGAACACGGGCATCGGCTCGTCGAAGCCGTCGAGGGCGTGACTCCCCAGCGGTTCGGGATCGCCCCAGAGGAAGTCGACGAAGGGCTTCGACATCAGGAGCGGCTCCTGAAGCGTGCGGTTGAGCCGCGCTAGGCGGCTCGCCAGGTTTACGTCACGGCCGATCACGGTGAAGTCGAGCCGGGTGCCGGAGCCGACATTGCCGTAGGCCGCCTCGCCGTGGTGGAGCGCGATGCCGGCATCGACCGTGCGGGCGCCCTCGCCGAAGCGCCCGACGCTATTCGCCTCGGCCAGCGCGGCGAGCGCCGATTCCGCCGCCATCAGCGCGCTTTTGGCCGCCCCGCCGAGGTCGTCGCCCGGCTCGCGGAAGATCGCGAGCAGGCCGTCGCCCAGATATTTCAGCACCTCGCCTCCCTCCCGCTCGATCGGCGGGACGAGGCAGTCGAAGAAGGCGTTGAGGAGATCGACCGCGCCCTCGGGCGTCCGGTTGGCCGAGAGCCGGGTATAGTCGCGCATGTCCGCGAACAGGATCGCCGAGCGGATGCGGCGCACCTGTCCGCGGCGGATGTCGCCCGCCAGGATCGCCCGGTGCGGCTCGTCGCCGACATAGATGCGCAGCACCGTGTCGAGTTGCTTGTTGAGCAGGCGCATCTCCATCACCGCCGCCAGCGTCGGCATGACGAAGCGCAGGATCGCGATATCCTCGTCGCGGAAGCCGTCCTCGGCGCGGGTGGCGAAGGTGATGCCGTTCTTGGTGCCGTTGGTGAAGATCAGCGGCGCCACGACGTAGTGCGTGTAGCCGTCGGCCTTCAGCTCGGGGATGACGGCGTAGGCGTTGTCGGCGGTCTCGGACAGATCGATGATCAGCCACGCGCCGGATTCGTGCACGGTGTAGAAGGGGCTCGCCCGGTAGGCCTTCACGGAGGCCTCGCCATGGGGAAAGAGCCGCACGGAAGTTCCGGCCTCCCGGTTCCACACCCGCCCGACGCCCGAGTATTCGGAGTGAAGGGTGTCGATCGTGGTGGAGGCGCGATCGACGGGCACGCCGAGCGCGTTTAGGTGTTCGGCGAGCCCGGCCAGCAGGTCGTCGGCCTTGGGCAGGCGCGCGCCTTCGCCGAGCAGCCAGTCACGCAGCCCGACGCAGGCCTGGAGCGACCCGAACGGGACGTCCTCGGCTTCCGATCCGTCGGCGAGGGCGGTCGGTAGGGGTCTCGGGGCGTCCGCGTCGCGCATCGGGGGAAGGTGGGCTCTCGGGGCGTCGAAGCAAGGCTCGTGGCGCATGGGCGTCCCCATCCGGGGCCATGGCTGCGGAGCACTTTTTGCGAACGGCCGAAGGGGCCGGCGGGGCCGCCGATCATGCACGGGACCGGGACGCCGGATCAAGGGATTGGGTCAGCGCGTCTGCCGTCCAGGCGGCTCTGCTCCAGAGCGGCCGGGTCTCACGGGCCGGCCCTTGATCGCACTCCCGGCAGCGATCCCGTTTGCGGCCTTCAGCGACCGCTTCCCGTTCACCCAAACGAAAGGACCGCCCCGAAGGGCGGCCCGTGGGTCTTCCGCTCAGTTGTCGAGGAAGCTTCGAAGCTTGCGTGACCGGCTCGGGTGCTTGAGCTTGCGCAGGGCCTTCGCCTCGATCTGGCGGATGCGCTCGCGGGTGACCGAGAACTGCTGACCGACCTCTTCGAGGGTGTGGTCCGTGTTCATGCCGATGCCGAAGCGCATGCGCAGGACGCGCTCTTCGCGCGGCGTCAGCGAGGCCAGCACGCGGGTCGTGGTCTCGCGCAGGTTCGACTGGATCGCGGCATCGATCGGCAGGACGACGTTCTTGTCCTCGATGAAGTCGCCGAGGTGGCTGTCCTCCTCGTCGCCGATCGGCGTTTCGAGCGAGATCGGCTCCTTGGCGATCTTGAGAACCTTGCGGACCTTCTCCAGCGGCATGGCCAGCTTCTCAGCCAGCTCCTCCGGGGTCGGCTCGCGCCCGATCTCGTGCAGCATCTGGCGCGAGGTTCGGACGATCTTGTTGATCGTCTCGATCATGTGCACCGGAATGCGGATCGTGCGCGCTTGGTCGGCAATCGAGCGGGTGATGGCCTGCCGGATCCACCACGTGGCGTAGGTCGAGAACTTGTAGCCGCGGCGGTACTCGAACTTGTCGACCGCCTTCATCAGGCCGATGTTGCCCTCTTGGATCAGGTCCAGGAACTGCAGGCCGCGGTTGGTGTACTTCTTGGCGATCGAGATCACGAGGCGGAGGTTGGCCTCGATCATTTCCTTCTTCGCCTGGCGGGCCTCGCGCTCGCCCTTCTGCACCATCGCGACGATCTTGCGGTACTCGCCGATCTGGAGGCCGGTCTCGGAGGCGAGCGTCAGGATCTGCTCGCGCAGGTCGGCGACCTGCCGGCCACCCTTCTCGACGAAGTTCTTCCAGCCCCTGCCGCCGAGCGTCGCGACCCGCTGCATCCAGTTCGGGTCGAGTTCCCAGCCCTGGTAGTGGCGCAAGAACTCGTCGCGGGCGACGCCGTGATGCTCGGCCGCGCGCATGAGGCGGCCCTCGTGCGAGATGAGGCGCTTGTTGATGTCGTAGAGCTGCTCGACCAGGGCCTCAATGCGGTTGGCGTTGAGCGAGAGCGACTTCACGTCGGTGACGACGATGTCCTTCAGCTCGGCCTGCTTCTTGGTCTGGGCGGAGGTGGGCGTGCCCCCACCCGTCTTCAGCTCCGTCTCCTCGTTCTGGAGCTTGCGCAGCTTGCGGTAGTTCGAGGCGATGTTGTCGAAGGTTTCGAGAACGCGCGGCTTGATCTCGGCCTCCATGGCCGCGAGCGACACGTTGTTCTCCATGTCGTCCTCGTCGTCGCCGCCTTCCGGCGGGACGGCGCCTTCGCCCTCCTCGGACTCCTCACCCTCGGCTTCCGCCTCCTGCGGCGCGCCGCGGGCGTCGGGGCCGGCATAGGTGGCCTCCAAGTCGATGATGTCGCGCAGCAGCACCTTGCCGTCGACGAGCTCGTCGCGCCAGATGATGATGGCCTGGAAGGTCAGCGGGCTCTCGCAGAGACCTGCGATCATCGCCTCGCGGCCGGCCTCGATGCGCTTGGCGATCGCGATCTCGCCCTCGCGCGAGAGCAGCTCCACAGAGCCCATCTCGCGCAGGTACATGCGCACGGGATCGTCCGTGCGGTCGGTCGGCTCGCGGGTGGTGGGCGCCGCCACCGCAACGGCGCGGGAGCTGGATGTCTCGGCGACCTCGCCGCCCTCGGCGCTCTCCTCCTCCTCGGAGGCCTCGCCGTTGGTCTTGGCCTCGGTCGCGGTTTCCTCGGATTCCTCGGCCTCGACGACGCGGATGCCCATGTCGTCGAGCTGCGCGAGCACGTCCTCGATCTGGTCGCCGTCGACCTGACCGTCGGGAAGAACCTCGTTGATCTCCTCGTAGGTGACGTAGCCGCGCTTCTTGGCGAGCTTGACCATCCGCTTGACGGCGGCATCCGTCAGGTCAAGGAGGGGGCCGTCCGTCGGTTGATCCTGGGCGGCGTCCGCATCGTCCCGCTCGGTTGCCTTCGTTGCCATGCTCAGCCTATTGTTCTCGTGGCGGCGGCGCAGGCTGAGCCCGCGCGCTCCGCGAAAGACCCGTCGCAATGTAGTGGAATGGCGCGCTTGTCGAGTGCCCGCGCCGATTCTCGTTGCATCCGCTCTAACGTGCCGTACGTTGACCGACCGTTAACCAAGGCGGCCTCCGGCCGCCATCGCAGTTCGGACACGCTGGCAAGAATTCATTCCCCTTCGAGAGCCTCCGCTTCCGCTTCGGCCGCCGCGATCACCGCCAATTGCTGCTGCACGTCGCACAGCCAAGCGAAGTTGGCCTCGGAGCCATCCTCGGCAAGAGCGCGTTCGGCTTGGTGAAGTTCGCTATGTAGCGCTCCCGTCTGCCGGTGCAAGATCACGGCCTGATGCAGGGTATGTTCCAGGCGTTGCGGGTCGGCGTTCGGATCGAGCATCCAGCGATCGCCGGGATTGACCAGCGCCAGGAGCCGCGCATGCGCCTCCTCCAGTCCGGCCCGGCGCAGGCGCGAGTCCACCAGTTCCGGCTCCGGGGTGCCGGCCTCTGCGGCCCGGTCGAGCAGGAGGTTGCGCAGCAGGTTTGCATCCGGGTTGGAGAGTTCGAGGGCGGCCAGCGCCTCCTCCTCGATTCCGAGCAGTTCCGGATGCGCAAGCAGGCTCATGACGATCATGGCTTCGCGCTTGGCCGAGCGCCCGCCGAAAGCGGGAGCCGGCGCCCCCGCCTTCAGCAGCGGATTGAAGCCGGTGGTGATGCGCGGCGAGGGCGGCGGGTCGCCCGGGCGGGGACGGCGCTGGAACGGCGCGGCCCGCGATCCGCCGGCGTAGCCGCGCGGCCCGCGCTCGGGCCGGCCGCCCGACAGGCCGCGCAGCCGCTCCTCGATGTCGTCGCGGTAGAAGCGTCGCACGGTCTCATCACGGATGCCGGCCACCGCCTCCCGCAGCGTCCGGGCAAGGCCGGCCCGGCGTTCCGGCGTGTCGAGGGGGCCGGCCTCGGTCTCGCGCGCCCACAGCACCTCGACGAGGGGCCGCGCGCCCGCCAGCACCGTCTCGATGGCCGCCGGGCCGCCCGAGCGCATCAGGTCGTCGGGGTCCTGGCCCTGCGGCAGCATCGCCACGCGCAGGGACTTGCCGGGCTCGAGCATGGGAAGCGCCACGTCGAGCGCCTTGAAGGCCGCCCGCTGGCCCGCCCCGTCGCCGTCGAAACAGAGGATCGGCTCGTCGGCATGCCGCCAGAGCAGGGCGAGCTGATCCTCGGTCAGCGCGGTGCCGAGCGGCGCGACCGTCTCGGGGTAGCCCGCCAGCGTCATGGCGATGACGTCGACATAGCCCTCAACCGCGACGATGCGGCTGCGGTCGTGCGCGGCCTTTCGGGCGGCGTGCAGGTTGTAGAGCATCCGCCCCTTGTGGAAGAGCGGGGTCTCCGGCGAGTTCATGTACTTCGCCTTGGCCTCCGCCTGCATCGCCCGGCCGCCGAAGGCCACGACCCGGCCGCGGATGTCGAGGATCGGAAACATGATCCGGTCACGGAACTTGTCGTAGGGCACCGACACGCCCTCGGCGGTGGCGAGCAGCCCCAGTTCCAGCATCAGGTCGCGATCGACGCCCTTGGCCGCGAGATGGTCGCGCAGGGCGTAGCGTCCGGAGAGGGAATAGCCGAGCCGGAACGTCTTGCGCGTGGCCTCGCTCAGGCCGCGCCGGTCGAGATAGGCCCGCGCTTCGCCGCCGGCCTGCCCGCGCAACTGATCCTCGAAATAGACGGCGGCGAGTTCCATGACTTCGAGCGCACCCTTGCGCCGCTCTTCCGCCTGCTCGCTCTCGACCGTCATCTTGGGCAGGGTGACGCCCGCCTCGCTCGCCAGCCGCTCGACGGCCTCGGGAAAGCTCAGGCCCTCGGTCTCCATCAGGAAGGTGAAGATGTCGCCGTGCTTGCCCGACGAGAAGCAATGGTAGAATTGCTTCTGGTCGTTCACGTAGAACGAGGGCGTCTTCTCGGCGTTGAAGGGCGAGAGCCCGCGCCACTCGCGGCCCGCCTTCTTCAGCCGCACGCGCCGGCCGACCACCTCGGAGGCGGACACCCGGGAACGGATCTCTTCGAGAATGTGGGGCGGGTAGCGCACGGCGTTCTTCGGTGAAGCGGATCGCTCGGACGAGGACCGGCTCGGCCCAACAGTCTAGCGCAGGCGGCCTGCCGGAGTCTTAAGGGCTCTGGCGCGGAGCTTTCGCCGAAGCGATGCGTTGGCGGCCCGATGACGATCGCCTCGCCCGCTCCCCGCCCCGGCATCCCCCGCCGCCCGTTCCTTGGCCTTGCCCTGCTCGGCGCCTTCATCCCCAGGGCACGGGCCGCCGACGGCCTCGCCGCCGTTCTCGATCCCTCCACAAGGGTCGAAACGCTCTACGAGGCGGGCGAATGGTGCGAGGGGCCGGTCTGGGCGCCCGCACTCGGCGGCCTCGTCTTCAGCGACGTGCGCCGCAACCGGATGATGCTGATCCGAACGGACGGCCGCGTCGAGACCTTCCGCGAGCCCTCGAACAACGCCAACGGCAACACGCTCGACCGCGAGGGCCGCCTCGTCACCTGCGAGCACCGCACCGGGCGGGTGGTGCGCCGGGAGGCGGACGGCGCGATGACCGTCCTGGCCGAACGCTTCGAGGACGGCCGCCTCAACTCGCCCAACGACGTGGTCGCGGCGCGCGACGGTGCGCTCTGGTTCACCGATCCGAGCTACGGCATCGATCAGGCCGCGGAGGGCGAGCCGCGCGCCTCCGAGCAAAGGGGCCGCTACGTCTACCGACTTGCGCCCGAGGGCGGGCTGACGCCTGTCACGAGGAACTTCAAGCAGCCCAACGGTCTCGCCTTCTCGCCCGACGAGCGCATTCTCTACGTCTCCGAGTCGGGCGGACCGCAGGAAGGCGCAGCGAGCGAAATCCGCGCCTTCGACGTCTTGGGTGGAACCCTCTCCGGCGGGCGCGTGTTCGCGACGGTCCCCGAGGGCGTGCCGGATGGCGTGAAGGTCGACACCGAGGGCCGGGTCTATGCCGGCACCGGCGACGGCGTGCGGATTTGGGCGCCGGACGGACGCTTTCTCGGCCGCATCCCCACGCAGGGGCCATGCGCCAACGTCGCCTTCGGCGGGCCGGACGGGCGCCGGCTGTTCATCTGCGCCGGCACGCGCGTGCTCGCGGTCGAGACGAAGGCGCGCGGCGCCGGCGTGGCGACGTGACCGAGGCTTCCTCGCCCTCGCTGCGGATCGACCGGCGCGCCCTGCTGGCCGGCGCCGCGTCCCTTGCCGCCATGCACGCGATGCGGCCGTCATCGGCGCTGGCCCAGACTGCGACCGGACCGTTCGGCAAGCTGGAGCTGGTCGTCGCGGCACGGGCGCCGACCACACCCACGGGACTGACGCTCTCGAGGGAGGGCCGCATGTTCCTGTTCATGCCGCGCTTCGATGCGCAGACGGTCTTCACCGCGGGCGAACTATTCCCCGACGGGCGTGTCGTTCCCTATCCGAGCGAGGCGGCGAACCGCCCCGATCCGGCGCGGGCAGCGGACACGCTGTTCCACGTTCCCAACGGGGTTTTCGACACCCGCAACCGCCTTTGGCTGCTGGATGCCGGGCTGATGGCCTCCTCCGGCGAGCCGGTGCCCGGGGCGGCCAAGCTCGTCTGCATCGATCCCGCATCGAACGCGGTCCTGCGCACGATCTCCCTGCAAGCGGTCGTGACGCCGACCTCCTCGCTCAACGACCTGCGGGTGGATCTGCGGCCGGGCCGGGAAGCGGCCTACATCACCGACCAGGGTCAGGACGGCGAGGGTGCGCTGATCGCGGTCGATCTCGCCAGCGGACGGGCCCTGCGCCGGCTGGGAAGCCACGACAGCACCCGGTCGGTGCCTGGCCTCCTCAAGATCGTCGAGGGCCGGACGCTGCTGAAGCGCAAGGCGGACGGCAGCACGAGCCCGATCCAGGGCGGCGCCAACGGCATCGCCCTGAGCCCGGACGGGACGCGCCTGTACTATTCGCCGCTGATGAGCCGGAGGCTCTACGCCGTGGACACCGCGGCGCTCCTCGACGCGTCTTGGGACGATGGGGCCGTCGCCGCCACGGTGCAGAATCTCGGCGAGAAGGGCCTGACCGGCGGGCTCGCCGCCGATTCGCGGGACCGGATCTATCTCAGCCTTCAGGAATTCAACGGCATCGGCCGGCGCGATCCGGACGGCCAGGTCGAGGTGCTGGCCACCGACCCGCGCCTGATCTGGCCGGACACGTTCTGGATCACCGACGAGGGCTGGCTCTACCTGTCCTCCGCCCAGGCCAACCGCCGGCCGGAGCACAACGGCGGCACCGACCGGCAGGAGCCGCCCTACGCCATCTTCCGAATGCGGATCGATGCCGGGCCGGCCTGACGGGTCGGACTACTTCCCGGCGAGCGCGTCCTTCACGACACCGCTGGCGCGGCCGAAATCCATGCGGCCGGCATACTTGGCCTTCAGCGCGGCGATCACCTTGCCCATGTCCTTCGGGCCCGCCGCGCCGGTCTCGGCGATAGCGTCCATGATGGCCGTGCGGGTCTCGGCCTCGTCCATCTGCTGCGGCAGGAAGGCCTGGATGACCTGGGCCTCGGCGCGCTCGGTCTCGGCGAGTTCCGGGCGGCCACCCTGCTCGTAGACGCCCGCGGCCTCCTGGCGCTGCTTGATCATCTTCTGGAGCAGGGCGAGAATTTCGTCGTCGGCGAGCTGGCTCTTGCCGAGTCCGCGCGCCTCGATGTCCTTGTCCTTGAGCGCCGCCTGGATCATGCGCACGGTCGAGAGCTTCTGCTTCTCGCCGGCCTTCATGGCCTCCTTCATCTCGGCGGTGAGGCGCTCGCGCAGCATGATGATGACTCCAGTCGGATGATTCGGCACGGGTGCCCTGCTTGTCCAGGGCATTGCGCAGGGCTGCTCCCGCGCCCAGATTGACCCGGGCGCGGCCGGCTCGCTATGAGCCCCGCGAGAGATCGCCTTGCCCCGCGGCCCGGATCTGCGGCCGCGCGAGGCGGCGGACATAAGCCGGATCGGACCCATGCTGCAAGACGAACCCGCGACCCTGCGCGCCGATCCCGCGCGCACGAACGCCGAAGCAAAGACGCCTGAACCCTGGGCCGAGCCGCTGGTGACGGCGCTGCTCGTGCTGGCCGACGGCACCGTGCTCGAAGGCTTCGGCATCGGTCAGACCGGGGTCGCCGACGGCGAGGTCTGCTTCAACACGGCGATGACGGGCTATCAGGAGATCCTGACCGACCCGTCCTATGCCGGGCAGATCGTCACCTTCACCTTCCCGCATATCGGCAATGTCGGCACCAACGACGAGGATCTGGAGAGCCTGGATCAGGCGCCGGCCTCCGGCGTACGCGGCGCGGTGATCGCCTCCGCCGTCACCAAGCCCTCGAACTGGCGCTCGTCCTCGCATCTCGACGGTTGGCTCAAGGCCCGCGGCATCGTCGGCATCACCGGGATCGACACGCGGGCGCTGACCGCGCTGATCCGCGACCGCGGCATGCCGAACGCCGTGATCGCCAACGATTCGGAGGGCCGCTTCGACCGCGAGGCGCTGAAGGCGCGGGCCGCCGCGCTCGCGCCGATGGAAGGGCTCGACCTCGTGCCGCCGGTGACCTCCCGCGAGACCTCCGCCTGGACGGAGACGGTCTGGGCGGTGAAGGGTGGCTACGGCTCGCGGGCGCCGGGCCAGGGCCTCAAGGTCGTGGCGATCGATTACGGCGTGAAGCGCAACATCCTGCGCCTGCTGGCCGAGGCCGGCTGCGACGTGACCGTGGTGCCGGCCACGACCAAGGCGGAGGACATCCTGGCGCTGAAGCCGGACGGCGTGTTCCTCTCCAACGGCCCCGGCGATCCGGCGGCGACCGGCGAATACGCCGTGCCGGTGATCCGCAGGCTGCTCGACGAGCGGGTGCCGACCTTCGGCATCTGCCTCGGCCACCAGCTCATGGGCCTCGCGCTCGGCGGGCGCACGGTGAAGATGGGCCAGGGCCACCACGGGGCGAACCACCCAGTGAAGGACCACACCACCGGCAAGGTCGAGATCGTCTCGATGAACCACGGCTTCGCGGTCGATCCCGCGAGCCTGCCGCAGACGGCGGTCGAGACCCATGTCTCGCTGTTCGACGGCTCGAATTGCGGCCTCTCGCTCACCGACCGCCCGGCCTTCTCGGTGCAGCACCACCCGGAGGCCTCGCCGGGTCCGCGCGACAGCCATTACCTGTTCGAGCGTTTCGTGAAGCTGATGCGCGAGAACCGGCCCGAGGCCGCGCGTTAAGCGCGAGTCCTGGGACGGCGGCCCGACGGCTGCCGTCCCGGTGTCATAAAAAACTCCAGCTTACCCCCCATCCTCGATTCATGGCCGGATCGGACAAGAATCAGCGGCCGGTATCTTGGGGGTTTGCCGGATGACGCTCGACGACGCGCGCGACGACTTCTCGCGCCTGCATCGCCTCTTCACCTTCCACCTCGGCGTGGCGGTGAGCCTGTCCTGGCTGATGACGCTCTACGCGGCGGCCTATGCCCCCTGGGTGCGCAACATCCGTGCCCTGATCGACCCGGCCGGCCCGATGCGGATCGAGAGCACGCTCTCCTACCTCTTCGTGATGCCCGCGGTCCTGACGCTCGCTTGGGCCTCGGCCTATTTCGGCCGCGAGACCATGCGCCGCTTCCAGACCCTGCCGAACCAGACGCTGGAATTCGCCGCCGCGGCGATGGTGGCCTTCGGCGTGTTCTACCTGTCCATCGACCGGGCCGTGGCCGTGATCGGCGTGGGTTTCTGACGATCCGAGCACGCCTTCGTGCCGGTGGTGCCACCGGCACTCACTCCTCCACCAGCCGCCGCACCTCGCTCTCGGCGAGCAGCCGTACCAGCCGCTGCTCCGCCTCGGCCTCGGCGGCGATGACGACACCGCCGCAGACGCGGCCGCGACCGGTGAAGGTGTAGCGCAGCACCGGGGCCGGCCTCAGCCCGCCCGAGCCCGCCGCACAGAACCCTTCCATCGCGTGCGGCCGGTCGTTGCGCCCGAAGCCAGCCTCCATTCCGGCGGGCTGCCCCTTCAGCGCAACGGCGAGAAACTCCAGGCGTCGCCCGTCCTGCTGAGCCAGCGCCCGGCGCGGGTTCGCGAGCGCCACGAGGGCATCGGGGGAAAGGTGCAGCCGTCCCTCGAAGGAGACGGCGCGCCCCGGCCGCTCGAAGCGGTCGATTACCGCCATCCCGCTCAGGTCGTCGAGCACGAGGAAGAGGCGGGCATGGGCGTAGCCGGGCCCGTGCACGCCGGTGACCAGTTTCAGCACCCTTGCCCCGTCGCGCGCGAGGCGCGCGGTGATCCTGCCCGAACCGGCCACTGTCTCGCGCCCGTCGGGGATCGCGACGTTGTGCGCGCGGGACGAGAGCAGGTAGTGCCGTGCCGGACCGACCTCGACGCCCTCGGCGCCGCCGCCCTCCACGATCCAGCGCCGGGCGCCGGTGGCGAAGGTGAAGGAGGTGCAATCGCGGTGCCCGTGGGGCGATTGCGCGGCATGGGTCAGGGCGAAATGGCCCCAGCCGCGCTCAAGGCCGTGATCGCGCAGGGCGAGCATGCCGGCGGTGCGGCTCTCCGGGATCGGCGTCGCCTCGCGTTCCGCCACGAGGTCGCGGCCCCGGGCGCCGAGCCGTGCGATCCAGGCCGCAGGGTCGAGGCCGGCCGGCGCGTCGCCGAAGGGCGGCAGCCGCCCGCCGGGGTCGAGCAGCCCGGCGAGCCCCGGCAGAGCCGCCTCGACGCGGCGGCGGATCGCCGGACCCGGCTCAGCTTCGCCGAGGGCGGCGGCGATCGCCCGTCCATGACTCAGGAGGTCGAGGCGGCGCACGGGCGAGGCTTCGGCGAAGCGTCCGTCCTCGGGCAGGAGCGCGTCGAAGCCGTGGGTGAGACTGTCCCGGGCCAGGGATTCCCAGTGCTCGGAGAAGGCGAAGCCGGGCAGCGCCCGCGCCAGGGCCAGGAGGGCGGCTGCCGCCTGAAGGCCGTGCAGCGCCCGGGCGAGGGTATTCTGGCTGACGATCTCGGCCAGGGCGAAGCCGTGCCGCGCGGCCTCGGCGGCCAACTCGGCGCGAACCGGCGCGTCCTCGCCCGTGAGCAGGCTCGCCAGCACCTCGCCGCGGGGCGCGAGCGCCGCCGGATGCAGGCTCAACCCGTCCGCGGGCTGTCCCCAGGGATTGGCCCGCGACCACGCGGCGGCGATACCCGGTGCGCGGATCGCCCCGTCGGCACGCGCGGCGAGCGGCAGGAGCCACGCGAGCGACTGATAGGCGAGGCGCCACGCCACCGAGCGGTACGGGTCCTCGCGCCAGTCCGGGGCCTCGGGCAGCGTCCAGTCGGGCAGGCCGGCGAGGCTGAGGATGACGCGCGCGCCCTCGACCCGCAGACTCCGGTCCGGGCCGGCCCGCAAGGCACGGGCTTGCGCTAGGATCGCCGGGGCGGGCGCCTCCGAAGCTGCCAGCCATGAAGCGGGTACGCCCCCGGGCAGGCCGAGCCGGCCGGCGAGGCGGGCGAGGAAGGTCGGCGCGTCGAGGAGATCGTCGTCGCACAGGCTCTCGAGCCGAAAGTCGTCCTCGAGCGCGAGTTCGGGCAGGCCGATCAGCTCGACCTCGGATGCGGCCGGCGCATCCTCCCACACGCCGAAGGCCAGCTCGACCGAGGCGGCGCCGGGCGGCGGCCGCAGGGTCAGGGTGAAGCGCCGGGCCTGCGGCTGAGCCGAGAGGTTGATGACCGCGCCGAGCCCCGGCACGGAGACCGCGTCGGCGTAGGGCGGCGCGATCTCGGCGCCCGCCCGGTCCCGGTAGAGCAGGCGCACCCGCGCGGCGTGCTCGTCGGCCCGGGCGGCGTAGATCTGGCCGCGCAGCACCAGCGCGATCTCCTCGGCAAGGGCGTAGCGCAGCGTCAGCCCCTCCCCCGCCAGGGAGCGTCGACGCGGCCCAGCCTCGGGATCGGGCTCGCCGAGGCGCAGGACCGGGTCGGCCACGCCGATCTCGCGGGTGTTGCGCCAGGAGCGCAGGGTGACGACGAGGCCCTGCGCCTGATCAGGCACCCGGAAGGCGATGCGGAACGGCTCAGGCCCGAGGAGCGCCGGGCCGGGAATCCAGGCGACCTGCGGGTCGAGCAGGCTGCGGGCCAGCCCAGGCACGTGGTCGAGATCGAGGCTGGACCCGTCCGCGGCCAGGAAGTCGAAGCCGGCGGCCGCGCAATCGACGGCAGACGCCGCTTCCTCGCCCTCATCGAAGGCGAGAGCGAAGTGCAGGCAGGCCCAGGCGCCGGGGCGGAGATCGGAAAAACCCAGTCCCACCCGCGAGAAGCGGTGGTTGACGCCGATGCGATGCAGCCCCTCGCCTCCGCCCGTCCCGGCACCGCCGGCGTAGCGGACAGCGGCCGGCCGGAAGCCGTCCGCGTCCGCGCCGTCGGAAGCCGCCGGGGTCGCGGCCCGCTCTACGATCTGGTCCATGGCGCAGGCGCTACCGCGGGGGCGGCCCCTGTCAAGGCGGGAGCCAGCTTCGTGCAAGATTGCCTGCCTAAAGCTCCCCTCCGACGCAGGGACTCGCCTTCCGACTCCGCCCGCGTCCCGCGTTTCTCCAGGGGCCCTTGGGATGGGGGCGTTGCCATGACGACGGGTGTCTACCTGTTCGACCTCGCCTCGCAGCACGCGCGCTACCTCGCGACGCGGCAGGCCACCATCGCCGGGAACGTCGCGAACGCGAACACCCCCGGCTACAAGGCCCGGGACGTGGTGCCCTTCGCCCAGGTCCTGGCCCGGACCGGCCTCGACATGGCCTCGACGGCCAGCGCCCATCTGGAGGCGCAGGGGAGCCGCATCCCCGTGCAGGAGGCCAAATCGACCGGGGGCTGGGAGGTGCTCGAATCGTCGAGCGCGGTCAGCCTGGAGCAGGAGATGCTCAAGGCCGGCACCGTCTCCCGGGAGCACAACCTCGACACGGCGGTGGTGAAGTCCTTCCACCGCATGCTGATGGCGGCGGTGCGGAGCGGGTCATGATCGATCCCCTGCTCTCCGCCTCCCGGCTCGCCAGCGCCGGCCTCGAAGTGCAGTCGCTGCGCATGCGGGTCGTCTCGGAAAATCTCGCCAACGCGCAATCGACCGGCGCGACGCCGGGTGCCGACCCTTACGCCCGCAAGACGGTGACCTTCCGGGCCGAACTCGACCGGGCGGCGGGCGTGGCCTCCGTGCGCCTGCGCGAGATCGGCACCGACACCACCCCGTTCCGCACCGAACACGACCCCGCCAACCCGGCGGCGGACGAGAACGGCAACGTCAAGCTGCCCAACGTGAACATGCTCGTCGAGATGGCGGACATGCGCGAGGCCAACCGCTCCTACGAGGCGAACCTCCAGGTCATCAAACAGGCCCGGGCCATGGTCGCCAGCGTCATCGATCTCCTGAAATCCTAAAAGTCCGCCCGCGATGATCGAAGCCCTCACCTCGCTCGCCGCCTTCGACAAGGTCGCCGGCACCTCGTTTGCCGAGACGGCGCCGGCCCAGAAGGCCGTCTTCAGTCCCTCCGCCGTGTCCGGCATCGCCGGCGCCGCTCCGGCGCCGACCGATTTCGGCAACGTCATGGCCCAGGTCGCCGCCAGCGCTCGGGATGCCCTGCGCACCGGCGAGGCCACGGCGATCTCCGGCATCCAGGGCAAGGCCACCGCTCAAGCTGTGGTCGAGGCCGTGATGTCCGCCGAGCAGAGCCTCCAGACCGTGGTGGCGATCCGCGACAAGGTGGTCGCCGCCTACCTCGAACTCAGCCGCATGCCGATCTGATCGGCCATTCCAAGGATCCCTCGCCATGCGCGCGCTCGCCATCGCCGCCACGGGCATGTCCGCCCAGCAGCTCAATCTCGAAGTCATCGCCAACAACATCGCCAACCTGAACACCACCGGGTTCAAGGGTGCGCGGGCCGAGTTCACCGACTTGCTCTACCAGGCCGAGCGGCAGCAGGGCGTGCCGAACCAAGCGGGCCAGGAGGCGGTGCCGGAGGGCGCGATGCTGGGGCTGGGCGTCCGCGCCGCCGCGATCCGCAACCTGCACCGGCAGGGGTCGCTGGCCAACACCGGCAACCAGCTCGATCTGGCGGTGAACGGGCGCGGCTACTTCCAGATCACCAGCCCGGCGGGCGAGATCAACTACACCCGCGCCGGCTCGTTCAACAAGAACAACGCCGGCCAGCTCGTGACCATGGAAGGCTACGCCGTCGATCCGGCGATCCTGATCCCGGCCAACACGACGCAGGTGACGATCAACGAATCCGGTCAGGTCTTCGCCAAGATCGACGCGCAGGTGGCCCTGCAGAACATCGGCCAGCTGACGCTCGCCAATTTCGCCAACGAATCCGGCCTGGAGCCGCTCGGCAACGGCCTCTACCGCGAGACCCCCGCCTCCGGTGCGCCCGTCGTCGGCAACCCCGGCGACGTGAGCTACGGCCGGCTGCAGCAGGGCTATCTCGAAGGCTCGAACGTCGATCCGGTCAAGGAGATCACCAGCCTGATCACGGCCCAGCGCGCCTTCGAGATGAATTCGAAGGTGATCCAGGCCGCCGACGAGATGGCCGGGACGATCTCCAAGGGCATCCGCTGACACGGCGTCCGCTCGATAAATTCGGTGACTTCTCCGCCCTTGCGAGGCTCAGCGAAAGCAATCCAGGGCTCCGCAGCGTCCGGAAAGGTCGCGCTCTGGATCGCTTCGGCTCCGCCTCGCGATGACGGAGCCCGGCGCAGTCCGAAGCGACCAACCGGAAACGGCATGACCCCCGTCTCTCCCTCTCTCCCTCCGGCGCGATCCCCCATGCCCCGCAAGACTTTCGTCCGCGGCCTCGTGCTCGCCGCCCTCGCGGCCGGTCCGGTCCAGGCGGCCCCCGCCCAGGTCGTCGACGGCGCGGCGAGCACTGAGCTCATGCTGCCGGTGCCGACCGTCACGATCTATCCGGGCGACACGATCAAGGCCTCGATGCTGCGGATGCAGGCCTATCCCGCGACCTACCGGGCGCGCACGGCCGTCATCGACGCCTCGGCGGCGATCGCGGGTCGGGTCGCGCGGCGGATGCTGCTGCCGGGCGAGCCGGTGCCGGTCAACGCCGTGGACGATCCGCGCCTCGTGAGCCGGGGGGCGCCGACGCAGATGATCTTCGAGGAGAACGGCCTCGTCATCACGGCGGTGGGCTCGCCCCTCCAGAACGGGGGTCTCGGCGAGACGATCCGCGTGCGCAACACCGACACCAACCGCATCGTGCTCGGCACGGTGACCGCCGACGGCCGCATCCGGATCGGCGCGCAATGACCCGCCGCCTGCTCCTCGCCGTCCTGCTCGGCCTGCTCACCGGCCTCGGCTTCGCGATGATGGCGGGTCCGGCCCGGGCGGCCGGCACCCGGATCAAGGACATCGCCACGCTCAAGGGCGTGCGCGACAACCAGATCTTCGGCTACGGCCTCGTCACCGGCCTCCAGGGCACCGGCGACACCCTGCGCAACGCGCAGTTCACCGAGCAATCGCTGCAATCCCTGCTCGACCGCCTCGGCATCAACGTGCGCGACGCGCGCCTGCGCACCCGCAACATCGCCGCCGTGATGGTGACCGCCGACCTGCCGCCCTATACCGGCACCGGCTCGCGCATCGACGTCACCGTGACCTCCATGGGCGACGCCACCTCGTTGCGCGGCGGCACGCTGCTGATGACGCCGCTGACCGGCGGCGACGGCCTCGTCTACGCCGCGGCGCAGGGGCCGCTCGCCGTCTCCGGCTTCACGGTGCAGGGGCAGGCCGAGCAGTTGACGCAGGGCGTGCCGACGGCGGGCCGCATCCCCAACGGCGCCCTGATCGAGCGCGAGGTGCCCGGCACCTTCCGCGATCTGCCCGAACTCGTGTTCGAGCTGAAGAACCCCGACTTCAAGACCGCGACGCAGGTCGCCGACGCCATCAACGCGTGGTCGATGGGCGCCTTCAACCGGCGCATCGCCAGCGCCCGCGACCAGCGCTCCGTCGTGGTGATGCGCGGGCGCCAGATGGCCCAGACCCGGCTGGTGGCGCAGATCGGCGACCTGACGATCCAGCCCGACACCCCGGCCCGGGTCGTGGTCGACCAACGCACCGGCACGGTGGTGATCGGGCGCAACGTGACGATCTCCACCGTCGCCGTGACTCACGGCAACCTGACGGTCCGGGTCACCGAGGCACCGGAGGTGTCGCAGCCCGAGCCCTTCTCCAACGGCCAGACCGTCGTGGTGCCCCGGACCGAGGTGGCGGCGCGGGAGGAGCGCGGCAAGCTCGCCATCCTCGGCGGCTCGGACCTCCAGACGCTGGTGCGCGGCCTCAATCAGGTCGGGCTGAAGCCCACCGACATCATCGCGATCCTGCAGGCGGTGAAGACCGCCGGCGCTCTTCAGGCCGAACTCGTGGTGCAGTGATGAGAGCAACGCTGCGCATCGCCCTGTGCTGGCTCGCCCTGTCCGGGACCGTCCTCGCGGCCGGAGGCGACCATGCCGACCCGGCCAAGGACGCCGCCCTGCGGGCACTCGCGGCCCGCAACGCGCCGAAAGACGTCTCGGCCCAGGACTTCGTCGCCAAGGAGCCGGCCAAGACAGGCTACTGCGCCACCATTGCCGACGCCGCGGCCGATGCCCGCTTCGCGTGGCAGAAGGAAGAGCTCGCGGCGATGGAGCGGCAGGTCGAGGAGCGCATCAAGCTCCTCGAAGAGAAGCGCGCCGAGTACGAGGCTTGGCTCAAGCGCCGCAACGAGTTCCTGGCCAAGGCCGACGAGAGCGTGGTCGCGGTCTATGCCAAGATGCGGCCCGACGCGGCCGCACTCCAGCTCGCCAACATGCCCGACGAGGCGGCGGCCGCCCTGCTGACCAAGCTCAACGCCCGCACCGCGAGCGCCATCCTCTCCGAGATGGAGGCGGCCCGCGCCGCCGGGCTTGCCCGTGCGATGTCGGAGTCCGGCCGCAAGGACGCGACCGCGCCGGCTCAGAAAAAGAACCAGAGGTCGTGATGCGCCCTGCTCTCCCCTTCGCCACGGCCCTGCTGGCCCTCTCGCTCGGCGCCTGCCAGAGCGATCTCGACCGCCTCGGCCGTCCGCCCGTGCTGACGCCGATCGGCACGGGGCTCAACGCGCCCCGCGAGCCGCTGCCGACCTCCTTCGGGGCGCTCGGCGGACGCCGCAGCTACCACTCGACCTGGAGCCCGGCGAGCGCGGCGCTCTACCAGGATCCCCGTGCCCGCGATGTCGGCGACGTTATCACGGTCAGCATCGCCATCAACGACAAGGCGCAGTTCGACAACGCCACCGAGCGTGAGCGCAGCCAGAAGAGCTTCCTGGGCTTCGATTTCGGCTACGGCGTCTCGGGGCTGAAGGATTCCGCCACCGCCGACACCGGCATCCGCTCCGGCACCGAGACCAAGGGCCAGGGCTCGATCGACCGCAAGGAATCGCTCAGCCTCTCGGTCGCGGCGGTCGTCACCGAAGTGCTGCCCAACGGCAACGTGGTGATCTCGGGCTCCCAGGAGGTGAGGGTCAACAACGAAGTGCGCGTGCTCAACGTCGCCGGCATCGTCCGCCCGCGGGACATCTCGCGCAAGAACACCATCGACTACGACAAGATCGCCGAGGCGCGCATCTCCTACGGCGGGCGCGGGCGCCTCACCGACGTGCAGAACCCGACGCTGGGCCAGCAGGTCTTCGAGACCGTGGCGCCGTTCTGACGGGGGCGAACATGACGGACGCCAAGGATACCAAGAAGGGCGGCAGGGGCTGGATCGGGGCGCTCGCCCTGGTCACGCTCGTCGCCGTCGGCACCGGGGGCGGGCTCGGCGTCTATCTGCTGGGCAGCGTCGAGAAGTCGGTGGACCTCAAGAAGCGCGAGGAAGCCGACAAGGCGGTGAAGGTGCTGAACTACACGGGCGATCTGAGCCTGCGCAGCATCGGCTCCGTGGTGGCCAACCTCGCCGAGCCGACGGATTCCTGGGTGCGGATCGAATCCTCGATCGTCTTCAAGACCGGGTCGCTGCCGAACCCCGACGTGACCTTGGCCGAGATCCGCGCCGACGCGCTCGCCTACCTGCGCACGCTCTCCATGGCGCAGATCGAGGGCGCGAGCGGCCTTCAGCACCTGCGCGAGGATCTCAACGAACGCGTCGCGATCCGCACCAAGGGGGCGGTGCGCGAACTCATCGTCGAATCGCTGGTGGTGCAATGAGCGGGCGGATGGTTCGACGCCTCGCGCTGGCCGGCTTTGTTCTGGGTCTCACCGCCACCGCCGCCCTGGCGCAGGGCGCCTCCCCCGGCGGCGTCACCGGCGTGCCCGGCCTTGACGCGCTGCTGCCGCCCGGCAACGGGGCGGCGTCCGGGCGCATCATCCAGCTCGTCGCGCTGCTCACCGTGCTGTCGCTGGCGCCGGGTCTGCTCGTGATGGTGACGAGCTTCACCCGCTTTGCCGTCGCCTTCTCGTTCCTGCGCTCGGGGCTGGGGCTTCAGAGCACGCCGGCCAACCTGTTCCTCGTCTCGCTGGCCCTGTTCATGACCTTCTACGTCATGGCGCCGACCTTCGACCGTGCCTGGAACGAGGGCGTGAAGCCGCTGCAGGAGAACCGCATCGGCGAGGAGGAGGCTCTCGGTAAGATCGTCGAGCCGTTCAGGGAGTTCATGACCCAGCACGTGCGCCCGAAGGACCTTCAGACCTTCACGGATCTGGCGAGCCGCAACTTCCCCAAGGCGGAGGCCGGGGACAAGATCGACCTGCGCATCCTGATCCCGGCCTTCATGATCTCGGAGCTGCGCCGGGGCTTCGAGATCGGCTTCCTGATCGTGCTGCCCTTCCTCGTGATCGACATCATCGTCTCCACCATCGTGATGTCGATGGGCATGATGATGCTGCCGCCGACCGTGATCTCGCTGCCGTTCAAGGTGCTGTTCTTCATCCTGATCGACGGCTGGAATCTGTTGGTGAGCGGACTGGTGCGGTCGTTCTTCTGACGCGGGGCCGTGCGCGCGCGTCGCGAGGCCTCCACCCGGCCGCCTTCGCGGAGAGCGGCAAGCGTGGGCGCCGCCGCCCGCTCAGCGTACGACCGTCCAGAAATCCTGGCCGAAGGCCTGCATCATACGTCCGTGAAGCGCGTTCAAGCGCATCAGAGCCGCGCTCGCATCGGCACGCAATGCGATGTCCGGCTCATCCTCGTCAGGGTCGCCCTCCATCATGAAGAGCGTTCCGTCACGGCACGCAATCTGAACGAACCAACCTTGGTCGATGTCGTCCCAGACCAAGCCGTCAGAACCTGCACCGGCCAGGGCCGTCAGGATGGCGGCGGTCTCCCTCACATCGTCGGTCCAGGGGAAGGACAGGACGGGTTGATCTGCTTCCAGGATGGTGGGCGTGACGCGAAAATATGGGAACGGCTTCGCGATGGCATCGCGCTTGCCGTGTTTTTCGGCGGTGGTGATCAGCCTCTCGTAGAAGGCGATCAGAGCCGCCTCCCGGCCGATCAAGTCGACCGTCGGCACGAAGCCGTACAGGCGCGGCGGCAACTCCGGAGGGTCGAGAAAAACCCGCGAGGATTCCCATTCCTGCTGGCTGAAGCCGTTCTCCGGTCCAGTGTAGAGGCTGGCGGCGATTCCGAAGACGGCATCGCAGAGAAATGGGCCGAGCGGCCGGGCCCGCGCCATCCGGGCCTCGTCGGGCATATCGAACATCATCGCTTGTCCTCCCCCTTACCCCGGACGCAGAACGGACACCGAGCCGCAACCCCCGCGCAAGGCTGACCTCCCAAACAGACGACCGACGCATGTCAGGTCGCCAGCAGGGTTGGTTCGGGGATGTTCGGTCGCGAGCAAGCCGAGAGATTGTGGAGCAACATCGTCGATCTCGGCGCGAGGCGGCTGATCGCCCTCGGGCTGGTCGGCCTGCTGGTGTTTCTCGGCGTCGGAATCGGCGCCTATTATCTCAGCCGTCCGGCGCAGGAGACGCTCTATACCGGGCTGTCGCGCGAGGACGTGGCGCGCATCGGCGGCGTCCTCAAGGACAGCGGCATCCCCTTCGACGTGTCGTCCGACGGCACGGCGGTGCTCGTCTCCTTCGGCCACACCGCGCAGGCGCGGATGCTGCTCGCCGAGAAGGGCCTGCCGCAGAGCTCCAAATCCGGCTACGAGCTGTTCAACGACCTGGGCTCGCTGGGCATGACCTCCTTCATGCAGGAGGTGACCCGGGTGCGGGCGCTGGAGGGCGAGATCGCCCGCACCATCCAGGGCATGAAGGGCGTGCGCGCCGCCCGCGTCCACCTCGTCCTGCCCGACCGCGGCTCGTTCCGCCGCGACCAGCAGCCGGCCTCGGCCTCCGTGGTGGTGCGCACCGAGCCCGCCGACGACGTGTCCGGCGCTCAGGCCATCCGTCAGCTCGTCGCCTCGGCCATTCCCGGCATGAAGCCCGACCGCGTCACCGTGATCGGCTCGGAAGGCACGGTGCTGCTCGCGGGCGACGACGCCGGCACGGCGCCGACCGGCAAGATGGCGACGCTGGAAAAATCGGTCAGCCGCGAGATGCAGGACAACATCCGCCGCACGCTCAGCCCCTATCTCGGGGTCGGCAATTTCGAGGTCAGCGTCGCGACGCAGCTCAACACGGACAAGACCTCGACCAACGAGACGATTTACAACCCCGACCAGCGGGTCGAGCGCTCGGTGCGCTCGATGCGCGAGAACGAGAACAGCCAGAACCGCAACAGCCAGCGCCCCACCAGCGCCCAGGAGAACCTGCCCGACCAGCGCACCCGCTCGGACGGCAACGACCAGTCGAGCAACGAGAGTTCGAAGAAGGAGGATCTCACCAACTACGAGATCTCCCAGAAGACGATCCAGACGGTGAGCGACGGCTACGCGATCCGCCGGCTCTCGGTCGCGGTGCTGGTCAACCGCTCGCGGCTGACCGCGCTTGCCGGCCCGGACGACAAGGCGGGCCTCGACAAGCAGATCTCGGAGATCGAGGAGTTGGTCGGCTCGGCCGCGGGCTTCAGCCGGGAGCGCGGCGACACGATCAAGGTGGCGGCGGTCGGCTTCGTCAACGACGGCCAGCCGCTGGAACCGGTGCCGCCGCTCTCGCTCACCGACGTGATGATGAAGCAGTCCGGCACGCTCATCAACGCGGCGACGATCCTCGTCGTGGCCGGCCTGTTGATCTGGTTCGGCCTGCGCCCGGCCCTGCGCGCGATCCTGGCGACGCCGGACACCGCCGGGCTCGAAACCACGGCACTCGCCGGCCCCGAGAGCGCGCCGGCACTCGCCGGAAGCCTCGCTGCCGAGGGCCCCTTGGCTCTCTCCGCGTCCGCTGCCGCGCTTCCCGGCGCCACCGGCCGGGACGAGCCGGCCAAGCTTCCCGCGCCGGGCGTGGCCGGGCTGCTGGAGGAGCTGGAGGACAAGATGGCCCGCTCGCCGCAGAAGCGGCTGGAGCAGCTCATCGACATCGACGAGGAGCAGGTCGCGGCCGTCCTCAAGCGCTGGCTCATGCGTGAGGAGCCGGCGTGATGGACGCGGTGCTCGCCCGCTACCTGCCGGACTTTTCCGCGCCGCCGCCGCCCGCGGCGGTGGCCGAGGAGCCGGATTTTTCCTCGGCGTGGTTCCGTGCTCCGGCGGCCGCGCCGGTCCCGGTCGCCGCCCCGGCCCCTGCCGGGCCCGAGATCGAACCGTTCCTGCCTCGTGCCGCCGTGGCGCGTCCGGCCGAGGATCGCGAGGCGCTGATCGCCGCCGCCGAGGCGCGGGGGCGCGCGCAGGGCCGGGCGGAGGCGCTGGCCGAGGCACAGGCGCAGTCCGCGCAAGAGCGCGCGGCGCAGCGGGCTCGGTTCGAGGAGCAGGTGGCACAGGCCCGCCGGGACTGGAGCGCGGCACAGAGCGAAACCTTGGCCGTCGGCTTCGAAGCGGCGATGCAGGCGCTCGACGCCGCCTTGTCGGATCGCGTCGCCCGGCTGATGGCGCCGGTGCTCGGCCAAGCGCTGCAGCGTCGGGCGCTCGACGAACTCGGCGCCGCCCTCAGGCACATCCTGGCCGAGCCGCAGCGGCCGGCCGTGCGGGTGCGCGGCCCGGAAGATCTGATCGCGGCGCTCGAAGCGCGGCTCGGCGGGCTTTCGGCCGGCATCGCCTTCGAGGCGGATGCGGGGCCGGAGGTGAGCGTGAGTGCCGGCGAGACCGTGATCGAGACCGAACTCGCGGCCTGGAGCCGCCTGATCGCCGCGGCGGTCGCGGAGGCGTGAGATGTCGGAACGCCCTCACGAGATCATCATCATCAAGCGCCACGGCGACCACGAGGACGGCCATCACGGCGGCGCCTGGAAGATCGCGCTCGCCGACTTCATGACGGCGATGATGGCCCTGTTCCTGGTGATGTGGCTGATCAACTCCACCAGCAAGGAGCAGAAGCAGACCATCGCCGAGTATTTCAACCCGGTGAAGCTCGCCGAGGTCACCCACGACCGCAAAGGCGTGAACGACCCGCAGGACACCCCCAACGACCCCGCCCCGACCGGCAAGGGCAAGGGTGACGGCGGCAGCGCCGAGGGTGACGGCAAGGCCGGCGCGCCGGGCAGCCGCGCCCGCGAATCCGCCCTGTTCCAAGACCCGTACGCCGTCCTCGCCCGGCTCGCCGCGGAGGCCGAGGCCGCCGGAGCGGACGCCGCGAGCGCGGATGCGAGCGCGCTCGACGCCGGTCAGCCGGGCGTGGCCGGCGGCGAGACAGGGCGCGACCCCTTCGACCCGCTCTACTGGCAGGTCGCCGCCCTGCCGCGCCAGCGCACCGATCATCCCGGCGCCCTCGACACCGTCGCCGCGGCGCCGGCCGAGGCCCGCATCGACGCGCGCGCCGCAGCGGCCACCGCCGGGAAGAAGGACGCGTCGAAGGACAATGCCAAGGACAATGCCAAGGACATTGCGCGGCAGAGCCTGCGCGAGGCCATGCGGCAGGCCGGGGTGAAGCTCGCGTCCGCCGAACCGATGCCGCTCGATCTGCCCGACCCCAAGCCCGCCGAGATCGCCAAGCCCGCGCCCGAAGACGCGCCGGAGCCGACCGCATCCGAGGTCAAGCCGGCGCAGCCCGAGCCCAAGCGCATGGCCAGGGCGGACGTGCCCGCCCTCAAGGAGCCGCCTGCCGCGGCCGATCACGCGGCGAAAGCGGCCGAGACCGCGGCTTTGTCCGCCCTGAAGGCCGAGATCGCCCGGGCCGTGCCGGCTTTGCCCAACGGCGCGCCCGCGCCGCATGTCGAGGTGCGCCGCACCGGCGAGGGCGTGCTCATCAGCATCACCGACGAGATCAACTTCAGCATGTTCGGGATCGGCTCGGCCGAGCCGACGCCGAAGGTGGTCAAGGCGCTGGAGCGCATCGCCAAGATCCTCAACGCACGCCCCGGCCGCATCGTCGTGCGCGGCCATACCGATGGCCGGCCGTTCCGCTCGGAGAGCTACGACAACTGGCGCCTCTCCTCGGCCCGGGCGCAGATGGCCTCCTACATGCTCGTGCGCGGCGGCCTCGACGAGGCGCGCATCGAGCGTATCGAGGGCTATGCCGACCGCCAGCCCCGCATCGCCGCCGACCCGAAGGCCGCCGAGAACCGCCGCATCGAGATCCTGCTGCGGGGTCTGCCGGAATGATCGTCTCGATCTTTTCGGCCCGCCCGACAGCTCGGCGTCTTCGTAGGGCCGGTATCGCGCGGCCCGGCCAAGCGCTTCAGCAGTGCGGCACGCCCGGAGGGTCCGGGTGGACGCGACAAGCGGCGAGCAGGACCGGGAGGCGCCGCGCCGCGACGACAGCGGGCGTGCTGGCCCGACCCGCATCATGGCTCGGGCACTGCGCCGCCGTCCTCCTCGCGCTCGTCCTGGTCGCCGTTCCGGCCAGCGCCGCCGATCACGGCGACGCGCCCGCAGCCGACAGCCATGGCGGCCACGGCGCGCCGGCAAAGCCCGTCGAACCGCTGCCGGTGACGGCGCACGGCCTGCCCGTCGAGCTGACGCGCACCCTCCAGCTGCTGCAGGACCGCATCGCCCGCGGCTCGACCCAGGCGCACCTCGCGCAGCGCCAGCTCCTCGGCCATATCGAGCAGCGGCTGACCGCCCTCGTCCCCGAGACCTGGGCGGAGGCGGAAAACGTGCGGGCCGCCGTCACCTTCGCGCTCGCGGGGGGCGGGCCGGCGGTGCTGCGGGTGCTGCTCGCATCCGGCAAGGCGCCGGAGGCGGAGCAGCCCCTGGCGCTCGGCGCCCTCGCCTATCTCGAAGGGCGCGAACGGGACGCCCGGGCCAAGCTCGCGGGCATCGACCCGCGCACGATGCCCGCCGGGCTCGCGGGACAGCTCGCGCTGACGCAATCGGCGCTGATGGTGCGCGAGGCCCCCGCCAAATCGCTCGAACTACTCGATCTCGCCCGGCTCCTGGCGCCCGGCACCCTGGTGGAAGAGGGCGCGTTGCGCCGCCAGATCTTCGTCGTGGCGCAGGGTGGCGACGCGCGGCGCTTCGAGGCGCTGTCGATCCAATACCTGCGCCGGTTCCGCCGCTCGGTCTACGCCGGCAATTTCCGACAGCGCTTCGCCGGGGCGCTCACCCGCCTCGATTTCGACAGCGACCGCACCCGCATCGCCAGCCTGGAGCGGATGCTCGACGAGATCGAGCCGGAGAGCCGCCGCGACCTCTACCTGCTCGTGGCACGGGCGGGGCTGGAGCAGGGCCGCCGGGAAACGGCCCTCTTCGCCGCCGAGCGGGCGATGGGGCTCGCCGCACCGGAATCGCGGCCGGCGGCACAGGCGCGACTCTATCGCGGCGCGGCGCTGATCGTGGCCGACGGACGCTTCGAGGAGGGCTACGAGGCTCTGCGCGGCCTCGACCGCACCGATTTCGCGCCGCCCGACGCGGAGTTGCTCGATGCCGCGCTCTCGACGGCCCAGCAGATCCGCACGCCGACCCCGGCCACCGAGACGGCCGCCGCTCCGGCGGCCTCGGCCAGCCGCCCGATCCCCGAATCCGGCTCGCTCCTTCGGGCGCAGGAGGCGCTGGCCCGGGCCGAGCGCGCCATGGGTGCCGCCACCGGCACCCCCTGAACCCATCCACTCTCCAACCACCGGACGATCGAGCCGTGATGCGGTCTCTCGACACCCTCATCCCGCTGCGGTCCAAGCCCGAGGCCGGCCGCGCCCCCGTCGGCGAGGAGGCGGGCGCGGGCGCTGCCGCCGGCTTCGAGGCGATGCTCGGCGCCTTCGAGAGCGGTGCGCCACAGCGCGGCGAGGCTACGACGGGCGAACCCGAGGCCGGAGCGGACAAGCCCGCCGCCTCCCCGACCGACGCACCCCTCGCCCCCGGCACCGAGACCGGCTGCGCCCTTCAGGCACTGATGGCGCTCGCCGGCCCCGCCGCACCCATCGTCGCTCCCGCCCCCTCCACCGGGGTCGAGGCCATGGTGCAGCGCGCCGCGGCCCGGTCCGGCTCACGAGCCGACCTGCGATCGGCGGAGACGATGGGACCGGTTTCGGTGGTCGGCCTGGAGACGCATTTCGCGCCCGTTCGGCCGCGCGGACCGGCGCCTTCGCCGTCGGACGCCCCGGGGTTCGGGCAGGTGGCGGGCGAACGCTCCGCACCGGCCGTCGTCCCGGCGCCCATCGACACCGGTGCCGCACCGGAAATCCCGGCCGCAGAGCCGGGGGCGCGCCTCGCCTCGATTCCACGGGATGCGTCCGATGCGAATGCGACGCCGGGCGTGCCCGCCGATCGGCCGGTTTCGGTGCGGGAGCAGCGATTGCCGGAAGACCGCTCCCCCGCGGGGGGATCATCGGCCTTCGACGCGCCGCCGATCCCGGTGGGCACGTTCGAGCTCGGACGCGATGCCCGGACCGATGAGGCGGCCGGCCTCGTACCGCCACAGCCGGCAACGCCTCGTCCGACGATGTCCGACGCCGCACGAAGTTTCGAGATCCGCGCCGCCTCGCCGCCGCTCGGCGCGCCGCCACAGCCCGCACAACCGGAATTGGAACAAGCCTCTCCAGCCGGGCCGGCAGCGGTCGAAGCCGCTCCGGCGCAGGCTGCGATGCCCGCGTCCCCTCGAAGCTTGTCGGGAAGCGGGCGCAGCATCCGACCCACCGGCACGACCGATGCGACGACCCTCTCCGGGTCCGTCGAACCGGCGGCGGCCGAGGCCTCGGAGCCGTCTCCCCTGCTCCAACCCGGCGCGACGCCACCGGCCGAGCGCGATCCCGAACCGCAGAGGACGCATCCGGCCGGCGGCGCTCCCCTCGAACCGATTGCGGAGCGGGCGGCCCCATCGGCGCCGGGCACGGAGGTTGCGCCTCGGCGAGGTCAGGCAAGCGCGGCTGACGCGATCGATCTGCCCGGCGCCGAAGCGCCGCGCCCGGAGGCCCCATTCGTCGAATCGATAGCGCACGAGACCGCGACCGCACCGGCTCCGGCGCCGGCCTCGCCGCTGCGCCAGATCGTCGACGCGATCTCGGTCCAGTTGCCCGCGGCACCCGCCGCCCAGGCCCGCCCGATCCCAGTCCCGAGCGAGGCCGGGCCGCTGAAGATCCTCACGCTCCAGCTCCATCCGGCCGAACTCGGCTCGGTGCTGGTGCGGATGCGCCTGCAGGACGGGCGCCTGGAGATGAGCCTGCGCACCAGCCACGAGGAGACCGCCGAGCGCCTGCGCAAGGAGGGCGATCTGCTCTCGGGCCTGCTGCGCGAGGCCGGGTACGAGCCCGAGGCAGTGACGATCCAGGGCGGCGGCAGCGGAGCGGGCGAGTCCGGCCCGCGCAGCCAGGGCTTCGGCGCCTTCGCGGAGTCGCATGGCGGCCAGCACGACAGACAGCCGGGCGCGGCGACGCAAGATCATTCGGGCCGACGCCCGTCCCCCCGTGCGGACGAGGCCGCCAAGCCCAGAGAGGAGCAGGAGCATGAGACGGATTCTGGCGGGCGCGATCGCGGCAGTCTGTATCTCTAGCGCCGTCGGGACGGACGCGGCGACCGCACATTCCGTCGATCGGCAGGCGGGTTCGGCTCACGCGAGCACGGCCGGCGACGGCATGGTCGCTGGTCCCGCCCGCGGCGAGGCCGGAGCGGCCTCCCGAATCTGCGAGCGCCAGATGGCGCAGGCCGCCGCCAAGTACGGGGTGCCGCTCGGCATGCTCTACGCGGTCGGGCTGACGGAGAGCGGCAAGCGCGGCTCGCTCCAGCCCTACGCCATGAACATCCAGGGCAAGGCCTATTTCGGCACCAGCGCCGGCGACGTGGTGCAGCGTCTCACGCAGGCGCAGCGCGAGGGCGTGCGCCTGGTCGATCTCGGCTGCATGCAGATCAACCACCACTATCACCGGGCGAAGTTCGCCTCCCTGGAGGCGATGATCGATCCGGCCCAGAACGTGGAATACGCCACCCGCTTCCTGAAGGAGCTGAAGGAGCGCGAGGGCAGCTGGACGCTGGCCGTGGCGCGCTACCATGCAGGGCCCAACAACAACCCGGCGCAGAAGCTCTACGTCTGCCGCGTCATCACCAACATGGTCGCGACCGGCTTCGGCAACTGGACGCCGGGAGCGAAGGCGTTCTGCCAGTAGCCGGGCTCACCCGACATAGGTGTAGCCCATGTAGCGCTTGGCCTCGATCGGATCGTGGCCGAGACGCTCGGCGAGCTTCTTGCGCAGCTTGCTCACGTGGCCCTCGATCACGCTCTCCTCGACGCCGTTGCTGTAGACGCCGTAGACCACGTTGAAGACCTGGGTCTTGGTGAGCCGGCGCCCGCGGTTGCGCACGAGGTATTCGAGGATGTGGCGCTCCCGCCGCGGCAGGGAGAGCGGGACGCCGTCGATCTCGGGGTCGCGCCCGTCGTGGAAGACCTTGAGCCGCTCGACGGGTCCGGCCTCGCCGCCCGTCCCGGCCTCCGCCTCGCCCGCCGGAGCCTGAGCCGCCCCTTGCGCGGCGTTGACCCGGCGCCAGATCGCCTCGGACCGGGCCAGGATCTCGCGGACATGGACGGGCTTGGGCAGCACGTCGTCGATGCCGGCTTCCAGGAGTTCGACGGTCTGCTCGAGCGAGCGCAGGTCGGCCAGGGCGATGATCGGCGCACGGGACTGCTTGCGGATGACGCCCGCGCATTTCGCCCGCTCCTCGAAATCGCCGAGGAGGAAGCCCTGGATCGCCTCGACGTCGCTGCTCGAGGCCGCCCTCAGCCAGCTCAGGAATTCGTCGGGCATGAGCGCGAACGAGGAGATCCCCTCACGCTCGAAGCTGGCCTTGTAACCCGCCTTCACCGTGTCGCGCGGATCGACCAGAAAATACATCGGCGACCATCCCCCTGATCCGGCCCGCTCCGTGAACCGAGCGGTGTCGCAGCGCGTCGGGCCGAGTCGCCTCTCTCGGACGCCGAGTCGCCGCAGCGGGGTATCCATGTCGTAGCGCGGCGAGGGGGTCAATCACGCGCGCGTGATCGCCACGAAGCCGCCCGCATTCCCGTTGCGCGCGTTGCATTCGGGCACAACTCAGGCGTTTCCCACCCGCGCCTGGTCGAGGGCGCTGGCGAAGCCGTCCAGCCCGATCGCGGCGGTGTTCTCGGCGACGATGCGCTGGATCGCGACGCCCGCGAACAGGTCGTCGAGCACCAGCTTGAAGAACACCGTCACGGGCTCGGTCGCGAATTCCAGGTCGAGGACGACCTGGATGGAATGGCCCCAGTCGAGGCTCACGTCGGCCCCGTCGGCATAGGTCAGGACCGAATCCTTGAAGAACAGCTCCGCGGAGGAGGCGACGAGGTCGGCGATGTTGCCGTGCCGCTGCCCGCGGATCCAGCCGATCAGCACGCCGCCGTCGAGCAGGCACAGCTCGGCGATGAAGCCGCGCAGCGCCTGGGCGAAGAGTTCCTCGGCCGCCGCGAAGGCGTTGGGCGGCATCGGCAAGGCTGGCGCGAAACGGTGAACCTGGGGGGTCATCGGGCTCTCGCGAAAAGGAAGAAAAGGATCTGCGCCACGGCGCGGTAAAATTCGGCGGGAATCGTCTGATCGACCTGCACAGCATCGTACAGCGACCTTGCGAGAGGCTTGTCCTCGATCACCGCGATGCCTTTTTCCTCGGCGATGGCGCGGATTCTCAGCGCGATGAGATCCTGGCCCTTGGCGAGCACGAGCGGGGCCGGGTTCTCGGCCGGCTCGTAGCGCAGGGCCACCGCGAAGTGGGTCGGGTTGGCGATCACCACGGTCGCCCGGTCGACGTTGGCGAGCATCCGGTTGCGGGCGCGGTCCTGGGCGAGCGAGCGCAGCCGCGCCTTGATGAAGGGATCGCCCTCGGTCTGCTTGTGCTCGTCCTTGATGTCCTGGCGCGACATCCGGAGCGAGCGCTGCCAGCGCAGCCGCGCCCAGACGAGGTCGCCCGCCACGATGACGATGGTGGCGATGGCCACCGCCGACACGAGCCGGATCGAGACCGTCAGGATCAGTTCGGGCAGCTGGCTCGGATCGACGAACATGGCGTTCACGGCTCTTGTCCGCTCCGAGCGAAGGAGCAGAAGGGCAACGACACTGACCGACAGGAATTTAACGAGGGATTTCAGGAACTCGACCTGACCCGAGGTCCCGAAGATTCGTGCGAAGCCCGCCATCGGCGAGACCCGCGACCATTTCGGCGTGATCCGGTCGAGGACGAGGCGCGGCAGGTTCTGGAGCAGCGAGGCGGCGAGGCTGCAGACCGCCAGGATCAGCAGGATCGGCAGAAGGAAGGTGCCCGCCGCCAGCGCCACCCGGCTGAGGAGCAGCATGGCATCCCCGCCCGTCTCCAGGGAGAAGCCGCGCGGATCGTCGAGGAGCGGCGCGAAATCCTGCGCGAGCTGCGCCGCCTGACCGCGGGCGAACAGCGCCAGAGCGATCAGCAGGCCCAGCGTCGAGGCGAAGACCGGCGCCTCGCGCGAGAACGGAATGTCGCCCTTATCGATCGCCTCCCGCACCCGCCGCTCCGTGGCGGCTTCGGTCTTGCTCTCCTTGTCCTCGCCGTCCGCCACGCCTCAGCCCCGCAGGCGAGCGCGACGGCGGCGCGGGTCAGCGGATGAGCGCCTCATCCTCGCCTCCCGGATTGATCTCGATCTCCCCGCGCCCGGCCATCTCCATGGCCAGATCGGTGATGGAGCGGCGCGCCTCGAGCACGTCGCGCTGCGCCGCCGGCTCGCCGCCGTTCAGCTCGTGCTCGACCATGCGGCGCACCCGGGCCGAGAGGGCGCCGAGGACGGTGGTGCGGAACTCCGCGTCCGTGCCCTTGAGCGCGAGCACCAGCCGGTCGTTGGGCACGGCATCGAACAGGGTCGTGCGCGCGCGCGGCGCCAGCTTGACGATGTCGTCGAAGGTGAAGAGCAGACCTTTCAGGATCTCCACCGATTTCGGGCGCGTCTCGCCGAGGCTGGTCAGCACGTCGTCCATCTGCTGGCGCTCCATCTTGTTGATGATGTCGGCCATCTTGGCGTGCGTGTCGGCGCCCGAATTGCGCGCGCCGTTGATCATGAAGTCCTCGTGCAGGGTCTTCTCGATGGCCTGCAGCACGTCGTCGACGATCGGCTTGACGCTCAGCATCCGCCGCATCACCGTGTTGCGTAAGGGGGCCGGCAGGTGTCCCATCACCTTGGCGGCGGTGGCGGGCTTGACCTTCGAGAGGATGAGCGCCGCGGTCTGGGGATGCTCCTTGACGAGGTAGCTCGCCAGCACGCTCTCCTGCACCGTGCCGAGCCGCTCCCAGATCGAGCGGGTGGCGCCGCCGCGCAGGTCGGCGAGGATGTCCGCGATCTGATCGGCCGGCAGCAGGCCGCTGAGCAGCTTCTCGACCTCGCCCGCGGTGCCGATCAGGCTGTTGCCGGCGGAGAACTCGGCGGAAAAGGTCTCCACCACCGTGTCGAGCTGCTCGGGGCTGACCGCGCCGAGATTGGAGGCCGAGCGGGTGATGCGCTTGAGCTCGTCCGGCTCGAAATACTTGATGAGCCGCCCGGCCGCGGGCTTGCCCATGGCGAGCAGGAGCGCCGCCACCTGATCGACGGGGTCGAGCCGCCGGGCCTTCGCGCGGGTGGCGAGGGCGCCCGGAGGGAGGGCGTCCGCTGGAATGGGGCTCGATGCCATGGCGGCGCGCTTGCCCCGAGACTCAAGCGTTCGGGTCGGCGGCGGAGGGGCCGACCACCTCGGTCAGCGACACGCCGAAGCGGGAATTGTCTTCCTCGACGATGACGATCTCGCCCCGGGCGATGACGCGGCCGTTGACCATCACGTCCACGGGCTCGCCGACCCGGTGGTCGAGGGGCACGACGGCCCCGCGCCCGAGCTTCATCAGGTCGGCCACCGGCATGGTCGCAGAGCCCAGCACGACCTGCATCAGCACCGGGATGCGCAGGATCGAATCGAGGTTGCGCCCGTCGCCGACGCGGGGCTCGGTGCCGGCGAGATCGGTCTCGGGGAAGGGGCTGCTGCTCATCGCTCGGGCTCGTGGGGTCGGCTTGGCCTCGGGGACGGTCTAGCGGGTCTGGCTGACGCGAGGCTGTCGCCGAGAATTCTCGACCTCCTCAGGCCACGTGCATAAGCACGTTCTCGCCTCCGTTTTGAGGTCGCCTCTGAGTAGCACCTGTGCCGCGACGTTCGGCTGATTTGTCAAACAACAAACTTCTGCCCTATCTTCCTCATGACGAGGAATTTTGGAAAAAATACTGCCACTTAAATTGTTTTCGACCCTCCACGCTCACATAGCCAGCCGCATCAACAGATTTGAGACCGCAATGCCGATAACGCGTATTTTGATTCGACAAAACAATAAAAAACATAGATTTTTGAAAATTGAGCAATCTCTAGATGGATCATTACTGATTTTTCTGGACCGAGACCCCCGTCTTAGCACGGGACCAGCGTACATGTATGAAGGCCATCAATTTAATTCAGTGGAACAGAATTATGCGGAGAAACTCCCAAGCGCTAGATACAGCATTCACACGACCGGTGAAGTTCATCGTTACGCAAGAGGCAGTCGGTCTGCGACAACATACATAGAACCCCTGTATAGATTATCTAAATTCCATCAAATAGCATTCATTTCCATACCCAAGGTCGGGAAGCTGGATGATTACGATGAGAGCAGGCATCAAAGTGACGTTTCAGCATTGATAGACGTCGGCTCAGAAGAAAATACGCGATTGACATTCACTATGAGTATCGGCCCGAAAATCGCACAACTCAGCAACAAAGAATACATCGAAATAAATTATGAAATTTACAGGTTGATTGTTATTCCAGCGAAATTACCTCTTGCAATCCCACGTGAGCAGTCGGAATATTTCATATGCGGCATGCCACGCGTAGGAGAATTTCAGACCAGACAAATCGACAAAACGCAAGCAGAACTCGATTTTTACAAGTCTATAAACCCGGATGTGCCGCAGATTTATCGTGAGCCAGGCGGAGCATATGTCGTATTTGCGCAAACTCCAATGGCTCGATCGCCACATTTTGCTGTAAGATTCAACCGTCCAGATCTTAAAGCAGAGATGATACCATTCACAAGCAAAAATGAAATTAACCACAAGGTACGATTTTGGATATTCGATAAGGGAGGCAAAAATAAAATAGATGATTTGCGAAAACACATATTGAGCTATACCCTTGACGCTGAAATCTCATGATGAATTTATATCAACGCAAAGACGATGTTCGCTAGCTATTCAAAAATAACAGTACAATACTGCGATATGTGGATTCCATTCCGCTGAGCATGTAAATAATCAGGAGTTAAAGTGTCAGTGGTTGTCGGAGCGCGCCGCGACGAGGGCCGCGCGCGACGCCTCCAGCGCGTCGAGCACCGCCCGCGCCTCCTCGATCTTGTGGCTCAGGGCCTCCAGAACCTCGCGGCCCTCCTCCTTGAAGGAGCGAACCGCCTCGCCGGCCTGGGTCAGGGCCACGCCGGAGGCGGCCACCGCCGCGCCGTACTCGGCTTGAGTCCGGTCGAGGCGCTTGAGCTTCAGGTACATCGGCACCACGCAGGCGCTCGTGGCGACGAGCGCGACGAGGAGTATGCCGTCAACCAGCGAGCCCATGGCCGCCCTCCTTCTCGGGATTGATCGCGTCCTCCACCCGCAGGACGTAGGCGCCCTGCGACTGCCCGGCCCGGCACCAGAACAGCGGCCGGTCGTTGCCTTCGAGCTTGATCCGCGTGGCGGGCGTCGCGTCCAGGCCGATCACCTGCCCGACCTTCAGCCCGGCGATCTCGCCGAGCGTCAGGTGGCGCTCCTCGAGCACCGCGCGCAGGCGCACGGTGGTCTTCTGCACCTCCGCCGCGATCTGCTCGGCCCAACGCGGATCGCGGGCAGCGGATTCGCCGGTCAGCACCTTGCCCAGCGCCGGGCGCAGCGGGTTCAGCACCGTCTGCGGAATGATGAGGAACATCTCGCCGCCGCGGTTGAGCGCCTGGAGCAGGAACTTGGCCTGCACCGCCTTGTTGGAGCGCCGGCCGATCACCGCGAATTCCATCCGCGTCTCCGTCCGCTCCAGCCGGAAGGCCGTCCGCGAAACGAGGCCGAAGGAGGATTCGAGCGCCTTGCCGACCTGCTCGAACACCATCTGCGCGATGCGCAGCTCGATGGCCGAGAAGGTGCGCTCGTCCTCCACCGGCGGCTCGGAGCCGTCGGAGCCGAACAGCACTTCGACCATGGTGTAGATGAAGTCGCGGTCGAGCCCGACCAGCACGTGCCCATCCCAGTCGGGCGCCTGGAAGATGCCGACCACCGCGTTGGCGTCGTAGGCATCGAGGAACTCGCCGAAGCGCCCGCTCTCGACGCCGCTGAGCGAGTAGAAGGTCGGGGAGGCGGCCAGGTGCTTGGCCGCGTCGCTGCAGGCGGTGGCGAGGCGATCGAACACCACGTGGAGCATCGGCAGCCGGTCGAGCGACAGGCCGCCGGCTTCCTGGATGCGGGCGCGGATGTCGGCCGCGGGCTTGGTCGCGGTCACGAAGGGCGGGAGCGCGGGCGCGGCCTCGGGCGCCGCGTTGAAGGCGTGGTCGGAGGTCCGGGTCTCGTCCATCTGGAAAAAACCCTCAGGCCGCGGCCGGCTCGGCGCGGGCGCCCAGCACGGTGGCGCTCTCGACCTCGTCGATGGTCGGGCGGTCGGCCCCGGCGATGCCCTTGCGGCCGTGCTCGATCGCGACTTGGGGCAGTGCGCCGTTCATGTAGGCGATCAGGCTCTGCTTCACGATGGTGTAGACGCTGCACTGCTTCTCGCGCACGCCCTTGATCTTCACGGCGAGCGGGGCGAGCATCCCGTAGGAGGCGAACACGCCGATGAAGGTGCCGACCAGCGCGGCGCCGATCAGGCCGCCGAGGATCTGCGGCGACTGGTCCAGCGCGCCCATCGCCTTCACGATGCCGAGCACCGCCGCGACGATGCCGAGCGCCGGCAGCGCCTCCGCCACGGTGTTGATCGCGGCATAGGGCTTGAGCTTGTACTTCTTGTGCGTGCCGATCTCCTCCTCCATCAGCGCCTCGATCTCGTGCGAGCGGGCGTTGCCGATGAGGATCAGGCGGCAATAGTCGCAGATGAACAGGACCAGATCCTGGTCCTTGGTCACCTCGGGATAGTTCTTGAAGATCTCGGAATTGGCCGGATCGTCGAAATGCGTCTCGACCTCGTTGCGCGGCTTGGTCTTGAGCTCGCGCATCAGGGCGTGCAGCAGCCCGAGCAGCGAGAGGAAGTCCTGGCGCTTGGGGCCCTTGTTGGTGAAGGCCTCCATCGTCGCCTTGCCGGAATCGACCACGGTCTTCATCGGGTTGGCGATGACGAAGGTGCCCGCCGCCATGCCGAAGATGATGACGAACTCCCAGGGCTGCCAGATCACGATCAGGTGCCCGCCCATGGCGACGAAGCCGCCGAGCATGCAGCCGATCGCGATGACGAGGCCGACGAGGATGCCCATGACGAAGGCTCCGGAGACAACCGTTTGCGGGGACGGGCGTCGGCAGGCGATGCCCCTTCGAGCCGCAGCGAATAGGCGCGGTGGCTTGCGCGGAGCTTTTTGGGGCGATGCGGCGCCCCGGCTTGGAGGCGGGCCCGCGAGCGCATAACTGAGGCGCATGACCCGTGGCGATGCTCCCGACCGATGGTCGGGAGCATCGCGTCCGGCGGATGCCCGCCGCCTCGCATTCGCGAGGGCAGCCGGCGATGACAAGCACTCATCGCCGGCTGACATTCAACGTGTTTCGAACGAACCGGAGCCCTTCCTTGGCCCAGACCGACGATCGCCCGCCGCAGATGCACGCCACCACGATCCTGATGGTCCGGAAGGGGGGCCGGGTGGTGATCGGCGGCGACGGTCAGGTGAGCCTCGGCCAGACCATCGTGAAGGGCAATGCCCGCAAGGTCCGGCGGCTGGCCAAGGGCAGCGTGATCGGCGGGTTCGCGGGGGCGACCGCCGACGCCTTCACCCTGTTCGAGCGGCTGGAGGCCAAGCTGGAGCAGTATCCCGGCCAGCTCACCCGCGCCTGCGTCGAACTCACCAAGGACTGGCGCACGGACCGCTACCTGCGTCGGCTGGAGGCGATGATGCTGGTGGCCGACAAGGAGGTGAGCCTGCTCCTGTCCGGCTCCGGCGACGTGCTGGAGCCCGAGACCGGCGTCATGGCGATCGGCTCGGGAGGCAACTACGCCCTCTCCGCCGCCCGCGCCCTGGAGGACGGCGACCTCGACGCCGAGGCGATCGTGCGCCGCTCGATGAAGATCGCTGCCGAGATCTGCGTCTACACCAACGGCAACCTCGTGATCGAAACGCTCGACGCGGCCTGAGGCGCAGGCGCCCTGGAAAGGCGGGCCATGCCCACTTAGATCGACTTATCGGGGAAGGCGTCGCGCCGGTCGCGCAACCCCGGACAATCCAAAAAACGGCCGCAGGAGCCCGATGACCACCTTCTCTCCCCGCGAGATCGTCTCCGAGCTCGACCGCTTCATCGTCGGCCAGAAGGATGCCAAGCGTGCCGTCGCCATCGCCTTGCGCAACCGCTGGCGCCGGCAGCAGCTGCAGGGCCCGCTACGGGACGAAGTCGCGCCCAAGAACATCCTGATGATCGGGCCGACGGGCTGCGGCAAGACCGAGATCGCCCGGCGGCTGGCCCGGCTCGCCGGCGCGCCCTTCCTCAAGATCGAGGCCACGAAGTTCACCGAGGTCGGCTATGTCGGCCGCGACGTGGAGCAGATCGTGCGCGACCTCGTGGAGGTCGGCATCGGCCTGACGCGGGACGAAAAACGCAAGTCGGTCAAGGCCAAGGCGGAAGCGGCGGCCGAGTCCCGCATCCTCGACGCGCTGGTCGGCCCCACCGCGAGCCAGGCGACCCGCGAGAGCTTCCGCAAGAAGCTGCGGGCCGGCGAACTCGACGACAAGGAGGTCGAACTCGAACTCGCGGCCGGCGGATCGCAGGGCCTGCCGATGTTCGAGATCCCCGGCATGCCCGGCGCCTCCATGGGCGCGATCAACCTCTCCGACATGCTCGGCAAGGCGCTCGGCGGTCAGCGCGGCAAGCCGCGCCGCATCACGGTGGCGGATGCCCACGCACCCCTGATCGCCGAGGAGAGCGACAAGCTCGTGGACGACGACGCCCTGACCCGCGAAGCGATCCGTGAGGTCGAGGACAACGGCATCGTCTTCCTCGACGAGATCGACAAGATCTGCGCCCGGGAAGGCCGCTCCGGCGCCGATGTCTCCCGCGAGGGCGTGCAGCGCGACCTGCTGCCCCTGATCGAGGGCACCACGGTGGCGACCAAGCACGGGCCGGTGAAGACCGACCACATCCTGTTCATCGCCTCGGGCGCCTTCCACGTCTCCAAGCCCTCCGACCTCCTGCCCGAGTTGCAGGGCCGCCTGCCGATCCGGGTCGAGTTGCAGCCGCTCACGGTCGAGGATTTCAAGCAGATCCTCACCGCGACGGAAGCGAGCCTGATCAAACAGACGGTCGCGCTGATGCAGACCGAGGGCGTCACCCTCGCCTTCACCGAGGACGCCATCGACGCGCTGGCCCGCGTGGCGGTCGAGGTGAACGGCACGGTGGAAAATATCGGCGCCCGCCGCCTGCAGACCGTGCTGGAGCGGGTGATCGACGAGATCTCGTTCACGGCGACCGACCGCTCCGGCGAGACGGTGCCGATCGACGCGGCCTACGTGCGGGAGCGGGTGGCGGATCTCGCCGCCAACACGGATCTCAGCCGCTTCATCCTGTGACCGGGCGGGGACGGTCCGAGGCGTCCGACGTCGTCCTGCCCATCCTCGCTCTGGTCGCGGGGATGATCTCGATCACGAGCGGTGCGGCGCTCGCCAAGAGCCTGTTTCCGGTCATCGGCGCGACGGGCGTCACGGCGCTGCGCGTCGGCTTCTCCGCGCTGATCCTGCTCGCGATCTGGCGGCCGTGGCGGCGTAGCTTGGAGCGGGGAGGAATCGGGGTGAACGTGCTCTACGGCGCGGCACTCGGGCTGATGAACCTGCTGTTCTACCTGTCGCTCCGCACGATCCCGCTCGGGATCGCGGTGGCCATCGAGTTCACAGGTCCGCTCGCCGTGGCGCTGGCGGGCTCGCGCCGGGCGCTCGACTTCGCCTGGATCGGCCTCGCCGTCCTTGGGCTCGGCCTGCTGCTGCCGCTCGGCGACACCACGACCCTCGATCCGACCGGCGCGGCGCTCGCCCTCGGTGCGGGCTTGTGCTGGGCCGGCTACATCGTGTTCGGCCAGCGCGCCGGTCGGGCCGGCGGCGGGCGGGCAGTTTCCCTCGGCATGCTGGTCGCCGCCCTCGTGGTCGCGCCTGTTGGTCTCGGGCAAGCCGGAACGGAGCTGTTCACGCCGTCGTTCCTGGCGACCGGCTTCGTCATCGCCGTGCTGTCGAGCGCCCTGCCCTACTCGCTTGAGATGTTCGCCCTCACCCGCCTGCCCCGTCCGGCCTTCGGCGTACTGATGAGCCTGGAGCCGGCCGTCGCCTCGTTGGCCGCCCTCGCCCTTCTCGGCGAGCGGCTGACGCTGGTGCAATGGGGCGCGATCGGCTGCATCGTGGCGGCCTCGGCGGGGATCACGGTTGCGGGCAGGCGGCGCGCCGACGGCAACCGCTGACGGCTTTCAGGAGAGATCGGCGTTCAGAACCTCTTCGACGGTCGTGAGGATCGTCTCGACATCCCTCTCTGTGGGCTCAGTGGCCAAGTCGCCGTGGACGAGGCGGTTTCTGAGAGGGACCAGATGGCGGAGACGCCGCTCCGTCTCGGGCTCGATCATGCCGTCCATTGCCAGGGTCTGGACGACGGTGCCCGGCATGCGGGCTCGGCTTTCCGCTCCGTCCCGACGCGCACGGAGTGCGGCCTCCAAAAGAGACCAACCCATGATGAAGGCCGCGCGACGATCGCCGTGCGTCGTGAGCCTTCGTACGTCTTCGACCGCTCGCCGAACGACATCCGGCGCAACCGGCGCGATCGTGTCGGCCGAGTGCGGGTCCGCTCCCCTATAGAACACGCGAAATTGCCAGTCCGGCTGTCCATCGAAGCGACGCTTGATGTCCGACAACGCTTGCTGCGAGGTCAGGCTCGGCTGTTGCTTAACTTCGATGACGATATTGCTGCCTGCTTTCTGGGCAAGCGCGTCCGGAACGTAGGATCCGAGGAAGCTGGGCAACTGCTTCGGATCGGGCTCCGCCGTGAAGGCGAAGCCTTCCTCCTCGAAGCGCCGGCGCAAGGTGTCGATGAACTGTCGCTCGGCATCCGGGCGAAGCGATCGAACCTGTTCCGTCACAGGAGCCTCCAACTCAGGTCGTCATCGATCCTGACGTAGACCGTTGGCCGCGGGACATCCAGGGCTGCAGCCAGTTGCGCGCTCGGATCGGAGAAACTCCACTCCACATCGGCCTCGAACTTCTGGACAAGGACGCGCTCGACATCGTTATCGGTCATACAAGCCACATGAATCAGCGCATCCATGATCGGCTTGACGATGTTGTCGATGTCGCCTTCCATCCGCAAAGCCGAGAAGTAGTAGATCGTTAGACTGAGTGGGCGGCGATCGAGGAAACCCAGCGGATCGGTCTCGTGAATCCGCTCACGCGCCGCTTGCCTGACCTCCGACTTCCAGCGCTCCTTGGACCGCCCACTCGCTTGGAGCGAGACCGGCGTGGAGGCGACGAAGAACTCGAGCGGATAAATCGTATCCTGATCGGTCAAGGTCACGCTGGCCTTCGCGGCGCGCACCGCCGTTCAACCAGATTCGCACCCAATCGCGGACACCACAACTCAAAAGCGCAGTGAGGGCGGTCTACCCCTTCCAAACCTGCCCCGGCCGCAAAGCCAGAAAACGCTCCGGCGGCAGTTCGGCCGCCGCGAGCGCTTCCCCCAAGGCCTCCACCGGGCGTTCGATGCCCTCGTCGGTGAGCTTGAACGTGCCCCAGTGGTGGCCGAGCGCCTGGTCGGCGCCGAGCAGGGTCAGGGCCTCCACCGCATCGGCCGGGTTCATGTGCTGGGGCTGCATGAACCAGCGCGGCTCGTAGGCGCCGATGGGCAGGGTGGCGAGCCGCGGCGGGCCGAACCGGGTGCGGATCTCGCGAAAAATCGCGCCGTCGCCGAGGCCGGTATCGCCGACATGGTAGTGCACGCCCCGCGGCGTGGTGAGCAGGAAGGCGCACCACAGGGCCATGCGCCGGTCGTTGAGGCCGCGGGCCGACCAGTGGTTGGCGGGGGTGAGATGGGCGGTGATGCCGGCGCCGAGATCGACCGACTCGCCCCAGTCGCGGGTCTCGACGTGCAGGGTGTCGTCGTAGCCGCGCAGGATCGCGTCGTTGCCGAGCGGTGCCACGATCAGCGGCTGATGGTCCTGCCAGAGCCGGGCGACGGTCGGGCCGTCGAGATGGTCGTAGTGGTTGTGGGTGATCAGCACCGCATCGATGGGCGGCAGGTCGGCATAGGCGATGCCCGGCGGGTTGACCCGCTTGGGGCCGGCGAAGCGGAACGGGCTCGCGCGCTTGGAAAAGACCGGATCGACCAGGATGTTGCGGCCCGCCACTTGGAACAGGTAGCTGGCATGGCCGATCAGCACGACGCGCAGGCCCTCCACCCGCTCCGGCGGCGTGTCCGCCGGGAAGGGACTCGGAAAGCTGCCGGGCCACGCCTCGGGCTTGCCGGTCCTGCGCCAGCGGGCGAGATCGCCGAGCGACTTGTCCGGCGGCTGGTTCGGGGCGTGGAAGCGCAGGCCGTCGAAATGATCGCTCTTGGGGCCGCGGTAATACGGATTCTTGTTGCGCCGACGGGCGGCGTAGCCGACCCCGCCCAGCGTCATCACCGTGGCCGCGCTGGCGACCGTGAGCAGGCCACGCTTCTTCATACGGCCAAGATGGCCCGGCCCCGGCGCCGTTCAAGCGGCGCGGACCCGATGCCGCGGGATGCGGCAAGCCTCAATGTTAGGAGCGCCAGCGCAGTTCCTGGCGGGTGAGCGGGTTGGCAAAGGGCCTTCCCTCGCGGGCGGCCTCCAGGGCCTCCCGCTTGAGGCGGAAATACCATTGCGAGGGCAGGTCGCCCTGGCCCAGCAGCACCATGGTCGGCTTGCGATCAAGCCCGGCCTGGGCGTGCTGGAGCACCTGCTGATCCTGGGTCAGGAACTGGCGCATCAGCGGCCGGGCCACCGGCTTCAGCAGGTTGAGCGCCGGCATGCTCCAGTAGAGTGCGTTGGTCAGCATCGTCCGGTTGGGCCCCATCGGGGTCGCGAAGGTATAGTTCGCCACGTGCTTGGCGCCGGCCCTGATCCGCTCCAGCCGCACGCCGGGCAGGCGGAACTCGATCTCGACCTCCGGCGCGCCGCCGAGCAGGCGATAGACCGGCGAACTCGTGGTGGTGGCGTGGCTCGTCATGACGAAGCCGTGCGGCACGGGCTGGAAGGTCTTCACCTTCTCCCGCAGCTCCTTGGAGGGCCGGAACCACCAGGTGTCGTGGACGAAGGCGACGTGGCCGGGATCGACGAGGCTCAGCGTGGTCAGGTCGAACGAGGCCTCGACCTCCAGTTCGAGCACGAGGCTGCCCGCCGGCTCGAAATCGAGGGCGGGCACGGCCGGCACCGCCTTTGGGTCGGCGGGACCGAGATGCGGGTTGACCCAGAGGAAGCCCGCACTCTCGACGATGGGGAAGCGCTGGACCGCGATGCGGGAGAAGTCGGAGGCATCGTGCTCGGAGAGCGTCGGCACGTCGCGGCAGCGTCCGTCGGTGCCGAAGCGCCAGCCGTGGAACGGGCACATCAGGGTGTCGCCGTCGAACTTGCCCTTGGACAGCGCCATGCCGCGATGGGGGCAGCGGTCGCGCAGGGCGAACAGGGCGCCGTCCTTGCCCCGGCCGAGCACGACCTGCTCGCCGTTCAGCGCCATCGCCCGCATCTTGCCGCCCGCCACCGCGGAGGCCGGGCCGACGCAGTACCAGGCATTGGGCAGCGGTTCGCGCATGGCGCGCGGATCGAGGACGTCGTCGGCGGTTGAAGCGCGCGGTGCGGCGGAGGAGGACATGTGGCTGGGGCGACCGATGCTGACGAGCGCCCTCTTTAGGCGCCTCGCCCCGCGCCGGCCAGACGCGTGGCCGGCGACCCCTTGTGCACCGCGGCGAGACAACGCAGCGGCGGGCCTTTCGCCGGCCGGAAAACGTCCCTACCTTGGGCTCATCCGCAACGAACGAAAGGAGGTGATCCAGTGTCTCATTGTCATCAGCCGTCGCCGACGACCAAGACCTGGACCGTTGCCTCCGGCGTGTGCGCCTGACGCATTCGCGGGATCACGGCAGGTTTCGTCGGACTGACCGGTTCGACAATGGAAGGGCCGCCCCATCGGGCGGCCCTTCGCATGTTCAGGGTCTCGGGAAGGCTCAGCGCGGCTGGGCCTGGAACAGCGGGGCGGCCAGGGCCTCGCAGCGGGCGCGCCAGAGGTCGCGCTCGGCCCGCAGATCCTCCATCTTGCCGACCTCCTCGGCGATGTGGGCGCGCAGCTCGCGGATTTCCTGGGCCAGGATGAGCTGAAGCTCGTCGCGCCGTTCGGCCTCGAGCCGAAGGCGCGCCTTGAGCATCATGTTCTCGGCCATGATCTCGGCGATGTCCTCGTCGGCCGATTCGGCCGGCTTGGCCGCGGCGGTGACGAGGCGGGGCGCCCAGCCGGCGCCGCGCGTCTCGGGCTGCGGCTCCTCGATCGGGGCGGCCGGCTCGCTCGGCTCGGTCACCCGGTTCTCGGTCGCCGCGACCCGCATGGCGGCGAGCCAGTCACGCAGCGGCGCGCCGCCGGCGGGGGTGCGGATGCCGGCTTCGGAGTGCGGGGCCTGTCGCGCGGGTTCCGACATCGGGGTCGTCCTTCGGGCACCTCCAGCGGTGCGTCGGCGCTCATCAGAGCCCAACATACTTAACGAAGGGTAAAGCTTAACCTCCCGGTTACCAGCCTGCAGGAAGACACGCCGCGCGGGCTCGGGATTGACTTGCCGGAGCGCAGGGCCTATCCGCCCGGCTCCATTTCGACGAAACGATCGTCACGATGAGCCGCCGCCCGGCCCGAGAGGCCGGAGGTCAACGTCCGACAGCGCGTCCGCGCCCTCGGGCGCCCTTGTCGTTGCCGGAGTTTCGCCGAAGCCGCAATCCGAGCCTCGCCATGGCGCCCGCGAACGATTCTGCCCTGCGCATCGAGGATGCGATCAACGATCTCTGCCCCTGGTCGGGCAAGCCGATCGTGCCCGAGGCGCTGACCCTCTACAGCGGCGCCGTGGTCGGCTTCTGCGATGCGGCCTGCCGGGACAAGTTCGCCCGCGCGGTCGCCGCCTTCGAGGACGCGCTGCAGGCCCGCCGCGTGGCCAATGCCGGCCTCCACCAGTAACCCGGGCTGACGAGACATATGTTCGAAGGCCTTTCCGACCGCCTTTCCGGCATCCTCTCCGGGCTGACGCGCCGCGGCGCGCTGACGGAAGCCGACGTCACCGCGGCTCTCCGCGAGGTGCGCCGCGCCCTGCTGGAAGCGGACGTGGCTTTGGAGGTGGTGCGCTCGTTCACGGACAAGGTGCGCGAGAAGGCGGTGGGCGCCGTCGTGCTGAAGTCGGTGACGCCCGGCCAGATGGTCGTGAAGATCGTCAACGACGAGCTCATCGCGATGCTCGGCACCGAGGCCAGCGTCGTCGATCTCAACGCCCCGGCCCCCGTCGCCATCCTGATGGTCGGCCTTCAGGGCTCGGGCAAGACGACCACCACCGCCAAGATCGCCCGCCGGCTGAACCAGCGCGACAAGCGCCGCGTGCTGCTCGCCTCCCTCGACACGCGGCGTCCCGCGGCGATGGAGCAGCTCGCGGTCCTGGCCAAGCAGGTCGAGGTCGAGAGCCTGCCGATCGTCGCCGGTCAGTCGGCGGTGCAGATCGCCAAGCGTGCCATGGAGGCCGCGCGGCTGGGCGGCTTCGACGTGGTGATGCTCGACACCGCCGGCCGCACCACGGTCGACGAGGGCCTGATGGCCGAGGCCGCCGAGGTGAAGGCGGCGACCAAGCCCCACGAAGTGCTGCTGGTGGCCGACGCGCTCACCGGCCAGGACGCGGTCAACACCGCGCGCGCCTTCGACACCCGCCTCGGCGTCACCGGCATCGTGCTGACCCGCATGGACGGCGATTCCCGCGGCGGCGCGGCGCTCTCCATGCGCGCCGTCACCGGCAAGCCGATCAAGCTCGTCGGCGTCGGCGAGAAGGTCGACGCGCTGGAGGAATTCCACCCGCAGCGGGTGGCCAACCGCATCCTCGGCATGGGCGACATCGTCTCGCTCGTCGAGAAGGCGGCCGAGACCATCGACCACGAGCAGGCCCTGCGCACCGCCGAGAAGATGCGGAAGGGCAAGTTCGACCTCGAAGACCTGTCGATGCAGCTCGCCCAGATGGAGAAGATGGGCGGCATCGGCGGTCTGATGGGGATGCTGCCCGGCATGGGGCAGATGAAGAAGCAGGTCGAGGGCGCCAACCTCGACGAGAAGATGTTCAAGCGCCAGCGCGCCATCATCTCCTCGATGACCCCGGGGGAGCGCAAGAACCCCGATCTGCTCAAGAACAGCCGCAAGAAGCGCATCGCGGCCGGTGCCGGCGTGAAGGTCGAGGAGATCAACAAGCTTCTCAAGATGCACCGGACCATGGCCGACATGATGAAGTCCATGAGTTCGGGCAAGCGCGGCGGGATCGGGCAGGCGCTCGGCAACATGTTCGGTCTCGGGGGTGGGATGCCGGGGGGCATGCCGCAGATGCCGCCGGGCATGCCCGAGCCGACGCCGGAGCAGATCGCGCAGATCGAGAAGCAGTTCGGCGGCAAGCTGCCGCCGATGCCGCCGGGCCTCGGGGGTCCGGGCGGCGGAAAGATGCCGGGCCTTCCGGGCCTCGGTGGACCGAAGGGGCCGGGCCTTCCCGGTCTCGGCGGTTTCCCGTTCGGGAAGAAGAAATAGGGCGGGTGGCGAGCAGGGCGTAGCGAATAGATCGATCCCTCGGATCCTATTCGCTCCTCACTTCTCGCTCTTCGTTCGCATCAATCGGAACTCAGGAGTTTACCAGTGTCCCTCAAGATCCGTCTCACCCGCGGCGGCGCCAAGAAGCGCCCCTACTACCGCATCGTCGTCGCCGACGCCCGCGCCCCGCGCGACGGCCGCTTCATCGAGAAGGTCGGCGCCTACGATCCGATGAAGGCCAAGGACGATCCGGCCCGCATCGTGCTCGACACCGAGAAGGTTCAGTCCTGGCTCGCCAAGGGCGCCCAGCCGACCGACCGCGTCCTGCGCTTCCTCGACGCCGCCGGCCTCGCCAAGCGCCCGGCCCGCAACAACCCGCAGAAGGCCGAGCCGGGCGAGAAGTCCAAGGAGCGCGCCGCCAAGCGCGCCGAGAAGGCCGCCGCCCCGGCCGAGGACGCTGCCGCCTAAGGCATAGTGTCTCCCCTCCCCCAGCGCGGGGGAGGGGTTGGGGTGGAGCGGCGCGGAAGGCTCCGTGACGCGTCCTCTCAAGCCTTCATCCCCCTTCTCCCCGCGCGGGGAGGAGAGGCCGTCGAGACCCGCTGCCCACGAGCTCCCTGCATGGCCCGCCGCCCCGGATCCTCCTCGCGCGGACCCGCGCGGCCCGAGCCGCTCGGAGCGCGCGCCGTCACCTCCGCCCGCAAGCCGCCGGCGCCTCAATCGGCACCGCCCGCCTCCTCCGATCCGAGCCTCGTGGTGCTCGGCGAGTTCGGCCGGCCGCACGGGCTGCACGGCGAGGTGCGGCTGAAGTCCCACACCGGCGAGCCCCTCGCCATCGCGGGCTACGGCGCCCTGCGTGCCTCCGACGGGCGCGACCTCGAAATCACCGATGCCCGCACCGCGCCCGGCGGCTCACCCGACCTGCTGATCGTGCGGGTGAAGGGCGTGGACGGCCGGACCGGCGCCGAGGCGCTCAACCGCGTCACCCTCTCGATCCCCCGCCAGCGGCTCGGCGAGACGGCCGAGGAGGACGAGTTCTTTCTGACGGACCTGATCGGGCTGCGCGTCGAGGACGGCGCCGGCACCGCGATCGGCACTATCGTCGCGGTGCCGAATTACGGCGGGGGCGACCTCCTCGAGATCCGTCCGGCGGCCGGCGGCCCGACCGCGCTCCTGCCCTTCACGAAAGCCTTCGTGCCGAGCCTCGACATCGCCGGCGGCCGGGTCGTGGCCGATCCGCCGGAGGATCTGTTCGCCCCGCCGGGCCCGAAGCCCGCCGACGATCCGGGCTGAACCCCCTTCCCGTCAGCGCTGGCCCGACATCATCGCGGCGTGGGCGAGGCGGATCGGGTCGGGCGTCAGGGCCAGCGGCCCGTCGAAGGGGCGCTCGTGCATCGCGATCACGCCGAGCGTCGTCACCATCGCGATCGAGAACAGGCCGAGCGTCGTGGCCTGCGCCAGCGGACGCTCGCAATGGACAAGGGCGATCGCGGTCAGCGTCAGCGCCGCCAGCACGAGCAGCGTGAGCCACTTGCTCTCGTCGCTGCGGGCGGCGCTGAGCGCGAGGCGTTCGCTGCGGGCCGAGCGCAGCTGCATCACCGCGCCCAGGAGAGCCGCGTGCGTGGCCTCGCCGGCCTCCGAAGCGGTGCGCGGGTCCGCCGCCGCCTGGAGCAGGCGGCCCAGGGCCTGTCCCGCGGCCGGCGCGGCGGCGCCGGTCTCGGCCATGGACGGCCATTCCTCCCGCACCACGGCGTCGAGATAGGCGAAAAGCGCGCCGCGCAGGCCGCTCATGTCGGGCGCCGAGGCGATGCTCAGATCGTGGATCGCCAGGGCGTGGGCGCGTTCCGCCTGCACCACGCGCCCGGCCTGGCGCTGACGCTCCCAGGCATCGTTGGCGACGAAGCCGGTCAACAGCGAGAGCAGTACCGCGACGGCGCCGATATAGGGCGGCACGATGCCCGCCGCGAGCGCGCGCAAGGCCGGCCGCGTCCAGGGAAGGTTGGTGAGCAGGCTCAGGAGGCCGCAGACCGCCAGGAAGCCCGCGGCCAGAAGGGCGAACATCGCCCAGACCGGTTGGTCGAGCCAGAGGCTGAGAATCATCGCGCGAACCGAAGGAGCCGTCGGCCGTTCAGGTGGCCGGGCAATTGCTCCGATTCGGTAAAGGCGATCAGCCCCGGCGGCGCGTGGCCTCGTCCCGGCAGGGCCGGATCGAGGCAGGATCGGGCCGCCGCTCGGCGGCCGGCGCCTCGAACACCGCGAGGTAGCCGACGCCGCCCTTGAGCGTGGTCATCGAGACCTCGCGATAGCCGAGAGCCGCCAACTCGCAGCGCAGGAGCTTCGGCGGCGTTCCGTGCTGCGAGGGGATCGCGTCGGCGTCGACGATGCCGACGCGCCCGCCGGGCTTCATCGCGGCGGCGAGGTTCCAGAGCAGGCCGAAGGGCTGGGCGATCTCGTGATACATGTGGACGAGCAGCGCGGCATCGACGGAAGCCGGCGGCAGCCGCGGATCGTGCGCCTCGCCCCGCACCACGGTGACGTTGGCGAGCCCCGCCTCCGCCACCCGGCGCTCCAGATCCGCGAGGTAGTCCGGCGTGATGTCCTGCGCGAGGATGCGCCCCTGCGGACCGACGCGCGGGCTCAGGCGGAAGACGTAGTAGCCGCTTCCCGCGCCGATATCCGCCACGGTCTCGCCGGGCCTGATCCGCATCAGGCGCGCCACCTGCCCGACCTCGTCCGCCTTGTCCCGCTGACGCTCGTGCGCCCATTGCGGAGCCACGATCTCGGCGACCGGCCGGTCCGGCGTTGGGAAGCGCTCCGCCGGGGCGCCGGGCGGAGCGAGCGGCTCGGCCGCATGGGCCGGCAGCGACAGCACGAGAAGAGCGCCGGCGGAGAGGGAGCGCGCAAGAGAAAGCTTGAGGGCAAGAGAACGCTTGAGGGAATGGGTCATGCCCGCGGACAACCCGCCGCGGGGCCGAACGTGCCCGCGGCGGGTTGTCCGCGGCCTTGGTCGAAACGACAGGCCGGAAGTACCGGTCCCGAACCATTCGCGGCGGGCTTCGTTCAATAGAGGCCCCTTCCAACCAGGACGCGAAAGAGAGACGCCATGCACGTACCCCTGCTCCTCGGTCTTGCCGCCATGGCACTGATGCTGCCCGGTGCGGGGCCTGCCCGGGCTTTCGGGCCCGGCGACACTGTGGGGCTCCCCATGGGCTCGCCCGACACCTTCGGCCTTTCGACGGTGAACCGCCCCGCAGACGCCGAGCCGTTGGCCGGCCGGAACGTCGAGCCCGCGCAGCGCCGCCTTGCTCCGCGGTCGCAGCGGCGGCTGAAGGGCCAGCGGCATTCCGCACCGAAGCGGCACGCTCCGACCGCCCGGCGCTGAGGGCGGCATACCGGCAAAGCGAGGAGCCGGCTCTTGCGTTGACCGCCCCGGCCGGCACCGCCATCAAGCGGTATGAACGAGAATGCTGCCCCCTGGCGGGCCACGGTGCTGACGCTCTATCCGGAGATGTTTCCCGGGCCGCTGGGCCACTCGCTGTCCGGCGACGCGCTTGCCCGCGGGGCCTGGAGCCTCGAGGCCCGGCAGATCCGCGAGCACGGCCTCGGCCGCCACCGGAGCGTGGACGACACCCCGGCAGGCGGCGGGGCCGGCATGGTGCTGCGCTGCGACGTGCTCGGCGCGGCCATCGACGCCGCGGCGACGGCCGACGATCCCCGCCCCAGGCTCCTGATGTCGCCGCGCGGAAGACCGCTGACGCAGGCGCGGGTGCGGGCGCTGGCGGAGGGGCCGGGCGCCGTCATCGTCTGCGGGCGTTTCGAGGGGGTGGACGAGCGGGTGATCCGGGCGCGCGACTTGGAGGAAGTCTCCATCGGCGATTACGTGCTCTCGGGCGGCGAGATCGCGGCCCTGGTGCTGGTCGACGCCTGCGTGCGCCTTTTGCCCGGCGTGATGGGCAAGCACGCCTCGGGCGTCGAGGAGAGCTTCGAGGGCGGGCTGCTGGAATACCCGCACTACACCCGCCCCCGGGAATGGGAGGGTCGCACGATTCCCGACGTGCTGATGGGCGGCAACCACGCGGCCATCGCCCGCTGGAGGGCGGAGCAGAGCCGCGCACTGACGCGGGCGCGCCGGCCCGACCTTCTCGCGGCCGAGAAACCTTAGATCGATCTTCTCTCGATTAGTCTGTCGAAGACTGAATTATTGTTCCGTCAACTCTCGCGCGCACCCGCGTGAATGCTGGAAAAGCCCCTTGCCTTGTGAGGCGGAATCCGTCATCTCCGGCAGCGGGACACCTCCCCCCAACGGGAGGCGCTCATCTGGAAGGATGGCAGATATGACGACCACGGCTCCCGCCGCGCGCCCGCGCGTGCCCTATTTCTCGTCCGGCCCCACGACGAAGCGTCCCGGCTGGACCCTCGATGCCCTCTCCGGCGCCGCACTCGGCCGCTCGCACCGCTCGGCCGCCGGCAAGGCCAAGCTCGTCGAGGCGATCGAACTCACCCGCAAGGTTCTGCGCGTTCCCGCCGACTACCGCATCGGCATCGTCCCCGGCTCCGATACCGGCGCCGTCGAGATGGCGATGTGGTCGATGCTCGGCCCGAAGACCGTCGAGGTCATGGCCTGGGATTCCTTCGGCGCCGAGTGGGTCACCGACGCCCTGAAGGAACTCAAGATCGAGCCGGTCGTGCATGTCGGCGAGCACGGCATCCTGCCCAAGCTCGACGCGATCGACACCAAGAACAACGACGTCGTCTTCACTTGGAACGGCACCACCGCCGGCGTGAAGGTTCCGCATGCCGACTGGATCGCCGACGACCGCGAGGGCGTCACGATCTGCGACGCGACCTCGGCCGCCTTCGCGATGCCGCTGCCCTGGGACAAGCTCGATGTCGTCACCTATTCCTGGCAGAAGGTGATGGGCGGCGAGGCCGCGCACGGTATGCTGATCCTCTCGCCGCGCGCGGTGGCGCGCCTGGAGAGCCATACGCCGGCTTGGCCGATCCCGAAGGTGTTCCGCCTGACCAAGGGCGGCCGGCTGATCGAGGGCATCTTCAAGGGCGAGACCATCAACACGCCCTCCATGCTCGCGGTCGAGGACTACCTCGACACCCTGAAATGGGCGCAGAGCATCGGCGGCCTCGACGCGCTGCACGCGCGGGCGGATGCCAATGCGCGGGCGGTCCACGCGTGGGTGGCGCGCACGCCCTGGATCGGCCACCTCGCGGTGGACCCGGCCACCTACTCGAACACGGGCGTGTGCCTTGTGATCACCGACCCGGACGTGCTCGCCAAGGGCGACGCCGTGGTGAAGCAGGTCGCCGCCGGGATCGTGAAGCGGCTGGAGGCTGAAGGGGTCGCCTTCGACTTCGGCGCCTACCGCGACGCGCCGGCAGGCCTGCGCATCTGGTGCGGAGCCACCGTCGAGGCCTCCGACATCGAAGCGCTCACGCCTTGGCTCGATTGGGCCTTCGCCCAGGAAAAGGCGGCGCTCGCCGCCGCGGCGGCCTGAGGGTCCGAGACGTCACGATGGCCGGTCGCGAGACCGGCCATTTGCTTATCACCGCGCTCCAGCGATCCGCCGGTCTCGTGTTCCGCGCGACGACGCGCCGGCCGGCCAAGCCTCGCCAACGAGCGAGCGATCCTGCGCGCCTGCACGACGTGAGGTGCTTCTCATGCCCCAATTCACCCCGGCCAAACCCAGGGTCCTGATCTCCGACGCCCTCTCCGACGCTGCGGTCCAGATCTTTCGGGATCGTGGCATTGAGGTCGACTTCCAGCCGGGTCTCGGCAAGGACAAAGAGGCGCTCGCCGCCGTCATCGGCCAGTATGACGGCCTCGCCATCCGCTCCGCCACCAAGGTGACGGGCAAGCTGCTCGCCGAGGCCACCCGCCTCAAGGTGGTCGGCCGCGCCGGCATCGGCGTCGACAACGTCGACGTGCCGGCCGCCACCGCCAAGGGCGTGATCGTGATGAACACGCCCTTCGGCAACTCGATCACCACCGCCGAGCACGCCATCGCCATGATGTTCGCGCTGGCCCGCCAGATCCCGGCGGCGGACGCCTCCACCCAGGCCGGCAAGTGGGAGAAGAACCGCTTCATGGGCGTCGAGCTGACGGCCAAGACGCTCGGCGTGATCGGCTGCGGCAATATCGGCGCCGTGGTCGCCGACCGGGCGATCGGTCTCAAGCTGAAGGTCGTCGCCTACGATCCCTTCCTGACGCCGGAGCGTGCCGTCGAGATCGGCGTGGAGAAGGTCGAGCTCGACGAGTTGCTGGCGCGCGCCGACATCATCACCCTGCACGTGCCGATGACGGACAAGACCCGTAACATCCTCTCGGCCGAGAACCTCGCCAGGACCAAGCGCGGCGTGCGCATCGTCAACTGCGCCCGCGGCGGCCTCGTGGACGAGGTGGCCCTGCGCACCGCCCTCGATTCCGGCCACGTGGCGGGCGCGGCCCTCGACGTCTTCGTGACCGAGCCGGCGATCGAGAACCCCCTCTTCGGCCATCCCAACGTGATCTGCACGCCCCATCTCGGCGCCGCGACCTCCGAGGCGCAGGAGAACGTCGCGCTCCAGGTGGCCGAGCAGATGGCCGACTACCTGCTCAGCGGTGCGATCACCAACGCGATCAACTTCCCCTCGATCTCGGCCGAGGAAGCCCCCCGCCTCAAGCCCTTCGTGGTGCTCGCCGAGAAGCTCGGCTCGTTCCTGGGCCAGCTCACCGAGGCGCCGATCAAGGGTATCCGCATCACCTACGAGGGAGCGGTGGCCGGCATGAACACCCGGGCGCTCACCTCCGCCGCGGTGACCGGCGTGCTCCGCCCGATCCTGCAGGACGTGAACATGGTCTCGGCCCCGGTGATCGCGCGCGATCGCGGGATCGTCGTGGACGAGATCAAGCGTGAGGGCGGCGCGAGCGACTACGAGTCCGTGGTGCGCATCACGGTCGAGGACGAGGACATGCCGCGCGACGCCGCCGGCACCGTCTTCAACGACGGCAAGCCGCGCGTCATCGAGATCCGCGGCATCAACATCGACGCGCCCTTCGCGCCGCTGATGCTCTACGTGCGCAACCACGACAAGCCCGGCTTCGTCGGCCGCTTCGGCTCGGTGCTCGGCGAGGCCGGCGTCAATCTCGGGACTTTCGCCATGGGCCGCGAGTCGAAGGGCGGCGCGGCCATCGCCTTCGTCTCGGTGGATGCCGAGGTGTCCCCGGACGTGCTCCGGGCGATCGAGGAGATCCCGCAGGTGAAGCGTGTCCGGCCCGTCCGTTTCTGAGGCCGCGCCCGGCCGCCCCCTCGACGGCGACGACGCGCGGACTTCCGCACCGTCCCCCCTCCCCTCCGACGAATTGGACCGCAAGATGGGTTGCAAAGTCACCGTCCGCTGCGCCTGGGACGCGTCAGCCGGCGTCTTCTTCGTGCACGATTCCCCGATCCCGGGGCTCACCACCGAGGCGCCGACCATGCCCGCCCTGCTGTGCAAGCTCCCCGGCATGATCCGGGAGCTGCTCGGCCTGGAGGACGGCGCCTATATCGACATCTATGTCGAGCGGGTGCCGCGCTGACGGGCTCGTCCCGATTGCGGCTGCGCCGGAGCGGATTGAACGCTCCGGCGCAGCCGCGCCTCACTCGACGATACGCACCTGCTTGTCGACGACCTTGATCTGCTTGGGACAGCTGATCACCAGCCGGATGTCGTCGTAGTCCCGGTCGCCGCCGGGACGATCCTCCCAGCCGTAATACATGTACTTGCCCTCAAGGCAGCTGGTCGTCGCGGTCAGCGGGTTCCGGTTGGTCTTCCGATCGGGGATGTCGCCGCCCTTCGACTTCGCGGTGCGGCACTTGACCTCCGTATCGCAGATGATCGTCTCCAGGATGGGGGTGTTGGTCAGATCGACCGTCGACTTCTTTCCGAGATTGTAGCCCTTCAGATTGAAGGTCTGCACCCGCGTGGTCGGGTCGATCGTCACGTCCGTGTAGTACTCGTACGTGTTGTTGCCCACTTCGTCCCATCGCCGCGACTGAGTCCTCGCGTCGCGCACGTTGCGCAGCATGTAGCTGGGCACCTCGCTCGCCTGACATTTCGGCATCTTCTTCAGGTCGTAGACGCTCGGTGGATCGGCGTTGTCGGCGATCGGGGTGATCTCCCTGCGCCCGCCGTCGGCACTCTTCTGGCGCGCCGGATCGGTCGAGTAGCAGTAGAAATACACCCGGTTGTAGTCGGCCGCCTCCGGGGACAGCTGGGACATGGTCGGCGGAACGGTTTCGTATTGCGGCGCAATGCGGTTGACGGTGGTCGCGGTACTGACGACCAGTTCCTTGGGCATTCCGGGCACGAGATTGATCAGGCTGGTTTTGACCCGGACCGAAATCGTGAGGCGGTAATTGGCGCTGTCCAGCCACTGACCCTCGACGGTGTAGCCCCCCGTATCGCTGCGCGCACCGAGTTGGGCCGTGAGATCGGCCTTGGCCAGCGCGATCGCCTGCGTGGCGGCGTCGGGCGTCTCGGCATTGGCGATCAGCAGGGCCGCCGCATCGGCGACCCGGCGCTCGACGGTGCGGACACGCAGCGCGCCTCCGAAATCCACCGCCATGCCGGTCACCCCGACCATCAGCGGCAGCATAAGGCAGAAGATCACGACGATGGCGCCACCCTCGTCGGCCGCCAATCGCTGAGTCGATCGCACCATCGTGTCGTCCATCCGCCCGGATCGCGGCAGGCGGCCTCACCGCCCCGATGCGACAGACATGCACGCCGTCCGTTGCGATTCCCTGAAACAGTCGTCGGATTTTATCGACAATCATCGAAGTCTTGATGGATTAACCCTACGACTCCACTGGCTCTACGAACGATCCGTTTCGCGCTCTGTTCTCCAACGAACGCTCCCGCTGCGAGATCGACGCGAACATCATATGATAATACGCTCGAAGTCGCGGCAGCGATGCGGCGGCCGTCCGCTGATCGCCCTCGCGGACGGTCTTGGCTCCACGGGATTGGCGCGAGCGGGCTCTTCGTGCGAAACGGACCTTATGAAGATCGACGGACGCCCCTACCGCACCATCTTCCCCGATGCCGACGGGCGCTCCGTCGCGGTCATCGACCAGACACGGTTGCCCTTCGCCTTCGAGGTGAAACGGCTGACCAGCCTCGACGACGCGGCGGTCGCGATCCGCACCATGGTGGTGCGCGGCGCGCCGCTGATCGGCGTCACCGCCGCCTACGGGCTCGCCCTGGCGATGCGGGAGGATGCGAGCGAGGCCGGAATCGAGCGGGCCAGCGCGACGCTCGCCGCCACGCGGCCGACCGCGATCAACCTGCGCTGGGCGCTCGACCGCATGGTGGCGGTGCTGCGCCCCGTGCCCGCGGCCGAGCGCGAGAGCCGCGCCTTCACGGAAGCGGCGCGGATCGCCGACGAGGATGTCGCGAGTTGCCGCGCCATCGGCGAGCACGGCGCCAAGATCCTGGCCGAGACCGCCGCGCGCAAGGGCGGGCCCGTCAACGTGCTGACCCATTGCAACGCCGGCTGGCTCGCCACCGTCGACTGGGGCACCGCGCTCGCGCCGATCTACGTGGCGCACGATGCCGGCGTGCCGGTCCACGTCTTCGTGGACGAGACCCGGCCGCGCAACCAGGGCGCGGCGCTCACCGCCTTCGAGCTGAACGCGCACGGCGTGCCCCACACGGTGATCGCCGACAATGCCGGCGGCCACCTGATGCAGCACGGGCAGGTGGACATCTGCATCGTCGGCTCGGACCGCACCACCGCGGCGGGCGACGTGTGCAACAAGATCGGCACCTATCTGAAGGCGCTGGCGGCGAGCGACAACCGCGTGCCGTTCTACGCGGCGCTCCCCTTCTCGACGATCGACTGGACGCTGTCGGACGGCGTGCGCGACATCCCGATCGAGGAGCGCGACGCCCGCGAGGTCACGCATCTCACCGGCCGCACGGATGCTGGCGACTTCGCCACCATCGCGGTCGTCTCGCCGGGAAGCCCGGTGGCCAACCCTGCCTTCGACGTGACGCCCGCGCGCCTCGTCACCGGCCTCATTACCGAGCGCGGCGTCTGCGCCGCGACGGAAGAGGGTCTGGCGGGCCTCTACCCGGAGCGGCGCAAGGCGGCGTAGGCCGGCCGGGCCGGACAACTTTCGCGGATCTCTTCTAATCCTTCAGCGGATCGTGGCCCCAGTTCATCAGCGACAGGCGCCAGGGCGAGTCCTTCATCTTGTCCTTGTCGGCCGGGCCGCCCTGCTTGAGGTGGCGGTGGACGTAGCCGACGACCTTCTTCATGTGGGCGTAGTCGTCGTCGCTGAGGTCGGCCTTCTTGGTGTTGAGGATCGCGACGATGCGCCGGCCCTCCTTGTGGCCGGTGGCCTCGCCCCCGTCCTTCTTCTGCCCGACCGACTGGCTCTCGTCGGTCTCCAGAAACTTCTCGAGCGCCGCGGCGGTCATGTTCACGGCGGACTTGAAGTCCCGCCAGATCGTCTCGTGATCGTCCTTGTCCGCCATCGGATCGCTCCTGCCGCCTCGTTCGGGAACGCAAACCCGGGCGTTCGGGCGCGGTTCCTCTAAGCGGCCTGCGCCGATGGGACGCGCGGCCCCGCGCTGAGGCGCAGCCAGCGCGCCACGAGCAGGATCGAGACCGCGAGCAGCCCGGCGCAGAAGCCGGCCCAGATGCCGCGCCCGCCCATGCCGAAGCCCCAGGCCAGGGTCGCCCCGAGCGGAACGCCGAGGCCCCAGTAGCCGGCGAGCGCGATCAGCATCGGCACCTTGGTGTCCTGCAGCCCGCGCAGGCAGCCGAGCGCCACCGACTGCACCCCGTCCGAGATCGCGAACAGGGCCGAGAAGATCAGGAAGCCGGCGGCCACGGGATACACGTCCGCCGCGCCCGGCGCACCCGCATCAAGGAACAGCCCGATCAGGACTTGCGGCGCCGCGAGTTGGCCCAACGCGCAGAGCACCATGAAGCCGAAGCCGAGCCAGAGCGCGACGGCCCCGGCGCGGCGCAGGCCGGCCGTGTCCCCGGCCCCGAGGGCGCGGCCGACCCGCACCGTCGCCGCCTGTCCGATGCCGTTGGGCACCATGAAGCAGGTCGCCGCGATCTGGAGCGTGATCGCGTGGGCGGCGAGCGGCACCGTGCCGAAGGTGCCCATCGCCACCGTCGCCGCCTCGAACAATCCGGCCTCGGCGACGCCGGCCACGCCCATGGGCAGGCCCACCTGCACGACGCGGGCGAGGCGCGCGGTATCGAGGCGCCAGAGGCGTTCGAACATCCCGTGGCGCCGCAGGTCCCGGTCGAGGCGGATCACCAGCACCAGCGCGGCGAAGGCCAGGAACTCGGTCACCACCGTGCCGAGCGCCACGCCGACGATGCCGAGATTCGGGGGACCGAAGGCGAGGAGGGCGCCGAGCCCGAGATTGAGCGGAAGCGCCACGAGACTCACCGCGAGCGGCGGCCCCGGACGCTGGAGCGCGGCGAGCGCGCCCTTCAGCACCATGAAGGCGAGCGCCGGGAACATCCACCATTGTAGCACCCGCATGTAGGCGCCGGCCTCCCGCGCCACCGCCGGCTCCTGGCCGAGCCGCAGCAGCAGGCTCTCGGTGAACCAGAGCAGCGGCATCAGCGCGAGCGTGACGAGGAGGCCGACCCAGAGCCCGGCCCGGACGATGCGTCGGACCTCGCCGCCCCGCGTCCCGGTGCCCGCCCGGCCGACGGCCTCGGCGACGAGCGGCGCCACCGAGGAGGTGAGGCCGATGCCGCCGATGAACAGCAGCAGGTAGAGGCTGGTGGCGAGCGCGCCCGCGGCGATGGGCTCGGCGCCGAGCCGCCCGAGCAGCACCGCGTTGGAGGCCACCAGCCCGTGCTGGGCGAGGTTGATGAGGACGAGCGGCGCCGACAGGCGCAGGGTCGCCCGCAGCTCGTCCCGCCACGGGGCAGCGGGCGGCCGCTCGAAGCCGGTCGCCGCGAGGCTCGGTGCAGTGGTCACGAAACCCGTCTCTTTTTCGCTCTACGAGGCCGGCGCCGAGGCGCGGTCTCCCAGGAAGCCGCCGGACTGGCGCCGCCACAGGTCGGCGTAGAGGCTGCCCCGGCGGATCAGTTCGGCATGGGTGCCCTCCTCGACGATCCGGCCGCGGTCGATCACGATCAGCCGGTCGAGCGCGGCGATGGTCGAGAGCCGGTGGGCGATGGCGAGCACGGTCTTGTCGCCCATCAGCGTGTCGAGCGCCTCCTGGATCGCCGCCTCGACCTGGCTGTCGAGGGCGCTCGTCGCCTCGTCGAGGATCAGGATCGGCGCATCCTTGAGGATGACGCGGGCGATGGCGATGCGCTGGCGCTGGCCGCCCGAGAGCTTCACCCCGCGCTCGCCGACATGGGCGTCGTAGCCGCGCCGGCCCTTGTGGTCCACGAGGTCGAGGATGAAGTCGTGGGCGTGCGCCAGCCGCGCGGCCCGCTCGATCTCCGCGTCGCTCGCATCGGGACGGCCGTAACCGATGTTGTCGCGGATCGAGCGATGCAGGAGCGAGGTGTCCTGGCTGACCATGGCGATGGCACCGCGCAGGGAATCCTGCGTCACGCCGGCGATGTCCTGCCCGTCGATCAGGATGCGCCCACCCTCGACATCGTGCAGGCGCAGCAGCAGCGCGGTGATGGTGCTCTTGCCCGCGCCGCTGACGCCGACGAGGCCGACCTTCTCACCCGGACGGATGTGGAACGACAGATCCTCGATGATGCTGGCATCGCCCCGGCCGTAGTGGAAATCCACGTGCTCGAAGCGGATGTCGCCACCGGTGACGTGGAGCGTCTTCGCGTCGGGCGCGTCGGTGAGGGCGTGCGGCCGGGCGATGGTCTGCATGCTCTCCTGGATCACGCCGACATTCTCGAACACGCCGCGCACGGTCTGCATCACCCAGCCCGACATCGCCATCAGCCGCAGGATGAGCGCGAGGCCGGCCGAGGCCTCGCCGGTCGTCATCGCGCCGCGCTGCCACAGGGCGAAGCAGACATAGGCCGTGGCGAACAGGAGCAGGCTGTTGAGCCCGCCGAGGAGGCTCGTCGTCAGCGTGGTCAGCCGGAACTGGTGGAGATAGGCCCTCGTATGCGTATCGACCGCGTCGCGCACGGCGGCGCGCTCCTCGCGGTCGCGGGCGAAGAGCTTCACGGTGAGGATGTTGGTGTAGCTGTCCACCACCCGGCCGATCAGGGTCGAGCGGGTCTCCGCGGTGAGGTGCGAGCGGGTGCGGGCGCGGGGCACGAACCACGCCGTCAGGCCCGCATAGGCCGCGACCCAGATCACGACCGGCAGGGCGAGCCAGGCGGAGATCGAGGAGAACAGGCCGATCGCGGTGACGGCGTAGATCGCGACGTAGAGCAGCGTGTCGATGAACACGACGGCGAGTTCGCGCACCGCCGGCCCCACCTGCACGGTGCGGTTGGCGAGCCGCCCGGCGAAATCCGCCTGGAAGTACGAGAGCGAGTGGCCGAGCGTGTAGAGATGCGTGCGCCAGCGGATCTGGTTGGTGGATTGCGGCACCACGAGCTGGTTCGAGGCGACCTCGTGCAGCCAGATCGTGAAGGGGCGCACCACCAGCAGCAACAGCGCGGCGAGCGTCAGCGGGGTCGCGTTGTCGCTGATGACGGTGGCGCGGTCGGCCACGCTCATCAGATCGATGAACCAGCGCATCAGCAGGTAGAGCGAGGCCTCGATGCCGCCGGCCACCACCGCGATGACGAATAGCACGACGAGCGCGGCGCGGATCGGACGCAGGTAGAAGCCGGCGAAGCCCAGCACGTTCTTGGGCGGCATACGCCGATCGTCGAAGGGCGCGAACGGGTCGATGCGGCGCTCGAGCCAATCGAGGAACATGTTTTCAAGGGACCGCGCGAGGAACGAGAGCCTCAGGTAAGCCTCCTTGACGGAAGGCCAACCCTGCGCCCATGCCGCAGGCAGGACCCTGCCCCGCCTTGCACTGCCCGAATCCGCGATGCTGCGCCTCGCCCTCTACCAGCCCGACATCCCGCAGAACGCGGGCACGATGCTGCGCATGGCCGCCTGCCTCGGCGTGGCGGTGGAGATCATCGAGCCGGCGGGCTTCGACACCTCGGACCGTCACCTACGCCGCTCGGGGCTCGACTATCTCGACCACGTGGCGATCACCCGGCACCGCTCCTGGGACGCCTTTCAGGCGTGGCGGCAGGAGGCCGGTCTCCGCCTCGTGCTCGCCACGACGACCGGCTCGGTGCCCTACACGCAGCATGCCTTCCGCGACGGAGACTGCCTGCTGATGGGGCGTGAATCGGCCGGCCTGCCGGAGGCGGTCCACGCGGCGGCCGACGCTCGGGTCGTCGTGCCGATCCGCCCGGGCCTGCGCTCCCTCAACGTCGCCGTCTGCGCCGCGATGATCCTGGGCGAGGCGATCCGGCAGGTGGGGTGACGCGCGAGTGGGCTGCTCACCCCCAAAGGGGCCGGCATTATTGCAAATGTTAACTCGGATTTTACGGGAAAATCGCTCGATAGGTCGGAGGCACTCTGCTCGATTTTTAGGTACGTCGATGAATTTCTTCAGCAACGCCAAGCTGATCGTTAAGATCGCGTTACCATTCGCCCTGACACTCGTCATCAGTGCCGGTCTGATCGTCTATGCCCGCGACGTGATGCGGGGTCTCTCGGATCAGACGGCCAGGATCGTCGATGTCCAGGCCGTACGCCTGGATGCGCTGATGCATATGCGCGGCGGCATCACCGAGGCCGCCGTGATGGACCGCAACATGTTGCTCGACAGCGATCCGCAGAACAAGGGTCGCTTCCGCACGCGCCAGCAGGCCGGCATGACCGAGGCCCGGGAGGGCGCCGACCGACTCCTCAACCTGTCCGATACGCCGGAGCGGCGGACCGCCAACGAGGTCATGCGGCGGGACATCGAGAGCTTCTTCGCCACGCTCGATCGCGTCTACGATCTGGGCATGCGTCAGCAGGGCGACGAAGCCTTCCGGATCGCGCGGGATGTCGGCATTCCTGCGCGGCTCAAGCTGAACGAGTGGATGCAGAATCGATCCACGGTGCTGGCCAACGAACTCGCCGCGGCAAAGGCGAAGGCGACCGCGGACGCCGATCGCGGCACCTACATGCTCATCGGCTTCGCCGTCGTCGGCCTTCTGGGTGCGATGGCGCTGGCCGGCTCGATCGTCGTGTTCGCGGTGACCCGCCCGCTCGGAAGCCTCGTGGGCGTCCTCCGGAGGATGGCGCGCGGCGAGATCGAGGCCGAGATCAAGGAGGCCGCGCGCGGCGACGAGATCGGTGCGGTCGCCCAAGCCGTCGAGGGCATCAAGGCCATGGTGGCGCGCAAGGCTGCCGAGGAGGCGGAGGTGCGTCGGCGCGCGGACGAAGCCGCAGCGGCCGAGCGCAAGCGCACGATGGTCGAACTGGCCGACGGCTTCGAGGCGGCGGTCGGCGGCATCGTCGGCATGGTCTCGTCCTCGGCGACCGAGCTGCAGGCCACCGCCCAGCAGATGACCGCGACCGCCACCGAGACGGCCTCGCAATCCACGACCGTGGCCGCCGCGGCCGAGGAAGCCGCCTCCAACGTCGGCACGGTGGCCGCGGCCGCCGAGGAGCTGGGGGTATCCGTCCAGGAGATCGGTCGTCAGGTGCAGGGCTCGGCCGGGCTGGCCCAGGCCGCCGTGGACGAGGCCGACCAGACCACGCAACTCGTCCAGGTGCTGAAGACGACCTCGGCCCGGATCGGCGACATGGTCGGGCTGATCTCCAACATCGCCTCCCAGACCAACCTGCTCGCGCTCAACGCCACGATCGAGGCGGCCCGCGCCGGCGAGGCCGGTCGCGGCTTCGCGGTGGTGGCCACGGAGGTCAAGGAGCTTGCCGGCCAGACGGCGCGCGCCACCGAGGAGATCTCGGGTCAGATCGGCGCGATCCAGGGTGTGACGGATCAGGCCGTCGCGGCGATCGGCGCGATCACCAGCCGTATCCGCGAGATCAACAACGTGGCGGCCGGGATCGCCGCCGCGGTCGAGCAGCAGGGCGCGGCCACCCAGGAGATCGTGCGCAACGTCTCGCAGGCCTCCAGCGGCACCTCCGAGGTGACGCGCAACATCTCGGGCGTGGCGCAGGCCTCGGAGGAGACCGGCGCGGCGGCCGGTCAGGTGCTCACCTCGGCCGCGGAGCTGTCCCGGCAATCCGAGCACCTGTCGGCCGAGGTGCAGCGCTTCCTCTCGACCGTCCGGGCCGCCTGACCCCACCCCTCAACATTTGGATGATACAGACCCCGCCCATCCCGGGCGGGGTTTTTTTGTCGCCAAGGTGCCACCGCGGACGAAGTCGACCCGCCCGACAGGATCGATGTGCTCCCGCACACTCGGAGTGAATGTCGGCAGCCGCGCGTCACAGCCGATGCTTGCGCGATCCTTGAAAACACCGAAGCGGTGTTTTAGCCTCGATTCGTGACTCGCTCGGGCGCCCTTCCCTCTCGCCTCACCTACCGGCTGCTGCCCGAGCCGGCGGATCTCGATGCGGTTCGGACCCTGCTCGCGGCCTACCGGCGGATGCTCGTCATCCTCGGGGAGATCCGCAGAGAGCATGGCTTGCGGGCCAACGTCGTCGCCCTGATCGAGCACGGCTACGGGCGCGTGCGCGACGAGACCGGCCTGCCGGCCCGCCTCGTCACACTCGGCATCCGCGATTTCGCGCAGCAGGCGGCGGGTCTCGACCCGCAGGCCGTCACGTCGATTCCGCTCGACGACAAGCTGTTCAGCGTGAAGAGCGCCTCGGAGATCGCCCTGTCCACGCTCTGCGGCCGGCGCACCATGCCCTACCGCGTCGAGGGCTATGACGGCCCCTGGCGCGAACTCTCCAGCGCCCGCCTCACCCTCGCGGGCGACGCGCTCACCATCCAGGTGGGCGTCTCCGTCACGGCACCGAAGGAGGAGACCCGCATGCCCGAGAACATCCTGACCCGCGTCGGCCGGATCATCGGCGGCCTGTCCAACGCCGCCCTCGAAGCCGTGGAGGACCGCAACGGCCTCGCGGTGGCCGAGCAGGCGTTGCGCGAGATCGACGCGGTGATCCACGAGGCCCGGCTCGACCTCGGCAAGATCAAGGCGGAGGAGCACCGCCTCACCGCCCGCCGGGGTCAGCTCGACGGCGAACTGGCCGCGCTTCCCGAGAAGCTGTCGGTCGCCCTCTCGGGCGGGCGCGAGGATCTGGCGCGGGCCGGCATCGCGCGCCAGCTCGACCTGGAGAGCCAGATCGAGGCGATCGATTCGAGCCTCGCCGAGGTGGCCGAGCGCCACGGGGCGGCCTCCAAGGCGATGCAGGCGGCCACCGCGGCCCGGCGGGACGCCGAGCACCGGATCGCGCTGCTGCGCAATCCCCCTGCGAAGGCGACCGACCCGCTCACCGGCTACGGCGGCGAGGATGCCGAGCGCGCGCGCCAGCTCGAACGATCGCTGCGTGCGATCGACCGGCTCACCGGCACGGCCTCCGCGGCGGCCGACCCCTCGGTCGAGGAACTCGACCGGCTGCACCGCGACGACGCCATCGAGCGGCGGCTCGCGGCGCTGAAGCAGGGCCGACCTTCATGACGGCGCTGGCAGGGCCCGCCCTGTTCCCCTTCACCCTGGCGGCGGCGGTGATGGCGGGCCTCGTCCTGGTGGAGGCGCTCTCCCTCCTGCTCGGGCAATCCCTCTCGGGGCTCGTGGACGGCGCCCTCGGCCACGAGGCCGGTGGCGGCGACCTGACGACGGCAGCGGATGCGGATGGGGCGTTCTCGCCCGCCGCGCTGATGTCGTGGATCAATCGCGGCCGCGTGCCCTTCCTGATCCTGCTGATCCTCGCGCTCGCCGCCTTCGCGCTGGCCGGCTTCATCGTGCAGACGCTCGCCGCCGCCCTCGTGGCGCCCCTGCCGGCCGCCCTGGCCGTGGTGCTCGCCGGCGCGGCGACGCTGCCGGCCCTGCGTCTCTCGACCCGGACCGTCGCCCGCCTGATCCCGCGCGACGAGAGCTACGTGGTCAGCGCCGAGGATCTGATCGGGGCGACCGCCGAGGTCACCCTCGGGCCGCTCGACCAGGGACTTCCGGGACAGGTCCGAACGGTCGACCGCCACGGCAACACCCACTTCCTGCGCGCCCGGGCCGCCCCCGGCGCGCCCGCCATGGAATCCGGCGCCCGCGTGCTGATCGTGGACCGGGCCGACGCCGTCTACGTCGCGGTGCCCGCCGCGCCGGATCTCTGATCGCTCACTCCCCCACGACTGAAAGGGCCGCTCACGATGGACATGGTCAGTTCCGGCATCGTCAACCTGCTGGTGATCGCCGGCATCATCGTCGTGGCGCTCCTCGGAATCGGCTTCGTCTTCAGCCGGCTCTACCGGCGCACGACGCGGGACACCGCCTTCGTCCGCACCGGTCTGGGCGGGCGCAAGGTCGTGGTCGATGGCGGCGCGGTGCTGCTGCCGGTCTTCCACTCCATCGCCATGGTGAACCTCAACACCCTGCGGCTCGAAGTGAAGCGCTCGGGCAACGAGTCGCTCATCACCAAGGACCGCCTGCGGGCCGACATCACGGTCGAGTTCTACGTGCGGGTCGAGCCCCGGGAGGAATCGATCGCGCTCGCCGCGCAGACGCTCGGCGACCGCACCAACGACGCCATGCTGCTGCGCGAGCTGATCGAGGCCAAGTTCGTCGATGCCCTGCGGGCGGTGGCCGCCGGCATGACCCTGCCCGACCTTCAGGAGAAGCGCGCCGCCTTCGTGAAGGGCGTGCAGGAGGCGGTCTCGGGCGATCTGCGCCACAACGGCCTCGAACTCGAATCCGCCTCTCTGACGCGCCTCGACCAGACCTCGATCGAACACTTCAACCCCGACAACTCATTCGACGCGGAAGGTCTGGCGCGCCTCAAGGAGATCACCGAGCAGCGCCGCAAGGAGCGCAACGCCACCGAGCGGAACGCCGAGGTGGCCGTGGCCGAGAAGGACCGCGAGACCGCGCTCAAGCAGCTCGAGATCAAGCGCACCACCCGAGAGGCGGAGCTCGCCCAGGAGCGCGACATCGCCAACAAGACCGCCGAGACCCGGGCCGAGACCGCCCAGGCCGAGCAGCGCGCCCAGCAGAGCGAGGAGACCGCCCGGATCGAGCGCGAGCAGGCGGTGCGCCTGCGCGAGGCCGAGGCGCGCAAGAACTCGGAGGGCGCCCGGATCGAGGCGGATCTGGCCATCGCCCAGCGCAACGCGGAGGCCGAGCGCGAGCGCCAGCTCGTGCTGCAGGACAACGCCATCAAGATCGCCGAGCGCTCGCAGCGGGAATCGGAGGCGCGGGCCGCCGCCAAGGACGCCGAGGCTCTGGCGGTGGCGGCCGAGGAGCGCGTCGCCACCGCCAAGGCCAAGGAGATCGCCGAGCGCGAGCGCGAGATCGCGGTCATCGCCGCCAAGCGGGAGGCGGAGCGGGAGGCCACCGGGGTGACCGTGACGGCGGAGGCCGAGCGGCGCGCGGCCGAGGACCGGGCCAACGCCATCACCACGCTCGCCGAGGCCGAGGCGACCGCCGCCGCCTCGAAGGCGGAAGCCATCACCAAGCTCGGCCAGGCGGAGGCCGAGCGCGAGCGGGTGATGAATGAGGCCCGCAACGCCCTCTCGGCGGAAGCGCGCAGCTACGAGACCGGGCTGAAGCGCCTCGGCATCATCCCGGATGCCCTGCGCGAGAGCATGCGGGCGGTGGAAAAGATCGACTCGATCCGCATCTTCGACGCGGGCGGCATGATGGGCGGCGGCGGGAACGGCGCCTCCGCGAGCTTCGGCGACAGCCTGTCGGGTCACCTGCTGCGCTACCAGTACAACAGCCCCATCCTCGGGGCGATCCTGAACGAGGCGGGCTTCGCCGAGGGCAAGGGCAGCCTTGATGCGCTAGTCGGCGGGCTGCGGAACGGCACGGCGATCGAGCCGACCGTCGACGGACATGCCGAGGGGCACACCGAGGGGCACGCCGGGGGCGCGGCATGAGGGGCCCTCGCGACCGTGCCCCGAATTGACGGATCGGGGCGCGGGTGGGAAAGCCTGAGGTCATGAGCGACGCGACGGCTGCCCCGACCCCCGCCCCCGAACCGGCACCCCTGCCCTCACCCGACGACCTCGCCGCGCTGAAGAGCGAGGCGCAGGCGTGGTTCGCGACCCTGCGCGACCGGATCGTGACGGCGCTCGAGACCCTGGAGGATCAGGCCGCCGGCCCGTTCCACCCGGACGCGCCCGAGGAGGCCGGCACGTTCGAGAAGACGCCCTGGCAGCGCACCGACCATAGCGGCGCACCGGGCGGGGGCGGCGTCATGGCGATGCTGAAGGGCCGCGTGTTCGAGAAGGCGGGCGTCCACGTCTCCACCGTCCACGGCGAGTTCGCGCCGGAATTCCGCGCGCAGATGCCCGGCGCGGCCGAGGACCCGCGCTTCTTCGCCACCGGCATCTCGCTCATCGTCCACCCCTGGAACCCGAACGTTCCGACGGTGCACATGAACACCCGCTTCGTCGTCACGACGAAGGCGTGGTTCGGCGGTGGGGCCGATCTCACCCCCGTTCTCGACCGGCGGCGCACCCAGGATGATCCCGACACGCAGTTCTTCCACGCCTGCCTGCGCGAGGCCTGCGAACGGCACGCACCGGCCGCGAACTACGAGAAGTACAAGGCGTGGTGCGACGAGTATTTCCACCTCAAGCACCGCAACGAACCCCGCGGCATCGGCGGCATCTTCTACGACTATCACTGGACCGGAAATCCACAGGCGGATCTGGCCTATACCCGCGATGTCGGCGAGGCCTTCCTGAAGGCGTATCCCGAGATCGTCTGGCGCAACCTCGCTCAGGGCTGGACCGAGGCCGACCGAGAGGAGCAACAGGTCCGGCGCGGGCGCTACGTGGAGTTCAACCTGCTCTACGATCGCGGCACCATCTTCGGCCTGAAGACCGGCGGCAACGTCGCCTCGATCCTGTCCTCGCTGCCGCCGACCGTGCGCTGGCCTTGAATGTTGCAAGTCTCTTTTTTGAATCGACAAGGGAGGAATAATGTCTAATACTATTGATGTTAAAAACATCGATCTAATATCGTTTGCGTCTTGTCCAGTAGAAATGTTGTTTAGAAATCAAATCATTGCCCATGGAACAGGATTTGTATGGCGGTACAACTCAAAACCCTTTTTTATTACGAATTGGCATAATTTAACTGGAAAAAACCCACTTACTGGCGATTTTCTGAGCGTCGGCGGGGCGGTTCCAGATACCATACGCATTCACTTAGCTAAACGAGTTCCCGGAAGCACTAACATTTGTAGAAAACGGTCAACAGTCGACATTCAATTGTACGAAAATTATTGTGATCCTTTCTGGTTTCAACACAAAAACTTTAATGAGCTAAAAATCGATATTTCGGCAATAAAACTCGACGAGAGCGTAGTCGTTGGCGCCGTTTGCCTGAATGAGTTTGGATATGAGCATCTGTTCAACCACGTCGGTACAGATGTATTCATTGTTGGTTATCCTAACAAAGATTACGAAAATGATATGCCGCCAATCTGGAAAAGGGGAGCGTTGGCTTCTGAACCACTCCTTGAGTGGCACGGGAAGCCTGCATTTCTTATTGACGCAGCTTCAAGATCAGGAATGTCAGGATCGCCCATTTTTCGTAGGGTCTTTGGACCCGCAACAATTGTTGAGTCCGATAATACACTTACCACTAATCTCAAGAGCGTAATGACAACAGATTTCATCGGCATATACTCTGGTCATCTGTCGGATATGGGAGAGCAACTGACTATCGGCATCGGATGGTCACGGAATCTGATGCTTGATATAATGCAAAACCCAGCCCAAGGGACGAGAGATTAATAAGTATTCTTAGCCCTGTGACACAGAAGATGTTTTCTCCACAACAAGATGCAGCGCTCAAGGCCATTGCCGAGTGGCGACGCGACGGCGGCGATCAAGTCTTCCGGCTGTTCGGCTATGCCGGCACCGGCAAGACCACGCTCGCCCGCCGCATCGCCGACGATATCGACGGCCCCGTCGTCTACGGCGCCTTCACCGGCAAGGCGGCCTCGGTCATGCGCCAGAAGGGCTGTCACGACGCGGCGACGATCCACTCGCTGATCTACCGCACCAAGGAGGGCGACGAGGGCGGCCCGACCTTCAGCCTCAACCGCTCCGGCCCGGCGGCCAAGGCCGACCTCATCGTCATCGACGAGTGCTCGATGGTCGATTCCGATCTCGGCCACGATCTCCTGTCCTTCGACAAGCCGGTTCTGGTGCTGGGCGATCCTGCCCAGTTGCCGCCCGTGCGCGGGGGCGGCTTCTTCACCGAGGCCGAGCCCGACGTGATGCTGACCGACGTGCACCGGCAGGCGGCCGACGACCCGATCGTGCGCATGGCGATGACGATCCGCGAGGGCGGACGGCTGGAGGTCGGCGAGTACGGACAGAGCCGGGTGGTGCGCCGCCGCGACATCGACCCGGCCCAGGTGCTCGACTGCGATCAGGTCCTGGTCGGCCTCAACCGCACCCGCCGCCTCTACAACAACCGCCTGCGGGAGTTGGCCGGCCACACCGACCCGATGCCGTCGGTCGGCGAGAAGCTGGTCTGTCTCCGGAACGACCGCACCAAGGGCCTGCTCAACGGCTCGACCTGGACGGTGCAGGCCCTGCGCGCGCCACCCCGCCCGGACACGGTCCGGCTCGACGTGGTGCCCGAGGACGATCCGGCCGTGCGCCGCCGGGCCGTGGACATCAAGGTGCTGCGGCAGGTGATCGAGGGTTCGGAGGAGGAGATCCCGCTCTTCCTGCGCCGCGAGACCGACGAGTTCACCTACGGCTACGCCCTCACCGTCCACAAGGCGCAAGGGTCGCAGTGGGACAAGGTGGTGCTGTTCGACGAATCCTACGCCTTCCGCGAGCACCGCGCACGCTGGCTCTACACGGGTCTGACCCGGGCCGCGCAGGCGATCACCGTCGTGGTGTGAGAATCGTTTCACGGCCTGTCATCGCGGGCGGTGGCGGCGCGACGTCCCAGGCTAGGTCGGCGCCCTGGATCACATCGCGATGACGATGGGTGGCTTGTTCGACGGACAGACCTCGTTGAACGATCACCCCCACGTGCCATGCGGAGATTAGGATTCATATTCTCCGCATGATACGCGGAGAATATGAGTTACATCTACGATCGCCCCGAATGGCCGCACTTCCGATGGGACGAGGCGGCGCTTGCGACGCGTTTGGCCGAAGTCCGCCATCATCAGGGACGGTTGCTCGGCCGCATGGAAGCACTGGGCTTCGAACTCGAGACCGAGGCGGTCTTTCAGACCCTCGTTCAGGATGCTCTGAAAACAAGCGAGATCGAAGGAGAGAGTCTCGACCGCGAACAGGTCCGCTCGTCGGTGGCACGGCGGCTCGGCCTCGACCGGGCCGGCATGATGCCGGTGGAACGCCCGGTCGAGGGACTGGTCGCGATGCTGCTTGACGCGACGCAGGGACATGCTGCGCCTCTGACGGTGGAACGGCTGTTCCGCTGGCATGCGGGCCTGTTCCCGGACGGGGGCCAGGGGCGCAAGGCTTTCACGGTCGGCGGCTGGCGGACGGACGAGCTCGGATCGATGCAGGTCGTCTCCGGCCCGGTCGGCCGCGAGCGCGTCCATTTCCGCGCACCGCCCGCCGAACGGATCACGGCGGAGATGGATGCCTTCCTGACTTGGTTCGAGGAGCCCGGCATAAGGATCGATCCGGTGCTGAAGGCGGCTGTGGCCCACATCTGGTTCGTGACGATCCATCCGTTCGATGACGGCAATGGTCGGATTGCCCGTGCCATCGCCGATCTTGCACTGGCCCGCTCCGAGGGAACGGGCCAGCGCTTCTACAGCATGTCGTCGCGGCTGCGGGTCGAACGAAGCAGCTACTACGCGACACTCGAGGCGATCCAGAAGGGCGAGCTCGACATCACCATTCGCTTGGCATGGTTCCTCGACGTGCTCGACCAAGCGCTGCACGATGCCGAAACGGCGCTCGCAGACGTGATCCGCAAGGCAAAGGTGTGGGAGATCCTGGCGACGAAGGCGCTCAACGACCGCCAGCGCCTGATGATCAGCCGCGTCCTCAATGGCTTTCAAGGCAAGCTGACGACCTCGAAATGGGCTCAGATCGCGAAATGTTCGCAGGACACAGCCCTTCGTGACATTGAAGGGCTGATCACGGCGGGTGTTTTCGTGAAGGAGCCCGGCGGCGGGCGCAGCACGAGCTACGCACTCGCCCTATAGACCGACGCAACGCCTCACGCCGCCGCCCGCGCCTCCACCGCCGCGAGCAGCGTGCAGAGCGCCACCGCCTCGGCCGCCTTGCGCACGGCATCGAGACCCGGAAAGGTCGGCGCAATCCGCAGGGTCCGGTCGTGCGGGTCCTTGCCGTAGGGATGCGTCGCGCCGGCGGGCGTCAGCGCGATGCCGGCCTCGCCCGCAAGCCGCACCACCTGCGAGGCGGTGCCGTCGGCGACATCGAGCGTGACGAAGTAGCCGCCGAGCGGCCGGCTCCAGCGTGCGACCTCCCAGCCGTCGAGACGGGCGGCGAACGCCTCGTCCACCGCCGCGAATTTCGGGGCAATCAGGGCGCGGTGGCGCTCCATATGCGCGGCGATGCCGGCGGCGTCGCGCAGGAAGCGGACGTGGCGGAGCTGGTTGAGCTTGTCCGGCCCGATGCTGCGGCGCCCGGCCTGGGCGAGATACCACTTCACGTTGGCGGGCGAGGCGGCCAGCATGGCCAGACCGGCACCGGCCAGCGTCACCTTCGAGGTCGAGGCGAACACGATCGGACGATCCGGATTTCCGGCCTCGGCGCAGGCCTCCAGGATGTTGGGAAGCGAGGGCCGCGCCTCGGTGAGGTGATGCACCGCGTAGGCGTTGTCCCACAGGATGCGGAAATCGGTTGCGGCGGCCTTGAGCGAGGCCAACCGCCGGACGGTCTCGTCGGAATAGGTCTCGCCGCTCGGATTCGAGTATTGCGGCACGCACCAGATGCCCTTCACCGACGAATCGGCGACCTCGCGCTCGACGGCGTCCATGTCCGGCCCCTCCCCCGTCATCGGGATCGGGATCATGCGGATGCCGAAGCCCTCGCAGAGGAAGAAGTGGCGGTCGTAGCCCGGGACGGGGCAGAGGATCGTGATCGGCTCCTGCTTCGACCAGGGCGCGGTGCCGCCCGGGACACCCTTCAGAAGGGCGTAGACGAGCACGTCGTGCATCAGCGCGAGGCTCGAATTGTTGGCGATCACGATCTGATCGGGGCTGGCACCGAGCACGGGCGAGAACAGCGCGCGGGTTTCGGGCAGGCCCTGGAGGTTGCCGTAATTGCGCGCATCCGTGCCGTCCTCGGCCGTGGTGTCGCGGTTGCCCGGCAGCGCCAGCATCTCGGCGGCGAGATCGAGCTGATCGGAAGCGGGCTTGCCGCGGGTCATGTCGAGCTTGAGCCCCTGCGCTTTCAGGGCCTCGTACTCGCCGCGCAGGCCGGAGCGCAGCTCCGCGAGAGCTTCGGACGACAGGGTGGTCAGCGACGGCATGGGATTCCTCGTGGCGGTGCCGAGCCTGCGTTCGAGCCCGCGGCGCGGGCTTGGTCAAGACCATCCCGGCGGAAACAGGTGGGCCGCACCGGGACGGTCCGGTCACAGTGTGGCGCTTTCGTCACGTGTGCAGGTGCGAAGAGACCAGTTCCTAAGAGCCTGTTTGAGGACGAAACCTCAGGCTGGATTGTTGAGGGCGTTGGCGGCCATGAGGCAGGCGACGCAGGCAAGACGGCCGGTCGCGACATC
>NZ_JBMVEP010000015.1:0-97285 GCF_049543375.1 Methylobacterium sp. NPDC097929 | reverse complement strand
GCATCCGGCTCTCCTCCTCGAAAGCCGGGCATCGAATCACATCTGCGCCGCTCTCAAAACCCCAATCGATTCAATCCGATCGGACACTGCTCTAGGCTCGCGGCATCGGTACATGCAGGAGCCGCCCGATGATCGACCGTCGCAGCCTTCTCGCCGGTCTCGGAACTGGCCTCGTCGCGAGTTCACTCCCCGGCCGCGCCGCGCGGGCACAGGCCGCTCCGACGGTCATCCGGATGGGCTCGCTCAAGCTGATTCACTCGATCGCGCCCCACTTCTACGAGCGCTTCACGCCCGAGGGCGTGCGGGTCGAGGTCATCCCGTTCGAGAGCCCGACCGAGGGCAAGAACGCCGTCGTCACCAAATCGGTGGATTTCGGCACCTTCGGCCTCGCGGCGGCGACGCTCGGGGCCGCGGCGGGCGAGCCGATCGTCGTGATCGCCTCCACCTGCAACCGCGGCATGGGGGTGATCGCCCGCAAGGATTCCGACATCCGCTCGATCAAGGACCTGCGCGGCAAGCGCGTGGCGATCTGGCCCGGCAGCACGCAGGAAGTCTTCGCCCTGGAACGGATGCGCATGGAGGGCTTGTCCGTGAAGGACATCACCCCGGTGCGCGTTTCCTTCTCGGAGATGCATCTCGCGCTCGCCCGCGGCGACGTCGACGCCTATGTCGGCGCCGAGCCGGCCCCCGGCGTCAGCCTCGCCTCGGGCGTCGGCCAACTCGTCGAATACCCCTACGGCACCGAGATGGGCTCGCTCAACATGGTGTTCGGCGCCCACCGGGACACGCTGGCCGAGCGGCCCGCCCTCGTGCGCACCATGCTGGAGATCCACCGCAAGGCCACCGAGTTCGCCGCCAAGGACCGGGAGGCGATGATTGCCATGGCGGTGTCCAAGCTCGGCCAGAAGCGCGAGGCGCTGGTGCTCTCGGCTCCGAACGTCGAACTGACCTGGAAGCTCGGGCCGGACGAGGTGCGGCAGGCCAAGATCTACGCCGATCGCATGCTGGCCATGAAGCAGATCAAGCGCCTGCCCGAAGACGGCTTCATCGACACCCGCTTCGTCGACGCGATGAGGGACGCATGAGCGCCGCGATCGAGGGCGCCGCCCTTCCACCGGTCGCCCTGCCGGCCCAGAAGCAGGCCCCGATGCCGGCTGCCCCTTACCGTGCCCTCCTCAAGCGCCTGCGCGGGCCGGCGCTGGCCCTGGTGGTGCCGCTGGCGACGCTCGCGTTCTGGCACGTCGCCACCGCGGGCCGGCCCTACAGTCTCGTCCCGCCCCCCGCCGAAGTCTGGCTCGCTTTGCGCGACATGGCGTTCGGCGGCATCAACGACGACGCCTTCAGCGCCACCCTGTGGACCCATCTCTGGGCCTCGCTGTCGCGGGTCTATGGCGGCTTCGCGCTGGCCGCCGCGGCGGCCCTGCCGCTCGGCCTGATGATCGGGCGCGTGCCCCTGGTCCGGGCGCTGCTCGATCCCGTGCTGCAGATCCTGCGGCCGATCCCCGTCACCGCGTGGCTGCCGCTGGCCATGATCCTGTTCGGGCTCGGGGCCACCTCGGCCTTCTTCCTCGTGTTTCTGGGGGCCTTCTACCCGATCCTCGTCAACACCGTGTTCGGCGTGCGCTCGGTGGAGCCGCGCCTGTTCGAAGCGGCGGCGATGCTGGGCTGCACGGGCCCGGCCCAGTTCCTCCGGGTGGTGCTGCCCGCCGCCCTCCCCTCGATCTTCACCGGCCTGCGGCTCGGGCTGGGCTTCGCCTGGGTGGTGATCGTGGTCGGCGAGATGACCGGCGTCCAGACCGGGCTGGGCGCCGTCATCATGGAGGCGCGCCAGCTCTCACGCACCGAGATCGTGATCTGCGGCATGGGCGTGATCGGCATCGCCGGCTTCGTCTCGGACTGGATCGTCATGCGCATCGGCCGCCGCCTCCTCTCGTGGAGCCCCTCCCATGGCTGAGCCCACCGTTCCCATCCTGACGATCCGCGACGTCTCGAAGACCTACACGGCGCGAGGCGGCCGGACGGAGGCCCTGCGCGGCGCCGGCCTCACCGTCCAACGGGGCGAGTTCGTCTGCCTGCTCGGCGCCTCGGGCTGCGGGAAGTCGACCTTGCTGCGCGTCGCCGCCGGTTTCGAGGCACCGAGTTCGGGCCAAGCCCTGATGTGGGACAAGCCGATCGCCGGTCCCGCGCCGAGCCGCGGCATGGTCTTCCAGGATTACGGCCTGTTCCCCTGGCTGTCCGTGCGCGACAACATCGGCTTCGGCCCCAAATCGCGGGGCCGCCCGGCGGCGGAGGTCCGAGACACCGCACGCCGCTACATCGATCTGGTCGGTCTCGGCCGCTTCGCCGACGCCTATCCGCACCAGCTCTCCGGCGGCATGAAGCAGCGCGTGGCCATCGCCCGGGTCCTCGCCAACGAGGCGGAGATGGTCCTCATGGACGAGCCGTTCGGGGCGCTCGACGCCATGACCCGCGAGCGCCTCCAGGACGAACTCCTCGACCTCTGGGCGCGGACCGGCCTCACCGTGCTGTTCGTCACCCACGCCATCGAAGAGGCAATATTCCTCGCCGACCGGATCGTGATGATGTCGCCGGGACCGGGCCGGATCGAGACCGTGCACACCGTCGATCTGCCGCGGCGCCGGGACGTGTCGAGCCCCGCCTTCAACGACCTGCGCCGCATGCTGTCGGCCCAGCTCCACAGCCACCACGCGCCAAAGGCCGCCTGATGGCGACCGAGCCTGACTGGCGCGGCCTCGACCGCGCCGCGCTGACCCGGGCCTACGACAATTCCGGGGCGGTCCGGGACAGCGCCGCGCTCGTGGCGGGCTGGCGCACCCGCAGCGCCGCCTTCCGCGAGGGCAAGGCGGGACAGACCTTGGCCTACGGCCCCGGACCGCGGCAGGCCGTCGATCTCTACCGCTGCGGCGCGGCGGGGGCACCCTGCCTCGCCTTCGTCCACGGCGGATACTGGCAGCGCAACGCCCGCGAGGATTTCACCTGCATGGCAGAGGGGCCTCTCGCCCTCGGCCTCGATGTGGCGCTGGTTGGCTACACGCTGGCGCCGGAGGCGAGTCTCACCCAGATCGCAGGGGAGATCGGGGCTGCGCTGTGCCTGTTGCGGCAGAAGATCGGCCCCTCGCGCCTCGTCGTCGCGGGCTGGTCGGCCGGCGGTCATCTCGCGGCCCTGGTGACGACTCTTGCGGCCGACACGGCCGATGCCGCCCTGGCGGTAAGCGGGATCTTCGATCTCGAACCGATCGCTGCGACCGCGCTCAACGATGCGCTGCGCCTCACTCAAGCCGAGGTGGCCGAACTCTCGCTGATCCGCCGCCTCACCCCGGGCGGGCCGCCCGTCTCGGTGATCTATGGCGGGGCCGAGCTGCCCGAGCTGCGCCGTCAATCCCAGGAGTATCACGCCGCCCGCCGGGCGCTTGGCCTCGCCGGCGACTGCCACGCGGTGCCGGGGGCCGACCACTTTAGGGTGCTCGACGCCCTGATCGCGCCGGACGGCGCCATCGCCCGAGAAGCCGCCCGCCTCGCGGGCCTATGACACGCACGAACGAGGACGGACCCGTGCCTCCCTTCCCGACGATCTCCGCCCTGCACGCGGCCTACGCGGCCAGCCTTCATCCGAAAGTGGTTCTGGCCGAGACCTACCGGCGCCTTGTTGCGATCGCTGATCCCGGCATCTTCCTGACCCTTCTGCCCGAGGCCGAGACCATTGCCGCGGCCGAGGCGCTCGGCCCGTTCGACCCCGTTGCCAAGCCGCTCTGGGGCGTGCCCTTCGCGGTCAAGGACAACCTCGATGTCGCCGGCGTGCCCACCACCGCAGCCTGCCCGGACTTCGCCTTCGTGCCGTCCGAGACCGCGCCGGCGATCGCGCGCCTGCTGGCCGCGGGTGCCATCCTGATCGGCAAGACCAATCTCGACCAGTTCGCCACCGGTCTCGTGGGCCTGCGCACGCCCCATCCGGCCCCGCGCAACGCCCTGAACGCCAGTCTCGTGCCCGGCGGATCGAGCAGCGGCTCGGCGGTCGCGGTGGCGCACGGGCTCGTCGCCTTCGCGCTCGGCACCGACACGGCGGGCTCGGGCCGGGTGCCGGCCGGCCTCAACAACGTGGTCGGGCTGAAGCCCTCGCTTGGGTCCGTGTCGAGCCGGGGCCTGCTGCCGGCTTGCCGGACGCTCGATACGGTCTCGGTCTTCGCCGGCACGGTCGCGGATGCCGACCGTGTGTTCCGGATCATGGCGGGCTACGACGCGGCCGACCCCTATTCCCGCGACTTGCCGCTGCCGGCTCGAGCCCCGGGGCTGCCGCCCAGCCTGCGCGTCGGCGTACCGGATGCCGCAAGCCTCCGCTTCGGCGGCGATCCCCTGTCGGAGGCCGCCTTCGCGGCGGGGCTCGACGACCTCGCCGCCCTCACCGGCTCCGCTCGGGCGACCGATCTCGCGCCGATGTTCGCGGTCGCCGCACTCCTCTACGACGGCCCCTGGGTCGCCGAGCGCTACCAGGCGCTCCGCCCGCTGATCGAGACCCGTCCCGAGGCGCTGCACCCGACCACCCGCGCGGTGATCGGCCGGGCCAGGGACTTTGCTGCCGCCGACGCCTTCGCGGGCCTCTACCGGCTGGCCGAGCTGCGCCGGGCTGCCGATGCCCTGTGGGATCACATCGACGTGCTGGTGGTGCCGACCTATCCGCGGCCGGTCACCTGCACCGAACTCGAAGCGGACCCGATCGGGCCCAACAGCGAACTCGGGACCTACACGAACTTCGTCAACCTGCTCGATCTCTGCGCGCTCGCCGTACCCAGCCGCTTCCGCGCTGACGGCCTGCCGGCGGGTCTCACGCTGATCGCGCCGCGGGGCCGCGACGGGCTTCTCGCAGCCCTTGGCGCTCGTCTCCACGCGGCGGCCGGCGTCCAGATCGGCACGAGCGGAGCGGTGGTGCCGGCGCCAGAGGCCGGTCCGACGCGCGCTGGGCCGGACGAGATCGAACTCGCGGTGATCGGCGCGCATCTCTCGGGACTGCCGCTCAACCGCGAGCTGACTGGCCTCGGGGCACGCTTTCTCCGAGCGGGCGCCACGCGGCCGGATTACCGACTCTACGCGCTGTCCGGCGGTCCGCCCCGGCGGCCGGGCCTGCTGCGCGTCGCAGCCGGTGCCGGCGCGGCCATCGCGGCCGAAGTCTGGGCCCTGTCGCCGGCCGCATTCGGCCGCTTCGTGGCCGCCATCCCGGCCCCCCTCAGCATCGGCACGCTTCACCTCGCCGATGGCACCGACCCCAAGGGGTTTCTCGTCGAGGCCGAAGGGATCGGCTCGGGGACGGATATTACCGAATACGGCAGCTGGCAGCGTTACCTCGCCGTGCAGAGCGACGGAGCGGACCGCCCCACCGCGGTCGAACGCAGTCCCTCCGCGTCGCCTAGCGCTCGTGCGCTTTCTGCAAACCGGTGCGCTTGCGTTGAATCTCGTTGAACGGACCAGCCTATTTGCTCACCAAATAAGAGTTCCGCACACCCCCGCGAACGATTGAGGGACCGCTTTCGCGGCTCATCCGGACCTCAATCGGCACCGGTGCAAATGTCTGCTCGGGGTTCACGAGGAGCCCATCACCTGATCTGTACTGAACGCTCGCCTGCTTCTTTGCTAAGGTCTGAGGACTGGCCACGATTGGCAAGGAGACGCAGCAAGCGACAACTAGATGCGTGATGTTCCGCTTCGGATCAAGACTTCGCCTATGCCGACCTGATGATTCGTCTAAAGCGGCTCCGCGCTCCCGGGATTTTGGACCGTGCTCATGCCTGTGCGGCAGGGGCCCCGCGAGCTGACCTTTCAGTATGTCTACGCCCAACCACCGCCGATGAATTCTCATCGGCGGTAGCTGTGCTGTCCGTTACGCGCTGCGGCGACGCAGCTCGGAGAGCCGAGCGTGATCTGGCGAGAGCTGCCCTCGGCCGGATCCGTATGGTCAGCCCGAATCCAACTGAGATCGGGCCCGAACTGATCGAACGCTTCGGGCGTCTGCTGCGCGAGAATGTGACCTCGGGTGAGATCCCTTTCCGGAAAGCGTGGCTTCAGGCGATTGTCGATCGGGTCGAGGTGGGAGCGGACGTGATCCGCATCGTCGGCGACAAGGAGAGCCTGGAGAATGCCCTGACGGGTTCGGGCGGCGAAGTCGTGTCCAGCGTTCGCAGTTCTGTACGGAAATGGCGCACCCGACACGATTCGAACGTGTGACCTTTGCCTTCGGAGGGAATATGGCTAGCTCCGCCAAAAAGCGCAAGGAGCCGCCAATGCCCGCCTATCTCCCTGTAAATGCTAAACAATTTGAATTCCTTCTCCGCCGAAGCTACTCTTCTCCCCGCCACAGTTTTCGCCCGCGTGCTTACGTGGTGCTTACGCGAGAGGAAACGGTAGGGTCGGAGGAAGCCCATGCCTAAGCTCACTAAACGGGTCGTCGACGCCGCAGACGGTCGCGAAAAAGATTACGTTATTTGGGACGACGAACTGCCCGGTTTCGGCCTCAGAGTGTTCGCCTCCGGCAAGCGCAGCTACGTCATTCAGTATCGGCTCGGCAAGCGATCGAGACGTTTCACGATTGGCCTGCACGGCGTCTGGACGCCCGAGCGGGCCCGCCAGGAAGCGAAGGTGCAACTGGGGCGTATCGCTCAAGGCGAAGACCCGGCAGAAGAGAAGCAGCTCGACAATAGGGCGATCACGGTCAAAGAGCTGTGCGACCTCTACCTCGCCGACCTGAACGCCGGCCTCATTCTCGGAAAAGGCGGGCGCCCGAAGAAGCCAGGCACGATCGCCTCGGACATTGGCCGAATCCACCGGCACATAGTCCCCTTGCTCGGTTCCCGACGGGTGAAGGATCTGACCAAGGCCGAAATCAACAAGGCCATGAAGGACATCATGGCGGGCAAGACGCGCCTCGTTGCCAAGACCAAGAAGCTGCGAGGAAAATCGATCGTCAAGGGCGGAGCCGGGACGGCTACCCGTACGATCGGCTTGTTCGGTGGAATTCTCACCTACGCCGTGGATGCTGGCATCATCGAAGTGAACCCTGCCCACGGTGTGCGGCGACCGAAGGACAGCGTCCGCGCTCGGAGGCTCAGCGAGGCCGAGTATCGCGTGCTTGGCCAGTTGCTCGCTAAAGCGGCCGAGAACGAGAAGTATGAGGTTTCGGTCGAATTGATCCGCCAGCTTGCGCTGACCGGCTGCCGCCGAACCGAAATGGTCACTCTGACTTGGGCCGAAGCCGATACCGATTCAAGCTGCCTGCGACTGACGGACAGCAAGGAGGGAAGGTCAATCCGCCCAATCGGCCTGCCTGTCGTGGAATATCTGGAGAAGCGCCGGAAAGTGAGAGCAGGCACCTACGTCTTCTCGGGCCAAGGAGATGATAACGCTTTCGGAAGTTTGCCGAACCATTGGGAGCAGATATTCGACGATACGCCGCTCGCCGACATCACGCCTCATGTCCTGCGACATAGCTTCGCCAGCATCGCAAATGATCTTGGCTTTACGGAGGTCACCATCGCTGCATTGGTTGGGCATTCTAAGGGCTCCGTCACCAGCAACTACATACACACGCTCGACACGGCGCTGATCATGGCCGCTGATACCATCTCCGGCTACATCCAAGGCCTTCTGGACGGCATTGAATTCAAGCAAACCGCATACGCCGTTGATCGCGAGTCGCGGCGGTCAGCCCTCGCTCGTTTCCTGCAGCAAGCTTCGGCGGCGGACGCAGGTCCTCGAAGCGAGGATCAACCTGTCGCAGCTTAGCGTGGCGCTGCTTCGAAATCTGTTGACGCTTAATGAGGTAATGACACGGACGGTTGCTAGTCAGAAAAACTTGCGCTATTTTCTGACACATGAAAACGGTGGCCGACTCTGTTCCTGACTTGGTTATGAAGCGTGTGCGCGCTCGCGGGCGCGGCAGCGTTTTCACACCCAGCGATTTCCTGACGGTCGCTGCTCGCCCATCTGTTGATCAAGCCCTTTGCCGGTTGGTTAAAGGCGGACATCTCCGTCGCCTCGCGCGAGGGCTCTACGATTTCCCAAAGTTTCATCCCGAGCTTGGGGCACTGTCACCTGCGCCAGACGATATTGCCGGCGCTTTTGCCCGAGAGACCGGTTCGCACATACAGATCGCGGGCGCGCGGGCTGCGAATGCTCTTGGTCTAGTATCCCAAGTGCCGGCCCAGAGCACCTATCTGACTGATGGCCCATCACGCCGTGTTGTGCTGGGTAAGCGGGTCGTGGATATCCGTCACGCCTCACCCAAGCATCTTATCGCGCCGGGTAGCCCAGCGGGAACTGTGGTTCAGGCGCTTCGCCATCTCGGCCCCGTTCGGGCGGCTGACGTTGCACGGGTTGCGGTGAGCCATCTGTCTCCCAGTGACAAGAAAGTGCTGGCTTCAACTGCCATCAAAGCTCCTGCTTGGATGCGGCCTACGCTAGTCTCGATCGCCAACGCATCAGCGCCTGAGGTGAGCAATTGATCTCGCACGTCTCGTCACCGCTGATCGTGCGCCGCCCGTTGAAAAGAGTGATACCGACGGGGGCAAGGTGGCAGTTCCAAAGCCGGTTGAAAGGGCAGGTCCAACCCCTTTCCCAGGTCGCGACTCGCCGCACTTCTCAGCTTTTCAGACAATGTAAGAACCAGCGGTCATTCAGCCTCGCCGCGGCTGGCGACGGGCCATACCCTAACGGCATGTCGAAAGGCGATCCAAGTTGCGAAAATCATTAAGCTTTCCAGGCGCCCCCGACGCTGACGTCGATCTTGCCAACAAAGCGGCTAAGTGCGAACACTCTGGCGTGAAAAGGTCAGCGCAAAACGTCATCCCGTTTTCTTCTAAACCGCAGCACACAATCGAGTGCGCGGACAACATCGATTTCATGCGGTCTTTAAAGAAAGAAAGCATGAACCTGATTGTTACTTCGCCGCCCTACAACATTGGCAAAGAGTACGAGCGCCGGACGTCGCTGGAGCTTTACATAGAGCAGCAGGCTTCCACCATCGCGGAGGCAGTGCGTCTTCTTCATCCCAACGGCTCGATTTGCTGGCAGGTCGGCAACCACGTGGATGATGGAGAAGTATTTCCACTCGACATAGTTCTGTACGGGCTGTTCAAGCAACACGGGCTCAAGCTTCGTAACCGCATCGTGTGGACCTTCGGGCACGGGCTTCACTGTCAGCGTCGGTTTTCTGGACGGCATGAAACCATACTGTGGTTCACGAAGTCGGACGATTACATATTCAATCTCGATCCGGTTCGAGTGCCATCGAAGTATCCGAACAAAAAACACTTCAAAGGCCCGAACCGGGGCGAGCTTTCAGGTAACCCCTTAGGAAAGAACCCTGCGGATGTTTGGGACATTCCGAACGTCAAAGCCAACCATGTCGAGAAGACGGACCACCCGTGCCAGTTTCCCGTGGCGCTGGTTGAGCGCCTCGTGCTTGCTCTAACAAACCCTGGCCAGAACGTGCTCGACCCTTACCTGGGTGTTGGCTCGTCCGCTATCGCCGCGCTCAAGCATGGGCGGATGGCTTATGGCTGCGACATTACACAACAATATATCGATATTGCCGCCGATCGCATCGACAGCTTCTACGCTGGTGATCTGAGAACCCGCCCGCTGAACAAGCCGGTCTACGATCCGAACGAGGGCTAACGGATGAAGCTTCAATTCATCTACGATCACCATCACGGGCGGGCCGCGTGGGAAGAGCGCGACCTTTATGAGTGGATCACGGATGTCTTCGAGGCTCCTGCGATCAAGATGCAGCCTGGTTGCACCAACGACATCCGCAACCACATCGCCGCTGAATTTACGGCGGAAGGTTGGGCGCTGAACGTTAAGATCGATCAGGAGCTGCGTAACACGGTCACCGCCATCAAGGATGATCTCGCGTTCCAAGTTCAAACCGGAAACATGAGCCGCGCGCCCTATGACTTGTTGAAGCTGGAATATCTCGCTCAATCGAAGCGGATCAAGGCGGCCGCGTTCGCCCTGCCCACAAAGTTCGCCGCTTCAAAAATCGGCAGCAACATCGCCAATTTTGAGCGTGTCTCAAAAGAGCTGGCGGTCTTCGCGCAGGTCATCCACGTGCCTATCCTCCTGATCGCGTTCGAATAAGGGCGAGCCAGCGATGCCGTATAAGGTCCAGCTCACCGCGCCTGTCAGCCGCGCCGCGACAATTGCCAGCAAAGTGGTTGCGGCAACCGAAAAGCGAGAGTTTTACGGCTTCCGGAATCGCGTCCATAAACTGCCGTTCATCCAGGTGCCGATTGACCTTCCGGTCTATCGCATGGAGAACTTCCGTACTTTCACAGATCAGCGCGACTACATCGCCGAGAATGGAAAGAAGTCGGACTACTTCGCTGCAGGTACAGAGTCCGAAGAGGTTCAGCAAGCTCAGCATCAGCTCCTGCACCGCCTCTCCCTCAAGGGCAAAGCCGACTCGGTCGTGCCTGTGTCAGATGTGCTTGAGACGGAGGGGCAACGCCAACCGTTACTGATCACGGCGGGCGGAATTGTCGTAAATGGCAACCGTCGGCTCGCGGCGCTTCGAGAGCTTTATGACCAGGGCAGCAAGTTCGCGCACTTCAGCCACATCGACGTGCTCGTCTTGCCAGCCGATGCAACCGCCGAAGAAATTGTCGACATCGAAGCAAATTTGCAGGCGGTGCCAGAAACAAAATTGGACTACGACTGGATCGGCGAGGCGCAGCTGATCAGTCGCCTGGTCAATCTCGGACGCACGCCAAAGGTAGTCGCCGATCAGCTTCGCCGGAAAGAGAAGGACGTAAAGTACGCCATCCAAACGCTGGCGGAGGCTGACCTTTATCTCAAGGAGGCTCCAGGCACTAAAGGGAATTACAGCGAAATCCGCGAGGACGCAGAACAGCTTTTCGGCGACTTGCCGAAGCTCCTTGAAGGTAAGTCGGAGGCTATGAAAGAGGCCAGCCGTGCGATTGCGTGGTCGCTTTATCAGAACAAGGGCCGGCTTGAAGGACGCCTCTACGACTACAATCCTGCTATCGGCACGCTTGCGGATAATGTCCTCGACCGCGTCGCAGGTGAACTGGGCATCGTGACCGAAGTTGAGGAGGCCGATGATGACGATGGCGCTGACGACTTCGCAATCGACATCGGGGACGAGCCACAGCCCACAAGCTTTGCTGGGGTAATTGCCGCCCTTCGTGCACAAGACAATGAAGCGGCTATCGAAGCGCTGATCGAAGCTGCGCAGACGGAAATCCAGCTAGACAAGGGTCAGAAGTCTGGCGGGGCTGCGCTGAAGGCGGTCCAGCAAGCCCACACGAAACTTGCTTCCGTCGATATGTCACGGGCCGAGAAGTCGACCGTTCCGAAAATTTCCAAGCAGCTTGATGCCATAAAGAAAATCGTTGCGGAGCTTGAAGGCAAAATCGCGAAGCTGAAGTCTTAGGTTGGAAGCGGGCCGCGCAATGCCTCTCGAAATTGGGATCGATTACGACACGCCGAGAGTCCGGGGAACGCTGTCTAAGACCGGCGACGAAGGCATCTCGCCGATTTGGGAACGCTTAAAGGCTCGATTTTCTGCTCAGGCCGACGCCATCCTTTTGGATGATGTCATCGACCTTCCTTGGCCTGAAGTGCTTGGCGTCATCCGTGAGTTCGGGAGTGCGAGCACTCAGAAGGCGTTGGCGTTTCGACTTGTACCGACCGACCGCGCAAGGGCGAAGGTTGCGGCTTTCGTAGTCGAGACGAAAAAGGCCCGCGCGTCGAAGGACACGTTGGTGCTCCAAATCGACGAAAGGGAGATTCAGCCGCGGTTGGACGCCCTTGGATTTCGGCGGCAGCTCAAACCCTTCCAGTTGAGGGATTTAGCGCGCCTACTCTCATTGCCGCATGGGGCGAACTTCTCGGTACCCGGAGCGGGCAAAACGACCGTCACCTTAGCGCTAAGTTTGCTCGCGGCCAAACCCGATGCCCACCTCTTTGTAGTGGCTCCTAAAGCGGCTTTTCCGGCGTGGCGCGGAATCGTAGCGGAGTGCGTAGATGCGAATGCGCCAGAGTGGGTCCGTGAAGAATTCACTGTCTTGTCGGGCAGCGACTTGCAGAATGAAGTGGCCCTTCGGAGCGGTGCTCGTCGCTTCTTGATGTCCTACGATTTGCTCGTCAGGCAACAATCGCTCGTTGCTGCCTACTTCTCGCGACAATCCGTCCATTTAGTGCTCGACGAGTCACATCGCATGAAGGCGGGGCTTGCATCACAGAGAGGGGCGTTCCTCATCAATATCGCGTCCTCGCCGGCGCGCCGCGACATTCTTTCCGGAACTCCGATGCCACAGGATGCCAATGACATGGCGTCCCAACTTAGCTTCCTGTGGCCGGGTCAGGGATACGATCTTCAAATCCAGCGGGGCGTATCGCCGCGCCAGGTGCTCGGTGATTTGTATGTCCGCACGACGAAGCATGAGCTGGGCCTTAAACCTGCTGTCCGGCATTTCCATGATGTGGCGATGGCCGATGGCCAGTTAGCGCTTTACGGCGTCGTTAAAGAGGAGGTTCTCCGACAAATTACCAAGGCCATGTCGAGGGCAAGTCAGCCGGATTTCTTATCCGCGCGTAAGTCTGTCATGCGCCTCTTGCAGCTTTCGACTAATCCTACGTTGGCGCTGCAAGCTATGACGCGGGACATGCGCGACATCTCCTCGGGCATCGCCGACAAGGTCGTAGAAGAAGGTGCATCTCTCAAGATGAAAGCGGTGTGTGCGCACGCGCGCGCATTGGCGAAAGAGGGAAAGAAGTCCGTCATCTGGACCATCTTTACGCAGTCGATCCTCGATCTCGAACGTCTTTTGGCCGACCTGAATCCCGTGTCGCTGTATGGGGCCATTCCCACTGGCGAAGCCACGGACATGAGTACGCGAGAGGGCCGTCTCGCAAAATTTCACCAGGACCCGTTCTGCAAAGTGATGATCGCGAACCCAGCAGCCGCTGGTGAGGGCATCAGCCTGCACACTGTATGTCACGACGCCATCTATCTCGACCGAAGCTATGTCTCCACGCATTACCTGCAATCGATAGATCGAATTCACCGTCTCGGGCTGAAGCCTGGGACCGAAACGAACATTCACATCTATCGCACCAAGGCACCCGCTGGTTTGGGGAGCGTCGATCTTTCCGTGAGTCGGCGACTGGCGCAAAAAATCCACGGGCTCGAAAACTTGCTCGATGACTCTGATCTGCGCCAGCTCGCGCTTGATGAAGACGAGGCTGACGATCCCATCGACTACGATGTGGACATGCAGGATCTAGTCGATCTAGTAGAAGAGTTGGAAGGTAAGCAGCCGGTTGAACCTCAAGAAGAGGCTTGACCGTGGAATTTGATCGCCTCTTCAGCATTTCAGCCTTCGAAGGTCTGCGCCTCATGCGCGCAGCTATCGCGACAGTCCCAGAAGTTACGCTCGAAGCTTGCCCTGAAGCGCTGATTGCCCATTCGCCGCAGGCGAAGATGTATGACCTTGAGGCAGCGAGAGAGCTTCATTTTCTGGTGGCAACAGATGCTCCGCACGAAACTGTCATGTTTTATCGTGAGTGCATCCTGGCTGTGCTTATTCTCAAAATGCCGGCATTTGCAAAGCTTATGACGTTGGGGCGCGGGCGATTTATCAAGCGGATTAAAGGCGCGGACTATCGTGATATTCGGAGCGTGTTTCGTGAAGCGAAGCTTCTGGATGATCCGCCTTCAGATAGCGACATCTCTTGGTGGGACCTCGTCCAAGGCCGGGTGCGTCTAAACTTCGACCAGGAGAGGTTGGTGCGGGCGCGATACGCAGAATCCTTGTCGATGGCACACGAAAGGACTGAACTCGCAAAGTTGGGGATTCAAAGAGATCCCATTTGGATGGCAATTGACGATAACACGGCAGGTTACGACGTCCTGTCCTATCGGCTTACCGGCGTCGGAGAAAGTAATCTGCTGATCGAAGTTAAATCGACGATTGCTTCCCCTCTAAGATTCTACGTTTCGCGGAACGAATGGGACAACGCTGATCAGATTGGCGAGGCATACCTGTTTCACGTTTGGGATATGGATAAAAACCCTCCCATCCTTCACATCCGCACCGTTGATCAAATTCGACCCCACATTCCTTCAGACAACGACAAGGGAAAATGGACAAACGCACAGATTCCCATTGGGTAGCGAGCGTTTGAGAGAGGACTTCAGGGTATCGCCGAGCGGCTATTTTGATTCCTCGTTATGGGCAGAGCACCTCGATACCAAGCTGGGGAGTGTCTGAAGGCTGTTCGTACTGCCTTGACTCATCACCAAAAACCAAGAACAAAAAGGGAACATGATGGCAAACACATGTCCGGAGGTCAGTTGGAAGAGTGCGGCCCGAGCCCGCCATAGAGTCTTTGAGAGCGCAGATCGAAAAGATCGAAGGCAGGAGCCGGCGCGCCAAATCGGTTCTCCCGTTTGGGATTGCCGACGTCGACTCGCGACTCCCCGGTGGCGGGTTAGCGCTCGGCGCGCTGCATGAGATCGCCGGCGGTGGGAATGGCGCGGTCGATGGCGCCGCAGCAGCCTTGTTCAGCGCGGGCGTCGCGGCTCGAACCAAGGGCAAGATTCTGTGGTGCATCACCCGTCCAGATCTCTTCGCGCCGGCGATCGCTCAAGCTGGTCTCGCGTCCGATCGCGTAATCTATCTCGAAGCAGGCGATGACAAGACCGTGTTGGCCTGCATGGAGGAAGGGCTCCGCCATGGTGGCCTAGGGGCGGTTCTCGGTGAGGTGGCGCGGCTTTCCATGACAGCCTCGCGCCGCCTTCAGTTGGCGGCCGAGGGAAGCGGATCGATCGGGATCGCGCTGCGGCGTTGGCGACGACAGACCGAGGCCACTGATTTCGGCCAACCCACCGCCGCGATGACACGCTGGCGCGTGTCTATGGTGCCATCGACACCTCTGCCTGTTCCGGGCGTAGGGCGTGCCCGCTGGCTGGTCGAACTGATCCGCGCACGCGCGGGCGAGAGTGCAGATTTCGAGTTGGAGGCGTGCGATGACACGGGTCGTCTCGCTCTTCCTGCCGAGCTGGTCCACCGACCGGCTCCGGCGGAAGGCTGGCGACGCGGCGCCTCCGGCTGAGGCGCCGCTCGTCCTGATTGGCCGGGAAGGAAATAGGCGGGTGGTGCTGGCGGCGAATGCCCCAGCCATGGCCGCCGGCCTTCGCCCCGGCATGCCTGTGACCAAGGCTCAGGTCCTAGTGCCAGACCTCGTCGTGGAAGATGCCGAGCCGGCAGCCGATGTGGAGGCACTTGATCGGCTCGCCACCTGGCTACTGCGCTACGCGCCTGTCGTGGCCCCTGATCCTCCAGACGGGATCATCATCGACTCGACCGGAGCCGACCACCTTCACGGCGGCGAAGCTGCCATGCTGGAGGGCCTGATCGGTAGGCTGGCCATGTCCGGTATCGCCGCTCGAGGCGCCATCGCCGACAGCTGGGGCGCGGCCCACGCCTTGGCCCGGTTTGCAGCCCGTCCAACGATAATCGCTCCTGAACGTCATGATGCATCGCTGTTGGAACCGCTTCCGCTGGCCGCGCTGCGCATCGACGCTTCGATCGTCGCGGCGCTGCGAACGCTTGGCTTCGAAACCATCGGCGATATCCTCGCGCAGCCGCGTGCGCCGCTCACCCTGCGCTTCGGTCCAGCAATCGGCCGCCGTATCGACCAAGCGCTGGGCGATCTGTCAGAGCCGATCGATCCGGTTCGACCCGCCGACCTGATCGAAGTGCGCAGATCGTTCGCGGAACCGATCGGCGCGGCGGAGACCATCGCCCGCTACATCGCCAAGCTCGTCGATCAGCTCTGCGACCGCCTCGAGGCAGCGGGTCTCGGCGCGCGACGCCTCGACCTCATCTGCCACCGTGTCGACAGTCGCTCACAGGCGGTCCGGGTTGGAATGGCGACGCCGGTCCGGGATGCAAAGCGCCTGACGCGCCTCCTATGCGACAAAATCGAGACGATCGAGCCTGGCTTCGGAATCGAGGTGATGACGCTTGCGGCCAGCGTCGCTGAGCCGATCGAGCGTCGGCAGACCGTCAGTTCGTTGATCGAGGAGAGTGTGCCGGACGTCTCGGACCTGATCGATACGCTTATGAACCGGGTGGGTGAGCAGGCGCTCTATCGGCTGGCGCCGGTTGCGAGCGACGTTCCGGAACGCTCCGTTGGCCGCATTCCGGCGATGGCCGCCGATACGGGCGCAGCATGGCCCGGCCATTGGCCGCGGCCCTCGCGTCTGCTGCCGCACCCGGAACAGGTCGAGACTGTAGCGCTCTTGCCTGATCATCCGCCCGTTTCATTCACCTGGCGCGGCGTGCGCCGCCGACTCCGCCGGGGTGATGGACCGGAGCGCGTGTTCGGAGAGTGGTGGAAACGCGACGCCGAATTGGTCGCCGTCCGAGACTATTTTCGGGTCGAGGACGACGCCGGCGAACGCTACTGGCTTTATTGTGCCGGTGACGGCGAAGACACGGCAACGGGGTCGCACCGCTGGTTCATCCACGGGGTCTTCGGATGAGCTCACCTCGCTACGTCGAACTGCAGGTCACCTCACACTTCAGCTTCCTGCGCGGCGCGTCCTCCTGCGAGGAACTGTTTGCGCAAGCGGCCTTGGCTGGGATCGAGGCCGTCGCCATCGTCGATCGGAATTCGCTCGCCGGCGTCGTCCGTGCTCATGAAGCGGCCAAGACCACCGGCGTTCGCCTGGTTGTCGGTTGCCGGCTCGACCTCGCTGACGGGACATCCGTGCTCGTCTATCCGACGGATCGACCCGCTTATTCGCGCCTCTGCCGTCTTCTGTCCCTCGGCAAAAAGCGGGGGGGCAAGGCCAGGTGCGTCCTCGAATGGCCTGATCTCGTCGCGTATGGCGAAGGCCTGATCGTCGCGCTAGTACCCGACCTGGCGGATGACGAGTGCGCGTTCCGGCTCCGGCGATTGCGGGACGCTTTCGGCGACAAAGCCTATCTCGCGCTCACCTTACGCCGCCGGCCGAACGATCAGCTCAGACTGCATGAGCTTTCGAACATGGCCACACAGATGCGCGTGCCCACCGTGGTGACGAACGACGTCCTCTTCCACGAGCCGGCCCGGCGAATCCTGCAGGACGTGGTCACGTGCATCCGTCACAACGTCACGATCGATACGCTTGGCGATCGGCGAGAGCGACATGCCGATCGCTACATCAAGCCGCCGGACGAAATGCATCGTCTGTTCAGCCGCTATCCCGAGGCCCTTGCCCGGACGCTGCAGATCGCGGACCGCTGCCGCTTCAGCCTCGACGAACTTGCATACCAGTATCCGGAAGAGCGCGACGATCCCGGACTCACGCCCCAGGAGACGTTGGCGAAGCTCACCTGGGAGGGGGCCGCTGAACGGTATCCCGAGGGCGTACCCGAGAGCGTGACTGCCGCCCTCCAGCATGAGTTGCGGTTGATCGAGAAGCTGGAATACGCCCCATATTTCCTGACCGTGAACTCCATCGTTCGCTTCGCGCGGTCAAAGGACATTCTGTGTCAGGGTCGCGGATCGGCCGCCAACTCCGCCGTCTGTTACGTTCTTGGCATCACCTCGATCGATCCAGGCCGCAATGACCTGCTGTTCGAGCGATTCATCTCCGAGGAACGGCGCGAGCCGCCCGACATCGACGTCGATTTCGAGCATGAGCGGCGCGAGATCGTCATGCAGTGGGTGTTCGAGACCTACGGCCGAGAGCATGCCGCGCTGTGCTCGACCGTCATCCGGTATCGCACCAAGGGCGCGCTGAGGGACGTCGGCAAGGCGCTCGGCCTGCCCGAAGACCTGATCGGCACGCTGTCGTCGCAGGTGTGGGCGTGGTCAGAGGAAGGCGTCGAGAAGCGTCACGTCGAGGAGTTGAACCTCAACCTCGCCGACCGGCGCCTTCGGATGACGCTCGACCTTGCCCGACAGCTGATGGGCGCTCCCCGCCACCTCAGCCAGCACCCTGGCGGCTTCGTGCTCACCCAGGACCGCCTCGACGATCTCGTGCCGATCGAGCCCGCGTCGATGGTCGATCGCCAGGTCATCGAATGGGACAAGGATGATATCGACGCTCTCAAGTTCATGAAGGTCGACGTCCTGGCGCTCGGCATGTTGACCTGCATGAAGAAAGGGCTCGATCTGCTCGCCGAGCACAAGGGCGTAAACCTCGATCTGGCTACCATCCCGGCCGAGGATCCTCGCACCTATGCGATGATCCGGAAGGCCGATACGCTCGGCACCTTCCAGATCGAAAGCCGTGCGCAGATGTCCATGCTGCCGCGCCTTAAACCGCGTACCTATTATGACCTTGTCGTTCAGGTCGCCATCGTCCGGCCTGGGCCGATTCAAGGCGACATGGTTCACCCCTATCTTCGTCGCCGGGAGGGGCTGGAGCCTGTCCATTATCCGAAGCCAGAGCTCGAGAAGGTTCTGGGCAAGACGCTCGGCGTTCCCCTGTTCCAGGAGCAGGCGATGCGCGTCGCGATCGAATGCGCCGGGTTCACGCCCGGGGAAGCCGACATGCTGCGCAAGTCGATGGCGACCTTCAAGTTCACCGGGGGTGTATCGCATTTCCGGGACAAGCTGATCGCCGGCATGGTGGCCAATGGCTACGACGCTGCCTTCGCCGAGCAGACCTTCAAGCAGCTCGAAGGCTTCGGCTCTTACGGCTTTCCGGAAAGCCACGCAGCCTCTTTTGCGCTTATCGCCTACGCGTCGGCCTGGCTGAAGTGCTGGCACCCCGACGTTTTCTGCGCAGCGCTCCTGAACAGCCAGCCCATGGGGTTCTACGCGCCGGCCCAGATCGTGCGTGATGCGCGAGATCATGGCATCGAGGTGCGACCGGTGTGCGCCAATGCGTCCCGTTGGGACTGCACGCTCGAGCCGATCGATGATGACGGCCGATTTGCTGTTCGGCTCGGCCTGCGCATGGTCAAGGGTCTGGCGAACGCCCATGGCGCAGCGATCGTCTCTGCCCGGGCGGGACACCGATTCATGTCGGTGGACGATCTCTGGCGCCGAGCTGGCGTGCCCGTGGGCGCGTTGACGCAGATCGCTGAGGCGGACGGTTTCCGGCCGCCCTTTGGTCTTGCTCGACGGGAAGCGCTCTGGGCGATCAAAGCCCTTCGGGATGAGCCATTGCCGCTCTTTGCTGCGGCCTCGGCCCGCGAAGCGGAAATCGTGCCCGAGGTTGCCGAACCGGCCATCGTCCTCCGACCCATGACGGCCGGTGGCGATGTCGTCGAAGACTACCGCCACGTCAGCCTGTCTCTACGGGATCACCCCGTATCCTTCCTCCGGCAAGACCTGCGGCGGCGCCGAATGGTCACCTGCATCGAAACTATGGAGGCGCGTGACGGCCGGTGGCTCGAAACGGCCGGCATCGTGCTGGTCCGACAGCGGCCAGGGTCTGCCAAGGGCGTCATGTTCATAACGCTGGAAGACGAAAGCGGCATCGCGAACCTCGTGGTTTGGCCTAAGGTCTTCGAGCAGAACCGTCGCACGATCCTGTCCGCGGGTATGATCGCGGTTCGCGGTCGCGTCCAGCGCGAGGGCGAAGTGGTCCATCTCGTCGCCCAGCGGCTCACGGACCTCTCCGCCGATCTGGCGAGCGTCGGAGATCGAGAGACCGCCTTCCCATTACCACATGGTCGAGGCGACGAGTTTCACCATGGCTCGCCGACGCCCGATCCACGTGGCTTGCCGCCCCGGACCGTTCGACCGCGCGACATTTTCATCCCAGATCTCCACCTGGACACGATCAAGGTGAAGACGAGAGACTTTCGGTAACGACCGCTGCAGAGGCACGCGAGATAGCCGAGAGGTCGATCGCGAGTTCTCGCGCTCCGGTCTCGTCAGCTCCGACGCGGCGAAGCATCGCGACGAAGGCCTTGGGATCTGGCTGTCCCAACGCGAGCCGGTAATAGAGCAGGTCCTCAAGCATGCGGTCCCGTCGGGCCGCTCGGTGGCTGAACCGCCAGTCAAAGCTGACGCTGGTCGGGCGGCCTTCGACTGGAAGCCACCACCGCTCGAGCCCCGTGCGGTCGCTATCGACCCTCTTGGCGAGAGAGATCAACTCGCCGAACGGGCTCGAGCCACGGGCGGCAGCGAGCGATTGCGCGCCATGCTCACGCGCCAGCGAGCGCCGGACCGCGAGACTCCCGTAGCGCGCGATGCGGCCCTCGCGCTGCTCGAAGTCGACCGGATCGCCCGGGAGGTCCCAATGAACGATCCGGCTGCACCATAGATGGAAGTCCAATCCCTCTTGGCCGATCGAGGTTGTGCAGAGCATGTGCGGCCAGAAAGGCGAGTTGAACGCGCGGCGAAGGGTGTTGCTGCGAAGGCGCTTTATTCCCTTCTTTCCGCCGCGGCTCTGTTCGCCTCCGGCGAAGGGAGTCACGGCCTGCACTGGGACGCGGTGGTTGGTTCTGCCGCGGCGAAATTGCACGAGACCGGGACGGTCGAGCAGGCTCGCCGAAAGCTGTTCGATGATCTCCAGTCCTTCGGCATCGCCCAGACTGGATAAGAGGCACATCTGCTCGTCCAGTACCGCCTCGAAGCCGCCCTTAAGCATCGCGTCCGCGAGCGCGTCGGGATAACGCTTCTTCTTGGACGATGACTGGATGAGGTCGGCGAAGGCCCTGTGGCCGAGATAAGGCCGCAGGTTCTCCCATAAGAACGCGAATGTCCGCTGTCGATCGCGGGGCCGATCCTGCGGAACATCGTGGCGCACAAGGCATCGCGCAAGGATCGAGCCCGGCGATGACAGGAGGTGGTCGCTGAGCGCCGCCACTTCCGCCGGTGAGACCCTGTTGATCTTGGGCAGGCTGGACCAGTTCTTGGCCTTCGCGCCCCGGCTCGCCCTGTCGGCCAGCGATGACACCCTCTGGTATGTTGTTCCGTTAATCTCGCGCTCGATTCCGGCCGCGACGATCCAGGTCGGACGCTTCTCTGTCCCGTCGAGGCGAATCCGCCGCGCTTGGAGATATACCTCGAGCTGTCGACGGGCGTCCGCCCGGACGCTCGCGAGCGTCGTGCCCCTCGACTTCCTTGGTTCGATCGCGAGTGGCAGGCTGGGCCACGGCATGAAGAGCCCGACCAGAGCGCCAGTTTCGCTGCCCCCGGGCCGCAAGAGCGCGACTGGCGCCTTCTCCTTCGGCTTTCGCAGTCCACCGGACAGGTTGATTGAGAGCAGGGCCGAGATGGCCGTCGGGGCGCCGCGCCACCTGCTGAATAGCAGCGTCTTGCCTGGAAGCGGCCGCCTTCCTGACCACGGCCCCTCCAATCGCCACCAAGCAACAGTTGGCGGCTGCCACGGTAATGAGAGATGAGCATTATCTCCGACCAAATGGGCGAGATGGCGCAACTGGGGGTGCGCAAGATTGCCCTTGCCGCTTCCGGCCTCGATCGGAGCGGGCTTGGCGGCCTGAAGGGACTTCCAAATCTTGTAGCCGTGCATCGTCTGCGCGGGGTATGGGATCGAGGTCCACATCGCTGGCGCCCAGCCGGCAAACTCCGCGCCGGCAGTCTCAGCGAAGTGCTTGAACACGACGAGGTCCTGAGTCTCAACGGAGACTTGCGGGTTATCGCGGTCGAACAGGTCCTCCTTGTGCACCAAGGCGCGCTCCGTCCGCGCCATCAAAGGCCGGAGGAGCGCCTCAAGTCTCTCCTTGGCGCGCAGGACCGACGCGCGGATTGCGTCCCCCGTCCCGATCGTCTTCAAGGCACGGCGGTAGTCACGCATCGCCTCCTCGACGGCGGCCCGGCATCCTTCGTCGTCAGCGAGGAAGCCGGCGAGATCGATGAGCGATCGGTAGTGGTCGACCTCATGGATATCTTCGCCGTCAAGGCGTCGCAGCCTGTATGGTGTTGCGGAGAGCAGAAGCACCGCCGGTCTCTCGTCGCCGCCGAGAAGCGCCTCCACGAGGAGCCGGTGGATACGCGCTCGTTCATGTTTTAGCCGAACGTTCGAAGTCTCGGCCTTCGGAACGATCAAATCCGCATATCGGTGGAACTCGTCGAGAACGACGAGGTCGGGCTTCACCTTCTTGAGGCGCAGCGCTGCCAGCGCGAGGACCGATCTGAAGCGGCCGACGAACTCGACGACATCCACGTCATCGCGCTCGAGCCATTCCAACGCGGCTTTCTCGATGCTCCCCGACTGGCAGTCGAAGATGTCCCGCATTGCCCGCTCGATCTCAATTGCGGTGAAGCCCTTAAGGTCGCCGCGGTCGGCGAGCAATCGCCGTCCTCCCGCGGCTCGCTCGCGGTCGAGCCGTTTCACAGCAGACAATAATGCAGGGAACCGTTCCAGCGCCGAGCGTATCAGTTCGCGCTCCGTCTTCCGGCCGGTCCTCGGGCCCGGCTTCCATCCGGGCAAGCTCGTTTCCGGGGTGAAGGTGAACACCCGGAATCCATTCCCCTCCTCGGGCAGCCAGCCGGGGACCAGCGCGAGACGGTCTCCGCCGGGATCGTATTCATCGGGGTCGATCCCAGTCAGCGAGACAAACTTCGGGCGGTTTTGACCGGCAATCTCGAGGCTCGGACAGAGGTACATCACGTTCAGTCGTCTGCGTCCCGCCCGCAGCCGCTGGGCGATCGTCCTGGCAATGACGGTCTTGCCCAGCCCGACCTCGTCGGCGACGAGGAAGCGACGCGGGCCGTTTGCCTTGAGAACCTCGCTTGCCACTTCGACGGTGCGGGACTGAAACGGTGCGAGCTCCATCAGACGTCCCGGTGGATGGCGTCGTGGACGGCCTGCAGGAAAGGCCGCACCTCGGACAGGTCCGCGAGAGCAGCGCGCCTCTCCTCCTCGTCGGGCAGTTCCTCGAAAGTCTCGCGAAATGAGTCGAGCATCGCCATCATGCCGGCGGTACGTCGCTCGAAGCCTCGAGGATCGCGGGCCCAGGCGGACAGCATCGTCTCAAGCGTGAACATCTCGGGCACGTTAGAGGGCTCGCGCTCATGCGTATTATGCAGCCGGTCGGACCACCTTTCCCCTGCCGTGCCGTCGAGACCGTCGAGTTGCGAGCGCAGCCAATCCCGGAACCTGCTGGCCCCAACGTATCGGGTCAGGAGCGCGAGGTCGCGACGGTCGTGGTCGAGACCGGTAACTGGCAGCGAGAGCACCCAGCATCGTTGGATCGTCCTGTCCGTTAGGCTGGTCGCACGGAACGAGACGAGCGACGTCCGTTCGCTCAGCACGACATTCCCGCGCAGAAGTCGGACCTTTCGCACACCTGTCTCGATCCAGACCCAGGCGTCGGGTTCGAGGAACGGTGCTGCCTCGAACCGCGCGGTCGCGAGTGCGGCGTCCGCTCCCTCGCCGACTGTAAGCATCAGTCCGCCGTCCTCGTATTCAAGGCCGAGCTCGCATTCGAGGAGGAGAGCGATCCGCTCATCCAGCTGCCGCCGGCTTTCCTCAAGCCTCGCGAGATCCTCGTCTACTCGGGAATAGTCGAACTCAAAGCCAGATTGCACGAAGCTATGAAGCGAGCTGGCTAGCGCCGTGTCCATGACGTCGAGGATGGCGACAGCCTCGGCGTTTGGACCAAGCAATCCGCGCTTCGTCAGGTTGGCGCTGCCGAGCATGATGGCCGACCGCTTCCCCTTGCTGACGGCGATCATCTTGGCGTGAACACCCGCCGGTAGCGGCTCGATAAACTCAGCGGTCCTGTCGTCGGTCTGCTGGTCTACTGAGACAGTCGTTTCCGGCTCCGCCGCCGCACCTGTCCGAAAGACGATCCCGGATATCGGCGCACAGCTGCCAGCCGACACGTCATTCGTCAGCAGGGTAACGGAGGGGGCGCCCGCGCGTAGCACCTCTCGCAGTCCGGTCACATCGATGAAGGGGCTGACCGCGCTGGCCGTCTCCGCCCCACCCAGCAACGGCGCGGAGATGAAGGACGTGTCTCCACCCGGCCTGCGCCACAGCAATCGCCGAATGGCCGTACCGGCAGGAGCGAGCCAGCGCGCAGTGCGCAGCTCGTTGAGTTCAGTCGCAGTGAATTGGCCTTCGACCAGAAGGCCACGCGCCAGTTCGGCGATGTCCGGAACCAAACGCGCCGCCTTATCGTGCGAGGACGTAACGAGAAGGCCGGCGTCTAGGTCTCGCGAGCCAGTCAAGTTCCGGCTGCCGATCCAGAATCGCCACTGGACGGGATCGCCATCGTATCGAACGAGGGCGACTTTTGGATGCCAGCTCTGGCGGCGCTCGTTGGCCGGGATCGCCTCAATCATCGTGTCGAGCAGAGGCAGGATCGACCTGTGCGCTCGGGGTGCGATTATGCGACCGACCTGATGCAGCACGCGGAGCTTGCCGCGCACGCAGTCGAAGGCCTTCACGAGACCGAGCGGGGAGCTCTCGAACTCGGCCTCAGCATCTCCGCCAAGCGCAAGGACGAGTCCGAGTAGTGCGACAAGGTCGAGCGAGTAGGTGGCGACGACCGCTCGCGAGACGAATTGCCCAGCGTAGGGCCGCAGTGCGCCAAAAACCGAGATGCGGCTGCCCGGGTCGAAACTCATACGCCCACTCCGACGCGGATGATCATCTCCCGCACCACGGGCCACCGATAGTCGAGCGGTGCTGCGACGTCCTTGCGCCAGTCCACGCGCCGCTTAGCGTTCAGCAGGTACGCCCGCTCCCGCTTCAGCTCGCGCTCGCGGGTCTCGAGGGCACGGGAGATGCCGTCCAACTTCCTACCGGAGCGAACCCATTCGAGCACCTCCTGTACGAAGCGCGTGAGGTTGCCATCCATGCGGGTGGCCGCGCGCAGGGCGTCGAGGTTGGTCTCCAGTGCGGCCTCGCCATGCTGCGCAATGAGCTCAGGCAGCGCATCGGAATGGAGCCGTTCGTCGATTTCCAGGTCCACGTTGCGCTTCGCCTCGACGAGTGCGGCATAGGCTGCACGCGCAATACAGGCGATCGACGCCGCCCTCCGTGCCAGCGCGAGCAGATCCCGCTCCTCGGTAGAGGCCACGTCCTGAACCTTCCGCGACCAAAGCGATACAGTGCACACGCCGGCTTCTGCGAGGCGGCTGAGCAGTGGACGCGTCCCACCTGGACCGGCCTGCCGCCATTTCCGACGGATGTACTCCGCCTCCACACCACGGAGTTCGAAATCGAGAGCGCCGGACTTGTGCCGCCAACCCTCAGGCGCGCGCGGGATGTCTTCGAATAGATCGGTGACCGATGCCCTCAGCGCGTCGCTGTCGTCTCGCGTGATAAGCCTTGGCCAAGCGGCCTGCAGCTGCGATTCGGTCGGGGCGTAGTCCATGCCCGCGATAGGAGTTGCGATCTGCCAGGAGCGGAGGGCGGTCCAGTAGATCGTGCTCGCGCGAACAACCGGGCGCTCCCGTGCCTGATACTTCATCCATCCCGAGATGCCTGAGTTCTGTAGCTGCGGAACACCCTCCATCAATCGAAGAGAGTAACGGCGCTCTACCTCGAAGAGCCGGTCGCGGTCGAAACGACCGCCGTCGCTATTCGCCAATAGCTCCTGATACGCCCAGGCGACAAAGAATACATAGCGCAGTTGCTGATGCTGGACCGAAGTGCCTGGGAAGAAGCGGTCAGCGAACGCGAAGTGGATTGGTGCGAAGCCGAGCTCGTCGCGCGTCCCGTCCGACGAGAGCTTCGACAGAAATCGGTGAGCCGCATCTCGATCGGCCTCTGAGAGCATGAACCATCCGATAGCGGGCGTACCGGTCATCGAACCTCTCTTGCGCGGCCCGGATCAGCCTCTTCTCGATTGGGCATCCTCGTATGAATGTCGAGTGTCGCAAGTTCGAACGGAACGTTGGTGTCACAAGATGACACCGCAATACTGTCCAAACCCATCCGCCCGTAGGGTAAACGACACGCCCCCTCCGGGGACCAGCAGAAAACCGATTTCAAAGGATCAACCCCCGAGCCAGAATAGCCCGCGCGGTCTATCGCGGGTCAAGCTCAAGACTAATCATTTTGCCGACGTCGCACATACTTGATTGTGCTTGCTCAGATTAAATGTGGCTACGTTGCGAGCTATGCCTCGATGGCAACCTCTGGGCGCCCTAGCGGCTAGTTGGAACGACCGGTTGAGGACGTTGCCACCAAGGGCCGCTCATCTCGTTGAAAGGCGGCGCCTTGAGACAAGCTTAGCCAGACCGGACGATTGCCGAGCGGCATAGAGCGGCATGGTTCCAACGCCGGTCGATGCATGCCGGTAGAGCAACGTGCCCGTCGCATCGCGATCGGCGGGGTATGCGAATGCGTAGCCCTGACCAAGCGCACAGCCCATCGCCCAGAGCTGACTCGCCTGAACCTCGGTCTCGATGCCGACCGCGACCACGGCGACGCCGAGACGGCGGGCGATCTCGACTAGCCCTTCCACAATGATGGTGCTCGGATCGTCAGGCCACAGCCGGGCGACAAATGCCCGGTCGATCTTGATGATATCGACCGGCACATTCACCAGATGCGTCAGCGAGGCGTAGCCCGTGCCGAAGTCATCGAGGGCGACGCGCACCCCGGCAGCACGCAGCACTTCGATCTCCCGCGCTACGACCCGATCATTCCGACCGAGATAGACGTCCTCGCTTATCTCCAACACGATCTTGTTCAGGTCGATGCCACCTTTGGAGAAGGTCTCGGAGACCTTCTTGGCGAGGCTGCCCGTGTAGAAATCCGCTGTCGATACGTTCAGGCTGACCTGCTCGACGAGCAATCCCGCGTTTTGCCAATGACCTATGTCGGCAGCGACGATCGCCATCATGCGGGCCGTCAACTCGGAGGCGACATGAGCGTCAGTCGTTGCTTCCTGGAAAGAGCCGGCAGGAAGAAGATCGCCGCTTCGCGATCGCAGTCGGCACAGGGCTTCGAGTCCCACGATGAGGCCGGTGTCCAGCCTCAGGATCGGCTGGTAGTGCGCCTCGATACGATTTTCGGCTAAGGCTTCCGAGACATCACGGATCGCGGCGCGCCGGCTTGAGATCCGCGAGCCGATGCCGGGCCAGTAGCGAACGAAGCCGCCGCGGCCCGTCTCCTTCGCATGGTAGAGCGCGAAGTCGGCCGCTTCTCCGACGCTCGTCGCTGTGCGTTCGGTCTTGCTCAACGTCGCGCCGCCGATAGTCGCGCGAGGTACGACGGTGTGTCCGTCGCAGTCCGCCGCCACCTCGAGCTCGTCGAAGACGCGTTCGGCCGCAGCATTCAGGTCGGCGACATTTGTCGGCTGCTGGAGGATGACCGCGAATTCGTCGCCTCCTATCCGATAGGTGACGTCCGGCGCCATCGCGCGAGCGATACGCGCCGACGCGGCACGGATTAGAGCGTCGCCCGCCAGATGGCCGAACGTGTCGTTGACGATCTTGAGGTTGTCCAGGTCGATGATGAACAGTGCCCACGACCCGACATCGTCGCAGCGAAGCTGAGCCATCGCGCCGTTATAGGCCGCCCTGTTGGCCAAGCCGGTCAGTGCATCGACATTCGCTCGACGGTCCCGATCGAGCGTACTCTCGTGTCTGCGGAAGGCCGTCTCGCAGAGTTCCACGCAGGCTTCAGCCACGTCTCGCTCGACATCCGCGACCTGACGCGCACCGTGAAAATAGAGGTTCATCACCGCTAGCGTGTCGCCTGCCGCCCCAAGCACAGGCAGTGACCAACACGCCGATACGCCAAGTCCATGAATGATCGCCGCACTATGGGAGGCGCGAGGGTCGGACGCGAGATCCTCCAGGAGCACTGGCTGGCGCGAAAACGCAGCTCGCCCGGGTGCATCGGTGTCGGGGCCGATCGCAACTCCGTCATGCGCCTGGCTATAGGCTTCCGGGAAGCTCGGTGCCGCTAACGGCCGCATTGCGCCCGTTCGATCGATGGCGAACACCGAACAGAGCACACCGGGCCATGTCTTTTCGACCCGCAAGCAAAGTTGCCGCATCGTGTCGAAGAGCGGCTCACCGTTCGCGATCATTCGTAGAATTTCGTTCTGAAAGCGCAGCAACGACGGGTCACCCAGGAAACACACTTCGCCAACGCTGATGGTAATCGCTGTTCGCTTAACGGCTGACCTCTGAACACGATAAACATTTCATTATCCTACGCGGGGGGAAGGCCTTCCCCTTCGGCCGAGCCCAAGGTCTCTGCCGACCCCTTCTGCGGGGAGACCCCGCAACGCCCCCCGAGAGTGAGAGTGCGGACCGGATTGCCGTGACGGGTTTAGGGTTGGGAGAGAGGCTTCCGGCGCCCGTCGCGGAGATCCGCGATGTCCAGACGAACTGCTTCGCCACGCCCAGGCCAGGACCGGGCGAACCTTTACGACGAGATTACCGATAAGATCGTCGCCGAGCTGGAGGCCGGTCGCGTGCCTTGGGTCCAACCGTGGGGAACGACGGCCGCAAAGGCCCCGCTTGCCATGCCGAAAAACGCTTCCACGGGCCGGCACTATTCGGGCATCAACATCCTGATCCTTTGGGGCGCCGTGATCGAACACGGCTTTCCGGGCCAGAGCTGGCTCACCTTCCGTCAAGCACTCTCGCTCGGCGGCAATGTCCGCAAGGGCGCGCGCGGTACGACCGTCGTCTATGCGGACCGCTTCACGCCAGAAGACGAGAAACGCCGCGCCCGCGAGAGCGGAGAGGACGTGCAGGCGATCCCGTTCCTGAAGCGCTTCACCGTCTTCAACGCAGCCCAGTGCGAGGGCCTGCCGGAGGACGTCACGGTCAATGCGCCGCCGCCGCCGCAGGGGATGATCGAACCACAGGTCGAATCGCTGATCCGCGCCTCAGGCATAGACTTTCGCATCGCCGGTGATCGGGCGTTCTACGTGCCTGCGCTCGACTATGTGCAGGTCCCTCCGCCACAAGCCTATTTCGAGCCGATCAACTGGCACCGCACGGCCCTGCATGAACTCGGACACGCGACGGGTCACTCGAGCCGAGTGGGCCGCGACCTGACCGGCGGCTTCGGCACCAAGAAATACGCGTTCGAGGAATTGGTCGCCGAAATGAACGCAGCCTTCTGCTGCGCTTCACTCGGCATCGTGCCCACCGTCCGCCACGCCGACTATATCGGCTCGTGGCTGCAGGTCCTGCGCGAGGACAACCGCGCCATCGTTCGGGCCGCAAGTCAGGCGAGCAAGGCGGCCGACTGGTTGCTGGCGCATGCGCCTGAGGCCGCTGCCCGCGACGTTGCGGCCGATGCACTTGAAAGGAGGGCGGCATGAGCATGATCTCATACCCGCTTCGGGTCTTCTTCGATTGCTCGACCGCTCACCTCTCGGATGCGTCGAGCTCCTATCTGAATGTTCACGCCGATCAGGGCGACGAGCTTGTCGCGGCGACACCCTACGGCTGGTTCATCTGGGTCGGAGAAGGCGACCGCGATAATTTCCCCGCCGATCTCGTGGGGATTACCGAATACGCGCGGCGCCTCGGCGCGGAATACATCCTGTTCGACCGGGATGCGCCTGAGGATGAGGCGCTTGCCAGATTCCTTGGTCGCGCCGATGCCCTTCCGGGGTCTCGCCGGGCGCGCCCAGGAGGAGAGTGAGAGGGAGGACGGGTTTTTCGTGACGGGTTGGAGGTCGAGAGAGAGTCTCTTGGCCGCCCGTCGCGGAGTACATCCCGATGGCTGTTGCAGCTCAAAAGATCGTCCTGTCGCCCTCGCGCGACATCCCCTTCAACAAGCTGGTCCTGAGTCAGTCGAACGTCCGGCGCATCAAGGCTGGTGTCTCGATCGAGGACCTGGCGGCCTCGATCGCCCGGCGCGGCCTGATCCAGAGCATCAGCGTTTTCCCGGTCGTCGATGCCGAAGGCAACGAGACCGGCATGTTCGAGGTCCCAGCCGGCGGACGCCGGTTCCGTGCGCTGGAGCTGCTGGTGAAGCAGAAGCGCCTCGCCAAGGTGTCGCCGGTGCCGTGCGTGGTGCGCGAGCGCGACAGCGCGATCCTCGCGGAAGAAGTCTCGCTCGCCGAGAATATCGAGCGCGCGCCGCTCCATCCCCTCGACCAGTTTCGCGCCTTTCAGGACATGCGCGACAAGGGCATGACCGAGGAGGAGATCGCCGCGGCCTTCTTCGTGCAGGCCCAAGTCGTCAAACAGCGGCTGCGGCTTGCTTCGGCGTCGCCAGCGCTGCTCGAGGTTTATGCCGAAGACGGCATGACGCTGGAGCAGCTCATGGCCTTCACCGTGTCTGGCGACCACGCCCGTCAGCAGCAGGTCTGGGACGCGATCAAGGACGCCTGGTCGAAGGAGCCTTACCAGATCAGGCGCATGCTGACCGAGACAACCGTTCGCGCCGCGGACAAGCGCGCGGTTTTCGTGGGAATCGAGACCTATGAACAGGCAGGAGGCATCGTCATGCGCGATCTCTTCCAGTCCGATGATGGCGGCTGGCTGCAGGACGCGAGCCTGCTCGACCGCCTGGTCGCCGAAAAGCTCAAGGCCACCGCCGAGTCGATCGCCGCCGAAGGCTGGAAGTGGATCGAGGTCGCGGTCAGCTTTCCCTACGACACGACGCGCGGCCTGCGGGAATTGCAGGGCGAGCCGCTCGACCTTTCGGCCGAGGAACAGGCGACCATCGAGGCGCTCAATGCCGAGTATCAGAAGCTCGAAGCCGAGTATGAAGGCGCCGACCAACTGCCAGACGAGGTAGACCAGCGCCTCGGCGAGATCGAGACGGCGCTCGCAGCCTTCGAGACCCGGCCGATGCGCTTCGAGGCGGACGACATCCCTCGTGCTGGCGTCTTCATCAGCATCGCCCATGACGGCAGCCTCGCCATCGACCGTGGCTACGTGCGGGCGGAGGATGAAGCACCGATCGATCCAGAGGTCGAGACCGGCGTGGACGCCGACGGCGATCCGGCCGAGCCGTCGGTGCAGAGGGCGGTCATCACCATCGGCGGCCAGCCTGCCGAGCCCGAGGACGACGAGGATGACGGCATCATCAAGCCGCTGCCGGAGCGCCTGGTGATCGAGCTGACGGCCTATCGCACGCTCGCGCTGCGCAACGCCGTCGCGGAGAGCCCGCACGTCGCCATGACGGCGCTCCTCCACAAGCTCGTCTCGGACACCTTCATGACCCGCATGTATACGGGCGCCATGGAAGCAGGCGTCAAGCACGTCTTCTTCCCGGCCCAGGACGATGCGCTGAAGGACAGCCCGTCCGCCCGTGCGGTGCAGGACCGCCACGCCGCCTGGGCGGGCGATATCCCGAAGGACGATGCAGCCCTGTGGGACTGGCTCGCCGACCTGGATGAGCCCAGCCGCATGGCTCTCCTCGCGCATTGCGTCAGCTATGGCGTGAATGCGCTCTATGAGCGGCCAAACCCGCATAGTGGCAGCGGTGTATCCCAGCATACCCTCGACATGAGGCTTTCGCAGGCCGACCGCCTGACGAAGGCGACAGGCCTCGATCTAGTCGAGGCCGGCTGGCGACCGACCTTCGGCAATTACCTCAACCGGGTGACCAAGCCTCGCATCCTGCAGGCGGTCCGCGAGGGCGCCGGCGAGCAGGCCGCACAACTCATCGACCATCTGAAGAAGGGCGACATGGCGAAGGAGGCCGAGCGCCTGCTGGCGGACACCGGCTGGCTGCCCGAGCCGCTGCGCGTGGTCGCCGAGGGTGAGGCGTCGACGGCGGAAACCCAGACCGGAGGCGAGGATGATGGCGCGGCGTTGCCCGACTTTCTCGCGAGCGATGACGAGGAGGCCGCCGGCGAAGACGATGAACGCCACCTCGTCGCGGCCGAATGATCGCTCTGGCGGGGCGGCTTCGGCCGCTCCGTCTATTCGCCCAATCGAGGAGCTACGCCATGTCGCAATCCAGCCCGGCGCCCCGGCGCGTCGTCTTCCAGTATCTCGTTCCCGTGCATGTCGAGGTCGAGGACGGGCTCGTTGCCTGCGTCACCGTCATCGATGAGACACCAGTCCGCGATCCCACCATCGTCGAAGGCGATCCCGCCTATCTCGGCGAGGCAGTGCAGGCCGCCGACAACGGTCAAGACTGGCCGTCCTGGCGGTTCGGCTACTAGCCGGACAGTCTTTCGATCCCTTCCGAGCCCGGCCCAGCGCCGGGCTTTTTTCGTTTCAGGAATCCGCCATGACCGATTTTCTCACCCGCTTTTCCTGCATGCTCGACGTCGGCACTGCCGCCAACGCAACGCGCGCCTTCGACATCTACACCACGCTGATGGCCGAAAACTCCCGCGAGGATCCCCCGGCCGAGCCGTTCCTGCTCTCCCTTTCGCCCGAATTCGGATCGGCTCGCCTGTGGCTGCGCGATCCTGGCAGCGCTGACCAGCAACTGGTGATCACCTTCGTTACCCGCTGCGCCGCGGCCTTCGGCCTGACCGGACATTGGGGCTTCCAGTGGGCGAATATTGCCTCGGACCCCGTAATCGACGGCTTCTCTGGCGGCGCCCATCTGCTCGATCTTTCGACCGGCCGGACGCTCGAATGGATCAGCACCGGACGCTGGCTCGCCGATCGACTTCCTCAGGGAGCCGCGCGATGAGCATTCCCGACCATGCCCGTGCCAATTTCGAGACGCTGGTGTACGCCGCGACCAGAGGCGACCTGGCGCTAATTGAATGCACCGAGATCGCAACGGGCGAGGTTCGCTACGTCATCTGCGCCGTTGGACGTGACGACGGCGACTACGTTTTTACGCCCTTCGGCCATCTGGCCGACGGCAACCCCTTCGAGCTCTACCGTCCACCCGATGCCTCGCCCTGAGGCGGGCGCTCGGACGGATCCGCGACAATAGTGCGATCCTTCGCCGGGAACGGCGCATCGCCCGCCGGCACGCGCAACTGCCGAAGACGTGCTTCCCGCAAGCCGGAGCGATGGTCGCTGACCGCGTCAGAGTGAGAGGTCGGCCGGGACGGGGTTGAGCCCGTCCGGTCGAGAGAGAGCGCCGGGCCGGCTCGTCCGTTCTTGCTCTCTCGAGGTTCCCTCCATGCTTTACGCTCCCGTCTCCGGAGCCGCCCCGGCGGCCTCGCTTCCGCTCGCGCCCAACGCGCCGCCGGCCGCCGCCATTCTCGCCGCCGCCGGCCATCTTCTTCCTCATCTCGAACAGGGCCGCGCGATCGATGCCGCGATACTGCGCTCGGCCATGGAACAGGCCTTCGGCGCGTCCGACGCTAGCGGCGCCTGGGACTGGAAGACGGCCTATGACGCCTGCGAAGCGGCAACCATCCTCTTCATGCGCAAATACGGAAAGCCGCTTTTCCGCAAAGCCGCGTCTCCGGCAGCACGGCTCGCAGCGCTGAGCAAGATCGCCGGGCTGCTGCCGACGCACACGCGCCGGTCCGAAGAGGCTCAGGCCCGTCAGCAGTTCTCGACGCCGACGCCGCTTGGTCTCGCGGCCTTGACCGCCGCAGCGCTCACGTCCGCTGACCGGGTACTGGAGCCCTCGGCCGGCACGGGCCTGCTTGCGATCCTTGCCGAGATCGAAGGCTCCGATCTCATCCTCAATGAGCTGGCCGAGACCCGCGCCGATCTTCTTGCCGCTCTCTTTCCAGCTAATGCGGTCACGCGTTTCGACGCCGCGCAGATCGATGATCATCTCGACCGCGCCGCCATACCCAGTGTCATCATCATGAACCCACCGTTCTCGGTCATGGCGGCCGTCTCAGGACGCGTCGCCGACGCCGCCTATCGCCATATCGCTTCCGCTCTGGCGCGGCTCGCGCCGGGCGGCCGGTTGGTCGCGATCACCGGCGCAAATTTCTCGCCCGAGCTGCCGGCCTGGCGGGACCACTTCGCCCGGCTGCAGGAGCGCGGTCGCGTCGTGTTCAGTGCGGCGATCGCGGGCTCTGTCTATGCCAAGCACGGCACGACCATCGACACCCGCCTGACCGTCATCGACAAGGCGCCGGCCGAGGATTTTGCACGCTTCCCGGCATCCCCCGGCATCGCGCCCGACGTGGCGACGCTCCTCGCTTGGATCGAACGCGACTTGCCCCCGCGCATGGCGGTCGCGCTGCCCAAGATTTGCCCGGACACGGCGCCGCGCACCGTTCGCGGCTATCTCGCCAAGGCCGCAGCATCCACCCCCGCCCGGCCGACGGCTGAGATCAAAGGCATGCCGCTTGACTATGAGACCATCGAGCGGATGCCTCCAGAAGAATGCCGACTGTCGGACTCGATCTATGAGGCCTATGCGCTCCAGTCGGTCCGCATCCCGAAGGCGCAGCCTCATCCCACGAAATTGGTGCAGTCGGCCGCCATGGCGTCGGTCGCGCCGCCGAAGCCGAGCTATCGCCCGACGCTTCCAACCGCGATCGTCACCGAGGGCGTTCTGTCCGACGCCCAGCTCGAGACGGTGATCTACGCCGGCGAAGCTCATGGCGAACACCTCGCAGGCGCCTGGACCGTGGACGAGACCGGCGATCTCGTCACCGCCGCGCCGCACGACGCGCCAAACGCCGTCCGCTTCCGGCGGGGCTTTATGCTCGGCGACGGGACCGGCGCCGGCAAGGGCCGTCAGTCCGCTGGCATCATCCTCGACAACTGGCTGCAGGGTCGCCGCAAGGCAGTATGGATCTCGAAGTCCGACAAGCTGCTGGAAGACGCGCAACGCGACTGGTCGGCGCTCGGTATGGAGCGCTTGCTGGTCACGCCGCTAGCGCGTTTCCCTCAGGGCACGCGTATCCGTCTCAACGAAGGCGTCCTTTTCACCACCTATTCCACGCTACGGTCCGACGACCGTGGCGAGAAGCTTTCGCGCGTCAAACAGATCGTCGAATGGTTAGGCTCGGACTTCGATGGAGTCATCATTTTCGACGAGTCGCACGCAATGCAGAACGCCGGCGGCGGCAAAGGAGAACGGGGCGATGTCGCGCCCTCACAGCAGGGCCGTGCGGGGCTCCGGCTCCAGCACGCGCTGCCGAACGCGCGCGTTGTCTACGTTTCGGCCACGGGCGCAACAACCGTCCATAATCTCGCCTATGCCCAGCGGCTCGGCCTGTGGGGCGGTGACGATTTTCCCTTCGCCAACCGCGCCGAGTTCGTGGAGGCCGTAGAGAATGGCGGTGTCGCGGCCATGGAGGTGCTTGCCCGCGACCTGCGCGCGCTGGGCCTCTACACGGCCCGGTCGCTCTCCTATGACGGCGTTGAATACGAACTGGTCGAGCACCAGCTTACGCCCGAGCAAACCCGCATCTACGATGCGTACGCCGGCGCCTTCGCCATCATCCATAACCATCTCGACGCCGCGATGCAGGCCGCCAACATCACCGGCGATAGCGGCACCCTGAACCGTCAGGCGAAGTCGGCCGCGCGTTCTGCATTCGAAAGCGCCAAGCAGCGGTTCTTCGGTCATCTGCTGACCAGCATGAAGACCCCGACGCTGATCCGCTCGATCGAGCAGGACCTGGCCGACGGGCACAGCGCCGTCATTCAGATCGTCTCGACCGGCGAGGCACTGATGGAGCGCCGACTGGCCGAGATCCCGACCGAGGAATGGAACGACGTGCGTGTCGACATCACGCCGCGGGAATATGTCCTCGACTATCTCGCCCATTCCTTCCCGGTGCAGCTCTACGAGCCGTTCTCCGACAGCGAGGGCAACCTGTCGTCGCGACCAGTCTTCCGGGACGGTCAGCCCGTCGAGAGCCGGGAGGCCGTCGCCCGCCGTGACGAGCTGATCGAACGGCTCGCGTCGCTAGAACCCGTTCCCGGCGCCCTCGACCAGATCGTCCAGCGCTTTGGCTCCGATGTCGTCGCCGAGGTCACCGGCCGTTCACGGCGCGTTGTGCGCAAGGGCGATCGCCTTGCCGTCGAGAATCGGGCGGGCTCGGCCAATCTCGCCGAGGCCGCCGCCTTTATGGACGACCAGAAGCGCATCCTGGTCTTCTCGGATGCGGGCGGTACGGGGCGCAGCTATCACGCCGATCTTGGCGCGAAGAACCAGCGCCTGCGTATCCACTATCTGCTGGAGCCAGGCTGGAAGGCCGATGCGGCGATCCAGGGTCTCGGTCGGACTAACAGGACCAATCAAGCGCAACCGCCGCTCTTCCGCCCGATCGCCACAGACGTGAAGGCTGAGAAGCGCTTCCTCTCCACGATCGCGCGTAGACTCGATACACTCGGCGCGATCACGCGTGGGCAGCGCCAGACCGGCGGCCAGGGTCTCTTCCGGCCAGAGGACAATCTCGAAAGCCCCTATGCGCGCGATGCGCTGCGCCAGCTCTATTTGCTGCTCGTGCGTGGCAAGGTCGAGAACTGCTCGCTCGACCGCTTTGAGTCCGCTACCGGTCTCAAGCTCACGGATGACAACGGCATCAAGGACGAGCTGCCGCCGATCACGACCTTCCTCAACCGTCTCCTCGCGCTGACCATCGACCTGCAGGGCGTGCTTTTTACGGCGTTTGAGCAGCTCCTGACGGCGAAGGTCGACGGGGCGGTTCGCAGTGGAGTCTATGACGTCGGACTCGAAACGCTGCAGGCCGAGAGCTTCATCGTCACCGGCAGCGAGGTGATCCATACGCACCCGGGCACCGGCGCGGAAACGCGGCTTTTCACCGTCACCCGCCGGGAGCGCAATCGACCGACGAGCCTCGCCGACGCGCTCGATCATCTCTCCGATCCGCGCGCACGGCTCCTGGTCAATGGTCGCTCCGGCCGCGCCGCCGTGCAGATTTCCGCACCATCGATGATGCTCGATGATGGCGAGATCGAGCGCCGCGTCTGCCTGGTCCGGCCGATGGAGCAGCACTATGCGCCGCTGCGCATGATGGGTGAGAGCCATTGGGAGGAAGCCGATCGCGCCGCCTTCGCCGCCGCGTGGTGGGCTGAGTTGAATGACGTGCCGGAGTTTTCCGACAGCACGATCCACATTGTCGCCGGCCTGTTGTTGCCGATCTGGAAGCGGCTGCCAAACGAGTCGACACGGGTCTACCGGCTCCAGACCGATGGCGGCGAGCGCATCATCGGCCGCCGCGTCTCGCCCGCCTGGGCGGCAAACGCCGTCACCACGGGCGCAACATCGCTGACCCCTGAGCAGGCCTTCACCGCTCTGATAGACGGCACGACGATCCTCGATCTCGCTGACGGCCTTCAGCTTCGGCGCGCCCGCGTCATGAATGCCCAGCGCCTGGAACTGACCGGCTTCACCGAGGCGATGCGGGACCGGCTGCGCACCTACGGCCTGTTCAGCGAGATCATCTCGTGGAAGCTCCGCTTTTTCGTGCCGGCCGACGCCACCGGACCGGGCGTCCTCGCCAAGGTGCTGGATACATATCCCGTGGCGCGCATCTCCGAGCGGGAGGCCGCGTGATGGCACGTCAGGACGCTTCCGATCTAGCGCACAGTCTCGGCCGGCAGGCCGAGGCGGTGTGCCGGCATTATCTTTCCACCGGTCGCCGCGAGGGCAACCACTGGCTCGTGGGCGATGCGCGCAACACACCCGGCCGCTCGATGTATGTCCGGCTCAAGGACACGCCGAAAGGTCCCGCCGGCAAATGGACCGACGCGGCCACCGGCGAGCATGGCGATCTCCTCGACGTCATCCGAGAAAGCTGCGGCCTCATCGACTTCAAGGATGTCGCCGACGAGGCGCGGACCTTTCTCTCGATGCCACCGGCACCGGAGGCCCGTCAGCACGAACGGCAGAACCCAGCGCCGCATGGCTCCCCCGAAGCGGCCCGCCGACTGGTCCGCATGTCGCAGCCGATCCACGGCACGCTCGTACAAACGTATTTACGGGAACGCGGCATTACGGATTTGCGCGGAACCGGAAGCCTGCATTTCCACCCGCGCTGCTATTATCGCCCCGAAGAGCATTCGCCGACCGAGACCTGGCCGGCGATGATCGCGGCCGTCACCGACCTCGACGGCAAGATCACCGGGGCGCATCGCACCTGGCTCGATCCGCGCCGCCGCGACAAGGCGCCAATCGACACGCCGAGGCGAGCCATGGGCGATCTTCTCGGCAACGCGGTCCGCTTCGGCATCGGCAGCGATGTGATAGCGGCGGGCGAAGGCATCGAGACCGTCCTGTCGCTTCGGCAGGTCCTTCCCGACATGCCGATGCTGGCGGCGCTCTCCGCGGCCCATCTCGCTGCCATCCTGTTCCCCGACACACTGCGGCGGCTCTACATCGTCCGCGACAACGATCCGGCCGGTGACGCTGCGCGCGACACCCTCATCGAACGGGCCGACGCGGCCGGGATCGAGGCGATTGTCATCTCGCCGGAGCTAGGCGACTTCAACGAGGATCTGCGCACCCTCGGCCTGGGCGCATTGAGCGTGGAAGCCCGGTTGCAGGTCGCGCCGCAGGACGTCGCGCGCTTCATGGCGTTGGCGGCATAGCCGGCAGGAGAACGGGCGTGAAGTTCGCCACCGTGCTCGGCGGATGCATCATTCCATCGGAGGGGGACCGCGCCTCGGCCTTCGAGAGGGCGATCGGCCCAAAAGCCGGCCAACCGGGCAATGGCGGCGGCCGACTACTTTCCGGCGCGGCCCAGAGGCCGCTTTCCATCGCGAAGCAAAATAGCCGGCCTTAGCCATCGAGCCCTACGCTTTCGCTCCGGGTGCCCGGCCGTCCGGCCCGCGGGCTTCGTCGCCATGAAGGCCGCGACGGTCGCGGTCCAACCGATGGAGCATCCCATGCGCGATCACGACGACTACGAACCGCATCACGAATCCTCACCCACCGACCATGTCCTCAACGAACTGCAACTCCACGGCTACCGACCCTTCACCGACGAGCCCGACCAGCGGCTTCTGCCGGACGGCAACCAGGTCGCGGGCGCCGTCGCCGACATCTTCGACGCTCTGATCGGCACCCTGGCAGACACGCGCCTCGAACCTGACCTCGACGATCTCCTCTGGTCGACCGTGAACGTCTTCCACCGCGCGACCGACCGGATCGGCCGCGAACTGGATGACAATGAGCAGTCCCAGAAGCGGGCGCAACGCGAACAGGACGGCAGCGAGGTGAAATCGGTCGAACTGGAGCGCCTGATCGCAGAGGGCATCACGCTGATAGAGCGCCAGAACGCCTTCGAGCTAATGCGCGACCAGGCCGCCGAACACTACGAACGCCACGTCGGCAAGCCTTGGCTCCCGCGCAGCGGATCGAAGGTCAACCATCGCAATCTGACTTCGGCGATGATCGACAGCCGCGACTTCTTGATGGCGAAGAAGCGCGCCGACCAGGAGGTGCTCCTGCCGCCTGGCCCCAAGATCGTCGTCACTGGCGGCCTCGACTTCAATGATCACCAGCTTATCTGGGCAAAGCTCGATCAGGTTCACGCCAAGCACGCCGGCATGGTTCTGGTCCATGGAAAGTCGCCAAAGGGTGCCGAGAGGATCGCCTCGCTTTGGGCATCGAACCGCAATGTTCCGCAGATCGGCTTTGTACCCGATTGGACCAAGCACGGACGATCGGCACCGTTCAAGCGGAATGACCAGATGCTCGAGATCGTGCCGAAGGGCGTGCTGCACTTCCCGGGCACGGGCATAAATGACAACCTCGCCGACAAGGCCAAGAAGCTCGGCATTCCAGTTTGGAAGCACGGCGGCGCGTAAGCGCCGCCACGCATGCGCCGCTGCCTAGCGCTTCATCTTCGTGACTTTGTAGACGCACCCGGAGTGATCATACGTGGTCCAATCACCAACTTGCTGACCTTGGTCAAAGTAGCCGGACCGCAGCTTCGAACCGTCGCGGCGAAACCACTCCCAGTACCCGGTAGGTTGTCCCTCCATCGTCTGGCCGACGACCCACAAGCTTCCGTCCTTGTGTCGCCTCTCGAACGCGAGCGTCTCCGTCATTGGCAGCCCCACGTTCAGTCTGGCTCGCCTGTCACTGCGATACGGGCGGATCGCGCGTAGAAGGCAAGCTCGGTGTCGTTTTCAATCAACGCGTCGAGGAGCGCTTTCATATCCGCTTGGTCCGAAGACGACTGAAAGGGGCCCGGCTGCCGCTCGATCGCCAGCACAGCGATCGTCAAAGCCTTTTTCACGAGGTGCAGGCTCCTTCCTGTGAACTCCGCCATCGACCAGCCCTTCGCGACTCTACACTTGCCGCCAAGAGCATAGCGCAAATGAAGCCATCTGAGGACACGACGCGAGGCTAAGTCGAAAGCAGCGTCGAGACTGAAAACGGGTCTCCCGACGCGAAGACCACCTCCGCCTATCAGCGCTGATCCTTGGTCCAGCCGCGGACTTGTCGCCATCAACCCATGAAGGGTCGGCTATGCGAGCATGCCGCCGCTGCAGCTACGCCTGCGCGGTGATTGCAGTCCACGGCCGAACACTTCGGGCGCCTGTCGGCGGGGGATGGTCCCCCGCTCCAGCAGGAGCCCAGCAGATGTCCCTCAATCAAGCTCACGCCTTCGCCTTCAGCCTCGCCACCACCCTGATGGTCTCGATTGTCATCTTCCAGGCGGGCGACGGCAGCATTGGTGTCATGCCCGCGGGCGAATATGACGGCGAACTCGCCGCGATCGTCCATGAGGTTGATCCCTTCGCCCGCTGATCGCGGGCAAGGCTTCACGGCCGCAAGCGGAAGTCCGGCAGGATTTCCGCTCCCGTCCCGGCTTGTCATTCGCTATACTTCAGGCGCGCTGTGGTGGTGGTGGAGGCGCGATCGTCAGCCATGAACGATTGGAAACCACTGCCATGATCGTCCTTGCCATACTCGCATCCCTCTTCGCCGTCGGCCTGCTCTGCTGGCTGGTGTTCACCTTGGCCGTTTTCGCTCTGCCCGCCTTCGTCGGCGTGACGACGGGCGCCTGGGCCAACGAAGGCGGCGCCGGCATTGCCGGCGCTGTCGTCGTGGGCGCGCTCGCAGCGGCGATGACGCTCGCCATCGGGCACCTCCTGATCGCCTTCGTACGTCCGATGTGGCTGAAACTCGTCGTGGCGGTCGCCTTCGTCGCCCCGGCGGCGATTGCGGGTTTTCATGCCACCCATGGCATCGTGAAGCACCTGATGCCGTCGGAAGCGTGGCAGATGGCGTTTTCGATCTTCGGGGCCGTCGCGGTCGGGATCACCGCCTTCCTCCGGGTCGCTGGACTAGTGGCGACTCCCAGCCCATCCAGCCCGGGCCTTACTCGGGCATAATCTTTGTCGACGTCGTTCCGGCGGATCGGAACAGCACAAGACAACGCATATCCTCGTAGCCTCCGAGGTTGCAGATGAAGCGGTGGGTGCTGATTGTTCATCGCCCCGAAAAGCGACCCGCGGGGGAGCGCTTTGGGCAACACCGGCAGCGCATCCGTTCGTGCACCGAAGGCAGAGACGCTCCCGGTGGCAGTGGACGGAGATGCTGGAGCAATGCCTGTCGATGGGGAACGAAGCTGCTGCGCACGCCCTGCGCCAACTTGCCGATGCGGGAGGGTCGCCATCTTCTCCGTTATCTGACCGTGCCTAGACCGCTCCAAACGGCCTCTTCAATGGCCTGATCTGGCCGAAGTACGGCTTCGCCTCGATCGCCTATGACACAACAGCCGCGTCGAACTTTCTTCCCCTGCCGGCTGCGCCGTCATTCCTCGCGAGACAAGAAAGTCCTCCTAAGCTGTCAGGCCCCTTCGGGGTGCGCCGTCGACCGCCTCCGGCCTGCCGATCGCCATCGAGGCCGCAATGGTGCGGGCTCGGGAACGGAAAACGGAGAATTACAATGGCGACCATCGGCACCTTCAAGAAGACCGGCTCGAACGAGTTCACCGGCGAAATCGTCACCCTCAGCGTCCAGGCCAAGGGCGTGCGCATCGTCCCCGATACCCGCGCCACCGGCGAGAACGCTCCCAGCCACCGCGTCCTGGTGGGCCGCGCCGAGATCGGCGCCGCCTGGTCTAAGCGCTCCAACGAGGGCCGCGACTATCTCGGCCTCAAGCTCGACGATCCGAGCTTCAACGCCCCGATCTACGCCAACCTCTTCGACGACGAGGACGGCGATACCTTCTCGCTGATCTGGTCCCGCCCGAGCGGGCGGCGCGGCGACTGAGGCCTCCGCGCAAGGCCCCGGCCGGAAGGTCGGGGCCTTTCAGCTTTCTGGTAAACGAATCAGCTGACGTTTGCCCGGTCGGCTTTGCGGTGGCCAAACTGGCATAGGGCGACTATTATAGTCGTAGTTCTAGCGTGCGCGTAGGTCCGGGTGGGAGGTGATCATGCATGATCACCGCCCGACAATCACGGGCCGCGCGCGCGTTGCTGGGTTGGACACAGGAGACGCTCGCTGACAAGGCTCGCGTATCTCTGACCGCCCTCAAGCGCCTCGAGTCGGCCAGTGGCCTCGAGGTGTACGAGAGCACGCGGGATGAGGTCAGGCGCGCTTTCGAACAGAATGGCGTCGTGTTCCTGAGCTCCGACCGTGGTGTGGGAGTGATGGTGGTTGATCGCAAAGGGCAAGCCTGACGGCACGCGAGGAGCGAACTCGCAAACGCCCCACTCATCGGGTTGCGCTAGAAGCTCGCTCGTAACATCGTTAACAAAATACTCCAGTATGGATGGATATCCGCGCCGGGGAACGCCGTGACTACAAGCTTATTTCTTGATGAACCGCCAAGCAGCGCGACGCCGACCGCCTATGACGCGGCCAATGTGAAGCTTTACCTGCGTTTGTTGGATGCCGAAGCGCAAGGCGCTTCCTGGGCGGACGTCGTCGAGACGATTTTCGGGATTTCGGTCAACGCCGAGCCCGAGCGTGCCGAGCGCGTTCACCGCTCGCATCTCGCGCGCGCAAAGTGGATGACGAAGAACGGCTATAGCGGTTTGCTGGCCGGCCGCGTGAACTGAACGTGATGCAGGTTTCGCATCACGTTGCTCCGCCTTCGTTATTCCCAGCCTTCACACAACTTGGAATCGTGTCCGCAGCTCAATTCGCGCGCTAAAACTGCGGAGGCTGTGGAGGATGTCTGAAGAAGATTCTTGGCGGTCAGAGGCCGCTTACGGCTATGTCGATGGTCTGTCTCCCGGAGATCTTGCCTGGGAGTTTTTGCGGAGAAACACCGAGTACCGGCGATCATACGACGAATTCCTCCAGGCAGGCGACAACACCGAAGAACTGACCCGGGAGTTTACATCCCGATGGGGGTTGCGATTTCCCGGCAGACCCTTCTGCATCTGCAATCGTCTCTCCAGTCTTTTGGGACGCCCACTTCGATCCATCGATCGTCGTCCTCGGCAAAATCCCGACGGCTCACACGCCTCCCTCACTTGACGATTTTATCAGGGCGCAGGCCATAAATGGCATCGATGGCGAGATGCTGCGCCTTCAGATCCGGGGCGAAAAGTTCGACGCTTCTCTGCGCGACGGTGCCGGAAGTCTCGCGGCCATGGTCCTTCTCGATGAGCTTACGCCCGACCGCCTGAGCGCGCTGGCTCGCTTTTGGGCGGCTCTCGCTGGAAAAACCGTCCCGCCGGATCCGCGTATCACCCGATCCCGACAAAAGCGGGCGCGCGAAATGCTGCGCGTCCTCGACGGTCGGGCATCCGGAGCGACGTATCGTGCAATCGCCGACGCCGTCTTTCCCAAACATGATCACGACGCAGCCTCGTGGGTAGGCAGCGCAATCCGCGAGACGACCATTCGCCTGGCTAGAGACGGCGCGAAGCTCGTCCAGGGCGGCTATCGTTCGATCTTGCGCCGGCCACGCCGAGACCGCTGACGCCCCAAGGGGTGTCGAACTTATCTCCTTTACTTCGACATCGTGCCGACCGCCGCAATCGCGCCACCGTGACCGCAATCCGCCGCCTGTCCGAGGCAGGCGCCGCGAAAACACGGAGGTTCGATCATGGACGAAACGGCCGCCCCCATGCCGCCACGCTACCTCAGGACAGAGGAAGCCGCGCGCTTTCTCGGCCTGTCGGAGCGCACGCTCGAAAAGCACCGAACATACGGCACCGGACCGACCTACCGGAAGCTCGGTGGACGGGTGGTCTATTCGCTGACCGACCTGCAAGCGTGGGCCGATCGCGGCTTGGTGACCTCCACCTCGGATCCGCGTGGCGGCATCGTCGCTCCTGCGAAAGCTGCGGCCTCCCAAGGCCGCAACGCCGGCACGTCCGGCCTTCGCTGATCCGGTCTCCGTGATGTCGTCCCGCTATCAACGCAGCGACGAGCGAGCGCAACTCGACCTCTTCCGGGCGCTGCCCGGTGACTTGGCGCCTCGCGATGCGCAGGACCTGATGGCCTATCCGTTCTTCTCCCTCGCCAAGTCGAAGCGGCTTGCGCCGATCGACTTCAAGGCCGGCTCGGTCAAGATCCGTGTCGAGGCAGTGCCCGAGCATGGCATGGCGACGATCTGGGACGCCGACATCCTCATCTGGGCCGCCTCACAGATCGTCGAGGCTCGCGACGTGGGGCTCCAGCCGTCGCGGCTGATGGCCACGACCCCGTATGAAATCCTGAACTTCATCGGCCGCGGCGTATCGCTGCGGGATTACGATCGGCTCAAGGCCGCACTCGACCGACTGCAGTCGACTACCGTCGCGACCTCGATCCGCCAGCCGACAGAGCGTCGGATGCACCGGTTCTCCTGGATCAACGAGTGGAAGGAACGAGCCGACCAGCGCGGCAGGCCGCTCGGCCTCGAACTCATCGTTCCCGACTGGTTTTACAGCGCGGTGCTCGACGACGCGCTCGTGCTCACCATCGACCGCAACTACTTCGGCCTGACCGGAGGGCTGGAGCGCTGGCTGTACCGCCTGGTGCGCAAGCACGGCGGCAAGCAGGAGTTCGGCTGGAGCTTCGACTTTCCGCACCTCCATGCAAAGTCGGGTAGCCTCTCGCCACTCAAGCACTTTGCCTACGACCTCCGCGAGATCGTCCGCCGGCAGCCGCTCCCCGGGTATCAGCTCACCATCGAGCAGTGCGTCGGCGGTCCCGACATCCTGTTCTTCGCACCCACCGATCCCGACGCGCTTGGCATTCCGCGCCGCCGTCGCCGCTTGAAAACTCGCCCTGGGGATAAGCTGTGAATCGTCTCGTGCTATCGGGGACCGGCACTATCGTGCCATCGGGGACCGAAGTCTCGTGCTATCGGGGACCGGATTCGACGAATCCTCGCGCTGAATCAGCGACTTGCAAGCCCTGTAACTTATCTAACCTAGATTCCTACGGAATCTTTCTAACGCGACCGTGCTTTTCGGCCGCTGTGGACGAGTCCCCGATCGCCGGGAGATCGTCATGATCGTCGCGCTGCTCAACCAGAAGGGCGGCGTCGGGAAGACGACGCTCGCCCTGCACCTCGCCGGCGAATGGGCTCGCCGTGGACAGCGCGTGACGCTGATCGACGCCGACCCCCAGGGTTCGGCGCTCGACTGGTCGCAGCAGCGCAGCCGAGAGGGGTTGGAGCGGCTGTTCGGTGTCGTCGGCCTGGCCCGCGACACGCTCCACCGCGAAGCGCCGGAGTTGGCCCGCGACGTTGACCATGTCGTCATCGACGGCCCGCCGCGCGTCGCCGGGCTGATGCGCTCGGCGCTGCTCGCGGCCGATCTCGTGCTCATTCCGGTGCAGCCGTCGCCGCTCGATGGCTGGGCCTCCGCCGAAATGCTCTCGCTGCTCGGGGAGGCACGCATCTACCGCCCGCAGCTCGCCGCCCGCTTCGTGCTGAACCGCTGCGCGGCTCGCACCGTGTTGGCGCGCGAGACGACCGAAACGCTCGCGGATCACGACCCGCCCTTGCTCTCGACCACGATCGGCCAGCGCATCGTCTTCGCCGATGTCGTGCAGACCGGCCGGCTCGCCGCCGAGCAGGACCAGGACTGCCCTGGCGCGCGCGAAATCGCCGCGCTCGCGGCGGAAGTCGCGAGGATCGGCGCATGAGCGCGCGGTCCCCGAAACGCAGCTTCGCGGCGCGTCCGGCCGATCCGGAGAGCTGGATCAAGGCGCCCGAGCGCCACACCCCGCGCGCACAAGCCGGCGAGGACTTCTCGGCGCGACTGACGATCGACGTGACTGCGGATATGCGCGGCCGCATCAAGATCGCCGCGTTCCAGCGCGGGCAGACCGTCGCCGACATGCTGCGCGCGCTGTTCGAGCGCGAATTCCCACCCCCGTCAGGAGAAGGATCATGACCGGCCATGTCGCCGCGCCAATGCGCGTCGGCCGCGCTGCCGCCGAGCCGCCGCCAGAAGCTTTCACCCAGGTCGAACTTACTTGGGTCGAGAAGCGAACGGAGCACTGGATACGGTTCGGTCGCGAGCTACGCGAACAGATCCTCGACCGGCGCCGACGCATCCTCTTCTTCCCTCCCGGAAGCATCTTTGCGCTGGTCCGATGGGCCGCGAATGAGCACGGGACCGTGCTCTCGCGCCTCGACATCCTGCGCGCTGTTGAGCCTACTGCGCCGTGCCAGACGATGCCGACCGTCACGCCCGGAGCGGACATCCTCCTGCGCGTCGACGGCTGGCCGAAGGTGGAGCGCATGCTCCAGCTCATCGACGCCATCGAGGCGCGTGGCATCGAGCCGATCGAGGTCTCGCCGGACCATTGGCGCCACGTCCACAACCGAATGACCGTCGGCGAAACGCCACGCGCTTATGGTCTTCGGCAGCATCGCGCCTTTCTCCTGCGCGAGGAGATCGGCGCATGACGCGGCTCTCCTACGCCATCGCCACGACGGCGGCGGTGTCGCTTCTAGGCCTCGCCTCGATCGCCTCATTCGCGCCGCGCCTCATCTGGAACGCTTCAGCCAGCACGCCGGTCGGCTTCTACACGATCGGCGATGTAGGCGCCCTCGACGTGACCGATCTGGTGGCGGTCGACGCGCCCGAGCCGCTCGCAACATTCCTGTCCGATGGCGACTACCTGCCACGCGGCGTGCCGCTCTTGAAGCGCGTCGCCGCGCTCCCGGGTCAGCGGGTTTGCCGGACTGGGCTCGCTATCACGGTCGACGGCGTGCCGATCGGCGACGCCCTCGATCGCGATCGTCGCGGTCGCCCGCTCCCCGTTTGGCAGGGCTGCCGCTTGGTCGCGGCTGGCGAGTTGTTCCTGATGAACTGGCAGGTCCGCGACAGCCTCGACGGCCGCTACTTCGGCCCGCTTCCGGCCACCGCCGTGATCGGCCGGGCCACCCCTCTCTACACCGACGAGGACGGCGATGGCCGCTTCGTCTGGCGCGCGCCGACGCGGTGACGACGCGCCCATGACCCTGTCCACCGCACTCTGAAGGAGACGACCAATGCCCGTGATCGGTCAATTCATGCGCGAGAATGATGGCTTCATCGGCCATCTGACGACACTTTCCCTGCACCAGGACATCATCATCGTCGCGGCCGAGCCGTCCGAAGCTGAGAACGCGCCCGACTACCGCGTCCATGTGCTCGACACCATGAGCAACGAGACCGGCGCGGAGATCGGCGCGGGTTGGAAGCGCACCGGCGAGAAGGCCGGCGAATACGTCTCGCTGCAGCTTGACGATCCGACCTTCGAACATCCGATCCGCGCCAACCTGTTCCAGTCGGCCGACGACAAGTCCGCCTGGGGCCTGCACTGGAACCGTCCGCCAAAGCGCAGCGAGCGGGACTGAACGATGCCCGCCACACGCATCAAACCTGTCGTCGGAGGGAGGATCGCCCTCCGACGTGCAGCTCTCCTTCTCCTTTCCGGCCTGGTCCTCGCCGGATCCGCCGCGAGCACTGCCTGCGCCCAGCAGGCGCAGGTCGAGCAGCCATCACGCAGCGATCCCTATGGCGCGTACATCGCAGAGGCGTCTCAGCGGTTTGGCGTTCCAGAAACGTGGATACGTGCCGTCATGCGCGTCGAAAGCGCGGGCGATGTGCGCGCGATCTCGTCGGCCGGCGCGATGAGCCTGATGCAAATCATGCCCGCCACGTGGGAGGAGTTGCGCGTCCGGCATCGGCTCGGCGGCAACCCCTACGACCCCCGGGACAACATTCTGGCGGGTGCTGCATATCTGCGCGAGATGCACGACCGCTACGGATCGCCGGGGTTTTTGGCGGCGTACAACGCGGGTCCGGGCCGCTACGAAGAGTATCTCGCCGGCCGCCCATTGCCGGCCGAAACGCGCGCCTATGTCGCGACGCTCGCCCCCATCGTGGGGGGCGGTGAACTCACCGGCCCTGTCATGGTGGCGTCCGCCGATCCGCTGACCTGGACGAGAGCGCCGCTCTTCGTCGCACAGTCGGCCGGCAGAGAGTCTGTCGTGCCGTTGCAGTCTGAAGGCAAGTCGGACACCGCCACGGCGGCGGCACCGGTGCGCGATCAAGGCCCCGTGGCTTCGCCCACCGATGGCCTTTTCGTTGCGCGCAGCGTTTCCGGGGGACCGCGATGACCGCGTTCGCACCCGTTCGTACCGTGGCGTGCCTTGGCGGGAGATGGGCAGTCTGCGGAGGGGGAGCAGTCAGCACAACCGAACGATGGCGAGATAAAAGCCGGCGATGTGCGGCTTGGTGCGGTCGTGTGTTTTCAGGGACTTATGGCGCATTTGCGCGAGGTGCGCCTAACTGGCGCAGCCTGCGCAATCGCCATTTTTCCAAGTGGTTCCTTCGCTTAGCGCGATGTGCGGAGCTTTGGCGATGAGCGGCGAGGACGATTTCCGCATCCGGCCTGGCCGCATCCGCTCGACACGCGCACAACAGGCACGTCCCTTCATCGCTCAGGCACTTGCGGCCGCACAGCGGGCCGGCGGCCGCGTCTCGCGATCCGGCCAGATCACCACGAGCAATCGCTCGCGGTTCGGTCGCGGGCAACGCGCGACAGTGCAGGCAAACCGGCTCCTGACCAGCCAGTCGCGCAACGTGGTTATCAAGACGCGCGTCGTGCGGCACACCGCTAAGGCCGCGCCGCTTAGCGCCCACCTCAGCTACCTCCGGCGCGAGGGTGTTACCCGGGACGGGGAGAAGGCCCAGCTGTTCGGTCCCGAGACCGGAGACGCCGATCCGAAGGCCTTCGCTGAGCGAACCCAGGACGACCGCCATCATTTCCGCTTCATCGTCTCACCGGAGGACGCAACGGAGATGTCCGACCTCAGGACATACGCCCGCGACCTGATGGGGCAGATGGAAAAGGACCTCGGCACCAAGCTCGATTGGGTCGGCGTCGATCATTGGAACACCGACAATCCCCATGTCCACATCATCCTGCGAGGACGTACCGACGACAGCCAGGACCTCGTAATCTCCCGCGACTACATCAAGGAAGGCATGCGCGCCCGCGCGCAAGACCTCGTCACCCAGGAACTGGGGCCCCGCACCGAGCAGGAGATCCGTCGTAACCTCGGACGTCAGGTCGAGGCGGAACGCTGGACCGATCTCGATCGGCATATCTCCCGCGACAGCTATCGCACCGGCATCGTCGACCTCGCGCCACGTCCCGATCAGAAGCCTGACGAATTCCACGCGTTGAAGGTCGGCAGGATGCGCAAGCTGGAGACGCTTGGTCTCGCCGATCAGGTCGGTCCCGGTCAGTGGGTTGTGTCGGAGACTGCGGAGAAGACGCTGCGCGCCCTCGGTGAACGCGGCGACATCATCAAGCGCATCCATCGTGGCCTGACCGAGCGTGGCATCGAGCGTGGCGCCGCGAGCTATGTGCTCGCGGGCGAAAGCATCGATGACCCTGTCATCGGGCGTCTGGTCGATCGCGGTCTCGACGACGAACTGAAGGGCACGGCCTATGCCGTCGTCGACGGCACCGACGGGCGAACCCATCATATTAAGCTCCCCGATCTCGACGCGGCTGCCGACAGCGCGCCGGGTTCGATCGTCGAGCTGCGCAAGTTCGACGACGTGCAGGGCCGCCGCCGTGTCGCACTCGCTGTTCGATCCGATCTCGATATCGAACAGCAGGTCCATGCGACCGGCGCCACCTGGCTCGACCGGCAGGCCATCGCCCGCGAACCGGTGGCTCTCGGTGGTGGCGGCTTTGGCGCGGAGGTGCGGCAGGCAATGGACCGACGCGCCGAGCATCTCATCCACCAAGGGCTCGCCGAACGGCAGACCCGTGGCGTCAGCTTCTCGCCCGGACTGATCGACTCGCTGCGCCAGCGCGAGGTCGAAGCGCTCGGCGAGAAGCTCGCGGCCGAAACCGGCCGGCCATTCACCAAGGCCGGAACGGGTGAGTATGTAGCGGGCACCTATCGGCAACGCTTTGCGCTCGCCTCGGGCCGCTTCGCCATGATCGACGACGGGCTCGGCTTCCAGCTCGTGCCCTGGACGCCGTCCCTCGAACGTCAACTCGGCCAGCACGTCTCCGGGGTCTCACGCGGGGGCGGCGTCGACTGGAGCGTCGGCCGCAATCGCGGCCTCGGCATGTAGCCCCGTCAAGAAAGGAGTGCCTGCCATGTCGGCGACGAAAATCCTCTGGGGGCAGATCCTCACCGTGTTCCTGATCGTTTTGATGACGACCTGGGGCGCCACGCAATGGACAGCCTACCGTCTCGGCTTCCAGCCCCAGCTCGGTCAGCCTTGGTTCGAACTGGCCGGATGGCCGATCTATTATCCCCCGGCCTTCTTCTGGTGGTGGTATTTCTACGACGCCTATGCGCCGCCGATCTTCGTCGAGGGCGCCTACATCGCCGCGTCGGGTGGCTTCATCTCCATCGCCGTCGCGATCGGCATGTCGGTATGGCGGGCGCGTGAAGCCAAGAACGTCGAGACCTATGGCTCGGCCCGCTGGGCACGACCGGAAGAGGTGAAGGCGGCAGGACTGCTCGGCCCCGACGGAGTCGTACTCGGCAGGCATGAGCGCGAGTATCTCCGCCATGACGGTCCGGAGCATGTGCTGTGCTTCGCGCCGACCCGTTCCGGCAAGGGCGTGGGCCTGGTGGTGCCTTCGCTCTTGACCTGGCCGGGGTCGGCGATCGTCCACGACATCAAGGGCGAGAACTGGACGCTCACCGCCGGCTATCGCGCACGGCATGGCCGCGTGCTGCTCTTCGATCCGACGAACGCGAAGTCGGCGGCCTACAACCCGCTGCTCGAAGTGCGCCGCGGCGAATGGGAAGTCCGCGACGTGCAGAACATCGCCGACATTCTCGTCGACCCGGAAGGCTCGCTCGAAAAGCGAAACCACTGGGAGAAGACATCGCACGCGCTTCTGGTCGGCGCGATCCTGCATGTCCTGTACGCAGAGGCCGACAAGACATTGGCCGGCGTCGCCGCCTTTCTCTCCGATCCGAAGCGCCCGATCGAGTCGACCCTCGCGGCGATGATGAAGACCGCCCATCTCGGCGAGGCCGGCCCGCACCCGGTGATCGCCAGCGCGGCGCGCGAGCTGCTCAACAAATCCGACAACGAGCGATCCGGGGTGCTGTCGACAGCGATGTCGTTCCTCGGCCTGTATCGCGATCCCGTCGTGGCCGAGGTCACCCGTCGCTGCGACTGGCGTATCGCCGACATGGTTGGCGGCAAGCATCCAACCACACTTTACCTCGTGGTGCCGCCATCGGACATCAACCGGACCAAGCCGCTGATCCGCCTGATCCTCAACCAGGTCGGGCGCCGGTTGACCGAGGACCTGCAGGCGAAGGGCAACCGACACCGGTTGCTGTTGATGCTCGACGAATTTCCCGCACTTGGACGCTTAGACTTCTTCGAGAGCGCGCTCGCCTTCATGGCGGGTTACGGGTTGAAAGCTTTCCTCATCGCGCAATCGCTGAACCAAATCGAGAAAGCCTACGGCCCGAACAACTCGATCCTCGATAACTGCCATGTGCGCGTCAGCTTCGCCACCAACGACGAGCGAACGGCCAAGCGCGTTTCGGACGCGCTTGGCACCGCGACCGAAATGAAGGCTATGAAGAACTATGCCGGCCACCGGCTATCGCCCTGGCTCGGCCACCTGATGGTGTCGCGCTCGGAGACTGCACGGCAACTGCTCACGCCGGGCGAGATCATGCAGCTCCCGCCGTCAGACGAGATTGTCATGGTCGCCGGCATCCCGCCTATCCGCGCAAAGAAGGCCCGCTATTACGAAGATCGTCGGCTTCAGGAGCGCATCCTTACGCCTCCCGCACTCACGAAGCCCGCAAGCGCTCGAGCCGACGATTGGAGCGCGCTCGCCTTACCGGAGCGCCCGGTGCTGAGCACGCCCGTCGCGGGCGATGCCCTGACCGACGGTGATCCGACGGATTCCGAGCGCCGTCACCAGCCCGAATTGAGCCGAACCAAGACCGTCGAGCGCAAGCCGATCATCGAAAACGAATTCGAGATCGATCCTCGCGACGACGTCGATGAGGATGCTGCGCGCCTCAGCCGCATGACGCAGACCATGCGCCAGGTCGCTCGGCAGGCATCGCTCGATCCTGGCGACGGCATCGAGCTGTAGGAGGCGGGGGTGGCCAAACCTTTGAAGAAGCAGCGGCTGTCGGTCTATCTCGACCCGGACGTCATGAAGGCGCTCGCAGCCCATGCTGCCCGGCGCGATCTGTCCCTGTCACTGGTAGCCGAGGCCGGTATCGCTTCATTCCTCTCGCCGGACGCTGCCGCGCGTCAGGAGGCCGCGACGACGAAGCGGCTCGATCAGCTTGACCGACGCATGGCGCGCATGGAGCGCGATCTGGGAATATCGGTCGAGACGCTCGCAGTGTTCATCCGCTTCTGGCTGACCTCCAACCCGCCGTTGCCGGAGCCGGCGCAGGTCGCGGCTCGCGCCAAAGCGTCGGAGCGCTACGAAGCCTTCGTGACCGCGCTCGGCAGACGACTCGCGCAAGGTCCGAAGCTCAGGCAGGAAATCGCGGAAGACATCCCCGCGCGCGACGCGGAATAATCACTGTTTGACGTATCACAAGTATTCGACCGTTCCGCCGTTTCCCTGTCTTTGTACGCCACAGTACGACGGCCACATGATGGTTGTTGTCACGCCATGATTTCTGCCTCTTCTACTCATCCCCGATCCAGGGCCGCCCGCGGCGGTCCCGCAAAAGAACGGGGACGACGTGACGGCAGCTCACCAGAAATCGGAGGCGATCCTTCGCGGTGCTCGGATGCTGCGCACTGCGCTCGGCCCGGCGATCGCCACGTTTCTGGAAGACCCCGCGATCGTCGAGGTGATGCTCAACCCCGACGGGCGGCTCTGGGTCGACCGGTTGTCGGAAGGTCTCTCCGACACCGGTGAACGCCTATCTCCAGCCGACGGCGAACGCATAGTTCGACTTGTCGCGCATCACGTCGGGGCCGAGGTTCATGCCGGGGCGCCCCGCGTCTCCGCCGAACTGCCTGAAACAGGGGAGCGGTTTGAGGGCCTTCTGCCGCCAGTGGTGTCCGCGCCGGCTTTCGCGATCCGGAAGCCAGCCGTCGCCGTGTTCACGCTCGATGACTATGTCGCGGCTGGCATCATGCTGTCCGACCAAGCCGAAACGCTGCGTCAGGCCGTTCTTCATAGGCGGAACATCCTCGTCGCCGGCGGCACCTCCACCGGTAAGACCACGCTCACGAACGCCCTGTTAGCGGAGGTATCGAAGACATCCGATCGCGTCGTGTTGATCGAGGACACCCGTGAACTGCAATGCGCCGCGCCAAACCTGGTCGCAATGCGCACGAAGGACGGCGTCGCTTCTCTCTCCGATCTTGTCCGTTCCTCGCTGCGTCTTCGTCCCGACCGCATCCCGATCGGCGAAGTGCGCGGTGCAGAGGCGCTCGATCTGCTGAAGGCCTGGGGCACCGGCCATCCCGGCGGCGTCGGCACGATCCACGCCGGCACCGCCATTGGCGCTCTTCGCCGGATGGAGCAACTCATCCAGGAAGCCGTCGTCACGGTTCCGCGCGCGCTGATCGCCGAGACCATTGATCTGGTTGCGGTGCTCTCCGGCCGCGGCTCCTCGCGCCGCCTTGCCGAGCTTGCCCGCGTCGAAGGCCTGGGCCCCGACGGTGACTACTGCGTCACTCCAACAATTCCGTCCATCTCAGGAGACAGGTAATGATCAAGCATGCCCTGCGCATCCGCCGTCACATCGCCACGGCGGCTTCCGTCACTTTCATTTCCATAGCCCTCGCACCTGCCGCTCATGCGTCCGGTTCGTCGATGCCATGGGAAGCTCCTCTGCAGTCGATCCTCGAATCGATCGAAGGCCCGGTCGCAAAGATCATCGCGGTGATGATCATCATCATCACCGGCCTGACTCTCGCCTTCGGCGACACGTCGGGCGGAGCGCGCCGCCTGATCCAGATCGTGTTCGGCCTGTCGATCGCCTTCGCCGCGTCGAGCTTCTTCCTGTCGTTCTTCTCGTTCGGCGGCGGGGCGCTTGTCTGATGGCCGTTGGAGCGGATCATAGCGCGGACGTGCCGGGCTTTTCCGTGCCGGTTCATCGTGCGCTGACCGAGCACATCCTGCTCGGCGGTGCGCCGCGCTCGCTCGCGATCCTCAATGGCACCCTGGCCGCCGCGCTTGGCTTGGGCCTTCGCCTTTGGCTGGTCGGGCTGGCGCTATGGGCGGTCGGCCACTTCGCCGCCGTCTGGGCGGCCAAACGTGATCCGCAATTTGTCGACGTCGTGCGCAAGCATCTGCGCATCCCCGGCCACTTGGCGACTTGAGGAGCCGGGCAATGATGAACCTATCCGAATACCGAAATCGGAATACCCGGCTCGCCGACTTCCTGCCCTGGGCGGCGCTCGCCGGCGAAGGCGTCGTCCTCAACAAAGACGGCAGCCTGCAGCGCTCGGCCCGCTTTCGCGGTCCTGACCTCGACAGCGCAGTGCCAGCCGAGCTCGTCGCCGTCGCTGGCCGGCTGAACAACGCCTTCCGTCGCCTCGGTTCCGGATGGGCCATATTCGTCGAAGCGCAGCGCCATGGCGCCGTGTCATATCCGGCAAGCACATTTGCCGACAGCGCTTCAGCGCTTGTCGATGCCGAGCGCAAGGCAGACTTTGAAGAAGCCGGCGCCCATTTCGAATCCAGCTACTTCCTCACATTCCTTTATCTACCGCCGGCCGAGGATGCCGCCCGTGCCGAGACCTGGCTTTACGAGGGTCGGGACCATGCCGGCGTCGATGCGCGCGAAGTGCTCCGAAGTTTTGTCGATCGCACCGACCGTATCCTCAACCTGATAGACGCCTTCATGCCGGAGTGCGTATGGCTCGATGACGCCGAAACGCTCACCTACCTGCATTCGACGATCTCGACGAAGCGCCATCGCGTCCGCGTGCCCGAAACGCCGATGTACCTCGACGCTTTGCTCGCCGATCAGCCGCTTACCGGCGGGCTGGAGCCCCGGCTTGGAGATGCGCACGTACGCATCCTCACTATCGTCGGCTTCCCGACCGCGACGACGCCCGGCATCCTCGACGAGCTGAACCGGCTCGCCTTTCCCTATCGCTGGTCGACCCGAGCGATCCTGCTCGACAAGACCGACGCGACCAAGCTGCTGACAAAGATCAGGCGGCAGTGGTTCGCAAAGCGCAAGTCGATCGCCGCCATTCTCAAGGAGGTGATGACCAACGAGGCATCGGCGCTCGTTGACACCGACGCGGCGAACAAGGCTGCTGACGCTGATATGGCGCTGCAGGAGCTGGGCGCCGACTATGCCGGCCAAGCCTACGTGACCGCGACCATCACCGTCTGGGATGATGATCCCCGCGTCGCGGCCGAGAAGCTCCGGCTGGTGGAAAAGGTCATTCAGGGCCGCGACTTCACGGCGATGACTGAGACCATCAATGCTGTCGACGCCTGGCTGGGCTCACTCCCCGGGCATGTCTACGCCAACGTCCGCCAGCCGCCCATCAGCACATTGAATCTCGCTCACATGATCCCGCTATCAGCGGTGTGGGCGGGACCGGAACGGGACGAGCACTTCGATGCACCCCCACTGCTTTACGGCAGAACGGAGGGCTCGACCCCGTTCCGGCTTTCCATCCACGTCGGAGATGTCGGTCATACGCTGATCGTCGGGCCGACCGGCGCCGGTAAATCGGTGCTTCTCGCACTCATGGCGCTTCAGTTCCGCCGCTATCCACAATCTCAGGTCTTCGCCTTCGACTTCGGCGGATCGATCCGCGCCGCGGCGCTCGCCATGCAGGGCGACTGGCATGATCTCGGCGGCGGTTTGACCGAGGGCTCCGAGGAGAGTGTGTCGCTCCAGCCGCTCGCCCGCGTCGACGACGTCGCCGAGCGCGCCTGGGCCTCCGACTGGCTGATCGCGATCCTCTCCCGAGAGAGCGTGCCGGTCACGCCCGAGGTCAAGGAGCATTTGTGGTCGGCGCTTTCGTCGTTGGCGTCGGCGCCGGTCGCCGAGCGCACGTTGACCGGGCTCTCGGTACTTCTCCAGTCCAATGACCTGAAACAGGCGCTGCGACCCTACTGCGTCGGCGGCCCCTACGGCCGGCTGTTGGACGCTGAGGCCGAGCATCTCGGCGAGGCGCATGTCCAGGCTTTCGAGACCGAAGGTCTGATCGGCACCGGTGCAGCGGCAGCGGTGCTCGCCTATCTCTTCCATCGCATCGAGGACCGCCTCGACGGCCGGCCGACACTCCTGATCGTGGATGAAGGTTGGCTCGCCCTCGACGACGACCGCTTCGCCGGACAACTCCGCGAATGGCTGAAGACGCTGCGCAAGAAAAACGCCAGCGTCATCTTCGCCACCCAGTCGCTCTCCGACATCGACGGCTCTGCGATAGCGCCGGCGATTATCGAGAGCTGCCAAACGCGCATCCTCCTGCCGAACGAGCGCGCGGTCGAGCCGCAGATCACCGCGATTTACCGCCGATTCGGTCTCAACGACCGGCAGATCGAAATCCTCGCGCGGGCAACGCCCAAGCGAGACTATTACTGCCAGTCGCGACGGGGCAATCGCCTGTTCGAGCTGGGCCTGTCGGATGTGGCGCTGGCGCTGTGCGCAGCCTCATCCAAACAGCATCAAGCGATGATCGCCGATGTCCACGCCCGAAGCGGCACCGAGGGGTTCCTCGCCGAGTGGCTGGCGGCCAACCGACTCGACTGGGCTGCTGACCTGATCACCGACCTCACCAACGTCAATCAACAAGACCCGGAGGCACGTCCATGACACGTCTGATTCAAACCCACAGTCGCGCACTGCGCGTGACGGCCGCACTCCTCGCGGTCCCGCTCGCACTTTCACCGGTCCTCAGCACCCCGGCTGCCGCTCAGTGGATCGTCTACGACCCAACGAACTATGCCCAGAACGTCCTCACTGCGGCGCGGACCCTCCAGCAGGTGAATCAGCAAATCACTCAGCTTCAGAACGAAGCTCAGATGCTGATCAATCAGGCGCGCAATCTTGCCAGCCTCCCGCACTCTTCGCTTCAGCAGCTTCAACAGTCGGTTCAGCGGACGCAACAGCTTCTAAGCCAGGCGCAGGGGATAGCCCTCAACGTCCAGCAGATCGACCGAGCATTCCAGACCACCTATGGCAATGCCTCGATGTCCGCCTCGGATCAGGCGCTCGTCACACAGGCGCGGGAGCGCTGGCAGAACACTGTCGGTGGTCTGCAGGACGCTATGCGAGTCCAGGCGGGTGTTGTCGGCAATATCGACACCAACCGTACGGAGATGTCAGCGCTTATCGGCCAAAGCCAGGGCGCGACGGGGGCGTTGCAGGCGACGCAGGCCGGCAATCAACTGCTCGCACTGCAGGCCCAGCAGCTCGCCGACCTCACCGCCGTCGTCGCCGCCAACGGGCGCGCTCAGAGCCTCTCCGAAGCCGAGCGCGCCGCAGCGGCGGAACAGGGTCGTGAGCAGCGCCGTCGCTTTCTCACGCCCGGCAGCGGCTACCAGCCGGGCAATGCCCGCATGTTCCCGAACGGCAACTGAGGGGCCTGACAGTGGACGGCAAGTTGGTCGCTCGAGTGGGCGCTGTGGTTTTCGTCGCGGTTGCGATCACCGCGACCGCGATCGAGATGTCCCGGAAAGAGGAAGTGCCAGAGATTTGGCCGTCCGGACGAACGGCTCAAGAAACTGCGGATCCCCTGCGGGACGCGCTCATCCGCTGCCAGGCACTCGGTGAAGAAGGTCCGCGGGACCCCGACTGCCGCCGGGCTTGGGCTGAGAACCGGCACCGCTTTCTCGCGCCCGGTTCTCGTCCCGCTGAGCGCCTGCCGGACGTAGAGTCACCCACCGATGACGTCTTCAGCCCTCAACCACGAGGGACAGACGCGCAAGATCACGCGCCGACCGCGCCGAGCACGCCACAGATCAACGAAGCGCGATAGCATCATGGGCAACACCGGCGTCATCGACCACTTCCTCGAGGTCTTCACTCGCTACATCGACAGCGGGTTCGGCCTGCTTAGCGGAGAGGTCGCCTTCATCGCCACGACCCTGATTGTCATCGATGTGACGCTCGCGGCACTGTTCTGGAGCTGGGGCGCCGACGACGACATCATGGCGCGGCTGGTGAAGAAAACGCTCTTCGTCGGCGTCTTCGCCTACATCATCGGCAATTGGAACAACCTCGCACGTATCGTCTTCGAAAGCTTCGCCGGTCTCGGGCTGAAGGCGAGTGGCACCGGATTTTCAACTGCGGACCTCATGCGCCCGGGAAGAGTTGCGCAGACCGGCCTAGACGCCGGTCGACCATTGCTCGACTCCATCTCCAGCCTGATGGGCTACTGGTCGTTCTTTGAAAACTTCATCCAGATTGCCTGCATGTTTCTTGCCTGGGCGCTGGTCCTGCTCGCCTTCTTCATTCTCGCTATCCAGCTGTTCGTCACCCTCATTGAATTCAAGCTGACGACGCTCGCCGGCTTCGTCCTGATCCCGTTCGGCCTGTTCGGCAAATCCGCGTTTATGGCCGAGCGCGTGCTCGGCAACGTCATCTCCTCCGGCATCAAGGTTCTGGTCCTCGCTGTCATCATTGGCATCGGGTCAACGCTCTTCTCAGAGTTCACTTCCGGTTTTGGCGGGCAGAATCCGTCGATCGACGAAGCCATGGCGATCGTGCTGGCCGCGTTGTCACTTCTCGGCCTCGGCATTTTTGGTCCCGGAATCGCAACCGGGCTCGTTTCTGGCGGCCCGCAGCTCAGTGCAGGCGCGGCGATAGGAACCGGCCTCGCAGCGGGCGGCGTGGTCGCTCTTGGCGCCGGCGCCGTCGGCGCAGCAGCCTCCGGCGGCGCGGCCTTGGCAGGAGGTGCGGCAGCCGCAGCTCGTGGTGGCGCCGCCATCGCGGGTGGAGCGTCCACAGCCTACAGCCTTGGCGCAGCCGGACAGTCCGGCGCGGCCGGGGTGGCCTCCGGCCTCGGAGGCGTTGCGCGTGCAGGCGGCAGCGCGGCTGTCTCACCTCTGCGCCGTGCCGCATCGCGCGCTGCCGACACCATGAGGTCAAGCTTCAACGCAGGCGGCAAAGCGGCGTTCGAAGCGACAGGCGGAACGTCCACCATGGGCTCTATAGGGGGTGATGCCGCCGGCGATGGCGCGGCGCCTGCGAGCGCTGGCGGGCCGCCGGCTTGGGCGCAGAGAATGCGCCGGTCCCAGCAAATGACTCACGCCGCCCAGGCCACGGCTCATGCCGTCCGCTCTGGCGACGCCCATGGCGGCGGTTCCTCCGTAAATCTGACTCAAGGCGACCGCTGATGTTCAAACGACCATCCACTCACTACGGCAAGGCACCCGAGCCGGAGACGCCGTATCAACGTGCTGCCCAAGTCTGGGACGATCGGATCGGGGCCTCCAGGATCCAGGCGAAAAACTGGCGGCTGATGGCTTTCGGCTCGCTGATCCTTACGGCGGGGTTCGCCACCGCCCTCGTCGTGCAATCAGCTCGCGGGACCGTCGTGCCTTGGGTCGTGCAGGTCGATCGACTGGGTCAGTCCCAGGCGGTCGCACCCGCCGAGGCCGACTTCCGCCCCACCGATCCACAAATCGCCTTTCATCTCGCGCGCTTCATCGAACAGGTCCGCAGCATCCCGGCGGACGCGATCATCGTGCGCCAGAACTGGCTACGGGCGTACGACTTCACGACTGATCGTGGCGCCATGGCGCTCAACGACTATGCTCGCTCGAACGACCCGTTCACGCGGGTCGGCCGACAGCAGGTTGCTGTCGATGTCTCAAGCGTCATCCGCGCCTCGCCCGACAGCTTCCGCGTCGCCTGGGTCGAGCGCCGCTATGAGAACGGCCAGCTCGCCGAGACCACGCGCTGGACCGCGATCCTGACGATCGTCGTGCAGGTCCCCCGCAACGCCGATCGGCTGAGGGCCAACCCGCTCGGCATCTATGTCAACGCCATCAACTGGTCACGGGAGCTTGGGCAATGAAGCCGTCTTTCCGTAAAGCCGGAAACCCGGCTTCACACGCATTTGTAATCCCGGCTCTCCGCAGAGCCGCAATCCCGATGGTCCTGCTGGCGACAACCGCGCTCGCGGGCTGCGCCACCACGAACCCACCGCCCGAGATCTCCTACGACAACGCGGCTCCCGCCGTGCAGACCGTCGATCCGCCAGCGCCCGTCACCGTGGTCGAACTGCCGCGGCCGCTGCCGCTACCCGGCCAGTTGCAGCGTGTGCCGGAGACGCGACGCGCGCCCGAGCCGGCCAACCCAACGGCGCGCGTCAACCAGGCTAATGAGGCGGCCCGCGTCCAGCCGGTGCGCGACGGCTTTATCAACTCCATGCAGGTCTATCCCTGGACGCAAGGCGCGCTCTATCAGGTATATACCGCTGTCGGTCAGATCACCGACATTGCGCTTCAGCCCGGCGAACAGCTTGTCGGTGCAGGCCCTGTTGCGGCCGGGGACACGGTGCGCTGGATCATCGGCGACACCGAGAGCGGATCGGGCGCGACGCGCCAGATCCACATCCTCGTGAAGCCCACACGGGCCGACCTGATGACGAACCTGGTCATCAACACCAACATGCGCACCTATCACATGGAGTTGCGGTCGACAGAGCGAACCTACATGGCTTCCGTGTCCTGGCAGTATCCGCAGGATCAACTCATCGCGCTGCGCCGGCAGAACGCCGACGCGCAGGCCGCTCAACCGGTTGCGAGCGGTGTCGATCTCGCGAACGTCAATTTCCGCTATGCCATCGAGGGTGACCGCGCTCCTTGGCGCCCACTGCGCGCCTTCGACGACGGTCGCCAGGTCTTCATCGAGTTTCCGCGAGGCATTGGTCAGGGCGAGATGCCGCCGCTCTTCGTCGTCGGGCCCGAGGGCAACACCTCAGAACTGGTGAACTACCGCGTTCGCGGCCACCACATGATCGTCGATCGACTCTTCGCGGCGGCGGAACTGCGGTTCGGTTCCGGTCGCGAGCAGAAGCGCGTCAGGATCGTCCGAACAGACGGGAGGCCCACCTCGTGAGCGCGAACTCGCCCCCAAATGAGGAAGTGCCAGACGATGATGCACACCCCCTGACCGGCGAGCCGGTCGGGCCAGCGCCGATGCGTCTGCGCGCCGAACCGCCCCGCGTCACTCGACTATCGCGCAAGGTCCTCGCCGGCCTTGGTCTTGTCGCCAGCGTCGGCCTCGGTGGTGCACTGCTCTACGCGCTTCAGACGCGCGACGCCGGTCGGCCCAACGACGAACTCTATTCGACCGAAAATCGCTCGACGGCTGACGGCTTGGCCGGCCTGCCGCGAGATTACAGTGGCGTGCCCCAACTCGGTCCGCCCCTTCCCGGTGACCTCGGCCGACCGATCCTCAGCACCCAGGATCGCGGACAGCCGGTGCCCGCACCCGGTATCGCCACGCCCAACCCCGGTATCAGCGCGGAAGAGCAGCGCCGCCTTCAGGAGATCGAGACCGCGCGGACCAGCCGCCTCTTCTCCGGATCGGACAGCCGGGGCGCTCCCGCTGCAGCGGGAGCTGCCCCAGCACTCCCGCACGCTCCGGATTTGGCGAGCCTCGGCCTCGCACCTCCGCCGGCCACCCCCTCCGCGCAGGAGCGTCAGAACGCTTTCCTGAACGCAGCGACCGATCGACGGACGGTGTCGCCCGATCGCGTCGTTGCTCCAGCGTCGCCAAATGTACTTCAGGCCGGCGCAGTTATCGCGGCAGCTCTTATAACCGGCATCCGATCCGACCTCCCGGGCCAGATCACCGCTCAGGTGACCGAAAACATCTACGACAGCCCGACAGGGCGCATTCTGCTCGTGCCACAAGGCACGCGCATTATCGGCCAGTACGATAACAATGTGCAATTCGGTCAAAGCCGCGTCCTGCTAGTCTGGAATCGACTGATCTTCCCAAATGGCCGTTCGATAGTGCTTGAGCGCCAGTCCGGCGCAGACGTCGAAGGCTATGCCGGCCTGCAGGATGGCGTCGATTACCACTGGTGGGATCTTGCCAAGGCCGCCGGTCTCTCGACTCTTCTCGGAGTCGGCGCCGAGCTCGCCGCCGACAATGACGACCGTCTCATCCAGGCGATCCGGAATGGCGGTCAAGACACGATCAACGATGCCGGTCAGCAGATCGTCAGACGGCAGCTCAACGTGGCTCCAACATTGACGATCCGGCCGGGATTTCCTGTCCGTGTCGTCGTGACCCGTGATCTCGTTCTCGAACCTTATGGGGGCTGATGATGTCGAAGCTCAAGCTAGGTCCCATCGCCGACGAGAAGCCGATCAAGGTTCAGGTGGAGCTGCCGGCGGCTCTCCACCAAGACCTTTCCGATTACGCGGATTTGTTAGGGCGCGAACAAGGTATGCCTGCTGTCGAGCCCGCGCGGTTGATCGTACCGATGTTGCAGCGGTTCATCGCAACCGATCGAGGGTTCTCGAAGGCTAGGCGTACGAAGACCCAGAACGCCTCCGATTAACTGGCGCTGCTCCGCGTGAAGGCTGGCAGGACATCGAAGCACTTCAGCAGCAGCGGCAGAGCCGGATTGTCGTTATCGCTCGACGAAATCATAGCCGCCGTCGGCGCCCGCGCGGGTGTGAGCGGAACCAATGCAATATCGGGCCGATGCACGACGCTCGTTATCGTCAGCCCGAAGCCTTGCTCGACCATGGTCAGAAGTGTTTCCCTGCTGACCTGCTGGATAGACAGTTGGATCGCCTCTTCGGCAGCGCCCAGCATCCGCCGGAGAATAGCTGCGAGTTCGCGCCCGGCACCATCCGAGCGGACAAGAAAGACTTCGTCGCAAATGTCCTCCCAGGCGAGCCGCGGTCGCGACGCGAGTTGGTGTATGGGTGATAGGGCAACGAAGAGGTCGGGTTCGCACAACCGTCGAATCTGAAACGGAGGGCCCTTCGTTGCGCCCAGGCTGATCGCCGCGTCTAGCAGCCCGCGCTCCACGCCGAGGGTGTTCTGCTCTGACGTGCCTTCTTCGAGCTTCACCTCGATCGTCGGGTATCGCTGTCTAAAGGTCGCCAAGAGGTCGATAATGGGACATGCCGGAAACGCTTCGAGCATCCCGAACCTGACTAGTCCAGTCGTAAGTTTACGGACCGATCGCATCTCAGTGGCGGCCTCGCGAAGATACCTCGCCCCGACCGCAGCTTGCTGCAGAAATCGCTCTCCTTCCGGCGTCAATCCAGCGCCCGATCGCGTGCGCTTGAACAGGGAAACGCCAAGCTGCCGTTCGAGCATCTGAACGCGGCGGCTGACCGTTGATTGCGATATCGAAAGGCGATCCGCCGCCCTGCGGAAACTACCCGCTTCGGCGACATGGATAGCATACTTAAGGTATCGAAGATCGAGCGTCAGATCAGGCATGACGCGCATTCCCGGTTCCCGGCTTCCGTTCACACGAGCAGCGCGCGATGCTCCAAAGCCTTTGCTGGAGGCCCCGCTTTTCGATCTCAGATGGGGAATCCAAGCCGAGCCCATCAGTGAGCATGACCATCTCCGAATCCGTGATAGATGTATGCGCCGGTCATACATATTCGAGCGCTTGATGTCTATGCGTGACGCATATACTCTTCCCGGATGGAGCCCGAGGCCGCCAAATATCATTTTGGTGCACTTGCGCTTGCGGTAGCTGACAGCATCGCGAGCGCATCAGCCTCGCTTTCGCCGAGCGGCCCCGCGGCTGCATTGATGGTTTTCCTCAGCTTCGAGCCGGGCTTGCCGATCAGCGTCCTGGCGAGCCGGATCCGGCTTTCCCATGCGGGAACGGTCCGATTGATCGATAGGCTGGAATCCGATCACCTGGTGGAAAGGCGGCGACAAACTGCCGACAAGAGGGCGCGCTTTATCCACTTGACCAATGCCGGTGTAAAAATGACCGGCGCTTTGCTCAGAGCGCGCGAACAGGTGATTGCAGCGTGTGTCTCGCCGCTGTCGCCGGCTGATCTGAACAAACTAGGCAGATTGTCCGAGCGGCTCCTTGTCGCAAACGGTTACGAGAAATCTGGTGTCGCGAGTATGTGGCCTGTGGTCGGCTACTCGAGAGAGACACCTCCTGAAAACGCATCTCAGCCCGCCCGCAAGCTGCGCCGGCGCCGTTCGAAAAAGAGCTGACGAGAAACCGAGGCAGGCTTGATATCTTTTGCACCGTTCGCGTTCGACTTTCTCATATGCATACTGGCCTTCTGGTTCGGGTATTCCGCAAACCGAGGCGGCACATGCTTGGTCGTAGCGGCTCATGAGCTGCAGCAACGGCGCCGACCAAGAATGTTCGTCGGATTTGTTGCGGCGTCTGCGGCGGCTGGCCTTGTTGCGATACCGCTCGCCTGGTCGGGGACGCTGAATGCGACCCTCCCACTCTCCACGAGCGTCAACGGCCTCATCATCATCGGCGCCATCGCCTTCGGCCTCGGCGCGCTCATAAATGACACCTGCTTGCTAGGTTCACTGGCACGGTTAGGGGATGGGGAGATGCGACTGTTGGCCCTTCCTGCGGGACTGGCAGTCGGCATATTGGCCGCTGACTTCGGCCGGTTTGGCCCCGTCGCGACATGGCCAAGTGTCATCGCTAGGCCGAGTGCCCCTGGGGCCGCTACGCTTCTTGCCCTAAGCGCCGTACTCGCGCTGGCGGTGATCTTCGTATCGAGGAAGACCCCACCGCGAAGAAGGCAGAGCTGGGCGTTTGGCGCTTCGATGATCGGCCTCGGGATCACTGGTGGGCTTCTCTACGCTCTTTCGCCAGCATGGACATTCGCTGACCTCATCCAACGCGGCCTTCCTCTTCGAATGTCGCCAACAAGCGAGGTCGCACTGGTTGCGGTCATTGCCTCGGTTGCGGGGGCCATCACGGCATCCGTGCGCCAGGGTCGCTTGCGTCTCCAGCGGCCGACGGCCGCCGGCATCCTGCGGTCGATCGCCGGCGGCGCTTTGATGGGAATAGGCATCGGCCTCATACCCGGTGGCAACGACGCTTTGATCCTTGCCGCAATGCCTACGCTTTCTCCCGGCGGCGTAGTTGCCTACCTCGTGATGACGACGACGATCGTTTTCGGATTCGAAGCACGTGACAGGCTGGCCAGGAAAGGCGCGTTAAGCCATCGGGGAGGGTAGACGGTCCTGCGTCGTTCGTAACGCCCGTGAGTATCGGCTCGTCAGTTCATACGCCTTTCGCGGGCCAACAACCCTGATCACCGTCTCAAAGGATCCCGCGTCGAGGATCCGGTAGTAAGCCTGGTAGGCGTCATCACCACAGAAGTGCGTCCCGGTTGCCTCGAACCCCCAGTTCTTGCGCGAGAATTCCAGGTTGAGAAACATATTCCCGGTGTTCGGCCCGTCCGCGAACTGAACGGCTACCCGGTTGCCGACCGCGCAATACCGGTATTGCCGAGACGCGGAGAGTTCGCGGCCATCCCTAAGCCGTAGTATCCCGCTTTCTTGATAGGCGAGCGCGGATTCACCTGCCGGAGCGAAAGCCGCGTCGCCAATCAGTTGGTCGCCTGTCGGATGGACGTTGCGACGAAGCGCCCACTCTCCACGGAGTGTGTCCAAGACCATCGTGCCTATGTTCACAACCGATCGATCTTCATCGGCCCAGGCCCTCATTTTTGGGTTGGACCGACGCAAGCAGCAGAACAAGTGATGCCGCCAGCAAGACTGCGTCCTTCAGCAGAAACTGCCCAGGAGCGGCGGATATCGCAGGAAAGCCTCCGGCAGTCGGCTCCCCGACCCCAGGCGTCGTAAAAAAGAAGGTTAGCGTGATGAAGTAGGTCGCCGCCGACATAAGGGCGCCAAATGCTGAGAATAACGGGCGGAAAGCCCCTAAGGCCAGCACAACTGCGGTCGACAGTTCGATGACGCCGACGAGGTAACTTTGGCCCTGTACCCCGAACATACCCAGCCAACTCATGAACGGACTATGGCCGATGAAAGGGGCGATGCCATCGGCCTCGTAAGCCGTGAATTTCATCGCGCCGAACCAAGAGAAAACGATCACGAGCGCCCATCTCAACAGCGCCAGTTCCTTCCGACTGCGCTCGGGCACAAGCAATTCATACCGATCGAAAATACTCATATCAAACTCCTCAGAAGGGATGATCGTCAGGGCGTCACGGACGATGGTGGCCGACTGGGCAATCGGCACAGCGGGCCTGATCGCACAGACGACAGATTGCCAAGCCGCCGTGGAGGTCCGAGAACAGCGACGACAGGATGTTGTCCGCAGCCCGCTCCAGAACGACGCGATCGTCAGCCGAGACTTTGCTCAGCAGTTCGGACACCGCCGCGTTCCGCAGACCTAGCAGCTTGGTCCGCTCCACCTGACCACGCGAGGTCAGCGAGACATGAACTACCCGGCGGTCAGAGGGCGATGGCGATTTCGCCACTAGGCCTTGGTCACCTAGCCTCTCGACGACGCGAACTGCACCTGCATGCGAAAGCCTGAGAGTTTGCCGTACCTGGCCGATCGACATTCCTGGTGCGTGACCAATAGCGATCAAAGCCGCGGCCGTCTCGCCCCCCGCATTGAATGCATCAGCGATCGCCAAGCGCACGCGGTCAGACACCGCTTGAGACAGCGCGCCAAAGATGTTGATCAAACGATCTGAGGGGTCGTCCATCGCAGCGACTCACGCAATATATGCGCCGCGCATACAATATCTACGGGCCGGTGTCGAGACTCTTGCCGGAGCAGAAGCGTTCGCTGGAAGGCTCAGACGTCGTCGGTGCCTACCGGCCCACCTTCGCCTTCCATCCGATTGATCGCACGCACGTCCTTGGCGTTGAACTTGAGCCTAACGCCAAGTCCCCCACTATTGTCCTCACCGATGAAGACCGCGCCGCCTCGTTCGAGCGCATCCCGCAATCGCCTCAGATCCGAGGGTGCCAACACGCTGGCGCCGGCTTCGAATTGAGCTAGCGCCTCTTCCTCTACGCCAGCGATCTTGGCGACATGTGATCGCGGCCACTGAATGAGCGCCCTCGCTGCACGTGCTAGTGGCCCATTCATCTTCATCAATGCCTCCGTTTCGCGAGCGCATCTTGTCGCCAAGATCCGACTTTTCCCGCAACCGATCCGCTAGATGAGCTTCGCCATCACCACGGCGACATCCGCCATGCGTGTCGCAAAGCTCCACTCGTTGTCGTACCAAGCAAGCACGCGAACCATCCGGCCCTCGACGACATCGGTCTGGGGTAGCGCGACGATCGAGGATTCGGTCCGGTGGGTCAGATCCACAGACACCAATGGATCTGTCGTGTAAGCGAGCACCCCGCTCATCGGACCATTCGCAGCCTGACGAATGGCGTCGTTCACTTCGTCGATCGTGACCTCCCGGGATGCCGAAACAGCCAGATCGACGACCGACACGTTCGGCGTTGGCACGCGGATCGACGAGCCGTGAAGCTTGCCTTTCAGTTCTGGCAGCACGCGTCCGATCGCGTTCGCGGCTCCGGTCGAGGTTGGGATCATCGACAGCGCGGCTGCCCGTGCGCGGTAGAGATCCTTATGCACCGTATCCAGCGTCGGTTGGTCACCCGTATAAGCGTGGACCGTGGTCATGTAGCCCCGCTCAATGCCACAAAGATCGTTCAAGATCTTCGCGACGGGCGCGAGGACATTCGTAGTGCATGAGCCATTCGATACGACGACATCATCGGTTGTCAGCGTTTCGTGATTGACCTTGAAGACGATCGTCTTGTCTGCCCCCTCGCTGGGCGCAGAGACGAGCACGCGCTTTGCTCCCGCACGGATGTGCGATTCAGCCTTCTCCCTGGAGGTGAACAAACCCGTGCATTCGAGCGCCACATCGACTGCGAGCTCTTCATGCGGAAGGTTAGATGGATCGCGCTCCGAAGACACTTTGATTCTACCGGACCCGACGTCGATCCAGTCTTCGCCGGTGGCTATCGATCCTTGAAATGGGCCGTGAACTGAATCGTACTTCAGGAGGTGCGCCAACGTAGCGACCGGCCCGAGGTCGTTGATCGCAACCACCTCGATGTCGTCACGCCGTAGTTCGACGATCGACCGTAAGGCCAGTCGTCCGATCCGACCGAAACCGTTGATTGCGACCTTGACCGTCATGCCTGTGTCCCCTGGTTCGCCGAGCTGGCAACGGCATACGCACTTCGCTCAGTGCCGCCTGGCACGCGGTGGTCGTCTCCAGCAGCGAACGCTTGCCGATCAGACCATCCGCATTATGTATGCGCCACGCATAGACCTATCTGTCTGTAGGCTGCAGGTCAACGAGGCAATGTCGGCATGGAGGATTAGGTTTGCGCCGCCCGGTTTCAAAATCGACATGGTGATGGCACGCATACCGGCGAGATGAAGTGGCGTTAGATGTCTACCCGAGAAGCAGAGAAGAGGCTGGCTGCAGCTAGAGCGGTCGACGAGATCAAAGACGGCATGTTCGTTGGCCTTGGGACCGGAAGCACAACAGCCTATGCCATTCAAAGCCTGAGCGACCGCATCCGACAGGGCCTTCGCATCACCGCTGTCGCCACCTCTCGAGCGACCGAAATGCTGGCTCGACGTCTCGCGGTGCCGCTCGTTCCTTTTCAGCAGTTCAGTTCGGTGGACCTCACGATCGACGGCGCCGACGAGATCGATTGCCATTTTCAGGCGATCAAAGGCGGTGGCGGCGCCTTGCTCCGAGAGAAGGTCGTGGCCGCCGCTTCAATCCGAATGATCGCAGTCGTAGACTCGAGCAAGGTCGTTCGACAACTCGGCGAGTTTCCTCTGGCGGTCGAAGTCGTGCCCTTCGCGAGCGAGTTGGTTCGAACGCATCTTGCCAAGCTCGGAGCCCGTGTGAGGCTTCGCTCGGTCGGCGGAGAACCATTCCTCACAGACCAGAGCAATCACATCATGGATGCAGCCTTCGGCAAGGCCCTTAGGCCAATTGAGATCGCCCGAGCGATCGATGCCATCCCCGGCGTCATGGAGCACGGGCTGTTTCTCAGCGAGATTGACACTGTCGTGATCGGACGCGGTGAGACGGTCGAGGTGCGGCGCAAAGAGCATACCTCCGAACCCCGCCTATAGGCGCCGACGCAAGGTGGCCCCTGGCGCAGGGGTGATGTGATTCGGCCGTCTTGGGAGCCAAAATTGTGACAGCCCACACCGATCCATAGCCGCCAGGTATCGCCATTTTAAGCGACCGGACGACCCAGATCCTGGATTTCAATCTTCCGCGCAATCCGAAGCATGCCCTAAGCCATTGTAAAAGCGCGGCTTTCGGGCCAACTCGATCCCTTGGCATTGGAGGGGTATGGCTTGCTGTCTATGCTTCGCGCACATATAGATGGGGCAATGGATGGACCTCGAGATCGAAATATCTTTGGGGCGTTCGCACTCATGATCAGCGACGACATCGTTCGCGCTAGTTCATCGCGAGCGCCAGAAGCTGGACCCGCCGCCTCGGCGCTTGCGTTGATTGCCCATAAGCCAGGGCTATCGATCCGCATGCTGTCAGTCGGGGTGGGACTTTCCCATGCCGCGACCGTCCGCTTGGTGGACCGTTTGTCGACGGAGGGATTGGTCGAGCGGCGTGAGCATTCGACTGACGGGCGCACGCGGTCCCTCCATCTTACAGAGGCTGGCAAGGTCGCGAGCGACGCGGTCCTGGCCTCGCGAGACAAGGTGATCGCTGAGGGACTATCGATCCTCACCCCTACCGAGTTGGACGCTCTTTACAGCATAGCTGAACGCGTGCTTCGCGATCGGCTGGAAAACCTCGAGCATTCCTACCGCATCTGCCGCTTGTGCTGTTACGAGGGCTGCACGAATTGCCCGATCGATGCCGAGTTGCACGAGCGCGGCGTAGATCGCGAGAACGGCGGCGAGGCTTAGAACTCCTGAAGTCGCAGGTTTCAGTGTTGAGCGATGAGATACGCCGCCAGAAACCCCATGACCGTGATCAGGCCGATGAACGGCGGCGCCTTCTCGAAAGCTTCGGGGATCATCGCTTCCGCCAGCATCGCTATGACCGCGCCGGCTGCGAACGACAGAATGGCAGGAGCCTGGGTGGACGCCGAGCCAAGCAGAAGATTTCCCGTACCGGCTGCGATACAAACAAGTAGCGGAATCCCGATCCAGACCGAGTAGATATAGCTTCGAGATCGGCCCGCGACCTTCATTCCCGAAGTGCTCGACAGACCCTGTGGCACGTTAGCTAAGAAGAAGCCTGCCACTACGGCAATGCTGATCCTGCCTCCGCCAGCCACGGACATCCCGATTACAAGGGCCTCGGGGATGCCGTCGAGAACGCTGCCGAGCGCAATCGCAGCACCGCTCCCGCGGTGCTGCTGTTCAGTGGCCTGCTCAGTGCACTCACCGCATCGCTTTCGATGCTTCGCACCTCTGCGAGAGAGAAACCAGTTCGTGCCGCTGAAGATCGCGGCTCCTGCGAGCAGCGCAAAGATCGCCAATGGGCCCATGCCAGCGGAAACGCGATCACCGATGAGTTCGGTGGCGACCACGGCAATCAACACACCACCACCGAAGCCCATCACCGCCGAGATCATGCGGTGAGTGAGTCGCCCATACAGCACATCCGCTAGAACCGCCCCGACAAGAAGTCCACTTCCCGACAAGAGCCCCCACAAGCCGGCGATCACGTACTCAGGCATCATCGCAAAAACCCGGCTGACCTAGCGACGAAGCGCAAGCGCCTTCGCGTCAGTATCGTTGATGATCGTCCCAGCGTGCTCATCGTTTCGCTCGGTCCAATCGCCAGGCCGGTCGTCCGAAGTGGCAGCTATAGCCGCCGGGTCGACGCTGGAGGTACTTTTGATGCTCTGGCTCGGCTTCCCAGAACGGCTCTTCCGGGTTGATCTCGGACACGACAGGTCCCGGCCAGCGACCCGACGCTTCGATCTCGGCGATTGTCTCCAGAGCAACGTCCATCTGCTTTTCAGACGTGTAGAAAATCGCGGACCGATAGCTTGGCCCGACGTCGCTGCCTTGTTGCTCGTATGTCGTCGGATCGTGGATTCGGAAGAAGAGTTCAAGGAGAGCACGATACGTCAGGATGGAAGGATCGAACGTGATCTCCACCGCTTCCGCATGACCATGGTGTCTCGTGTAAGTCGGGTCTGGCATTTCGCCGCCGATGTAGCCGACACGCGTCGTCACGACGCCCTTCGTGCGGCGAAGCAAATCTTCGAGGCCCCAGAAACACCCACCCGCAAGTATCGCTCGCTCGGTTCGCGTCGGCGTCTGGTCTTTAGTGGGCAAGCTCGGCATCCGATCAACCTCCGCTCTGTGCACCACATCAGTTCGCAGGCGCCGCACCTGCAGGCTGCGCATTGCTCGAACGTTCAGTCTGCACATCCGAGCCTCGGACGAGTGTCAGGTCGACCGGACACCGATCCGCGATCTCGAGGATGCGCGCGCGCTGTTCATCGCTGAGCGGCCCATCGAGAAAGACGGTGCGCGTGAAGCGGTCGGGAGGCATCATGTCCGCCACTTTCTCGTGTCGCACGGTCGTTGTCGCTCGCTCCAACGGGAAGCCTTTGCGGTTCGCGTAAAGACGCATTGTCATAACCGTGCAGGCGGCCAGTCCGGCCGATACAAGTTCGTAAGGAGACAGGCCGCTACCAAGACCTCCGACCGATTCCGGTTCATCGGCGAACAGACTGTGCCCGCCACTCCGGACCGTGAGTTGGAACTTCCCCGCTAACGTTTCGGACGCCACGACTCCATTCGCTACCTCGACTTGCGGAAGGTCCGCCGCGAGCGGCGGCAGGAAGCGGCTTGCCCACGCTGCGACCATAGCTGAGGCGTAGTTCGCATCTTCGACATCTGTGAGAAGGTGATCCGCCGTGTCGAGCGAAACAAAGCTCTTGGGATGGCGCGATGCGACAAAAATGCGCGAAGCGTGCTCGATGCCCACGACTTGATCCACCGGTGAATGCATCACCAGCACCGGACGTCTAAGGGCGGCGATGGATTTCTCGACATCAACTTCTTCGACAGTTTCTAGGAAACTGCGGCGGATCAGGAAGGGCCTACCAGCAATCTTCACAGATGCCTCGCCCTCGCGCGCTATTGCGTCTAGGTCGGCAGGTTGAAAAACGCGCAGTATATGCTGAAGGTCAGCCGGGGCACCGATCGTCACTACGGCTGCGATATCCGGCAAGTCGGCGGCGGCTACGATCGCAGCCGTGCCACCCAGGCTGTGTCCGACAAGGAGGGAGGGCGCCTTACCGGCGGCAGTCATAGCCTCCGCGGCCGCCCTGAGATCGTCGACGTCGGAAGCGAAGCTTATTGCTTCATCCGCTAGACTCTCGATCCCCGTGCCGGCGAAGTCGAACCGCAAGACGCCGATACCGGCCCGCGAAAGCGCGCGTGCGATGTACACGGCGGCGCGGCTGTCTTTCCCGCAGGTGAAGCAATGGGCGAAAATCGCCCAGCCGCGCGGCGTACCTTCCGGCGCCTCCAAATACCCGGCTAGATCAGAGCCCCCACTACCGGAAAACGTGAACGGTGTTCCTGCCATAAGCGTCGAGCCTCCCACGGCAACTTAGCGGGTGCGCCGAAACCCGTAGGACCCAGCGGAAGCACCATCAGGTCCCGACTAGCCGTCCAAGACATTCTTTTTATATGCGTGGCGCATATAGACAAGCCCCTAAAGCGTGATTATATGCGTCGCGCATACTTCTGGACGAGGTCGATAAGACCGGTCTGGAAGCGGCATCAGTCAGGGCGTGCAGGCCGAAGGGCTATGGAACTCAATCAGGTCAGCTATTTCATCAACTTGGCCGAGACGCTGAATTTTACAGCAGCGGCGCGGTTGAGCGGTGTTTCCCAACCAAGCCTGACTCGCGCGATCCGACGCCTGGAGGAGGAACTCGGCGGTCCGCTCATTTATCGCGATGGAAAGAACAGCCGTCTCACCGGTCTTGGCCAGGATGTGGAGGCTGAATTTCGGCGCATGGTAGTCGCGATGAAAAGTGTTCGGCATCATTCTGAGAACTGGGCCATGGGACGGCACCGGGTGTTGGACGTAGCCGTCGCCCCGACCGTCGGGCCGAAGCTTTTCACGGCTTTCTTCGAGAGCGCGTTGGCCGAGGTGCCATCGATCGAAATCAAGATGCATTCGCTTGGGGCGAGTGAAGACACATCTGAGGTGCTGTCGGGCAAGTATCACGCATGCATCCTGCCCCGCGAGACGCGGCCGGACCGCAAGCTTGATGTGCGACCTCTGTTCCGCGAGCGCTTCGTGCTCGGCTGTTCCGCAAAGCACCCGCTCGCGGCGAGCGATATCGTGCGCGGCGAGGACCTGTTGGAGTTCCCGTTCGTCGATCGTTTGAAGTGTGAGTTTCGCGAGCAGATCCTAGACCATTTCGCACGACGGGAGGTGCTGATGCGACCGCGCTTCCGGTCCGATCGTGACGATTGGGTGCAACGGGTCGTCGCCGAAGGCGAGGCCATATGCATCCTTCCGGAGCGGTCGGCTACAGCCCAAGGTCTGGTTACGCGTCCGATCGACGGGTTCGTCCTCGAGCGAGAAGTCGTGATCGCGACTGTCTCCGGCTCCACGGCGCCGGTTGAGATCCGAAAGATCGCGCAACTAGCGGCCAGATACGCGTGGAACTGAACGCCGCTGATCACAGCGGAGCTATAGAAACTATACGCACAGCGTATTGGATAAATATATTTGGCACTGCGATAGTCGAGGCGACCGTCAAGAAAGATAAGATGTCCGTAATGTGCCTGGCCCTGTAACCAAGTATTGGAGACGATCATGAAGTTTGAAAAGTCTCAGGCAGCGATCGACCGCCTGACCCCCGAGCAACGCCGGATCACCCAGGAAGACGGCACGGAGCGGGCCTTCACCGGCGAATACAACGACAACAAGGAACCGGGCATCTACGTCGATGTCGTGTCCGGAGAGCCGCTTTTCGCATCGACGGACAAGTTCGAGTCGAAATCCGGCTGGCCCAGCTTCACCAAGCCCATCGTCCCCGCGCACGTGAACGAGGTGCGGGACAGTTCGCACGGCATGGTCCGTACGGAAGTTCGATCGGTCCATGGCGACAGCCATCTCGGCCATGTGTTCCCCGACGGTCCGGCCGACCGTGGCGGACTGCGCTATTGCATCAACTCGGCCGCCCTTCGCTTCATCCCGCGCGATGAGATGGAAGCCGAGGGTTACGGCGAATATCTCGATCAGGTGGAGGAGGCGTAACATGCATCAGCGCGCTGTTCTCGCAGGCGGATGTTTTTGGGGCATGCAGGATCTGATCCGCAAGCAGCCCGGCATCGTGTCGACCCGCGTCGGATACACCGGTGGCGACGTCCCGAACGCCACCTACCGCAATCACGGCACTCACGCTGAAGGGATCGAGATCATCTTCGACCCGGCGGCGACAAGTTACCGTAACATCCTCGAATACTTCTTCCAGATCCACGATCCGACGACGAAAGATAGGCAAGGCAACGATCGCGGCCTCTCCTATCGGTCAGGGATCTACTATGTCGACGAGGAGCAGAAACGAGTCGCCGAGGAGACGATCGCCGACGTCGACGCGTCCGGACTATGGGACGGCAAAGTCGTCACCGAAGTCGAGCCCGTCGGCGATTTTTGGGAAGCGGAGCCGGAGCACCAAGACTATCTCGAGAAGCGCCCGGGCGGCTACACTTGCCATTTCCCGCGCGCGAATTGGGTGCTCCCCAAGCGTGATGACGCTGGGGCCGCCCAGTCTACCACTGGAGCGGCAGCGGAATAGCTGCAGCGGCTATCGCGACACAGCGCTCTGAATCGCAAGCAATGGGACCGCATCGGCGAACGATGCGGTCCTCGAACGGCCCCTCAAGCGGTCATGCCGTTTGCCGGCCATCGATTTGGTAGGATCGCCCCAGCATGCCAGACCTTTCGTCATATCCGATCACCGAGCGCTGGCCTGCCTCCGATCCTGATCTCCTGCAACTCTACGCAGCGCCCACGCCCAACGGCGTCAAGGTCTCCATCATGCTCGAGGAGACCGGGCTGCCATACGAGCCGCACTTTATCGACATCAGCACGAACGAGACCAAAGACCCCGCTTTCTTGTCGCTGAACCCAAACGGACGCATCCCTGCAATCATCGATCCGTCGGGCCCCAACGGTGAACCGCTCGGGGTTTGGGAGTCCGGTGCGATTCTCGTTTACCTCGCCGAGAAGACGGGCCTGTTGATGCCAACGGGACCAGCCAAGCGTTATGAGGTGCTGAGCTGGGTATTCTTCCAGATGTCTGCGATCGGCCCGATGTTCGGTCAGCTGGGCTTCTTCCTACGCTGGGGCGGAAAGGACTACGAGGACAAACGGCCTCAGCAACGGTTCGCCGACGAGTCCAAGCGCCTGCTGGGAATCTTGGATCGCCAGCTAGATGGACGCGAGTGGATCGTCGACGACTATTCGATCGCCGACATCGCGACGCTCGGCTGGGTCAATGCCCTGGTCGGCACCTATGACGCCGGCGACCTGTTGCGCATGGCCGAACATCGGAACATCCGGGGTTGGTTGGATCGCGGCCTCGCCCGACCAGCCGTGCAGCGGGGCCTGGTCATCCCGGCGAGGCCCGCATGAGCGTCATCGCCGCGTATTACTACAACGAGGGTCGCCGCATCCGCGAGGTCGCTATCGACGAGCGGATCGCGCTCGATAAGAACCGCTCTGGCTTCTGCTGGATCGGGCTCAGCGAACCTTCGGTCAGCGAACTGAGGGCGCTTCAGGCGACCTACAATCTGCATCCATTGGCGATCGATAACGCGATGCACCCGATGTGCCCGCCGAAGCTCGAAGTTTATAACGGCGAGCTCTACGTCGTCGCTCAGACGGCCGAGCTGGTCGGGGACCGCATACGCTACGGCAAGACGGCGATCTTCACTGGTCACAACCATCTGATCACGGTGCGTCACGGCAACGCCGGAGCGCTCGGCAATCTTCGCGAGCAGCTTGAGGGTTCGCCTGCTCAGTTCGGTAAGGGTGTCGACTACGTCTTGCACGCCATCCTTCACCGCATCGTCGATCAGTATCTGCCGATCTTCGAAATGATCGAGGACGACGTGCTCGCGATGGAGAGGCGATCGCTCGACGACTTCCTGGGGCGGGCGGAGGTCGCGCGCATCTTCGGCTTGCGGTGCGAATTGACCCGTTTCCAGCGAACCCTTGGCGCTATGGCCGAACTGGTGCGCAAGCTTGTTCGCGGACATTTCCCATGCATCAGCGCTGAGGTGCGGCCGTACTTCAACGACGTCGCAGACCATGTCGATCGGGTCCAGTCCATGGTCGATGGCCTCCTCCAGGTGCTGTCCACGGTCTTCGAGTTCAGCAGCCTTCTCGAGGCGCAAAGGACAGGCGTCATCACGCGCCAGCTCGCTGCCTGGGCGGCGATACTCGCGGTCCCTACGGCGATCGCGGGAATATATGGAATGAACTTCAAGAACATGCCGGAGCTGGACACAGCTTACGGCTACTTCGTCGTGCTCGGCCTGATGCTGACGTTTTGTCTTTTCCTGTTCGTCCGCTTCAAGCGAGCCAAGTGGCTATGATGGCGCTCCGCACCTTCAGTGCTGGTCGGTCACCGCGCCAATGCGCGCCTTCGGTCGGCGCGCAACCCTTACAATCCGAACTCGAGGTGCGTTGATGACAACTCAAGTGACAGACGTTCTGGACGCCGTGCAGTCCTTCGTGGCGAAGGGCTATGACCGAGAGTACCGTGTGAAGGACGGCGCTCTTGTCGATCTCGAGCTCGGATCGACCCTCGACGCGTGCAGCATTCGTGTCGATGCCGCATTACGCCTTGAGAGCGGCAATGGAGCCGAGGACGCGTCGAACATTTACGCCATCACAGATCCGGCGACCGAGCATAAAGGTCTGCTGATTGATGCCTTCGATGTGTTCGACGAGATATGCCACCGTGACCTGTCCGAACGGCTTCTTGAGCATCGTGAAACAGCTCCGGCCGGTGACGCGGACGTGCCGAGCAAGCATGGGCTCCGCAAGGTCTACAAAAGCGAGTTTGATCGCGACCCTGAGCGTTACGTTCTGCGGGAAGGCTTCCCGGACTTCCCGGCATGCCCGTTCGGGGGAGCCTTCAGCATCCTAGGCTTCGATACAGCAGAACAATCATACGTCTGGCTCGTGACGAGCATTATTCGGGATCCCCGGCTGATCAGGATTCCCTACCAGGGCGAAGACGTGATTACCGACGAATGAGGTCGGCGCAGCGTGCGGGACCAAATTGGACCCGAACGAAGGATGGGATTTCCCCTTCAGGTCAGCGATAACGAGGCAGAGATGGACTGGAATAAGGACCACATTCGCGAGACCATGCTGTCTCTTGAGACAGCGGCGCTGAAAAGCGCTCGCGAGAAGTATCTGGATTACGTTTCCACCGCGCGCCTCGATCGCAGCGAGCCGATCGAGAACGACGAGCAGGCGCAAGCCGAGGTGGCGAGCGATTTTGCTGAGGCGCTCGATGACACTCTCGATGACTATGTTGATAAGCTCGACAAGCTCCGGACGATCGATTTTGGGCCAAAGTCACAAGTCTCGGAAGGCGCAGTCGTCAAGCTGTCCGGCAAGCACTTCGTTATTTCGGTCTCGACTGGCAGGTTTATCTGTCATGGGCAGGAACTGATGGGTATCTCGACGATGGCCCCGATCTACGAGGCGATCGAAGGTGCGCGAGCCGGGGAAACGGTGCAGTTCAATGGCCGCGATCTGACCGTGGAGGCTGTTGCGTAGGCGAGGACCCGGAGTCCTCGGATCCACACGGTGAGTGCGGGCCATCGACGTTCGCAGCCTTACTGGCGACCTACGGCCTTCCCCAGAGCCCGTTCTCTCAGACGATCGGCACTTACGAGCCAAGCCACCCCAGACCTGCGTAGGCGAGCATTCCCAATATCATCGCCACGATGACCTGGTTCGTGGCGATCGCTGCACCCAGCGCGACACCGGCCGCGATCCAGGTTGGCGGCGGCTGCCCGATCAAGGACGAAGCAACCAAGCTGACCACGATCAGCCCAGGCAACTCGTCCAGAACCCAAGCCTGCTTGGACACCCTAATTCTCTCACCGGCAATCAATCCGGCGACCCTAATCGAGAAGGCAGCCACGACGAGCAAACCGACGACAGCCCAGTGCGAAGCGCTCATCGGGCTGCCGCCTCGATGTTGCGCTTTAAGAAGATCACCACCAAGCCGAAGAATGCGCCGACGATGATTCCGTAAGCTTTGGGCATGCCGAGCGAGATGGCGGCCATGGTCGCTGCCGCGGCCATGGTCCATGGCAGAACTTGGGAACGTCCCCGCCACAGACCTCGCGCCATCGCAATGAAGGCCGCCGTGAACGCGAAGCTCAGGCCAAAGCGTCCGAGATCGGGCAGCGCGGCGCCAAGCAAAGCCCCAAGCGTCGTGGAGGCTGTCCACATGGAGATATTCACCAGCCCTGAGCCTATGAGGAATGGTGCTCCGACATCGGGGGACTTTGCCCGCTCGGACATCGTCAAAGCCCAGTTCTCGTCGCCAGTAATGTGGATGGCGAAGAGCTTTTTCCTCAGCGACAAGCCGGCCAGCACCTCGGATAAAGAGGCGATGATGCCGACATAGCGCAGGTTTAGTGACGCACCGGCCAGAACCGCGCCCAACACGACACCTGTGGAAGCGAACTGCTCGACCGCGATGATTTGCGAAGAACCCGCATGGGTAGAGGCGCTCATCATCGCCACGCCCCACCACGGAAAACCTACCTGTACGGCCAGGAAACCGAACGCCAAGCCATACACGCTGGCCCCAAAGGCCAACGGGAGGATGGCGATCGCCCCCCGTTTAGCCTCGTATGCGTTCCTCGCGGCTGGCGCGTTCTCGCCTTCATCCATGACACGTTCCGTCTTGTTTTCAGCCAGGCTCCTCTAACAGCCGACTGGCAATCCTTCGGTCGTCGGCATAGGCGTCTCAGCGGCGCTGATCCGCCGGGGTTCGTATCATTGCGTCGAGCGACCCGGTGATCATCGCCGTGCTCGGGCAGCGTGTTGCTCTCGTCTTGACCGAGCGGTCTGAGTGCCTGCGCATACCGGCCAAGACCGCCAGGGCAGTCAGCAATGCCGCCGCGTAGAGGAACAGGCCGCCAGGGCCGAGGAGGTCCATCACCAGGCCTCCGATGAGTGGCCCGGCGGCGGTTCCGATCCCGTTGAGTAGGAGAAGTCCGCGAGCCGTGCCTAGCAGCCGACCCGCAGGAAGGTCGTCGTTCGCAACGGCAAGGCATAGCGAATAGATGGGAATACCGAAACCGCCGAACAGCGCGCCCGCCGCAAGTAGCACAGGCAGAGGGGCGTCCGCGGCCAGCGCCACGCCGATCGCGGCCGCCGCGGAAGCCAGGGCGGCGCCGGCAATGACGAGTGTCCGCGACATGCGGTCCGATAGCCATCCCAAAGGCCACTGCAGCACGAGCGTTCCACCAAGGACCGCCGCCATGAACGCAGAAATGCCGCCCACATCGAGGCCAATCCTCTGCGCAAAATTCGGCCCTAGTCCCCAGAAGCCGCCGATGGCCAGGCCGGCTAGGAAAACGCCAACCGACGGGAGGGGCGAAACCGCAACGAGATCGCGAAAGGCGACGGACTCCTGTTCGACCTCGGCCGGAGGATGACTGGGCAGCAGCGTGACGGGGACGACGGCCGCAGATATCAGCAGCGAGACGAACAGGAACAGCGTCACGTCTGCGGGGGGAGCGATGTTGAGAAGCGCTTGACCAAGGGCCCATGAGCCCATCGAAACAACGCCGAAAATCGACAAAAGCTGACCGCGCGTGGATTGAATCGCGTGCGCGTTGAGCCAGCTCTCAGTCGCCAGGATCATGCCTGCATAGGCAAAGCCGGTCACAAGGCGAAGCGGCATCCATACGTTCGCCTCCACGAATGCGACATGAAGAAGAGCCGTCATCGAGGCGATCGCGGCGAAGCCGGCGAAAGTTCTCACATGACCGACGGACACGATCATCCTGGGCAGCGTGAGTGCGCCAATGGTGAAGCCCGCAAAGTATAGGGACATCATCGCGCTGATCGTATGAGCGGCGAAGCCTTCCTCACCAGCCCTCACGATCAGAAGCGTGCCCAATAGACCATTGCCCAAGAGCAACGTGGCGACACTCAACAACAGCGCTGCGACCGGCGCCAAAACGAGCCCCCGCCCGCAGGCTGCCTTCACGCTGTCCATCGCCTGACTCATTTCCGAGCCTGGCGCGGAGGCTGGTACTCCGCAGAACTGATGAATTGATCGAAGGCTTCACACCAGATGACAACGGCGCTGTAGTCGCGAACATCGATGTCGGCGGGCACCTCCATAATGAAGCCATTGAACGTCCTCACATCGCCAACCCGGGCCGACGCGTCCTTGATTGCGAGGAACGCTTCCTCGGATTCGACGAAGTGCGGGGTGAGATAAAGCTTGTAGTCCGGCCCGGGAGAGAGACGGCCGATGTGCGCGATCCGGTGAGGCAGGATCTGCACTTCACCTTCGCCCCAGTGCAGCAGGTCGCTGCCGGCTAGATCACGAGAAAGCTTTCCCGAATAGATCGCTTCAGGCGTCGCGCTCCTCAGCGCAAATTCAGTGGGCGATGCCGGCGCGGTGAGGATGGGCAGCGTGTAGATGCCGGCAGCAAAGCCGGTGACGCCAACGGCGAAGTGGGTGACGGCTAGAATGAGCCAACGCGGCATGTCTCACGTGCTCTCCAGTTCCGCCACCAAACGATCTGCGTCGAGGTGGAAATCCGAAAAGACGATCCGACCATCGGCATTGATGACCGTGAACCAAGGCGTTCCCCGTGTTCGGTAATCCTCCATGAACGTAGGAAACGCGGCTCCAGCCGGCGGTTCGTCGTGCCCGAAAGCGATGGGGAGACCGTACTTCACCTGATTGATGCGCAACTTGTCGAATGTATTTTCGTGCGCTCCTTCGAAGACTGTTTGGATCACTGCGAAGCCCACGCCCCTGGATTGCAGCGCACCGTGCAATTTCTGCAGTGTGGGAAACCCATGCAGATGGCAGCCTCTGCACCAGTGCTGAAACGCGAAAACGACCTTCGGCCCTATGCCGAAATCCGACAGCTTGATCGGCGTCTTAAGGTCGCTTCCATCCACGCCGATCCACCGATCAACACGAAGCTCTGGCGCTTGACGTTCGGCCGCGCTCATTTCTATCTCCGAACACGAAGCATGTGCCCGACCCGCAGCGAAAAATCGCGACCGCAGGGTGACTGCTATACTTCACCATCCCATAGCCCGAGCGTTGAATAGTCGATAAGACCAGAGCCTTGTCTCAACTATACCCGTCGCGGCCACAAGTTTACGTGGTTGACTATGAATTCCAAAGCCGGTCTTTTCCAATAGCGGCGTGACATAGTTTCTATGTCTTGGGGGGGCGAATTCAGGCGTTCGCTCGACCCTTACGGCGCCGGAAGCTGCACGTTGGGCGCCACAGGCAGCGCGCGCTTATGCGCGGTGGCTCGGTACGCTCTCTGGATCGTCTCGACCGCCGCCGGGGCCACACCCCTTCCTTCGAGGTAGTCGTCGATCTCATCATAGGTCACGCCGTAGAAATCTTCGTCGGGGCGTAGCGGCATCGCGTCATCCAAATCTGCAGTGGGAACCTTGCCTATTAACTTCGCCGGGGCGCCCAGATGAGACGCGATTGCGCGAACGCGCCGCTTATTGAGTCCGGCGAGAGGGAGAACATCGGCCGCGCCATCGCCGAACTTTGTGAAGAAACCCATCACTGCTTCGGCTGCATGGTCCGTGCCGATCACAAGGCCGCCCAGGGTCCCCGCGAGAGCAAACTGGGCGACCATCCGTTGGCGTGCCTTGATGTTCCCGAACACCGTGCTGCGTTGGCCGGGGTCGACGGGCTCGTGTCCGGAGCCTGTCATCTCGTTCCACAGCGCGTCTGTCGCGGGCCTTACATTGATCACCGCGACGCGGTCGGGCCTGATGGCTGACAAAGCGAGCTGAGCATCGCGCTCATCCGTCTGTTCGCCATAGGGCAGCCGCACCGCCACAAACTCGCACTCGTACCCGATCTGACGCAGATCCTTCACGGCCGATTGCGCGATTAGGCCCGCCGTCAGGGAATCGACCCCGCCGCTGATTCCAAGCACATACGCTCGCTGCCCTGACGACCTCAGATAGTCTCGGAGGAAGGCGGCGCGTTCTGCCGCCTCGCGTCGGGCATCGAACGACGCGGAAACGCCGAGCGCTTCGATAATCTCGTCTTGGATGGGAATGACGACCTCCTGTGCGCGCCGCAGTCGAATGCTGGCGACCTCACCTCGCGAAGCTTCATCTCTCCCACGAGCCATGACGCGCACGCAACACAGGTTCAAGGCTATCGAAACTATAGCGACAGGGCATTGGGAAAGCAGTCTGATATAAAGCTATAGTCGACGCGGGATTATCGCGAGTCATAGTGACAAATTGCGTGTCTCTACTGATTTAACACCCGGTTGTCTGAACATCAGCTTTGCGATCCGCTCGATATCTTTCATTTGCGAGGATCATCTACGCATTAGCCTGAGATGAAGTCGGTCGGTCTGTCGTGACGAGCAAGGGGGTTCGGCATGGTCACCAGAGGTTTCACCGGCCGCGGTTCAGGCGGCGACCACGAGGGCCGTATTCCGCCAGGTCAACATCTCGTGGAGAACTTTCCCGTTCTTACCGCCGGGCCGACGCCTCGTATCGAGACGTCCGACTGGAAGTTCACGGTCAAGATCGGTCCGAAACCCGTCAAGGTCTGGAGTTGGAGCGAATTCAACGCCCTTCCAAAGACCAAAGTGACCAAAGACATTCACTGCGTCACGTCGTGGTCCAAGCTCGACACGAAGTGGGAAGGCGTGCTGATCGAGGACATCCTCGCGGACGCTGGAGTTGAACAGCCAACAGACTTCGTTCTTGCGCACTGCTACGATGGCTATTCGACGAATGTTCCGCTCGCGGACATGTTGTCCGGCAAGGCTATGGTCGCGCTGAACTACGCGGGCCAGCCGCTTCCCCGCGACCATGGCGGACCAGCGCGCCTTCTTGTTCCGCATCTCTACTTCTGGAAGTCCGCCAAGTGGGTGAATGCGCTGCAGTTCACCACTCGCGACGAGGCCGGGTTCTGGGAGTTGCGCGGTTATCACATCTACGGTGATCCGTGGCGCGAGCAACGGTACACCCATGACTGAGTTCGACGCACAACCCGCGTCGTGGCAGTCAGGCGTGATCGACGAAATCGTCCAACAGACACCGAGTATCAAGAGCTTCTTCCTGCGGTTGCCGGAACCGTTCGTCCATACAGCAGGCCAGCACGTCGACGTCCGGCTGACCGCCCCAGACGGCTATCAGGCCATGCGCAGTTATTCGATCGCATCGTCGGCGGGCTCTTCACCGACCCTGGAGCTCGCCATCGAGCGCCTGCCGAATGGCGAAGTTTCGCCATTCTTCCACGATGTCGCCGCAGCCGGCGACGAGATCGAACTCAGGGGACCGCTTGGAGGCCACTTCCTTTGGCCCGAGCCTGCCGACAAGCCGGTGCTGCTGATCGGCGCAGGTTCAGGCGTAGTGCCGCTGATGGCGATGATCCGGCAGCGCCGGGCATCAGCACAGGCCGTGCCAGTCGCTCTGCTCTTGTCGGCGCGAACCAGTGAGGACGTGCTCTTCTCCAGCGAGCTCCACTCAATCGAGATGAGCGATCCCACGTTCGTCTTGACGCTCGCGATTACGCGCGAAGCACCGAGGCGCGCCTCGGACTATGGCCGACGGATCGACGACGGGATCGTCCAGGCGACAATCGCACGTCTCGGTCGCGACCCGGGCCACGTGTTCGTTTGCGGGTCGAACGGTTTCGTCAACATCGCGACGGACAGCGCATTGTCGGCAGGGCTGGGCGTCTCGATCATCAAGACCGAGCGCTACGGTGGGTAGGGGCGGCCAGATGATCGTATCCCGTCACGCGGGCGCGCCCAGCTCAAGCTTTGTCCGGGAAGGGCTTCGCCCATGACAATCATGGCCCGTCAATTTCACCTTAGAAGTCGTCCCGAAGGGCTACCACAGGCCGACAACTTCGAGCTCGTCGAGCAGGATCTCCCCACGCCAGAGCGAGGACAACTGCTCGTCGCCAACCGTTGGCTCTCCGTTGACCCTTACATGCGAGGTCGCATGACCGGTCGAGACAGCTACATGCCGCCTTTCCAAGTTGGCGAGCCTCTGGATGGCGCCGCGATCGGCGTCGTGGTCGAAAGCAAGGATGACCGGTTCGGCCTTGGCGAGGTCGTGAGCCACTTTGCCGGCTGGCGCGACCGCGCGATCATCGACGCCGCATCCGCTACGAGGATCGATACGACGATTCCGGAGCAGGCGTATCTGGGCCCGCTCGGTTTCCCCGGCTTCGCCGCCTACATCGGCATGCTCAAGATCGGAAAGCCGCGAGCTGGTGAGACTGTGTTCGTGTCAGCAGCAGCGGGGTCGGTCGGATCGCTCGCTGTCCAAATCGCAAAGATTAAGGAATGCCGTGTCGTCGCGTCCGCGGGCGGCGAGGACAAATTGCGTTGGCTGCGCGAGGAAGCAGGCGCCGATGCCACGATAAACTACAAGAATACGGACGACATGGTCGCAGCACTTCGCGAAGCCGCGCCTAAGGGCGTCGACATCTATTTTGACAACGTCGGTGGCACGCACCTCGAAGCGGCGCTTGAGGCGGCCAATGACTTCGCCCGCTTCGCTCTGTGTGGAATGATCGAGCAATACAACAGCGAGCCGGTCGGTCCCCGCAACATCTATGCGGTTATTGAGAAGAGCCTCCTGCTGCAAGGCTTCATCACCGTCCACAACATGTCGCTCTGGGAAGATTTCCAGCGCGACGTCACCCGGTGGATCGCCGATGGGAAGGTCAAATGGCAGGAGACGGTTGTTCACGGCCTCGAGAAAACCCCTTCGGCGTTCCTCGATCTCTTCGCCGGAAGAAACATCGGAAAAATGGTCATCGACCTCAGGGATGGGGAGACGCCCTGACGGGCGGCGCCTGCCGTCAGCGGACCGCACCAAGCCACCCCGTCTAATTAGAATCTTTTGCTTTGGGAGATCACCGTGAGCCGCTTCGCCGAACCAGTTTTCATAGCCGCAGGCTTGCGGACACCATTCGGTCGTGGCGGAGGAGCGTTGGCAAATTATGACGCGGTCTCGTTGTCAGTGCCAGTCGTCCAAGAATTGGCGAAGCGTACTGAGCCCGATCTGACGATCTGGGGAACCGTCATCCCAAACCTGGGCTGGAGCAATATCGCTCGCGAAATCTGGCTGGACGCGAAGCTCAACCCCAACGTTCCAGCATTCTCCGTAGTCCTAGCGTGCTCGACCAGCATGACCGCGAGCTTCGCCGCAGCCGGGATGCTCGGCGGCGGGCTCAACCTGATACTGGTCGGCGGGTCTGAGGTCATGAGCCGACCGTCGCTCGCTCTCACCGCTGAGGCATCTAAACGACTTACCGATCTCTTCGCGCAGGATCCGGCTGCGGCACTTGCCGCCCTGGGGGCGTTGACCCCTCAAGACTATGTGCTCCCCACCAAGGGCTGGGCCAACCGCCTTACGGGCAGGACAATGGGCGATCACATGGAGGAGACCGCCAAGGCGTGGCGCATCTCGCGTGAGGCTCAAGATGATTGGGCTCTAAAAAGCCACCAGCGCGCCGTCGCCGGCTGGGACGGCGGCTTCTTCGATGACCTCGTGATCTCGCTGCCGGAGCTTTCCCGCGATGCCAACCCGCGCGCGGACACATCCGCCGAACGTCTATCCGGTTTGAAGCCCGCCTTTGATCGTGAGAGCGGGATGGGTAGCCTGACAGCCGGCAACAGCTCCCCCATCACGGATGGGGCGGCCGGTTGTTGGGTGTCCAACGAAGAGGGTCTGAAGAGGTTACCCGATGGCACGCCCTATGCGCGGATAGTCGACTACGAAGTCTCGGCGGTCGACCTGCGCACGGAGGGGCTGCTGATGGCGCCGTCCTATGCCATTCCACGACTTCTCGCGCGCCATCACCTTGGCTTCGCCGACATCGCACTTTGGGAAATCCACGAGGCTTTCGCGGCACAGGTGCTGGCCAACGTCGCGGCCATCACCGATCCGAACTGGGTCCGACAGAAGGCCCATGTTTCGGCCGAGATGGGCAACTTCGATTGGGATCGCGTCAATCCCAACGGCGGCTCGGTAGCCATCGGACATCCCTTCGGCGCGACCGGCGCGCGTGATCTCAGCCAAGCTGTGAAAGAGCTGTGGGCCATGCCGGTCGGATCTCGCGGGATCGTCAGCATCTGCGCCGATGGCGGTCAAGGCACTGTCGCCCTCCTCGAACGCGTCTGATCGGAGGACGAAAAATGAAGGCGATCCGCTTCCATGAGTTCGGCGCTCCCCATCTCCTTCGTTATGAGGACGCGCCGACACCTGTGACAAAGCCGGGGGAGGTGCTCGTCCGTGTACAAGCGGCAGGCCTCAACCCGCCCGACTGGTATCTCCGCGAGGGATACAAGGCTCTGCCGCCCGAGTGGCGGCCGTCGGTGACATTCCCCGCCATACCCGGCTCGGATGTGTCCGGGATCGTCGAGAAGGTCGCCGACGATGTGACCGCGTTCTCGGTGGGCGACGAAGTTTTCGGAATGATCCGCTTTCCCAGCTTCGGCGAGAGCCTGGGATACGCCGAGTATGTTTCCGCGCCTGCTTCCGACGTTGCGGCCAAGCCCCGGCACCTGGACCATATTCATGCAGCCGCCGTTCCCATGTCGGGGCTGACCGCTTGGCAGTTCCTGATCGAGCTAGGCCATAACGAGCAGAACCCGCTGCAGTCCGAGCGCCACACCCCGGTCCCGTTGGCTGGGAAGAGCGTTATGATCAACGGCGCTGCGGGGGGTGTCGGTCATCTGGCATTGCAGTTGGCAAAGCACGAAGGCGCGCGTGTCATCGCGGTCGCTTCAACCCGGCACGAAGCGTTCCTCCGCGAACTGGGTGCCGACGAGTTCATCGACTACACGAAGACCAAACCCGAAGACGATGTGCGAGACATCGATCTTGTCGTCGATGCGGTCGGCGGTCCGACCTCCGGCCGCTTCCTTCGGACCATACGTCGGGGCGGAGCGCTGTTCCCGATTTTTCCCCTTGGCTTTGCCGGACATGATGAAGCTGCCGACCGGGGAGTGACCGTTTCGGCGACGCAGGTGCGTTCCAGTGGCGATCAGTTGGCCAAGCTAGCTCGCTTGCTCGACAGCGGTGCGGTTCGCGTCGCCGTCGATAGCACATATCCGCTTTCCGAAGCGGCCGTCGCTCACGAACGCGCAGAGGCAGGCCATATCCAGGGCAAGATCGTCCTCGCCGTCGGTGACCCCATCGCCGATCAGAGCGGCCATGCGGGCGTGCCGTCATCGCAGTGGCCGCCCCGCATGAGGGGGCACTGACATGACGCGGGAAACGCCGATGATCGGCCACGCTCGACCTTCGAGGCATCATCCAGGAGAACTGCGGTGAGCCTGAGCGCTGACAGAACCGATTTCGGGGCGGCACAGCGGGCGCGGGCGCTTGCAGACCTCATGGTGCTCGACACACCGGATGAGCAAGCCTTCGACGATCTCGTTTTTGTCGCCGCGAAGGCCTGTGACGTTCCCATTGCGCTCATCACCCTGCTGGATACTGACCGGCAATGGTTCAAAGCCAAGTACGGGCTTGAGGTATGCGAGACGGAGATCGAACACTCTGTCTGTCGGATCGAGATCGATCAGGGCGATCTTCTCGAGATCGTCGACCTCACAAATGATGCGCGGACCAAGCGCAATCCGCTCGTCACAGGCGCCAGGCACTTTCGCGCCTACGCTGGCGCACCGCTAGTCCTGCGATCCGGAGCGATCGTGGGTCGCCTGTGCGTCATCGATACCGTTCCGCGGCCTGAAGGGCTCAGCGAGATGGAAAAGGCGATGCTGCAGGCGCTCGCCCGTCTCGCTAGCGAAAATCTCGAACTGCGCCGGATCGCAACGGCGAGCGAGCGCCTCACAGCCCTGCAGACCGCCTTGGTCGAAATCGGCGAGACCATTCGGAGCAGCCACGACACCGCAGAGATGGCTTCGGCGACCGCCGCCATCGTCGGCCGAGCGCTCTCCGCAGACCGAGCCGGGTTCGGATCCGTCAACGAGAACGTCGATACGATTGACGTCGAAACCGATTGGACGGCGCCGGGGGCCGTGAGCATTGCCGGGCGCCACCGTCTCGACGAGTACGGGAGCTTGCGCGAGCCGCTCGTCGTTGGCGACCCTCTCGTCGTTTGGGACGCCCTGACCGACGATCGCACTCTGCACAAGCTCGAGAGCGCAATGCGGGTCGGCGTTCGGTCGCTGGTCGACATGCCGGTTCGAGATCGTGGCAAAACCATCGCCGTCTTCTTCGTTCACTCGGCGCATCCCCGACCTTGGCCCGCAGAGGAAATCTCGTTTCTGCGAAGTGCGGCAGACCGGCTCGAGGCCGGCGTCGCGAGGCATCGTACCGAGCAGCAGCAACTCATAGTGAACGGCGAGATTGCTCACCGCCTGAAGAACATGCTCACCATGGTTCAGACCATCGCCAGCCAAACGCTGCGAAGCGTCACCGATCGCGAGGCGGTCTACGCCTTCGAGCGTCGGCTGATGGCTCTGAGCGCGGCGCACGACGCCTTGCTCCAAATGAGTTGGACACAAGCTGACCTGCAAGCTGTCGCAGCGACAGTGATCGACGCGATCGGGTTCTCAGATAGGGTCGACATGAGTGGGCCGGCGGTGGCGCTGGGGCCACGAGCGGCGCTCTCGTTTTCCCTTATCGTCCACGAGTTGCTGACCAACGCCTGTAAATACGGCTCGCTGACCAGCGACGGCGGCCACGTCTCGCTGTCGTGGGATGTCGAGGTCGGCCAGGACGACGACCTTCTCCGCGTGGAATGGCGGGAACGGGGTGGGCCTCCGGTTGTGCCTCCAACTCGCCGAGGCTTTGGATCGAAGCTGATCAACATCGGCCTGGTCGGCACCGGAGGCGTCGATGTTCGCTACGAGCCCGCCGGGTTAACGGCCGATCTGCACGCCTCCATGCGTCACCTGGTTCAAGGTTAATGGGGGTATGCGTGGAATGATGAAACCCGTGGTGCTCGTCGTCGAAGACGAACCACTTCTCCGTCTGTTTGCAACGGACATGATCGAGGAGGCGGGCTTCGAAGTCTTGCAGGCGCCAAATGCATCCGCCGCGCTCATGACCCTGGAGGAACGACTGGATGTGCGCGTCGTGTTCACGGACGTGAACATGCCCGGCGGCATCGATGGCATCATGCTCGCCATTTGCATCCGCCGGCGGTGGCCAACCATCCAGATCATCATCACGTCCGGGAGGCCTTGGCCTGACGAAGCCGTCGTTCCAGCGGACGTTGTGTTCTTCCCCAAGCCATACCGGCAAGACCGTGTCTTGGACACGGTCCGAAAGATGGCGGCGTGATGTCCACGATGCCCGCGCATGTCGCCTTCTCCGGGAAAAGAGACGGCAGCCCCGCGAGTGATAGCGCGCAAAAATCGCGGCTTAGCGACAATTCGCTGGAGGTGCGGTTGTGATCGTCCTCCTGATCCTCTCTTACCTCGCTGGCGTCCTCACCATAATCAGTCCCTGCATCCTGCCGGTTCTGCCATTCGTCTTCGCCCGCTCGGATCAGCCCTTCCTCCGTAGCGGCTTACCCCTCCTGCTCGGCATGGCCGCAACCTTCGCGGGTGTCGCGACGTTGGCAGCGGTCGGTGGGGGCTGGGCTGTACAGGCGAACAACGCGGGACGGTTGGCTGCCCTCGTCATCTTAGGGCTGTTCGGCCTTCTCCTTTTGCTCCCCTCGCTCGCCGACAGGGCAACTCGGCCACTCGTCAGCCTCGGTGATCGGCTCACGCGCACCGCCGGTCCTGACGGGCCAGAAAGAAGTGGGTTCTTCGCTTCTCTCTTACTTGGTGTCGCCACGGGCCTGCTTTGGGCTCCATGCGCCGGCCCTGTTCTTGGACTGGTGTTGACCGGCGCTGCTCTTCAGGGAGCAAACGTCGGCACATCGCTTCTCTTGTTCGCCTACGCAGCCGGTGCGGCTACCTCGCTCGCCTTGGCATTGCTGATCGGCGGACGTGTCTTCGGCGCGATGAAGCGGTCGATCAGAGTTGGAAATTGGATGCGGCGTTCGCTCGGAGCGCTGGTCCTGGTTTCCGTCGCGGCCATCGCGCTCGGACTGGATACCGGGCTTCTCACCAGACTCTCGCTGTCCGGCACGGCGACCGTCGAGCAGACGCTCCTTGATCAGTTCCGTCTCGGCCGGCGATCGTCCGAAACGAGCGTTTTGGCTGACGGCGCCCTTGGTGTCGAAGGAATCATGCCTTCACTTGAAGGGGCGACGAGCTGGCTTAACTCCGCTCCGCTCACGGCCGAGGATCTTCGCGGCAAGGTCGTTCTCGTCGACTTCTGGACCTACAGCTGTATCAACTGCCTTCGCACGTTGCCTTATGTGCGTGCCTGGGAGGAGAAGTATCGCTCGGCCGGCCTGGTCGTCGTCGGCATTCATGCACCGGAGTTCGCGTTCGAAAAAGATGCGGCGAACGTGGCGAAAGCCGTGCGAGATTTTGAGGTCACGTACCCCGTAGCGCTGGATAACGACCACAGGATCTGGCGCGCATTCAACAACCAGTACTGGCCGGCACACTACTTCGTCGATGGCCAAGGCCGCATCCGTTACCACCACTTCGGAGAGGGCAATTATGCCGAGTCCGAGAAAGTCATTCAGAGGCTGCTCGCTGAGAACGGTCAGGCTGTCGGCGACATGCGCACAGTGTCAGTGCGTGTTAGTGGCGCTGCCGCCGCGCCGAGTTGGAACGACGTTCGCTCGCCGGAGACCTATCTAGGCTTTGCTCGCTTCGCGCGGCTCCAATCCCCAGGCGGGCTCGCTCCGGACGTGGAGCGCGAGTACTCGACACCCGCTCGCTTGCCTTTGAACGGATGGGCCCTGTCCGGCGTCTGGACGGTGCGGGAGGAGTATGCGGAGACGCGAAGCCCCAGCGCGCGCATCGTCTATCGCTTCCATGCCCGAGACCTCCATCTCGTGCTCGGCCCATCGGCCTCAGGTCGTCCGGTTCGGTTCCGCGTGACCCTGGACGGCAAGGCGCCGGCCGGCGACCACGGCAGTGACGTCGATGCCGCCGGCACGGGAGTCATCGACACGCAGCGTCTCTACCAACTCGTGCGCCAGAGCGGTGAAGTCCGCGAGCGCGCCTTCGAAATCGAGTTTCTCGACCCTGGGGCGCAAGCCTTCGCCTTCACCTTCGGATGACACGCCGCGAATGCGGACGGCCCGTCATCCCTCAACGATTGGAGATGCAACATGAAGCCTGAAGTCCTGATCTACACCACGAGTTGGTGCCCGTTCTGCCGCCGCGCGAAGGCGCTCCTCAAAGAGAAGGGCGTGGCATTCACCGAGCTTGATATCGAAGCCGATCCTGCACACCGGAAGGCGATGATCGAGACGTCGGGGCGTAGCACCGTGCCGCAGATCTTTATCAACGAGACGCATGTCGGCGGCTCCGACGACCTCGTTGCGCTCGATGCAGATGGCTCGCTCGACAAGCTGCTTGCCGGACAAACCCCGGCGAACTGATTTGTCCCCCCGATAGGGCCACTTGTCGATGAACGTGGCTGAACGACAAGAGAGGAGTCCGGTTTGGTCTCAGCAGTTTGGAACGATGTCACCCTCGCGGTCAGCGACGAGACTATGGTCGTGGATGGAAACCATTATTTCCCGCCTCAATCAGTTGACCGGCAGTATCTAATACCAAGCGAGCATACGTCTGTCTGTCCTGTGAAGGGGACAGCGCAATACTTCCATGTCCGGGTCGGTGACCTGCGTAATGCAAACGCCGCCTGGACCTACGCCGACCCTTCGCCGGCGGCCCGCTCAATCAAGGATCACATCGCCTTCTGGAAAGGCGTCAACGTCGCTTAGCCGTCAGCCGGCAATTAGATTTCAGAAAGGAACCGCCGATGTCGAAAGTTTTGGACGGCAAAGTCGCTATCATCACGGGTGGCTCTCGAGGCCTTGGCGCCGTGCTGGCGGCGACGCTCGCCGATCAGGGAGCCGACGTTGCTATCACCTACGCTGCTTCGGCCGATAAAGCCGAGTCCGTCGCCGACGTGGTGAGGGCCAAAGGCGTTCGCGCTCTCGCAATTCGATGCGATCAAGCGGATACGTCGGCCGCCAAGCCCATGGTCGAGCAGGTCGTAGCTGAACTCGGCAAGCTCGACATCTTGATCAACAACGCCGCAATCGCCGTCCAAGGAAAATTGGTCGACGATCCGACGCTCGATTCCGCCGCGTTCGACAGGCAGTGGATGGTCAATGTCATGGGCACCGTGGCGATCACGCGTGCGGCGGCGCAGAAAATCTCTGACGGTGGCCGCATTGTCTTCATAGGTTCCGGCCTGGGCACCCGAGCGATCGTGCCGGGAATTGCCGACTACGCAGGAACCAAGGCAGCGATCGCGGGATATGCGCGCGGGGTGCAGCGCGATCTTGGCCCCCGCAACATTACCGTCAACGTAGTCCAACCAGGCATCATGCCGACCGACATGACCGGGGAAGTTGCTGACAACTTTCCGCAGGCTGTGATCGATATGCATCCCATCCGTCGGATCGCCACGATTGAAGAGGTGGCGGGCGCCGTCAGCTACCTCGTCAGTCCTGCTGCAAGCTACACCGCTGGCGCAGTGATCGATGTGTCAGGGGGCGTCCTGGTCTGAACGATGCTCGACGGGCGTGTGACGCGGATAACTGAAGGACGATCGCTTCCGCACCTGAGCGCTTCGTTGAAGTCCGGGTAGCAGGCCGGCTGATCCTGCCGGGCCCATTATCCTTAAAGCCGTAGCGGACAAGGCTTCCGCATTTCAGGAGTTCATAGAGTGCCGAATACAGACCTAACCCAAGAGCGCATTGCTGTCGCCACCGACTATTTCCGGAAGATCGACAGTGGCGATCCCACCATCCTCGACATTCTGACTGACGATGTCGTGACGTACTTCCCGAAGTTCGGAGTTGGATATGGCAAGGCCGAATTCATGGAAGTCGCCAAGGGCCTGTTGGGGTCGCTTCAGCGGATCGAGCACGATTTCGATCGCATGACCTTCCACGTAGCCGGTGACCACGTGATCGTGGAAGGCTTTGAAGGTGGCGCTATGGCTGATGGCACGGCGTGGCCGGTCGAAGGCCTGTCCGAAGGCCGTTTCGCCAACGTATTCGAGTTCGACGGCGCGCTTATCAAACGTGTTTTCATCTATGTGGACCCGGACTTTGCTAGCGCTAATGACGCGGGCTTTCTTTGGGGCCGCAATGTCAGACTGACGCGATGACCCCAATCGCATGGCGCGGCGCTCACGTTCGCAGGGCGAAGGCCGATTGGCGGTGATGCGGAATGGACCATCCAGAGTTCGATACGGCTTTCGAGCGCCTGCCTGAGGGGTATAGCGAAGGCGCTTACGAAGGCAGGCGTTTCGGCGTGACGGTTCGTCGGTCGGAGGATGGACGGAGGAACAGCCTTTTTGCTCGAGAACTGGCAGGGAACGACATCGTCAGCTTCAATCTGTATCGCGTTGCTTCGGGCAGTGCGTCGCTGAAGCCGTGCGAGATGTCCTCGGAGAAGGTTATCGCTTTCGTATTGGGCTATCAGCCCAACGCCTGAGCATGTGGGGCTCGCTGCCTTCCCATGTTCCCATGCCGCTCCAAGCGCGCCTTCTGGTCGCCTGAACTATCGAAACTATAGACACAGGTCATTGGACTTCGGTCTGAGGTAAACTCATCTTCTATACCTCAGCGTGCGAGGGAACCGGCGCTGATCTTTCGTGCAAGCCATCATCGAGGAAGTCCACGCGATGACAAGCTCCAGTGCTGCGACCGTACCTTCACCATCTGACCTCGACGAGAGCGCGACCATGACGGTCGCGGACGCGCTGAAGATCATTTTGGCGAACAGCTATGCGGTCTACCTCAAGACCAAAAACTTTCACTGGCATGTCTCCGGCCCGTACTTCAGGGACTACCATCTCCTTCTCGATGAGCAAGCTGCGGAAATCCTCGCAGCGACCGATGCGATGGCGGAGCGTGCCCGGAAGACCGGCAATACGACCATACGCTCGATCGGCGATATCGCCCGCCACCAGACGATCAAGGACAACGACGCGGAGTTCGTCACGCCGCAGGACATGCTGGCGGAGCTGCGCGCCGATAATCTTCACATGGTCGAGTCGCTGCGCCGCGCAAAGGACGTCGCCGACGAGGCTAAGGACAACGCGACCTCCGGCCTTATCGATACCTGGACCGACGAGGCGGAACGCCGTGCGTGGTTCCTTTTCGAAGTCAGCCGATAAGCCTGCTGCTCAACTGATCGGATCGTTTCATGGCGTCTAACGATGTGCAGACCCAGTTTCTGCAGACAGAGGGCGGTCGGGTAGCCTTCGACGATACGGGCGGAACGGGACCTCTCGTCGTGGGCATCCCTGGAATGGGTGACTTGCGATCGGAGTATCGCCTCATCAAACCCATGCTGCAGCATGCGGGATGCCGAGTGGTGACGATGGACGTCCGCGGGTTCGGCCAATCGTCGCCGGAATGGTCGGATTACTCCGCGCGAGCGGTAGGCCGCGACGCCGTCGCCATCCTCCGACAGTTGGCTGCCGGGCCAGCTGTGATCATGGGCAACTCGTTCGCAGCCGGCTCTGCGCTTTGGGCTGCCAAGGAAGCTCCTAGCCTCGTCAACGGGGTGGTGCTGCTCGGTCCGATCGTTCGCGATCTCCCCCTCACGACGATCCAGAAACTTGTCCTCGGGCTGGGATTCGCAGGGCCATGGCGAACCTGGTTCTGGACCACATACTGGAGCAGCCTCTTCCCGACGAAACCGGCGCCGGATCATGCCGAGGTGAAAGCGGTGATTGCTGCAAACCTCAGAGAGCCAAAACGCATGCGGGCTCTCTTGACGATGCTCTCATTGTCGAAGTCTGACACCGCAGCGATCTTGGACGAGATCTCTGTGCCGAGCCTCATCGTCATGGGCACAAAGGATCCGGACTTCCCGGACCCTGTCGAAGAAGCCCGAGGCTTGGCTACGAGGATCAGTGCCGAAACCATGATTGTCGAGGGCGCTGGGCACTACCCTCATGTCGAAATGCCGAACGATGTCGGACAGCGGATCATCGCGTTCGTCCGCCAGCTCGATAAGTCCGGCCCGGCCGCTGTGCCTTTGCGCAGGAGCTGAGTATGGCAAAGGTCGGATTCGGTGGAGGTTGCCACTGGTGCACCGAGGGTGTCTTCCAAGCGTTGCGTGGCGTCACGCAGGTCGACCAGGGTTTCCTACAATCTGTGGCGCCGGCCGACACGTGGGCGGAGGGGGTGATAGTAACCTTCGAGCCCTCAGCGATCGGACTGGAGACGCTGTCCGAGGTGCACCTGCGCACACACTCCGCCACTCGTGCCCGTTCGGTTCAAAACAAATACCGAAGCGCGATCTATATCTTCGACGAGAGTCAGCGAGCCGAAGCCGATGAGGCGATACGCGGATTCGCTGAGGTGACCGGCAAGCCAGTCCACACCCTCGTCCTGCCGTTCGCGGGCTTCAAAGCTTCGGACGAGCGATATCAGAATTATTATCGCACCGACCCGAACAGGCCTTTTTGTCGGCGATACATCGATCCGAAACTCGACTTCATCCGCAAGCACTTCTCGGAGATCGCGCTGGCTGAGTAGCCACCGTCGAGCCGGCAGTAGCCGGACCACGCAAGACAGCCGACCCGCTCTTAAGAAGATCGGTAGCGATCGCTGCGCCGATTGAATTACCGCTCTTTCGGAAAGACGGAGGCGGACTCCATCCGCTTGATGCCATCCTCATTGAGAGAGATGGCGCACCCATCAGGATTCGAACCTGAGGCCTCTACCTTCGGAGGGTAGCGCTCTATCCAGCTGAGCTATGGGTGCCTGTTGCTTACGCGGTGCTTACGCGGAAAACCTGTGAGTTGGAAGCTCCACCGATGTCTCCTGCAAACCCTTGTAAATCAACTCCTTTTATTCATCTCTTACCGACCATCACCCGTTGACAGCAGCCTTCGGAGGGCAACGCTCTATCCAGCTGAGCTACGGGTGCTGACCGTGGCTCGTGAGTAGCCCAACTGGACCGCCGACGCAACGGCGCTGTGCAGGGCGATGAAATGCCCTAATTGCTCAAAGGGATGGTAGCGTAGCCCTCCGAAGGCAAAGGTCACACGTTCGAATCGTGTCGGGTGCGCCAATCAACCTACTGTCTCTGAAGGCAGATTTGGATTCCAGGGTTTAGCCCTCAGTCCCCAAAAGGTCCGTCTGTCACGCCGCTGTCACAGCAAAGGCGCGACTCATGGCGACCATTCGTAAGCGTGGAAGCTCCTGGCAGGCTCAGGTCAGGCGTGAGGGATACCCCCCGCTCTCCCGCTCTTTTCCGACCAAGGCTGAGGCTGTCTCTTGGGGCCGAGAGCAGGAACACAACATCGACCGTGGCCATTTCCCGGCAGGCAGTCGGGCCGCCAAGGGCCTGACTCTCGGTGATCTCCTGAGGCGCTATGAAACCCAGGTCACACCACGGAAGCGAAGCAGCCGGTCCGAGCAATCACGGATCAAGACCCTCCTAGCCCACCCCATGGCTCAGGTGGCTGTCACACGTGTCATACCGGATATGGTGGCCTCCTATAGGGACCTCAGGCTTCAGGCGGTCTCTAGGGACACAGTACGTAGGGAGCCAGGCATCCTGAGGCACTGCCTTGAGGTGGCCCGTAAGGAGTGGGGAACACCCATCCTCATCAATCCTGTCCACTCCATAGCCTTCCCTGAGCCCTCCAAGGCCCGTGAGCAGCGATTGGAGCCTGAGGCAGCCAAGAGGCTTGCTGAGGCCCTGAAGCGGACCCGTGTGTGGTACCTGAGGCCCCTAGCACTACTTTGGCAGGTTGAGGGAACGCAGCGGGTGTTCGCGGCTTTGCATGCCACGGCGATAGACGTGGGTGATCGCGATGTCGGATGCG
>NZ_JBMVEP010000014.1:0-99535 GCF_049543375.1 Methylobacterium sp. NPDC097929 | reverse complement strand
CACTGCGCGTCTGACAGCATCACGCCTCCTCACCGGAAAACGAGAAAACGCCAGATCTCGCAGTCCGTTCACGCGACGACAGGCCCTAGTCCGGGCCCAAAACGGCCGCAAGCCGGGACAATCTCGGGCCGTTCGGACTCTTCCGGAGACCGCCCGACGAGCCCATATTGCCGCCATGCCCGCACCCAAGACACCGCGCGTGAGCCCGGCCAAAGCATCGGCCGAGGCGACCCCGAAGACGATTTCGAAGACGGCGGCGAAGGCCGACCGGCCCGAACTGATGCCGCTCGACGAACATCTCGCCGCGCTGCTCAACCCGGCCCTCAACCGCAACCGCCCGAAGGCGGTCGAGCCCGTACCGGAGCCGCCCCGGAAGGGACGCGGACAGAAGGGTGCGGCGAAGGCCTACAAGACAATCGCGCAGGATGGCTTCGCCGAGGCGCCGCAGGCGGGCTTCGCCATCGGGGACGCCGCCGATGTCGATCCGCGGCTGGCCCAGGCGCTCGGCCTGATCCCGCCCGATGACGGCCCGGCGCCCGAAGCCGCGCCGCAGGACGACACGCCCTCGCTCGCCACCGAGGGGGTTTCCGCCACCGTCGAGGCGCTGGAACGGCTCCTGACCGAGGGCAACCCGCTGTTCAAGAACGGCGAGGCCTGGGTGCCGCACCGTCCGGAGCGGCCGGCCAAGTCCGAGGGCGGGGTCAAGTTCACGCTGAAATCCGAGTTCACGCCCGCCGGCGATCAGCCCACCGCGATCGCCGCCCTGGTCGAGGGCGTGAAGACGGCCGAGCGCGATCAGGTGCTGCTCGGCGTCACGGGCTCCGGAAAAACCTTCACGATGGCCAAGGTCATCGAGGAGACCCAGCGCCCGGCCCTGATCCTGGCACCCAACAAGACGCTGGCCGCGCAGCTCTACGGCGAGTTCAAAAGCTTCTTTCCCGATAACGCGGTCGAGTATTTCGTCTCGTACTACGATTATTACCAGCCCGAAGCCTACGTCCCGCGCTCGGACACCTTCATCGAGAAGGAATCCTCGATCAACGAGCAGATCGACCGGATGCGCCACTCGGCCACCCGCGCCCTGTTGGAGCGGGACGACGTCATCATCGTCGCCTCGGTCTCGTGCATCTACGGTATCGGCTCGGTCGAGACCTACACGGCGATGTCGTTCACGGTGTCGCTCGGCGAGCGGATCGAGCAGCGCCAGCTCATCGCCGACCTCGTGGCGCTCCAGTACAAGCGCATCCAGTCGGACTTCGCCCGCGGCACCTTCCGGGTGCGCGGCGACGTGATCGAGCTGTGGCCGGCCCACTTGGAGGATCGCGGCTGGCGCATCGGCCTGTTCGGCGACGAGATCGAATCCATCGTCGAGTTCGATCCCCTGACCGGCAAGAAGCTCAACGAGCTGAAGTTCGTCAAAGTCTACGCGAACTCGCACTACGTCACGCCGCGCCCGACGCTGCAACAGGCGATCAAGGGCATCAAGACGGAGCTGAAGCTCCGCGTCGAGGAGCTGACCCGGATGGGCCGCCTCATCGAGGCGCAGCGACTGGAGCAGCGCTGCACCTTCGACATCGAGATGATCGAGGCGACGGGTGCCTGCAACGGCATCGAGAACTATTCGCGCTACCTCACCGGCCGCAAGCCCGGCGAGCCGCCGCCGACCCTGTTCGAGTACCTGCCCGACAACGCCCTCGTCTTCACCGACGAGAGCCACGTCACGGTTCCGCAGATCGGCGGCATGTACAAGGGCGACTTCCGGCGCAAGGCGACGCTGGCCGAGTACGGCTTCCGCCTGCCCTCCTGCCTCGACAACCGCCCCCTGCGGTTCGAGGAATGGGACGCGATGCGCCCGCAATCGGTCCACGTCTCGGCGACCCCGGCCAAGTGGGAGATGGAGCGCACGGCCGGCGTCTTCGCCGAGCAGGTGATCCGCCCCACCGGCCTCGTCGATCCGGTGATCGAGATCCGCCCGGCCCGCTCCCAGGTCGACGACCTGCTGGGCGAGGTCCGCGCCGTGGCCCAGGCGGGATACCGCACGCTGGTCACCACCCTGACCAAGCGCATGGCCGAGGATCTGACCGAGTACCTGCACGAGAACGCGGTGCGGGTGCGCTACATGCACTCCGACATCGACACCCTGGAGCGCATCGAGATCATTCGCGATTTGAGATTGGGTGCGTTCGATGTCCTCATCGGCATCAACCTCCTGCGCGAGGGCCTCGACATCCCAGAATGCGCGCTCGTCGCCATTCTCGATGCCGACAAGGAAGGCTTTCTGCGCTCCGAGACCTCGCTGATCCAGACCATCGGCCGCGCGGCCCGCAACGCGGAGGCCCGCTGCATCCTCTACGCGGACAACATCACCGGCTCGATGGAGCGGGCGATGGCCGAGACCGAGCGGCGCCGCCAGAAGCAGCTCGCCTACAACGCGGAGCACGGCATCACGCCGCAATCGGTCAAGCGCGGCATCGCCGACATTCTGGAGAGCGTCTACGAGCGCGACCACGTCCGCGTCGATACGGGGTTGGCCAAGGACGCGATCACCGTCGGCCACAATCTCAAGGCCGTGATGGCCGACCTCGAGAAGCGGATGCGCGCGGCGGCCGCCGACCTCGACTTCGAGGAGGCCGCGCGGTTGCGCGACGAGCTGAAGCGTCTCCAGGCCACGGAGCTGATGGTCTCCGACGACCCCATGGCCCGTCAGGCCGACGTGGAGCGCGAGGCCGGGCGCTACGGGCAGAAGGGCAGCCGCATCGCGAAGCCCACCCTCGACAATATGGGCCCGGGCACCGACCGCGAGCTGCCGGCCGGGGCCGTGCCCTGGCAGGAGCGGCCCAAGGCCCGCTCGACGCAGGGGCTCGGCGGCCAGAAGCCCCGCTACAAGGGCGGTGGCGGGCGCAAGCGCGGCTGAGCCGGGGGGTACGACCGCCTGCATTGCGGAACCTCGGCCGCTGGACGGGGATTGGCTCCTCAGATCCCGCTTTCCGCCCGCGCACCCGCGCGGCGGCGGCGCAGCCGACGGAGCCGAAGCCATGCGAGTCCTGTCCTCACGCCGCCGCGCCGCCGCGGGCGCCCTTCTCGGCGGGCTGATCCTGTCGGCGAGCGCGGCGCCCGCCCTCGCCCAGAGCGTGGCCAATCCCAACGACCAGCCCACCGCCGGCACCCTGCCCTCGGGGACGGACACCGTGCGGGGCAACGACCGCGCCGCCGAGCGTCCGACCGCCAACGTCTCGCCGCCGAGCGCGATCCGGTCCACGACCTCGGTGGTGGCGGACGGCAAGAGGGGGGACGGCAAGAGGATGAGCGGCAAGACCACCCGCACCAATCCGAGCGACCACCTCTCCAAGTCCTTCCGCTCGAGCCTGGAGAACTAGAAACTCGTGCCGGACATCGTATCCGGCACGATGTTCGAGCCTCTTGTTTCGCATCGTCTTTTTCCGAAAGCCGGCGGCCACCTTTCGGGACGATGCTCTCGGCCGCATCCTGTGATCCCCGGATCACGGGAGACGGAACGCATGGAAACCGTCTCGGGCCCGCGCCGCCGGGCGATCGAGCGAGAGCTGCGGGAGAACGGGCATGGGTCTGCTGGATCAGGTCATCGGCGGCGTCGTGGGACAGGTTCTGGGGGGCGGGCGCGGCGGGGCGCTGGCCTCGCCCGTGGTCAAGGCGCTGCTCATGCTGCTGCTGGCGAAGGGCGCGAGCGGCGGGCTCGGCGACATCCTCGGGCGCGGACGGGACGAGCCCGAGGGGCACCCCCTCCCCGGCCCGGGTGCGGATGACGGCGATCTCGGCGGGTTCGGCCAGGGCCGGCGCGGCGAACCGTCGGCGCGGGACGACCTGTCCGGCGGCGACTTCAGCGACCTCGCCGGCATGCTCGACGGGCCCGGCGGTGCGTCCGGCGGCCGGTCGCCGGGAGACGGCCCCTATGCCGGCCTCGACCGGGAGCCGGAGGACGGGGGCGGCCCCGTGGCGGGCGGGCTCGACGGTCTGATCCAGAGCTTCGAGCGCAGCGGGCTCGGCGACGTGATCGGCTCCTGGATCGCTCAAGGTCCCAACCGGGAGATCGCTCCGAACCGCCTCGCCGACGCCCTCGGCTCCGGCACGGTGGACGATCTCAGCCGCGAGACCGGCCTGAAGCGCGAGGATCTGCTGGCTCAGCTCGCCCAGGCCCTGCCCGGCGTGATCGACGCCCTGACGCCCCAGGGACGCGCCCCGGACCGCGCGGAACGCGGCGGCTGGTAGAGCCGGTTGCGGCAGGACGGCGCCATGGCCTACGAACTCCACTACTGGCCGATGATCCCCGGGCGCGGCGAGCTCGTGCGGCTTGCCCTCGAACAGGCCGGCGCGGATTACGTCGATGTCGCCCGCCTGCCCGAGGCGGAGGGCGGCGGCATCGAGGCCATGATGGACCGGCTGGAGGACGAGCCGCTGCGCCCGCCCTTCGCGCCGCCCTTCCTCAGGGACGGCGATCTCGTCATCGGACAAACCGCGGCGATCCTGCTCTATCTCGGGCCCCGCCTCGGCCTCGTCGGCGCGAGCGAGGCCGACCGGATCTGGACGCACCAGATCCAGCTGACGATCGCCGACATGGTGGCGGAGGCCCACGACACCCACCATCCGATCGCGGCGAGCCTCACCTACGAGGAGCAGCGGGCGGAGGCGCGGCGGCGCGCGGGCGATGTCTGCGAGAGCCGCATGCCGAAGTTCCTGGGCTGGTTCGAGCGGGTGCTCGCCCGCAACCCGGCGGGGCCGGAGCATCTGGTCGGCGCCGCGCTGAGCTACGCCGACACCTCCCTGTTCCACCTCGTCGAGGGCCTGCGCTACGCCTTCCCGAAGGCCGCCGGCCGCGCCCTGGAGCGGACGCCGCGGGTCGCCGCCCACGCGGCCCGGGTCGGGGCGCTGCCGCGGATCGCGGCCTACCGCGCCAGCGAGCGGCGCCTGCCCTTCGATGAGCAGGGCATCTTCCGGCACTATCCGGAGCTCGACCGTGCGTCATCGTAAGGTGGCGGGTGCAGCGGAAAAGCGACGGTTCGGTTAAACGGTCGCGCTTGCGCCGTCCCGTGGCGTGTTACACTCCCGACTGTGAGCATGACCGAGAGCCCGTATCGCCGCATCGAGGAGCTGGAAGCCGAGCTGGTGCGCCTGCGAGCGGGCGAAACCTCTGCCGACGCGGCTCGTGACGCTTTCCGCGCGGCGCAGGACCATCTCGCCCGGGCGCAGGACGCCGCCGGGATCGGCATGTTCACCCTCGATCTGCGCACGGGCGTGCTGCATCCGAGCCCCGCCTTCTGCCGCCTGCACGGCCTGGACGCGTGCGAGAGCCATCCCTTCGCGGTCTTCGCGCAGCGGATCGCGGCGGAGGATGCCGCGGCCCTGCCCTCGCCCGAGGAGCCGGCGGCGCAGGAGGTGATCTACCGCGTGCGCAATCGCGCCACCGGCGGGGTCCGCTGGCTCGCCCGCACCGTCGAGGTCGAGCGCGACGCCGACGGCCGGCCGGTGCGGATCGCGGGCGTGGTGCGGGACGTGACCGAGCAGCGCGCCCAGCGCACGGCCCTGGCCGAGAGCGAGCAGCACTACCGCACGCTGTTCGAGCAGATGGACGAGGGCTATTGCGTCATCGAGTTCCTCGATGGTCCCCACGGGCCGCTGAGCGACTACGTCCACGTGGAGGCCAACCGCGCCTACGCGCAGCATGCCGGCATCGACCACGTGGTCGGGCAGCGGGTGCGCGCGATGGTCGGCGACGAGGCCGACGGCTGGGTCGAACTCTACGGCGGCGTGCTGCGCACCGGCCGGCCGATCCGCTTCCAGCGCGAACTCGTCGCCACCGGCCGCTACCTCGAACTCGCCGCCTTCCGCATCGAGCCGCCCGAGCGGCGGCAGGTGGCGGTGCTGTTCCAGGACATCACCGCCCGGCGCCGCGTCGAGCACCTGCTCCATTCCAAGACCGCCGACTTGGAGGCGGAGGTGGTGGCGCAGCGGCGCGACCGCGACCGGGTCTGGACGCTTTCGCCGGTCCTCAAGGTCGTGGCCCTGCCCGACGGACGGATCGAGGCCGTGAACCCCTCGTGGAGCCGGGCTCTGGGCTGGTCGCCGGAGGAGACGGTCGGACGGTTCGTCCCCGAATTCTTCGCTCCCGAGGAGCGCGAGACGGCAGGCCGCACGCTGGAGCGGCTCGTGGCGGGCGCTTCGGCCGATCTCGAACTGAGCTGCCTGACCAAGGAGGGCGGCGCCCGCCGGGTGCTCTGGACCTTCGTGCCCGCCGACGGCCTGCTCTACGGCTTCGGCCGCGACATCACCGAGCAGCGGCTGGCCGAGGATGCCCTGCGCCAGTCGCAGAAGCTGGAGGCGGTGGGCCAGCTCACCGGGGGCGTGGCCCACGACTTCAACAACCTGCTCACCATCATCCGCTCCTCGGTGGAGTTCCTGCGCCGGCCGGACCTCGCCCCGGAGCGCAAGGGCCGCTACCTCGACGCGGTTTCCGACACCGTGGACCGGGCGGCCAAGCTCACCGGCCAGCTCCTCGCCTTCGCCCGGCGCCAGGCGCTCAAGCCCGAGACCTTCGACGTGTGCGAGCGGCTGCGCAGCATCTGCGAGATGCTCGATTCCGTGACCGGCGCCCGCATCCGCGTCGTGACCGACCTGCCCGGCGAGCCCTGCTACGTCCGGGCCGATGCGAGCCAGTTCGAGACCGCGCTCGTCAACATGGCCGTCAACGCCCGCGATGCCATGGACGGCGAGGGGCGCCTCACCCTGCATCTCGACGGCGGCGCGCCGATGCCGCCGATCCGCGGCCATGCCGGGGCGCGAGGCCCCTTCGTCGCGGTCTCGGTCTCCGATACCGGCACCGGCATCGCCGCGGCGGATCTCGGGCGCATCTTCGAGCCGTTCTTCACCACGAAGGAGGTGGGCAAGGGCACGGGGCTCGGCCTCTCGCAGGTGATCGGTTTTGCCAAGCAGTCGGGCGGGGACGTGGACGTGCGGAGCCGCGCGGGCGAGGGCACGCGCTTCACCCTCTTCCTGCCCCAGGTCGCCGCGCCCGCGCAGGCCCCCGCCCTCGCCGAACCGAGGCCGGAGACGGGCGAGACGGTGCGCCTCGCGATCCTCGTGGTCGAGGACAACCTCGAAGTCGGCCGCTTCTGCACGCAGATCCTGGAGGAACTCGGCCACCGCCCGGTCTGGGCCGAGAACGCCGAGGCCGCCCTGGCGGTGCTGGAACGCGCCGACGCCGCTTTCGACGCCGTCTTCTCCGACGTGGTGATGCCCGGCATGGGCGGTATCGCCCTGGCCCGCCTCCTGCGCGAGCGCTATCCGACCCTGCCGGTGGTGCTCACCTCCGGCTACAGCCACGTTCTGGCCCAGGACGACGCCCACGGCTTCGAATTGCTGCGCAAGCCCTACTCGGCGGCGGAGCTGGCGCGGGTGCTGCAGGAGACGGCGGGGCGGCGGGCGAAGCGCGAGACGATGGTCTAGCCTCTTGTTTCGCATCGTCTTTTCCGAAAGCCGGCGGCCACCTTTCGGAACGATGCTCTAGCGGCGCAAGCCCGACGCTCGGCAGCCCGTCCCGAGGGACCGCCCCGAGGAGGGAGCCCGGCCGCCGGCTCGGCCCCGCGCAGAAGCGCTCACTCGCCCGGCCGATCGAGCGTGCCGAGACCGTTCGCATTCAGCGCATCCACCGTCACGGCGGTGGCCTTCCCGCCGCTTCCGACGGCGAAGCGGATCGCGGACGGATTGTCGGGGGCCTCCGCATCCGGGAAGCAGAGGAAGACATCGCGATCGAAGTGCCGCAACGGATAGGTCCGCGCGCCGCCGGGCCCGAGCGTCAGGGTCAGGCGGCCGTCGAATTCCGCCACCTCGGCGTCGCCGACATACGCGTTGGCGTAACGGCCCGCATAGGCCGACAGGGGCAGCGCGGCCGACGCATTCGCGGGAGGCCGCTCGTAGACGGCACGGTTCGCCGCCACGCTCGGCGCGAACATGCTCGTGTAGGCCGTGCCCCATTCCTTCAGCCAGTCCTTGCGGATCCGGCCATCGAAGACGAGGTCCGCGAAGCTGTCGGCAAGGCCTTCCGGGACGCCCGAGGGGAAAGCGTTCGTCAGCAAGACGAGGCCGAGCTTCGCCTCCGGATGGATCGAGACGAGGGTCTGCGCGCCGACGCTGAAGGCGCCGGCGTGGCCCCAGACGAGACCGTGGCGGCCGTACTCGACATTCCAGCCCAGGCCGTAGAACGAGGCGCCCCCGGTCACGGGATTGGTGCCGCGTGCCGTGAGCGGCGCATGCGTCTGCGCGAGCGCCGCCTCGGAAACGAGTTGCCTGCGCTCGAAACGACCCTTGCCGATCTCGAGCCGCATCCAGCGGGCGAGATCGCGGATGGTGGAGCTGACGCCGCCGGCCGGGGCCTGCGCGTCGGGATTCCGTCCGACCCCGGCGGTCCACGCGCCATCGAGGCTGACATGAAGCGCCGCACGATCGACGCGCATCAGGAAACCGTCATGCGTCGTGCTCGTGGACGTCATGCCCAGAGGATCGAAGAGCTTTTCGCGCGCCACGGCGTCCCAGGACCGGCCGGTTGGCCGCGCGGCGGCGACGGCGCCCTCCGTGAAGCCGAAATTGCTGTAGGCGTAGCCCGCCCGGAAGCTGGAGGACGGTCGCACGAGGCGCAGCCTGCGAAGGATCTCGTCACGATCGTAGCCGATATCTTCCAGGTCATCTCCGGCCCGCCCCGGCAAGCCGCTGCGATGATTGAGAAAGTCCCGCACAGTGACCTGCGAGGTCGGGTAGGGCTCGTGAAGCTGAAAGGTGGGATCGAGATCGGCGACGCGGGAATCCCAGTCGACGACACCCTCGCTCACGAGAGCCGCCACGACGGTCGAGGTCACGGGCTTGGACAAGGACGCGATCTGGAAGACCGTATCCGGCCCGACCCGGTCGGGCTTCCCGACCTCCCTGAGACCGAAGCCTTTCAGGAAGAGCGTCTCGTCGCCGTAGACCACCGCAATCGCGAGGCCGGGGACGTCGCCCGCGTCGATGGCTTGTTGCGCCAGCGCGTCGAGGGCCGGCAGCTTCGCCTCGACCTGCGCGCGGGTGAGGCTCTGGCCGAAGGCGCTTCCCTGGCCGCCCCAGACGACGCCGAGCATCAGGCAGGCCTGTGCGACGAGCCGACGCGATCGAAGCCGCTGCATCTGATCTTCGATCCCATCGAGGAAGGACCGGGTGAAGAGAATCGCACCGCGTCCGCAACCGAGCCTATCGCCGCGCTACCCGGTGGCAACCCGAAACTAATCGACGGGATAGGGGACAATCACCCTGATCTACGGTCATCTCGATGGATGAGCACCGATCGCCCGTCGGGGGCGGGCCGGTACGGATCCTCTTCAGACGAAGACAAGAACGGGGCGGCGGATATCCATGATGGGGAGCCGGCACGCAGACCCTGGTCGCGCCTCGGCGCGATCGGGTCGGGAAGGCTCACCCGGCAACAGGGTCCAAGGGCAGGATCGTTTCCGATCGGCCCTGTCCCCCTCACGCCGCCAGGCGCGGAAACACCAGCGACTGGTGCAGCGAGACCCCGGCCGTGACGCCGTCGGCCGAGGCCCAGGCCACGCTGTGCGGGGAGCGGGCTATATCGCCCGCGGCGTAGACGCCCGGGACCGTGGTCTCCTTCGCGGCGTCGGTGCGGATCACCGGCCCGTGCAGCCCCTCGTCCACCGCGCAGCCGAGGCCTTCGGCGATCGGGCTGTTCAGGCGGTGGCGGGGGCCGACGAACAGCGCGTCCAGGGCGAGGCTGCGGCCGTCGGCCATGAGCGCGGCGGCCAGGGCCGGGCCGTCGCCCGCGAGTGCCCGGACGGGACCGGGCTCGATCCCGACGCCGCGGGCCGCGAGGCGCGCGCAAGCGTCCGCCTCGGGCATCGGATTTCCGTCGAGGAAGAGCGTGGTCGGTCCCCATTCGGCGACCAGCGCCGCCTGATGCAGCGAGATCGGGGCGGCGTACAGCACGCCGAGACGGCGGCCGGCGAACTCGAAGCCGTGGCAATAGGGACAGTGCAGCACGCTCGTGCCCCAGCGCTCCGCCAGCCCGGGCAGTTCGGGCAGGATGTCCGCGATGCCGAAGGCCAGGACGAGCTTGGCTGCCGTGAGGTGTTCCCCGCTCGCGAGCGTGACGCGGAAGCCGTCGCCCTGCACCTGCGCCGCGCTCGCCGCGCCCGTGACGAGGCTGGCGTTCGGATAGGCCGCGAGCTGCGCGCGGGCCGTTGCGATCATCGCGAGCGGGTTCTGCCCATCCTGCGCGAAGAAGCCGTGCGAGGCCGCCGCGAAGCGGTTGCGCGGGGCGCCGGCATCGACCACGCAGACCCTGCGGCGGGCGCGGGCGACGTAGAGCGCCGCCGACAGGCCGGCGAAGCTGCCGCCGAGGATCACCGCATCATAGCGCATGGGTCGTCTCCGGGTTGACCGCGCCGCCGCGCGCGGCGAGGCGGGCATGGAAGTCGGCGCTGAGGGCGGCCAGCGTGATGCGGCCGAACTGGGCCATCAGCAGCGCCTCGGCCTCGCGGAAGGTCTCGTCCATCGCCGCGTTGACCGCCTGCTCGACGAGGCAGCCGGGCGCCTCCGTGCGGTGGCCCATGGCGAAGACCTCGGGGGCGCCGAGCGCCTGATAGATGTCGCGCAGGGTCACGGTTCGAAGGTCGCAGGCGATCCGCCAGCCGCCGCCATGCCCCTTCTCCGAGCAGACGTAGCCCCTGTCGCGTAGGCCGGCCATGATGCGGCGAACGACGACCGGATTGGTCCCCATCACGCCCGCGAGGCGTTCGGAGGTCACCGGCCCCTCCATCTCGGCCATGTGCAGGAGGACGTGGAGGACGCCCGAAAGCTTGCTGTCGCGTCTCATGTAACTTCTCATGTTTCATGAGACGCGGCCTGTCAAGCGCGCCGCTTCAGCCGTCGCGACCGGTGGAACGGCTGAGCCGGACCTTCGGAGGCGTGTCATCCGCAACGAAAAAGGCCCGCCGGAGGGGCGGGCCTTCCTCGGCGCGTCGCCCGGCTTTTCGCCGGACGCGCCCGTCTCCGAAACGGTTACTGGCCGGCGGGCTTGTTGGCCGGGGCCGTGGCGGGCGGATTGGTGGGGGCCGTCGTCGCGCCGCCGGCCGGCGGGGTCGCGGGCGGCGAGGCGGGCGCGGTGGTCGTGTTGCTGGCCGGCGGCGTGGTCGTGCCGGTGGTGTCCTTCTTCTCGTCCTTGCAGGCGGCGAGGCCGAGCGCGAGCAGGCCGAGGACCGGGAGGAGCTTCATGGCACGCATGGGTGTTTCTCCGTATCGTTGTGCCTCCGGCGTGCCGCCGATGGGGTGGCGCAACCGGAGATCGAGAACGGGCTTTGCCGTCTGTGGCAAAGCTGAAACACAAAGCCGTGCGGAACCGTTCCGGCCGTCAGCGCCCGCGTGCCCAGGAAACGGGCAGCAGCGGGCCGATTTCGCGAAAATATCAGCGGGATGAAAACGCTGCGGCGGTTTCAGCGGGCAGGCAGCACCTGGCAGGTTTCGCAGAAGAAGGTCGAGCGGCCGCCCTGCACGATCCGTCCGACGCGCCCCGTGCAACCCCGCGTCGGGCAGGCATGGCCGACGCGGTCGTAGACGCGAAAGCCGTGCTGGAAGGCGCCCCGCTCCCCGTCCGGCCGGGCATAGTCGCGCAGGGTCGAGCCCCCGGCCGCCACCGCCTCGGTGAGCACCGCCTTGATCTCGCCGACGAGCTTCTTCGCCTTGGGCGTCGGGGCGCCGTCGGGTTTCGCCAGCGCGCCCGCGGCAAGCGCCGGGTGGAGGCCCGCCCGGTGCAGGGCCTCGCAGACGTAGATGTTGCCCAAGCCCGCGATCAGGCGCTGGTCGAGCAGGGCGGCCTTCAGCGGCGTGATCTTCTTCGCGAACAGGCGCGCGAGCCGGGCCGCGTCGAGCGCGTCCGAGAGCGGTTCGACGCCCATCCCGGCGAAGTGGCGGCAGGTCTCGAGCCCGTCGGTGGCCACGAGGTCCATGAAGCCGAAGCGGCGCACGTCGTTGTAGGTGACGCTCGCCCCGTTGTTGAGCGCCATCACCACGTGGTCGTGCTTGGGGCTGCCCAGCGCCCCCTCGAGGTAGAAGTCCCCGGGCGAGAGGTTCGAGCCGTCGGGCAGGCGCACGTCGAAGCGCCCGCTCATGCCCAGATGCAGGATCAGGCTCTCGCCGGAATCGAGCGAGGCCGTGAGGTATTTCGCCCGCCGCGCGAGGTCGAGCACGGTCGTGCCCTCCAGCCGCTCGGCGAAGCGCTCGGGGAAGGGGAAGCGCAAGTTCGGCCGGCGCAGGGTCACGCGGGCGAAGCGCGCGCCGACCATCGCGGGGGCAAGGCCCCGGCGCACGGTCTCGACTTCGGGCAGCTCGGGCATGGTGGCTTGTGTCGAAGCATCTCGCGGGATCGGACGTTCTGTAGCCCCCTCCCCGGCCCCCGCGCGAGCCCCGGCGGGTGTCGCCCGGCCGCCACGGTGTCGCGGGCCGGGCCGCGCGGCGGAACCCCGGGGCGGGCAAACGGCTTGCTCACTGCCAAGTCCTTTTCAAGTCTTTTCGCGCAAACCGGTTCTTCGCGGCCGCCGGTCCGGCGGCGCGTCAGCGTTTTCGGAGACGCAAGGGAATGAGTGCCCATTCGTACCGGTTCGGAATCGAGGAGGAGTACTTCCTCGCCGATGCCGAGACCCGCGGCACGCCGCGCCGCTCCGTGGCGCCGTTCCATCAGGCGGCCGGCGAGCGCCTGCCCGAGATCGGGCGCGAACTGCTCCAGTGCCAGGTCGAGGTCTGCACCCCGCCCTCCGAGACGTTTCCCGAAGCCCACGCCTCGCTCCTGCGCCAGCGGCGCGCGCTCGCCGAACTGGCGCAGGAACACGGGCTCCTCGTCTTCGCGGCGGGCACCCACCCCATCGCCGAATGGGCGCGGCAATTGCCGACCAAGGGCGACCGCTATCGCGGCATCCTGCGCGATGTCGGGCTTGCCGGGCGGCGCAGCCTGATCTGCGGCATGCATGTCCACGTGGAGGTGGCCGATCCCGGCGGGCGCGTCGCGCTGATGGACCGGCTGCTGCCGTTCCAGCCGCTGCTCCTCGCGCTGACCGCCTCCTCGCCCTTCTGGCAGGGCAAGCCCACGGGCCTGTCCGCCTACCGCCTCAGCGCCTTCGGCGAACTGCCCCGCACCGGCCTGCCGGACCTGATGGGCGACACGGCGGCCTACGAGCGCTACGTGCGCATCATGACCAATGCCGGCTCGATCCAGGATGCGAGCTTCCTGTGGTGGAGCCTGCGCCCCTCCGCGAAGTTCCCGACGCTCGAACTGCGCATCGCCGATTCCTGCACCCGGCTCGCCGATGCCATCGTGATCGCCGCCTTGTTCCGCTGCCTCGTGCGGCTGGTGGAGCGCCGGCCCGACATCCATGCGGGGCTCACCGGCGTCTCCCGGGCGATCGCCGCGGAGAACCTGTGGCGAGCCCAGCGCAGCGGCGTGGAGGCGGAACTGATCGACGAGACCGCCGAGCAGGCCTTCCCCTTCCCCGAGGCGCTCGACACCCTGCTCTCGCTGATCGCCGAGGATGCGGAGGCGCTCGGCTGCACGGCCGAGGTGGACGATGCCCGCCGGATCGTGCGGGAGGGCACCAGCGCCGACCGGCAGATCGCGGCCTTCGAGCAAGCCCGCGGCGGCGACACCAGCAACCGTCAGGCCCTCGACGCGGTGGTGGATTGGCTCGCCGAGACGACTCGGGCGGGCTGACGCCTCAGCCGAACAGCCCGGCGAGGTTGACGAGGCTCAGGCCCGCGATCAGCAGCCCCACGACGACCATCAGCGCCCGCGCCGGGATCACCCGCACGAGCAGGGCGGCGATGGGCGCCGCGAACAACCCGCCGAGAACGAGGCCGGCGATGGTGGTCCAGTGGGTCAGGCCGCCGAGCAGGGTGAAGGACAGCCCGCTCGCCAGCGCCACGAAGAACTCCGCCGCGTTGACCGAGCCGATGGAGGTACGCGGATCCTGCCCGCCGCCGACCAGGGTGGTCGTCACCACCGGCCCCCACCCGCCCCCGCCGACGGCATCGACGAAGCCGCCGCCGAGCGCCAGCGGCACCACCGCCCGGGGCGGTTCGCGCCGGACCTTCAGGGTGCGGAACGCCTTCGAGAGCACGTAGAGCCCCATCAAGAGCAGGTAGACCGCGACGAAGGGCTTGATCGTGTCGCCGTCGATCGAGGTCAGCAGCGTCGCGCCCGCCACCGCGCCGATCACGCCGGGGATCAGCAGGCGCCGGAACAGCGCGCCGTCCACGTTGCCGAGGCGCCAGTGCGACAGGCCGGAAAAGGCGGTGGTGAAGATCTCCGCCACGTGGACCGAAGCCGAGGCGGCGGCCGGCGGCACGCCGGTCGAGAGCAGGAAGGTCGTGGAGGTGATGCCGTAGGCCATGCCCAGCGCCCCATCGACGGTCTGCGCGGCAAGGCCGACCGCGACGGCGGTCCAGAAGCCGCGGCTCGACAGGCCTTCGGCCACGGCGTGGGGCGCTCCCTCGCCGCCCAGGACGCGCAGGAGCAGCGGCGCCGTGGCGATGACGATCAGGGCCAGGGCGGCGAGCGCCGCGAGGATGATCGCGCGCGGCGGGCCGAACTTCGTCGGCCGCGCGGCGGCGGAGGGCGTGTCGGCCATCGGAGGCGGTCCGTGCGGATGCGAGCCGAGCGCGGAGCCTGCCGGGACGAGGCGAGGCTTCGCGCTTCCGAGGATCAACGCGGCCCGTGGCCGAAATCTCCATCGCCCCCGTTCGTCGGGCTGTCCGTCCCCGTTCCGGCGGGATCGGTGTCGGCGGATGGGCAGATGGGATCGATCCGCGACAGGCCGGGCTGCGGACGGCCGCGCAAGGTCAGCCCCAGCGCCGCCGGGTCGTCGGGCAGGAGCCTGAGCACGGCGAGGCCGCACGGGTCGCCCTCCGACGTGCTGCGGGGAATGCGCTCCCCGTTCCAGTCGACCACGCAGAGTTCGGGCTCGGAGACGGCGCCATCTGGCAGCGTGCGGGCGAACGGCTCCCAACGCCCCCGGATGGCCGGACTGGCCGCGCCGTAGGTCGCGGCGATGGCGGGCAGGGCCGCGACGAGGTTGCGCGGCCGATAGGGCACGGGCCGTCCCTCGCCCTCGAAGACGACGCCCTGGGATCGGTGGAGCAGTTCGAGCGCGCCGATATGGACCGCCTCGTTGATCGGTTCGGCGTGCGGCATCGCGCCGACGGCCCGGGTGCCCTTCTCCGCGAGCGGCGGAATCTGGTTGATGCAGCGCGCGGCCCGGCGGTGGCGCGTGATGCGGAGCCAGGGCCGATGGATCGTCGCCGCGGCCGCTGCCGATAGATCGATCCGGAGCGGCCTGCGCCCCCTGTCCTCGAAATCCGCGAAGTGGAGGCCCGGCGTCAGCGCCTTCACCCGGGCGATCATCCAGGCCAGGGCGAGTTCCTCGCGCCCCTGCCGGACGGGCCCCTCGCGGGTCCAGTCGGCATAGCCGCCGCCGATATCGGCGTGGGCGCCGGGAAACCAGACCTGCTCGATCACGGCCCCGACATGGCGCTTGAACTTCGGCTTCTGCCAGAGGGCGGCCTCGAAGGAGCGGCGGCGCTCGTCGATGGCCACGGCGTGCAGGCTGACATCGACGATGGAGGAGAGTTCGGTGTTGTGGAAGGCGTACGTCTCCGCATTCGCCGCGCGGAAGCCGTCGAGCGGCACGCCCAGGGCGCCGACGGTGTCGAACACGCCGAGGCAGGCGACCCGGAGGGCTTTGCGGTCGAACACGTGCGGTTCGAGGGCGAACCACTCGGCGCAGTAGCGGTCCTGCGGCTTGCGGCGGTAGTGGCGCCACGCACGGCGCTCGGTCTCCGGCGTGCAGGAGCGCGGCTTCAGCAGCCCGACCGCGGACAGGAAGCCCACGAGCGTGCGCGCGGTGAAGGCGCCGCGCGAGAAGCCGAAGACGTAGATTTCGTCGCCCTCGGCGTAGTGTTCGCTGAGGAAGCGGTAGGCCTGCCGGATGTTCCGGTCGAGACCTTTGCCGAACGCGCCGCCCTTGAGGGGGTCGAGCCACGCGCCCGTTCCGACGCCGCGATCGTAAAAGACCACGTACTCGATGAAACGGCCGTTCTCTTCGATGATCGAGCCGGTCGCCCGCGAGCCGCCTGCATTGTCGGATTGCGGGGGATTCTTCGCCAGCGCCTCGTCGACGCCGATCTTCAGGATCTCGCGCATCCGCACGATGTTGGTCGGCGGATGCGCATCGTCGTCCTTGTTCCAGGTTCCGTCCAGGAACAGCACGAGGCGGCGGTGCGGTCTCGACGTCATGGCGGCCGATCTTCGACGCAGACCGTCGATGATTGCTGCGCGCAGCCTGACGTTGCAAGCGGAAAGCGAAGCGCCGGTTCCGCCAGCCCCGGTTGGGAGACCGATCAGCCCTTGTCGAACGGGTTCTTCGTCGTGCGAAGCGAGAGCCGGATCGGCGAGCCGGGCAGTTCGAAGGCCTCGCGCAGGCCGTTGACGAGGTAGCGGGTGTAGGATTTCGGCAGGGCGTCGAGCTGGTTGCCGAACAGGGCGAAGTGCGGCGGGCGGCTCTTCACCTGGGTGGCGTAGCGGATCTTGATGCGCCTCCCCGAGACGGCCGGGGGCGGATTGCGCTGCGTCGCGTCGGTGAGCCACGCGTTGATGCGCGCCGTCGAGACGCGCCGGCTCCACACCTCGGAGGCATCGACCACCGCCTGCATCAGCCGGTCGATGCCGTCGCCGGCCAAGCCCGAGAGCGGCACCACCGAGACGCCGCGCACCTGCGGCAGCAGGCGGGTGCAGTCTTCCCTGAGGGTCTTGAGCAGGCCCGGCTGGTCGGCCACGAGGTCCCACTTGTTGAGGCCGATCACCAGGGCGCGGCCCTCGCTCTCGACGAGATCGACGATGGTGAGATCCTGCTTCTCGAAGGGGATCGTCGCGTCGAGGAGCACGACCACGACCTCGGCGAAGCGCACGGCGCGCAGGCCGTCGGAGACCGCGAGCTTCTCCAGCTTGTCGTCGATGCGTGCCCGGCGGCGCATGCCGGCGGTGTCGTGGAGCTTGATCCGGCGCCCGCGCCACTCCCAGTCGAGGGAGATCGAATCGCGGGTGATGCCGGCCTCGGGGCCGACGAGGAGCCGGTCCTCGCCGATCATCCGGTTGATGAGGGTGGACTTGCCCGCGTTCGGGCGGCCGACGATGGCGACGCGCAGGCCCTTGCCGCCCTCCTCGTCCGCGTCCTCCTCGTCGGGCTCGGGCAGAACCTCGCGCAAGGCATCCTGCAGCGAGCCCAGGCCCTCGCCGTGCTCGGCGGAGAAGGGAATCGGGTCGCCCAGGCCCAGCGAGAAGGCCTCGTAGGCGCCGGACATGCCGGCGCCGCCCTCCGCCTTGTTGGCGATGAGGATGACGGGGCAGCCGGAGCGGCGCACCAGTTCGGCGAAGGGCCGGTCGGCCGGCAGCACGCCGGCCCGGGCGTCGATGACGAAGAGCACCGCGTCGGCTTCGAGGATCGCGGCCTCGGTCTGGGCCCGCATGCGGCCGAGAAGCGAGTCGGCGTCCGCTTCCTCGAGGCCGGCGGTGTCGATGACGCGGAAGGCGACGTCGCCGATGAAGCCCTCGCCCTCGCGGCGGTCGCGGGTCACGCCGGGGCGGTCGTCCACGAGGGCGAGCTTGCGCCCGACCAGCCGGTTGAAGAGCGTCGACTTGCCGACATTCGGGCGTCCGACGATCGCGACGGTCGGCAGATCCATGGGAAACAACAGTCTCGTCGGGCACGCGGGCTGACAGGCCCGCGGCGCAGTGTTCGGTGTGTCGAAGCGTACGCCGTTCGGCCTGCGCCGTCAGCGGGTGATCGGCGGCGGGGCGGCGTTCTCGGGCTTGGCCTCGGTCACGGTGACCGGGCCGCCGGCCACGAGGGCCTGATAGATCTCGACGCGCTGGCGCAGGCCCTGGGGCGTCTCGCCATCGGCGGCGATCTGATCGAACCAGCGGCCGGCGCCCTCGATGTCGCCGCGCTTGAGCGCGGTGAGGCCGAGCATCTCGCGGGCGGTGTGGCGGAAGGCGTTGGCCGGCGCGGCGAGCCCCTGCAGGCTCGTCAGCGCGCCGGCCGGGTCGGGTCCGTCGAGGCGCAGCAGCGCGGCGCGCAGGCGGGCGAGGTCGCGCAGGGTGTCGCCGATGCCGGAATCGGCGGCGAGCGTGTCGTAGGCCTGTGCGCCGGCGCTCGCATCGCGCTTGCCCGTCTCGGCGGCGAGGCGGAAGCGGGCGAGCAGGGCGTAGCCGCCCGGACCCTCGGCCTGGATCGCCGCGAAGTCGCGGTCCGCCTCCTCCCCCTTGCCGTCCTTGGCCAGCCGGCTTGCCTTGTCGAAGCGCTCGGAGGCGAGTTCGGCGCGGGCGCGCTCGGCATGGCGCCAATAATTGTAGCCGCCCACGGCGGCGACGAGCAGGATCGCGGCAGTGATGATGAGCGCGTTGTAGCGCTTCCAGATCCGGGCGACCTGGTCGCGGCGGTAATCCTCGTCGACCTCGCGGATGAACTCGTTGTTCTCGGCCATCACCAATCCGGGCGCCCCTCGCGGAAAGCGCGCTCGCCTCGCCTGTCGTCTCTCGCGAGGGCGCCTAGCACAGCGCCCCCGCTTTGGCGACTACGCGCGCTTTCGCCCTCACGCCTGTCCCGGCCAGGCGGCGACGCCGATGAGGAGCGGGTGCAGGTACTTGCCGAACACGAACCACGCCACGACGCCGACCACCACGGCGATGGCGTCGTTGCGCCAGCCCGCCGGGGCGGCCTGCCCGCCGTGCTGCTGCGCTACCTGCCCCGCCGTCAGCGTCCGGCTCCGGCGCTTGGCGCTGATGCGCGCGGCCACGGCCCAGGCGAGGAACGAGCCGAACAGCAGGATCGAACCGAGATCGCCGTTGGCCAGGAGGTGGGCGGTGGCCCAGATCTTCACGGCCAGCAGCATCGGGTGCTTGAGCCTCGTGCGGATTTGCCCGGGGAGGTACGTCGCGGCCAGGCTGATGAAGGCGAAGAGCGTCAGCAGCACCGCCAGATGCCGGGTCCAGAGCGGCGGCGACCAGACCGGGATCATGCCCTCCTGCCGGTAGAGCCCGTAGCCGTAGACCGTCAGGGCGAGGCCCAGGGCCGAGAGCAGCGTGTAGCCGAGCTTGAACCGCCCCTCGCCGTAGCGGTCGATCACCGCGGCGCGCGGCCCGCGGGCCATGGAGAAGGCGTGCGTGCCGAGGAACAGCACGAGGCCGAGGATCAGAACGAGCATGGGGCAGCCTGTGGACGGCGCTCGCTCCGGCGGATGCGGACAAGCTCCCTGTAACGGTTCAAAACGCAATCCTTAGGCGATGTCCAGACTGCTCCGCCCTCTCGCCGCCCTGCTCGCGGCCGCCTGCGGCCTCGCGCCGCCGACCGGCGCGGCCTCCGAGCCGCCGCTCTCCGCGCTGACCCTGACGGGGCCGGAGCGCACGCTCTTCTCCGCGACCCGGGACGCCTGCGACGGGGCCGACGTGCCCGACGCGCCCGCCCGCGCCTTCCGCGACGCCTCGGGCGCCATCGCCCTCTACGGGCTGCACTACCGCAACCGGGCCCTGCGCGGGCCCGACCTCGACCGCCTCACGATCGATTGCCGCGTGGTGCTCGATTCCGGCGAGAAGCCCGACCCGGCCCTCTACGACGACCGTTCCTGGATCACCGCCACCTGGACCGAGGACGGGCGAAGCGTCGCCGCGCTGCTGCACCACGAGTATCAAGCGAACGAGCATCCCGGCCGCTGCCGCTCCAAGGTCTACATGGAGTGCTGGTACAACACGGTGACCGCGGCCTTCTCCCGCGACGGGGGCGCGAGCTTTTCCCGCGCGGCGCCGCCGGCCGTGGTGGCGGGCGCGCCCTTCCGCCAGGAGGAGGGCCAGGGCCGCCACCGGGGCTTCTTCAACCCCTCCAACATCGTCGCGGAGGGGCGCTGGCGCTACTTCTTCGCCTCGACCACGGGCTGGGACCGGCCCGGCAGCGACCAGCATGCGGGCGTCTGCCTGTTCCGCACCGACCGCCCGGAGGACCCGGCGAGCTGGCGCGCCTGGACCGGCACCGGCTTCACCGCCGCCTTTCCCGATCCCTACCGCAAGACGTTCAAGCTCGCGGACACCTGCAAGCCGGTCGAGCCCTTTCCCGCGCCGGTCGGAGCGGTGGTGCGCCATCGCGGCACGGGCGCCTGGATCGCGGTGTTCATGGCCTCGGCCGGCGGACGCTTCCCGGAATCCGGCTTCTACTGGAGCTCGTCGCGCGACCTCGTGACCTGGGACGCGCCGCGGCTGCTTCTGGCGGGCACGACGCTCTACGACGATCCCTGCAAGGCCAAGGGCCGGCTCATCGCCTACCCCTCCCTGCTCGATCCGCAGGCGGAAGGGCGCAACTTCGACGACGTGGGTGCGGGCGCGCTCCTCACCTACGCGACCCTGCGCACGGAGGGCTGCACCATCACCTCCGACCGCGATCTCGTACGCCGGCCGGTGGCGATCAAGGTCTGGCCCTGAGGGCCCTCAGCCGAAGCCGAGCGCCGCCTTCTCCTCCCCATAGGCGGCGCGGACCGCCTCCTTGCCGTAGGCGCGCTCCAGCCGGCGCACGGTGAAATGGGCGCGACCCATGGACTGGAAATGATCCATGAAGGCGGCGTTGACGGCCGCCCCGCCGAGTGCGCCGATCACCGGCACGGCCTGGGCCGCGACCTTCTGCGAGACGACGAGGCCGAAGCGGGAGGCGATCTGCGCGGTGAGCCGCACCAGCGGCGGGGCGCCGGCATCGAGCAGCGAGCGGTGCGCGGCGTAGCGGGCGGCCTCCGACATGGTCTTGGCCAGCGCCGCGCGCACGGCGAAGTAGCCGCTATCGGCCACCGTGGACTCGGCGCCACCGCGTCCGCCCAGGGCGAAGACCTGTACGCAGGCCAAAGCCGCCTCCGGGTCGGCGAGGTCCTCGCCCTCCTCGCGGGCGATCTCGGCAATCGAGCGCAGCATGAGCGTCGTGGAGATCGGCAATTCGACCGCCACGGTCGCGAGCCCGAACACGCCGCCCACGGCGCCGGTCACCGCCGCGAGCGCCTTGTGGCGGGCATCGCTCGATCCGAGAAGGCGGCTCAGGCGCCCGCCGGCTTCCGTCTCGACCCGCTCCAGAGCCGTGCCGGCGGGTTTGACGGACTTGTCGGGCAGGGTCGCCAGCGCGACCCGCAGGGCCGTGCGCATCGCGCCCTCCGTCGCGCTCGCCACGGTTTCGGTCAAGGGTGCGGGCAGGGCCCGGCCGATCATGTCGAGCGGGGCGCCCGCCGCCGCCGAGAGCCGGGCGGCCAGTCCCGGCTTCTCCAGCACGCTCACCGCCCGGCGCAGGGCCGCACGGTCCGCCTCCGACAAAGGCACCGAGGGGGGCGCCTCCACCGGAACCGGCAGGGTCTGCCCGACGAGGGTCAAGTCGCTCACGGTTCGTATCCCGTCATCGCACCTCAGTGACATCGGACACAGCAAGCGCGGGGCCGCGGGCTTGGTTCCGTTTTCCGAGGGTCCGCTGAGCTCAGCCCAAGCCGACCCCGAAGCTTCCTGACGCGTCGATCACGCCTTCATGGCGATCGCCTCCGCCTCGGGGACGGGCTCCGGCACCGGCTCCTCCCGACCCTCGCGCAGGGCCATCAGGACGATGCAGAGCAAGGCCACCGGAATGCCGATCCCGGCCGAGGCGGCGAAGAAGACGGGATAGCCCATCGCATCGACCATGTAGCCCGAGAAGCCGCCGACGAACTTGCCCGGCAGGGCGTAGAGCGAGGAGAGGAGCGCGTACTGCGTCGCCACGAAGGCGGGCGAGGTCAGGCTCGACATGTAGGCGATCAGCGCGGTGCCCGCGAAGTTGCCCGCGAAATTGTCGATCGAGATGCTGAGCACGAACAGCGACAGCGGCGCCCGCTCGGGGATCCAGGGAATGACGCCGCCGCCCGCCCCGCTCTTGGCCTGGAGCAGCAGCATCAGGTCGGTCGTGTCGACGGCCCCGTTGGCGATCCAGAAGAAGGGCATCGCGCCCCGCTCCGGTCCGGCCAGCGCGAGCCAGGTGAACATCAGGTTCGAGGCGGCGCCGATGATGCCGCCGATGAGCAGCGTCCAGTTCAGGCCGAGGCGGATGACGGAGAGCCCGCCGACGAAGGCGCCCAGGATGCCGACGATGACGCCGTAGATCTTGGTGACGTTGGCGATCTCGGTGAGGGAGAAGCATTTCTCGATGTAGAAGGGCTGGGCCATCACGCCCGAGATGATGTCGGGCAGGCGGTAGAACATGATCAGCGCCAGGATCAGGATCAGCCGGGCGCCTTTGCGCCGCACGAGGTCGGAGAAGGGATCGACCACGGCGACGCGCAGGGTCGTGGCGACCGAGCGGCGCTCGCCGGGCACCGTCACCGGGTCCTGACGCGGGGCGAGCCCGGCGGCGACCAGCCCGACCAGCATCAGCGCCGCCATCGCCCCGTAGGCAAGGCTCCAGCCCGCCCCCTGCGCGAGGTAGAGCGCGCCGGCCCCGGCGAAGGCGCGGGCGACGGCGTAGCCGAGCTGGTAGGCGGCGAGCATCACGCCCTGCCGCTCCGTCGGGGCCGCGTCGATGCGCCAGGAATCGACGACGATGTCCTGCGTCGCCGAGGCGAAGGCGGTGAGAAGGGCGCAGATCACCATGAAGCTCAAGGAGGCGGCCGGATCGCCCTGGCTCATGCCGATGAGGCCCAGCGCCACCGCGATCTGCGCCGCCACCATCCAGGCGCGGCGACGGCCGAGCCGGCGCGCCAGGAAAGGCAGATCGAAGCGGTCGATCACCGGGGCCCACAGGAACTTCAGCGAGTAGGCGAAGGAGACGTAGGAGAGCAGGCCGATGCTGGTGCGCTGGATGCCGGCGGTGGCGAGCCACGCCGAGAGCGTCGAGAACACGAGCAGGATCGGCAGGCCGCAGGCGAAGCCGAGCGCGAGCATCAGGGCGACGCGGCGGTCCTCGGTGATGTCCTTCAGGCGAAACTTGCGCGGTTGCGCCTTCGGGGCCGCTGCATCCGCCGCCATCGCGTGGAACTCCTTGGAGCCCCGGACCCGGTCGGGGCGCGGGGTGTTCGTGGGCCTGGGCTTGCGCCGCGCGATGCCGGTCGCATCCGCGCTCGCGGGGTCTTGAATCGGCAGAAAACATGGCGGCCTTGCGCCCGCCAGCCCAAATCGGCTCCGCCGAGGCCTCACAGTCCGGCCGGGACCCGCTGCACCCGCACGGAACGGCGGCAGGGCGGGACCGTTGGAGTCGCGGAGCCGGACGCAGCGGGGCGCGTCGGGTGACTCCGGATCGCATGCCCCTCTTCGCGCGGCGTGTCTGTGTTGGCGTAATGATGACGGGTTTTCCAAACGGCGCGACCCTGCCCTCGGGCATGACGGTGGATGTCTTCGCGGCGGCCTTCGAGGCCAGCCCGACGCCCATGGTCGTTACGGACCCACGGCGGGACGACAATCCGGTCGTCTGGGTGAACGGCGCCTTCCTGGCGCTGACGGGCTACGCGCGCGAGGAGATCTACGGCCGCAACTGCCGCATGCTGCAGGGGCCTCGCACCGATCCGGCCGTGTCGCGGGCGATGCGGGAGGCACTCGCGGCGGAACAGCCCTTCGAGGGGGAAGTGTTCAACTACCGCAAGGACGGCACGCCGTTCTGGAACGGCATGACGATCACCCCCGTGCGCGACCAGACCGGCGCCGTGCTGTTCTTCTTCTCGGCCCAGGCCGACATGACCGACAAGCACCGCCTGGAAGTGGCGATGCGCGACGCCAACGATGCCCTGGAGCGGCTCGTCGGCGAGCGCACGGCCGACCTTCGATCCGCCCTCGAAGAGAAGACGGCCCTGCTCCACGAGGTCGATCACCGGGTCAAGAACAACCTCCAGGTCATCTCCTCGCTGATGCTGCTGAAGGCCCGCCGCACGCCCGTGGGCGAGGCCCGCGACGCGCTCCAGGGCATGGCCGATCGCATCGGCGCTCTCTCGACGGCGCACCGGATGCTCTATTCCGAGGGCGACGTGTCCCGCTTCGATTTCCGTGAGTTCACCGCCGACCTGATCGCCGACCTCGCCGCCGGCCTCGACGGGGACCGCACGCGGATCGAGACCGAGATCGAGGCGCTGGCGCTCTCCGCCGCCATGGCCGCGCCGCTGGCGCTCCTGATCCACGAACTGGCCACCAACGCCCTGCGCCACGCCTTCCCCGAGGAGCGCCACGGCCGGGTCGCGATCGAGGCGCACCGCTGCGAGGACGGCATGCGCCTCGTCATCGAGGATGACGGCATCGGGGTCGAGGCCGCGACGCCGAACCCCTCCGGCTTCGGCCGGACCCTGGTCGAGATGGTGGTGCGCCAGTTGCGCGGGCGGCTCGAATGGTCGGATGCCGGCCCCGGTACCCGGATCGCGATCACCATCCCGCTCGCCGAGGCCGCGCTTTGATGGGCGCGGACGGCCGGAACGCGACGATTCACCGGAAAGGAACTGCCCGGGTGCCCGTGCCCGTTTCCCTCTCCCGAGAATGTGCGAAGAGCTGGCTGCGGCTGGCACGAGGGGCGCCGGGAGGGCCGCGATGTCGGAGGTGAGCGAGACGCCGCTGCGCATCCTCGTCGTCGAGGACGAGGTGCTGATCGCCCTCGAACTCGAATGCCTCCTCGAGGATCTCGGCCATGTCAGCGTCGGCGTGGCGGGCAACGCGGCGGACGCGGTTTCACTCGGCCGCAGCACGGCCCCGGATCTCGCGCTGGTCGACATCCACCTCATCGACGGTCCGACCGGCGTGGAGGTGGCCCGCCAGCTCAGCGCCGACCCGCGCATCACGGTGGTGTTCATGACCGCCAACGCCAAGCGCATCCCACCCGATTTCGCCGGCGCGCTGGGGGTGATCGCCAAGCCTTATTCCGAGCGCGTCGTGGCGAGTGCGCTCGACTACGTGACCCGGCTTCGCGCCGGCCGCGCGCCGTCCAGCGACGGGCTCGACGGCTTCCATCTCGCCCCGGCCGCCGGTGGCGGCGCCTGGGCCGGGGATGGAATCTGACAGGTAACGGGCCCGCCCCGCGCGAAGACGCCGTCGAGACGACGCCTTCGATCAGCCGCCCGCCCGCTCCTTCTTCAGCCGGTAGAGCGCGTCGAGCGCCTCGCGCGGCGTCAGCGCGTCGGGGTCGATGGCGTCGATCAGGCGGCCGAGCCGGTCGTCGGGCTCGGCGGCCACCGGCTCCGGCGGCGGGGGCGGTGCGGCGGCGAGGCTGGCGAACAGCGGCAGGTCCTCGATCCGGCGGCGGGTGGGGCGCTCGCGCTCCGAGCTCTCCAGACCCTTGAGGATCGCGCCCGCCCGCGCCACCACGCTCGGGGGCAGGCCCGCGAGGCGGGCGACCTGGAGCCCGTAGGAGCGCTCGGCCACGCCCGGCACCACCTCGTGCAGGAAGACCACGTCGCCGCGGTCCTCGGCCACCTTCAGCGTCGCGTTGTCGAGGCGGGGCAGGCGCTGGCTCAGGGCCGTCAATTCGTGGAAATGGGTCGCGAACAGCGCCCGGCAGCCGTTCTTCTCGTGCAGGTGCTCCAGGCAGGCCCAGGCGATGGAGAGGCCGTCGAAGGTGGCGGTGCCGCGGCCGATCTCGTCGAGCACGACCAGCGAGCGGCGCGTCGCCTGATTCAGGATCGCGGCGGTCTCGACCATCTCGACCATGAAGGTCGAGTGGCCCCGGGCGAGGTCGTCGGCGGCGCCGACGCGGGAGAACAGGCGGTCGACCGCGCCGATCCGGGCCGAGGCCGCCGGCACGAAGGCGCCCATCTGCGCGAGCACGGCGATCAGCGCGTTCTGGCGCAGGAAGGTCGACTTGCCGCCCATGTTCGGGCCGGTCACGAGGCGGATGCGTCCGGCATCGTCCCCTGACAGGTCGCAGTGGTTGGCGATGAAGGGCTCGCCCGCCCTGACGAGCGCGGCCTCCACCACGGGGTGGCGCCCGCCCTCGACCGCGAAGGCAAGGCTCGCGTCGATGACGGGGCGGGTCCATTCGAGTTCGACGGCGAGTTCGGCGTGGCTCGCCGCCACGTCGAGGCCCGACAGCGCCTCGGCGATGTCGGCGATGGCCTCCGCCTGCGCGCTCACCTCGGTGCTGAGCCGGTCGAACACCGCCGCTTCGAGGGCGAGCACCCGGTCGGAGGCGCCCGCGATCTTCGATTCGAGTTCGCCGAGTTCGACGCTGGTGAAGCGCATCGCGTCGACCATGGTCTGGCGATGCACGAAGTCCTGCATCAAGCCCTTCAGGCAGGCCTCGCCCACCGCCTGCGGCACCTCGATGTAGTAGCCGAGCACGTTGTTGTGCTTGATCCGCAGGGTGCGGCAGCCCGTGGCCTCGGCGTAGCGCGCCTGGAGCGCGGCGACGACCTTGCGCGAATCCTGGCCGAGCAGGCGGCCCTCGTCGATCTCCGCGTCGTAGCCCGCGCGCACGAAGTTGCCGTCGCGCCGGTTGAGCGGCAGGTCGTCGGCGAGCGCCCGGCCGAGTTCCTCCGCGAGCGCCCGGTCGGCCTTGTCGAGGCGGCGGCAGAGACGGGCGAGCCCGTCCGGCAGCGCCTCGGCCGAGAGCCGTTCACGGATCGCCGTGGCGGCGTCGAGCCCGTCGCGCAGGGCGGCCAGATCGCGCGGACCGGCGCGGTTGAGGCCGATGCGGGAGAGCGCGCGGGCGATGTCGGGCGCGGCGCGCAGGGCGTCGCGCAGCTGCCCGCGCAAGGGCCCGTCCTGCGCCAGGAAGGCGACGGCGTCGTGCCGGCGGGCGATGTTTTGGAGGTCCGTCAGCGGGCCGGCGAGGTGTTCGGCGAGCAGCCGGGCGCCACCCGCCGAGACGGTGCGGTCGATGGCGTCGAGCAGGCTGCCCTTGCGCTCGCCCGAGAGGGTGCGGGTCAGTTCCAGGTTGGCCCGGGTGGCCGCGTCGATGGAGAGCGTCGCCCCGGTCGCCTCGCGGCTCGGCGCGGAGAGCGGCACCCGCGTGCCGAGCTGCGTGCGCTCGAGGTAGAGCAGGGCCGCCCCGGCCGCGGCGATCTCCGCCCGGCTGAACTGTCCGAAGCCGTCGAGCGTCTTCACGCCGAACTGCTCGCGGAGGCGCCGCTCGGCCGCCGCCGGCTCCAGCTCGCCCTGCGCCAGCGGCACCACCGCCGCGCAGGTCTCCCGCCACAGCTTGGCCAGAGCCGGATCGGCGTGGATGACTTCCGAGAGCACGATCTCGCGCGGCTCGTGCCGGGCGATCGCGGCGGCGAGTTCCGAACCCTCCACCTCGCTCAAGGAGAAGCGACCGGTCGAGATGTCGAGGGCGGCAAGCCCGTAGGCCTCGCGGCTGTCCGAGACCTTGCGCCGGCCGATAGCGAGCAGCAGGTTGGCCCGGGTCGGATCGAGCAGGCGATCCTCGGTCAGCGTGCCCGGCGTGACGAGGCGGATCACCTCGCGCCGCACCACCGATTTCGGACCCCGCTTCTTGGCCTCGGCCGCATCCTCGGTCTGCTGGCAGACCGCGACCCGGTGGCCGAGCGCGATCAGCCGGTGCAGGTAATCGTCGGAGCGCTCGAGGGGCACGCCGCACATCGGGATGTCGGCCCCGCCGTGCTTGCCGCGCTTGGTCAGCACGATCCCGAGCGCCCGGGACGCGATCTCCGCATCCTCGAAGAACAGCTCGTAGAAGTCGCCCATCCGGTAGAACAGCAGGCAGTCCGGATTGGCGGCCTTGATCTCGATGTACTGCGCCATCATCGGCGTGGCGCCGGGGATGTCGAGGGGCGAAGAGGTCACCGCATCCGCTGCCTTGGCGCGTCGTTCGAGGGGCTGGGGTCGCAACGGTCTGGAACGCATGAGGGAGAGGCTAGCAGCCCCGCTCCGGGCCGGCACCGGCCGCACGGAGTGAAGTCCGTGGACAAGTGTGCGCTCTCCCCAGCCTCCGCAAGCGACGGCGCAGAACGCGAGAGGACCCGCCCGGCATCACGCCGGACGGGCCCTCCGATCCGTCAGCCGTGCGGCGCGCTCAGTAGCGCGGACCGCCGGTGGTGGTGCCGAGCTGCTGCTGATAGCCGGGACGCTCCGGGTTGCGGGCGTTCGGGTTGCCGTGGCGATGCGTGTTCAGGCGGCGGGCCCGGCGCTGGGCCTTGGTCGAGTGGCGGTGGCCGAGGACGCTGCGGTGAGCACGGTGGCGCTGCCCCACGGTCTCCACCGTGTCGCCGGCGATCAGGCCGGGGGCGGGCATGGCGGGGGCGGCCGATGCCGCGCCCATCCCGAGGCTGGTGAGCAGCACGCCGGCTGCGAGGGTCAGGGCAAGGCGCATCGTCGTCAGGTCTCCGTCCCGTGCGAGGGCCGCACGTCCAGCGCTCAAGTCGCGACTAATCCGTCCGTTCCGGTACGATGCGTTACAAACTTAACAAATCTTTGTGTGTGCTGCATCATCGCGCGGCCGGGCCGTCGTGACATGCAGAACCATGCTGGATGGGAGCGAATTCTGCGGCCTTTCCCTTCTGTTCGCTGGTTGCACGCGGGGCCGAAGCGCGTCACCTGCCGGCCATGCCCTCCTCCCCCATGCTCGCCGGCGCTCCGCTTCCGATCGAGGCCGCCCTCCCCGCCCTGCGCACCGCCCTGTCCGCGGGCGCCTCCGCCGTGCTCGTGGCCCCGCCCGGCGCCGGCAAGACGACCCGGGTGCCCCTGGCGCTTCTCGACGAGCCCTGGCTGAACCAGCGGAAGATCATCCTCCTCGAACCCCGCCGGGTCGCGGCCCGCGGCGCGGCCGAGCGCATGGCCGCGACCCTCGGCGAGCGGGTCGGCGACACGGTGGGCCTGCGGGTCCGGCTCGGCTCTAGGATCTCGGCCCGCACCCGCATCGAGGTCGTCACCGAGGGCGTGTTCACCCGCATGATCCTCGACGATCCGGAACTGACCGGCATCGGCGCGGTGCTGTTCGACGAGTTCCACGAGCGCTCCCTCGATGCCGATCTCGGCCTCGGCCTCGCCCTCGACGCGCAGGGGGCGCTGCGCGAGGATCTGCGCATCCTCGTCATGTCGGCGACCCTCGACGGCGCCCGCGTGGCGGGGCTGCTCGGGAATGCGCCCGTCGTGGCGTCGGAGGGCCGGGCCTATCCGGTCGAGACCCGCCATCTCGACCGCGACGGCGGCGAGCGGATCGAGGATGCGATGGCCGCCGCGATCCTGCGGGCGCTGCGGGCGGACCCCGGCTCGGTGCTCGCTTTCCTGCCGGGGCAGGCGGAGATCCGCCGCACCGCCGAGCGGCTGGAGGGCCGCCTGCCCGACGACACCGAACTGGCGCCCCTCTACGGCGCGCTGGCTCAGCGCGAGCAGGACCGCGCCGTGGCCCCCGCCCCGTCCGGCCGGCGCAAGGTGGTGCTGGCGACCGCCATCGCCGAGACCTCCCTGACGATCGAGGGCGTGCGCATCGTCGTCGATTCCGGGCTCGCCCGGGTGCCGCTCTACGAGCCCGGCAACGGCATGACCCGCCTCGTCACCGCCCGGGCCTCGCGCGCCTCGGTCGACCAGCGCCGGGGCCGGGCCGGGCGCACCGAGCCGGGCGTCTGCTGGCGGCTCTGGCCGGAGGCGGCGACCGCCGCGCTCGAACCCTTCGCCCGGCCCGAGATCCTGTCGGCGGACCTCTCCGGGCTCACCCTCGACTGCGCCGCCTGGGGCGTCACCGACCCGACCGCCCTGCCCTTCCTCGATCCGCCGCCCGCGCCGGCGCTCGCCGAGGCGCGGGCGATGCTGACCGATCTCGGCGCCCTCGACGCCGACGGGCGGCTCACGACCGTCGGCCGAACCCTGCGCAGCCTGCCGCTGCCGCCCCGGCTCGCCCGGATGGTCGCCCGCGCGGCGCAAGCCGGCCATGCCCGCACGGCCGCCGATCTGGCCGCGGTGCTGGTCGAGCGCGGGCTCGGCGGGGACGCGGTGGATCTGGCCGAGCGCCTCGACCGCTTCACCCGCGACCGCGGCGGGCGCGCGGGCGACATGCGCCGCCTCGCCGAGGGCTGGGCGCGGCAGGCGGAGCGGGCTGCGGGCGGTCGCGCCGAGCCCGATCCGAGCCTCGCCGAGCCCGGCGCCCTGCTGGCGCTCGCCTATCCCGACCGGGTGGCGCGGGCGCGGGGCCGCGAGGGCGCCTTCCTGATGGCCAATGGCCGCGCCGGCCTCCTCGACCCGGCGAGCGCGCTGGCCCGCGAGCCCTTCATCGTCGTCGCCGACCTGACCGGTGCCGCGGCCTCCGCCCGCATCCTGTCGGCGGCCGCGATCGCGCCCGCGTCCATCGACGCGCTGTTCGGCGACCGGATCGCCAGGGTGCGCAGCGTCAGTTTCGACGGGCAGGCCCGCGCCCTGCGCGCCCGCGAGGGCCGGCGGCTCGGCGCCGTGACGCTCGACGAGCGCACCCTTCCCGTTCCCGCCGACGAGGAGGCGGCGCGGGTGCTGGCCCGCGGCATTGCCGGGCTCGGCCTCGACCGCCTGCCCTGGACGCCCGCCCTGGCTCAGTGGCGCGCCCGCATCCGCTTCCTTCACGGAGCGGACGGTGCGGCGGAGGGCGGCGAATGGCCGGACCTGTCCGACGAAGCGCTGGCGCAGAGCGTCGAGGAATGGCTGGCGCCGAGCCTCGTCGGGCGCGCCTCGCTCGCGGCGATCACCGCCGACGACCTGGGGCAGGCCCTGCACGGCCTCCTGCCCTGGACCCTGCGCCATCGCCTGGAGGCGGAGGCGCCGAGCCATGTCGAGGTGCCGACGGGCTCGCGCATCCCGGTCGACTACGAGGCCGGCCCTGAGCCGGTGCTGGCGGTGCGGGTGCAGGAGCTGTTCGGCCTCGACCGGCACCCGACCCTCGGCGGCGGGCGCGTGCCGCTGGTGCTCCACCTGCTCTCGCCGGCCCACCGGCCGATCCAGATCACCCGCGACCTGCCGGGCTTCTGGCGCGGCTCCTGGGCCGCGGTCCGCTCGGAGATGCGGGGCCGCTACCCGCGCCATCCCTGGCCGGAGGACCCGCTCAGCGAGGCGCCGACCCGGCGGGCCAAGCCGCGGGGGACGTGACGGGCGAGGTGGCGGGAACCTCGGGCATCAGCCGGATCAGGAGCCGGTGGGTCGGCCAGCAGATCAGCAGCGGGAAGGCGACGACGAGGCCCGCGAACCACGCCCAGGCCGGCATCTGCGTCTGGGCGGCGTGGTCGCTCATGCCCCAGACGTAGTTGATGTTGACCGGCGTCAGCCCCGGATCGGGCCGCGGCGCCGGCATCAGGAAGAAGCAGACGAACAGGATCACGACCGCCAGCGCCGACCAAGCGGCCCAGGCACGCCGGTCGTAGCCGAGGCGCCAGACGAGGAACACGAGCAGGAACGGCAGCCAGCCGTGGAACAGCGACAGGCCCCGCAGGAAGGCCGAGGTCTCCCCGTTGAACATGTAGGCGGTCATCCCCGTGAGCGGAAAGCCCGCGGCCTGCGCCGCGAAATCGACGGCCCAGAGCAGCTGGGGCGCGAGGATGCCGACCGCGCAGATCGAGATGAGCAGGGCACTGTTCGTCCAGATGCCGACGAGGGTCAGGATCAGGGCGACATCGCAGAAATACAGGAAGTTCGTCGGCCCGTAGAAGGTCAGATAGACCGGGACCAGCACCGCCATGAAGGCCGTGTAGGCGAGCTTGAGGCCCAGGGGCACACGCCCGCTCCCGGCCATCCGCCCGCCACCTGCCGTCCCGGCCGCGGCGGAATCCGCCGCCGCACCGATCTCCGAAGGACTCATTGTCGCCCCCTGTCGCCTCGGGCTTGACCGTGACCGAGATTCGCTCCCGAGAGCGTGAGGCAGCGCACGCGCCCCGCCAAGCGCGGCGGGTTCGCCGGCGCCGGCCGCCCTGACGGCTTCGGGGAAGCGGGGAGGAGACGGTTCGATGCGTTCAGCGGCCAGCCGCATCTGCGGGCTCGTGCTCGCCGTCCTCGCCGCCGACGGGGCGCGGGCGCAGGCCCCCGCCGAGATGCCTGGCGCCCGGCCGCTCGTCATCCCCCAGGTCGAGGGCGAGCGCCAGGGCAAGATCTTGGGCCGGGCGCTCGCCTGCGGCACCGAGCGCGAGCGGGTCGAACGGGTGCTGCGGGAGGGCCGCGCGCGCATGCTGGCCGCCGTCGGCCGGGCGCTCACGGAGGAGCGCTACGTCCTGGCGCTCGACGACGCCATGCGCCTGGAGACGAGCCTGCCGGCGCCCTCCCCGGCCGCCTGCGAGCGGGCGCTGGCCGCCCTCGAACGCCTGGAAAAGGCGCCGTAACCCGGAGGCGCCGGCTCAGGCGAAGCGGCCGCCGCGCTGGATCACCTCGATCTTGTAGCCGTCCGGATCGGTGGCGAAGAAGAAGGTCGCGAGCGCGGTCTCGCCGTGCTTGAGCGTCTTGACCGGAGTGACCGGGAAGCCCTCGCGCTCGAAGCGGGCGTGCTCACCTTCCGCATCCTCCACCACGAAGGCGAGATGGCCGTAGCCGTCGCCGAGATCGTAGGGCTCGGAGCGCTCCTTGTTGACCGTCAGCTCCAGCTCGAAGGGCGAGGACGGGTCGCGCAGATAGAGCAGGGTGAAGTCCGGAAAGTCGAAGCGGTCGGCCGGCTCCAGGCCGAAGGCGCGGGCGTAGTAGTCGCGCGAGCGCGCCTCGTCGCGGACGCGGATCATAGTGTGGACGGGCTTGGCCATCGGCTCTCTCGCGGCTGTCTCGGGTGACGGATCTCGCCCGCCATCTGGCGCGGCGCCCGCCGCCCGGAAAGGCCTCGGCCGGTTAAGTCTTCGTCAACCTTAAGCGATGCTTGCTGACGCTCGATGACGCGAGCCGCGCCCCAGGACATCGACCCGCACGCCGCCGACGCCCTTCTGCCGCCCGGCGACGCCGCCCTGCGCGCGGCGGTGCTCGGCTGGCGCGAGGCGCTGCTGCGGGAGCGCCGGATGGCCCGCAACACGGTCGAGGCCTACGAGCGCGACCTGCGCCAATTCCTGAAGGATCGCACCGCCCGCTCCGGTACGCCGACCATCGCGGGGCTGATCGCGCTCAAACCCCGGGACCTGCGCGCCTTCATGGCGAGGCGCCGCGCCGAGGGCGTCGGCGGGCGCAGCCTGATGCGGATGCTGGCGGGCCTGCGCTCCTTCGCCCGCTTCCTCGAACGCGAGGGGCACGCCAGCGTGGCCGCGCTCGGCGCGGTGCGCTCGCCCAAGGTCGAGCGGCGCCTGCCCCGCCCCCTGCCCGTGCCCTCGGCGATCGCCATGACCGCGCCGGAGAGCCGCCCGGACGATGCCCGCGAGCCCTGGGTGCTCGCCCGGGATGCGGCGGTGATCGCCTTGCTCTATGGCTCCGGCCTGCGCATCTCCGAAGCCCTGGGCCTCGCCGCCCGCGACGCGCCCGTGCCGGGCATCGACGAGGTGCGGGTGACGGGCAAGGGCGGCAAGGTCCGCGCCGTGCCGGTTCTGCCCGCGGTCGCCGAGGCGGTCGCGACTTATCTCGCGCAATGTCCGTATTCCCTCGACCCGGAGGGACCGCTCTTCGTCGGCGTGAAGGGCGGTCCGCTCTCGCCGCGCGTCGTCCAGTACGCCGTCGCCGCCCTGCGCGGTGCCCTCGGCCTGCCCGAGAGCGCGACGCCCCACGCCCTGCGCCACTCTTTCGCGACGCACCTGCTCGCGCGCCGGGGCGAACTGCGGGCGATCCAGGAATTGCTGGGTCACGCCTCGCTCTCGACCACGCAGATCTACACTAAGGTCGATGCCGCCCGCCTGATGAGCGCCTTCGAGGAGGCCCATCCGCGCGCCGGCCGGGTGCGACCGCTTCCGGCGCGGCCTCCCGCGCTCGGTCCGCGGGGTGTCTCTATCGACGCGCCCGGGGGTGATCTCCGGGATGAAGCGTCCGCGGGCTCGCAGTAAATGGCGGGCCGGCTCTCGTTTACCTTGGTCTCGCCGCGATTGGGTGGCGAACTGTCCTCAACCCGGCGAAACGAATCCGCCGATTCAGCAGCCTCAAGGAGCATCCGATGCGTGTGAGCGGTATCTGCGTCGCGATCCTGCCGATCCTTGCCGTCCTCGCCTTCACCGCGACGGTGAAGACGCTGCTTCTCCCCTTCACCGCCGTCCGGGCGCTGGCCCGCGCGCGCGCCGTTCGGGCCTGACGCGGAGCCGGGTCCCGGAAACCGGGACAGGCTCTGGGCCATTCCAACATGGCTTCGGGTTGCTCGCCGCGGTCTCTTCCTTCGTCCTTGCGAGGCTCAGCGAAAGCAATCCAGGGCTCCGCATTGTCCGGATCGGTCGTGCCCTGGGTCGCTTCGGCTCCGCCTCGCGATGACGGAGCGGGGCAAAGGTCGAGGCAATCGACCGAAGTCGGTATGAAACCGCTGCGTACGGCGTCCGCTCGATGGCGCTGGCGCGTCATGGCGAGGCGGAGCCGTCCGGGGCACGTCCGTCTTCGGAGGAGAGGGCACGCGCGGGATCGCTTCGCGTCCGCTCGCGATGAGCGGGAAACAGGAATGCGAAAAGGGCCGGCGCAGCGCGCCGGCCCTTTTTGTGTCGCCTGTCGAGAACCGCCGCCCGGGCAAACCCGGGCGGCGGCCTCCGGAAAAAATCAGTCGTTGATGGCAGCGACGACGCCGGCACCGACGGTGCGTCCGCCCTCGCGGATGGCGAAGCGCAGCTTCTCTTCCATGGCCACCGGCACGATCAGCACCACGTCCATGGTCACGTTGTCGCCCGGCATCACCATCTCGGTGCCCTCGGGCAGCGTGCACACGCCCGTCACGTCGGTCGTGCGGAAGTAGAACTGCGGACGGTAGTTGGTGAAGAACGGCGTGTGGCGCCCGCCCTCCTCCTTCGTCAGGATGTAGGCCTCGGCCTTGAACTTCGAGTGCGGCTTCACCGAACCCGGCTTGCACACCACCTGGCCCCGCTCCACGTCCTCGCGCTTCGTGCCGCGCAGAAGAACGCCGACGTTGTCGCCCGCCTGACCCTGGTCGAGCAGCTTGCGGAACATCTCGACGCCGGTCACCGTCGTCGTCGTGGTCGGGCGGATGCCGACGATCTCCACCGTCTCGCCCACCTTGACGATGCCGCGCTCGACGCGACCCGTCACCACCGTGCCGCGGCCCGAGATCGAGAACACGTCCTCGATCGGCATCAGGAACGGCAGGTCGATCGGACGCTCCGGCTGCGGGATGTAGCTGTCCACGGTCGCCATCAGCGCCAGGACGGCCTCCTTGCCGATCTTGGGCTCCTTGTCCTCGAGCGCCATCAGGGCCGAGCCCTTGGTGATCGGGATGTCGTCGCCGGGGAAGTCGTACTTGGAGAGCAGCTCGCGCACCTCCAGCTCGACTAGCTCGAGCAGTTCCTCGTCATCGACCATGTCGACCTTGTTGAGGAACACCACCAGCGCCGGCACGCCGACCTGGCGGGCGAGCAGGATGTGCTCGCGGGTCTGGGGCATCGGGCCGTCGGCGGCGGACACGACCAGGATCGCGCCGTCCATCTGGGCGGCCCCGGTGATCATGTTCTTCACGTAGTCGGCGTGGCCGGGGCAGTCGACGTGGGCGTAGTGGCGGTTGGTGGTCTCGTACTCGACGTGGGCGGTCGAGATCGTGATGCCGCGCGCCTTCTCTTCCGGCGCCTTGTCGATCTGGTCGTAGGCGGTGAAGGTGGCGCCGCCCGACTCGGCCAGTACCTTGGTGATCGCCGCCGTCAGCGAGGTCTTGCCGTGATCGACGTGCCCGATCGTGCCGATGTTGCAGTGCGGCTTGGTACGGGAGAACTTTTCCTTGCCCATCGTGCATTCCTATCGCGGACACGTCGGCCAATGCCGGACGTAAAGGCGCGGACCGCTTAGAGGCTCGCGCGGCGATGATCAAGCGGCAGGTTTGCCGGGAAGGAAGATTGCCGCCCGCGGCAGCGGACCGGCGGGAGGCGAAGCCTGCCCTCGGCCGGCCTCGCGCTCTGCCTTCGAATGCTCTGCCCGCTCCCCTAGCGCCTCACGAAGGGTCCTCGCCGACCGCCTCGTAGAGCCGCTGCGCCTCGGGAGCGCCGCCGCGGCGCTCGCCGAGATCGAGCACCCGCACCAGCATGGTCCCGTGCGGGGCGGCGACGGTGAGAACGTCGCCGCAATGGACCGCCTTGGCCGGCGCGTCGGCGCGGGTGCCGTTGATGCGGACATGCCCGTCGGTCACGAGCCGGGCCGCCATCGACCGGGTCCGGGCGAAGCGCGCGAACCACAGCCACTTGTCGAGGCGCTGGCGCCCCGCGCTCATTCCGCTCTCGGGGGCGGCGCCCTCAGCGCTTGCCCCCGTCGGATTCGAGCTTCGCCTTCAGCGCGGCGAGCGCGGCGAAGGGCGAGTCGGGATCGGGCTGGCGCTCGCGGCGCGGCGGGCGCTGCTCGGTGTTCGGGCGCCGGTTCTCGTCGCGGCGATCGGGCCGGTTGCGGTTGCCCGGATGGTCGCGGCGCGGACCGCCGTCGCCGCGTCCCTCCCCGCGTCCCTCGCCCCGCGCCTCGGGGCGCGGCGGACGACCGCCCTCCGGACGATCCTCGCGGGGACGGCGCGGGCCGTCGTTCCGCCGCTCGCCGGGACGACCATCCTGGCGGGCTTCCTGCCGACCGCCCTCTTGCCGGCCGCCTTCCTGCCGCCCGTCCTGCCGTCCCTGACCGCGGCCCTGGCGCGGTCCGGTGTGGCGCTGAGGCCGGTGCAGGTGCCAGACCTCGACGGTCTCGGGGGCCGCCGGCTCGGCCGGCTCGGCGCCGGCTTCCTCGGAAGCCGTCTCGGAAGCCATCTCGGGCGCGGGCTCGTCGGCGGGAACGGCCGAATCGGCCGCGTCCACCGCCTCGACCTCTCCGGTCGCCGCAGCGGCCTGCGCGGCCTGCGCCGTCGCCGTCGGCATCGGGGCGGCGGCTTCGGGAGCCGCATCGTCCGTCGCAGCCTCGGCCGGCTGCGCGGCTTCGGCGGCCTCTTCGGCGGTTTCTTCAGCGACCGGCTCGGCGGTTTCCACCGCGGCGGGCTCGGCCTCGGACGCCGTCGCTTCGGCCGGCGCATCCGCGCTGCCGTCCTGCGTCGCCTCGGCGGGAGTCTCGCCCGCGTCCTCGGCGACCGGCTCGGCCTCGGCCGATACCGGCGCGGTCTCCTGCGCCGCGTCGTCGGTCGCGCCGTCCGAAGGCGTCGCGTCCTGAACCGTGTCCTGCGGCGCGGCCTCGGCGGGCCGGGCGGCGGGCACGGTCGGGGCGGCCGCGACCAGCGGCACGGTGATGGCCGGGCCGGGGCGGGTCTGCGCCACGTAGCCGAGCGACTTCAGGATCGAGGCGAAATCCTCGCCCGAGCAGCCGACCAGCGAGGTCATGTTGACGGTGGCCACGAAGCCGTCGCCGTCGGCGCTGCCGGCCGGGGGCTCACCCGGCGTCGTGCCGGGGCGGTAGGCGATGGCCGGGCGGATGAGATCCGCGAGCCGCTCCAGGATGTCGACGCGCACCGCCCGCTCGCCGCAGACGCGAAACCCCGCGGCCCGGTAGAGGCCCTTGGCGATGGCCGGATCGACCTTGATCGAGGTGCGGCCGGAGCCGGCCAGATGCGCGATCTCGTCGAGGCCCGGCTGCTCGAGCCCGCCGCTCTTGAGCGCCCAGAGCTGGGCGGCGAGGGTGCGCGGCGCCGGCTTCAGCAGGGCCGGCAGGAAGATGTGGTAGGCGCCGAAGCGGACGCCGTGGCGGCGGAGATTCGCCCGGCCGTCCTGATCGAGGCTGCGCATCTCGTGCGCCACCTTGGCCCGCTCCAGCACGCCGAGCGCCTCGACCACCTGGTAGCCGATGCCCCGGGCGAGCCCGGTGAGGTCGGCTGCCGACTCGATCTCCATCAGCGGCCCGAGCAGGCGCACCACGTGGGCGCGCAGCCACGCGGCCAACCGCGTCTCGACCTTCTCGCGCGAGGCGCCGGCGAGGCTGTCGTCGGCGATGAGGCGGATGCCGGGCTCGAACAGCTTGTCGCCCGGCGTCAGCTTGGCGACCGGGTCGCCGGTCCAGCGGATGATGCCGTCATGCGAGAGCACCAGGGCTGCGTCGGCGGCCGAGGCGAAGCGGTCGGCCCGCGCCTCGATCTCGCCGGCCAGCGCCTTCTCGGCGGCCGAGCGCAGGGTCTTGGCTTCGTGGCCCTCGGCTTGCGGGTCGGGCACGAATTGGAAGCCGTGAAGTCGGCCCACATGTTGACCCTCGACGGTGACGTCACCGCCGGGGGTGATTTCGGCTTCCAGCATCGTCTTCTCTCTCAGGCGCCGCATCAGGACGCTGGTGCGCCTGTCGACGAAGCGGCTCGCGAGGCGCTCGTGCAGGGCGTCGGACAGTCTGTCCTCTACCCGACGCGTCTCGCCCTGCCAATGCAGAGGATCGAGCAACCAGTCCGGCCTGTTCGCCACGAAGGTCCAGGTCCTCCCTTGGGCGATCCGCTGGGACAGGGCGTCGATGTCGCCGTCGGTGCGGTCGATCATCGCCACGTGGCGGGCGAACCAGTCGTTGGGGATGCGCCCCGCCATGCCGCGCATCAGGAAACGGTAGAGCTGGGCCACGAGGTCGGCATGGGTCTGGGGATGGACCTTGCGGTAATCCGGCACGCCGCAGGTGTCCCAGAGGCGCCGGACCGCGGCCGGGCCCTTGGCCATGTCGCGGATGTCCTCCTCGCGCATCAGGATTTCCAGCGCCTGCTGGTCCTCGCCCATGGGCGCGCGGGTGAGTCCCTGCTCGTGCGGGTGCTCGTCGAGGCTCGCCTGCAGCTTTTCCAGGGAGGCGAAGTCGAGATCGGGGTTGCGCCATTGCAGCATGCGCACGGGCTCGAAATCGTGCGTCTCCAGCGCCTCCACCATCTCGGGCTCGAAGGGCGGGCAGCGCCCGGTGGAGCCGAAGGTGCCGTCGGCGACGTGGCGCCCGGCGCGTCCCGCGATCTGGCCCATCTCGGCGGGCGTCAGCTTGCGGAAGCGGGTGCCGTCGTATTTCCAGTTGGCGGCGAAGGCCACGTGATCGACGTCGAGGTTGAGCCCCATGCCGACCGCATCGGTGGCCACCAGGTAATCGACCTCGCCGGACTGGTAGAGTTCGACCTGGGCGTTGCGGGTGCGGGGCGAGAGCGCGCCGAGCACCACCGCCGCCCCGCCGCGCTGGCGCCGGATCAACTCGGCGATGGCGTAGACCTCCTCCGCCGAGAAGGCGACGATGGCGGTGCGGTGCGGCAGCCGCGAGATCTTCTTCTCGCCCGCGAAGGTCAGGCTGGAGAGGCGGGGGCGCGTCGTGGTCTGCACGCCGGGGATCAGCGCCTGCACCAGCGGCAGCATGGTCGAGGAGCCGATCAGCAGCGTCTCCTCGCGCCCGCGCCGGTAGAGCAGGCGGTCGGTGAAGACGTGGCCGCGATCCATGTCGGCGGCGAGCTGGATCTCGTCGATCGCCACGAAGGCCACCTCGAGGTCGCGCGGCATCGCCTCGATGGTGCAGATCCAGTAGCGCGGCCGGTCCGGCTTGATCTTCTCCTCGCCCGTGACGAGGGCGACGTTCTCGGAGCCGACCTTGGCGACGACGCGCAGATACACCTCGCGGGCGAGGAGCCGCAGGGGCAGGCCGATCATGCCGGTCGGGTGCAGGAGCATCCGCTCGATGGCCAGATGCGTCTTGCCCGTGTTGGTCGGGCCGAGCACCGCCATGACCCCGCGCGCGCGGGCCTCGCGGTGAAGGGTGCGGAGCGTCATGCGGGGGCGGCGATCCCTTCGGCGCTGCGGGCCGTCGGAGGGGAAAAGGCAGCCGGGCCGGCAGGCCCTGCATCGGGAAGAGCCGCTAGCGGGACGGGGCGATCCGCGGCGGCCTTCCTCCATATGGGTTGTCGGCGGGCGCTGTGCCAGCGGGCGCGCCCAGGCTCGGATAGGCGAAGATGTCGATCCGGGGCTGAGGCTGCTGCGGCACGAGATCGGTGCAGAGGGTGTCGGGCATCGCCGTCAGCGGGCCGCGCCGGGGCGGGCGGCGCTCGATCACCTGTGCGGAGGAGAACGCGTCCCCGCCGCAATCGGGGCCGGTCGAGAGGGATTCGCCGGCCCAAGCGTGGACGGGCGTGAGGAGCGCCAGGGCGAGGCAGAGGAGGCGGAAGGGGGGCTTGCGGGTCGTGGGAGGCGTGCATCGAAGCATGGAAAACCCTCTGACCACCTTCGGACCCGCTCGGATTCATGTGTCCAGCCCAAAATCCTCATCCTGAGGTGCCCGCGCCAGCGGGCCTCGAAGGATCCTCCAGATCCCGCACGATCTCTGGAGGATCCTTCGAGGCCGCCGCTTCGCGTCGGCACCTCAGGATGAGGGCGGGGGCGGGATGGACGAGCCGAATCCCGGTCCGGAAAACTACCGCCCCGAAAGGCTCGCCTCGGCAACCGTCGCGGTGGCACCCGGCTGCGCCTCGCCGCTCGTGGCGGTCGCGGTTCCGGTCCGGGTCCAGCGGGTCGCCTCGATGATGTTGGTGCCCAAAGTCGTGCGCACGGCGATCCGCATCGGCACCAGAACCCGCGTGCCCTCGACGGGCGCGAGCCAGACCGACATGTCGCGGTTGTCTTCCATGAACTTCACCCCGGGCCGGTCGGGCCGGTGGCCGGCGATGGCGACGTAGCGGGCGTTGCAGACCAGCACCGGACCGCTATAGCCGGGCTTCTCCACAGCCCGTGTCTCGCCGTAGCTCAGGACCACGTTGAAGCGGGTCGCGCCGTCGAAGACGGGAAGCGTGCGGTTGCAATTCTCCGGATCGGTGAGATCGGCCCGGGCGCGGGCCGGCATCATCAGGGCGCTGGCCGGATCGATCACGCCGCGCTTGGCCGCGGCCGTGACCGGCACTCGGTCGCCGGTGTCGAGGAGCGGCGGGGTGACCTCGGATTGGGTGACGTTGCCGCCCGCCAGCGCCATGCGCACGGCGATGCCGGAATTGCTGGTGCGGGTGGCGATGGCGAAGGCGCTCGGCACCGGGCTCGCGGCGAGGTTGCCCGAGGAGCGGGCCGAGCCCTGTCCGCCGGTCACCGCGCCGACGAGGCCGGTCAGCACCGCCGAGACGTCCATGCGGTAGCGCGCGCCCTCGAAGGCGCCCGTGAGCTGGGCGGTGCCGATCGGGATGCCGGCGAGATTGACGCTGTAATCGACCGCCACGCCCGCGGGCGCCGCCTTGACCCTGTGGGCCCGCGGCCCGGCCTGAGCGGCTGTCAGAGCCAGGAGGCCGGCCACGGTGCCGGCGGCGGTCCCGGCGAGGAGGGGGCGGGCGCGAAGAAGGGGCTTGGCGCGCATGGTCTGGACTCTGGGAGGCTCCACGCTCCCGCGCCGCTCGGGACGAGGCGGACGGGACGGGGAAGCTTAGCGCCTGCCATGGTTAACAGACCGTTCGGCCCGCGCCAGGGGGGCGTCGCCTCGGTCCCGCCCTCACGGCGTCCAAGTCTGCCCGTGATAGACGAAGCGCACGCCCTCGCTCGCCAGCGCCGCGAGGCCGCCGAAGGCCGGGTCCTTCACGGTGATGACGCTGGTGGGGATGTCGCGCATCTGCGCGGCGAAGGGGGCCTTGCGTTCGAAGGCCTCGCGGAAGGCGCCCTCCCGCAACACCGGCACGATGCGCGGGGCGATGCCGCCGCCGATATAGACGCCGCCGGTGGCCAGAAACGTCAGGGCCAGATCCCCGCAGACGCGGCCCAGCAGCTTGCCGAACAGGGTCAGCGCCGTCCGCGCGTGCGGGTCGGCGCCGGACAGCCCGTTGCCGGTGATCTCGGCCGGGTCGTGCAGCGCGCCGTCGTCGCCCGCTCCTCGCCGGATCGCCGCGTGCAGCCGCGCGAGCCCCGAGCCGGAGAGCAGCGTCTCCACCGTCACCCGGCCCTCCACGCGCTCCACGGCGGACCAGAACGCGGCCTCCTCCGCGTCGATGGGGCCGAGATCGGTGTGCCCGGCCTCGGTCGAGACGATGGCGAGGCGGTCCTCGTAGGGAATCAGGGCGGCGGCGCCGAAGCCGGTGCCGGGTCCGAGCACGAGGCGGGGGCCGCGTGCCTCGGCGATCTGCGGGCCGATCGGAGTCAGTTCGTCCGGGTCGATGTTGGCCGCGCCCGCCGCGACCGGGACGTAATCGTTGACGAGGGCGACCCGGGCGAGACCGAAATCCCGCCCGATCGCGGCGGCGTCCACCAGCCAGTCCGCGTTGGTGAGCTGGACGGCCGGCGCATCGACCCGCCCCGCGATCGCCAGGATCGCCGAGCGGGGGGCCGGCGCGCCGCTCTCCTCCAGGGAGGCGCGGATCGCCGCGCTCGGATCGGGATAGCCGCCGGTCGATTCGCGGGCGAGGAGGCGGGCCTGCTCGCCCTTCGCCTCGATCAGGCCGAAGCGGGCGTTCGTCCCGCCGATATCGCCGACCAGCACCGGGAATTCGAACATCCGCCTCGCCCTTCGTCGTCCTTTGCCGCGACCTTAACAGAGGGTGCGACGGCCGTACGGCAAGCGCCGCCCGTTCACGCGGCAGGGATCGTATCGGGGTCGATCGGCGCGCCCTCGGCCCAGGCGGCGATGAGGGCGCGCACGGCGGCCGGGTCGGCGAGGCGGCGCCCGGCGACCGTCTCGCCGTCGCCGATGCGCACGCTGACGCCGCCATCCTCGTTGACCGAGGCGAAGGCGATCTCGTCGGTGCGGTCGTCGCCCAGGAAGATCGCCCGCCGGCCGGCATAGGGCGCGGCGTCGTGGAAGGCGCGGATCGCGTGGCCCTTGGTGGCGTCGGCGGGCACGATCTCGCCCACCGCCTTGCCGAGCTGGAGCCGGTAGGCGGCGCCGAGATCGCGGGCGACCGCCTTGACGATGTCCTCCGCCGCCTGCGCATCGCCGGGGGCGGCGAGCCGCCAGTGCACGGCGACCGAGGCGCCCTTGTCCTCGATCAGCACCGCCTCGTAGCGGGCCGTCTCCGCGTGCAGCCGCTCGACGCCCGCGCGAAGAGCCGGATGATCCTCCGGCCGTCCGCCGCTCAAGGTCCCGTCCACCCGGCGCTCGACCCCGTGCAGGCCGGCGACGTCGAAGCGGGCGGGCTTCAGGAAGTCGTCGATGACGGAGACGGGCCGGCCGGTCACGATCGCCAGCGCCCCGCCGAGCCGCTCGCGCAGGCGCTCCAGGGCGGGCACCAGGGCGGGATCGACCTGCACCGCATCGGGGCGCGGGGCGATCTCGACCAGGGTTCCGTCGAAATCGAGGAACAGCGCGTAATCGGCGGTCTGGCGTGCCTCTTGGCTCACGGCATCGTCCTTCTCTCGGGCTTCCCCTGCGCTAGCATGAGGGGCGGTTGCGACAAACCCGTGATGTGACACCAACGGAGGAGCCCGTGCGGCCCATCCCCGTCCGCCCCGATCCGGGCCAGGAAAGCGTCTGGGACTATCCCCGCCCGCCTCGGCTGGAGCCGGTGCCGGAGCGGCTGACGGTCGTCCTCGGCGGCCGGACCATCGCTGCGACCACGGCCGGCTTCCGCGTGCTGGAGACGAGCCACCCGCCGACCTACTACTTCCCGCCCCAGGATGTCGCCGAGGGCGTGCTCGGGCTCCCGCGCCGGGCCGGACTCTGCGAGTGGAAAGGCAGCGCCGTCCTGTTCGACGTGACGGGCGGCGGGACGCGGGCGCCGGGGGCGGCCTGGGCCTATCCCGACCCGACGCCGGGCTTCCGGCCCATCGCCGGCTACGTCGCCTTCTATGCCGGGCCGATGGATTCCTGCCTCGTCGGCGACGTGCGGGCCGAGCCGCAGCCCGGCGGCTTCTACGGCGGCTGGATCACGCCGGGGCTCGTCGGCCCGTTCAAGGGCGCACCCGGCACGATGGGCTGGTGACGGTTTTCGGGCTGGCGCCACGCCGTCCGGGGCCGCTACACGGGCCTCGGACACGAACGCGAGGAGCCGCGCATGCAGGTTGAGACCGATCCCCGAGACGTCGGCCTCTGCCCCGACCGCCTGGAGCGGATCGATGCCTGGATGCGGGCTTACGTGGAATCCGGGCGGCTCGCCGGCCTCTCGGTCAGCGTGCTGCGGGGGGACAAGACCGCCTTCTTCCGCGCCCACGGCCATGCCGACCTCGCGCGGGAGAGGCCGTTCGCCGCCGACACCCTCACCCGCATCTACTCGATGACGAAGCCGCTGACCTCGCTCGCGGTGATGATGCTCTACGAGGAGGGGCGCTTCCAGCTCGACGACCCGGTGGCGCGCTTCCTGCCCGAGTTCGGGCAGATGCGCGTGGCCACCGGCGGCAACCGGGCGCGGCTCGAGACCGAGCCGGCCCGCCGGCTCATCACGATCCACGACCTGCTCACCCACACGAGCGGCCTCACCTACGGCTTCATGGAGGCGACCCTCGTCGATGCCCTCTACCGGCAGAACGAGATCGACTTCCAGACCTCGACCCTGCCGCTCGGCGAGCTCGTGGCGCGACTCGCGCAGCAGCCGCTGCTGGCCCAGCCGGGCGCCGAGTGGAACTACTCGGTCGCCACCGACGTGCTCGGCCATCTCGTGGCCGTCGTCTCCGGCCTCGACTTCGCGGATTTCATGCGCGAGCGCATCCTGCGTCCGCTCGGCCTGCACGACACCGACTTCTTCGTGGCCCCGGACAAGCGCGAGCGCTTCGCCGCCAACTACGCACTCGACCGGACGGGAAGCCTGCGCCTCTACGACGACAGCGTCGGCAGCCGCTTCCTCGAACCCCCGCCGCTGGCCTCGGGCGGCGGCGGCCTCGTCTCGACGGCGGGCGACTACCTGCGCTTCTGCCGGTTGATCCTGAACCTCGGCGAACTCGACGGCGTGCGGTTGCTCGGCCGCAAGAGCGTCGCGCTGATGCTGATGAACCACCTGCCCGGCGACCTCGCGTCGATGGGCCAGCCGCGCTTCGCCGAATCCTCCTATGCCGGGATCGGCTTCGGCCTCGGCTTTTCGGTGATGCTGGACCCGGCCCGCGCCCAGATCCTCGGCACGCCGGGCGAGGTGTCCTGGGGCGGGGTGGCGAGCACCTCGTTCTGGATCGACCCGGACGAGGACATGGCGGTGGTGCTCCTCGCCCAGCTCGTGCCGTCCTCCGCGCTGCCCCTGCGCCGCGAGCTGCGGGTGCTCACCTACGCCGCGCTCGACGCCTGAGCCGGCGACGGTCCCGCAGCGGGCCCGGGAACCGAAGCGCGGCTTTTAACATAAGTGAGGGGTGCCTGACCGGCCCCGAGGCGGCTCTCCGCTTCGGCGCCGAAGCACGCCTGTATCCGCCGCAACCGGATCGTTCGAACACGGGAAGGAAAGCCGGGCCGGCATGAACGATCTCACCAAACCTGAAGGCCGGGGCCGAAGACGCCCGAGGATGCAGGTCAACCCATTCGTCTTCTTCACCTCGGCCGGGCTGACGCTCGCCTTTGCCGGCCTCGCCGCCCTGTTTCCGGTGCAGGCCAAGTCGATCTTCGACGCCGTGCAGGCGGAGATCGTGCGCGAGTTCGGCTGGTTCTACATCGCCTCCGTCGCAGGCTTTCTCGGCTTCGCGATCTTCCTGATGCTGAGCCGCTACGGCGACGTGCGGCTCGGGCCGGACGACAGCGAGCCCGACTACAGCTACCTGTCGTGGTTCGCCATGCTGTTCAGCGCCGGCATGGGCATCGGCCTGATCTTCTTCGGCGTGGCCGAACCGCTCCAGCACTACGCCACGCCCCCCATCGGCGAGGGCAAGACCATCGAGGCCGCGCAGCGCGCGATGGTGCTGACCTTCTTCCACTGGGGCGTGCATGCCTGGGCGATCTACATCGTCGTCGGGCTGGCGCTCGCCTACTTCGCCTTCCGCCGCGGGCTGCCGCTCACGGTCCGCTCGGCCCTGCACCCGCTGATCGGCGACCGGATCAACGGTCCGATCGGGCACGCGATCGACGTCTTCGCGGTGCTCGGCACGATCTTCGGCGTCGCCACCTCGCTGGGCCTCGGCGTGCTTCAGGTCAATGCCGGCTTCAGCCACCTGTTCGGGGTTCCCAACAACACGCTCGTCCAGATCATTCTCATCGCCGCCATCACCGGCTGCGCCACGCTCTCCGTGGCCTCGGGGCTCGACAAGGGCGTGAAGGTCCTGTCCGAACTCAACATCGTCCTGGCCGTGCTGCTCCTCGCCTTCGTGCTGGTCACCGGCTCGACCGTGTTCCTGCTCCAGGCCTTCGTGCAGAACCTGGGTGCCTATCTCGGCGCGGTGGTCGAGCGGACGCTCCAGACCTACGCCTATCGGCCCAACGAATGGCTCGGCACTTGGACCCTGTTCTACTGGGGCTGGTGGATCGCGTGGTCGCCCTTCGTCGGCATGTTCATCGCCCGCATCTCCCGCGGACGCACCATCCGCGAGTTCGTGACCGGCGTGCTGCTGGTGCCGGTGCTGTTCACCTTCTTCTGGATGACGGTGTTCGGCAACACGGCCATCGAGATGGACCGGGCCGGCACCGTGGCGCTCTCGGCCATCGTGAAGGACGATATGCCCGTCGCCCTGTTCGCCATGCTCGGGCAACTGCCCTTCGGCACGATCGCCTCGGGGCTGGCGACGCTGCTCGTGATCTTCTTCTTCGTCACCTCGGCGGATTCGGGCGCGCTGGTGATCGACATGATCACCTCGGGGGCGGCCGAGGACCCGCCGGTCTGGCAGCGGGTGTTCTGGGCCGTGGCCGGGGGCGCCATCGCCGCCGTGCTGCTGACGGCGGGCGGGCTGGAGGCGCTTCAGACCGCCGCCATCGTCAGCGCCCTGCCCTTCGCCCTGATCATGATCTTCATCTGCTACGGCCTGCTGCGGGCGCTGCAATCGGAGGGGCGCAGCGGCGGTCTCGACCTGTCCCGCAACGCCGGATCGCCGGGCGGCCTGTCCTGGCAGCAGAGGCTGGCGGCGATCACCCATTCCTACGGCAAGGAAGACCTGCGGGCCTTCCTCGACGGGACCGCCGCGCCCGCGCTCGAAGCGGTGGCGGCGCAGATGCGCGAGAGCGGCCTGTCGCCCGAGATCAGGCGCTCGGCCGAGCGCGTCGACCTCATCGTGCCCTACGGCGACCGCGGCGCCTTCCGCTACGGCATCCGCGTGCGCGGCCTGCGGAATCCGAGCTTCGCCTGGGCCGAGAACCCATCAACATCGTCGGACGAGCGCCATTACCGCGCCCTCGTGCAGACCTCGGAGGGCGACCGCGCGCACGATGTCACCGGCTACAGCCGCGACCGGGTGATCGACGATCTCCTGAAGCGCTACGCACAGTTCCGGGCGGTGCGGGGCGCCGCGTAAGGCGCGCCGTCCGGCGGGGTTCGCCCCCGGATCGTCTCGCAACGAGCGGTGGATTCATTTGCCGAGCCGTCCCGTGCCCGGCGGCGCGCAAGCCCTTGTTCGCGCATCTCCAGCCGGCCCCGCGCCATCCCGCAGGAGTGGTATCCCGTTGAGGCGAAAGAAAATTTGGAACGGCATCAAAAATATTTTTGGGCGCCATTCGAGCGGTTGATGCAGTGCAAACAGCCCGTTTTGATCGAGAATTTTTGTCAAACCACGAGACAGCTTGATTGAACTTTAGTGCCATCCCTGTTTGGATCGAGCCTTAGAACAAAACCAAGTTGGGCAGGAAAACATGGCTGGTTCCGAGCCTTGGAACGCCTCACGCGCCGCGGGGATCGTGGCCGAGCTGCAATCCCTGGAGGGCGCGACTCTCCCTATATTGCATGCTCTGCAGGAGACGTTCGGCTACGTCGATGCACAGGCGGTGCCGATGATCGCCGACGCGCTGAACCTCTCGCGCGCCGAGGTGCATGGCTGCCTGACCTTCTACCACGACTTCCGGCGCGAGCCGCCGGCTGGGCATCACCACGTGAAGCTGTGCCGGGCTGAGGCCTGTCAGGCGATGGGCTCCGACCGGCTGCACGGCGAGATCCTCTCGCGGATGGGCTGCGACTGGCACGGAACCAGCGCCGACGGCGTCACCGTCGAGCCGGTCTACTGCCTTGGCCTCTGCGCCAATGCCCCCGCCGCCCTGATCGATGACGAGCCGCTGGCCCGTCTGACGGCCGAATCCCTCGACGCCGCCCTCAAGGAGGCCCGCGCGTGAGCATCACCCTCTACGTCCCGCAGGACGCGGTCGCCCTGGGTCTCGGCGCCAACCGCGTCGCCCGCGCGATCTTCGCCGGCGCCGAGCGCCGTGGCCTCGACGTGCGCATCGTTCGCACCGGCACCCGCGGCATGCTCTGGCTCGAGCCGATGGTCGAGGTTGCCACGCCGGAGGGCCGCATCGCCTACGGCCCGGTGACCCCGGCCGATGTCGAGGGCCTGCTCGATGCCGGTCTCGTCGAGGGCGGCGAGCACGCGCTGCGCCTCGGCAAGCCGGAAGAGATCCCGTTCCTGGCGCGTCAGCACCGGCTGACCTTCCACCGCTGCGGCGTGGTCGATCCGGTCTCGGTCGAGGATTACCGGGCCCATGGCGGCTATCGCGGCCTGGAAGCCGCGCTGAAGCTCGATGCCGAGGGCGTCGTGGCGCAGGTGCGCGATTCGGGTCTGCGCGGGCGCGGCGGCGCCGGCTTCCCGGCGGGCATCAAGTGGAACACGGTGATGCTGGCCAAGGCGGACCAGAAATACGTGGTCTGCAACGCCGACGAGGGCGATTCCGGCACCTTCGCCGACCGGATCATGATGGAGGGCGACCCCTTCAACCTGATCGAGGGCATGACCATCGCCGCCGTCGCGACCGGCGCGACCCGGGGCTACATCTATTGCCGCTCCGAGTACCCGCAGGCGTTCAAAACCCTGCGGGACGCGATCGCCAACGGCGTGCGGGCCGGCGTGCTCGGCGACAACGTCATGGGCTCGGGCAAGGCCTTCCACCTCGAAGTCCGCCTGGGTGCCGGCGCCTATATCTGCGGCGAGGAGACTTCGCTTCTGGAGAGCCTGGAGGGCAAGCGCGGCATCGTCCGGGCCAAGCCCCCGATCCCGGCGCTCAAGGGCTTCCTCGGCAAGCCGACGCTGGTCAACAACGTCATGACCTTCACGGCCGTGCCCTACATCCTGGAGCACGGCGCCAAGTCCTACGCCGAGTACGGCATGGGCCGCTCGCTCGGCACCCTGCCGATCCAGCTCGCCGGCAACGTCGCCCAGGGCGGCCTGATCGAGTACGCCTTCGGCATCACCATCCGTCAGGTGATCGAGGAGTTCGGCGGCGGCACGGCCTCGGGCCGTCCGGTGCGCGCGGTGCAGGTCGGCGGCCCGCTCGGGGCCTACTTCCCCGACGACCTGCTCGACACGCCGCTCGATTACGAGGCGATGGCGGCCAAGAAGGGTCTCGTCGGCCATGGTGGCATCGTGGTGTTCGACGACACGGTCGACATGGCCAAGCAAGCCCGCTTCGCCTTCGAGTTCTGCGCCACCGAATCCTGCGGCAAGTGCACCCCCTGCCGCGTCGGCGCCACCCGCGGCGTCGAGACCATGGACAAGGTCATCTCCGGCATCCGCCCTGAGGCCAATCTCAAGCTCGTCGCGGATCTCTGCGAGGTCATGACCGACGGTTCGCTCTGCGCCATGGGCGGCCTGACGCCCATGCCCGTGATGAGCGCCATCACCAACTTCCCCGAGGATTTTCGGCGCGCGGGCGATCTGCCCGTCGCGGCCGAGTGAGGAGGCGCTCGCATGACCCTCATCAAGGAAATCGACTACGGCACGCCGATCCGGCTCAACGAGCAGACGGTGACGCTGACCATCGACGGAGAGAGCGTGACGGTGCCCGCGGGCACCTCGGTCATGGCCGCCGCGATGCAGATGGGCACCAAGATCCCGAAGCTCTGCGCCACGGATTCGCTCGAGCCGTTCGGCTCCTGCCGCATGTGCCTCGTGGAGATCGAGGGCCGCCGCGGCACGCCCGCCTCCTGCACCACCCCGGCCGAGAACGGCATGGTCGTGCATACCCAGAACGACAAGCTGCATCGCCTGCGCAAGGGCGTGATGGAGCTCTACATCTCCGACCACCCGCTCGACTGCCTGACCTGCGCCGCCAACGGCGATTGCGAGCTGCAGGATACGGCAGGTCAGGTCGGCCTGCGCGACGTGCGTTACGGCTATGACGGCGACAACCACGTCAAGCCGACCTCTGAGCGCTACCTGCCCAAGGACGAGTCGAACCCCTACTTCACCTACGACCCGTCGAAGTGCATCGTCTGCAACCGCTGCGTCCGCGCCTGCGAGGAGACGCAGGGCACCTTCGCGCTCACCATCGAGGGCCGCGGCTTCGACAGCCGCGTGGCGGCGGGCCCGACCAACTTCATGCAGTCCGAATGCGTGTCCTGCGGCGCCTGCGTTCAGGCCTGCCCGACCGCGACGCTGCAGGAGAAGACGATCCACGAATTCGGCCAGCCCGACCATGCGGCGGTGACGACCTGCGCCTATTGCGGCGTCGGCTGCGCCTTCAAGGCCGAGATGCAGGGCGACAAGGTCGTGCGCATGGTGCCCTACAAGGGCGGCAAGGCCAACGAGGGCCATTCCTGCGTCAAGGGCCGCTTCGCCTACGGCTACGCCACCCACAAGGACCGCATCACCAAGCCGATGATCCGCGAGAAGATCACGGATCCGTGGCGCGAGGTCTCCTGGGAGGAGGCGATCAATCACGCCGCCAGCGAATTCAAGCGCATCCAGGCCCAATACGGCCGGGATTCCGTCGGCGGCATCACGTCCTCGCGCTGCACCAACGAGGAGGCCTACCTCGTCCAGAAGCTGGTGCGCGCCGCCTTCGGCAACAACAACGTCGATACCTGCGCCCGCGTCTGCCACTCGCCGACCGGCTACGGCCTGATGTCCACGCTCGGCACCTCCGCCGGCACGCAGGACTTCAAGTCGGTCGAGGAATCCGACGTAATCCTCGTCATCGGCGCCAACCCGACCGACGGTCACCCCGTCTTCGGCTCGCGGATGAAGAAGCGCCTGCGCGAGGGCGCCCGCCTCATCGTCGCCGACCCGCGCAAGATCGACCTCGTGAAGTCGCCCCACATCCGGGCCGACCATCACCTGCCCTTGAAGCCCGGCTCCAACGTCGCCTTCATCAACGCGTTCGCCCACGTCATCGTCACGGAAGGGCTGATCGCCGAGGATTACGTCCGCGAGCGCTGCGATCTGGCCGAGTTCGAGTCCTGGGCCCGGTTCATCGCCGAGGAGCGCAACTCGCCGGAAGCCGCGCAGGCGATCACCGGCGTCGATCCGGGGGAGATCCGTGCCGCCGCCCGGCTCTACGCCACGGGAGGCAAAGCCGCGATCTACTACGGGCTGGGCGTGACCGAGCACAGCCAGGGCTCGACCATGGTGATGGGCATGGCCAACATCGCCATGGCCACCGGCAACATCGGCATGGTGGGTGCGGGCGTGAACCCGCTGCGCGGCCAGAACAACGTGCAGGGCTCCTGCGACATGGGCTCGTTCCCGCACGAGCTGCCGGGCTACCGCCACGTCTCGGACGACGCCACCCGCGAGAGCTTCGAGGCGATCTGGGGGGCCAAGCTCGACAACGCGCCGGGCCTGCGCATCACCAACATGCTGGACGAGGCCGTCGGCGGCACCTTCAAGGGCATGTACATCCAGGGCGAGGACATCGCGCAGTCCGACCCCGACACCCATCACGTCACCTCCGGCCTCCGGGCCATGGAGTGCATCGTGATCCAGGACCTGTTCCTGAACGAGACCGCCAAGTACGCCCACGTCTTCCTTCCCGGGGCCTCGTTCCTGGAGAAGGACGGCACCTTCACCAACGCCGAGCGCCGCATCTCCCGCGTGCGCAAGGTGATGTCCCCAATGGGCGGCTACGGCGACTGGGAGGGCACAATGCTGCTCGCCAACGCGCTGGGCTACAAGATGGAGTACACCCACCCGTCCGAGATCATGGACGAGATCGCGGCCCTCACCCCGAGCTTCGCCGGCGTCTCCTACGACAAGCTGGAGGAGCTGGGTTCGATCCAGTGGCCCTGCAACGAGAAGGCGCCGCTCGGCACGCCGATGATGCACGTCGACCGGTTCGTGCGCGGCAAGGGCCGCTTCATGATCACGGAATACGTGCCCACCGACGAGCGGACCACGGGCAAGTTCCCGCTGATCCTCACCACGGGCCGCATCCTCTCGCAGTACAATGTCGGCGCGCAGACGCGGCGCACCGAGAACTCCCGCTGGCACGAGGAGGACGTGCTGGAGATCCACCCCTTCGATGCGGAGATGCGCGGCATCGTCGACGGCGACCTCGTCGCGCTGGAGAGCCGCTCGGGCGACATCGCGCTCAAGGCCAAGGTCACGGAGCGGATGCAGCCGGGGATCGTCTACACGACCTTCCACCACGCCAAGACCGGCGCCAACGTCATCACCACGGACTACTCGGACTGGGCCACCAACTGCCCCGAGTACAAGGTGACGGCGGTGCAGGTGCGGCGCACGAACCGGCCCTCCGACTGGCAGGCGAAGTTCTACGAGGAGGACTTCTCGCTGACCCGCATCGCGGAAGCCGCGGAGTAGTTTTCGGAGAGTTCGGGAGCGGGCCGTCGGCTCGCTCCCGTATGGGTTGTTTGGTTCTGATGCCTCCGCCGTCATTGCGAGGCGAAGCCGAAGCAATCCAGGGCGCAGTTCGATCCGGAAAGGTCGCGCTGCTGGATTGCTTCGCTTCCGCTCGCAATGACGGCGGAAGCCGGACCGAACCATCGGGTCGGTCTCTGATCCGGAACATGGAAATCCCGAGCAGGCAATGAGCGCAACGACCACCAACGACCGACTGGTGCGCATGGCCAACCAGATCGCCCTGTTCTTCCGCTCCTATCCGGAAGACGAGGCGGTGGCGGGCATCCACAACCACATCGTGGCGTTCTGGACGCCGAAGATGCGCCGCGACCTCGAAGGCTACGCCGACGAGGCCGGCGAGCGGCTCGACGCCCTGGTGCACAAGGCGCTCGAAGGCGAGCCGACGACGGACAGCCCCGTGCGCCCGGCCACGCGCAACCCGCAGCTCGCGGGCGAGGGCGCCAGCGACGCGGGCTGAACCCCCGTCGTCCGGCCGGCGGCTTGAGCCGCCTCCCGCAATCGGCCTACCACGGCGGCAGCCCGCCCTCCCCGCGGGCGTCGGGACGGCGCTCACGTGATCGACAAGCTCGAATTCCTTCTGGCGCTCGCCCGCGAGCAGCATTTCGGGCGGGCGGCGGAGGCCTGCGGCGTCACCCAGCAGACCCTGTCGGCGGGCGTGAAGAGCCTGGAGGACCGCTTCGGCGTACGCCTCGTCCAGCGCGGCTCGCGCTTCCAGGGCTTCACGCCCGAGGGCGACCGGGTGCTGGCCTGGGGCCGGCGCATCGTCGGCGATGCCCGCGCCATGCAGGACGACGTGGCGGCCCTGCGCCGCGGCCTGACGGGCCACCTGCGCATCGCCGCGGTGCCGACCGCGCTGCCGATGGTGGCCGCGCTGACCACGCCCTACCGGGCGCGCTATCCGAACGTGCGCTTCAGCGTCCTCTCCACCACGTCGGAGGAGATCTTCTCGCTGATCGACAACCTCGAGGCGGATGCGGGGCTGACCTACCTCGACAACGAGCCCCTCGGCCGCGTCATCGCCGTCCCGCTCTACACCGAGCACTACCAGCTCCTGACCGCCGCCGGCGGTCCCTACGACGACCGGGCCAGCGTCACCTGGGCGGAGCTGGCGACGATTCCGCTCTGCCTGCTGACGCCGAACATGCAGAACCGGCGCATCATCGACCAGCAACTCCGCGCCGCCGGCGGCGAGCCGGCCCCGACGCTGGAATCCAATTCCATGGTCGTGCTGATGACCCATGTGCGCACGCTGCAATGGGCGAGCGTGATGCCGGCGATCCTCGCCGACGCGCTGGGACCGACCGAGGGCCTGCGGGCCATCCCGATCGTCGAACCGGATCTGCGCCACGCCATCGGCCTCGTCGCCCCGCGCCGCGATCCGGCGACGCCGATGGTGACGGCGCTGGTCAGCGTCGCCCGCACCGTGGCCCGAACCCTCGACGCGGACGATCCGGTGCCGGCCGGCCTGCACGGCGCGGGGAACGGATAGGACCGAAGTCGGCCGCTCGCATCGCGCCCGGCAGAGCCGCTTGCGTCCGAGCGAGGCGAAGCCGAAGCAATCCAGGGCCGCGCTCCATCCAGAGATGTCGCGCCGCCGGATCGCTTCGCCGACGCGCGCGATGGCGGCCGAGCGGACGGATCATATCGTCTCCGGTTGATCGCCTCGGCCTTTGCCCCGCTCCGTCATCGCGAGGCGGAGCCGAAGCAACCCAGAGCGCGACCTGTCCGGAGAGTGCAGAGCCCTGGATTGCTTTCGCTGAGCCTCGCAGGGACGACGGAAGAGACCGAAGCGATCAGCCGGAAACCGGATCAGGCGCCGGGGCGCTGAAGAACGGCGCATTGGGTGAGCGGGCCCTGCTCCCGGCGCATGAAGGCGCAGGTGACGCGGGCGCCGCCCACGTCGATGGTGCTGTGGCGCTTGGCCTGTGCGCCCTCGCGGGCCTGCCGGGCGGCCTCGCTCAGGCGGTCCGGAGCGATCCCCGTGACGGCGTGGCCGGCCTGCCCGAATAGCGTGTCGTACTCCGTCGGCACGGTCTCGCCCCGGTACTGCGCGCCGACCGAGGATTGCTCGCCTGCGCAGGAGAGCGTCAGCGCCGTCTGCGGGCCCGCATCGAACCGGGCGAAATCGGCGCTGCGCTCGGCGACCTCCGCCTTGGTCGCGGCCCGCACCCGCGCGATCAGGTCGGTGCAGGATTCCTCCGCCGACGCGGGGGCGGCGGCGAGGACGAGGAGGAGGAGGGCGCTGCGCATGGCCCGATGTTAGGACAAGGCGGCAAGGCCCGTCGCCGGGAGCGGGCTGAGGCGTAGCGCCGCTCCGCTCACGGGTGCCGAGATCTTACGGGTGCCAGGGCTCGGCCGGTGCGTCCGCCTCTTCCGTGGCGTCCTGTCCGTCGAGCTGCGCCTGGATCGCGCGCAGCGCCTCCTGCACCCCCTGCCCCGAGGCCGCCGAGACCACGAGCGGCTTAGCTCCCGCGGCCCGCTTCAGCCGGGCGACCTGCTGCTTGAGCGTCTCCGCGTCGAGCGCGTCCGCCTTGGAGAGCGCCACGATCTCCGGCTTGTCGGCGAGGCCGCCGCCATAGGCTTCGAGTTCGCGCCGTACGAGCTTGTAGGCCTTGCCCGCGTGCTCGGTGGTGCCCTCCACGAGGTGGAGCAGCACCCGGCAGCGCTCGACATGGGCGAGGAACCGGTCGCCCAGGCCCACGCCCTCGTGCGCGCCCTCGATCAGGCCGGGAATGTCGGCGAGAACGAACTCGCGGGCATCCGAGCGCACCACGCCGAGGCCCGGATGGAGCGTGGTGAAGGGGTAGTCCGCGATCTTCGGCTTGGCGGCGGTGACGGTCGCCAGGAAGGTCGACTTGCCGGCGTTCGGCAGGCCGACGAGGCCGGCATCGGCGATGAGCTTGAGGCGCAGCACCACCCACATCTCCTGGCCCTCCAGGCCGGGATTGGCGTGGCGCGGGGCGCGGTTGGTGGAGGTGGTGAAGTAGGCGTTGCCGAAGCCGCCATTGCCACCCTTGGCCAGCCGCACCCGCTGGCCGACCTCGGTCATGTCGGCGATCAGCGTCTCGCCGTCCTCGGCGAAGACCTGCGTGCCGGCGGGCACCTGGAGCACCGCGTCGTCGCCCTTGGCGCCGTGGCAGTTCGAGCCCATGCCGTGCTCGCCCTTCTTCGCCTTGAAGTGCTGCCGGTAGCGGTAGTCGATCAGGGTGTTGAGCCCCTGCACGCACTCGATCCAGACATCGCCGCCCCGCCCGCCGTCACCGCCGTTCGGGCCGCCGAACTCGATGAACTTCTCCCGCCGGAACGAGACGCAGCCGGGACCGCCGTCGCCGGAGCGGACGTAGACCTTGGCTTCGTCGAGGAATTTCACGGTGCTTCTCTCAGATAGGGGACGCGGATGGTGCCGGGTATCGAGGGGCGATGATCCCGATCATCGCCCCTCGCCCGCGCGGACTGCGCGGCGGCGGCCATCCGCCGGACGCAAGGCCGCTCGACCTCGGGTCGAGCGGCCTGCACGGTTGTTTCAACTCTCGGTGCGACGGCACTGGCCGTCGAGATTGAGGTACTGGACGCTGCGCAGGCCGGCCTCGAACCACCCGCCGGCATCCGGCTGCCGCCCGTTGGCGCCGCCGTCGCCGTAGAGGTTGATCTGGATCGCGCCGTCCGGCGAGCGCAGGGTCGGCGCCTCGCCGCCGCGGTCGTAGTTCCAGGCCGGCCGCTGCTCGAACAGGGTCTGGGTTCCGTCCGCCTCCCGCTGGAAGAGCTGGCCGTAGCTGCCGCCGCCCTCCCGCGGGCCGGCGAAGTAGAACCCGACCCGCGGCGTGCGGCCCGCGAAACTGTAGAACTCGCAGTAGAGGCGGCTTTCTCCCGGCGGTCGCGGCGCGGGCGCCGCGGAGCGGATCGGCGGCACGGCCTCGTCGCGGGTGATCGCGACGATCAGCGACACGAGCGCGACCGCCGTGAGGGCGGCGCCGAGGCCGGCGAGCGTCCGTGTCCTCATCTCAGGCCCCTCGCCGCCACGGATTCCGCCGCCTCCGCGCGCCGGGCGAGCCACGTGTCCCGGTCGAGGCAGAAGCTGTGGCTCGGCACCGCGCCGCCCCGCGCCGCGAAGACCGGCGCCGCTTCCCCCGTGCAACGGAAGCCGCACGCCTCCAGGACGCGCCGCGAGGCCGGGTTTGCGACCATCGCCGCCGAGGCCAACGCCTGCCCGCCCGCATAGGCGAAGTAGGCGTCGATGAGGGCGTCCGCCGCCTCCCGCATCAAACCCTCGCCCCAGAACGGCCGTCCGAGCCAGTAGCCCAGATGCGGCTCGGGCGCCTCGGGCCGATCCTCGATCGAGACGATTCCGATCAGGCTGCCGGGGCTCGCCCGGCGGGTGATCGCCATGACCAGCCCCTCCCCGGAGGCGTTGGCGGCACGCGCCCGGATCACGAAGCCTTCGGCCTCGTGCGGGGGAAGCGGCGTCGGGATCCGCGCCGTCATCCCGGCGACCGCCGGATCGCCGGCGAGCCGGAGCACGGCCTCGGCGTCGCGGGCCGTGGGCCAGCGCAGCCAGAGCCGTCGCGTCTCGATGCGGAAGACGTCGTCGCGAGTGAGATCGGGGAACATCGTGAACCGGTCATGTGAGGGCGCTTTGCGGCGCCGTCCGGGACGACGAAGGGGGAGGATGGTGCCCCATCCTCCCCCGTGATCCGATCCGCCGGGCTTTCCTCGGGAAGCCTTCAGCGATCGTCCGCCGGTTCGGTGTAGGACACCGGCGGGACGCTCGCTTCGTCGTCAGCGACAACGTCCGCCGTTATTCCGCGGCCTGGGCCAGCGGCACCACGGCTACGAACGCGCGGCCGCGCCGGGTCTCGAACTGCACCTTGCCCTCGACGAGCGCGAACAGGGTGTGATCCTTGCCCATGCCGACATTGGTGCCGGGATGCCACTTCGTGCCGCGCTGGCGCACGATGATGTTGCCCGGAATGACGGCCTCGGAGCCGAACTTCTTCACGCCGAGGCGCTGGCCGGCGGAGTCGCGGCCGTTGCGGGACGAGCCGCCTGCTTTTTTGTGTGCCATGGGATTGCTCCGGAATTCTGCTGGATCTGCGTTCGGACGGGCGGCCGATTACTCGGCGGCGGCCGGGGCGGACTCGGCGGCCGGCTCGGCCTTCCGGGTCTTGCGCGGCTCGGCCTTCGAGGTCTTGCCGCCGGCGCTGATCTCGGTGATGCGCACGACCGTGAAGTCCTGGCGGTGACCGCGGCGGCGGCGCGAGTTCTGGCGGCGGCGCTTCTTGAAGGCGATGACCTTGCGGGTGCGGCCGTGCTGGACGATCTCGCCGGTGACGCCGATGCCGGACAGGAGCGGGGTGCCGACCTGGGTGGCATCGCCGTCGGTGAACAGCAGCACGTCGCCGAAGGTGACGGCGGCGCCGGCCTCGCCCTCGATCGTGGCCACGGTGATGACGTCGTTGGCGGCGACGCGATACTGCTTGCCGCCGGTCTTGATGACTGCGAACATCGTTGTCTCTCGTGTTCTCTGCCGGCCTCCGGCGCCGCGAGGGGCCTGGGCCGTCTTCTTGTTCAGGTCATCCGCGCGGGTCGGGCCGGATCGGTGGGACTTGGCCATGAGCGCACGAACGCGAAACGCGCGGACTTCGTCGAGGAAGCCGCGCGGTGCCGGTCGGATAGTTGCTGAGGGGCGGTGTGTCAATCCGCGCGGTCGCGCGCTCGGCGGGCCGCGGATGGCCGGGCCTCGGTCAGGACGGCATCGACAAGGGCCGGATCGCGGTCGATCACCGCCAGCAGGACGCGCGTCGCCGGGTCCGGCACATGCCGCCCCTGATCCCAGTTTTGAACCGTGTCGAGTTCGAACCCGAAGCGGACGGCGAAATCAGCCTGGGACAGGTTGAGGCGGCTGCGGATCGCCTTGGTGTCCACGTCGGGAATCGTCAGCGGCCGCGCCTCGACACCGAGGGAGCGGAAGCGGGCGGCCAACGCTTCGGGCGCCTCGCTCCAGAGGCGAACGGCGATGGCTTCCCCATCCGCAATCCGGTTCAGCACGGCATGCGACCGCTTCAGGGACAGGCCGTGCGTCCCCAGCAGGCGCACCAGATCGACGGGCCGTGCGATCTCAGCCGTCCGCGTCAGGAGAAGCCGGATGGGGGAACCGGAAGGGGCGCTGTCGGCGGCCGCGGGTGCGCCCCGTCGTGCGAGTGCCTCCTTCAACGACAAGCCCTTGGACATCGGTTTCCACCATCATCTTCCGGGCGATCGCGTTGAGCCCGTGCCGGCCGAGAGCACCTGGTGCTAGACCTTGGATGTGTGCGTTCTCGATCACGAGAATCCCGGCCCGGATGCTGACGGCTCCAATGAGTTCGAAGGTCTCTGCCGGCGTCGACACCGCCACGAGCATGACATCGCCATCGACCGACGAGATCTCGATCGCGATCTCGTCGGAGGACCACATATACGCTCTGAGCGTATGGATGAGAAGGGCGGCCGGTCGCGCGCTACCGTTTCGTCAGCCCGCCCAGCACGTTGCGAAGAATCGCGTCGCCCACCTCGGTGCCGACCTTGCGCGCCATGGATCGGGCGGCGTTGCCGAGAACCTGCTCAGCCAGACTCGGCGGCGGGCGCCGGGTGCGGCCGGTTCCCTTGCCGGCCCCTTTGCCCTTCTGGGCCGGCTCCTCGCCGCCGCCGAACAGGCCGCCGAGCAGCCCGCCCAGCATGCCCGACAGCCCGCCCTCGCTCTGGCCCGCAGCTTCCGCCGGGGCGGAATCCAGGTGCTTGCGTTTGGCCAGCATCTCGTAGGCGCTCTCGTTGTCGACCGCCTCGTCGTATTTTCCGCGCAAGGGGCTCTGCCGGACGATCTCGGCGCGCTCGGCCGGCGTCAGCGGTCCGACGCGGCCCTGCGGCGGGGCGATCAAGGCCCGCTCGACCATGGAGGGCGTGCCCTTGGCCTCGAGGAAACTCACCAGCGCCTCGCCGACCGCGAGTTCGGTGATGGCCTTGCCGACATCGAAGCCCGGGTTCTGGCGGAAGGTCTCGGCGGCGGCGCGCACCGCCCGCTGGTCGCGGGGCGTGAAGGCGCGCAGCGCGTGCTGCACCCGGTTGCCGAGCTGGCCGAGCACGGTCTCGGGCACGTCGAGCGGGTTCTGCGTCACGAAGTAGACGCCGACGCCCTTCGAGCGGATCAGCCGCACCACCTGCTCCACCGCGTCGAGGAGCGCCTTCGGCGCGTCGTTGAACAGCAGGTGCGCCTCGTCGAAGAAGAAGACGAGCTTGGGCTTGTCGAGGTCGCCCACTTCGGGAAGCTGCTCGAACAGCTCGGAGAGCATCCAGAGCAGGAACGAGGCGTAGAGGCGCGGCCGCTGCATCAGCCGGTCGGCGGCGAGGATGTTGACGAAGCCCCGCCCCTCGCGGTCCGTGCGCATGAAGTCGGTCAGCTCCAGCGCCGGCTCGCCCAGGAATTGGTCCGCGCCCTGGTTCTCCAGCACCAGAAGCGAGCGCTGGATCGCCCCGATCGAGGCGCCCGAGACGTTGCCGTAGCTGGCCGAGAGTTCCTTGGCGTTCTCGGACAGGAAGGTGAGGAGCGCGCGCAGGTCCTTCAGGTCGATGAGCGGCCACTGGTTCTCGTCGGCGACGCGGAAGGCGATGTTGAGCACGCCCTCCTGCGTGTCGTTGAGGTCGAGCAGGCGGGCCAGAAGCAGCGGGCCCATCTCGGTCACGGTGCAGCGGATCGGGTGGCCCTGCTCGCCGAACACGTCCCAGAACAGGGTGGGGAAGCGGTCGGGCTCGTAAGCGATCCCGAGTTCCTCGGCGCGCTTGACGAAGTGCGGCTTGGCCTCGCCCGCGGCGGCCAGGCCGGACAGGTCGCCCTTGATGTCGGCGGCGAAGACCGGCACGCCCGCGTTCGAGAACCCCTCCGCCAGCACCTGCAGCGTCACGGTCTTGCCGGTGCCGGTGGCGCCCGCCACGAGGCCGTGGCGGTTGGCCAGCCGCAGGCTCAGCACCTCGGGCTTGGGGTGCGGCCCCGTGCTCCGCCCCACCAGGATGGTCCCCTCGCCCGCCATCTCGCCGCCCTCGCTCGAACCGTGACCGTTTCGCGCGTCAGGGTATGGCGCCCGGACCGCCCGATCCAGGGGCTTGGCTCACGGGCGACCCTTGATTTCGCCGCCGCCGCATCGGACAGACGAGATCTGCTGAGGAGGAAACGTTTTATGGAAGAGCTGATTGCCCGCGTCACCAACCGCACGGGGATCGACGCGGCGACCGCCAAGACCGCGATCGGCCACATCCTGGCCTTCCTGCAGAAGGAGGGGCCGGCGACCGAGGTGAGCCAGCTGATGGCCGCGCTGCCGGGCTCCGAGACCGCGATCGCCGAGTCGAACGCCGCGGAGGGCGGCGGCGGCCTGATGGGCATGCTGGGAGGCATGATGGGCGGCGGCGTGATGGCGCTCGGCCAGAAGCTGATCTCGGCGGGCGTGCCGATGAACCAGATGCAGCCGCTCGGCCAGGAGCTGTTCGCCTACGGCCGCGAGAAGGCGGGCGAGGATACGATGGGGCCGATCGTCGCCTCGATCCCGGGCCTGAACCAGTTCGTCTGAGCCGGGAGCACCGTTCGCCAAGTCTCTCGGATCCTTAGCCGATTTCGTTCGTCGGCTACAGCGGAGCGCTTGCGCGAGGTGGATCGGCCACCTCGCGCAAGCCTCTGTCCCGAAATGGATTTCTCCGTCATAAAAGCGTGCGGCCTTCGTGATGATGTCGCCGCACACGAGGGGCGCAGCAGCCTCTCGGCCGCGACGGGACGGATCGACCATGCTGCCGAATTTTTCCCCGCGCGACGCGACGGCGGCGTGGAAGGCCGGCTGGGAAAGCAAGGTGCAGGCGCCGTTCGCCCGCTTCCGCCAGACCTTCGAGGGCGTTGACCTCGCGCTTCCCGGCGGCGCGCCGATCCTGCTCAAGGCCCGCGCCAAGCGCCCCTTGCTCGATCCGGGTCTCGAGCCTTGCCTCGGCCGCATCGGCTCGCTCGAAGTGCGGCTCGCGACCACCAAGTCCGAGATCCGCCGGGCCCAGCGCCTGCGCTTCGGCGTGTTCTACGAGGAGATGTCGGCCATCCCCTCGGGCATGGCCGCGCTCAAGCGCCGGGACATCGACGCCTACGACGCCGTCTGCGACCACCTCCTGGTGATCGACCACGCCGCCACCGAGGCCAAGCCCTTCCGCAAACCTCGCCCGAAAGTGGTCGGCACCTACCGCCTGCTGCGCCAGGATCGGGCCGAGGCGCATTTCGGCTTCTACTCGGCCGGCGAGTACGATCTGGCGCCCCTGCTGGATCGCCATCCCGGCAAGCGCTTCCTCGAACTCGGCCGCTCCTGCGTGCTCAAGCCCTACCGCACCAAGCGGACGGTCGAGCTGCTCTGGCACGGCATCTGGACCTACGTGCTGCACCACCGCATCGACGCGATGCTGGGCTGCGCCAGCCTGGAGGGGACCGATCCGGATCGCCTCGCCCTGCCCTTGAGCTTCCTCCACCACCACGCCCGCGCGCCGGAAGCGTGGCGCGCCCGTGCCCTCCCCGAGCGCTACGTGGCGATGGACCGGCTCGCCAAGGAGGCGGTCGATCCGAAGGCGGCGCTGATGGCGCTGCCACCGCTGGTGAAGGGCTATCTCCGGGTCGGGGCGACCTTCGGCGACGGCGCCGTGGTGGACCGCCAGTTCGGCACCACCGACGTGCTCGTGGTGCTGCCGGTCTCGGCCATCGCCGCCCGCTATATCGGCCATTTCGGCGCGGGTGCGGATCGGCACGCCGCCTGACGCGAGCGGGTTGCGCGAAAGCCGCAGGCGGGGTCAGGCAGGCGCCCCTCCCCGCTCTTTCGCCCTCCGACGGTCATGTCCGCGCTCTCCCAACCCCTGTCCGACCGCGAGCGTCTCGGCGCGATGGCCGCCGCGATCGCCTGCGTCGCGGTGGTGGGCACGGGTCTCGGCCTGTCGATCCCGCTCCTGTCGCTGGAGATGGAGCGGATGGGGGCCTCCAGCGTCGTCATCGGCCTCAACACGGCGGTGGCGGGCTTGGCCGCGATCCTCACAGTGCCCTTCGTGCCGCGGCTCGCCGCGTCGGTCGGCGTGGTGCGCCTGCTGATCCTGGCAATCGCGCTCGGCGGCCTCTGCCTCACCGCCTTCAAGGTCTTCCCCGACATCGTCCTGTGGTTCCCCCTGCGCTTCGTCTTCTCGACGACGATGGGGGTGCTGTTCGTGCTCTCCGAGTACTGGATCAACGACGCGGCGCCCAACGAGCGGCGCGGGCTGGTAATGGGCGTCTACGCGACGGTGCTGGCCATCGGCTTCGCCATCGGGCCGACGCTGCTGACGATTCTCGGCACGGAAGGATACGCGCCCTACCTCGCCGGCTCGGCCCTGTTCTTCGTCGCGCTGACGCCGCTGATCCTCGCCCGCAACCTCTCGCCCTCCCTCGGGCACGCGAAGGGCGCCGGCATGATGACCTATCTGCGCCTCGCGCCGCTGGCGGTGCTGGCTGCCGCCCTCTACGGCGCGGTGGAGGCGGGCGCCTTCGCCATCCTGCCGCTCTACGGCCTGCGCATCGGTCTCGACGCGCAGGTCTCCGCCGCCCTGGTGAGCGCGGTGGCGCTCGGCAACGTGCTGTTCCAGATCCCCGTCGGGCTCCTGGCCGACCGGATCGACCGCCGCCTCGTCCTGCTCGGCGCGAGCCTCGCGGGGGCGCTCGGCGCGGCCCTGATCCCCTCTGTCTCCGGCTCGCTGCCGTTGCTGAGCGCCCTGCTCTTCGTCTGGGGCGGCATCGCCGGCACGCTCTACACCGTGGGCCTCGCCCATCTCGGCGCGACCCTGCGCGGCCCGGATCTCGCCGGCGCCAACGCCGCCTTCGTGATGCTCTACAACGCCGGGCTGATGCTCGGTCCGCCGCTCATCGGCGGCGGCATGGACCTGTTCGCGCCGCAGGGCTTCGCCCTCGCCCTCGCGCTGCTGTTCGCAGCCTACCTCGTGCCGGTGCTGCGCAGCCTCGCCCGAGGACGACCGGGCTGACGGGCTCGGCGCGGGAAACGGAACGGCACGGCGGGGCTGCCCGTTATCGGAGAAGCTGCACCGTTCCCTTCCGCCCACCCTCAAGGAGCCCAGTCCCATGAGCCTCATCGGACGCCTCGTCACCAAGATCCTCGGCACCGACGACCGCGTGGTCGCGCGCGACGACCGCAACGCCGGATCGAGCAGCCCGATCGGCCGCCTCGTCACGAAGATCCTGCGCAAGTAGCAGCCCCAAGCACGGACTCTCCGAGCCGAGGCCGGCCGGACTGTCCGTGCGGTCAGGCGACGATCCCCCCTGTTGACCGAAGAAGAGGCCGGCGCTTCGATATCCATCGATGCAGGCCTCTATCCGTTGGGGCTCGTCTCACGCGACCGCACACGATGACGCGCGGCCGGTATGGCCGATCGGCATACCGTGCCAAGCCACCCCTCGCCCCGATCGGGCGGCCTCCATGGGCCAAAAATTCTGTACTCGAGGGCTGCGCGTACACACGCAGTACAATTGAAGGAACGGATTATGAAACAAAATCAAAATACAATTTAAAGCTCTATACAGGCGTAAATATTTGCAGCTTTTAACCCAAAGCGCGAAATTTATATTCTAAAATTTGGTCGTCTTCAATGAAACTTGTTCTCGAAATGCGCTCCGGAATGCGAATTCGAGACGTTTCGAGTCGGGCTTGTCCGTTCGAGACGGGAGCGGCACGGTAAAATCTGACCATCGGACCGCCACTTCCAATTGGTCACTTTACAACCGGAGGTATTGTCTTCAATCCTTCGTGCCGTCGCGATTCAGGAGTTGGACGGCATGGCCGGTGATGTGGCGCTCGATGAAACCCTTCTGCCGCTGGTTTCGGCGCACGGAAGCCTTGCGGCCGCGTCCGGCCCTGTCCTTCACGAGTACGGTTCGTCGGTGAGGATCGGCATCGGGGGAGGCGGTCGTCCCTCGGCGGCCCTCAACGAAGAGGCCTTGTCCGATGCCGAGAAGAGCGGGTTGCAGGCCTTCCGCCTGCGGCTCTCGGAGCCGTATCGGGCCAGGAAGGCGAGCCGGCCCTTTGCGGACGTGCCCTGGGGCAGTTCGACCGCGGTTCCGCAACTGCACAGGGACCGTCAGGCCGTTATCCGCGGCGCACCCATCGCGCAGGACCCGAGCGCCGCCCCGGCCGGGGCGCCGGAGGCGAAGCGGCTGGCGGGCCGCGTGGCGGTCGGGCTCGTCATCGTCTCGGGGCCCGGCTCGCTTGCCATGACGGATGCGCAGACCCGCAAGATCGTCGCCGAGGTCCAGAACGGATTGAGTTATCTCGGGGGCCAAGCCCCGGCACGAGACGTGACCTTCGCCTACGACATCCAAGTCGCCCAGATCGACGTTCCCGACACGCAATCAGCTCCGCCCGCCGGGACCAAGCCGGACGATCTCTACGAATACTATGAGCGCCCCTGGCGAGATGCGGCGCTGGCGGCGATCGGTCAGGCTCCGGGCGGCAACGGCATTCGCAGTTACATTCGCTCGATCAAGGCGCAAAAGAGTGCGCAAGCAGCGTACTGTGCGTTTTTTACGCATTACACGCTTCACCACTTCGCTTATTGTAGTGGATCGTACCTCACGATGCAGTATTCAAACGATGGGTGGGGTCCGGAAAATCTCGACCGGATCTTCGCTCACGAGACCGGTCATATCTTCGGTGCGCCGGACGAGTATGCCGAGAGCGGGTGCGATTGCGGCGGCGCCTGGGGATTCCACCGCCGGCCGAACCTGAATTGCGAGAGTTGTGCGGATAACAGTGTCGATTGCATCATGAAGCGCAACACTTGGGCCATGTGCGACGAGACGCCCTACCACCTCGGATATACAATGGCAGGTGTCTGAAGGAGGCTCCCGATGGAACAGCTGTTCATCGTCGAGGACGACCGATCCGACGAGCGCACGCGGCGGGCTCTCCGCAGCGTTCGGAAGAGTCAGGAATTCTCCGATCGCGTCTTCGTCGCGGAGGGGGATGCCCGGTCGATCGCGGCTCTCGGCCAGTCGCCGGGCGTGCGGACGCCGAGCCAGCTGACGGCCGATGCGGCGGACGCGCTCTCGCCCGCCGAACGGCTCTCGATCGATGCGTGGCAGAGCCGTGCGGAGCCCGAGGCGAAGGTGCGTCCCGGCGACGGCCTGAGCTGGGGGCACAAGGATTTTCGGGCGCCCCGGTGACGGGGCGTCCGCTCAGCGTCCTGCCACCGCCTCGCGCACCACGCTCTTGACCAGCGGGGCGGCCGGCACGCTGGGGTGCCAGAAGGTGCCGGAGCGGCCGGCCTCGTAGCCGTACTGATAGAGGCTGCGCATGTAGGCCGTGTCGAAGCCCCGCGCCGTCGTGGTCTGCGGCGCGCTCTCGTCGATATAGGTCAGGTTGAAGCCGAGCCCGTTGCGGCGGGCGAAGGCGTCGGTCGCCACCAGCGTGGCCCGCGAGCGGGCGCGGCTGGCCGTGGTGAAGGACTTCTCCACGATCGAGAGCGTGTTGTTCTTGGTCACCTCGAATTCCGGCTCGAGCCGGCCGTTGATGACGACGTAGATGTCGGCCTTGCCGGCGTTGCGGAAACGTCCGTCCCGCACGAGGAAGCTCTGCGGCAGGGTGAAGACCGGCGTCACCACCGAGCCGTCCACGTGCATCTCCTGGAAGGCGCGGCCCTCCGCCTGCACGTCGAGGAATTGCGGCGGGAACACCGCCGGGATGCTCGCCGAGGCGGTCAGCACGTCCGTGAACAAGGCCACCGAATTGGGCGCCCCGCTGGCGGCGATGGCGCCCATGTTCCAGATCACCGCGCGCTGCGTGTCGAGGTTCGTGGTCACCACGAGGAGGCGGCGGCCCTTGGCATGCTCCTCGGCGACCGCCTGGAGCAGATCGGGCGTCACGTAGCGGGCGATCAGGCTGCGCAGGCGCCCGTCGCCGAACAGGCCGGAGCCGAACAGGACGTTGGACAGGCTCGGGCTCTGCACGAGCGATTCGGCGATGCCGCTGGTGTAGATATCGCTGAGATAGCTGTCATAGGCCGGCCCGAGGAAGGCGAAGGGCGCGATCAGCGCGCCCGTCGAGACGCCGGAGACGATGGTGAAGTCCGGCCGCTTGCCGGAAGCGGTCCAGCCGTTGAGCACGCCCGCGCCGTAGGCCCCGTCCCCGCCGCCGCCCGAGAGGGCGAGGTAGCTGAAGGCCTGCCGCTTCTTCTGCGGGCCGACCGTCATCGACAGGAAGTCCTCGGCGCTGGCGTCGGCATAGGCCCGCACGCCGACCATGCCCGGGACCGTGGCGGCGTCCGCCTCGGCCTTGGTGTAGTTGGTCCGCGGGAGCGAGGAGCAGGCGGCGGCCTGCCCGGCGACCGCCGCGGCGAGGAGCAGGCGCGACCAGCGGAAACCGTGTGACATCGACATGACCTGAAAAGCCCGGACGCGAGGCTTGAGCATACACCAAACGAGCTTGGCCGTATTGCGTTCCCGCGGGGAGCCCGTCGTCCGGCACCATCTGATGCGGTGCGGCCACAACCTTGAGCTGGCTTCTCAGGGCCGAACCCGCTGTTCCGCGAAGGTCCGGCGGTCCCGCGAATCGGCCGCGGGAGAAGCGGGACCGTGCCCGATCTCTCGGACTTGTCAGATGTACGAGGCGCTTACGCGCACTAAGATGTGAACGGGACGACGCCGAAGGCGCCCGGCCTCGGGAACGCCGACGACGCACGGGCCGCTCTCCGAGGTCGGGCGGACGAACCCGCATCCGGCCGCCGGCCGAACTTCGACGAAGGGCGCATATGCTGAGCGGATCGGCGATCCTGCGGGTTCTCCTCCTGATCGTGGCGGCGGCGGGCATCGCCGGGATCATCCAGCACGTCTGGCTGGGCGGCCCGGCCTCGACTCCCACCCCACCCGCGGCCGGCTCCGCGGAGACCGGGCGGACGAAGGCATCGGCAGCCCCGCCGCAGACCGGGCCTGTGCGGGTCGTGACGCCGGCCGAGCCGCCGCGCTCCGAGGCGCCTCAGGCCGCGCCCCAATCCGCAGTTCAAGCTGCGCCGCAACCGGCTCCCGCGCCACCGCCGCCGGCCGCGCCCCCTGTCCCGCAGCCGTCGGCCGTGCCGGCGCCCGCCCCGCCCGAGCCTGACCCGGTCGCCGAGGCGGAGGAGAACGCGCCCGCCCCGGCCATCGCCCTGGTCGATCTCAATACCGCCACGCTCGCCGAACTGAACGGATTGAAGGGCGGCGGCGCCATCGGCCGCACGGTCATCCAGCACCGCCCCTACGCCTCGGTCGACCAGTTGCTGTCGAAGCGCGTGCTCAACCGCGCCACCTACCAGCGCATCAAGGATCAGGTGATCGTGCGCTGACGGAGCGCCGCGCCCGGGCGGAGGCCCGTCGGCGACAACGGGGCGGAAGCGAAACGGGGAAACAATTTCGAGAGCGCCCGGCGCGCGCGCAGGGCGCTGGCACAGCGGGCGCACAGGCCTTAAACAGGAGGGGACGTTCCCTCAACGAAGGCCGAGGCCGCTCCATGCAAACGACATCCGGCGCACCGATCCTCCGCCAGGATCTGGGCGTCGAGGAGACGACCGAGTCCGACAACATCGTCCGCTGGGACGGCGAGCGGCTCTACGTCGAGCAGGATATCTACCACAACGGGCAGCTCGTTCACCGCAAGTACCGGCGCACGATCACCGAGCCGGTCGCCCGCGCCCTGCAGGCGATCATCAAGCGCTCGCAGCAGTGAGGGCATCGGCGCTCGCGCTGCTGGCCTCCCTGGCCGCCCCGATCGCCTTCGCCGCTCCGGCGGCGGCGCAGGTGCGGCTCAGCTTCGTCGCGCCCGAGCGCTACACCGATGCCGAGAACCGCTTCGGCTCCGGCCTGTCCCGGCGGGTCGTGCTGGCGGAGATGCAGCGCCTGTTCGAGACGCTCGGCGACCGGGTGCTGGCCCCGGGCCAGACGCTGGACATCGCGGTGCTCGACATCGACCTCGCCGGGTTCGACCAGCCGAGCTTCGGTCCGAGCCAGGGCGTGCGGGTGGTGAGCGACGTGACCCCGCCGCGCTTCCGCCTGCGCTACGCCCTGAAGGAGCGCGGCCGCACCCTGCTCACCGCCGAGGAGACGGTCACCGACCTCAACTTCCTGCTGCGCTACGCCCGCTCCTCCTCCGGGCAGTCCTTCTTCTACGAGCGCGAGCTGCTGCGGGACTGGTTCCAGGCGCGCATCGCCGAGCGGCGCCCCCCGCGGAGCTGATCCGGCGGGACCGGGCCGCCGTCACACGCCCGACGCCCGCGCCTGCCATGTCCGCGCGATCACGGGCGGGTCACACGGCACTTCCGAACATGCGGATCGTCCTCGTCGCCAACGTCGCGTCGGGCGCCTTCGCGGCTGGTCCCACCCCGGCCGAGATCCGCGCGCGGCTCGCGGCGGCGGGCTTCGACCTCGCGCCCGAGCCGGAGGAGAGCCTGCCGCTCGCCGAGCGGCTGCGGCAAGCCGCGGGCACGCAGGGCGTCGAAGCTTTGGCGGTGGCGGGCGGGGACGGCACGCTCAACTGCGCGGCCGGCGTGCTCGCGGGCGGGCGCGTGGCGCTCGGCATCCTGCCGCTGGGCACCATGAACCTGCTGGCCAAGGATCTCGGCATCCCGCTCGATCTCGACGGGGCCGTGGACACGCTGCGCACGGGGCGGCCCCGCGCCGTCGATGTCGGCCGCGTCAACGGGCACGTCTTCCTCATCAATTCCGTGCTCGGCATGCCCGCCCGCATGGTCCGCCACCGGGAGGGCTTTCGCGGGCGGCGCATCGGCCTGCCGGGGCTCCTGCGCCTCGCGCTCGCCACCCTGCGCCATCTCGGACCCTATCCACGCCTGTCGGCGGTCCTTTCGGTGGGCGGGCGGCGGATGCGGATGCGGCTTCGCCTGCTCGCGGTGATCAACAACGACTACGCCGAGGGGCCGGGACAGATTCTGGAGCGGACCCGGGTCGATGGCGGCGGGTTGACGCTCTACATCGCCCGCCGGCTCCCGCCCTGGCGCCTCGCCCGGCTGGCCCTCGGCTTCGGCCTGGGCCGCTGGCGCGCTCTGCCTGGGCTGGAACGCCGCGGCGCGACCCGCTTCGCCCTCTCGGCGGGGCGGCGCGCGCTGCGGGTGATGAACGATGGAGAGATCCGCTTGATCGCCTCGCCCCTGCGTTACCGGCTCGAGCCGCGCGCCCTCACCGTGATCGTCCCGGCCGCGCGGGAGCCCGGCCGGTGAGACGGATCGCCCACATCTCCGACCTGCATTTCGGGCGCACCGATCCGGCGGTGGTCGAAGGTCTCGTCGCCGAGCTGAACCGCGATGCGCCCGACCTGATCATCGCCTCGGGCGACTTCACCATGCGGGCGCGGCGGAAGGAATACGCGGAGGCGTGCGCCTTCCTTGATCGGCTCTCCGCGCCCTGGATCGCGGTGCCGGGCAACCACGACATCGCCTATTTCAAGCTGCTGACGCGCTTCTTCCACCCGTTCGGCCGCTACCGGCGCTTCATCGCGCGGGACACCGAGCCGACCTTCCTCGACGACGAGGTCGCGGTGGTCTGCCTCAACACGGTCCGGACCTGGGCGCCGGAGACGGACTGGTCGCAGGGCAAGATCACCCGGGCGCAGATCGCCCGCACCGAGGAGCGGCTGGCGGCGTTGCCGGGCCACGTCTTCCGCATCGTGGTGGGCCATCACCCCTTCATGCCGCCGCCCTGGGACGCGGAGGCCCGCCTCGTCGGCCGCGCCGACGAGGCGCTCGACGCCTTCCGCCGCCACGGCGTCGGCCTGACGCTGGCGGGCCATCTCCACCGGCACTACGCCCGCTTCGCCGAGGCGCCCGAGAGCGGTGCCGAGCCCGATACGGTCGCGGTCGATCGCGGCACGATGCAGGGGAGCGGCAAGCGGCTGCTCGCCGTACAGGCCGGCTCCGCCACCTCGACGCGGCTGCGCGGTAACGAGCCCAACGCCTATAACCGCATCGTGATCGAGGACGGCCGCGCCACGGTCACCGTGCGGATCTGGACCGGCCAAGCCTTCGAGGACGCCCGCTCGGAGTCCGAGGCGGGCGCGGGAGGGCCGGGCGCCGCCTGAGCGCCGCCCGGCCGGTGTCTCAGGGCCGAACCGGCCGCCGCGCCCCGCCGCCGGCGAGGCTGACGGCGAAGGCGACCGCGAGGTTGAGGGCGAGCGCCACCACGCCGATGTTGAGATCCTGCACCGGTCCCGGCAGGCCGGGGAACAGCTTGGCCAGCGTGTAGCCGCCGACCACCGTGACCGCCACCGCGGCCACGCCGGCCAGGATGCCCGCCATCGCCCCCGCGCGGGTGAGCGGGTTGTTCGGCCACAGGCTGAAGAAGAAGGCCGGGAAGAGCTGCGTGACCACCGCGTAGCCGATCAGCAGGAGCTGCACGATGGTCTCGCCCCCATAGAGGGTGAAGCCGACGCAGGCGAGCGCCAGCAGCGGCGCGATCCCCTTGGCGAGCCGGCCCGTCGAGGCGTCGGTCGCGCCCTTCGCCAGCGGTCGGTAGAGGTTCTGCGCGATCAGCGTCGCCCCCGCGATCAGGATCATCGAGCCCGGCACCAGCGCGGTCAGCACGCCGGTCGCGCCGATGATGCCGACGAACCACGGCGGGAAGGTCTGGAGCGCGATCTTGAACAGCGAGAGATCGACGTCCGGCCCCGTCAGGCCCGGCACCTGCAGCACGGCAGCGAAGCCCGCGAAGAACACGAACAGCAGCATGAGCTGGTAGAGCGGCAGGAACACCGCGTTGCGCCGGAAGGTGCGCTCGTCGCTCGCCGTGTAGATCGAGGCGAAGATGTGCGGGAACATCCAGCCCCCGAGTGCCGTGAGCAGCGTGGTCGAGGCGAACCAGGTCGCGCTCTGGCCCCGGTCCGGCAGGGCCAGGAAGCCGGGCTTGGCCGTGTCGATGGCCTCGAACATCGGGCCGATGCCGCCGTAATAGTGATACGGGAGATAGATCCCCAGGAAGATCACCACGAACAGGATCATGAAGTCCTTGAGCACCGCGGTCCAGGCCGAGCCGCGCACGCCCGAGACCATGACGTAGACGGTGAGCGTGCCCGCCCCGATCCAGACGGCCAGAGTCGGCGAGATCACGCCGTAGGAGGCGGTGGCGACGATGATGCCGAGGCCTTTGAGCTGGAGCACCATGTAGGGGACGAGCGCCACCAGCCCGACCAGGGCCACGAGGATGCCGAGGCTTTTGCTGTCGTAGCGCGCGGCGAAGTAGTCCGGCTGCGAGAACAGCCCGCGCTCCTTGGCGAAGCGCCAGGCGGGCGGCAGGATCCAGTAGGAGATGACGTAGATCAGCGTGAGGTAGCAGAGGATGTAGTAGGTCGGTCCGCCCTTGCCGTAGGCCCAGCCCGAGCCGCCGAGGAAGGTGAAGGTGGTGTAGATCTCGCCGGCCATCAGCAGGAAGACGAGCAGCGTGCCGAAGCCGCGCTTGCCCACGCTCCACTGCTCCATGTCCATGGTGTGCCCGGCCCGGGCCCAGAGGCCGAGGCCGAGCGCCACCACGACGGCGAGCGCGATGATCGGAAGCGCCGCGTTCATGCGCCGTCCTCCGGCTCGCGGTTGGCCGGATCGGTGAGGTAGATCAGCGCCATGATCGCCGATGTCGCCACCGTGCAGGCGACGAGCCACGCCAGCAGCAGGGGCATGCCGAGCACCATCGGCTCGACCCGGTTGAACACGAACGGCCCCACCAGCATGCCGAGCGCGGGCAGGGCCGCGAGCCATCGAAGCTGCTTCATGGCCGGACCCTCCCCGGCCGTTGCCCGATGGATCGTTCGCTCAGTGCCGTCATGCGCGTCCCGTCAGCTCGACGGGCGGACCATGAGGCAGAATCCGCGCCAGGGCGAGGGAGGAGGGCCGCTTTTCGTGTTCACGCGGCCTCGGCGCGGTTCCCTAGAAGACCGGGCAGGGCGCGCAGGTTGAGGGGCTTGGCGAGAAACCCGTCGAAGCCCGCCGCGTGGGCGGCGGCCACGTCCTCGCGCCCGGTATTGGCGGTCAGCGCCACGAGATGCAGGGCGGCGGCACCGGTTTCGGCCTCGCGGGCGCGGATGCGGCGGGCGGTCTCCAGGCCGTCGAGGCCCGGCATGCGGATGTCGATCAGGGCGAGGTCGAAGCGCGGCGCGTCCGCGATCAGCGCCAGCGCCTCCAGCCCGTCGCGGGCGAGCGTGACCTGCGCGCCGAGCCGCTCCAGGGCCTTGGTGGCCAAGAGCGCGTTGATCGGGTTGTCCTCGGCCAGGAGCACGCGCCGGCCCGGCACCGCGTCCTCGACCCGCGCCGGCGCCGGCTCGCTCGGCGGCGCGGCCGAGCCGGCCGCGGCGGGTCGCGGTTCCAGCAGGCGGTCGAACAGGGAGCGGGCGCGCACCGGCTTGATCAGGTAGCTGTCGAAGCCCGCCGCGGTGGGCGCTCCGAACTCGCGCCGGTCGAAGGGCGAGAGCAGGATCAGGCTGCAGCGTAACCCGCAGCGCTTGCCCTCCGCCGCGAGCGCCCGCACGGCGCCGTCGCCGAGGCTGCGGTCGGCGATCAGGGCGTCGAAGGAGGCGCCCGCCAGGGCGTCGAGGCCGGCCTCCGCGCTGTCGACGACGACGGCCGCCGCGCGGCAGCGCGCCAGCCGCCGGGCCAGGAAGGTGGCCTGGAAGGGCGAGGCCGCCACGATCAGGATCTTTCGCGACGCGAGATTCGGCGCGGGCCGGGGCGCCTGCGCCCCGTCGGAGGCGGTCAGCGGCAGCACGACCCGGAAGGTCGAGCCGCGTCCCAGCGTCGAGCGCGCCTCGATCGTGCCGTTCATGCGCTCCACGAGGCGGCGGGTGATGGCGAGCCCGAGGCCGGTGCCCTCGTGGCGCCGGCTGGCGCTGTCGTCGCCCTGCTCGAACTCCTCGAACAGGATCGGGATGCGCTCCTCCGCCATGCCCGGCCCGGTATCCTCGATGGTGAGGCTGAAGCCGTCTCCCGCGCGGGCGAGGCTCACGCCGACGCCGCCGCTGTGCGTGAACTTGATGGCGTTGCCCGCGAGGTTGAGCAGGATCTGCCGCACCCGGTCGGCGTCGCCGACGCGCAGGGCCACGAGGTCGTCGGCGATGTCGAGGGCGATCTCCAGGCCCTTGTCCTGGGCGCGCGGGGCCAGCAGCTCGACCACGCCCTCGACCAGGGCGGCGACGTCGAAAGGTTCGGCGGCGAGGTCGAGGCGGCCCGCCTCGATGCGGGAGAAGTCGAGGATGCCGTCCACGAGGCCGAGCAGCGCCTTGCCGCTGGTGCGCAGGGACTCGACGTAGGTGCGCTGCTCCGGGTCGAGGCGGGTATCGAGCAGGAGGTCGGCCATGCCGAGGATGCCGTTGAGCGGCGTGCGCAGCTCGTGGCTGACGGTGGCGAGGAAGCGGGACTTGGCGACGTTGGCGGCCTCCGCCCGGCTCTTCGCCTCGTCGAGGGAGCGCACCGCCTCGACGCGCTCGGTCACGTCCTTGCCCGCCCGCAGCCAGTTCGGGCTGCCCTCGCTGCCCGCCGCCGGCATCTCGACGAAGGAGAACCAGCGCGGCACGCCGTCCACCGGCACCAGCCGCTCCTCGACCACCCGCACCCCGTCGGGCCGCTGCTCGACCGCGCCGTGCTCGACCACCTGCGGGGTCAGCGTCGAGCCGATCAGGTCGAGGGGCCGGAGCCCGAGCAGGGCGGCGAAGCCCTCGCTCGCGAAGGTGATGCGCCCCTGCCCGTCCCGCTGTACCACCGCCTGGGTGGTGGCCTCCACCAGCACCCGGTAGCGCTCCTCGCTCTCGGCGATCTGCCAGAGCCGGTCCTGGAGCGCTTCCGTCATGTCCGAATCCTGGACGACGGGTTCGCGGCGGCGGAGCGAGACCACGATCAGCGCCAGCATGGCCGCCGCCACGCTCAGGCTCATCACGGTCACCGCCAGGGTCATCGGCTGCATCACGCGCTCCGCCCGCCGGGCATCCGGCGTCTCGAACGTGCAGAGTGACAGGGGCGCGTGAAGCGGCGCTTGAGAAAGAGGCTTAAGGGCGGATGACCGGAATCGCCGAAAAGCGCCGGTTCACAGCTCCGGGAAGCGCGCGAGCAGCCCGGCCTTGTCGAGCGAGAGGGCGCCGGCCACCTCGGCCAGCGCCGCATCCTCCTCGCGGCCGATGCCCTCGTGGTCGGCGACGTCCGCGGCGAGGAGGAAGACGCTGCGGCGCTGCTCCTCGGGCCGCCCGGCGATGGCGGCGATCCGCACGAGGTTCTCCGCGCGGCCGGAGCGGGTGCGGGCGCGGCCGAGCCCTTCGTAGAAGGCGTGCTCCAGCATCAGGGCGTCGTAGCCCTTCTCCAGGATCGGGTTGGCCCGCATCCCCTCGAGCGCCGTCTCGAATTCCTCGGTCATCAGCTCGCCGTCGGCGACCGCGACGTTGGCGCAGGCCGAGACCGCCGCCTGCATCAGCGTCTCGTCGCCGGCATAGGCCTTGAGCGTCGTGCGGAACCGCTCGACCGTGTCGTGGAGAAAGCCCATCGTCTCGAAAATCCCGGCGTCGGCACCGACAACGGATGCGCCGCTCAAACGATCCGCGCGCTGTCGCGCACCCGCGCCTCGGCCGCGTCGATCGCCTCCGGCGTGCCGACATGGAGCCACTGCCCGTCGAGGCGCAGGCCTTGGAGGCGGCCGGCCCGCGCCGCCCGGTCGAACAGAAGGGTCAGGGAGAAGGCGCCGTCCGGCGTGTCGGCGAACAGCTCCGGCTTCAGGATCGCCACGCCTGCGTAGATGAAGGGCGCGACCTCGCGCTCGCCCCGCCAGGCGAGGCGGCCGTCGGCATCCATGTCGAAATCGCCCGCGCCGTCGTAGCCGAGGCTCGTGGCGGTGGGGGCGACCAAGAGCAGGATGTCCGTCGTCTCCGGGTCCCAGGCCTCGATCAGCCGGTTGAGGTTGGGCCGCGGCCCCTCCAGCCAGAACGAGTCCGAGTTGAACACCACGAAGGGCTCGCCCGCGAAATGGGCCAGCGCCTTCTTCACCCCGCCGCCGGTCTCCAGGAGCGCCGCGCGCTCGTCGGAGAGGACGATGCGCGGCGCGGCCCTGCGGTGGGCGAGGTGGCCCTCCATCAGGTCGGCCAGCCAGTGGACGTTGACCACCGCGGTCTCGATGCCGCCCTCCGCCGCTCGGTCGAGGGCGTGGTCGATCAGCGCCTTGCCGGCGACCTCGACCAGGGGCTTGGGCAGCGTCGCCGTGACCGGCCGCATGCGCTTGCCCAAGCCCGCGGCGAGCACGAAGGCGCGGGTGATCGTCCTGGAATTCGGTTCAGCGCTCATGCCGCGTCGAGGAGTCCGGTTGGAAGGTAGGGCTCAAGGCGCGGCGTCCGGCCGCTGTGCCACGAGGCTCGGGAGATGGGCCTCGTGCCACGCGCGCAGGGGCGCCAGCGCCGGATGGGCGAGGTTGCGGGCGAGGTAGCCCTCGATCCGCGGCAGGTGGGCGAGGTAGCCCGGCTTGCCGTCGCGCCGGTCGAGCCGGGCGAAGATGCCGAGGATCTTGGTGGCGCGCTGGGCCGCCAGCACCGCGTAGGCGCGGGCGAAGGCCTGCATGTCGAAGCCGATGTCGCGCGAGCGGCGCTCGCGGATGTAGAGCCCGAGCAGGCGCAGCTCGAAATCGGCGCTGGCGTCGACCCGCGCGTCCTGCAGCAGCGAGGCCACGTCGTAGGCCGGGTGGCCCATCACCGCGTCCTGGAAGTCGATCACGCCGACCCGCTCCAGCCCCGTCCGCTCGGGCAGCCAGATCAGGTTGGGCGAGTGGTAGTCGCGCAGGGTCCAGGTCGGCGGCTCGGCCAGCAATTCCCGCAGGGCGTCGGCCCAGAGGTCGAGGAAGGTCGCCCGCGCCTCCGGCGGCAAGTGCGTGCGGCGGATGGCGGGCGCGTACCATTCCGGCATCAGCTCGGCCTCGAACAGCAGGGCTTCGAGGTCGTAGGGCGGGATGACGTGGTCGATCCCCTCGCTCACCGGCACGGCGGCGGGCAGATCGGTGGCGTGCAGCTTGGCCAGCAACCGCACGGCCTCGGCGTAGCGCTCGGGCCGCGGCGTGCCGTTCTCGGTGACCGGCTCGGCGCCGAGATCCTCAAGGATGAGCAGGCCCGCATCGAGGTTCTCGCCCAGGATCTTCGGGGCCGAGAGGCCGATCGCCCGCAGCGCCCGGTCCATGCCGACGAAGGCGTGGACGCTCTCGGCGAGCCGGACGATCGCGCTGTAGGGCTTGCCGTCCTTGACCGGGGGCCCGTCGGGACGGGGCGGCGCGATCATCAGCACGGCGGTCTCGCCGCTCGGCTTCACCAGCCGCTCGTAGGCGCGCGACGAGGCATCGCCCTGCATGTGCAGGCGGTCGGCCTCGTCCCAGCCGCTGCGGGCGAGCAGGCTGCGGATGGCGCGGGCGCGGGCGAGGCGCTCGCGCATGTCCGGGCTGCCGTCGATCCGCACGAGGCGGGCCTCCTCGCCGAATTCCGCCCGCAGCGAGAGTTCGACGGTCAGCGTCGGCGCGTCGCGCACGCCCAGACGCTCGGGCCACTCGACCAGGGTGATCGCCGTCTCGGAGAGTTCGTCGAAGCCGAGTTCCACCAGCTCGTCCGGCCCGCGCAGGCGGTAGAGGTCGGCGTGCAGCACGGTGCGGCCGGAGCGCGTCTCGTAGGGCTGCATCAGGGTGAAGGTCGGGCTCGGCACTTCGAGCGCAGGATCGCCCGCGAGTTCCCGGATCATGGCGCGGGCGAGCGTGGTCTTGCCGGCCCCCAGGCCGCCGGACAGGGCGACGATGTCCCCGGGGCGCAGGAAGCCCGCGAGGAAGGCGGCCATGTCTTCCGTGGCCCCCTCCTCCGGCAGCAGCACCTCCCAGGCCGTCCGCCGCGGCGCGGGCTGCGGCTGAGCCTCATTCGGCGATTGGCCGGGCTGCGGGTTCTCCGCCGTGCCGTCCCGATCATCGCTCACCGCCTCAACCCTCCGCCAAGCCGCGATCCGGCCCCTCGGACCGGCATGCGGCGTCCCTCACGCCCGACCCGCCGCGCCCGGCGGCGGGTGTCCCGATGAACGGGAGCCTGATGCGGTCCCCCAAACCGGGCCGATCGTAGCAGGGGATGATTAACCGTTTCCGGCGCCCGGCGTGAGACCCCGGCGCCCGGACGACGCGCGGCGCAGCCTATTCGGCGGCGTCGAGATTGGCTGCCGCGGAACGGGCGACCAGCTTCGCCCCGGCTCCGGGCGCGCCCCGCGCCCCGTCATCCACATGGTCGAGATCGGCAAGCCGCCCGCTGCCCGGGGCCGGCTCGACGGGGAAGAGACAGGCCACGCGGGTGCCGCTGCCCGGCACGGAGCGGATCTCGACGCGGCCGCCATGCAGCTCGACGAAGGAGCGCACGATGGAGAGGCCGAGGCCCACGCCGCGATGCTTGGTGCCCAGCGTGTTGCTCTCGAAGCGGTCGAACACCCGGTCGATCACCTCGGGCGGGATGCCCCGGCCGCGATCGGTCACCGTGAGCTTCAGCTCCGCCCCCTCGCGCCGCGCCTCGACGCGGACCTGCTGACCGGGCTCGGAGAAGCCGACCGCGTTGGAGAGCAGGTTGAACAAGATCTGGCGCACCCGCTTGCCGTCGGCGAAGACGCTGCCGACGCCCTCCGGCACGTCGAGATCGAGGCGGATGTCGGATTCCGCCAGCCGGTCCTCGATGCCGCGCACGGCGGCCTCCACGGTGGCGCGCACGTCGATGGTCTCGCGCTGGAGTTCGAGCGAGCCGGCATCGATCGAGGCGAGGTCGAGGATGTCGTTGATGATGACGAGCAGCGCGGCCGACGAGCGCATGATGTGCTCGGAATACTCGCGCTGGCGCTCGTTGAGGGCGCCGACCGTCTCGTCGCCCAGCAACTGGGTGAAGCCGATGATGTTGGTGAGCGGCGAGCGCAGCTCGTAGGAGACGTGGTGGACGAAGGTGTCGCGCAGCTGCGAGGCGCGCTCCAGGGCGTCGTTCTTCTCGGTCAGCGCCCGCTCGACGTTGGCGCTGGCGGTGACGTCGATGAAGGTGAGCAGCGTGGCGCCGAGCGGCAGGGGCTGCGAGGAGCAGTCGAGCACCGTGCCGTCGCTGATGTCGAGCCGGCAGGCATGGCCGCTGCGGGTCTCGGAGAGGCCGGTGATCGACTGGCGGATGCCGGCCCAGGCGCCCTGGTCCGGCGTCAGCGCCCGGCAGGCGGCGATCACGGCATCGACGTGCGGCTTGCCCGCGAGCGTCGCCGGGTCGAGTCGCCACGTGACGGCGAAGGCGCGGTTGGCGACCGTCAGGCGCCCGTCAGCACCGAACACCGCCACCGGCTCCTTGAGGGCCTCCAGGGTCTCGGCCTGCTCCTTCATCAGCGCGTCGTAGCGCGAGGCGAGCTTCATGCTCTCCGAGACGTCGTGGTAGAGGTAGGTCAGGCCGCCCTGCGGGTTGGGATCGGCGACGACGCGCAAGGTCCGCCCGTCCGGCAGGTACCAGGGCGTGTCGGTCGGCTCGACCGCGCGGTAGGCGGCCAGCACGTCGGCCTTCCACGAGCGGAAATCGGCCTGTTCCGGCAGCTTGCGGGCGCCGCGCAGGCGGTCGAGAATCTCGCCGTCGAGCGGACGGCCTTCGAGGAAGGCGGGGTCGAGGTCCCACAGGCGCTGGTAGGCGGCGTTGTGGAAGATCAGGCGCTGGCGCGCGTCGAACATCGCGACCGCGGTCGGCAGCTGGTCGAGGGTGCGCACGTTGGCGTCCATCTGCCGCTGCAGGTCGGCGCGCACGCTCTCCAACTCCGAGACGTCGACGGCGATGCCGACCCGGCCGCTGTCGAGGGCGCTCTCGGTCACGTCGAGGGTGCGGCGGGCGCCTGCCACCACGGCGGAGAGGCGCAGGGGCTGGCCGATCAGGCCCGGCCGTCCCGGCTGGCGGGCGATCTGCTCGCGGGCGGGCCGGTCGATCAGTTCGAGACCCTGGCTCAGCACCGCCTCGCGGTTCGGGGCCTCCACGGCGGCGGCGTAGGCGGCGTTGACGAAGGCGAGGCTCCCGTCCGTGCCCCGGTGCCAGACCGGCTGCGGCAGCGCGTCGAGCAATCCGGCCAGCGCCGAGAGGCCGCGCTTGGCCTCCTCCAGCGTGTGGCGCAGCTCGATCAGCTCGCGCCGCTCCTCGGTGGTCTCGCGCAGGCGCAGCAGCGCCCGACCGCTCACGGCCTGCCCTTGAGCCTCGATGAAGCGGCCGGCGAGACTGCGCAGGTTCATCCGGAAGCCGGTGCCGCGCTCGCGCAGGGCGGCGACGGCGGAATCGAGGAGCTGCGCGTCCTGGGCGGTGAGCCAGGTGCCGAAGGCGAGCAGGCGCCGCACGCCGCCCTCGGGGCCGCGTGAGGCGTCCTGGCCCCGCGGATCCTGATTGCGGAGGTCCTGAGCGAAGCCCGCATCGCCGACGATCATCGGCTCGCCGCGCCCGGCCCAGGCGACGATGACCTGACGCTCGGCGTGGAGCAGCATCTCGGCCTGATCGTGCGCGCCGTCGAGGCGGGCGAGTTCGTCCTGCAGCGCGCGTTCCTTGCGCAGCCAGCCCACGCGCTCGCGCAGATAGACCAGCGACAGGATGGTCGCGAACAGGACGAGGCCGAGGATGACGGCGAGGCCGGCAACGTTGTGCGTCTGCATCGGTCCCAGCATCGGCCTCGCTTCGATGGACGGAAGGCCCTCGGCCAGCGCCGCGACCGGTGCCGCGACGGCGAGGATGCCGAAGCGCGGCAGGGCGCGCGCCGCCCGCTCCAGACCCATGTTTCCGTCCCCCACCAACCCGAACCCGGCCGCCCGCGCCCTCGGAGCCAAACCGAGGGTGGAACCGGCCAAAGGATCGCCGTCGCGTCCGGCTTGCCGCCGACGCGCGGGTCACCCGCTCCGAGGATTCGTGCCACTGTAACGCGGGGTCGAATCCGGCTGGAAGCGCCTTTCTGCCCCCGAACGCCCTCGCTTCGCATTCCGGCGCCGTACAGCGCACAAAAGCCACACCACCGGAATGAGGACTTGACGATCTTTTCGAGCTGCCCAGCGCAATGGTGAGCCAATCGTTTCAGAATTCGCGCGACGAGCGCGCGACGAGGGCTGCCGCTCGTCAGAGGATGCAGCGACCGCCGCGCCGTCGATAGTGCCCGGCATCAACGAAAGAAGCCCGGCCTGGGGCCGGGCTTCCTCGCGAATCTGCTCTGGTGACCCTTCGGGCTCCGGGCGACGCCCCGGCTGCCGGGGTGGCAGGCCGGGTGTTCGGAGGCCGGGATCGCTCAGTAGCGGTAGTGCTCGGGCTTGAACGGGCCGCTCTGCGACACGCCGATATAGGCGGCCTGATCGGGGCGGAGTTTCGAGAGCTTCACGCCGATCTTCTCGAGGTGCAGCGCCGCGACCTTCTCGTCGAGGCTCTTGGGCAGGGTGTAGACCTGACGCTCGTACTTGCCCGGGTTCGTCCAGAGCTCGATCTGGGCGAGCGTCTGATTGGTGAAGGAGGCCGACATCACGAAGGACGGGTGGCCCGTCGCGTTGCCGAGGTTCACCAGGCGGCCCTCCGAGAGGAGGATGATGCGGTGGCCGTCGGCGAACTCGATCTCGTCGACCTGCGGCTTGATGTTCTGCCACTTGAGGTTCTTCAGGCCGGCGACCTGGATCTCGTTGTCGAAGTGGCCGATGTTGCAGACGATCGCGCGGTCCTTCATGGCGCGCATGTGCTCGATCGTGATGATGTCCTTGTTGCCCGTGGCGGTCACGAAGATGTCGGCGCGCGGCGCGGCGTCTTCCATGGTGACGACCTCGTAGCCCTCCATCGCCGCCTGCAGGGCGCAGATCGGGTCGATCTCGGAGACGAGCACGCGGCAGCCGGCATTGCGCAAGCTAGCGGCCGAGCCCTTGCCCACGTCGCCGAAGCCCGCGACCATCGCGACCTTGCCGGCCATCATGACATCGGTGCCGCGGCGGATGCCGTCGACCAGCGACTCCTTGCAGCCGTAGAGGTTGTCGAACTTCGACTTGGTGACCGAGTCGTTCACGTTGATCGCCGGGAAGAGCAGCTTGCCCTCACGCGCGAGGTTGTAGAGGCGGTGCACGCCCGTGGTGGTCTCCTCGGAGACGCCCTTGATCGAGTCGGCGAGCCCCGCGAACCAGCCCTTCGGCTTCTCGGCGAGCTTCTTCTTCAGGAGTGCGAAGAAGACCTCCTCCTCCTCCGACTCCGGCTTGTCGAGGAAGGCGGTGTCGCCGTTCTCGGCGCGCAGGCCGAGGTGGACGAACATGGTGGCGTCGCCGCCGTCGTCGAGGATCATGTTCGGCATGGAGCCGTCATGCCAGTCGAACAGCTTGGCGGTGTAGTCCCAGTACTCGGTGAGCGTCTCGCCCTTCACGGCGAAGACCGGAATGCCGGCGGCGGCGATGGCGGCGGCGGCGTGGTCCTGGGTCGAGTAGATGTTGCACGACACCCAGCGGATGTCGGCGCCGAGCGCCTTCAGGGTCTCGATCAGCACCGCGGTCTGGATCGTCATGTGAAGCGAGCCGGCGATCTTGGCGCCCTTGAGCGGCTGGCTGGCGCCGTACTCGGCGCGGGTCGCCATCAGGCCCGGCATCTCGGTCTCGGCGATCGAGATCTCCTTGCGGCCGTAATCGGCCAGCCCGATGTCGCGGACGATGTAATCGTTGGCAGCTGCCATCTCGGTATCCCTTTTCAGTCGTGGCCGGCGCGAAACGGCCAGTCGTTCCGGCACTTCGGCCCGGCGCGTCGGCCGGTTCACCCGGCCGGGTCGGCCATCCCTGTAGCAGGGCGTGGCTTAGGGAGCAATCAAGACATAAAGATGTCTTTATGCGTTTCATTCCAGGCTGGGGCGAGATGCTGTCCGTGCCACGCTCGAGCTGCAGCCGGTCGAACTGCGCCGGACAGGGCATGGGCGATGGCTGGGCGGGGATTCCGCGTTCGATCAAGATTGCTCCGGGCCAGGAAGATGCGCACGTGCCAGAAAGTCATGTCGCGCGCGACCAATCGGCGGGGCAACTCCGATGGAGGTGCGGCAGGCTGGATAGCCGCTCTTACACAAGGCAGCGCCGGTCAGCTGCGCCCTTGCCTATCGATCGGCTGCGCTGGCCAGCTTATGGAAACGATACGGTCGGGGAATAAAATTGCGCAGATTTGGCTTTTAATTAGACTGGCGAACAGATTCTTGATCTACCAGTAAATATTCGACAACGAGAGCTATCCTTATCACTATGTATATGCAAGATAATATAAAAAATACAAACACGATCTTATAAAATCCATCAATTTCCATGTAAATAGTTTGTCGTATAGATTTAAATGCAAATAATAATGATGTTGAAACAAATAAGATAGATAATCGACCTCGGTCTCTCCTTAATACATCACGAATGTGCTTGATATTAATAGGCGAAAATAATCGTGCGATAGTGGCTCCGCCGGCTCGTTGGTTCAGCTTCAAGCATATTAGAGAGCAGAAGATCATGACAGGTTGTGCTATGAGCTCAGCTTCTTGGAAAATTTTACTTAGAATTAATAAAGATATTGCGAATAAAATGGTTACATCTACAATAATCCCAAATACCAGTTTTTCTCTATAGCTATTCATAAAAACCCATCCCTCGCTTCATAATTCAATTGAAGGCGTGTCGAATTTCCGCGTCAGGATCTTATGCGCTAAATTTATAAATCATGAGTTGTGAATCGGTTGAAAATCTTGGGCAAAAGGGCGAAGCGACCGACACGCTTTTTATGTTCAATCTGCTTCAAGTTGATCGGCTTTGCATTCAGGCTGGCTCGTCCCGCAACTGCCGCCGGATGATCTTGCCGCTCGTCGTCATCGGCAGGGTCTCGCGGAAGCTGAGCGACCGCGGCACCTCGTGGGCGGAGAGCCGGGCCTTGGCGAAGGCCAGGATCTCGGCGGCGAGCGCCTCGGAGGCTGAAAACCCGTCGCGCAGGGTGACGAAGGCCCGCACGACCTCGGTGCGCAGCGGGTCGGGCGCGCCCACGGCGGCGGCGAGCGCCACCGCCGGGTGGGCGCAGAGGCAGGCCTCGATCTCCGCCGGGCCGATCCGGTAGGCCGCCGAGGTGATGAGGTCGTCCTCGCGGCCGACGAAGCGGATGTAGCCGTCGGCGTCGCGCCGCGCCCGGTCGCCGGTCATCCACCAGCCGTCGCGGAATTTTTTGGCGGTCGCCTCGGGTTGATTCCAGTAGCCGAGGAACAGCACCGGGTCGGGCGCGCGTACCGCGATCTCGCCGGTCTCGTCGGCCTCCGCCTCGGTCCCGTCCTCGCGCAGGACCGCGACGCGGTGACCCGGCACCGGCTTGCCCGTGGCGCCGGCCCGCGCCACGCCGATCCGCGCGCTGGAGGCGAGAACGAGGTTGCACTCGGTCTGGCCGTAGGCCTCGCCGATGGTGAGGCCGAGCGCGGCTTTCGCCCATTCGAAGGTCTCGGCGCCCAGTGCCTCGCCGGCCGAGGCGATGTTGCGCAGGTGCGAGAGATCGAATGTTTCGCGCGGGTTCGCGACGCCGCGCAGCATCCGCAGCGCGGTGGGCGGCAGGAAGGCGTGGGTGACGCCGAGATCCGCCATCAGCCGGAACGCCGCCTCCGGCTCGAACCGGCCGTGGGGCCGGGCCACCACCGGCATGCCGAGGCGCAGCGACGGCATCAGCACGTTGAGCAGCCCCCCGGCCCAGGCCCAATCGGAGGGGGTCCACATCAGGCCGGTTCCCTCGGGTGGGAAGCCGTGCATCAGGGTCCAGCCCGGCAGGTGGCCGAGCAGGACCCGGTGCCCGTGCAGCGCGCCCTTGGCCAGCCCGGTCGTGCCGGAGGTGTAGATCATCAGGGCCGGGTCGTCGGGGCCGGTCGCCCGCGTCTCGAAATCCTCCGCCGCGGAGGCGAGGACGGAAAAAAAGTCCTCGGCCGCGCCGGCGGCGCCGTCGACCGACAGGATCGTGGCGAGGTTCGGCAGTTCAGGCCGCAGCCGCTCCAGCTTGGCCAGCCCGGCCGCGTCGGTGACGACGGCCCGTGTGCCGGAATCGGCGAGCCGATGCTGCAGGGCCGCCTCGCCGAACAGGCCGGCGAGCGGGAGCGCGATCGCCCCGAGCCGGTAGGCGGCGAGGTGGGTCACCGCGACCGCGGCCGATTGCGGCAACAGGACCGCCACCCGGTCGCCCGCTCCGACACCGCGCGCGGCGAGCGCCGCGGCGAGCCGCAGCGAATCCGAGCGCAGTCGGCCGTAGCTCACCGGCTCGGGGCGGTCGTCCGCGTCGAGCACGAGGAGGGCGGTGCGGTCCGGCTCGGTCAGCGCCCAGCGGTCGCAGACATCGCTCGCGATGTTGTAGCGCTCCGGGATCTCCCAGCGGAAATCCGCGACGAGACTGTCGTAGGTGGGGGCCGGCTCCGGCACGGCATTGTCCTCGAACCTGCGGCGGCGCTGAGCCGGTCCCGCGTCTTTCTCACAGCCGCGCCGCATCCGAGCGCCCCTCGTCGGACTCGGCGCGATCCGCCCTCAGCCTTCGCGCTGCGGAAAGCCGCCGCGGAAGGCGAAGTCGGTGATCGGGCGCCGGGCGTTCGGGCGCTCCTTGGCCTGCTGCTCCTCGGTCAGCTCCGCCCAGGGCGTCGCCCGACCCACGCCGTAGGCCGCTTCGATCCGGTGATGCTCGGGCACGTTCAGCACCGTCATCGCCCGCTCCCGGTCGAAGCCGCCCATGCCGTGCACGTGCCAGCCCTGCCGGTTGGCCTGGAGCGCGAAAGCGAGCGAGGCGGCGCCGGCATCGAGGGAGTGGCTGGCGGAGGGCTTCAACTCGTCGCCGACCTTCATCCGCTCGCTGGAGACGAGGAAGACGAGGGCGCCCGTGTCCTTGGCCCATTTCTGGTTGCCCGGAACCAGCAGGTCGAGGAAGCTCTGCCAGTCCGGCGTGTCGCGCAGCGCGTAGAGGAAGCGCCAGGGCTGCGAATTGTAGGACGAGGGCGACCAGCGCGCCGCCTCGACCATCCGCAGCAGCTCGGCCTCCGGCACCGCCTCTCCGGTGAAGGCGCGCGGCGACCAGCGCTCGGTGAAGATCGGATCGATGGCGTGGTCGGGGCTGCGGGTGGTCGGGCGGGCGATCTCGGTCGTCAAAGGGGGCTCCGGGCTGGCAGGGCTTTGATGCGGCGCACGGTATGGCACTGCACAAGAGCCGGCTAGGGGGGTGGCGTTGCCGCGCCCCGCATGGCGCGCGAGAACGGAGTGCGGGAACAGGGTGGATGACACCCGCGGCGCGAGGATGCCATGAGCGAGACCGGGTCGGCCCCTTCCCTGCTGCGCGCGGATCGCGACGGCGTCGCGACCCTGACGCTCAACCGGCCGCAGGCGCGCAACGCGCTCTCGCTCCGTCTGCTCGAAGCCTTGCGCGAGGCCTTCGCGGCGCTGTCGGAGGACGACGGCGTGCGCGCCGTGGTTCTGGCGGCGGCGGGTCCCGCCTTCTGCGCCGGCCACGATCTCAAGGAGATGACCGGCTATCGGGCGCAGAGCGACCGCGGCGCGGAGAAGTTCGAAGCGCTGTTCGCGCTCTGCTCGAGCGTGATGATGGCGATTCCCGCCCTGCCCCAGCCGGTGATCGCGGCGGTGGAGGGCGTGGCGACCGCCGCCGGCTGCCAGCTCGTGGCCTCCTGCGATCTGGCCGTGGCGGGGGCGCAGGCGCGCTTCGCCACGCCGGGCGTGCAGATCGGCCTGTTCTGCTCGACGCCGATGGTGGCGCTCTCGCGCAACCTCTCGCGCAAGGCGGCGATGCGGATGCTGCTCACCGCCGAGATGGCGGATGCGGAGGAGGCCCGGCGCCTGGGTCTCGTCAACGACGTGGTGGAGGCTGGCGGAGCGCTCGCCGCCGCGCAGTCCCTGGCCGCGGGGATCGCGGCGCGCAGCCCGTACACCGTCCGGGTCGGCAAGCGGGCCTTCTACGAGCAGTTGGAAATGCCGCTGGCCGAGGCCTACGCCCATGCCGGCCGGGTGATGACGCAGAACATGCTGACGCGCGTCGCGGAAGACGGGATCGCCGCCTTCCTCGATCGCAAGGGACGCTGAGAGCCGGAGCGGTCGAACCGATCCTCGCCCCGTGCATTGCCTCCCCGCCGCCCCGAAGCCGACACGAGATCGCGCGAACCAGCCTCATGCTCCTGAGACGCAACGCTCCCGCGCTCCCCTCGCCCGGTCCCGATGCCAAAAAGATCGTGAGCTGGAATCTGCTGCGCCGCACGGGCGCGGCGGTGGATTGCCTCGTCACGCTGATCGAGCAGGAGCGGCCCGACCTGCTGCTGATGCAGGAGGCCACGCGGGAGATCGCGGCCCTGAAGGACAGGGTCGGCGGCGTCTATGCCTGGGCGCAACTGCCGGGGCGCATCCACGGGCTGGCGATGTGGAGCCCGACGCCCTGGCCGAACCCGCCGGAGATCGTCACCCTGCCCCCCGGCGTCCTGATCGACCGGGTCTGCCAGGTGCTCGATTGCGGCGAATTCGGCGTCGCCAACGTGCATCTCTCCCACGGTCAGGTGCTCAACCGGCGCCAGCTGCGGCGCATCGAGAGCCACCTGCCGGCCCGCGCGGCGGTGCTCGGCGACTACAACATCGTCGGCCCCGCCCTGCTGCCGGGCTTCCGCGACGTCGGCCCCCGGCGGCCGACCCACGCCATGGTCGACGTGCTGCCCCTGCGGCTCGACCGCTGCCTCGTGCGCGGCCTCGTCTGCCACGAGCGGGCCGTGCTGCCCCGCGGCCTATCCGACCATCGTCCGATCGTGGTGCGGCTCTCCCCCGCGCCGGAGGGGGCGGCCTCGGTCGGGCGGCTCAAAGGTATGGCAGAAGCAGTCGGACGGCTGCGTCGCGCAGGCGGATCGGGAGCGAGCGGGCGTCGAGATCGGCGAGCGTCAGCCGGGTCTGCCGCTTTTCCGAAATGAAGGCTTCGAGCGCACGGGCGAGTTCGGCGTCGTAGACCTCGACGTTCAGCTCGAAGTTCAGGCGGAAGCTGCGCGAATCCCAGTTCGCGCTGCCGACGAAACACCATTGGCCGTCGATCACCGTCGCCTTCGAATGATCGAAGGGCGGCTCGTCGATCCAGACCCGCACGCCGCTCCTGAGGAGCGGATCGATATGCCCGCGGGTCGCCCAGTCGACGAAGCGGTGGTCGCTCTTGCGGGGAATCACCACGTCGACCTCGACGCCCCGCGTCGCCGCGAGGCAGAGCGCGCTGACGATGAGGTCGTTGGGCAGGAAGTAGGGCGTCGTCAGCCGGATCGAGTCCTTCGCCAGGGTGATGGCGTGCAGGACGACGGTGGCGATCTTCTCGATGTCGGCATCGGGGCCGGAGGTGACGACCCGGGCGGTGACGTCGCCCGCGGGCGCCAGCGGCGGCAGCCACGCCTCGCCCTCCAGTTCCTCGCCGCTCACGAACAGCCAGTCGGCGATGAAGGCCTGGGTCAGGTGCTCGACCACCGGCCCCTCGATCTTGAAATGCGTGTCGCGGATCGGGAAGTCCGGTCCTTGTGCAACGCGGTTGTCGTCGGAGATGTTGACGCCGCCGGTGAAGGCGACCTGACCGTCGAGGATCAGGAGCTTCTTGTGGGTGCGCAGGTTCAGGAACGGCATCCGCCAGGGCAGCACGGAGTGCATGAACAGCCCGGCCGGCACGCCGAGCCGGTGCAGGCGGCGCCACGCGGCGGGGGAGAAGTAGCCGCTGCCGATCCCGTCGACGATCACGCGGACCTCGGCGCCCCGGTCCTGCGCGGCCTTCAGCGCCGCGCAGAAAGCCTGGCCGGTCCGGTCGTCGCGGAAGATGTAGCTCGACAGGGCGACGCTGCGCCGCGCCGCGCCGATGGCCGCCAGCATCGCCGGGTAGGCCTCGTCGCCGTTGCGGTAGCGCGCGATGCGGTTGCCCGCCACCGTCGGCAGGCCGGTGATCGTCTGCACCGCCCGGTCGAGGGGGCGGTAGGCCTCGGGCACGTGGGCGGAGGGCTGCGGCGTGTCGTCGAGTTGCTGCGAGGGCCGCCGCTTCAGCCGGCGGGCGCGCCGCTCGACCCGGTTGATGCCGAAGGTGACGTAGAGCATCGTGCCGAAGACGGGCGCGAGCCAAGCGAGCCCGATCCAGCCGATGGCCGCGCCCACCACGCGCTTGCGCAGCAGCACGTGGACGCTGACCCCGAGCGTGAGCACGAGGCCGATGGCCGCGACGATCTCGGTGCGAATGGCGCCCGTCGAGCCGAGCCATCGGATGAAGGCTTCTTCCACCGGTCCGCCTGCCGCCCCGCCTGTTGTCCCGGCCCGGCCGGAGCCGGGCGGGTCGAAGGGCGCAATAGGCCAAGCCGGCCCCGGCGAACAGGCGGCTCGCCACGATTCCACGGTCCGTGCTAGAACAAAGCTCGAACGGCCGGCCCGCCGAACCGCCTCCTTCGCCGGAGCGGGCCTGCCGGCCTTTCGAAAGCCTTCACCCTCTTGCCCTCAGATCGTCGGGCACGGCCAACGTCAGGTTTCCCGCTTCGAGAATGCCCGCGATCCCCTCCCCCCGCGTCTTCACGATCCCGCCCGGCGCGCCGTTCCTGACGACGCTCGCCGAGGCGCTCGTCTCGGGCCGGCTCGTCGGCGGGGTGGCGGAGGCGGGCGGCGATCCCTTCGCGCTGGCCTCCGTCACGCTCTACCTGCCGACGCAGCGCGCCGTGCGGGCGCTCTCGACGGTGCTGGCGGCGCGCCTGGGCGGGGCGGCGCTGCTGCCGCGGATGATCCCGCTGGGCGAGGCCGACGAGGCGGAACTCGACCTCTCCGCCGAGACCCTGCTGGAGACGCCGGAAGAGCTGCTGCATCCCTCGATCCCCGCCCTGGAGCGCCGCCTGATCCTGGCGCGCCTCGTCCAGAAATGGGCCGAGACGGTGGATCGCGAACTGCTTCCCATCGACGACGAGGTGCCCTTCCTCGTGCCCTCCTCCCCGGCCGACGCGGTGGCGCTCGCCGCCGATCTCGAAGGGTTGATGGACGCGCTCACCGTCGAGGGCCTGCCCTGGAGCGAGATCGCGTCCGCCGTCGAGGCCGAGCATTCCCGCTACTTCCGTCTCACCCTCGACTTCCTCAAGATCGCCGCCGAGCACTGGCCCGACATCCTCGCCGCCCGCTCGCTGGCCGATCCCACCGCCCGCGCCCGCCGCCTCGTGCTCGCCGAGGCCGAGCGGCTCGCCCGCGAGCGGCCGGGCGATCCCGTGATCGTGGCGGGCTCCACGGGCTCCGTGCCCGCCACCGCCCGCCTGATCGCGGCGGTGGCCCGCCTGCCCCGCGGCGCCGTGGTCCTGCCCGGGCTCGACCTGCATCTCGACGCGGAGGGCTGGGAGGCAATCGACGGCGCGGGCGGCGACCGCGACGAGATCGCCCACGGCCATCCGCAGGCGATCCTGCGGGCGCTGACCGGCCCGAGGGGCCTCGCCGTCGCGCGCGAGGCCGTCGAGACGCTGGGCGCACCGCCGCCGGAGGCGCTGGCCCGGGAGCGGCTGCTGTCGCAGGCCCTGCGCCCGGCCGAGACCACCGACGCCTGGGCCCGCCTCGACGCGAGCGAGCGCCTCGCCCTGGCGCGGGCCGGCATGGCGGGGCTCGCCGTGGTCGAGGCGGCGGACGAGCGCGAGGAGGCGCTGGTCGCCGCGCTGGCGCTCCGCGAGACCCTTGAGACGCCCGGTGCCACCGCGGCGCTGGTGACGCCCGACCGGGGCCTCGCGCTGCGCGTCTCGGCGGACCTCGCCCGCTGGGGCATCGCGGCGGAGGATTCGGCGGGCCTGAGCCTCGCCCGCTCGCAGGGGGGGCGCTTTGCCCGCCTCGTGGCGGAGCTGGCCGCCGAGATGGCGCCGGCCCGGGTCATCGCGCTGCTCGCCCACCCTTACGTGCGGCTGGGCTTGCCCCGCAGCGACGTGGTGCGGGCCGCCGCCGCCCTGGAGATCGGCGGCCTGCGCGGTCCCGCCCCGATCCCGAAGAACAGCTTCGACGGGATGCGCGACGCGCTCGCCCTGCAGCGCGGGGGAACGGGCCGCGTGCCCCGCGCTAAGAAGCGCCTGAAGCCGATCGACTGGGATCTGGCGGAAGCCATCCTCGACCGGCTGGAGATCGCGCTCGGCCCGTTCCGCACGGATCGCCACCCCGCCACCGGCAACCTCGTGGCGCTCGCCGCCGGGCACCGGGAGGCCTGCGAGCGGATGATGGACGCGGCTGAGGACGAGGCGGAGGAGGACGCCGAGGAGACCGACGATCCCTCCCTCGACGCGCTCGACGCCCTGTTCGACGATCTGGAATCGGCCGCATTCGAGGAATTGCCGGGCCGGTTCTCCGACTACGCCGCCTTCTTCACCACGCTCGCCCGCGACCGCAGCGTGGCCTGCGCACAGGGCGCGGCGCATCCGCGCCTGCGCATCCTCGGCCCCCTGGAAGCGCGCCTCCTCTCCGTCGACCGGATCGTGCTCGGCGGCCTCGACGAGGCGGTCTGGCCGGTGCGCCAGACCACCGACGCCTTCCTCAACCGGCCGATGCGGGGCCAGGTGGGCCTGAGCCCGCCCGAGCGCCGGATCGGGCAGGCAGCCCACGACTTCGTGCAAGCCCTGGGCTGCCACGACGCCGTGCTGACCCGCGCGGCCAAGCGCGAGGGCTCGCCCACCGTGCCCTCGCGCTTCCTCCAGCGCCTGCGCGCCTTCGGCGGCGACGGCATCTGGGCCGAGGCGGTCGCCCGCGGTCAGCGCCTGCGCGGGCTCGCGGCGATCCTCGACCGCGGTCTCGAGGCGCCGCCGCCGCGCCTGAAACGTCCCGCGCCGAAGCCCGACCCGGCCCTGTTCCCGGACCGGCTCAGCGTCACCGAGATCGAGACCCTGGTGCGCGACCCCTACGCGATCTTCGCCCGGCACATTTTGGGGCTGGAGGCTTTGGAGCCCATCGCCGTGGTGCCGGGCGCGGCCGAGCGCGGCAGCCTGATCCACAAGGTCCTCGGCGACTTCTCGCAGGCCCATCCCGGCCCGCTGCCGGCGGATGCGGAAACGCTGCTCTACGCCATCGCCCTGGATGCCTTCGGCCCGCTCCAGGACCAGTATCCCGAACTCTACGCCGAGTGGTTTCCCCGCTACGAGCGCATGGCCGCCGCCTTCCTCGAATGGGAGGCCGAGCAGCGCCGGGGCGTGAGCGCCATCCACGCGGAGCGTTCGGGCAAGCTGGTGATTCCGCTGGGCGAGCGCAGCTTCACGCTCTCGGCCCGGGCCGACCGCATCGAGGCGCGGGCCGATGGCGGCTTCTGCATCGTCGACTTCAAGACCGGCGCGCCGCCGAGCAACCGCACCGTCTTCGCCGGCTTCTCGCCCCAGCTGACGCTGGAGGCGGCGATGCTGATGCAGGGCGCCTTCGAGGGGCTGAAGGCGGCCACACCCCCCGACCTGCTCTACGTGCACGCCTCGGGCGGGCGCGAGCCGTTCCGGCCGATCCCCGTGAAGGCACCCCCGGGCGATGCGCGCACGGTCGAGGCCATCGTCGCAGAACATCTGGAGCGCTTGCGCGGCCTGATCGCCCGCTACATGACGGGCGAGGCGGCCTACCTGTCGCGGCCCTACGCCCAGTACGTGCGCGCCTACAGCGATTACGACCACCTCGCCCGCGTCCTCGAATGGTCGCTGGCTGGTGAAGGAGACCTCGCGTGAACGCCCCTCTGGCCGGCTTCACCGTCGACGACCTCACGCGGGCGGCCCAGCGCCGGGCCGCCGACCCGCGCCTCTCGGCCTGGGTCTCGGCCAATGCCGGCGCGGGCAAGACCAAGGTGCTCACCGACCGGGTGCTGCGCCTGCTCCTCGACGGCGCGCCTCCGGGCCGCATCCTCTGCCTCACCTTCACCAAGGCGGCCGCCGCCAACATGTCGATCCGCGTCTTCCAGCGACTCGGCCGCTGGGTGACCCTGGCGGATGCGGATCTGGCCGCGGAACTGACCGAGCTCACCGGCGCGCGGCCCTCCCGCGATACCCTGCGGCTGGCGCGCCGCCTGTTCGCCCGCGCCGTCGAGACGCCGGGGGGCCTCAAGATCGAGACCCTGCACGCGCTCTGCGAGCGGCTGCTGCACATGTTCCCGTTCGAGGCCAACGTGCCGGCCCGCTTCGTCGTGCTCGACGAGAACCAGTCGCGCGAGGCCTTCGAGATCGAGACCGACAACGTGCTGGCCGATGCCTTCCTCGGGGGCGACCAGGAGCTGTCGGACGCGTTCGCCGTGGTCGGGGCGGAAGCTTCCGGCGACACCCTGCGCGACGCGATCCGCACCGCCATGCGCACGCGTGCGCTGTTCTCCGATCACCGCGCCCTCGAACCGGCCTTGGCCCGCCTGCCCGGTGCGCTGGCGCTCGCCGACGGCACCGGGGTCGAGACCGTCGAGGCCGAGATTCTGGGCGGGAGCACCCTCGGGAACTGGCTCGAGATCGCCGGCCGGCTGCGCACCGGCAAGAGCACGGACGAGCGGCTCGCCGACGGGCTCGTGGAGGCGCACGCGCTTCTGGACGCGGGCACGGGCAAGGCGCTGGCCCCCTACCGCGCGGTCTTCTTCACCGACAAGGACGAGCCGCGCGCGGCCAAATCCTTCGGCACCAAGGCCGTCCCGGAGGAGATCAAGCAGGCGCTGCTCGACGAGCAGGCGCGGCTGATCCCGCTCTTCGACAGCCTGCGCGCCGCCCGGGCACTGGCGCGCACGCGCGGTCTGTTCCGGCTCGCCGCCGAGATCCACCGCCGCGTCGAGGCGCAGAAGACCCGGCTCGGCGCCCTCGATTTCGACGATTTGATCCATAAGACCCTCGACCTGCTCTCGCGGGTGGGCGCCTCCTGGGTCCTGTTCAAGCTCGATCGGGGCGTCGATCACGTCCTCGTGGACGAGGCGCAGGACACCAACCCGCAGCAATGGGAGATCCTGCGCACGCTCACCGCCGAGTTCGCCGCGGGCGAGGGCGCGCGGGGCCTGCGCCGCACCCGCTTCGCCGTGGGTGATCCCAAGCAGTCGATCTACAGCTTCCAGGGCGCCGACCCGCGGGAATTCGAGCTGACCCGGCGCGCCTGGGAGCGGGCCGCGCGGGACGCCGAGGACGACTTCGCCGACGTGAGCCTGCGGCTCTCCTTCCGAACCGCTTCCCACGTGCTGGCGGCGGTCGATGCCGTCTTCCAGGTCCCCGAGCACTTCGCCGGCCTGTCTTTCGAGGCGGGAGCACCCGGCACCGTCCACGCCTCCGCCCGGGCCGGCGTGCCCGGCGCCGTCGAGCTCTGGGGCATCGAGGAGCCGGCCGAGGCCGAGGAGCCCGACGCCTGGGCCGCGCCCGTGGACGCGCCCGAGACCAACGCCCCGGCCATCGTCGTCGCCCGTCGCATCGCCCGCGCGGTGAAGACCTGGACGACGACGGGCGATGCCTGCGGCCGGGTCTGGCGGCCCGGCGACGTGCTGATCCTCGTGCGCAAGCGCTCGGCCGCCTTCGAGGAGGTGATCCGGGCGCTGAAGGGTCTCGGCGTGCCGGTGGCCGGCCAGGACCGGCTGGAGGTGGCGGGCCACATCGCCGTGCTCGACCTCGTGGCGGTCGGCCGCGCCGGGCTGCTCCCCGCCGACGACCTGACGCTGGCTGTCGCGCTCAAGACCCCGCTGGTCGGGCTGACCGACGACGACCTCACCCGTATCTGCGCCCGCCGCCCCTTCGAGGAGACGCTGGAGGACGCGCTCGCCCGTCACGCCGAGGCCGGCGACCCTGCTGCGATACGCGGCCGGGAGGCGCTGCGGCTCTGGATCCGGCTCGCGGCGGAGAACGGCCCGTTCGGCTTCTACGCCGCCCTGCTCGGGCCGCACGGGGGCCGCAGCCGGCTGGTCGCCCGGCTCGGCGGCGAGGCGGGTGACGCCATCGACGTGTTCCTGGCCCAGGCCGCGGAGGCCGAGACCGGCACCGACGCGCCCTGCCTCGACGCCTTCCTCGCAGACTACGTGGTGCAGCCCGGCCGCGGCCGGTCCGGCCTCTCGGTCAAGCGCGACCTCGAATCCGGCCGGGACGAGGTGCGGGTGATGACGGTGCACGGCGCCAAGGGCCTGGAGGCCCCGGTCGTCGTCGTCATCGACGGCTGCGAGCCGCTCGGCCGCAACGACCCGCCGCTGCTCAGCCTCGACCACGCCGCCGACGGTCCGCTGCCGCCGGTCTGGACCGGCGGGCGCACGCAGGATTGCGCGGCCACGCTCCGGGCCCGTTCCGCCCTCCAGGCGCGGGCGCGGGAGGAGCACAACCGTCTGCTCTACGTCGCCATGACCCGCGCGGCCGACCACCTCGTGATCGCGCCGTATCGCGGGGCGACGCGGGAAACGCCGGCCTCCTGGTGCGAGATGGTGCGCATCGGCCTGGAGCGGGGCCTGGGTGCCGGCGAGACCCTCGAGACCGACCACGGGGCGATCACCCTCTGGCGCGACGGCTCCGCCGCCGCGCTGGCCGCTGCGGCCCGGGATTCGACTCCGTCCGAGGCGGAGGCGGTGCCGGCCTGGCTGTTCGCGCCGGCCGCCCCGGAGACCGAGTCCGCGCCGCCGCTGAGCCCGTCCGGCGCCCTCGGCGCGGCGGACGGCCAGCGCCAGCCGCGCCGCCGCCAGGGCGACGCCGAGGCAAGGCGCCGGGGCGCCCTGGTTCACGCCCTGCTCGAACACCTGCCGCGCATCGAGCCCGCCCGCCGTTCGGAGGCTGCGGAGCGCTTTGCCCGCGCCCGTGCGCCGACCCTGGACGAGGCCCGGCGCCGGGACCTCGTACGCTCCGTGCTGCGGCTGATCGAGGCGCCCGACCTCGCCGCGCTCTTCTCGGCGCAAGCCCGCGCCGAGGTGGCGCTCTCGGGCCGGATCAGCGTGGACGGCGTCGAGCGCGACGTGACCGGCCGCATCGACCGCCTCGTGGTGGAGGAGGGCCGGGTCACGCTGTGCGATTTCAAGACCGGCCGCCCACCCGCCGACGGCGCGCCCCTGCCGCAGCGCGAGGCGGCCCAGGTTGCACTTTATGCGCGGCTCGCCGCCGCGATCTGGCCCGACCACGCGATCACGGCTCTCCTGGTCTGGACCTCGGGGCCGGTGGTGCGGCGGGTGGAGGCCGTTTCCTGAGCGCCCTCGCCGTCATCGCGCGGCTGCGAAACGATCCTGCGGCGCGACCTTTCCTGAGAGGTCGCGCCCTGGATGGCTTGCGCCGAGCCGCGCAAGGACGTGCCGGGGAGCCGAGGCGAGGCGAGCCTGGCCTCAGCTGCTCTTCTTCGGCGTCAGTTTGACGATCTGGCCGTCATCCTCGGTCACCGCGTAGACGGCGCCGTCCGGGCCGACCCGCACGTCGCGGACGCGGTGCTCCAGCGGGATGCGCTCCTCGGTGACGACCTTGTCGCCGTCGAGCTTGAGCAGGACGAGACCGGTGCTGACGAGGCCACCGATCAGGAACTGATCCTTCCAGGCCGGGAAGAGATCCTTGTTGTACAGCGCCATGCCGGAGGGCCCGATCACCGGGTCCCAGTAATAGACCGGCTGCACCGTACCGCCGGCCTGGGTCTGGCCGTCGCCGATCTTCTCGCCCGAATACTCGATGCCGTAGGTCACCACCGGCCAGCCGTAGTTGAGGCCGGGACGCGGGCGGTTCAGCTCGTCGCCGCCGCGGGGACCGTGCTCCACCGTCCAGAGCCGGCCCTGGCTGTCGAGGGCGGCGGACTGGACGTTGCGGTGGCCGTAGGACCAGATCTCCGGCCGCGCTTTCTCGCCGCCGGTGAAGGGGTTGTCCTTCGGCGCGCTGCCGTCGGTCTCGATCCGGAAGACCTTGCCGAGCCCGCTCGTCAGATCCTGGGCCTGTCCGCGGGTCTGCTTGTCGGAGCGCTCGCCAACCGTGACGAACAGCTTCCCATCGGGCGCGAAGACGAGGCGCGAACCGAAATGCTTGTCGCCGTCGTAGGCGGGCGTCTGGCGGAAGATGATCTTGAGATCGTCGAGCCGCGCCTTGCCGTCGCTCTCGACGAGTTTGGCCTTGGCCACGGTGGTGCCGTTGCCCTTGTCCCGCGGCTCGCTGAAGCTGAAATAGATCGTGCGGTCGTTGGCGAAGCTCGGGCTGAGCGCGATGTCGAGCAGGCCGCCCTGCCCCCGCGCATCGACCTTCGGCACGCCCGCCACCGGCTGGCCCACGGTGCCGTCCTTGGCCACGAGGCGGATCTTGCCCGCCTTCTCGGTCACGATCATCCGCCCGTCGGGCAGGAACTCCATCGCCCACGGGCTGTCGAGCCCCTTCACCGCGACCGCGGTCTCGACCTCGGACTTCTGCGCGGGCTCCGGCGCCCGGGTCTGGTTGGGCAGGAGTGGCTTGTACTCGGTGTTCGGCGGGTCCTTCTCGGCGACCGAATTGCCCGCGCTCGGCGCCGCCGGCGCCTGGAACGACTCGCCCTCGATCCGGGGAGACCGCGTGTCCTGACCGGCGGGCTGTTGGGCGAAGGCGGACGCATCGAGGCCGAGAGCCGCGACGGTGGCGAGCAGGAGCGAAAGGGTGCGCGTCACGTCGATTGATCCTTGTGCGGGTCGCCGATCCTGCCCGCCAAATGGGGCGCTGGGCGCGAACGGCGAGGGTCGCACCGGCGTCCAGACGCCGCTGCCGCGCGGCGGACGCTCGGGCCGGACAAGGATTGCGGGGAGGATTCGGGCACGATCCATGCCGCCCCGGCGCCTCAGACCCGTGGCGCGGACGGGGTGCCTTGACCGGGCGCCGGGGCGTCGCCAATTCTCGCTCGACCGATAGGCGCCGAACCCGCTCCCCGGTGTCTTCGGGGACCGCGTGTCGAAAGGACGTATGATGGCGACCGTGAAAGTGACCGATGCGAGCTTCGAGCAGGACGTTCTGCAGTCCTCCGAGCCCGTCGTGGTGGATTTCTGGGCGGAGTGGTGCGGCCCCTGCCGTCAGATCGGCCCGGCCCTTGAGGAGATCTCCGTCGATCTTCAGGGCAAGGTGAAGATCGTCAAGGTGAATGTGGACGAGAACCCCGGCATTGCCTCGACCTACGGCATCCGCTCGATCCCGACGCTGATGATCTTCAAGGACGGCAAGCTCGCCAGCCAGAAGGTCGGCGCCGCTCCGAAGGGCGACCTCTCCCGCTGGATCCAGGCCAGCGCCTGACGAACCCGACCCGGACGAAGCGTCGTTCGGACAGCCCGGCCGAGAGGCCGGGCTTTTTCGCGCCCGGAGGCGGGCCCGGTCCAGGTCCCTCGTCTCGCGTCCCGCCCAAACGCAAGAAGCCCGGCCTTGCGGCCGGGCTCCCTGGTTTCGAGACCCTTATTGACGGTTCGGCTTAGTAGCTGCCGAACTTGTAGTTCAGACCGGCGCGGATGACCGCGAACTCGGTGTCGTTGCGGCGCTGGGCGCCGGAGACGACGACCACGCCCGGGGAAGCCGTGGTGATCACGGTGCCGACGTTGTTCACCGCGAAGGCGCCGTTGAGGGCACCGCCGCCGCGATCGAGGTTCACGTACAGACCTTCGACCTTCAGCGTCACGGCCGAGGAGCGGAAGAAGTTCAGGAACGAGTCGGTCGGGAGAGCGTACTCGACACCACCACCCGCGGCGTAGCCGGTGCGGAAGTCGTCGGTGGAGCTGTTCGGCAGGCCGAACTGACGGCCGCCGCCGGCGCCGTAGGCGAAGCCGCCGGTGCCGTAGAACAGGACGCGATCGAAGGCGTAGCCGAGACGGCCGCGGACGGTGCCGAAGAAGTCGAGGCTGGAAACGCCGTTCGGGTTGAAGACCTGCTGGGCGGCGACGCCCGGGAAGGCCGGGTTGCTGTTCACGACCGAGAACTGGTTCCGGTTGCGGCCGAAGTCGACGTACTGAGCGTCAGCCTCGATACCGACGACGACGCCGGAGCCCGGGGTGAACTGGTAGTTGTAGCCGATCTGGCCACCGCCGACGAAGCCGTCGCTGCGGTCGTTGCCGCCGAAGGCGATGACGGCGGTCTGGCCGGGACGCACGAGGCCGGTCAGCGAGTTGACGCCGACGACCGAACGGGCGCCGTTGTCCTCGACGCCGAAGCCGTAACCGGCGTTGAAACCGGCGTAGAAACCGGTCCAGGTGAACACCGGAACGGGGGTGAAGACCGGCGGCGCGGCGCGGCGCGGCAGGTCGGCGGCGGAGGCCGCGGCGGTCATCGCCGTGAACGCGGCGAGCGATGTCAGAAGCTTCTTCATTTTTGATCCCCAGCAGAGAGCCCGATCGAGAAGAAGCTAGACCATTTCCGCCGCTGCCGATGTAGCGGCCAGGACACACCGGCGGCGCAGCAATCGGCCCCACGACCCTTCATACGAGGTTCCATCCGGCCCCGACACTGGATCTCACGGCCCGTGAACCGTCTTCTTGTAGACCTTGCTGCCCTGCCGCCGTCACCGGCCGGCGACGGAGCGGGTTCCTCAAGTCGGCCGGAAGCGGAACACCAGTCCAGAAGCGCGCTTGATTTGCCGATGGTGCATCGAGGCTGCGGGGCGCGTCCCGAAGCGGGCCGGTCCCCGGGTGAGAGAGTGCCCGTCGATATTCGCAAGCCTGTCTGCGGGCCGTGGACTCCGCCGGACGGTGATTCGCGACGATGCGGATGCATCCCGATCCTCGAATCGCCAGACCTCCTCGACCGGGACGGCCCTCGTGTCGCTGACGAGCGCTCGGACGGTGCCGTGAGCGGGACCTGCCGTTTCGAGCGACACGCGTCCCCGCCTCTCTTTTTCCTGAAACCCGTCCCTCGGCTTCCCGGCCTCGAATCTAGTGCTCTGTCCCGCTTGCGGTGTGGGCTTGTTGGCGCGAGTCTCCTGTCTCTTGAAGTCAGGAGGGCGGCATGCACAAGCGCTACCGTGTGA
>NZ_JBMVEP010000013.1:0-102654 GCF_049543375.1 Methylobacterium sp. NPDC097929 | reverse complement strand
GATGTCGCGACCGGCCGTCTTGCCTGCGTCGCCTGCCTCATGGCCGCCAACGCCCTCAACAATCCAGCCTGAGGTTTCGTCCTCAAACAGGCTCTAAGGTCCGGTGTAGCTGCTCGGCCATGGCGGAGAGCACGCCGTTGAGGTCGACGGGGTGTGCTTCCAGGCGCTGCTTGAGAGAGAAGGCGAGCAGTTGCTCAGTGAGCCTGGCACCGCGCTGCGCGGCCTGCATGGCATTGTGCAGGAGACGCAACGCGCGCTCGTCCGTGACCTTGCGCTCGGCAAGCTCCAAGGAGCCCATCACCGCGGCGAGCAGGTTGTTGAAGTCGTGCGCGACGCCTCCCGTCAGTTGCTCGATGGCGTCCATCTTGCGCGTTTGCACAGCCTGTTCCTGTGCCTCGGCACGGAGGCGCGACAGCTCCAGGTTGGCCCGGACGCGCGCCTGGAGCTCCCGCGCCGAGAACGGCTTCACGAGGTAGTCGTCCGCGCCGGCCTCCAATCCCTCGACGCCGGCCTCGGCGCCCGCGCGGGCGGAGAGCATGATCACCGGCACCGTGCGTAGGGCGGGATCGGCCCGGACTGCCCGGGTCAGCGCGATGCCGTCGAGCACCGGCATCATCACATCGGTGAGCAGCAGGTCCGCCGGCGCCTTGCGCAACGCTTCCAGGGCGGCGGCGCCGTCACCGACCGCGACCACTTGGTGGTCCCGCCCGAGCAGGCGCTCGGCGTAGGCACGCATGTCGGCGTTGTCATCGGCCAGGACGATGCGGGGCCGACCATCCCCGGAGGGTGCCTCTTCGAGCGAGCCCCGAAGGGATACGACGTTGGACGGCACTTGGGGCAGCCATCGCAAGGCTTCCTCGACGTAACCGCGGGCCTGGCCTTCGTCGGGTGCCGCCCCTGCCTCGACGACCCTGTCAGCGGGCAGGTGGGAGCGCCCGAAGGGAAGGGTCACCGTGAAGGTCGTGCCCTGACCAAGCGTGCTGCGAACCTCGACGTCCCCGCCGTGGAGGGAGACGAGGTCGCGCACGAGCGCGAGGCCGATCCCCGAGCCCTTGTGCGAGCGGCTGCGGGTGCCCTCGATGCGGTGGAAGCGGTCAAAGACGTGCGGCAACGCCTCGGCGGGAATTCCGACACCGGTGTCGGCCACCGTCAGGCATACGTCTGCCGGACCCGGCCCGAGCCGGACGTCGATGCTGCCGTGGAAGGTGAATTTGAAGGCGTTGGACAACAGGTTGAGGACGACCTTCTCCCACATGTCCCGGTCGACGAAGACGGTCTCTGGAAGCGGAAGGCAGTCGACGCGTAGGGCAAGGCCGCCCCGTTCGACCGCCGAGCGGAAGGTGCTCGCCAAGTCCGCCGTCAGGGCCGCGAGGTCGGCCGGCGCGAAGGTCGCCTCGACGCGTCCGGCCTCGACGCGCGAGAAGTCGAGCAAGGTGTTGACGAGCCTGAGTAGCCGGAGGGCGTTCCGGTGGGCCACCTCAAGCTCCTTGCGGCTCCCGGGCGCGATGCCGGGGTCCCGCAAGGCCTCCTCAAGGGGGCCGAGCATCAAGGTCAACGGGGTGCGGAACTCGTGGCTGACGTTGGAGAAGAACCGCGTCTTGGCGCGGTCAAGTTCGGCCAGGGCCTCGGCGCGTCGCCGCTCCTCCTCGTAGGCGCGCGCATTGCGGAGCGCCGTCGAGACCTGCCCCGCCACGAGATCGAGGAAGCCCCTGTAGCCTTCGTCGAGCGCGCGGCTCGGGCTCACGCCGAGGATCAGCACGCCCAGCGGCTCCGAGCCGGCCTCGCCCGCGAGCGGCACGACCAGCGCGTCCTCCACGGGGTCGCCCCACAACCCTCCCGCCATGCCGAGGGTCGTGCCGAGGCCGCCCACCCCTACGGTCTCGCCCGCGAGCGCCCGCTCAAAGGGCCAGGTCGCCCCTGCCTCCGCCGAGGCCAGGGGATGGGCGGCATCGATTCCGACAGCCGCGCCCTGACGCAGGCTGCCGTCGGGCTCGCGCAGGAAGACGAGCGCGAAGGGCACGTCGAGCCTCTCGCCGGACAGCGCGCGGGCTACGTCCGCGCAGGTCGCGTCGACGTTACGGGTCTCGCCCGCGTTGGCCGCCAGGTCGCGCAGCAGGCCGAGCCGACGCTCGCCCACGACCTGGGCGGTGACCTCGCTGCACACCGCCAGCATGCCGACGATGCGGCCGTCGTCGTCCTCGGCCGGCGCATGAGAGACGCTGAAGTAGGCTTCCTCCCGGTAGCCGGCCCGCTCCATCAAGAGCGGCAGGGCCGCCGTCCAGTTGGCCTCGCCGGTCTGCATCACGCGGGCGATCATCGGGCCAAGCGTGTCCCAGGACGCCGCCAGCGTGACACGGATGTCGCCGCCGAGCGCGTTGGGGTGCCCGGCGCCGATGAGCTTGGCGTAGGCGTCGTTGTAGACCTGGGTGAACTCGGGGCCCCACGTCAGGATCATCGGGTACTGCGAGGACAGGAGCGTGCGAACGGTCGAGCGCAGGCTCTGCGGCCAGGCGGCCACGGGACCAAGAGGCGTCGCCGACCAGTCGAGGCCGCGCGCGAGCGCCCGGACCTCCCCAGTACCCCGGAACAGCGTGGCCGCGGCTTCAGCAAGGGTCATTGTCCGCTACCCTTCTCCGCGTCGCACCTATCCCTCCATGCCTCGGCCATGGCCGCCACGCGTCCCCGCTCCCTCAAACCTCGTCGCAGCCGACAGATATGGGTCACGCCTCGATCATGTCCCGGATACGCGACGCCAAGGCCTCCATCACGAACGGCTTCGTGAGCACCTGCATGCCGGGCTCCAAGTAGCCGTTACCCACCGCCGCGTTCTCGGCGTAGCCGGTGATGAAGAGCACCTTCAGGCCGGGCCGTGTCACCCGGGCCGCGTCCGCCACCTGCCGACCGTTCATGCCGCCGGGCAGGCCCACGTCGGTGATCAGCAGGTCGACGCGCGCGTCCGACTGCAGCACCCGCAAGCCGGACGGGCCGTCCGCCGCCTCGATGGCCGCGTAGCCCAGGTCCTCCAGCACCTCGGCCACCAGCATGCGCACGGACGGCTCGTCGTCGACGACGAGCACCGTCTCCCCTGGCTCGGCCCTGGGCGCGTCGGCGAGGTCCGGAAGGTCCCCGGCGGCGGAGACGTCGCCGTGGTGGCGCGGCAGGTACAGGCACACGGTCGTGCCCTGCCCGATTTCCGAGTAGATGCGCACCTGCCCGCCGGACTGCTTGGCGAAGCCGTAGATCATGCTGAGACCAAGTCCGGTACCCTGGCCGATGGGCTTGGTGGTGAAGAACGGGTCGAACGCCTTGGCGACCACATCCGCGCTCATCCCCGTGCCGGTGTCGGTGACGCAGAGCGATAGGTATTGTCACGGTGGCAGGTCGCGTTCGCGGGCGGCATGGTGGTCGAGCCACCGGTTTGCAGTCTCGACCGTGATGCGTCCGCCCTCGGGCATGGCATCGCGGGCGTTGATGCACAGGTTCAGCAGCGCGTTCTCAAGCTGGCCCGGGTCCACCAGCGCCGGCCAGAGGCCGCCTGCGCCGACCACCTCGATGTGGACGGCCGGGCCCACGGTCCGGCGGATGAGTTCCTCCATGCCATGGATGAGGCCATTCACGTCGGTCGGTCTCGGTTCGAGGGTCTGCCGCCGCGAGAAGGCGAGCAGGCGATGCGTCAGCGCGGCGGCCCGCTTGGCCGCCCCTTGCGCGGCCGTCATGTACCGGTCGATCTCGGTCAGGCGGCCCTGGCTCATGCGCGTCTGCAGCAGTTCCAGGCTGCCGGATATGCCGGTGAGCAGGTTGTTGAAGTCGTGGGCGATGCCGCCGGTGAGCTGGCCCACCGCCTCCATCTTCTGCGATTGCCGCAGCGCCTCCTCGGTCTCGGCGAGCGCCTGCGCCGCCTCCTTCTCGGCCGTGACGTCCCGCCCGACCGCGTGGATGCGGTCCTCGGCTGGTACGGCTGTCCACGAGAGCCAGCGGTAGCTGCCGTCCTTGTGCCGGTAGCGGTTCTCGAAGCGCAGGGTGGTCCGGCCCTCGGACAACTCGCCGACCTCGGCTAGCGTGGGCGCGACGTCGTCCGGGTGAACGAGATCCATGAACGCGCCGCCGACGAGGTCGCGCTCGTCCCAGCCGAGCAGCGTCGTCCAGGCCGGATTCACCGCCTCGATGGTGGCGTCGTAGCGCGCGACGAGCATGATGTCGGTGGAGAGCCGCCACATGCGGTCGCGGTCGGCGGTGCGCTCGGTGACGAGGCCTTCGAGCTCCTCACGCGAGCGTGCGAGCACGTCCCGCGCCTCGACGATGTCCTGGATGTCGGTGCAGGTCCCGAACCAGCGGGTGACCTGCCCTGTGGCGTCGCGCATCGGCAGGGCGCGGCCGAGCGTCCATCGATGCTGCCCGGTATGGTGGCGTAGGCGGTACTCGATCCGGTAGGGCTCGCCGCTCGCGAGGGACGCGCTCCACACCTCCCAGGTCCGTTCCCGGTCGTCGGGATGGACGATGCCCTCCCACGCCGCGCCGTCCGTGGTGCCAGCCGGCACGCCGGTGAAGTCGTACCAACGCTGGTTGTAGTAGTCGTGGTAGCCGTCCGCCCTCGTCGACCAAACCATCTGGTCGATGGAGTTGGCGATGGTCTGGAACCGCGCCTCGGCCTCGCGCAGCGCGTCCTCGCGCTCCCGGCGCTCGGTCACGTCGCGGTAGAACAGCGCTAGCCCCTCCGGGTGCGGGTAGGCGCGCACCTCCAGCCAGACGGCGTGCCCATCCGGCCAGACATAGCGGTGCTCCAGCGTCCGTGAGACGCGCTCCCGCATCACGCGCAGGTACATCTGCCCGATGGGCATGGCCTCGGAGCCCGGGTAGACCTCCCAGTGCGAGCGGCCGACGACCTGATCCGGCGGCCTCTCCTCCAGCCGGAGGCCCTCGGCGTTCATCTGGAGGATGCGGAAGTCTTGGTCGAGGAGCATGAAGCCCTCGCCCATGCCCTCCAGCAAGCCCGAGGCCCGTGCCTCGCTGGCGCGCAGGGCCTCCTCGGCCCTGACCCTGGCTGTGGTCTCGGTGCAGGAGCAGAACATGCCGCCCACCGTGCCGTCCTCGTTCCGGATCGGCGAATAGGAGAAGGTGAAGGTGGTCTGCTCGTCGTAGCCGTGGCGGTTCATCGTGAACGGCAGGTTCTCGGCCCAGGTCGCCTCGCCGGCCATCGCGCTGTCGACGAAGGGCGTGATGGCCTCCCAGATCTCGGGCCAGATCTCGCGGAAGCGGCGACCGAGGGCAGCCGGGTGCTTGTCGCCCAGGATCTCCGCGTAGGCGTCGTTGTAGACGAAGGCGAGGTCCGGCCCCCAGGCGGCGAACATCGGGAACCTGGAGCCGAGCATCAGGCTCGCGACCGAGCGCAGCGCCTGCGGCCAGGTTTCCGGCCAACCGAGCGGCGAGGACGACCAGTCGTTGGCCCGCATGCGCTCCCCCATCTGCCCGCCTCCCGACAGAAAGGCGGCGGTCGTGGATGGGGAGGTCTCGGACATGCTCTGCGGTGGGGCCTGGATCGGGAAAGCGGCGGGCAGGGTTGTCTTCCCCCCGGCCAAGGATTCGGTGGGGGCCATGATACGTGGTGGTGGCGAGTTTGCGGCGCTCCGTGTGGCAGGGTCGTTGAGCTCGGGTCCTGCCGTCACGGGCCGCCGCGCCCCCCGGTCACGCGCTGCAGGATGTGCGAGAGCTGCCTGGCCGAGTAGGGCTTGTGCAGGAGCTCGAAGCCGTGGCCGCCCTCCTGCGCCAGCACGTGGCTGTAGCCGGACGCCAGGACCACCGGAAGGCTCGGGAAGCGGCGCCGGATCTCGCGCGCAAGCTCAACCCCGTTCATGCCCGGCATCACCACGTCCGAGAACACCGCGTCGAACCCCGCGCCGTCCGGGCCGAGATGCGCCAGGGCCTCTCCGGCGTTCGCCGCCCAGGTCGTCTCGTAGCCGAGGTCCTCCAGGATCTGGGTTGCGAAACGCCCCACCTCCACGTTGTCCTCGACGACAAGCACGCGCTGGCCCGTGCCGCCGTCCGCGGCGTCGGGCTCCACGGTCCGCAGCTCCTCGCCCCGGGCGGCGTCGACCTGCGGCAGGTACAGGGTAAAGGTCGAGCCGCGTCCGGGTGCGCTCGCGACGTCGACGTCACCGCCGGACTGCTTGGCGAAGCCGAACACCTGGCTCAAGCCCAACCCGGTCCCCTTGCCGACCTCCTTCGTGGTGAAGAACGGCTCGAAGATGCGCCCGACCACGTCGGCCGGGATGCCGGAGCCGGTGTCCGTCATGGACACGGCGGCGAAGGGCTCGGGCGCTGGGGCATGTCCGCGGATGGCGGGCTTGCCGACCCCGCAGGCCAGGCGCAGCGTCAAAGTGCCCTCTCCGTCCATCGCGTCGCGGGCGTTGACGGACATGTTCACCAGCGCGGTCTCGAACTGGCTGCGGTCGGCGCGCACGAAGCAGGGCGCATCCGGCAATTCGGTGACGACCCGGATGCGCGCGCCCGTGACCGTGTCGAGCATCTCGGCCACGCCGCGCAGAACGGCAACGAGGTCGAACGCCTCCGCCTTCAACGCCTGCCGTCGCGCGAAGGAGAGCAGCTGCCCGGTCAGCTTGGCGGCCCGGTCGACGGTGTCCGAGACCGCGTCGAGGTAGCGGGCCTTGCGGGCCTCGGCCAAGTCGGGCCGGCGCAGGAAGTCGACCGACGAGCGGATGATGGTCAGCAGGTTGTTGAAGTCGTGCGCCACGCCACCGGTCAATTGCCCGATGGCCTCCAGCTTCTGCGACTGGCGCAGCGCCTCCTCCGCCTCGTGCAGGGCGACCGCGCGCTCCTTCTCGGCGGTGACAGCGCGTCCGTAGGCGTAGACGATGTCGCCCTCGGTGGCGGTGTGCCACGAGATCCAGCGCGGCGTCCCGTCCTCGTGCCGGTAGCGGTTCTCGAAGGCGGTGAGGTCGTCGTCCGTGGCGGCGTAGGACAGCGCCGTGCGCGTCACGACGTCGTCTTCGGGCCAGACGAATTCTTGGAAGCTGCGGCCCACCACCTCCGCTGGGTCGTGGCCCAGGATCGTCCTCCAGGCCGGGTTGACCGCGCGGAAGACGCCGTCGACGCCGACCACGACGAGCAGGTCGCGCGAGTTGCGCCAGACCCGGTCGCGCTCGGCCGTGCGCTCGGCGATGCGCCGCTCCAGCGCCTCCTCGCGGGCGTGCTCCTCGGTGACGTCCTGCGCGATGCCGCCCAGATGCCGGAGGCAGCCCTCCGCGTCGCGGATCGGGAAGCCGGTGTCGCGGATGTGGCGCACGGCCCCGTCCTCGGGCCGCACGATGCGGTACTCGACCGTGTGTGTCTCGCCGGAAAGCAGGCGCGGCATGGCCGCGAAGGCGCGCGCACGGTCGTCAGGGTGCACCAGCGAGGCCCAGCGTCCGAGGTCGCCCATCACCAGCTCGCGCCGGTCGCCCCAGACCCGCTCGTAGGCCGGGCTCAGCCACTCCAGCCGGCCGCCCGCGGGGTCGGCGATCCAGAGCACCGTCGGCCGAGTTCTCCGCGAAGGAGCGGAAGCACTCCTCGCTCTCGATCAACCCGGCCGCGGCGCGCACCCGCGCGGTCGTCTCCTGCGCCACGTTGAGGATGCCCGCGGCGCGCCCGTCCGCACCCAGGACCGGGTTGAGGCTGTATGTGAAGAAGACCTCGTCGGGCGTGCCGTCCCGGTCGAGCACCAGCCGCTGGTCCTGCACCTCCACGGCGCCCTCGCCGGCGAGCACCCGGGCGAACATGGGTTCGAGCTCCTGCCATGCCTCCGGGAACACCTCCCGCGCCGGGCGGCCCAGCGCGCCGGGATGCTTGCCTCCGACGAGCGCGCCCCAGGCGTCGTTGTAGAGGATGGCGAGGTCGGGCCCCCAGTAGAGCGCCATCGGGGCCGCGGCCTGGAGCGCGACGCCCACCAGGGTGGCGAGCGCCGCCGGCCACGCCTCGGCGGGCCCGAGGACGGTGGCGGACCAGTCGTGCGCCCGCATCCGGGCGGCCATCCCGCCGCCGCCCGGAAACAGGTTCGTTGTTTTCGCCGGCTCGCCGTCCATCCCGGGGTTGTCGTCCCATGCAGTCAGGCCCCTCTTGTGGGAGAGATGCCGCACACGGCACAAGCCCGTTCTCGAATCGTACGCGTCCCTTGCGCGCCCGGCACCAACGGATCCCCAGCTACCCGCATCGGTCTGCCGCCGGACGGGCTTATCGGATGGGTCCCGGCGATGTGCGGGGCTCCAGGCTCCAAGGGGACCGAACCTCGTACACGATGCCGTCGTCGTCCCCGTACGGCGTGCCGGACGCCGCGGTCGACGCGATGGCCCGGAGCAAGGCGTCCGCGGGGACCCGGTCGGCCAGCACGAGCACGGGGCCGACCCCGACCTCGCCGCCGTCGGCGAACGCAAGGCGTCCGGCCACCAGGGCACCGGCCATGTCCGCGAGAAGCTGGCGGTCGGCGGGCCTGAAGGCCGCCAGCGCCAGGGCATCCTGGTCGTACGCCGTGACGAGGGCGTCGTCCGCCTGGATCGCGCCGTGGAAGGCCTCGCCGTCCCGAAGGTCGCGCAACCGGATGCCCCTCTGCTTCGCCCGCCAATCGGTGGCGAAGGGGTCGTTGAGGATCAGCAGGGTCGCGAGCTTGGGGTCGTCGTGCTGGACGAGGACCCATCGGGGCTTGGCCCTTTCGGGCGGCAGAGGCCGTCCTCGACCGTCGCCGCGTCGTCGGGCACCCCAAGCCAGTCGCGCAGCCCAACGCAATCGCCGACATGCTCGGCCGCAGCGTCATGCCCGAGCGCCACGCCCCAGGGCGCCTGGTCGAGGCCCAGAAGTACCACGCGGTTGTCGTTCCCGGCCTTCATCGATGCGGCTCCGGGCATGCCGCCCCAGCGGGGCCCTGCCGAACAGTGATCGCCCAAGTAGCCTCAAAGGCAAGGCTCGCGGGCGACGGAGCGCGCCGGCTCCGCCGTCCAAGTCATCGCCCGCGCGCAGACCGGCCACGTGATCCGCAGCGGCTCGGCCAGCGCTGCCGCAGGCATCTGCGTATACCTGTGTCGCCGGCTCGTCCGCCGTGCGTGCACGTTCATGCCGTGGCGGCAAGGCCCTCAGGAGGTGCAAACGCTAGCAAGCGCGGTTGAACGCATTCGGAGCGCTCCTCGTCTCGGACCGCGGCAAAGGCACGGGCCACGCGCGAGAACTCCGGCGTGCGGAGGTAACCGTAGGACTTGTGGTGGTTCGCCTCGCCGTTGGGCCGCAGGTAGCCGTTCACGACCCGCCGGTCGACGATGCTCACGCCGGTGTCGCTCGACCCGTAATCCGCGTCGAGCGCCCCCATGATGGCGACCACGTCCTCGCCGTCGGCAAGGTTGGTCCAGGCCGAGACGTTGTTCGGCACCCTGATCGCCCCATGCTCGGCCTCGAACTTGAGCTTCACCTTGGCGAGGCCCAATGGAGAGCCGGCCGTGACGAGGTGCTCGACCTTCAGGGAGGGATCCTCGCGCTCCAGCAGCCGCAGCGCATCGTAGGCGATCACCGATCCCATCGAGTGCGCCACGAGCAGGATGCGACGGTCGCGGTACGCCCGCAGCCTCTCGATGAGCCGGGCCCGCACGTCGCGGGCGAAACCCGCTTCCGAGTGGTAGTGCCAGAGGTCGTCGAAGCGGTGTTCCAGGATGACGTCGTCCACGAGCGTGACGCCGGTCGCCTCCTCGATGAGGTCGATGCCGGCGTAGACGGGTGCCAGTACATCCTTCGCCGTGACCGACGGTGCGTCCTCGCCTCCGGGAAGCGGACCGGCTCCGGCGTAGGGACGATACGGCTCGCGATTGTCGTCCTCCGGAAGCGGCGCGTCGTAGCGCAAGTCGGCCCAGTAGACGAACTCGAAGAGGAAGTCGGGATCGACCAGCCCTTCGTTGCGGGCCAAGCCTTCCGCGATGGCTGCCTTCCACCACCGCGTCTTCTCGTCGGCCGGCGGTTTGTTCGCGAGGCCGTGGATGCCGATGACGACGCGACCCGGCTCCATGACGGCTGGTGCCTCCTCGTTGTGTCGACGCGGCCCGGAGTGTTGCGACGCGTCCCGGAGCCGTGCAGTAACGCGGATGCCCAGGAATCCGATGCACGAGGCTCGTTTCCTGGATGATCGGGTCAGGAACGCTCCTCGGCGGCGAGGCGCTCGACCTCGCGCACGTAGCCGTCTGCGTCGAACTTCTTGAGCGTCGCCGCTCCCAGCGAGCGCACGTTCCCGTACACTGGCCGCGGGCCCCAGGGGCGGTCGTGCAGGCCGAAGAGCCAGGTCACGTTCGTGAACGAGTTCGCGTCGCGACCGTCGATGAAATACTTGTTGTTCAGCCGCAGCGCCGTCTCGAACGCCTCCTCGGGCGACGCCGACCACTCCAGGATCTTCTTGCCCCAATACATGCGCATGTGGTTGTGCATGTAGCCGGTCTCGCGCATCTCCATCATGGCCGCGTTCCAGTAGCGGTCGTGCGTCTCCCCGCGCTCGAACTGCTCGGGCGTGTAGAGGTAAGGCCGCGGATCGCCGCGATGCGCATCCAGCGTCTTGCGCGCCCAGGCCGGCGCGGCCTCGTAGGAATCGTAGTTCGGCTCGTAGTAGATGTGGTTCATCGCGAGCTCGCGCCGGACGATGAGCTCCTCCAGGTACGCCGCCTTGTCGTCCTCGCCGCCCGTCGCGGCAGCCTGGACCTTGAGCGCGATAGCGACCGGCGAGATCTGGCCGTAGTGCAGGTACGGGCTCATGTGCGAGGCCGCGCCTGCCTCCGGCCGCCCCCTGATCTGGGCATAGTGGTTGAAGCGGGCGTCCAGGTAGTGGCTCAGCGTCGCCTCGGCCTGCGTGGTGCCGCCCTTGAAGCGTCGCACCGGCCGCACGCTCTGGTCGGCCTTCAGGCTGGCAACGAGCCTCGGCACGTCCGAGAGGTCGAGCGTGCTCTCGAAGCTGAGATGGTCGGCCCGATGGGCGACCGACCGTTCCTCCAGCGGCACGAGGTATTCGGGCAGGAGCCGGCGAATCTTGGGCCGCAGGGTGCGGGCAGCGACCTCGTGCTTGGGCGAGGCGGTCTCGACGGGCACCACAACCTCGCCCTCGACCTGCACCACGCGGCAGGGCGCCCGGGCGGCGAAGTCGGCGTAGAAGCGACGCACCGGCTTCAGGTAGTTGCGGTCGCAGATCACGAGCGCCGCGTCCGCCGCGTAAAGGAGCGCGGTCTCGACCGGCGGCTGCCGGCGCGCGACGTAGGCGATGCCGCGCTTGGCGAGCTCAGGCCCGACCTCGGCCATGCCCTCCAGCAGGAAGGCCCAGTGGCGGGCGTTCGCCTCGGGAATGCCCTCGGCGAGCCCGTAGCAGACCAGCACCGGCAGCCCGCGCCCGTTGGCCTCCTCGACGGCGTATTCCAGGGCCGGGTTGAAGCGGGCGCGCTGGGACAGCCCCATCCAGTACAGGACGTAGGAAGCGCCATCCCGCGCGGGCAGGTCGTTGAGCGGCTTGATGCGGGTTGGCTGGATCATGCGCGACGGATTCCGTGTCGGCGTGGGCGAATGGCCGGCGGCCTCCTCCCACATAGGGCGGCTCGACCGAGAACGCGCCGCACGCGCGGCACGCCTCGGTAATCCACAGCGAAGACGAAACAGCGCATGTTGCCCACATGTTCTCGTGCGTTGATGGGCACGGCCAGGGGTGGTCCTTGTGTGCGTAGGTGGTGGGATGCCTGAGACCGGAAGCTACGGACCTGAGGAACGCGCCGCCGTGCTGGAGCGGCAGCGTACGCTGAAGATGGCGAAGTCGGCCCACGCCTACGTCCGCGGCAACACCCTGCAGTTCTACGACTGGCTCGATGGGCTCCCGCGCGGCACCCTGCCGGAGGGCCTCCGGTCTGGATCTGCGGCGACTGCCATCTCGGCAACCTGGGCCCGCTGGCCGACGCGGAGGGGCGTGTAGACATCCAGATCCGCGACATCGACCAGACCGTCGTCGGCAACCCGACCCACGACCTCGTTCGCCTCGGCTTGTCGCTGGCGAGCGCCGCGCGCGGCTCCGACCTGCCCGGCGTGGTCACCGCCCGGATGCTGGAGGAGATGGTCCGCGGCTACGCGCAGGGCCTCGCTGGCTTCAAGGCGGACGGGGCGCCGCCCGAGCCGGACGTGGTGCGCACCGTGCGCCGGCGCGCCCTCGGACGCGAGTGGAAGCACCTCGCCCGCGAGCGTCTGAAGGACGTCGAGCCCTCCATCCCGCTCGGTCGCAAGTTCTGAGCGCTCGACGATGTAGAGCGGGGCGCCTTGCAAGGCCTGTTCGAGGAGGAGCGGGTGCGCAGCCTCGTACCTGGCGCTGAACCGACGCGGCGGCCAGTCGATGGTCCGCCTGATCGACGCGGCGTACTGGATGAAGGGCTGCTCCTCACTCGGGTTCCTGCGCTACGCCGCGCTCGTGCGCATCGAGGACCAGGGCAAGCGGAGGCTCGCGCTCGTCGACCTCAAGGAGGCCGTCGAGCCCGCCGCACCGGCAACCCCGGGCGCGGAGATGCCCGCCGACCCGGCCGAGCGCGTCGTGGCCGGGGCGCGGGCGCTCTCGCCGAACCTGGGCGAGCGCATGCTGCCGGTGAGCCTCCTCGGCAAGCCGGTGGTGATGCGCGAGCTCGCGCCCCAGGACCTCAAACTCGACATCGACCAGTTCAGCCGCGAGGAGGCCGTGCGGGCGGCGCACTACCTCGCCCACGTCGTCGGCAATGCGCACGGCTGGCAGATGGACGAGGCCACCCGTTCGGGCTGGCGTGACGAGGTCCTGCGAGGCACGGACGGCGGGTCGCAGGCGCCGAGTTGGCTCTGGTCGAGCGTAGTCGAGCTCGCGGGCCGGCACGAGGTCGGCTACCTCCAGCACTGTCTCCGCTACGCGACCGCGGAGGCCGCTTGAGGCGTAGTGGCCTTCGGCGCTACGAGGCCGTCCGGGAGGGTCAGGTAGCCGAACCGGCCGCCCGCGCGCTTCCCGGGCCCCAGCAGCCCCAGGCCGTGCTCCGCGTCGCGGCGGCCTGCGGCCCAGCGGTCGCGGATGGAAGACGGCGAGAAGTCGAAGCTCTTGGCCGCGAGCTCGTCCGCGCCGGTCTGGTAGACGAGGTGAAGCAGCGTCACCGCCGGTCCCGCGGGATCGAGCCGCTCCCGCAGCGCGTACTCTCGCCTCAGCCCCGCAATCGCCCGACGCGGGGGGCTGGCGAAGATGAGGTCGTTGGCGCGCTCCAGAACCGCGTCGAGGGAGGCGGGTCGCGGCGCTCGCAGGGAGAACAGGTCGGAGGCGATGCAGAGAAGGTCCCGCTCCGGCTCGTTCTCGAAGAGCGGGTCGAGGGGCAGGTTGTTGGTGTAGCCCGCGTCGCATAGGACCCGGCCATCCACCTCGACGGGCGGAAAGGCGGGCAGGATGGCCGTGCTGGCGAGGATGTGCTCGGGCCGGACCTCCTGGCGTGCGGTATCGAAGTAGACCTCCTCGCCGGTCTCGATATCGACGCAGCCCACCGTTAGGCGCGTGCCGCCTCGGTTCAGCCGCTCGAAGTCGATGAGGCGCTCCAGGGTCCGCAGCAGGGGCTTGTTGTCGAACAGGGCCACGTCATTCGGCACCCATGGGAGGGCCGACCATAGGCCGGGTAACCGGTGGCCGAATATGCTCGGTCGCCCCCAGGCGAGCGCCAGGAGGGCGTGCAGGCCGTTGTAGACCTGGCGCGGCTTGAGCAGCCCGGTCGGGCTCGGGCCCGTGGCCAGGGTCGCCTCGTCCCAGAACGCCCGGAGCTTGGCGACCCTGTCCTCGGGGGCGTTGCCCGCGACGATGGCGGCAGTCACCGCGCCGATGGAGGCGCCCACGACCCAATCGGGCCGGAGCCCGTGGCCGTGCAGCGCCTCGTAGGTCCCGGCATGGTAGGCGCCGACGGCGTTGCCGCCGGCGAAGACCAGGGCCAGGTCGCGTGTGTCGTCCAACATCCGTGCCTTCGTGCGTTGAGGCCGTCGCCGGCCATGACCCGGGTGGCGTCAGCCGTGCGGCTTGAACACGACCTTGGTGCAGTTGTCCTTCTTGTCCCGGAACAGGTCGTACAGCGCCGGGCCCTCCTCAAGGTTCGTCGAGCGGTGGCTGATGATGAAGGAGGGGTCGATGTCGCCGTTCTGTATGCGCTCCAGCAGCGGCTTCATGTACCTCACCATGTGGGTCTGGCCGGTCTTCAGGGTCAGGCCCTTGTTCATCAGGATGCCGAGGGCGACGGGACCGACGGGACCCGCGAACACGCCCGGCATCGAGACGTTTCCGCCGGGCCTGCAGGCGAGGATGGCCTGGTTGAGCGCATAAGGCCGCTCAAGGCTGACCGTGTGCTCCATGATGGCCGAGGTGACCTTCTGCAGCGTGGTGTCCGCCCCGTGGGATTCCATGCCGACCGCCTCGATGACCGAGTCCGGGCCGAGGCCCTTGGTCATCTCCATCAGCGTGTCCTGCACGTTCTCCTTGGACAGGTCGATGGTCTCCGCGCCGGCCTCGCGGGCGAGCGCCAGGCGCTCGGGCACGCTGTCGATGGCGATGACGCGCTTGGCACCGAGCAGGTAGCAGCACTTCACCGCCAGCACGCCAACCGGGCCGCAGCCCCAGATGGCGACGGTGTCCTCAGGACCGATGTCGCAGTGCTCGGCGGCCTGGTAGGCGGTTGGGAAGATGTCGGACAGGAACAGCACCTGCTCGTCGGTGAGGCCCTCGGGCACCACGATGGGCCCGACGTCGGCGTAGGGCACCCGCAGGTACTCGGCCTGGCCGCCCGCGTAGCCGCCGGTGATGTGGGAGAACCCGAACAGGCCGGCGAGCGGGTAGCCGTAGGTCTCGGCCTGGAGCTTGCCGTTCGGGTTGGTGCGCTCGCAGCAGCTCCAGTTGCCCCACTTGCACTGCCGGCACTCGCCGCAGCAGATGGTGAAGGGCACCACGATGCGGTCGCCGACCTTGAGCTTCGCGTTGTCCTTTCCGACCTCGATGACCTCGCCCATGGTTTCGTGGCCGAGGACGTCGCCGCATTCCATGGTGGGCATGAACCCGCCCATGAGGTGCAGGTCCGAACCGCAGATTGCGCAGGCGGTCACCTTGATGATGACGTCGCGCCCGTGCTCGATCTTGGGGTCGGGCACGGTCTCGCAGGTGATCTTGCCCCGGCTCTGCCACGTGAGTGCTTTCATGGTCGGTCGCTTCCGTTCGTTGGGGGTTCGGTTTCGGTCAGTAATCCGGGCGCGTACCCGGTCAGCGACGGCGCTGCCTGGGTCGCGTGCCGAAGATCACGGCGGCCGTCGCGGCCAGGCCGGCGGCGACCACGCTGGCGGTCGCCAGCGGGTGCAAGGTCGCCCGAGTGTAGGCGCTGGTGCGCACGACGTAGACGGGCGGGTCGCCGCGAACCTCGCCGGCATGCCGCGGCGCATGGAGGGCGCCCTGCGGGTCCCGCGGCTCCTCGGCACGCTTTTGCAAGGCGATGATGGCCGGCGCCAGCTCGTCGTAGGCGCCCGGCGCGAACTCCTTGCCCATCACGAACATCTTGCCGCCGCCGCCCACGAAGATGTCCCGCTGCGGGTGCACGGCGGCGTGCAGGATGGCGTTGGCCACCTCCTCGGGCGGGTAGATCGGCGGCGGCAGCGTCGGCTCGCGGTCCATGTAGTTGCGGGCACGCTGCGGCAGCGGCGTGTCGATGGACGCCGGCTTCACGAGGGTGACCGAGACCGGCGCCCGGTCCGCGATGAGCTCCATGCGCAAGGTGTCGGTGAAACCCTTCACCGCGTGCTTCGAGGTCGCGTAAAGGCCCTGAAACGGGAAGGCGAGGTCGGATGCGATACTGCCGACATTGATCAGCGCGCCACCGCGTTTCCGCAGGTGCTCGACGGCCATCAGAGAGCCATTCACCGTACCCCAGAGGTTGGTCTGGATCAGGCGCTCGTGATCCTTGTAGGCGATCTCGCGCAACGGCCCGTAGACGGTCAGGCCGGCGACGTTGACCCAGGTGTCGAAGCCGCCGAACGTCGCGATTGCTTTGTCGGCGATGGCCTGGACGTCCTCGCGCCGGCCTACGTCGGCGACGACATAGGTTGCGTTCGGGCCGAGCTCGTCGGCGACCCGGGCGAGCACGTCCTGGCTGCGCGCGGCGAGCACCACCCGGGCGCCGCGCTTGGCGGCCATGTGGGCGGTGGCCAAGCCGATGCCGCTCGACGCGCCTGTGACGACGATGACCTGCTCGCGCAGCGCCTTATGCGCCATGTCCGGTTCGCTCCTTGTCGACCCTGAACGGTGCCCGGCATGTCTACGCGCCAGACGCCGAAGCGTTGCAGCCCCAGCGCGTTCCGTGCCTTCGGGTCTAGGCCGTGCCGGCCATGACCGGCTCGCGGACGTCGCCATGACGCGCCCCGTCTGAGGGAGCTGGCAGGAGCAGACGGTCGCCGTCCGCCGTCCGGGCCATCTCGTGGTCCGGCGAGGGGAAGTCGAGGCTCCCGTCCGACCGGATGACGAGCAGGCACCGCGCGTCGCGGACCTCTGAGCCGGCTAGCTCGATCACGAACCGCCAGCCGGCGGCGTGTCTCCCTGCCAGGGCCTCGAAGTCGAACCCGTTCGCCAGCACCTTCCCGCGCGAGTCCCGGCTCACGCCGGTCTCCGCGTGCAGGAGGTGGTCCGCGGACGGCGCGAGTTGGTAGACCCGCTCGCGGCCGAGTTCCGGCGCGAGGCGCGTGCAGACGAGCGCGTTGTAGAGCTCGTCCCGGGTCGCCGCGAGCAGCCGGTCCGGCGGTTGGTCGGCAAGCCCTTCCTCGGCCTCGCGCGACAGGAGCTCAGCCTGCAGCGTCGGCACCCCGCCAGCCCGGGCCGCGCGTAAGGCCCCGGGATAGGTGTCGACCAGCAGCACCGGCACGCCGGCGCGGTGCAGCGCCAGGGCGAGGTCGCTTGACCAGGGCGAGGCGCCGACGACGGCAAGCCGCTCCGCATCCGCGGCGACCGAGAGCCCGAACCGGCGTGCCAGCGGCGCGAGCGAGAACCCATGGGCGAGCACGGTCGCGACGATGACGGCGAACACCGTCGGCTGGATCAGGTGCCTCCCGCATAGCCCGCCTCGCTGAGCCTGGGGCCGGCGAGGCCGGCGACCGCGGCCGCCACGATGCCGCGCGGGCCGATCCACCCGACGAACAGGCGCTCGCGCCAGGTCAGGTCGCTGCGCCACGTGGCCAGCCAAAGCGCCGCCGGCCGCACCACGAACAGCGTCGTGGCCGTCAACGCGATGACCGGCAGGGAGAGCTTGCCCAGCACCGTGAGGTCGAGGTCGGCGGTGAGGACGACGAAGAGGCAGGAGACCAGGAGGACGACCAGCGCCTCCTTGAAGCGGCGCAATTCTGCGATGCCCGGGACGTGCAGGTTTGCGAGCGCGATGCCGAACACGGTCGCGCCGATCAGCCCGGCCTCGTGCATCAGGAGGTTCGGCACCGCGTAGGCGACGAGCGCCAGCGCCAGCAGGAGCGGCGTCTTCAGGGTCTCCGGGACAAGGTCGCGCCGGAACGCCCAGGCCACGAGGAAGGCCGAGCCGACCCCGAGGACCGCGGCGGCCCCGGCGCCTTCCGCGAGGTGCAGCGCGAGGTCCGTCACGGCCTCCTCGCCCGACCGATGCGGTAGGCCGACCAGGATCTCGATGACGATGGCGGTCAGGATGGCGCCGACCGGGTCGTTGACGATGGCTTCCCACCTCAGGAATGCGGCGGAGCGCCGCTCCAGGCGGGCGTGGCGCAGCAGCGGCAGGATGACGGTCGGGCCGGTCACCACAAGGATGGCCCCGAACACAGCCGACGGCCCCCAGAGCATGCCGCCGACGAGGTGGGCGGCGACCGTGCCCAACACGAAGTTGATGGGCAGGGCGATGGCGGTGAGCCGGAGCACGCCCTCGCCGGCGGCACGCAACTCGCGGAAGTCGAGCGCGAGGCCGCCCTCGAACACCACGATGGCCACGGCCAGGCCGATCAGGGGACGGAGGTTTGGCCCGAACGCCTGGGACGGATGGAGGAGGCCGAGCACCGGCCCGACGAGGAAGCCGAGCCCGAGGAGGAGGACGATGGCCGGAATGCGGAAACGGGAAGCGATGACCTGGGCTGCGATGCCGCCCGCGACGATGCAAAGCACCGCCGTCGCCACACCCTGTTCCATTCGCGAAGCTCCCTTGAGCGCGCCCCTGCCGGCTCGGGAAACGTCTCCCGGCGCCGGAGGTCCCTGCCAACGTCGCCTCAGGCCGTACCGGAGGCGGTGGTGTCCGTCGCACGCGGGCGGAACGGGCATCGCCACTCCTCGTCCACGACCCGGCCGCTGTACTGGCGCGCCTCGGACACCTCGCCGTGCCGGGCCAACATCGGGTTCACCGATCCGGCCAGCGCCTCGTCCCGCTGCAGGATGGAGGAGCGCAGCTTCTCGTAGCGCCCGGCCTCGCGCAGCTGCTCGAACTGGGCGTGCAGGTTAAAAACCAGGGCCGGCGACGAGAACCGCCGGGCGGGCCGGCTGGCGTTCGGGTGCAGGCCGACCACGAAGAACGCCTCGCCGGCGAAGCTCAGGGAGAAGTGTGGGCTGTCCGGCTCGGGGGCGACGCGCCCGTCCCAGGGGTGGCCGAGCCAGGCGTCCTTGTCGGCGAGGGACTGCACACGGTTCCAAAGGTGCCGCTCGAATCCTTCCTCGTCCAGGTCGCTCGGCCCCTCGAAGACGACGGCGAAGCTCTGGAACAGGTCCGGTTGTCGGCGGTAGCGCGCCGCGAAGGCCATCAAGGCCGGGTAGATGCGCATGTCGTCCCAGGCCGAGGTGATGTCGCGGGCGACCAGCACCCGCATCTGGCCCTTGGTCAGGGCCGACTTGGCGCCGACGCAGGGGAAGCCGGCGTCGCGGATGAAGGCCCGGAAGGCTTCCGCCTGCGGATGGTTGGTATCGTCTCGGGGCAGTTGCATCGGAACTCGGCACGCAGGTCGCAAAGATGCCCGCGGAACCGGCACGAGGCGCCGCGGCAACAGGCAACGGTCCCCCGCAGGCCGCGTTCCGCGCGGGCTGGGAGGTGTCCTGCCTATCCACAGATGTCAGCCCTCACCGCCCGGGCCGGACGAGCGCCCCGATGAAGTTGCGCATCTCGGCCAGCCTGAGCCGCTCGTCGGTGACCTGCTCGTCCAGGCCGAGGCGCCAGGCGAGGTCGCGCCGGTTTGGCTCGCGGTGCAAGGCATCGACCTGCAGCGCGTAGGCTTCCACGTCGTCCTCGCCCCGTGCGAGCCCGGCCTCGACCAAGCTATCCGCCTGTCGGCGCAGGGCACCGGCCACTTCGTCCAGGCCGGTCTCGGGATGGTACTGCACACCCCAGAACACGCCGCCGTCGAAGCGGATCTCGGCGGCCTGCACGGCAGTGAGGCGATTGCCGGCGAGCAGAGTGGCCCCCGGTGGCAACGCGTCGACCTCGTCGGTGTGGATAGCCGGCGCGTCGAAGGCCGCCGGCCGACCCGCCAGCAGTGGATGTGACCGCTCATCCGCCGTCGGCGTGATCCGCCGTCGGCGTGATCCGCCGCGCGAACCCTGCCTCCAACCTTCTCGCGTTCGGGCGCACGCTGTCGCCGGCGGCGACCTTCGCGACCTGCAGCCCGGCGCAGGAGCCGAAGGCCGGCGTGCCCGAAGCGAACACGCTCCGCATGAAGGCGACCGTTCGCCGGGTCTCCGGCGTCTCCTCGTAGAGATGCAGTGGCGAGCCCGTGAGGAACACCGCGTCGTATTCGGCCAAGCTGTCCCCGGGTGGGAGAGCCGCATCGGCGTCGGCCGGCTGGATGCGGTCGCAGGTGGCCCCGGGAGCGAGCCTGCGCAGGATGTCGAGGTAGGTCTCGCCAGAGGAGCGGCCGACGCTCTCGCGACGCTTCTTACGCGCCTCGGGCGTCTCGCTCTCGGCCACCAGGAAGCGCGACGACGATTGGGTTGAATTCACGGCAGCCCAGTTCTCAGTGGCCGCGTGGCAAGCCGAGCCACGGCCGCAGGTCTAGGCGTGCGGCCGCGATGGCGCTCAGGACCTCCCTGGGGGCGCCGGCCGCCTTGGCTTCCACCTCGAAAGCCTGCAACCGCTGGAACAGCGCGACCTCCAGGTTGGGAATGACGGGGATCGGACGGAAGGAGGTCATCACCTTCAGCTCCCGCAGGTAACGGCAACCCTCCTCGTGACCGACCGTCATGGCACCTCCTTGGAACCAAGTCCGCCCTCGTCGCGCGAGGTCATGTCGGACAACACCCGTGGCGGCGAAGGGTTTGCGGAGGCGCGTGCGTCACGCTGTATCTCCTAGGGGCCCAGGCCGGCTTGCCCTCCGCCGCCGAAGGGACATCGAGCCACCCATCCATGCCGGCGTCTCGCCCTTACGCGGGGGGAAGCCCATGCGGCGAGCTGGGGTGGTCGGCGTCGGTGCCATCTGCCGGGCCTGCGGCGGTCCGGCTAGCGCGGCCAGGCGTGCGGTGCACCGGCGACGCAGGTTGGCAACCTGAGGCGATGAATACGGTTCTACCGACAGCCTCTTGGGACGGGGCCGTTCGGGAGGGGGCGTTGGAGGTTCGGGACATCGCGACGGCGGGCAAGCCGGACCCAAGGCTCCTGCAGGCCGCCGTCGAAGCCTCCGGCGAGGCCATCGTGATCACCTCGGCCGACCTCGACGAACCGGGACCGCGCATCGAGTACGTGAACCCCGCCTTCACGCGCATGACCGGTTACGGGGCCGAGGAGGTCGTGGGTCTCACGCCGCGTCTTCTGCAGGGGCCCGGAACGGATCGGGCCGTCCTCGACCGCATGCGCGCCGCCCTTGCCGCTGGCGAGCCGTTCCAGGGCGAAGCGGTGAACTACCGCAAGGACGGCTCGACCTACGTCGTCGAGTGGCTGATCACGCCCGTGCGCGAGGGCGACGGGGGCATCTCGCACTGGGTCTCGGCCCAACGCGACATAACCGAGCGGCGCGGCGGCGAGGACCGTCAGGCGCTGATGGTGCGCGAGCTGCACCACCGAGTGAAGAACACCCTCGCCACGGTCCAGGCGGTGGTGGACGCGACCGCCCGCTCCTCGCTCTCCGTCGCCGAGTTCACCCGCGCGTTCTCGGGGCGGATCGGCTCGTTGGCCCGGACCCACGCGCTGATCACCGAGGACCTTGCCCAGGCCGCCTCGTTCGAGGGACTGCTGAGGGCGGAGCTCGACCCCTACGACGAAAGGCGGCGCCTCACCCTGGAGGGCCCCAAGGTCGTGCTGCCGTCCGAGCTCGCCGTGCCGGTCGGCATGGCGTTGCATGAGCTGACCACGAACGCGCTGCGGCACGGCTCGCTGGCCGACCCGAACGGCCGCCTCCAAGTGAACTGGTGGGTCGAGGATGGGCATGCCGGGCGTGCCCTGCGCTGGGACTGGAGCGAGCACGACGGCCCGCCCGACCCGCACCCCACGCGCGAAGGCTTCGGCCACCGGCTCCTCAACAAGGTCCTGGCCACCCAGACGGGTGCCGAGGTGGATGTGGACTTCGCTCCGGATGGCCTGCGGGTGTCCGTGCGCATGCCCCTGCCGCCGTCACACCCTTAGGGAGCGTCGGCCTAAACCGGGAGGCTCAACCCTTCCTGCCATCCTTCCCGCTCCGGTCGATCTCCGTGCGGCAGGCCGGCGAGAGGTTCGCCATGTTCTTCCGGAAGCAGGCTTGGACCTCGTCGCCGTCCGGCGGGAGGTCGCCGCAGTACGTGGCGTAGTCGCCGCTGCAGCGCGCCTTCAAGGCCTCCCGGTCCATGGTGACTGCGGACTGCGCCACGACGAGGCTGGAGGTCGCGAGCACGAGGGTTACGAAGGTCCTGTAGGGCATGGGCTCGCGGTCCTGCTGATGCGTGTCATGCTGGGCTCCCCCGACAGCTCAGGTGCCTGGGTGCCCGGCCGCCTCGTCAGGCTGTCCGGGCAACATACGGTTTTTGGGGGCGCCGAAAGGGGTATCCGGCGCCCCCCTGCCGTCAGGCGTGCCTGAGGTCGTCGGGAACCTTGCCGCCGTTCTCGGCGAGCTTCTGGATCACCTGCTTGTGCAGCCAGACGTTCATGGAGGCCGAATCCTCCTTGTCGCCCGTGTAGTGCAGCTCGTCCGCAAGCTGCTTGCGGGCCTGCAGGCTGCTGTCGAGGTCGAGCAGCTTCATGAGGTCGACGATGGAGCGCTTGTAATCGAGCTCCTGGCCCTTCTTCGAGGCAAGGCCGGCGAGCACCTGCCCGACATCGACGTTCGCCTGCCCGGCTCCCGATGGAGCGTCGGCGACCGGGGACGGCGCCCCGCTCATCGAGGGCGCGGCCGCGCTGCTGGCCGAGCCGGTCGGACCGCCCGAACCCTGCGCCGCGGCCGACACGCTCGGCGCCTCCGAGGCGTGCGGGGCCGCCGCCTGGGCGCTCGCGCTGCCGCCGAAGATCTTCGACATGATCGACCCAAAGATGCTCATCCAGTCCTCCAAGATCCTGGCCCCGACTAGGGCCGAGCGGACGACAACGGAACGCCAGTGACCGACGTTCCGCAACTCGTCGCCCGCATCGGAGCATGGTCGACGGGCGGTGGCATATACGCTCATGGTGCCGTCCGCCTCGCCTCGGTCGTGACGGCTCAGGCCGCGACCTGCTCCAGGCTCTCGGCGAGCTGGCTTGCGATCTCGTCGCCCTCGTAGATCTCCGCGACCGCCTGCTTCAGCTTCTGCTCGTCCTCGGAGCGGCCGAGGGCCTTGGCGTAGGCCGCCGCCGAGCCGAAGCCCGCCAAGCCGTAGTGCGACATGCGCTGGTACTGGGCGATGATCTCCACGTCGCGCAGCTTGCCGTCGGTCGGCGCCTCCTGGATGCCGTGCTTCTTCGCCTCGGTCACGAGACCCTCCATACCCTTGCAGTGCTCCGGCTCGGCCTCGCCGCCGTTCTGCCGGATCAGGTCCTTGAGGATGTCGGTGTGCTTCTGGATGCCGCCAACCGAGTGCTCAAGCATCTGCTTGAGCTTGGGGTCGGAGACGTGGCCACCCAACTCCTTGACTGTCCTGATCATCTGGTCGTTGGCGGACCAAAGGTCCTTCATCTCGTCGAGATAGACTTCCTTGAGGCTGCTCGGTGCTGACATCGGTGGCTCCCGTTGGCTGCTTCCCTTGCAACACGACCTTGCTCGCGATGTTCCTGGTCGGTTTGCCGCGTCGGGCCGTGCAGATGTGCCTTTCCGGCCGACTTCCGTCGGATGCGCTTGGCCGCGCTTTCCGACCCGGATGCGTGTAGGCTGGCTGGAGACAGAGGAAACCGAACTCGAAATGGCCTGACGGTTCAGGGACGCCATGCTGTCGGCAATAGAGGAGGTGCGTCGACGATGCCCGAACAAGATGCACGGCCTACCCGGCCAAGGATGTCCGGGGATCGCGCCGCAACGTCCGATGAAGCGGACGCGTCAGTCCCGCCGGAGGAAGCCCGAAAGCGGTCGTTGCCCGAGCCCGTTAGCCAGGAGGCGGCAGACCTTCTCGACCAGGTCATGGCCAACGCTCGCGCGACGTACCCAGCGCCATTCGGCATCTAATCCGCGACACCTTCGAGGTTCTTCAGCAGCAGCACGAGGCACATCTCACCAAGGCCGAGGGGAAGGCGGGTCAGCCGGGCTAGGTGGTTGCGGCCCGGGCGCCAACGCCCCTCGTCGACACCGCCGTTAGGCGTCGCGCCTCGGCCTGAGCTCCACAACCTTGCCGGGCCCCCTCGTCTCGGCGGGAGCGCCGAGCACCTCGGCGACCTTGCGGGCGAGCTGCTCGCGCTTGAAGGGCTTGCCGATGAGCTGCACCCCGTCGTCGAGCCGGCCGTGGTGCACGATGGAGTTCTCGGTGTACCCGGACATGAAGAGCACCCGTACCTCCGGCCGGACCGCCCTCACGCGCTCCGAGAGCTCTCGGCCACGCACCTTGCCCGGCAGCACCACGTCGGTGAGCAGCAGGTCGATGGCGGTCGTGTTCTGGCCGAACACCTGCAGCGCCTCCTCGCCGTCGGCCGCCTCCAGTACCCGGTAGCCGAGGTCGGCGAGGATGGCACAGGCGATCTCGCGCACCGCCGCCTCGTCCTCCACCACCAGCACCGTACCCGTGCCGCGCGGCAGGTCGATGGGCGCGCCCGTCCGTTGCGACGGTGTGGCCGCCCCGACCGCGCGCGGCAGGTAGAGCTTCACCGTGGTGCCCTCGCCGGGCTCCGAGTAGATCTTCACGTGGCCGCCCGACTGCTTGACGAAGCCGAACACCATCGCGAGGCCGAGCCCCGTGCCCTTGCCGTCGGGCTTGGTCGTGAAGAACGGCTCGAACACGCGCGCGACCACATCCGTCGTCATGCCGTGGCCGGTGTCGGACACCGCCACCATGGCGTAGTCGCCGGGCACAACCTCCGCATGGTGCCGCGCGTACTCCTCGTCGAGCACCTTGTTACCGAGCTCGATGGTGAGACGGCCGCCGCCCGGCATCGCGTCGCGCGCGTTGAGCGCCAGGTTCAGGACGGCGCTCTCCAGCTGCGCGGGGTCGGCCATGGCCGGCCATAGGCCGGCGGTCTCGACGTAGCGCACCTCGATGTGCTCGCCCAGGGTGCGGCGCAGGAGCGGCACCAGGTCCGGCATGGTCGCGGCCAGGTCGATGGCGGCGGGTGCCAGCGGTTGCTTGCGGGCGAAGGCAAGAAGCTGCGCGGTCAGCGTCGCCCCGCGCTGGGCCGCCCAGGCCGCTCGCTCGATCCGCTGCTGCAGCTTGGCGTCGCCTTCGAGCTTGGCTCGTACGAACTCCAGGTTCCCGAGGATGACCTGCAGCAGGTTGTTGAAGTCGTGCGCGATGCCTCCGGTGAGCTGCCCGATGGCCTGCATCTTTTGGGCCTCGCGCAGCACGCCCTCGGCCTGGGCGCGCTTGGTCATGTCTGAGATGGTCAGCACGAATCCGCCGTCCGGCATCGGCGTACGGCGGATCTCAAGGTGGTGGCCGTCCGCGCGTTCGCGCTCGTAGGTGACGGCCTCACGCGGGTTCCGGATGCCGTGCCGGATCTGGTCCTCGGTCTCAAGCGCTGGGCGGCCCGGCTCAGCCGAGTGCTCGACGAAGGCGGCGTAGGTCGTGCTTGGCCGGAGCATCGCCTTCGGCAGGTCGAGCAGCACCTGGAAGCACGCGTTCCAGCTCGCGAGCTTGCGGTCCGGGCCGAACACGGCGACGCCCTGGCTGAGGCTGTCCAGCGTGGTGCGCAGGCGGAGCGCCAGGTCGCGTTGCTCGGCCTCGGTCCTGAAGGAGCGCGACCATGCCTGGTTCAGGAGCCGCGCAGCCCAGAGCAGGGTCAGGACCGCGAGCGCCGAACCGCCGATGACGAGCCAGCGCACCCACCGGGCGCGGGCGTCGTTCTGGGCGAGGCGCACGTCGAGCAGCCGCTGCTCGTCGCCGAGCATGGCGGCGAGCACGTTCTCCGCCTCGCGCATGTCGTTGCGGCCGGTGTCGGTGTTGACGATGCGCAGGGCCGTCTCCAGCCCGGAATCCCGACGGGCCTGCACGGTCTGGGCGAGCTCCTCCAACTTGTGCTGCAGGAGCGGCGCCAGCGCACGCAGGCGCTCCTGCTGGGCGCCGTTGTCGGCGGTCAGCTTCTGGAGCTCGCCCTGGAGCAGGCTGATGCGGTCGCGCGCGGCGTTGTAGGGTCCGAGGTACTCGTCCCGGCCGGTGAGAAGGTAGCCGCGCTGGCCGCGCTCGGCGTCGCGCAGGGCGATGGCGAGGTCCTTGGTGGTTCCGAGCACGCGGTAACTGTGCTGGGACCACTCGCGGGCGACGCGCGACTCGTTCAGGCGCTCCCAGGTCAGCACGCCGACCAGGGCGAGGATGACAACGAGCACACCGAAGACCAGCAGGTTGGCGCGCGCGACGAGGTAGCGTGTCATCGTATCCAGCGCAGCAAGTGAAGGTGTCTCGTGGCTCGGTCGCCGGGAACGAAGGTCCCTTGCGCGCTCGCGTCCCGCCGGACGCGGCATGGCATGCGATTGCGGGATCGTTGAGGCTGCCCCCAGCTCCGGACCATCATGCCACGGCCTCGTCCCGCCGCTCCTGCATGGAGGCGAGCGGCGCCTCAAGGCGGCAGACGATACCGGTCGGCGCGTAGGTCAAACGGACCTCGCCGCCGACCTCGGCCGCAAAGCTGCGCTCGATCAGGCGCGAACCGAAGCCGCGGCGAACCGGCGGGCTCAGGATGGGTGGGCCGCCCTGCTCGGACCACGTCAGGCAGAAGCGGGGCCCGTCGCCCGCGTGCACCACGAGCCAGCGCAGGTCGACCATGCCGCCCTCGTTCGAGAGGGCTCCGTACTTGGCGGCGTTGGTCGCGAGCTCGTGCAGCGCCAGCGCCAGCGAGAGCGCGGTCTTGGCGGAGAGGAGCACGTTGGGCCCGCTGATGCGGATGCGCGAGGCTTCGGCCTGGCGGTGCACCGAGAGCGCGCCCTCGGCCACCTCGCCGATGGGCGCCTCGGTCCAGTTCGCCTGTGTCAGGATGTCGTGAGCGCGCCCGAGGGATATCAGGCGCGCGGCGAACGCTTCCCGCATCTCGTTGACGTCGTTGGCTCCTCGCAGGGTCTGGCTTGCGATGGCCTGCACCAGAGCGAGCGTGTTCTTGACCCGGTGCTGCAGCTCGCCGGCGAGAAGGCGCTGGCGCTCCTCGGCCCGCTTCCGCTCGGTGATGTCGAACATGGCGCCGATCATGCGCACCGCCCGACCGCCTTCGCCCCGGATGACGTAGCCGCGGTCCAGGATGTCGGCGTAGGAGCCGTCGGCACGCAGGAAGCGGTACTCGTCGGTCCAGACCGTGCCGGTGCCGTCGATGACGGCATGGATGGTGGCGTGGATGCGGGCGCGGTCCTCGGGATGGATATGGCCGATCCACCAGTCGCCGGTGGGTTCCACGTCCTCGGGCCGGTGGCCGTGGGCGGTCTGGAGCGCCTCGTTCCAGAGCAAGTGGTTGGCGGCGAGGTTCCAGTCCCAGATCGCATCGTTGGTCGCGCGCGAGACAAGCCGGTAGCGCTCCTCGGTCTCGCGCAGGACCTGCTCGGCCCGCCGGCCCTCGGTAACGTCGCGCGCGAAGCCGATGAGGCGCACCGGCCGACCGTCGTCGAACAGGGTCTGGCCCTTCGCGGACACCCAGCGCTCGGTCCCGTCCTCCGGGGCTACCGTGCGGTACGTGACGTCGTAGACGCCGTCGCCGTCCGGGTCGACTGCGGCGCGCACCGCCTCGTCCGCCCTTGCCAAGTCGTCCGGGTGCACGCGGGCCAAGTGCACGTTCAGGTCGACCGGGGCGTCCGGCGGCAAGCCATAGAAGGAGAGGATGCGGGCGTCCCACTTCAACTCGTCCGCGACCAAGTCGTAGTCGAACACGCCGGTGCCGGTCGCATCGACGGCGAGCCGCAGCTGCTCGCGTGCCTGCCGCAGGTCGTCCTCGGCCTGCCGGCGGTCATGGATGTCGATGGCGATGCCGATCCAGCTCTCGACCCGACCGCCCTCGCCGCGAACGGGTTTGCCGCGCGCGAGGAACCAGCGGTACGCACCGTCGGAGGCTCGGCGAAACGGGATCTCGACCTCGTAGGGTCCCTGCGTGGCGACCGCCTGCTTCCACACGCCGAGCACCTGCTCACGGTGCTCCGGATGGATCACGCCAGCCCAGCCGTCGCCGCCGGTGTCGCCCGGGGTGAGGCCGGTGTACGCGTACCAGGTCGGGTTGCAGTAGGTGATGTCGCCGGCGGCGTTGCCGAACCAGACCACCTGTGGGCTGACCTCGACGAGCGAGCGGAAGCGCAGCTCGCTCGCGCTGCGCTCCGCCGCTTCCGCGCGCTGCCTTGTGCGGTCACGCAGGATCTTGACGAAACCTTGGACCGTGCCGTCCGCGCCCTTCAGCGGCATGAGCTCTCCGTTGGCCCAGAACCGCTCGCCGCCCTTGCGCAGGTGCCAACGCTCGTCGGGCGCGAAGCCCTCCTTCAGCGCCAGCTCCATCTCGATCTCGGGTTGACCCGCCTCGCGGTCCTCGGGGGTGAAGAACACGTGAGCCGGGTCGCCCAGCATCTCCTCCTCGCGCCAGCCGAGGACGCGCTCGGCGCCGGCGCTCCAGCGGGTGACCCGCCCGCTCCGGTTCATGGCGATGATGGCGTAGTCCGTCGCGCTGTCGAGGATACGCTCCTGCAGCTCCTTCTGGATCTGCTGGGCGCGGGCGTTCCGGCGCGCCTCCAACAGTGCCATGGTCTGGCGGGCAAGGCGCCGCAGGCCGGCCTGCTGCCGCTCCGTAAGTTCGCGCGGCCGGGTGTCGAGCACGCAGACCGTACCGACCGGATGCCCGTCTTCAGTCTTGAGCAGGGCGCCGGCGTAGAAGCGCAGGCCGGGCTCGCCTGTCACCAGGGGGTTGCAGGCGAAGCGCGGGTCCCGGGCCGCGTCCGGCACGTAGAGGAAATCGCTCTGCAGGATGGCTTGCCGGCAGAACGAGGTCTCAAGCGGTGTCTCGCGCACCCCGAGTCCCACCTCGGCCTTGAAGAACTGCCGCCCGTCGCCGATGAAGTTCACCACCGCGATGGCCGTGCCGCAGATCTCGGCCGCCAGGTCGGCGACGTCGTCGAACTCCCGTTCGCGAGGCGTGTCGAGGATGTCGTAGCCGGCGAGCGCCTGCAGGCGCGCGAACTCGTTCGTCGTTTGGCTGGGCTGCCCCATGGCGTGGTCACGTCCGGGGACCGTATTCTGTTCCATCCGCGCGGCGCCCTCTCAGACGGCCTGGCACATCGGCTTCTCACCCACTGGCGCGGGTCTCAGGGACACCAGCGTACCGGAGGCGTTGTAGACGGCACCCAGCACGGTCTCGAAGTGGCGCTTGACCGCGCCGTGGCACTCGCAGGCGGTCTCCTCGACCGCTGGGCGGCTCAGGATGATGATGCGCCCGCGCCGGGCCTGGATCAGCCCTTGCTGCTGCAGGGTCCGCAGCGTCCGCGTCAGGTAGGAGCGTTGCACGCCCAGGAGTTCGGCCAGCACCTCGTGGGTGACCGGCAGGACGTCGCTGCCGAGACGGTCCTGCAAACCCAGCAACCACCGGGCGCAGCGCGCCTCGATGGTGTGGCTGGCGTTGCAGGCCACCGACTGGAGCACCTGGGCAAGCAGGCAGTCGGAGTAGCGGGTGATCAGGTTACGCAGGCCCGGGGACGTCTGCTTGATCTGCTGCAGCACCGGCGCCTCGATGCGCAGCACCGAGCCGGGAATCTGGACGACGGCCCGGCTAAAGGCCGGCAGGGAGCCCTGGCTGACGACGCCGCCGACCGCCCCCTCGCGCCCGACCGTGGCCGTCTCGACGGCGCGTCCGTCGCTGAGCCCGATGAGGAGGGCGGCCACGCACTGACCGAGCGGGAAGGTGATGTGGCCGACGTCATCGCCTGCGTCGAACAGCGCCTCGCCGCGTCGGTACTCCCTCAGTTCCAGGTGCGGCCGAAGCAGCGCCTGGTCGGGCAAGCGCAAGGCGCCGAGGAGGAGGTTGCCGCTGAGCAGGTCGTCGACGTCTGAGGGCATGGATCAGCGGCGGAGCGTCGTACCGGGTTGGCCTGGACCTATTCTTACAGCGACGCTCGATTCGCTGTCAGTTCACAAGTGCACAAAAGGGCGGAAGACCGGCATTTCTCATCGGCTTGGCGCGGGCCGTCGGATGCGCGCGTTAACACATGCAACCATCGGCGGCTGAAGGGTTTCTAGGTTCGTATTGACCGGTCTCTCAAGCCCCGCGACGCGATGCCCCGCTACTTCCTCGATTTCCAGGACGGTGAACTGTGGCTGCGGGACGATGAAGGCCAGGACTACGAGAGCCTGCAGGCCGCGCGCGACGCAGCGATTGCGGCGTTGCCGGACATCGGCCGGGAGGCGCCGCCCCCGGACGGCAAGCGCGCGTTCGTGGCCTACGTCCGTGACGAGGCGGGCGCGCAGCTCTGCACCATTCGGCTAAACCTTGCCGCCGAGTGCGATCCCAAGGGCCAGACCCGGGACCGATAAGGCGGGAGCCACGCACGGCCGGTCCCGCTTCGCGGACACGCTGTAGGTCACCCCTAAGGCCGAGCGACGGGTACGCAGACCACAAGACCTAGGGCAGTAAGCCCATCACGCTGGCCGCCCTTTGCCTGCGGGACCATCTGGACCGTTCGGGACCTCCACTCGGGGAACTGCCACGCGCTTTCGAGGACATCGTCGGCGTTTGCCTCAGGCCTGCCCGCGATGGGCCCCGACGAGACGAAGCACTGGAGCCCTCAGGTTGCCTTTCTCGCTGCCGGGGGCACAGCGGGTTTGGTTGCGGCCCGCCGCCTTCGCCTCGTACAACGCCGCGTCGGCCGCCCGGTACAGCGCCTCCGCCCGCTCGCTCGCTGAGCCATGGCCTGTCGTGAGGCCGATGCTCACCGTCACAGCGCCCGCCGCGATGCCTGCCGAGGGCACCGAGACCGTCGCGACCGCCTCGTGCACCTTGCTGGCGATGCGCATGGCGCCGTCCTGGTCGGTGTCGGGCAACAGGATCGCGAACTCCTCCCCGCCGACGCGCGCAACGAGGTCGTCCGGCCGGTGCACGCCGGCGGAAAGGCATTGGGCGAGCCCCTTCAGTACCTCGTCGCCCACCGCGTGGCCGTAGCGGTCGTTGTAGCGCTTGAAGTGGTCCGCATCGACGACGAGCAGCGAGAGCGGCTTGCCGGTGCGTCGCGCGCGGTCCCAGGCCGCCTCGAACGCCTCCTCGAAGCGGCGCCGGTTCGGCAGTCCCGTCAGCGCGTCGGTGAGCGACAACCGGGCAAGTTCGGCCTGCATGGCGGCACGGTGGCGGAGCTCGCGTCCGAACAGGAGGGACAGCACGACGGTGAGGCCGCACAGCAGGAGCACAACGGTCCCGATCGAGACGGCCTTCGCCCGCCACCCGGCCTCGACCTCGTCGACGGCGAGCGCCACGTTCAGGATCAGGGGGAGGTCGCCAACCTGGCTGAACGTGTAGAGGCGCCGGACGCCGTCGCGGACGGAGGTCTCGACGAACTTCCCGGCGCCCTCCCGTGCGAATCGGTCGAAGGTCCGGGACCCGGCGATGTTCACGCCGACGTCGGCCTCAAGGTAGGGGTGGCGGGTGATGCGCGTGCCGTCGCGCAGGTAGAGGTTGATCGCGCCCTCTTGCCCAAGGCCGATCTGGTCGAAGAGGCGGGCGAAGTAGGTGAGTTTTAGGCTGCCCAGGACCAACCCGCCGAATGAGCCGTCGGGCTTGTCGATGCGCCGGCTGAAGTTGACCATGCGCTCGCCGGTCAGGCGCGAGACGATGGGGCGGCCGACGTACAGGCCGAGATGCCCGTTGGCCTTGTGCGCCTGGAAGTAGTCGCGGTCGGCGTAGTTGCCCTTGCGCGGTGGCGAGGCCGCCGCGTCCTCGACGACGTCGCCGTTCTCGTCAAGGACGAACATGACCCCCAGGTCGCGCGCGCCCGTGGCCCGGTCGAACAGCACGAGCTGGCGCATGTCCGGGTCGAGCTTGGCGAGACCCGGCATCCGCATGTTGTCCTGCATGGCCCGGAGAGTGAGGTCGATGACCTCGACGTTCCGGGCGATGTCGCGCTCGATGACCTGGAGCAAGTTCCTCGATGTCTGCTCGGCCTTGTCCCAGGCGTCCTGGCGCAGGTCGAGCAGCATCAGTCCCGACACCATTAGCATGCCGAGCGGCGCGAGCACGCCCAACCCGATCCAGGTATGGGTGGAGCGGAGCAGGCGCGCGAGGCGTGAAGGCAGGACCATCAGCGGCTCTCCCGAGCTTCGTCGTCGTTGCTTGGTTGATAAGACGCGAGACGCTGACGGGTGCTTTCCGTCGAATCCGTTCCTGGCCCTTTAACTCCGTCGTGGCTAACGAAGGGTACCTGCGATGCGGAGGATCCTTCCGAGCGGACCGCGGCATTCCCGAGGGCCCTGCGTAGCCGTCCGACGGCACCGCACCCGCGCTTGGTGCGTTACAGGATCCGCCGACCATACCGGAGCCCTTATGTTGAACCCCTTCTGTGCCGCGTTCCTGCTCGCCGTCGAGGCGCAGCGGGTCATCGAGCTGCGGCTGGTCCGGATCGCCTGGGGCGGGGCGGAGGCCCAGGCCGAGATGGTCTCGATGGTCGGCGAGAAGGTCGTGGCCGCGATGGAGGCCGCCAACACGTTGCTGGCGGGCGGATCGCACGACGAGGTCGTCGCCCGTTACCGGGAGTTGGTCGCCGCCAACACCCGCCGCCTGACGACCTGAGCCGAGGAGCCGCGCGTCATGGCCAAGCCGGTCGAATGCCGCATCGTCGGCATGCCTGACGGCCGGTTCGCGGTCATCGCGGTGCTCGCCTCCGGCAAGGTCTTCCGCCACGCGGGCTTGACGTCGTTGGCCGAGGCCGAGGAGAGCGTCGGCATGCTGCGCGACCTCATGGCCGCCTGCGGCGCGCCCGTCGTCGTGGAGGTCTCCAACCGGCTCGGCACACAAGTCGGGGTGAGGGTGGACCAAGCCGTCGGGAGTGGTGGGACCTAAGGGCTGGGTCCGCCTTGGCTCTCGTGGAACGGGACCCCGAACAGGATCCGTCCCGCCTCGTTGGCCACGACGAAAGCGCACCCGCGCGGCTCGTCCCCGGCGCGCAGGAGCTCGGCCGTCAGCCCCGGGATGGCGGCGCACGCCTCAAGGTAGGCAGCCTCGGCGTTCGCGAGTTCGAGCCCGGCCTCGTCGGCTTCCAGGCGCCCGCGGGCGCACACGTCGAAGAAGAAGACCGGCATGGGGCACTCGCCTTTGCGGCTCCCCGGAAGGCAAACCCCATCCGCGAGCGTCGGGTCCCACCGCAGCGGGACCAGACGCTCGCGGATGGGGAGGCCACCTGGGCGCCGGCAGGCCTTGCCTGCCGGCGCGGGGTCCCCGAACCGTACCTCGACGCGTCCGGGGGCGCCTTGTTCGTCCCGGCTGGCGCGAACGTTCCCCACGTCTCGCCCGTTCTAGGCCCTGAGGCCTAGGGGCCTCAATTCGCGGGCGGAGGAAGCCGTAGATGCCAGCACCTGCCACGGCCGGGTTCCCGACGGAGCGGACGCCCCTGCCGGCCGATGCGGGCCATGGCGCGAAGACCGGCTTCTGGGCGCTGACCCTCGGCTCCGTGGGTATGGTCTACGGCGACATCGGGACCAGCCCGCTCTACGCGCTAAAGGAATCCCTGCACGCCGCCGCGGGCGGAGGGCACGCCCCGACGCGCGACATGATCTTCGGCGTCGTCTCGCTGATCCTATGGGCGCTCATCCTCATCGTGACGCTGAAGTACGTTCTCCTGGTCATGCGGGCAGACAACAAGGGCGAGGGCGGCACCCCGTCCCTGGTGGCGCTCGCCCAGCGGGCGCTGGGCCATGCCGGCGGGCCAGTCATCGTGCTCGGCATGGTCGGCGTCGCCCTGTTCTACGGTGATGCCATCATCACCCCGGCCATCTCGGTGCTGTCCGCCGTCGAGGGTCTCAAGCTCGTCACCCCGGCCTTCGAGCCGTACGTGCTGCCGCTCAGCCTTGCCATCCTCATCGGCCTGTTCGCGGTCCAGAGCCATGGCACGGCGCGGGTGGCGACGTTCTTCGGGCCGATCACGGCGTTCTGGTTCGTCGTCATGGCACTCGGCGGCCTGGGCCATCTCGCCGACGACCTAAGTATCCTGGCGGCCTTCAACCCGGCATACGGAATGAGCTTCCTGCTCAACCATGGCACGGCCGGCCTGCTGGCGCTCGGCGCCGTGTTCCTCGCCGTGACCGGGGCCGAGGCGCTCTACGCCGACATGGGCCATTTCGGCCGCTCGCCGATCCGGGCGGCCTGGTTCGGCCTCATCCTGCCGGCGCTCGCCCTGAACTATCTCGGCCAGGGCGCTATGCTGCTCGCCCACCCCGAGCGCATCGAGAACCCTTTCTTCCTACTCTACCCGTCCTGGGCCCTGCTACCGATGGTGCTGCTAGCCACCGTGGCGACCGTCATCGCGAGCCAGGCCGTCATCACCGGCACCTTCTCGATCACGCAGCAGGCCATGCAGCTCGGCCTGCTGCCGCGCATGCGGGTCCAGCGCACCTCCGAGACGGAGAAGGGACAGATCTACATCCCGCGAGTGAACTGGTGGTTGCTCGTGGCGGTCGTGTTTCTGGTGGTGCTGTTCAAGTCGTCAAGCGCACTGGCGGCGGCCTACGGAATCGCCGTGACCGGCGACATGGTCATCACGGCGGTTCTGCTCTTCGTCGTGGCCTGGAAGGCTTGGCGCTGGTCGCCCGTGCTGGCGGTCGCGGTCATCGCTCCGTTCCTGCTGATCGAGCTGGTGTTCCTGTCCGCCAACGCGCTGAAGCTGCTCCACGGCGGCTGGGTGCCCCTGACCATCGGGGCGGCCCTTGTCACGGCGATGTGGACGTGGCGGCGCGGCTCGGCCCTCGTCGCCGCGGAGATCCACCGGCGGCGAGTGCCCTTGTCCGACTTCGAGCGGATGGCCGAGGCCGGTTCGCTGCTGCGGGCGCCGGGCACGGCCCTGTTCCTGACCGGCTCGCCGGGGGACACGCCCGGGGCCCTGATGCACAACGTGAAGCACAACCACGTGCTGCATGCCCGCAACGTCATCCTGCACGTGGTCACCGACGACATGCCACGGGTGCCTGAGGGTGAGCGCGTCGCGGTGAAGCCGCTCTCGGATGTCTTCACCTGCGTGACCGTGCGCTTCGGCTTCATGGAACTGCCCGACCTGCCCCGCGCCCTGGCCGGCGCCGGCTTCGACGCAGGCAACCTCTCCTACTTCCTGACGCGGCGGGTCCTGGTGCCCTCGCCGGAGACGGGCATGCCGGTCTGGCAGGACCGCCTCTACATCGCCATGGCGCGCGCGGCGACCGATGCCTCACGCTACTTCCGCATCCCGGTGGACCGGGCCGTCGAGATCGGAGCGCGGATCGACATCTGACGGCGTGCGCGGCTCTTCGCGGCTTGGTCGCACGGCTCGTGCACGACCGCTGGGCCTCACGTTGAGCCGCATGCCCGAGCGGCTTTGCGGCAGGTCACTTGTGAGCGGTTCAGCGCGCCCACGGGCCGTGTTAGAGCCAGCCATTCCTGCGGAAGCGCCAGTACAGGATGTCACCCTCTTCCAGGGTTACATCGACGATGCGCCCGTCGGCCCCTTTGATGTGGCGCCCGTCCCCTCACCCTGTACTTCCTCGACTCAGCGGACTGCGAGGACACCGTCCGCCCCATCCGCCGGCGCTTGAAGCCGGGCGAACGGTTCGTGGCGGCTCATGCGAGCTTCCCGCAGGAGGGCAGCCGTTCGCCGTGGCTCGCGCGGTACGAGGCATTCGCGGTCGCCTCTGGCGCCGACCGCGACCAGGCGGCGAAGGCGCGGGTCGCCGTGGAGACTCACCTGCACCTACTCGCTCCCGAGGCGGACGCCGTCGTGCTGCAGGCGTCTTCCGGGACGTCGAACTCTTCTTCGCCGCCCTCACGTGGCGCGGCTGGATCGGGCGTGCCTGACCGACAGGCGCTCGGCTAGGCCGGCATCCGGCCGTCCGGCGTGTAGCGGTCGACGGCCTGGGGAAGCTCCCGGGACAGCCGTGACAGGAGCTCCTCGCGGGACAGGCCGGTGCGCTGGGTCAGGGTCGCGAGGACGTCCGGCCCGATGGCCTGCTCAAGGTGCTGCGGCGGAAGCTCCTGGTTCGGCCCCTGGGCGACCCAGGATTGCGCGGTCGGCCCGTGGCCAGCCTGGTGGAAGCGCTCAAGCATCTCGCCGAGGCCGCTGTGCAGGAAGCCGCCGGGGGCTTGGCCCCGCTGGTTGCCGAGCAGACCGCCGAGGATGCCGCCAAGCCCCGCGCCCGGGCCGCCAGGTGCCACGCCGGTGCCAGCCGGTGCCGGCGTAGCCTGGCCGGCTCCGCCCAGCATTTCCGCGAGCTTGTCCCGGTTCTGATAGCCGGCGACAGCAAGCAGGCCCAGGAGGGCCGTCATCGAGGGGTAGCCATCGCTCATGTTTCGTCTCCGGCTAACGGCGGCCTGATCGGGGCCGGTCGCCGTGGGATAGGCACCTGCAACGCGCAAGGCCACCAAGCCGATGCAGTCCGCCATCTGTTTGCTGGACGGATGCCGCACCGAAACCGGGAGCGTTCGCGCGGACCGAACCGTCCGTTCTCCCAAATGAGGACGTTGTGGTCGCCGCGACCTGCTATTCCATGCCAATGGCAGGTTTCGAAGGCTAAGCAGCCATTCCAGCGACTCTGTTGGAAGGGCCGCTTATGGCGCGTTGCAGTCCAGACGGCGTGCGATGTCCTGACCTAGACCAGACGGCGCCGCCGTTCACGAAAATGCCGATTGGCTGCAAAGCGGAATGACTGACCAGGGTTGTAGCTGCCAGTCTGCGTTTCGCACCTAAACCGTCTCCGACCGGTACAACAGCCTTAATGAGCGGTCAGGACTGTGAGGAAGCTGCTGGCTCGCGCGGTTTCAGGCAGCGGATCGCGATAAGCCGCAAAGACATTTTTTTGCTGAGTTCGATGCCTGCCACAGGCAATGCGGCCAGCACTCCGCTCCGCACTTCATCTTGAACCGAGCAAGCCATGACAATCGAGATCCCCAGTCTGGCCCGCACTGCGCGCTTCACCGCTTCCGTGCTGCCGAGCTGCCGGTCGAGGCGGAAGCCTGCACCGACCGCACCGAGGGCCTCGCGAAGAACACGTCCCGTCCCGCTTCCCGGCTCGCCTCCGAGCAGCGATGCGCCGGTCAGATCCTGTGGCGTCAGATGCGCCCGTCCAGCCCACCGATGGTCGGGATCCACGATGACAACGAGCGGTTCGCGACGCCATACGTGGGCATCCAGACCGGTTCGCGGCTCCCACCATTCCAGCAGTGCAACATCGATCTCGCCAGCTTCGAGCCGGGCGATGAGGTGAGGGTTGGTGGCAATTTCCGCGTCCGCGGTCGCGGCGTGCGTTTCCTCGTAGCGTCGCAGGATCTCCGGCATGAGGAAGGTGCCGATATTGCCTGAAGCGCCGATCGCGAGCCGGCTTCCCGCAACCGCCTCCTCCGCGCGTCGGCTGGCGCGGACCAACGCCTCTGCATGAGGGAGCAGGGCTCGTCCCTGGGGTGTCGGGCGACACCCCGCTGGATCGCGCTCGACGAGTGTCGCCCGCAGCGCCGTCTCCAGCTTGCGCACATGCTGAGAGACCGTCGGCTGGGACAGGTTGAGATACCGGCCAGCCGCGTGGAAGCTGCCCGTCGCCAGGACCGCTAGGAGCGTCTCCACGTATTGGAGGTTCAGCACCGGCGTCTTGCCACCCCCTCCGCGCTCAGTTCGCGCCATCGAACCCGCGCAGGCTATCGGGGTGGTTGATCGCGTCCGCGGGCACCAAGCCCTTTAGGGCGTCGAGAAGGTTATGGGCCGCCGCCGCCTCGATCCGGCGGCGCGTGTCGACGACACCCGAGCCGAGGTGCGGCGTGAACAGCGTTCGGTCCTCGTCCGTGAGCAGTCCGGGTGCGATGCGCCGCGGACGGTCGTCCAGTGCCCAATCCTCCATCTCGAAGACGTCGGCCGCGTAGCCCCCGAGGCGGCCTTCCGCGAGGGCCTCGGCCACGGCTGCTTCGTCCACGACCGAGCCACGACCGGCGTTGACGATCCGCAGTCCGGGGCTGGCTGCGGCGAGTGCGGCGGCATCGAGCATGTGGCGCGTGTCCGGTGTCAGGGGAAGCGCCAGGATTAACAAGTCGCTTCGACCCACCAGCGTGTCCCAGGATACGCGGCAAGCGCCGAGTTCCGCCTCAGCGGAAGCCGGAAGCGCCTGCTCATCAAAGTAGAGGAGTTCGCGTGCGCCGAAGCCCTTCAGCCTGCGCGTGATCGCCCGGCCCACCTTCCCCATTCCGGCAACGCCGACGACACTGCCGTACAGGCCGCTGCCGTACAGCCTCGGTCGCCAGCCGTCGAAGCTGGCCCGCACCGCCCGGTCGCCGGCCACCACGTTGCGGCACAGGCCGATGGCCAGGCCGACCGCCAACTCGGCCGTCGGCTCGGTCAGGAGGTCGGGAACGGCGGTGAGCCAGATGCCGGACCGTGTGCAGGCCTCTACATCGAAGTTGTCCCAACCCTTCAGCGCGCACGCAACCACCTTCAGGCGCGGGCAGGCCTCCAGGAAGCCGGCATCCACGCAGTCGGTCATGAAGGCCAGCAGGGCGTCCGCGTCCGAGCAGCGAGCGCGGACCTCTGCCACGGGCCAGGGCTCGGGGCCTGGGTTGATGTCGACGTCGCAGAGTTCCTCCAGGATCTCGCGGGTCTCAGGGAAAACGGGGTTCGTGACGACGACCTTGAAACGCATGGTGCTTCTCACTTGAGCCGGCGGCGCAGAGCCCCGCCCAGGGCGTCGACGAGCGTCACGGCAGCCAGGATGCAAAGCATGATGGCTGCGACCTGATCGTATTGGAGCAGGCGTAGGGAGGCGATGAGTTCGAAGCCGATGCCGCCCGCGCCGACGACGCCGAGCACCGTGGAGGCCCGGAAGTTGTATTCCCAGCGATAGAGTGTCGTGTCGGTGAGCTGCGGCAGGACCTGGGGCAGCACGGCATGCGTGACGACCTGAAGGGGCGAAGCGCCGGCCGCTCGTGCCGCCTCGATCGGCTTGTGGTCCACGTGCTCGATCGCTTCGGCGAAGAACTTGCCGACCATTCCGGTGGAATGCAGGCCCAGCGCCAGAACGCCCGGCAGCGCGCCGAATCCGACGGCCGCGACGAAGAAGATACCCATGATCAGTTCGGGGACCGACCGAAGCGCGTTGAGCAGCAGCCGGAACGCGCCGTAGACGAACGGGTGCGGACTCGTGTTGGGGGCAGCCAGCAGCCCGAGCGGCAGGGACAAGGTCACGGCGAGCACCGTGCCGGCCACGCTCATCGCGAGCGTGTCGACGATGGGTCCCACCCACGAGCGCCATCGCGTGAAGTCGGGCGGGGTCATCTCACCGAGAAGCTGCGCCATCGCGGGCGCGCCTTCGGCGAGGCGCCCCGGATCGAGAAGTCCCACCTTCCAGAGGCAGGCGAGGATCGCGGCGGCAGCCGGCAGGGCAACCATGAGCCGGCGGACCGACGCGCCACGGGCCCGTCCGAGAATGGCGTCATAGCCGTCGGCGGCACCGACCGCCGACGCAAGTGAGGGCGCTCGAGCCATCGCTCAGCCCTTCACCTTCGTCAAGTCGATGTTGAGGAGCTTGGCCGTCTCCCGAAGCACGTCGTAGTCCGCGTCCGTGATGGGGGCGAAGGACTCGGCCTTGAACGGCTTGAGGATCACTGGATCCCTGATCTCTAGGAAAGCGGCCTTGATCTTCTCCTTGAGGTCCGGCGCGAGGTCGCCACGCACCGTCCAGGGATAGTTCGGGATCGGTCGGCTCTCCGCCACGACCTTGATCTTGGCCGGATCGATGCTCTTCTTCTCGACGAGGGCGGTGAAGATGGGCCGGCTGAGACCGCCGGCCTGCACATGGCCTGCCTGTACGGCCCGCGCGACGGCATCATGGGTGCCGAGATGCTGAAAGCCGTAGTCCTGACCGGCTTCGAGGCCAGCGTTCTTGAGCAGGGCCCGAGGGATGAGGTGGCTTGATGTGGACGCCGTGTCACCGAAGCCGACCGTCTTGCCCTTCACGTCGTCCGCTCGCGCGATGCCTGCGGCCACGTTGGCGATCAGGTAGCTGGTGTAGGTCGGCTGCCCGCCCGACACGAGTGCCGCGAACGGTTCGATTTCCGGCGAACGGCTCTTCGCGAGGACGTAGGAGAGCGGCCCGAAATAGGCGAGGTCGATACGCTTGAAGCGCATGGCCTCGATCATGGAAGAATAGTCGGTCGTGACCACGAGTTCGATGCGCTTATTGAGCCCCTGTTCAAGGTAGCTCTTCAGGCCCTGGTTGTTCTGGATGATCGTCGATGCGCTCTCGTCGGGCAGCAGCGCGACCTTGAGCGTGTCGGGATTCGCGCCCTGAGCCAGCGACGGTCCGGCACGCAGGACGGCGCTCAGCGCCAAGCCGGCGCCGAAGGTACGTCTCGAAATCATGATGGCTTTCCTTCAGACTGTTCGGGAGGCGTAGATCGCGGCCCGCCGCGCACGAGGAGCTTCGACGATGTCGACCGAGACCTCGGCGGGCCGTGCGCCGTAGATTCGCGACAGGACGCCGTCGCAGAGACGGGCTGGCGGGCCGTCGAAGACCACCTCGCCTCCACGGACCCCGACGACCCGGTCAGCGAAGTGCCGGGCCAGATCGACTTGGTGCAGGCTCACCACGGCTGAGATGCCGTCCGTCCGACAGATGCTGCGGAGGAGATCGAGCACCCGCGTCGCCGTCGCCGGGTCGAGGCTGGCTACCGGTTCATCGGCGAGGATGAGCCGGGGCCGCTGTGCAACCGCGCGCGCGATGCCCACCCGCTGCTGCTGCCCGCCGGAGAGCAGGTCCACGCGGGTGAGGGCGCGATCGAGAAGATCTACGCGCTCTAGCGCCTCCAATCCGAAACGTTGATCGCTCCGCGACGGAGGCCAGAGCGAGCGCAGGGTGCTCTGATGGCCGAGCCGGCCCATCAGGACGTTCGCGAGCGCGGTCAGGCGGCCGATCAGATGGTGGTGCTGGAAGACCATCCCGGTCACCGCCCGGTGGCGGCGCAGCGTGGCGCGGCTCGCGGCGATGTCTCCTACTCCAGGGGCGGAAACTCGGCCGTTCGTTGGGCGGACGAGGCCGTTTAGGCAACGCAGGAGCGTCGACTTGCCGGCACCAGACGGTCCCAGCAGGACCGCGAACTCGCCTTCGCGAAAAGTCAGAGTTGTCGGTCGCAACGCCTTGATGCCACCAGGATACGCGACTTCCAAGCTTTCAAGGGCCAGCATTCCGCACCCATTCGAAAATCCAATCGAAACCCCCGATTGATTGCGAATGTGAGTAGCGGGGCGACATGAAGAACGGATGACATTGTGCGCCCCCCAACGCTACGGTGCTGCCTCGAACGAAACTCTGTGCGCTGCTCGGCCACCGAGTGTCCTGTGTGGATGGCTCCCGCATTGCAAGTGGCGAATCGAGCTTCTGGCGCGTTGGTCGGGTGCAGTCCTGTGTCCGGCCTGTTGATGCAGTCGTGCATGTTGACTGCTGGCCCTGATGGTATCCGCGAGCTGGGTCCCACTCTGCTTAGCGGGCTATGACGCCCTGGACATTCGGCGGGGTGTCCCGGCTCCCGGTCTGACCGGTTCGCCATCAACTCTCATCGTCCTCGCAACCTGGCAAAGTCTCCTCGCCGTGCTGTCAGGCGGCCATGGCCGCTGGTGCGCGGTAGGTGCCACCGCGGGTCATGATCGCCCAGGCGACCCGCGCCGTGCGATTGGCCGCCGCAACAGTCACCACGCGCACCGGCTTGCGCTGCAGCAGCGCCGGCAGCCGCGGGTCGACCGAAGTCGGCGTCGCCTTCGCGCGCCGGATCAGAGAGGTCATGCCGACCACGAGCAGGCGGCGCAGGTAACGGTCGCCCATGCGCGAGATCCGACCCAGGCGCTCCTTGCCGCCGCTGCAGTTCTGCAGCGGTGTCAGACCCAACGAGGCCGCGAACTGCCGACCGGAGCGGAAGCGCTCGGGCTCGCTCACCGAGGCGGCCAGCGCGGTCGCCGAGACGATGCCGACACCCGGGATCGTCGCCAGGCGCTGTGACAGGTCACAGTCCCGATGCCAGGCCAGCAACTCCTTCTCCAGCCGGGTGAGCTGGATCTGCACGGCGCCGATCTGATCGGCCAGCCCATTCACTACGCGCTGGGCCAGGGGCGGCACCTCGGCCGCGTCTCCGGCTGAGAGCCGAGCTGCCAGTTCGAGCGCATGGCGCAGGCCCCGCGCCATCTCGATCCCGAACTCGGCGAGCAGGCCGCGGATCATGTTCACCAGCTGCGTGCGTTGCTTGACCAGCAGGTCGCGCGTCCGGTGCAGGGCCAGCGCCGCCTGCTGCTCGGTCGACTTCACCGGCACGAAGCGCATGCTCGGGCGTGTCACCGCCTCGCAGATGGCAGCGGCATCATTCGCATCGGTTTTGCCGCGCTTGACGTACGGCTTCACGTAAGCTGGCGGCATCAGCCGCACGTCATGGCCGAGCCTCATGAGTTCCCGGGCCCAATGGTGCGCTGTGCCGCACGCCTCCATGCCGACCAGGCAGCGCGGCAGCTTGGCGAAGAACGGCACGACCTGCGCCCGCCTCAGAGCCTTGCGAACGACGACGTGCCCAGCTGCGTCGACGGCGTGAACCTGGAAGATGCTCTTGGCTAGATCGATGCCGACGGTGATGATCTCCATGGGGATGGCTCCTGCATCTGCGTGGCTGCTTCGACAGCAACCACATCCTGGCACTCAGATGCCGTCAGTCGGAGCGGGAGCCATCCACCCCATCTGCTTACAGGGCTACGCCGCGCCTTCGAATCGCGCTCGTGAAGGGGCTGTTTATGGCGCACAGCCGAACAAGGCGGGGGCGAACTCGTGACCCGTTGCAGACCTTTCTCCTTGCGTGTGCGGATGTCCGCTTTGAAATCAAAAGCGGCGGCCGTCACATCAGGGTACGCCGGCCCGCCGACGCTACTGCGGAAGATGCTAGCCGAAGCGTAATGAGGCGGCGCGCATCGCGCCATCCCAGCATAGGAACGTCGCTTCCCTATACGGCTTTGCCGACGAGGTGGCCGATGCCGGCCGTGACAGCCATCGCGGCGGCGCCCCAGAAGGCCACCCGTGCGGTCGCCCGCGGGATGGCGGCGCCCCCAGCCTTGGCCCCAAGCGCGCCGAGCACCGCCAGGAACACTAGCGAAGCGGCGGATACCGAGTAGACGACGATGTTAGCCGGTGAGACCGCGGCCACGAGCAGCGGCAGAGCCGCCCCGGCCGAGAACGTCGCCGCCGACGTCAGAGCCGCTTGGATCGGGCGCGCCGTGGTAAATTCGGAGATGCCGAGCTCGTCCCGGGCATGGGCGCCGAGCGCGTCCTTCGCCATGAGTTGGTCCGCAACCCTGAGGGCAAGGTCGTGGTCGAGACCGCGGGCGACGTAGATTCCTGCAAGTTCCTCACGCTCTGCCGAAGGGTCCTCAGCGAGCTCGCGTCGTTCCCTTGCGAGATCGGCTTGTTCGGTATCGGATTGCGAACTCACCGAGACGTACTCGCCGGCCGCCATCGACATCGCCCCGGCGACTAGACCGGCCGTCCCGGCGATGAGGATCTCCCCGGAGGCTGCGGCGGACGCGGCGACGCCGACGATGAGGCTCGCCGTCGAGACGAGGCCGTCGTTGGCGCCGAGGACAGCGGCACGCAGCCAGCCCACACGGTCGATGAGGTGGTTTTCCTTATGGGACGCAAGCATCGTTCCTAGAATCTCTCGTATGGGGCGGAAGAAGCGCGTCCCGGGAGGATGCGGCGCAAAACGGTGTCGTGCCAGAGGTAATGATGGATCAGGGCGGCCGCGGTGTGGAAGGCGGCGACCACCATCAGGACGTTGGCAGCGAGACCGTGCCAATGGGTTAGCAGCCGGCGCCATTCCGGGTCGCCGAGGGCCGGCAGAGCGAGCGGGCCGATTAACGTGACACCGCGCACGAAGGCATTTGCGATCCCAAGGCCCGCGATGACCAGGAGCAACAGGTAGAGCGCAAGATGGGTCGCCTTGGCGAGAACATGCAGGGGGCCTGAATTATCGACCGGAAGCTTACGCCCTTTCGTTTGCCGCCAGATCAGCAACATGGCGATGACACCGGTGAACGCAAATCCTAGGACGAAGTGGGCGGACCAGATCCCGGACCGGAGAGCGCCCTTGGGCACGAGGTCTTCCAGGAAGGTGCCGATGAGCCATAGGACCAGCACCAGGCCGCCCGTGAGCCAGTGCAGGGCGATAGTGGTTCCGTCGTAGGACGTCTCTCGTGAGGTCATGTCGTATCCGATCTCGAAGGGCGCACGCCCCTACCTCGGAGGGTACGGACGTGTGCCCGGTGCATCAGGGCTTCGAAGGCGCCTGCGGTGCAAGGTCGATGGGCTTGTTGTCATTGAGGTCCCAGCCCGTGTTCGGATCGGACTTGGTGCGCTGGACCTGGGCGCGCATCTGCCACTGGTACTTGGCGATGCCGTGCTCGACCTCCTGAAGCAGGTTGGACGTCGTCGGGTCGACCTTCTCCGTGGCCTTGATGGCCGCGTTCACCTCCTCGCCGACCCTTTTGTAGGCGTTCATGAACCACGACAGGATCTGGGCGTCATCGAGGAAGCCGCCGGGAATCTCTGGAACGCCGGAGGTCTTCACGATGGTGTTGGCGCGGCCGTCGGCCGACGATCCGACGGCGAGCAGGCGCTCGGCGATGGTGTCGGCGTATTTGGACAGGCCCTCGTAGTGCTCCTGCAGAAGCAGGTGCAGCGGGTAATACAGCGTGCCGGAGGCGTTCCAGTGCGCCTGCTTAGTCTGGAGTTGGAGCTGCTGCAGCTCGGTCAGGGTCTGCTGGAGGGCTGCGACATCCTTCTTGATCGCATCGGCGTCGCCGTCGAGGCTGATAATCGGAAGCGTCGTCATCTCGTTGGTCGGGAAGGCGCCGACCGGCTGCGGGCTGGTCATCTTGGTCTGCGAGGCGCCGCGGACATCGTCGGTGCTTTTGGCGGTCTGCTGATCCGCCTGGGCAAAGTCGATCCGCGACAGGACCTTCACCGCGCTCGGGGGCGGCGGCGCGAGGGTTGGCGTTCCGTTGGCGAGGACGGGAAGCGGCAGGGCCGTCCCGACAAGGAGCATGGCTGAGAGGAAACGGGCATTCTTCATGGGGTGTCGATCTGATCCTGGTGCGTGCACCGCCTTGGTGGGCGATGAGGACCTGGAAAACGAACGCAGTTTGGAAGCGTTCGAAAATGACATCGAATTTAGGATTTCGCCGCATGCCCCGCGGACATGAGAATGGCGGAGCATCCTACCCTGAATGCCCCGCCATTCACTCCTCAAGGGATGCCTTTTTTAGCCTAAATCGATCAGGATCGGACGTCGTAGCGGTCAGGCATCATGACCTTGTCCCAGACCTTGGCGAAATTCTCTGCGAACCGGGTTACACCGTCGCTGCCGGCATAGACCTCGGCCACAGAGCGGAGCTGGGCATTCGACCCGAACACCAGAACGCAGCGCGTCGCGGTGAACTTCGCCGCGCCGCTGGCCCGGTCGACGAGCTCGAAGGCCATACCCGTCTCGTCGGTCTTGCGTCATTCGAGGTCAACGCTGGTCGGGTTCACGAAGAAGTTGTTCGACAGCACGCCGACCCGGTCGGTGAAGAGGCCGTGCTTCGAGCCGTCGTGGTTGGCCCCGCGGGCCCGCTGGCCGCCGACCAAGGCAACTCACTCGGGGGCGGTGAGAGACAGGAGATATGCCTTGTCAAGGAAGAGCTCTTCCGGCGAGACGCGTCCCGACGTGATGGGCGCATAACCGTCGGCCACGTAGTTCCGGAAGCCGTCCACGACGGGCTTGAGCCACGTGAACATCTCGATGTTGATCAGCTCCTGCCGGGTGTCGACGCGACCCGGGGTGAAGGGCACCGTCGCGGGATGGCCACCGTCGGCGAGCGCCTTCTCGATGGCGGCGCAGCCGTCGAGCACGATGAGATCGGCGAGGAACACCTTCCTGGCGCCCCCCGTCGGTTGAACGTGTCGGCGATTTGCCGGAGCGCGGCCACCACCGGCACGGTGCGCCGGTTGATCGCCCAGTCCCTGTGGGGCGCGAGCGCCAGCCGACCGCTATTGGTCATCGAGGTCCCGACGCGAAGCGGGTCATGCCGTTGGCCCCGGGAGCACCCATGGCGCCCAAGCCTTGGCCATTCCCGTCCGGAGGCCTTCAGTCCTTGCCGCCATGGCATTCCATTGCCGGCGGGACTGTCGAGCAGTTCAACTTGCAAGTCTGGTCCGCCCTGCAATACCATTGCAGTGACCCCCGACTGATGCAGGAACCCCCACAGTGCTTGTGGGGAACACCGACTGGCTCTGAGAAGGACAATGGAGGGTCGTTTCGGACTTGGCTGGAACCCGCTGTCACTGACGTTTGCATCGCCGCGAAGGCAAGGATCGCGCAGGCCCACTTCCGGGCCGCATAAGAATGCTTCGACATCATCCGGCGATCTCGCACATAAATGCAGATTAGAACAATTCATAAAATTATATTCATTTTTCGTCGCGCGTCTTGACGGGCGGCGCCCAGTGATACGCCTCCCCCGACGCCATGCCCGCCAATCGACGACAGACCTGACGTTCAGCCCGTCACCGAGGCATGACGTTCCACCGCCGGGCATGCCATCTCGAAGCGGCATCCCCCGTGAGGACCATCACCGACGCTAAGCGGAAATCCGTGCAGCTTGGCGATGGCCGCAACGAGGCCGAGACCGAGCCCGTTGCCTTGCGTCTGCCTGGCACGTTCCGCACGATAGAACCGCTTGAAGACATGGTTGCGTTCGTCGGCGGGAATGCCCGGCCCCGTGTCTTCCACGGACACCACGGGAACGCCGTCGCGCCGAGCCAGGCCGATCACGACGCGGCCTCCGGTCGGGGTGAACTTGATCGCGTTGTCGAGGAGGTTCGAGATCGCCTCGAAGATGAGGCTGCGGTCGCCCCGAACGGCAGACGCTTCCCCCTCGATGCGGATGCCGAGGGCAATTCCCTTCTCGTCGGCCAAGGGTTCGAACAACTCCGCGGCCTCGCTCACAACGAGCCGTAGGTCGACTGGGCCGAAGGCGGCGCAGCGCCGTCCGTGCTCGATCTCGCCGATGCGCAGGACCGCGGTCACCATCTCCAGCGTCTGGTCGATCCAGACGAGGCCTTGGTCCACCGCTTGGCGCAATTCCTCGATGTCGCGGGCTCGGTCCCGACCCCGCTCAAGACGCAGACGCAAGCGGGTGAGCGGCGTCCGCAGGTCGTGCGCGACGGCGTCGCCCACCCCGCGCACCTCCTCAACGAGGCGCTCGATCTCGGCGAGCATGCCGTTGACGTCGCGCGCCAAGCGGTCGAATTCGTCTCCCGCCTCGCCGACCGGCAGGCGCTGGCGCAAGTCGCCCCGCATCACCTGTGCGACCGCCGCTTCCGTGGATGCCAGACGTCGCCGGGCGCGTCCGGCGAGCAGGACGCCGCCGAGGATCGAGAAGGCCATCGTCGGGACGAGGGCGAGGCCCAGCGCTCGGATCACCGTTGCCTTGGCGCGGTCGATCTCGTCGGTGTCGTGGGCCACGACCACGATGCTGCCGTCGTTCAAGGCCACGGCCGCCGACCAGAGTTCCTCGTTCAGGCGCCGTCCCGCGATGGCGACCTGCGCCCCGATCCGGTGGACCTCGCCATCCACCGGCAGGCTTGGCGGCCGCGCATCGAGGTTTCCTGCGAGCCTGCTACCATCGGCCCCGAACAGACCGGCGAAGTGGACGCTGTGTAGGTCCTCGCTGATCCATGTCTCGATGCGGTTGACCGCTTTCGCGGGCTCGCGGGCGGCATAGTGCGCCTCGTGGCGCAGGACCTGGGCGAGCTCGTCCTGCATGAACGCGGCGGTCTGCCAGTACACGAAGGCGAACAGCAGCAACGACAGCAGGGTCGACCATAGGGCGATGGCGAGCGCCCAGCGGAATGCGAAGGAACTGACGAGCCTAGACATCGGGGGACAGGGTAAAGCCCTCTCCCCGGACGTTATGGATGAGCATCGGCTCGCCTTCGGTCTCAAGCTTCTTGCGCAGGCGTCCGAGATGCACGTCGATGAGGTTGGATTTGGGAGTGAACCGGTAGTTCCACACCTCCTCGAACATCATTGCCCGGGTCACGACCTGCCCGGGCCGTCGCATAAGGTATTCGAGCAGCTTGAGCTCGCGCGGCAGCAGGTCGAGGTCGCGCTGGCCCCTGCGACCGGTGCGGGCGATGAGGTCGAGCTCCAGCGTCCCCACCCTGAGGACCGTCTCGCGAATGTCGGTCGGACGCCGTAGCAAGGCCTCGATCCTGGCCGCGAGTTCGGCGAGGACGAAGGGCTTGCCGAGATAGTCGTCGCCCCCGGCGCGCAGGCCCCGGATACGCTCGTCGACATCGCCGAGCGCGCTCAGGACAAGGGCGGGTGTGCGGTCCCCGGCGCCCCGGAGGTCCCGCAGCAGGGTAAGTCCGTCCAGGCCCGGAAGCATGCGGTCGAGGATGATGGCGTTCCACCCGCCCGAACGGGCTGCGACCGCACCGTCCGGGCCGGTGGCCGCCCATGCAACCTCATGCCCACGCCCATGCAGGTCGCCGAGAATTTCCTCGGCCGTCGCGGCATCGTCCTCGATCAGAAGCAGCTTGGCCAACCCGGTCCACTCCCGGGCTCAACGCCCCCGTCCCGGTGCCTGATGTGGTTCGGGACAACGCTCATGACCACGAGTGTGAACGCGAATTTAATGGTGTGGGTGTCGCCCCGTCCTATGTCTTGGAATGAATCTAATCGACGGAAGATAACGTGCTGCTGGAGGCGGAGACGGACGTGCTTGGGAGCGGCGAGGGAGGGATCGCCGGTCGTGGCCAGGCGTGCGAGCGCTCGGACTTCGAGGGATCGAGCGCGGCAGGAGCGTCCGTCGGGTACGCCCCATCCGTTCAGACCCCTAGGGGGATGAGGCCTCGGTCCTTGTTGGCCGTATTCGCTTGCCTGATCGCGGCCGCATCGGCAGGCTGGTGGTATCGCGAGGCCGCCAAGCCCTACTTCGAACCCGTGCTGGGCCTCATCGGTCTTGCCCCCGCCGCACCTGACACTGTGCCGAGCCCGAATGGGGCCGCTTCCGAACAGCCGACCGAGGACAACGTCGTCCGCCTCGATGCCGATGGGCAACGCCGCCTCGGACTGGCCTTCGGGCAATCCGAGACCCGCCGGATCATCCTGCCCGTGCGGACCCCCGGCATGGTCGCCTTTGATGAGCGCCGGGTGACCCGCCTCAAGCCGCGCACCGCGGGCCGGGTGCTGAGCTTGTCCGTGCAACCCGGCGACCGGGTGAAGGCCGGCCAGACGCTGGCGACCCTCGATGCCTCCGGCGTCCTCGACGCTCGCAGCGGCCTGGCCGCCGCCCAGGCCAGCCTCGGAGAGGCCCAGGCGACGGAAAAGGTCGCCGAGACCAACCTCAAGCGCGGCAGCGACCTCGTGAAGATGGGCGGGGTCGCCCAGGCCGAGGTCGACCGGCGCCAAGTCGATCTCGCGAAAGCGCATGCGGCCACCCTCTCGGCGCATGCGCAGGTCGACCTCTACCGGGCGCAGTACGAGCGTCTGGCACCCGCGCCTGGACAGGCCCCCGGCACCAGCGCCATCATCTCGCCGATTGACGGCGTGGTCACGGCCGCCGGCATTACCCTGGGCGAAGTCGTCGACACGAACCGCGACGCCTTCACTGTGGCGGACCCATCGCAGATCCAGGTCCTGGCCAACCTCTACGGGCACGACATTGCCACCGTGAAGGAAGGCGACCGAGCGACCATCGAGGCTCCTGTCGCGGCGCATCCGCGCTTCGAGGGCCGTGTGCGTTCGGTCAATGCGGCCATCGACCCGATGACCAATACCGCCCCGGCCCGGATCGAGATCGCCAATCCTGACGGGAGCCTGCGCGCTAACATGTTCGTGTCCGTGGAGATCGCCGCCGATCTCGGGCGCGACGGCCTCACGGTGCCGGCCGCTGCGATCCAGCAGACGGAGGGTGGTCCCATCGCCTTCGTGCGCATCGGCGACGACCGTTTCGAGAAACGGGACGTCACGCTCGGGGTCCAGCGGACCGACTGGGTCGAGGTGAGATCCGGAATCCAGTTCGGCGAAACGGTGGCGACGCAGGGCAGCTTCGGGCTTAAGGCGATCCTGATGCGCGCGCTGCTAGGCTCGACGGATTGAGGGCCCGATGAACGCCTGGTTCGCCCTCCTCATCCGCCGCCGCTGGCTCGTCCTGGTCCTGGCCTTGGCCGGGGCCGTCGGCGGCATCGTCAATCTCGAAGGCCTGTCCATCGACGCGGTCCCGGACGTCTCCCCGAAGCAGGTAATGGTCCTGACCCTGTCGCCGGGCCTCGGCCCCCTGGAGGTCGAGCGGCTGGTCAGCTTTCCGGTCGAGAACGCCATGGCCGGTGCCCCGGGACTGACCGGTATCCGGTCGACCTCGCGCTACGGCGTCTCGGCCGTCTACGTCACCTTCGACGATTCCATGTCGATCACCGAGGCGCGCGCGCAGGTGTTCCAGCGCCTGCCTCTGGCGAAGACCATGATGCCGGCCAGCGTCGGCGATCCCGAGATGGGGCCGATGGCGACGGGTCTTGGCGAAATCTACCAGTTCGAGGTGCGCGGCCCGGGCTACTCGCCGATGGCGCTTAAGCGCATCCTGCAATGGACCATCGCGCCAAAGCTCAAGCTCACGCCCGGGATCGCCGACGTGAACATTTACGGCGGACAGATGCCGACCTACGAAGTCCGCATCGCCGCCGAGAGCCTGCACCGCTACGGCGTAACGATGGGCCAAGTCTACACGGCGCTGTCCGAGAACAACGCCGCGCGGGGCGGCGCCTACATCGAGCACAACGACCAGCAGGAGGTGATCCGCGGCCTCGGCTTGGCTAAGGACACGAAAGATCTTGCCAACATCGTCGTGACGACAGGCCCCGGCGGCGTGGCGGTGACGGTCGCCACCTTGGGCGAGGTGGTCGAGGCGCCCAAGGTTCGCCTCGGGGCGGTGACGCATGACGCCGCCGGTGAGACTGTGGTCGGCATCGCCATGATGCAGCAGGGTGAGAACGCCAGCGCCGCGGTCGTGGCCGTGAAGCAGACCATCGAGGCCTTGCGTCCGCAACTGCCGCCGGGCGTCGAGATCGTGCCGTACTACGACCGCAGCACCCTGGTGGCGCGAACCATCCGCACCGTCGAGCACAACCTCATGGAGGGGGCGGTGCTCGTCATCGTCGTGCTGCTGCTCCTTCTCGGCAACCTTCGTGCCGGCCTCGTGGTGGCGGCCGCGATACCGCTGTCGATGCTCATGGCCTTCGCGGGCATGCGGCTGTTCGGGCTCTCCGGCAACCTGATGAGTCTGGGCGCCATCGACTTCGGCCTCATCGTCGACGGCGCCGTGGTGATGATCGAGAACGTCCTGCGCGCCCGGGGCGAGCACCCCGAACGCCCGGCCGAGGAAGTGATCCGCAAGGCGACCGTGGAGGTGGCACGTCCGATCCTGTTCGCGGTCGCCATCATCATCATGGTCTACCTGCCCATCCTCGCCCTCGAAGGGGTCGCCGGCAAGATGTTCCGGCCGATGGCACTGACCGTCATCCTGGCGCTCGCCGGCTCGCTCGTGCTGACGATGACGCTGATGCCGGCGCTGGCCGCCATCGTACTGGCCGGCCCCGGCATCGGCGAGCGCGAGACCCGCCTCGTCCACTGGGTACGCGGCGCCTACACCCCGGTCCTGCGGCTCGCCGAGCGCCGCACCGGCCTGACCGTCCTCGTGACCCTCGGTCTCTTCGTCGGGAGTTGCTGGCTGGCGACGCGGCTCGGCGGCGAGTTCCTGCCCAAGCTCTCGGAGGGCTCCATCGTCATCACCTCGGAGAAGCTGCCGGGCATCAACCTCGACGCCTCCCTCAAGGTCATGCACCGCATCGAGGAGACCCTGAAGTCATTCCCGGAGGTGAAGCGCGTCGTCTCGCTGACCGGCAGCGCTGAGATCCCGACCGACCCGATGGGCGTCGAGTCCACCGACAGCTTCATCACGCTCTCCGACCCCTCGACCTGGACCACGGCAACCACCCAGGAGGGACTCGTGGCCGCCCTCGACAAGCGTCTGCGCGCGGAGGTGCCGGGGGTGTCCTACGCGTTCTCGCAGCCGATCCAGATGCGGATGGACGACCTGCTGGAGGGCGTGCGGGGCGACGTCGCGATCAGCCTCTACGGCGACGACCTCGCGGTTCTCAAGGACAAGGCCGACGCCATCGTGCGGGCGGTCTCGGGCGTCTCGGGGGCGGCCGACGTGAAGGCCGAGGCGCAGGCCGGCATGCCCGCGCTCTCCATCCAGGTCGACCGGGCGGCAGCCGCTCGCTACGGCGTCAACGTCAGCGACGTCCTCGACGTGGTGGAGAGCATCGGCGGCCGCACCGCCGGCATGATCTACGGCGACGACAACTCCATCACCGATATAGTGGTCCGGCTGAAATCTGGGGACCGCAGCGACATCGAACGCATCCGCGACCTGCCGATCGGCCGCAACGGCAAGGCACTGGTGCCCCTGTCGTTGGTCGCCTCGGTGGAGGTGGCGACGGGTCCCGCCCAGATCAGCCGCGAGAAGCTCCAGCGGCGCATCTCCGTCCAGGCCAACGTGCGCGGGCGCGACGTCCAGAGCTTCGTGACTGACGCGCAGGCCGCGGTTAAAGCGCAGGTCACTCTGCCGCCGCGCTACTCCCTGCAGTGGAGCGGCCAGTTCCAGAACCTGCAGGAGGCCACAGCCCGGCTCTCGGTCGTCGTTCCGGCCGCGATGGCGGCGATCCTGGTGCTGCTCGTCGTGATGTTCGGCGACGTCCGCCTCGCCGGGCTGATCTTCCTCAACGTGCCCGTGGCTGCCACCGGCGGCATCGTCGCCCTATACCTGCGCGACCTGCCATTCTCGATCTCGGCGGCCATCGGATTCATCGCCACCTTCGGCATCGCCATCCTGAACGGCGTGGTGCTGACGAGCTACATCCGCGACCTCGAACGGGTCGGCCTCGATGCGCGAGAGGCGGCGACCCGAGCCGCCGAGATGCGCCTGCGCCCGGTCCTGATGACGGCGCTGGTGGCGGCGCTGGGGTTCCTGCCGATGGCGCTCTCGACGAGTGCCGGCGCCGAGGTGCAGCGTCCCCTGGCCACGGTGGTGATCGGCGGCCTCATCACCGCAACCCCGCTCACGCTCGTCGTGCTTCCCGCCGTCTATCCCTACCTGGCGCATCTTCGGCTCCCCTGGCGCCGTCGCGACCAGGACGAGCCATCCGGCCTGGGAGCGAAAGGCGGCCAGCGCGCGGACGTCGATGGCTAGAGGCCTTCGGACCGGCAACGGGCCTACCGTCCTCGTGGGGGTCCTAATCCTGGCTGCTGGCGCCCGACCCGCGCCCGCTGCGGATTTCGATTGCGCAGGATTCCTCAGGATGCACGGGATGCTCCGCAAGGCGTCGGCAGCCTGCGGTTTCGCGTCCTACAATCCCACCATCGTGGATCGGGCACGCACCTGCTTCGATGCGCTTGGTAGCCGGCGCGGCGCCGAGGCGATGCATACGGGCGCGGCCGAGTTCGAGCGCTGGCAGTTCATACGCAACTACGACGCCCTCTGCGGAACCCTGGCCGCCAAGTTTCCGATGGTCGTCAAGCCGTAGGCCGGGAGTCGCAAGTTCGACGGCTACCTGATTTGACCCCAGGGCAGCCTGGCGGATCTTGGATCAAGCAAGCGCATCGGTAGACGCCGCATCCCCAAGTCCGAGGACCTCGGAGAGGTAGGCGCGGGCCCGACTGACCCGGCTCTTCACCGTGCCGACCTTGCACTTGAGCACCTCAGCGGCCTCCTCGTAGGTGTAGCCCTCTGCTCCCACCATCATCAGGGCGATCCGCTGGGCCTCGGGAATGCCGGCGAGCCGATCCTGGAGGCCCCTCAGGCTCACCACCCCTTCCTGCTCGGGCGGGGCGACGAGCGTCCCGGCATGGGTGCCGTCCGCATCCTCGACTTCACGCCTGGCCTTGCGCTTGTCGCTGTAGAACTGGTTGCGAAGGATTGTGAACAGCCACGCGTTCATGTTCGTGCCCGGCCTGAAACGATTCCGGTTGGCCCAGCCCTTCGCCAGCGTCTCCTGTACCAGGTCGTCGGCCCTGGACGCATCGCCGACAAGAGAGAACGCGAAGCCCCGCAGGGCCGGCAGCGCGCCGATCAGGGCATCCCTGAACACGTCGTCCGGACGGGTTTTCAGGGTCTCGATCCCGTCATCGAACCGTTCGACGAGGTATGCGAGCCGCTGCGGAAGCTCCGCTCCCGCCGTCAGTACGAAATAGGACTGCAATACGGTCCCGAGGTGCTTGCGGACCTGCACCCCAATGTCGACGACGTCTTCTTCGACATCCGAGCTGGTTGCGGGAAAGCTCTCATCCATCGGTCTCGCCCCTCCAAATGCGAGCCTCCTTAGAGTCGCTTAAATCTGAACGTTCGCGAAACTGGATACTAAATTCGAGTTTAATGTCCTTCGCCCGGGTCGCGTATAAGGTACCAAGGGGGGCGATAATGTCGGCGCACCCAGACGGTTCAGTCGCTGCCGATCCCCCACAGGTACGGATCACGCCTTTCCGAAGCGCAAGCTCTGGATGTGAGTCAGAGCCAAAGTTGCACGCTGAAACACACCCAGACGGGCAGGATGCGTTCGCGACCAGCACCGTCGCGTTCGACACCAGCCTTGGCGCCGGGATCTGCCGTTCCATGCCAATGGCAGCTTTCGGAGGCTAAGCGGCTATTCCCGCAGATCTGTTCGAAGGGCCGCTTGTGGCGCATAGCCGACCAGGCGGCATGCGAACATCCGCCCCGAATGCCGCACTGTCCGCTTCCCGGCATCCCGACGAACGACGCGGCCGGCCGATGATGGCCGACCTCGGCAGGACGACGGCGCCGAAAAACGGCGGCGGCTCCTTCAGGAACCCGAGCATCATGCGCCACCCTCCATTGGCGATGTCTTTACGCCTCGCCTGGGGGCGGGAGGAACTGCTGGAGGCGCTCTAGGACGCGGCGCCGGGCTGCGTCGTAGGCTACCTGCCCCGCGGACCGGCCGCCGCAGCGGATGTATGCGGCGACGGCGATGATGTCGGCGGTGGCGACCTGAGCATGGGCGATAGAGAGCGGGCCGGCAGCGGACCGGCGCAGCCCAGCCATCTTGACGACGGCCCGCGCCAGGTCCTCGTCAATTCCTGAGACGCCACTAGCGTGCCCGAGGGCCGCCAGCAGCCGGTCGCGCTCGGCCCGTAGGGAGGCGACCTCGGCCTTCAGGGTGTTGAGCTCTGCGACACGGGCAGCCTCGGTCTCACGCTGGCGCTCGCGCCATTCACGTGAACGGTCGGCGGCGGCGACGCGACGGCGGGCGGCGGACGTCTCACGGGAACGGACGATGTCGGTCATGGCGGAAGCGTGCCAGTCCGGCCAGCAAGCCGCCAGGGGTGGTTCGAGGATCGGACGGCCTTTCCCGCGCGCAACCGGTCCACACGGTTCGCAGAGGGAAACGCGCCCATTTCACACAATTCGTAACGGACAACGCCCCCCCCGGCCCCGCAGGGGCCATAGAGGGAGGTCGCAATCGATCAGCCCCGGGTTGGTGGCAAAACCCGATATGGGCCTGAAAGGCACAGCGAAGCCCGCCTGGCCAGGGTGTTCGCTTATCCCCTGTGGGACACGGGCGCTAATCGAGGCAACGCGTAGACCCCGTTTCCGCGCCACCTACGGGCAAGTATTAAATTCCGGTCCTGGCGTTAATCATGGACGTTCGAGGGCCGTTGACCTTCTCGTAGTCGAGGTCAATCCTTGTCGTGCCCGTAGTCGGGCTGTCGCTCCTGAACATCCCCTAAACCCGGTCCTTGTCGGTGCAGAGGTGCCCCCGACGAGGTCCCCCAACCGGAGACCACCGTGACCACTCTTAACGAGATCCGGGGCCATGCCGTGCCCCCGGAGGCATGGCCCGCCCGCGCCATGCCATCCGAGACCCGCTACTTCACTGCCCTCGACTACCTCCTCTTCATCCATTCCGTCGGTAGCCACGGCGTCATCCGCATCGCTGCCCGGGTGAACATCGGCATCGGCCGGAAGGCGAAGTACGTGTTCCGCGAGCGCCGGTTCAGCGTGAAGCGCATCCGCGACGGGCACGCCTCGGTCGTGAGCGCCCTCAAGGCGCTCAGCTTCCATACCTTCTGCACGTTCCCCTACCCGAAGCCGGGCGGGGCCGTCCCAGAAGCGTCGGACGCCAACGTCACCTCGATCTGCGCCAACTGGATCGACCTCGACTACTACGGCGTCCAGGGCCTCGCGGGGCTGTCCAAGGACGACGTGCTCGACATCGTCCTACGCCGCTGCGAGGAGAAGGGCTGGCCGGCTCCGAGCTACGTCATGTCGTCCGGAAGGGGCATGCTCATCGTGTGGCTCTACGAGGTGGCGCCCCGCGAGGTCCTGCCCCGGTGGCGCGCCGTCCAGCGCACCCTGAACCGCGCGTTCGCGGACCTCGGTCACGACGCCACCGGGATGTCGCCGACGCACCTCTATCGGTACTCGGGCAGCTACAATCCCAATGCCAAGGCCCCGGCCTTTATGATGTGGCCGTACTACACCGCCGACGTCCGCCGGGGGACGTTCGACGAGCTCGCCGCCGCCGTCATGCCGATCTCGCGCCGCAAGGCGAAGTTGTTCGTCGTCGAGAAGCTCGACGGCATCGCCAAGCGGGCCGCTAAGCAGGCCGGGCGTGACCGGGCCCGGCGGGAGGAGGAGGTGGCCCCGACGACCGCCCCTGCCGCGCCGGCACGCAAGAAGCGAGAGCGGGTGGGCGGCCACCTGACCGGCCGCTCGTACTGGGGGGCCATTGCCGCCGACGTCGAGCGCCTGCGTGTCCACCGGTTCGACGGGAAGCGGATGGTCGAGGACACGGGCCGGTCCACGATGGCCTATGCGGCGACGATGGTGCAGGCCTGGGTCATGCCGGCGTGCGACCTCGACGGTTGGGTCCGCGACCAGGCGCATGCCTGGGGGCTCGACGAGGAGCAGGCCCTGGCCTGCACCAGCGGCGTCCGCAAGGCCGCCCGGGACGCTGCAAACGGCGAGCGCAAGTTCTGGCTGGGGAAGGAGATCGACCCCCGCTACCGGCCGGGGCCGAAGCGTCTGATCGAGCTCCTCAAGATCCAGCCGGCCGAGATGGGCGCCGCCGACCTGCGCATTCTGGTCACCGCCGAGCGGAAGCGGGACGTCGTCGCTGACCGCCAAGCCACCCTGCGCCGATCCCGGGGGGCCAGGTCCCGCACGGACCAGCAGGGCGCCCGGCTCGCCGTCGGGGCCGAGGCCCTACGCCTTCGCCGCGACGAGGGGCTTGACCGCCCCGCCATCGCCGCCCGGCTCGGCGTCACCACTCGCTACCTCGACACCGCCCTGCGTGACGCCAAGGCCGTCGAGGCCATCGGCACGGTCACGGCCCCAGACAAGCCGGTCAAGCCGCGCCGTTCACATGGTTCGTCACGGGGTACTTCACGCGTGAGGGGCGGAAATACCTCCGGCGAGGCGACCGTCGCGCTTGTGGCGCCCGAGGCGGAGGTCTATACTGGTGGCGTCACGGTGAAGGGCACCTACCTCCCCGACAACGCCCGCTGCGCGCCTTATGGCCCGGCGGGCGTTTCTGTTCCCGAGAAGGTGTCGGCATGACCCGCGCCCTCGTCATCAACTACGTCAGCGACGACCTCCTTCGCCATCGCGCCCTCCAGGCTGCACGCAAGCGAGCCCTTGAGGCCTGGTACGGCGGCGCCCGTCCCGTGAACCCGCACGGTCGCCGTCCGTACCGCTACGGGCGCGTGGTCTACCTGACGGAGAACCACGCGCCGCTCCCGGCCCCGCCGGCTGCGGCCGCCGGCCAGGCTGCCCTTCGCGCGATCTTGAAAGGGTGGCGCGGCGACGGCGAGTACGCCGCCCTGGGGGCCTGGGACGACGAACGGGGTGGCGCCTCGCGTCGCGCCCTCGTCTCGGCCGGGCAACTGCTCGCTGGCGAGCCGGACGACGACGCCCGGGAGCGGGCGGACAGCCTCGTGATCCTTGCGCTCGGGCCGCCCGGCAAGGACCTTGACGGGGCGCGCGAGCGGCTGCTGGCCCTGCCGGCGCCCGCGCCATGGTCGTGGGAGGCCGCGGCCCGCTACTGGGGCTGACGCGCCCCGGGGACGGGCTACCAAGGTTAGGCGGTCCCGTCCTCTCGACGTCTGCATGGTTTCGACCGCGCAAAGCGACGCGGACGTGCACGATCCTGTTGCGCTCCCCTATGCGACTCCGGATCGCGCGCGCAGCGTTACTGCATGGAACAAACCGCCGCCCTGGGCGTTAGTTTGGACCTCAGTCTGGACGACCCGCGCAAGCGCCGCTCGCCGTCGAGCCTGAGCGCGTGAGCCGCGATGGCGAATGTCATCGCCATCGTCTAGCGCATGACCACCGAGCAGATCCGCGTGACCCTCGGCGGCAGCATGGGCAATGTCGGCCACAGCTCCGCCGGGACCTCAGCGACATCAAGAGCCGCTGCCCGGACCGCCTGCGCCGGTTGGGCTTCGAGTGCCTGTTCTGGTTCTGCGACTGCCTCGGGCAGGACCCGAGCCTCGCCATGCAGGGCCTCATCCTCCCCAAGGCTGGACGGCCGGAGTCGCGCCGCCCGAACCTAGTCCGGGGCGGGGGACGCATCCCCTCCAGCCCGGAGTGGCCGCGCCGGGTGCCTGTAGGCTGCCGAGTTCGGCGGTTCCTAAACCTCAGCGGGGGCCTCGCCCCCGCTGCTGGCGGCTGGGGCTGGGGCTGGGCTTAGTGCCGGCAACGCCACCGCCGTCGGACCCGCTGGCTTGGCCGCCGCGGCGGGCGCGGCCCCACCGCCCGTCAGGACGAAATCGATCTCGAACGCGTTGCGCCCGACGGATGCCAGGTAGTTCGAGAGGATGTCGGCCGCGAAGGGCTCGCGGATGCGGCCACAGCGGATCAGGCGCCACGTGACCCGCGCGGGAACGTGCGGCGGCCGTGCCTTCGCGGCCTTGGCAGGCTCGAAGCCGCCGACGGCGACGTTCTTGAAATCGTCCGGGGACGCGACGGCAAGTAGCAGGCGCCGCGCGACGGCGCCGTGCGTGGATGCCTGGTCCTTATAGGCATCGCGAAGCCGTTCGATGGCGGCTTCCATTTCGGCGCGCAGGTCCGCCGGCGGCTCGGCGGGGGACGCCTCGACCGAAGCGGGCCCGTCAAGGGCGGACGCCGCGTCCGGCGTCGCGGGCGGCGGTTCCACCGGCGGGGCGGCGGGAGCGCCCGGAACGGCATCCCCGGCGTTCGCGGCGAGAACCGCGAAGGCGGCCTCGGGCACGGGCGCGGCGACTGGCCTGGGGCGTGCCGCAGCCTTCGCCGCGGCGACCGCGGCCGCCGCCCGGGCCGCCTTGTCCTCGCAGGCCGCGACGTAGTCCGACAGCCAGCCGGTCCGCTCCCCGTAGATGCGGACCTGCCCCGGAAGGAGCCCGGCCGGGCAGGCCTGCCCCTTGTCGAAGCGAACCGCGCCGTCGCTGCGGAAGGAGGCGAGATCCATGATCGAGAGGTCCACGGTCGCCGGGTTACGCAGGTCGACGACCGGAGTGACCCCGTCCAGGGTGCACTGCAGGACGTATTGCTTGGCGCCGGTCTTCTCCTCGCCCGGCTTGGGCGGTGCCTTCAGCGGCAGCAGGATGCCGGTGCGCGCTCCGCGCTTCCCGTTCGGACGCAGCCCGATCTCGCAGGCCTGCCCGATCAGCACGAAGCGCTTCCTGGCCATTTGCTTGTTGGAGAACTCGGAGAGATCGAGCTCGAAGACGTCGCCCGACGCGATGGGCGCGAAGGAGGCATTGATGAGATCGGCCTCCTCCCACGTCTCGGCGTTGCGGAATGCGACCAGGTCTTCGTCGGGGGGAGCCTCTACGGGAGCGAGCTTGATGCCGCGCAGCGCGCGCAGGCGTTCGCTGCTCGCGCGGACAGTCTCGTCGGTCGCGAACATGCTGCGCATCTTCTGGGCCATGTGGGCCGTGAGGGTTCTCTCAAGCACGTGAAGCTCGGAGACGCCTTCCTCGTATCCCCGCTCGACGACGTGAGCGTCGAGCCTTTCCGGAGGGATGCGGAGCAACCTGCCGCGGGCGTCCTCGAACCATCTCGGCACCTGCGGTGCGGCCTTCGTCAGGACCTCGTGGACGTCGCGACGCAGGCCCGCCCGCTTGATGGCGACCCGGAACGCCTCCTCCATGACCTCCGTGTCTGGATCCCTGCCCGCGAGCCGCTGCTTGGAGATCACGCACAGGGGGATGTCCTCGTCGGGCTCCAGCCCCATCCTCAGCTCGACCTCGGTCTTGCCCTCGTTGGCGATGACGGTCTCGTGCGTGAGGATGAACGCCGTGCCCCGGGAGCCCTCGGTGGCCAGGACCTTGAGGATGTCCATGCCGCGCGTGACGAGCGAGCGCGTGCCCCGGCTTTCCTTGAGGTCGACGATATAGCTGACGTTCCCGTCGCCTTCTCTGACGGTGTCCCGGATCTTTTGCTCGACGCCGTCGAAGGTCCACCGGTCCTTGTCGGCGATGGCTAGGAGGGAGCAGGCGCGTTCCACGGCTGCGGTCGAGAGCTCGTCGACCGGGAATCCCTCGACCGCCTTCTCGACGTCGAAGAAGATGGCCTTCACCTCGTCCCGGCGGTCTTCGCGCATGTCCGTCAGCGCCTGCACCAAGCGCCCCTCGGTCGCCTCGGGCTCAAACTCGTCCCGTTCGAGCAGGTCAGCGAATTCCGGGACGCCGGAGACCTTAACCTTCTCAAGGTTGGCGATGAACATCGTCGCGAGCTGCGCCGGCGTGTCGTTGAAATGGTCATCGATCCAGATGACGCGGGTGCCGCCGAGGCAATGGAGTGCTGCTTCAAGCTTCATCGGTCGCTACGCGGGCTCATTGCGGCTGGGCGAGTACGGCGGTCAGGTCCACCTCGAACCGGTACCGGCGTCCGAGGTGGTTGAGGTCGTCCAGCAGGTCGACGGTGCACCCGTCGAGGGCGAGGAGCTGGCGGACGATGAAAAGCCCGATGCCCTGGCCGCCGGGCGATTGCCCCTCCGGCGCGGCGGGTCGCCCGGATACGAAGATCTCGAACAGACGCTCCTCGACGGCGGGATCGACCCCCGGTCCCGTATCTGACACGATGAACCCCCCGTCGGTGACGTCGATGCGGACCTCCTTGGCGGGCAGACCCTCGCCCGTGATGCCCCCGCGCCTCAACCAGTAAACGCTGTTGCGCACGAGATTATCGAGCACCTGCAGGAGGCGGGACCGGTTGGCGCGCACAATTGCGGCCCCGGGCATCTCGTCCACGACGGCGACGATCCCGGCGTGCTCGAAGGATATCGCCCGGTTCTCCACGTACTCCCGAACGAAATCCGCGACGGCGAAGGTTTCCCGAAGCGTCCGGGAGCGGGGCAGCATGGGGTCGATCAGGGAGGCCGCATTGGCGATGGCCCCGCACGAGCCGCGGATGGACCGCAGGTGCGGGAGCATGGCGGCCTCGTTGCCGGATTTCCGGGCGGCGTCCTGGATGGCCTTGGACCGTTGCTGGATCTCCGCCAAGTGCGTCCGGAGCTCATGCGCGAGACCGCGCGCGCTCAACCCGACGGCGGCGCTCTCGTATAGAGCCGTGACCTGGGCGTCCTTGTCGGAGATCTCGCGGCGCAGGAAGTCCACGGCGTCGGCGGGTTCGACCTGCGGGTCGAGCTTGCTCCGGACCGCGTCAACCGCGTCGCGTGCGGTCTTGGCCAGTTCGACGGCCCGCCAGGCGGTCCGGCCGGCGTCACCGCTGTCGATGACCTCCCGTTCGAGCGCCTCGATGTCGCTCCGCAGGTCCGTGACCGTCTTGTCGGCCAGGGACCTAGCGTCGCGTGCGGTCTGCATGCTGCGCTCGACGATGCGCATCGGGTTGCCGGGCCGTGCGAGTTCCTCGCGCCCGGTTTCCTGGAGCTTGCGGGCGTATTCGTCGAGCGAGCGCCGCACGTTGTCCATCGCGTCGCTGGAGAACTTGCGGCATTGGCGGGCGATCTGGAGGAACCCGCGGTAGGGCGCGTCCTCGACGAAGCCCTCGCGGTCGGACTTCTCGGTCAACCCCGCGTTGAACTCGCCGCTCAGCGCGAAATAGCCGATGGTGTTGTCCGTTCTGAGCCCGTAGGTGCTGCCGGAGGTCATTTCCGCAGACAGGCCGAGCCAATCGCCCGGCGAGCGGACGCGGAACCCGTCGCGAAGCACGGCGATGCCGGTCAATCCCTTGATCAGGTCGGAGGAGATGCCGATGCCGGCCGCGGCCGACTTGTCCGCCTCGTCCTGACGCTGGAGATGGAAGTAGTAGAACGAGCCGGTGAATGGGCCAGGGTCCTCGATCTTGCCCTCGTTGTCCATCAGCATGGCGGACCAGGGGAAGCGCCGTTCGAGCTCCACATACCAGGGGCCGGTGTCCGAGACGTCCTTGCGCGTATAGCCCTTGAGCTTCTTCGGCGAGAGCAGGAGGTCGCGGAATCCTTTGCCGCCGTCGCGGCCGAAGACTAGCGCAGTCTTCTCCCGTTGCTGTTTCGAGCGCTCGCCGGCGATCAGGCGCTTGCGCATGTAGGCGGTGGCAACGAGCTCCATGTCGCCCTGCCCGTCCGCCTCCCACCGGAAGTCGAACTTCGCGATGGCCCTGTCGAGGATCTCGTTCGTCACCGAGACCAGGGAGCGGTCGCGGCCGTCGAGCTGGATCGACACCGGGAACGTCGACGTGACCTCGAACGGCGAGACGAGCTTCGCAAGGCTCGCCGTGATCTCGTCGATCCGCCGCGGACGGCGCCATTCGGGCAGGTCCTTCAGCCCGAGGACGGTGACCTTCGTCCCCTTGAAACCCTCGGCGTTCGGCCTGCTGCCGAACTGGACGGGGATCTGGTCGACCGTGACGGACCGCTCGCAATCGGCCCAGCGGAACCGGGCGACGGCGATGTCGTCGCCCGTAGACTTGGCGGTCTCCACGAGAAGGATGTCGCCGATCTTCATGGTGCCGAGGCGCCCGAGCCCCTTGTCACCGAGCGGCGTACGGTTCTGGAGGGTCGTCTTCCGCTTGGGCTGGCCCGGCAGGCCTCGCTTGACCGACCCGCTGACGACCAGCCAGGAAGACCGGAGCTGGTCCTGCGTCATGCCCTCGCCGCGGTCGGTGATGGTCATGCGCCCAGTGTAGGACAGGCGGCGCTCGCACATCGGCTCGGGCGTCTCGTCCTCGGGCTCCTCGTCCCCGTCGCGTTCGTCGGCTGGCGGCAAGGGTACGATCTCGACCTGGACGCTTTCCGCCGCCGCATCGAAGCGAGCCAGCCTGGAAACGGGCCCGACCTCGACCAGCGTACCAGTTTCCTGCGTCGCCACCTCGATGCCGCAGCCCTTCGCGTCGGCGTCGTACGCGTTCTTGACGCATTCCAGGATCGCCTGCTCGACGTCCGTTACCAGCTCGCTGCCCAATTGGATCAGCACGTGCGCGCCGACTCGGAGCTGGGCCCCGCCTACGGGGTGCGCGACCTCGCCGGAACTGCCCGGTACCATCTGGTCGCTCACGCGAACTCCACGACCAGCGTCGTCTCCGTGTTAATCAGGCTTCCCATACTGTTGCGGGTCGGCATCCGTTTCCCGGGCAGGCGACGCCGCAGGCCGGCGACGGGCTTGCCCCCGAGATAGCACATGATGTCCCGGCAGATCTCGTCCAGCGCGACGGGCATTCCGTGGGCGGTGCGGTTCCCGGTGGTGATCACCCAATGGGCGGCGCCGGGAGTGGTCGCACGAACCTGCGCGAAGGCGTCGAAGAGGTCGGCGACAAAATTCGAGACCTTGCGCAGGCCGCGGCCCTTCCCAGCGGAATGGGCGCTGGCGACGAGGCGGTCGAGGGTGGGCGAGATGCCGACGATGCGCTCGCCGTTGGCCTTGGCGGTCTTGAGGGATCCGCCGAGGCTCGCGGTGTCGAGCGCGAATGTGTTGCTCCGAAGGGTGTCGCTTCCCTTGAGGTCCTCGGCCGGTATCCAACGGACCGCGAGGTAGGAGAACTGCCCGTAGGGAATCGTCGTCTGGTTGTCGCCGTAGGGCGGCGAGGTGACAAGGATACGGTGACGGTCGTCCTTCGTGCCGATGTCGGCCCGGCGTACGTCGTCGCACAGGATACGGATATCCGGGTCGCTCTCGGGGCGGCCGGCGATGAGGGCCTGATAGTCGCGCACTCGTTGCAAGGTTTGCCGGAGCGCGCCCTCGAAGTTCGCGACGATGCGCTCCGGGTCGACCCGGTCGCCCTCGGGCCGCATGTGCAGCTTGTAGGTGCTCGTCCGGCTATTCGAGGAGACCCTGATGGTCTCCGCGAAGACCGTCCACATTACCTTGCGCGCCGGCTGGTCGGGAACCGCGAGGATCGAGCGGCGCAGGCGCGAGAGGCACCGGGCCGCCGGCTCGTCGAACCACTTCGAGAGCCATGGGAAGTCGACGTCGACGGTCTCGACGATGTCGCTGCGTAGCGCCTGGATCGTAGTGACGGCCGCGCGCTCGACGTTGGCGCCGGCGTCGATGGCGGCCTTAGCCTCGCAGGTGAGGACGGCGAGAGGGTTGATGTCGACGCCGGTGAAGTCGAGCCCGCGCAGGAGGGCCTCGGTCATGATGGTCCCGGAGCCCACGAAGGGGTCCACGACCCGGGAGCCGCCGGTGCCGACCTCGTCGAGGATGGCGTCGATGATGTCACCTTGCATGCACGGGACCATCATCGCGGGATAGCGCAACATGCCGTGAAGGTTGGGACGGGCACTGCCGCCGACCGCGGCCCACGCCGCCGGCTGATTGTCCTCCATGGTCCGGAGGCGATCCCCCAACGTTGCCGCCACGATTCGGTGTCTTTCCACGCTGCCCCAGGGCGGGAATGCCAAGCATCCGCCCTGGAGCGCATTGTACGGTCAAGGTGGAAAAACACCAGGTGGTTTCGCAGCCTTTCCCTGCTGTTCACCCACGGCGGGAACTTTTCTACGTTCACCTCGTTGGCCGCTCCCCGATGAGGGCCGCGCGTGTGGCCTTTGTCCTTCATGTGTAAGAAATTTGATGACACCGGAGATGGTCGGCATCCTTGCGGCCCGCTTGAACGGCGGCCGAGAGCGGGGCGCACCCGCCGCGCTGGCGCGTGCGATGGGAGTGCCGGTCAAGACGGCGCGGGCCTAGATGGCCGGGGTCGATGACGAGGGGAACCATCGCCGGCTGTCGAGCACGGCCCGTCGGCTGTTGACCCTGCTCACCCTTCTGGAGGCGGGGGGCATGCTGACGGAGGACTTCCCGAAGTCGGTTGAGACCTTCAAGGAAATTCTCGAAGGACCGCCCGGGCGCCTGCGGGCTTTGCTGGACCAACTCGAAACCGTGGGTGACGAAGAGGAGGAGTGACGGGCGGGCGTCGAGCCGCCTTCGACGTGGAACGACCGATTTTCCGGCAGCAGCGAAGCCTTAAATGGAGGGCACATGGCCAAGGCAGTCAAGAAAGCGAAGCCCAAGGAAGAATTCCGGGATTACGGCGCTGAGTTCAACAGGGCCGTCGGCGACAATATCCGGGGCGTCATGCGCAAGTTGGAGAAAGCCGGCCTCTCCGTCCGCAAGCCGCCTCACCTGACCACCCTGTTCATCCGGCGTCCGCTATCCATCACCTGGGACGAGTTCAAGGACATCATCCGCTCCGTTCTCCAGCCCCGGATCAGTGGTGTCTTCCTGACCAGTTCCACCGGCCGCATGTTCGTCTGCAGCAACAAGGGCAACAGGCCCGGCCGCTTCGAGCGCTGGGCGTAGGCAATGCTCGCGTGGGTCGGTCCCGTCTATCCAAATGGGCCGAGGCCGGCCGCGCGCCGAAGCTGCCGAACCCATGGCGGAAGCCGGCTTGGTGGAGTCCCTAATCTTTTGTCCAGCACGAGACCTCGCGGTCGACGCATTTGCAGACATAAACGTCCACCGACCATTGCTTCCCGTCATTGGACGCCAAGGCTCAATCCGGGGCAGCGGCCAAGGTGTGAAAGCAATCAAGGAGGTTTGCGACCTCCTCTCTTGAAAGCTGACGCCAACCCTGCTGCCTGAACTCCTCGGGAGTTTTGGGCGTCACACTGTCGTCCATGATGTGGGATTGGGATTGCCCCGGTTCGGTGGACACTGAGAACGCTTTCGCGTGAGGTGTTTTCCCGATGCCCAAGACCCGTCCCGCATACCCCGCCGAGTTCCGCCGGCAGATGGTCGATCTGGTCCGTGCCGGCCGCGATCCCACCGACCTCGCTCGCGAGTTCGAGCCCGCACGCCAGACCATTCAGAACTGGGTCGCTGAAGCTGATCGCAGTGAAGGTCGACGGGAGGCCAAGCCGCCACCCGCCGATCCTGGCCTGACAGCGACCGAGCGTGACGAGCTCGCCCGGCTCCGGCGGGAGGTCCGGCAGTTGAAGCTTGAGCGCGATATCCTCTCTCGCGCGACGGCCTGGTTTGCGCGGGAGACCGGGGTTCTGCCATCGGGGTCTTCCGGTTCATGAGCGCCAACCGGGCCGACTTCCCCATCGCCGTCATGGCCCGCACGCTCGGCGTATCGAAGGCCGGATACTATGCTTGGATCGGTCGGCCCACCTCGATGCGGAAGGTGGCCGATGCCGCGCTGCTGAAGCGGATCCGCACCGTGCACCTCGGCTCGCATGAGACCTATGGCGCGCCGCGCGTCCAAGCCGATCTTCGGATGCAAGGTGAGCGGCACTCCCGCAAACGGATCGCTCGGTTGATGCGGGAAGCCGGCCTCGTCGGGGCATGCCACCGGCGCGGCGGCCCCGTCACGACGCGGCGGGATCGGGAGGTGAGGCCCGCCCCCGATCTCGTCGACCGCATGTTCTCGGCCGAGGCGCCGAACCGGCTCTGGGTAGCTGATATCACCTATGTGCCGACGGCTTCTGGTTTCCTCTACCTCGCCGTGGTGCTCGACGCCTTCAGCCGCCGGATCGTCGGGTGGGCCATGGCCCATCACCTCCGCTCGGAGCTGGTACTGGATGCCTTGGAGATGGCCGTCACGCAGCGACGACCGCACGAGGTGATCCACCACTCGGACCAGGGGTCGCAATACACCTCGCTGGCCTTCGGCAACCGCTGCCGGGAGGCGGGGGTGCGCCCCTCGATGGGCTCGGTCGGCGACGCCTATGACAACGCCATGGCCGAGAGCTTCTTCTCGACCCTCGAATGCGAGTTGCTCGCTCGCCGCCGCTTCCGCTCTCAGGCCGAGGCCCGGATGGCGGTGTTCAGCTACATCGAAGGCTTCTACAATCCGCTGCGCCACCACTCGGCGCTCGGCTATTGCTCACCCATTGCGTTCGAGCAGGAAACCAAAAAAGCCACGTCCAGCCCGACCTTGATCAAGCAAGCCCCCTAACCGTCCACCGAACCGGGGCAATCCCAGTGCGCGGGGCGTCGGCGTGCCTAAGCCGGCATGCGCAGGATGCCTTGGCTGCCGGCGTGGATCTCGGCGCCGGCACGTCCCAAGCCGCGACCTCGACCCTTTCGGACGGCTGCCTCGAAGGTGCGGTTGTTGGCCCGTCGGGGGCGGAGCTTGGCGGCGTGGGTTTCCCCGGTCTGGTGGGCGTGGCTCATCCCGGCGAGGGAGCCGGTCGCGTGAGCCAGTCCCGCCGCATGTCGCTGGCCGAGACCGTCGCGAACACGGGCAGCGGGATGCTGATCTCGTGGCTGATCGGCCTCGTCGTCTACCCCGCCTTCGGCTTCCCCGTCGGCGCCGGCCAGGCCCTCGCCCTGACCGCGATCTTCACCGTCGTCAGCGTGGCCCGGGGCTACGCCTGGCGCCGCGCCTTCGAGCGCTTCCGGAGGTCCTGATGTTCCTGCCCCGCCTGATCGGCGTCGTCGGCCTGGCCGGCGCCGGGAAGAGCACCCTCGCCGGCATCCTGCAGCGCGAGCACGGCTACGAGCGCCAACGCCTCGCCGCGCCCCTCAAGGGCATGACGGCGGCGTTCCTGCGCTCGGCCGGCCTGCCCGAGGCGGAGGTCCTCGACCGCGTCGACGGCGGCCGGAAGGAGGAGGAGATCCCCGGCTTCGGCTGCACCACCCGGCACGTCATGCAGACCATCGGGACCGAGTGGGGCCGCAAGTGCGTCGGCGGCGACGTCTGGCTCCGGCTCGCCCGGGCCCAGGTCGAGCGGGCCTGGGGCGAGGGCAAGCGCGTGGTCGTCGACGACGTCCGGTTCCTGAACGAGGCCGACGCCATCGAGGCGATGGGCGGGTTCCTCATCCGCGTCGACCGCCCCGGGCTCGTCGCCGGGTCGCACCCGTCCGAGCAGGAACAGGCCCGGATCGTGGCCCATTGGACCGTCCGAAACGAGGGCGACCTGATCGACCTGGAGACGGCGTTGACCTCGGCCTTCGTCTTCGCCCGGCACACGGCCGGCATCGCCGCTTAGCGAACCCCCAACGGCGGACGCCATTTCAACAACGCCTTCGCCCACGCCCTGTTGGTGAAATCGTTGGGGGCTACGGCGAAGTTGTCGCAGGCCGGCCGACGACGAATGTCACTGTCGGTGCGATTTCGCTGTTGTGGGTTTCCCCCCGCACACGCGGGATGCCGCCGTGATGCTCAGCGGTGCTCACCAGGGGCCGCGGCGTGCCCACGGCGGCCCATCCCGCGACCGCCAGGCCGATGGCGCACAGGGCCCATGTCGTCGCGCACGTCCGGTCCATGGCGAGGTCCTCCGCCGGGGATGATCGCGGAACTCGGCCGGGGCGCTAGTCCAGCGGGGACGGTAGGCGGGCATCCTCGTCGGCCTGCGGAACGGTCTCGGTCGGGTTTCGGGCGAGGCGTGACATGACCGACACGACATTGAGGCCGACCGCTTCCGCCACCAGGATGGCCACGCCGACGTCGACCGGCCGCCCCGCCTCCAGGTCATCGATGACGCGCTCGGGGATGCCGGTGACGACGGCTAGGCGCCTGAGGGGCATGCGCCGCGCGAGCCGGACGCCGCGCACCGCCTCGCCGACGTCGCGCCGGCGCCGGGCGGCCTCGGCGACAGCGTGTTCCTCGGCCGACGGCTCGGGGCCGTCCGTAGTCGGGTCTTCCCAGTGCGCGCGCATCGTCGATCTCCTTCGGTTGAGGCTACGCCCCGCGCTGGCTAGTCACCAGAACTCAGCTCGCCGACGCCCGACGGGCACGGCGGCGCCATGTGGACGTCGGGCGTCAGGCCGTTCTCGCGCAGGAGACCGCCACCGCCCGTGACGCCCCCGCCGACGGGCGTCCAGGTCCAAGCCAGGTTGCCCCAGCGGTCCCGGCCGCCCTCGCCGATGGCCTGGAGCTCGATGCGCTCCTTGCCGGTCTTCGTGTCGACGGTCCCGCACGTGATTTGGACGGCCCAGGCGTCGCCCACCGGGTCGGCGTAGACCCGGGCGAATCCCGCGCGACCGCCGGCGGCCGGCCCGCGCACGGATAGGTAGAAGCGGTCGCCCGGCTGCGGGAAGGGCGGCGGCTCCGGCACGGGCTGGGCCTGGCGGGCCGCCTCGACCGGGACGGTGGCTGCGAGCAGGACGGCGGCGAGGGCGAGGAAGCGGGCGACGGTCATTGGCAGGTCTCCAGGGAGGGGGTGGGGTTGGCCGCCCAGGCGGTGCCGTCCGGCTCGAACCAGACGCGGCTGGCGGCGGTGACGACCTCGTTCGTGTCGCGGCGGCGGAAGCCGGGCTCGGTCGGGCGGTACCCGATGCGGATGGCGTCGTCGGGCCGGGCGCCGTCGGCGATGATGCCCTCGATGGTCGCCACGACCTCGCGGCGCGCCGCGGCCTGGCACCGGAGCCTGCCTGCCTCGCTGGCGCGCATGACGCACTCGGCGAGGACTAGGGAGGGCGCGTGTCCGATGACGCGGCGCTTGCGGAGGATGCTCCACGACAATGAATGCAAGTTCCAGTGGATGCGTACGGGGGCTTGATCTGGGGTCATGGGGGGCGCTCCGCACGAAGGGGGACGGCGGCGCGGGGGGACGCGCCGGGGACGGGCATGCCGGTCTGGCCGGCTCGGGCGCCGATGGGCGCCCGCGGGGTGGGCCGCGGTATTCGCGCGGCCGGGGTGGCTATGGCGTCAGGCGGCATCGGAGCCTCCGGGCGCGTCCACGGGCTCGGACCGAGGCTTCCGGACGACGTCGAACCAGCGCACGACAGGATCGATGCTGCGGTCCTCGGCCTGCAGCGGGGCCGTGGCGAACGCCTCGAACTCGGCCCGCGCGATGACTAGCGAGGCTTCCTCTGGCGACATCTGCCCGCGGATGGCCCGCTGGGCCGCGCGATCCGCACGTTGGCAGTAGGCGTCTGCCAGGAGCTCGCAGATCTCGCCGGCCTCCGCGGCGGCCTCGATGCGGAGCACGACGCCGGAGTGGGCGGCGAAGACCGCCCGCAGGACCTCGCGGGCATCGGCCCGGTTAGACGGGTGGACGTCGGTGCTGGCTGGTTCTGACATCGTGGTCTCTCCTTCGGGTGGGACGGGGGGTCAGTGGCAGGCCGGGTCGCGGCGCGATCCGGTCCGCAGCAGGGAGCGGGCGAGGCGGCCCGCGTCGGCGGCGGCCGCCTTTGCGTCGAGCTCGCCGGAGGCCACGCGGGCCATCATGTCGGCGACGACGCGGACGCCGTCGGCGAGGAGGGCGTCTTCGCCGGCGCGGGAGAGCGCCGAGACGAGTAGCAGGCTGCTGACGCGGAGCTGGCCCGCGTCGCTGGGAGGCTGGAGGAGCGTCACGACGATGGCCCCCCTAGCGGACCAGGGCCGCGGCGGGCTCGGCGACGAGCCGGGCCACCTCGTCGCCGTCGAGCCTGCGCCGCTCGACCAGGGCGTCGGCGACGCGGCGGACCGCGCCGGCGTGCCGGCGGACCGTGGCCAGGGTCTCGCCGTAGAGCCGGTCGAGGAGCTCCTGCACGTCCCGCCGCAGGAGGGGGTCCGTCGCCAGCGCCATCGACGGCTCCTGCTCGACCGCGACGAGGCCGCGGCCGCCCATCCCCCACTCGCCGATCAGGCCGACGGCCATGCGGGTCGCCGTCAGGAGGTCCTGGCGCGCCCCGGAGCTCGCGCTGTCGAGGAGCGTCTCCTCGGCCGCCCGCCCGCCCAGCATGATCCGGACGTGCTCCTCGACGGCGGCGCGCGTCCAGATGCCCTGGTGCGGGTCCTTGGCCGCCATCCATCCGCGCTCTTCGCCGCGCGTCTGCAGGGCCAGGACCATCTCCCGTCCGGGCTCCTCCAGGTAAGCCAGCAGGGCGTGACCGGCCTCGTGGACGGCGATCCGGTCGAGGACGGCGGCCGGGGTCGCCTCGTCGCCCGTGCCCGCCACCGCGAGCAGGTCGTCGAGGGCCAGCGGGCGCCCGGCATGCCTTGCCCGGCGGCGGGCGTCCTCGACGAGGGCCTCGATCATGGCCCCGGTGTAGCGCTCGGTCCGGTACGCGACCGGCATCAGGTCGGCGCCGGGCAGGTCGTCGCCGAGGCGCACGCGCAGCATCTCGACGCGCTCCCCGGCGTCCGGCAGCCCGATCTCGATGTGGCGCCCAAGCCGTCCCGGGCGACGGATGGCCGGGTCGATGCGGTTGGCGTCGTTGGTCGTCCCGACGACGATGACGCCTTCCCGGCCGCCCACGCCGTCCAGGCATTCGAGGAACGCGTTGATGATCTCCAGGACGTAGTCGGCGTGCGCGTGCCTAACGGTACGACGGTCGACGAAAACGTCGCACTCGTCGACAAGGACCAGGCATCCGCGCTTCCCGGCCGCCAGCGCCTTGGCCTCGGCGAAGAAGCGCCTCATCGCCCGCAGCGTCGTCCCGAGATGCGCCTGGTCCTCGGACTGCCACTGCGCCAGCGACGCGGCCAGGAGGGGAATCCCCGCGCTGGCGGCGATGGCCTGGGCGCCCAGGGTCTTGCCCGTCCCGGGTGGCCCGGACAGAAGCGCGCCGCTTGCGACCGAAGACCAGGGCGCACCGTCCCTCCACGCCTGGAGGTCGCGGATGACCTCGCGGCCGTACGCCACGACCTCGCGGCAGCCGTGGAGCTCGTCCAGCGTGATGTCCCGCCCGCGGCCCGTCGGCGCCGGCGGGGCCGCCAGGCGGACGAGATGCGCGACGCAGTCCGCCGGCGCCCGCCCGGGCCGGATGGACACCGCCAGGTGCTCCGCGGAGATGCGCAGCCCGTCGAGCGCGCGCCGGTCCTGGGGGGAGCAGGCGGCGCCCGTCGTCGAGCGGATCGCGGCGGCGACGTCGGACGTGTCGATGGGGGCCAGCGTCAGGCGGTGCTCCGCCGCCAGCAGCGCCGCAGCCGGCAGATGGGACGCCGCGTCAGGCGAAAGGCACAGGATCGCGCCTGGATGCCTAAGCAGGGCCAGGAACTCGCACGCCCGCCGGTCCCGGTCGCTCCCCTTGGGCGCGTCCTTGACGAGGTGCTTCCGCAGTCCAAGCGGCAGGCCGAGCGCGATGCTCGACCTGCCGTCCAGGGCGAGGATCGACAAGGCCTCCGGGACGTCGACTGTGACGACGACGTCCCGTTCCGCGAGCGCCTGCCGCAGCCCCGGGACCGCGTCGAGCGTGCGGGCGAGCTGGCGGAGGACGGCGAGTTCGACGGGGGAGAGTGCCTCGTCGGCCGCGTCCGGAGCCTCCTCTCGGTTCACGCCCGCACGGTCGTCGTCCATCTCCTCGGCGTGCGTCGGGCGCGCCGGCAGGGCCGCCGCGTTCGTCGACCTCAGGAACGTCTTGGCGTGGACCTCGGCGATGCCCAGCGGGTCAGTCGGGTCGTAGAAGGGGACGATCTCCGGCAACGCGTCGTCGCCCCCCTCGTCGAGCAGCGCCGTTCCGGACGCGCGCAGGACGAAGGCGGGGGCGTGCTCGCTCCCGCTCCGGGCGTAGGCCCACAGCGTGTCGACGAGGACCGGCGTCGCCGCGGCGTAGCCGAGCATGTGCAGATACAGCGTCAGGGCGTCATGCAGGACGGCGCGCGCCGGGGCGTTCACGCCGGGGATCTCCGGCGTCCAGAGCCCCATCGTACGCCACGTGGCCTCGGTGCGCCGGAGCGAGCCCCAGGCGAGGGACAGGGGCTCCAACATGGCCTCGTCGCCGGTCCCGGCAGGCGAGGCAAGCGTGTCCAGGCCGGACGCGTGCAGGGACAGGCAAAGGGCGGCGATAAACGCGTCGCCGCCGCATTCGCGCAGGACGGCCGCGCGGTTGCGGCGCGCCGTCGAGGGCGCGATGGCGAGGATGCGGGCTGAGAGGTCGCTGGGGATGCGGCCGCGGTGCAGTCCGGCCTGCCCGGCCAGGACGTGCTCAAGCGGCGCCGCACCCTTCGAGGGGGGCTGCTTCATCGGAAGACACCGTGTTGGCCTTGGCGCGACAGGATCGTCACCTAGGCTGAGGAGCCCCCCTCTTAGCAGCCCATCCGTTAAAGGATTATGAGTCCGATCCTTCGTCTGCGTTGCGCTTGAACGTTTTTCCCTTCCGGACGTCGAGGAGCAGGTCGAACGCGTTGGCGACGGCGCGCTTCGTGTTGCCCAGGGTCTCGAAGGGATTGTCGCCGCCCTCCGCGTAGCGGTCGGCGTAGAGGGCCAGGGCCGACAGCAGGGCGCCCATGCCGGGCGCATCGTATTCGTTCGCCGCGAAGGCCAGGGACCGCAGCACGACCGGGTTCAGCCCCTTCTTGGCGATCTTGTCCGGCTGGGTCGTGCGCCGGTTCAGGCCGAAGGCCAGCGGCAGCGCGTTCGTCCATCCCCCCGGCCAGACCTTCATGGCCGCGGCCGCGACGGCGTCGACGAGGGCCGCGTTGACCTCGGCGGGGTCGAGCGGCTCAGGACCGCCGTCCCCGAGGAGGAACGGCTGACGCTCCGGGTCGTAGGCGAGCGCCTGGTGGCCGACGCGCCCGACGACGGTCCATCCGGCGGGGCACGGCCACAGGTCGGCCGGCATGTAGTCGAGCACGATCTCCATGTCCCTCCGGATAGCACGGCCCCGGCGGCGCGCCACCGGCCTGGCGTGTCCGTTCCTATACCCATGTCGGTATAGGAGAGCCCGCATACCGACATCGGTATGGCCCGCAGGGCGAGGCCAGGCATTTGAGCGGACGCGGTTAACGGGGTCGCTTAAATGCCCAGCCCGATTGCGTTATATACGAGTCACCGATTTTTGGGCCGCTCTGCCGCCGAAAATCGGTGACTGATATACGCGTCAATCGCCGGCCGCCCGCGGACCCCGGCGTTAACCAGTCCCGGTCCGGAAACGTCTCCTGCAGGGGACGCCCCCTGAGCGAGGGCGGGATCGAACGTCTCCCCCGTAGGACGTCCCGGCGCGGCTTTCGGAGACCTCGTTAACCGCCCGGGCGCGTCCCTGTACGAATCCGGGGATCCCCGTACCCTCCCTGATGGGAAGGGACCGGGACATGCTGACGGACACCGAACTGGACGAGCTCGCGCGCGCCGTCGCCGGGCTCGGGGACGAGGATGCCGGGCGGCTCGACGGGGCGGTCCTGGAGCTCCGGCATCGACGCCGGGCCGAGGCCGAGGTGGAGCGCATCGCCGCGCTGCGGGCGATGTCGGACTTCGACGCCTTCGAGGCGGCATTGGATGTTGGGCAGGTTCTCGCCGCCGACGTGCACCCCATCGACAAGGCCCTGCAGGTCCTCCGTGACGCGGGCTTCGTGCGCGGCGACGGTCTCAAGGCCCTGTACCGGGCCGGCTGGAACGATGCCCTCAGGCGGTACCCGGACGACGGGGAGGCCGAGTTCCAGCAAGGCAGGGACCGCGCCATCGAGCGCCTCCTCATGATGGAGCGCATCTGACCATGGACGGGCAGACCCTGCGCGACCGGTTCGACCTGCGCCTGCAGGTCTCCGCGAACGACGATTGCCTCGGCGACCGGGGCAGCCGCTACGTGGGCGTGAAGTCGTGCAAGCCCATGATTGAGGAAGCCGCCGCTGCGCTCGACCGAGAGCGGACCCTCCGTAAGGAGGCCGACGAGGCGTTGGAGCTCGCCTGGGAGGAACTCAACCGGGCGACCGAAGATCTCGACCGCGAGCACGCCCGGAGGGAAGCGGCGATATCCGCTGCCTTCGACGCAGCGGTGTCCGCATGCGTCGGGGCGTCCTACGGGCCGCCGTCGGGCTGGGGCGACGGCCGCCCGCGGGGCTGGCACCTGACGGAGCCGTGCTCGCCCCGGGACGCGTGCATGCACGACAACGGCTGCATGGACGCCGCCCGGCGCATCCGGCTGCGGCAGAACGCGGATGCCGAGAGGCGGGAGTCCCACGTCTAGGATTACTCCCGAGGGTGGATGACGACACCTTCAGCATCGTCCAGCATCTCCTGAAGCTCCTCCCAGCCCCGCTGCTCTTTGGCGCGTTCGGCATGGAGGGGATCGAGGATCGTCGGGTCGTCGGTATGGCTGTCGATGATCGGCGCCTGGTTCTTGTGGTGGACCCTGGCGGTGGCCAGGGCGCGCTTCAGTGCCTCGATCTGGTCGTCCGTCAACGGCTTAGGTGTCGTGGCCATAGACCTTGCTCCCCTCAATCAGGGTTACGGGCAACCGATGCCCTGTTTCTGTTGAGTAAACAGCATGACCATTCCCGTCATGTTCTCGACCGCCTGCTTCACTTGGGGCTCCCCAGAGCCAAGGCAGGCATAGAGATCATCATGCATTTCACGGTAGATCGAAATCTGGTCGTTCAGGAAGGGGCACGCAGGGCCTGGGCCGTTGAGGGAGATTTCGGGAGCGTTCTTGAGCTTCTCTCCAAGCTCCATCGACCGCTTCATCCGGCCGTCGTAGTAGGCGTTCTTGGCCTGCAAGGACGGGCATGCCTTGGCCATCCGCTCGTTCGCCAGCTTGGTTTCCTCGGCCTTCTCGGCAGCAAGTCGCGCTTCGCGCTCGACCTTGAGGCGTTCGTCCTCAGCCCTCTTGGCCTCGGCTTTGTCACGCTCTTCACGACGAAGCTTAGCCTCGACCTCGGCGCGCTGTGTGGCCTCCGCCTCGGCCTTCTCCCTCATGAACCGTTGGATGCGTGCGTCATCCGCCGCGCGTCGGGCTGCGTCAGCCCTATCCGCCTCAGCCTTCGCATCTCGGTCGGACTTGCCCTTCTCCCATGCCTCGGCCTCGGCAAGGCGGGACGAGCGGATCTTGTCCTCCAGCTTGAGTAGCGCCGCGTTGACCTCGTCGATGTCCGCCTGCGCAATGGGTGTGCCCCCGGCATTGGTGCCTCGGACACCGCCGCGCTTGGCGGATGCCGTTGACGGAGGAGCAGCCGCTAGCCGGCGCAGCCCGTCGAGCTTCGCCGATAGCTCCTCGGTCGTGCCACCTGCGTCAATGGCGTTTCTCGCTCCATTAAGGATTGAAAGCTTCCAGGATCGCAGCCCGTCACGTCCTTCCGCCGCCTGCTCTGCGAGAGCACCGTTTTCCCTATACGAAGACGAGATGAGGGCGGTGATCACGCTTCCCTCGATGGCCTGCTTGTCCTTGTTGCATTCGACGGCACGGTTTTGGAACGCTCTCCAGACATCCTTCGTCCACGCATAGACTGGAACGCCGAACGGAGCGTCGGGAGAGCCGTCCGGCGTTCCCCCCTGACGCCAAGCTCGTGAATCGACCGTTCTTCTGGTGAGGGCGGAGCAGGATAGCTGCGACGCCTGCGCGACGTAGTCTGGCTCGGCCCTCGCCTCCGTAGCGGCGACCGTGGCCACCAACGCCACCAGCATCAGACGTCCCATCATATCCCCCTTGCGTGCCCGTGCGAGGCGAGCCGACGCAATCCGCACGATAGGGATGGATGCAAACCCTGGGCGTTCGGTCAATCCTACGATGCGCTGGCGTCGGGCGGCAGCCTCGTCTGGGCGGATGACCCGGCTGACGTTGTCGCGGTCAGGCTTCGGCAATCGCTTCCTGCGACATCCTGTCCTGAATGCCGATTGCCGTTTCCGGTCCCGGGGCTTCGCTTCGATTGCAGGGACAAGGAGACATGCCATGACCGAAGCCAACCGCAGCGACATCATCTTCGAGCTCCACCTCGCCGAGGGCGAGGCCGACCGGAACGCCACTTTGGTGCGCCTCGTCCAGGCCTACCCGAGCCTGCGCGAGGACCTCCTCGACCACTGGTGCGAGATCGTCCTCATGGAGCTACGGGCGGCCGCATACCCGGAGCCGCCGTGCCCTCCGGTCGACGAGGCCGAGGCCGCGCGGGCCCTGGCGCGCTTCCGGGAGATGGAGGCGGAACTGGCCGCGGCGAACCCCTGAAACGAGAGCGCCCCTTTCGGGGGCCGTCCGGCCGGGATCGGCCTCGGGGCGAAGCTCTCGGGGGATACCCTGACCCCTGAAGGGGGACCGTGCCCGTAGGCCCGATGGCGCCGGCTCTCCCACGCCCGGGGTCCGGCGGTCTGGGTGGCCTGTGTCTTATGCCGGGTGCCCTAGCCCGTGGGCGTAGGCGGTCCCGGCAAGCCTTTCGGCGTTCGCTAGGGGCCTCGGCTCTCGCCTGCGCCCGCACCTGCCGGAAGCCAGGATCGACCTCGAATCGGCGCGCCGCAAGGGGCGATGGCGCCGGCGTCCGACGCGCTATCCCCACGAATCGTGAGCGCGCAGAAGCCTGGGCTGCGCGTTGTATCGATGTTGTATCGGGGGGGGGTCGGGCCCAAGCCGAAGCTGTGCAGGGACAGTGCCTAAGCGACTGTCCAGGCTTCAGGAAACGGCGATGAGAGGAGTGGAGCGGGTACCGGGAATCGAACCCGGGTATTCAGCTTGGAAGGCTGCTGCTCTACCATTGAGCTACACCCGCCGATGGCATCACACGCGGGGCGCCCGGTCTCCCGGAAGCCCGACCGCGGCCCGGCAGGGCGCGAACGATCGGTGTGCGGCATCGACGCGGCGATAGCATGCCCGGACGGCTTTGAGAAGGATGCTCGTCTCGGGGCGGGCGATGTGCGAGGGAGGAGCGGCCCCGAGGCCGTCCCCCGCGCCGGCCCTCTCGTCGGATCTCCCGTCCTTGCTCCCACGTGCCCGAAACGCAGCCGCCGACCGCTCCGAGGGCGAGGATGCCCTCGATTCGCCCCGGGATGGGACCGGAGCGGCGCGCCTGGAGCTGCGCGCGGTGAGCCGGCGCTACGGCCGATCGCTCGCCCTCGACGGCGTGTCGCTGTCGGTCGGACCGGGCGAGATCCTCGCCGTGCTCGGGGATTCCGGCTGCGGGAAGAGCACGCTGCTGCGCCTCGTCGCCGGGCTCGACCGGCCGGATGCGGGCGAAATCCGCATCGACGGCCGTGCCGTCGCCGGGGGCGGACGCGATGAGCCGCCGGAGGGCCGCGGCGTCGGCCTGATGTTCCAGGATTACGCGCTGTTTCCCCACCTCACGATCCTGGCCAACGTGCGCTTCGGCCTGCGTCACCTCCCGGGTGCCGCGGCACGAACGGTGGCGCTCGAACGCCTCGCCGAAGTCGGACTCGTGGGGCGCGCCGAGAGCTATCCGGCGACCCTGTCGGGCGGCGAGGCGCAGCGCGTGGCGCTCGCGCGCGCGCTCGCCCCACGCCCGCGGGTGCTGCTCCTCGACGAGCCTTTCTCGAACCTCGATTCCGGCACCCGAGAGCGCGTCAGGGCCGACACGCTCGGAGTCCTGCGCCAAGCCGGCATCAGCGCGATCCTCGTGACGCACGATGCCGCCGAAGCGGTGGAGTTCGCCGACCGCATCGCCCTGATGCGCGCGGGCCGCCTGATCCAGTGCGGCAGCGCCGAAACCCTCTATCGCACCCCGGCGAACGTCTTCGCCGCGCGCGCCCTCGGCGAGGTGGTCGAGACGGCCGGACGCGCCGCCGCGGGACGGGTGACGACGCCGCTCGGAACGTGCCCCCTGCCCGCCTCCGTACCGGAGGGCGCGGTGCGCGTGTGCCTGCGGCCCGAGGCGATTCGCGTCGTGCCGGCGGACGAGGATGCCCGGGGCCAGGTGACGGGACGAGTCCTGCGCCGTGCCTTCGCCGGGCCGAACCGGCGCCTCGACGTAGCGGTGGCGGGCCTCGACGCGCCCTTGCGCCTCACCGTCCCGCAGGAGCAGGCCGAGGCCGGGACCGTGGGCTTGCACCTCGTCGAGGAGCACGCCCTCGTGTTTCCGGAAAGCGACGAGACGGTATAGGACGCTCTTCTTTGGAATATCTATAAACAAAGCAGCCTTGCCGGACCGATCACGCCTGTATAACACCGCTCTCGCAACGGCGATGTTCGGCGCACCACCCGCTTGTCCCGAGATCGTGCGGCGCTGAACTCTTGATCGATCGCACTCTCTCGCGCCGAATCGGCCTCCGCGCCGGGGAGAGTGTTCCGGGGGAGGTGTCATGTCGCGCTTGGGGCGGTTCGGTTGTCTTGCGGCTCTGGGTCTCTCGCTCGCCCTGTCGGGCCGGGCCGAGAGTGCCGAAGTCAACCTCTACACCACCCGCGAGCCCGGACTGATCCGGCCGCTCCTCGACGCCTACACCGCCAAGAGCGGCGTCAAGGTCAACACCGTCTTCGTCGAGAAGGGCTTGGCCGAGCGCGTCGCGGCGGAGGGCGCCCGCAGCAACGCCGATGTCGTGATGACGGTCGATATCGGCAACCTGATCGAACTGGTCGACCGGGAACTCGCCCAACCCGTGCGCTCGGCGGCGCTCGAATCCGCCGTGCCGGCCGCCCTGCGCGACGCGGACGGGCGCTGGTTCGCCCTCTCGATGCGCGCCCGCGTGCTCTACGCCGACAAGGCGCTGAGCAGCCTCGACGCCGCGACCTACGAATCGCTCGCCGATCCGAAGTGGAAGGGCAAGATCTGCCTCCGCTCGGGCCAGCATCCCTACAACACCGCCCTCATCGCGGCCTATCTCGTGCGACACGGCGCCGAGAAGACGGAAGCGTGGCTCAAGGGCGTCAAGGCCAACCTCGCCCGCAAGGCCGCGGGCGGCGACCGGGACGTGGCGCGCGACATCGCCGCCGATCTCTGCGAGATCGGCCTCGCCAACTCCTATTATGTCGGCCTGATGCGCTCCGGCCGCGGCGGCCCGGACCAGCAGAAATGGGGCGAGGCGATCAAGGTCGTGCTGCCGACCTTCGAGGGCGGCGGCACCCACGTGAACGTCTCGGGCGCAATCGTCGCCAAGAATGCGCCGAACCGCGACGAGGCAGTCAAGCTGCTCGAATACCTCGTCTCCGACGAGGCGCAGGCGCTCTACGCCAAGACCGACTTCGAGTATCCGGTGAAGCCCGGCGCCGCGGTCGATCCGCTGCTGCAGGCGCTCGGCCCGCTGACCTTCGACTCGACGCCGCTGGTCGAGATCGCACGCAACCGCAAGGCGGCGAGCCTGCTGGCGGACAAGGTCGGCTTCGACAACTAGAGCGCCGTCCGACGAAGCGGACGCCGGTTTCCGGCCGGACCACTCGCCATGCCGGGAAGAGAAACCTCGAGCATCGTCCCGAAAGGTGGCCGCCGGCTTTCGGAAAAAGACGATGCGAAACAAGAGGCTAGACCATCGTGCCGGATACGGTATCCGGCACGATGGTCTAGCCGGGCGACCGGAACGGGAGGACGGGAGCGGGGATGACGGCGGCGCGAGCCTTGAGTGGGGCGGCGGCGGCGATGCTGGCGGCCTTGCTCCTGGCCCCCGTCGTCTCGCTCGCCATCGCCGCGACCGAGGGGACGGGCGAGTTGTGGCCGCATCTGGCGGCCTACGTCCTGCCGCAGGCGATCCGTGACACCGCGCTGCTGCTCTTCGGCGTCGGCCTGCTCGTGATCGGCCTCGGCACGGCGACCGCGTGGCTCGTCTCGGCCTTCGCCTTTCCGGGCCGGCGCTGGCTCGAGGCCGCGCTTCTGCTGCCGCTCGCCGTGCCGACCTACGTGGTGGCCTACGCCTATCTCGACCTCCTGCACCCCCTCGGACCCGTGCAGACCGGGCTGCGCGCCCTGTTCGGGCTGTCGAACCCGCGCGACCTTCCCTTTCCCGAACTGCGCTCCCTGCCGGGCTGCATCGCGCTCCTCGGCTTCGTGCTCTACCCCTACGTCTACCTGCCGACGCGGGCGCTGTTCCTGATGCGGGCGGGCACCCTCCTGGAGGCGGCGCGGATGCTCGGCGCCGGGCCCGGGCGGGCCTTCTTCCACGTGGCGCTGCCGCTGGCCCGGCCCGCGATCGCGCTCGGGACCGGGCTCGCCCTGATGGAGACGCTCAACGATGTCGGCGCCGCCGAATTCCTGGGCGTGCGCACCCTGACGGTGCAGGTCTATGCCACCTGGGTGAACCGATCGGACCTCGCCGGGGCCGCGCAGATCGCCCTTGTGATGCTGACCTGCGTTGTGGGGCTCGTGGCGCTGGAGCGCGTGGCGCGGGGCGGGCGCGGCTATGCCGGCAGCTCGCACCGCGACCGGCCGAGCGCGCGGCGCCCGCTCGCCGGATGGCGCGCCTGTGCCGCTCTCAGCCTGGGCGCGATCCCGGTCCTGTTCGGCTTCGGCCTGCCCGCGGGCTATCTTGCCGTCTCGGCCTGGCATCGGCTGCAGGAATCCGGACTTCCGGAGACGATGGCGGCGCAGGCCGGCAACACCGTGCTCTATGCCGGCCTCGCCACGGGCGTGACGGTGATCCTGGGGCTGGTGGTCGCCGCCGCTCCCTCGCTGATCGGGCGGCGGGCGGGATGGCTCCTGATCCGGGCCGCGGGCCTCGGCTACGCCATGCCGGGAACCGTGCTCGCCGTGGGGCTGCTCGCCCCCCTCACCCTGCTCGATACGAGCCTCGCCCGCACCGGCGGCGCTTGGCTCGGCTGGGCTCCCGCCATCGGACTCGGGACCGGGGCGGCCCTCGTGCTGGCCTATACGCTGCGCTTCCTCACCGTCTCGGTCGGCGCGACGGAGGCGGGTCTCGCCCGAATTCCCCGCACCATCCCGGATGCCGCCCGGGTGCTGGGCCGCGGACGGCTCACGACGCTGGCGACCGTGCAGGTGCCGCTGGCATGGCCTGCGGTGTTGAGCGGGGCGCTGCTGGCCTTCGTGGACATCGCCAAGGAATTGCCGGTAACGCTGCTGCTGCGTCCGCTCAACGTGGAGACGCTGAGCACCCACCTCTACGGCGAGGCCGCCCGCGGCACCTACGAGGACGGTGCCGCGGCCGCGCTGCTGATCGTGACGATCGGCCTGATCCCGATCGCCTTGCTGCTGCGGCTCGACCGCGACGCAGTCGTGCGGCGGGGCTGAGCGCGCCGTCCCCGCTCGAGGCGGCGAGGACGGCGGAAGGGTGTTCGCGCCGGAGGCTTACATCCCGCCGAGCAGGACGTTCATGGATCCGATCACGGTGACGACGAGGCCGCCGGCGAAGGCGGCGATCATGGCGTAGGAAACAGGCTTCAGCTGCATCGTCGGTCGATTCCTTCAATGGGTTGTCCTGTTCGCCGACACGGTCCACGGCCCTCGGGCGAGGCTGGACGGCGCGTCGGAGACAGGCAGAAACCGGGCCAGTGGCCCAGTCGATCCGTCTTATTAAGATGAGAACTGTGTCGAAGCGATGAACATCGCGTCGATGTGATCGAATGTCAAAAGTTAGGCGCCGATTTTTACCGATAAATCTCCGGATTAAAATCGGAAATGCAGGATATTACAGCGCCGAACCGTCGATCTGTTTCTCTTTTTGCACCTTCATGCAGACTCATAGCCTGCGGGGTGCGAAATCTCAGCAGCGCGGGCCGCCGGAGGTTTGGCCGTACTGCTTCACCGGGAAGTTCTGCTGGTTGGCGTTGCCCTCGCTCGCGGAGCTGCCGGGACAGAACGTATGTTCGGGAGCGTCATGAACGCCGAGGGAACCTGTGACCGTGACATCGGGGTAGAGGGCGGAAGGTGCATCCAGGCCGCGAGCCATCACGGACGAGACCGGAGCGCTCACGCCAAGGATGACGGCGGAAACGACGGCGGCAACTCGCAAATTCATCGGATGTTCAATCTCCTTTCGTGCAGCACAACCGGATGGCTATGCGCTCATGCTCTGACGAATATTGTTATAGTGCCTTGGTCGCGATTGTGACGTGCAGCGACGCACGCGCGATCGCGGATTAAAGTTCGCTTGGGTCGGCGGCCCGGCGGCCCTTCAGCCGGCGCAGGAGGCGCACGCCCGACCGCAGTCGGCCGGACAGCGCGGGATGGCGCTGAAGCCGCGCCTTCGCCCCGGCTGCGGCCCGGCTCAGCCCGAGGACGAGGCGGCCCCGCAAGGTGAGGGCCTCGGCCCATTCGAACAGCGGCTCCTCCACGGGGCGAAAAGCGCTCTTGTAGGGCTGGGCGCCGATCGTGAAGTCGAAATAGTCCAGACCCTGCTCCCGGGCCCAGACCATGATGCGGGAGGCGATGAGGAGACCGGGCGCCACGGGCCGGAACGGACCGTCCGCCATGGTGAGCATGGTGCCGTGAAACGCGCCGCCGTGGACGAGACCGTAGGCGGTCGCGATCCACCGGCCTTCGGCCCGCAGACCGAACACTCGCACGAGTCCGCCCTCGGGTTCGGCGAGCGCGGCCTCGCGGTAGAAGGCTGCGACGCCGGGCGCGTCGAGGGGTTCGTAGCGGCCGAGTGCGTGGAAGCGCGCGCGGCGCTGGGCGATCATCACCTCGACGAGGGCAGCGATCTCGTCGCGTCCCTGGCCCACGACGAAGCCGGCATCCGGAAAACGCTCGAAGCGGCGCGCCCGCCGCGCGAGATCCTTGAAGGCGGAGGGGGTGCAGACCCGCTTCAGAAGCGTCGCGGGGTCGCCCTCCAGCGCGAAACCGGAGCGGATGAGATCGATGCGCCGCACGCCCGGAAACCGTGTCAGCGGGTTCGGCTCGGTGGCGACGCGCGCCGGCATGCGGGTGATGCGGATGAGGTCGGCAGCGGGCAGCACGTCCCGCACCGCCCGCCGGATCGCGTCGATCCCGGCGGGGGAAAGATCGAGCCCTCGGGCGAGAAGGGGAGCGGCGTAGTCGCAGACGCCGAGATCGAGGGCCTCGATCACCCGGAAGACGCCGCTCCGGTGCAGGGCGAGCGGCAGCAGCATGATCGGGCGCCCGTCCGCCCTCACCTCGACGAAGAGCGGCTCGACCCCGCGCGCCGCCGCGAGGTGCCGCAGGACGCCGCCCATCCACGCGATGCGCTGATAGGCGGTGCAGGCGCCCTCCCTCTGCAGCAGGCGCCAGAGCGGCGCCACCGCCTCCGCATCGGCGTGCAAGCGGGCGCTGTAGATGCCCTCGGTCGCGGCGCCGCGTCGATCGCCCGGCAGGGGGGGCGTCGCTGTGGCCGGTCCGCTCATCGGATCCCCCTCGAAGGTTTCACGGCGCCGCCCCGGGATTCGAGCGTGAGCCCGGACCAAAACCGCCCGCGCGGGCTATCCCGGCCGCGCGACGGCGCCAGCGCCCGCCAGCACCGGATCAGCACGACCATCTCGGAGAGCGCGACGCCGGCCATCGACCAAGCGGGCGAACCGAAGACGATGAGGAGCGCGATCAGGGCCATGCCGATGCAGGCGCTCGCCAGCGCGGTCCCGGCGAGGTTGCGGAACGCGCGGCGCGTCTCCAGCAGCGTCTTCGGCGCGGCGTAGAGCATGGTGACCGTCACGGTGAGCCAGACGGTGGCGGCGATGAGACCCAGGGGCTCGCCCGCGAAGCGGCCGGCGAGAAGACGCTCCTCGATCGGCGTGAAGAGGGCGGCAAGCGCGATGCCGTAGGCGAGGCAGGCGGCCAGGAGCGCTGCGGTGCTTGCGCCGAGAAGGCGTCGCAGGCGCGCTCGGCCCTCCCCTGCCCGCACGAGCTGCACCGCCATCTCCGGCTGGATCAGATTCACGACCACCGCGCCCAGCAGGCGCAGGGGCGAGAACAGCACGAGGCAGGCGGCGATCGGCGCGTAGGCCGCCGGACCGGCCAGGGCACCGATCAGCAGGATCTGCCCCTGCGCCTGAACGTTCGCGGTGGTCACGCCGGCCAGCGACCACGAGAGCGAGCCGCGCAACCGCGCGTAGCGCCGGCGGGTATGGCGCAGATCGATCCGGACCGGCTCCCGCGTGAGGGCGAGGGCCGCCGCAATGCCGAGGCCGTGGGCCGCGGCGAGCAGGGCGAGGCTTATCCTCAGGACATCGCTGCCGCCGGCGGCGAGCAGAAGCCCGAGCATCAGCGTTCCGCTGACCGTGAAGGCGAGATCGCTCGCGCCCGCGAGTGCCGCGCGCCGCCGGGCGAAGAGGACGATGCGCAGGTAGCTGCGAAGCGACCACAGGCCGACGAAGGCGCCCGCAGCCAACGCGTCGCGGCCGATGACGGGCAGGAGTGCCGCCGCGGTCAGACCAGCGAGCGCGAGGCTCAGGACGCCCGCGCCGGTGCCGAAGCTGACGGCCAGGGCCCGGGCGGCCCTGGCCGAGCGTGCCTGCGGGATGCCCGTGGCGGCCGGCACGCCCGCGAGCGCCCGCACGAGGGTGAGACCGACGCCGCCGAGGACGAAGACCATGGCGAACAGGCCGTAATCGTGCGCCGACAGTACCCGGATCAGGGCGAGGTTCAGCCCGAGATGGAACAGGCTCTGAAGGACCTCGCCGCCGAGCATCACGGCGAAGCGGCCCCCGAGCCGGGTGAGATCGGCGCGGATCATGGTCGCTTCGGCTCCGGCGCCCCGGCGAAGCGTTCGGTGAGCAGAGCGTGCCACGCGCTCCGCACCGCATCCTCGCTGAACAGGGCCTCGTAGCGCTGCCGTCCGGCCTCGGGGAAGCCGGCCCAGGCCGAGGGATGCGCGACGATTCTCGCCAGCGTCCCGGCAAGGCGGTCCGGCCGGTCCGGCGGCACGCACCAGCCGGTGCGCCCGTGCTCGACCACCTCGCGCAGGCCGCCGATCTCGGAGACGAGCGGCGGGCGTCCGTAGGCCATCGCCTCGATGGCGACGCGGCCGAGCGATTCCGGCAGGCGTGACGGCACCGCGACGATGTCGGCCCAGCGGTAATGGTGGTCCGGTTCGGGATCGAAGGGCAGCAACTGCACCCGCCCCGCGGCCGGCGCGTCGGCGACGCGCCGGGCCAGGGCCGCTTCGCGCTCGGGGGCCTCGAAGGCGCTGCCGACGATCCGCAGGTCGAGCCGTCCGCGGGTTTCTTCGGGCAGGAGATCGAGGGCGTCGAGCAGCACATCCTGCCCCTTGATCCGACTGATCCGCCCGAGCATCAGCACCCGCAGGGGCCGCGTCCCGTCGTAACTTTGCGGCATCGGCGCCTGCGGAGCGGCGAGGCCGTTGTAGATCACCCGTACCGGCCTTCCCTCGGGCAGCGCGAAGGCCGCGCGGGTGGCCTGCGAATTGAACACGATCTGCGCCCCGCTCCAGCGCACGAGACCCCGCAGCAAGGTCAATACCGACCCCTGCGGGATCTCGTGGACGTGCAGCAGCGCGCGGCCGGGAAAGGCGCGGGCGGCGATGAGATGGTCGGCCACCACGGTCGTGTTGACGTAGACGAGATCGTGCCCGGCAAAGCGCCGGCCGGCCCGCAGGAGCGCGAGGGGCAGGCGCAGCAGGCCGAGGGTCGCGAGGCGGGCGAGCCCCTTCCGGCGGAGTATCCACAGCGGTTCGTAATCGATCCGCGTCGCGATCCCCTCCAGCAGCGGGACAATCGGGCCGGAGCGCGGTAGAACGACCGTCAAATCCGCCGAGGGGAAGATCTCGCGAATGAATCTGACAGTCTCGACGAAACTGCGGTCGGACCCGTAGAGTTCGTAGCCTTGATGAAGACAGGCTATGCGCATGGGGTCACTTGGCTCGGCTCCGTGAAACTCGGCGCGTCTCGTTGCGGCACAGGGCTCGTCGCGCGGCCGACGGCCGAGCAAGCCCCAGGCCCGTCGGTCCCCCGTTGAACGCACCCACTGCCCTCGCCCCGGCGCACCGTCCCGCCGTCGCCATCCTCGGAACCCGCGGCATCCCTGCGGCCCATGGCGGTTTCGAGACGCTGGCCGAGCGGCTGGCGCTCCATCTGGCCGGCCGCGGCTGGCGGGTCACGGTCTACTGCCAGCGCGAGGTGGATCGCGTCGCCCCGCGCTTCGAGACCAGGATGTGGCGCGGAATCGAGTGCGTCCACGTCGCCGTCGCGCAGAGGGGTGCGGCCGCGACGCTCGCCTTCGACGCGCATTGCACGCGCCACGCCGCGCGGCACGGGGCCGTCTGCCTCGTGCTGGGCTACAATGGCGCCGTGTTCCTCCCCTTCCTGCGCCTGCGCGGCCGGAAGGTTCTGACCAACATGGACGGGATCGAGTGGCGGCGCCCGAAATGGAATCGCGCGGTTCGCGGCTTCTTCTGGCTCAGCGAGTGGATCGCGGCCTGGACCTCGAACCGCCTGATCGCCGACCATCCCGCCATCGCCGACCATCTCGCGACGCGCCGCCCGCGGGGCGCCATCGCGATGATTCCCTATGGCGGCGATCCCGTCGAGGCGGCCTCGACCGGGCCGCTCGACGATCTCGGGCTCAGGCCGGACGGCTATCTCGTCTCGATCGCCCGGATCGAACCGGACAACAACATCCTGTCGATCGTGCGCGTCTTCTCGCGCCGCCGCCGTGGCCTGCGCCTCGTCGTGGTCGGACGGCTCGACGCGGACAATCCCTATCATCGGGCCGTGCGGAGCGCGGCCAGCGACGAAGTGCTGTTTCCCGGTGCGATCTACGACAGGGCCACGGTGCAGGCCCTGCGCTTCCACGCCCGCGCCTATCTGCACGGGCATACGGTCGGCGGCACGAATCCCTCCCTGGTCGAATCGCTCTGGGCCGGCAACGCGGTGATCGCCCACGCCAACGTCTACAACGCCTGGACCGCCGGACCGGCACAGTTCGCCTTCCACGATGAGGATGGGCTGGAGGCCGCCATCGCCCTCACCCTGGGCAAGCCCGACCAGCTCGCGCCCGCGCGCAGGGCCGCGCGGCTTCATGCGGCGCGGCGCTTCGAGTGGCAGGACGTGCTGGCCCGCTACGAGGCGGAACTGCTCGCCCTGGCCGGCCTCGCCGCGGCGCATGCGCCGACGACGAAGCAGGGTCGCGCAGCCTCGTCCGAGCCGGTGCCGTGAGCCTGACCCGCCGCTCAGCCCTCGCCGCCTCCGTCGGTGCGCTGGGCGCCTGCCTCGCCCCCGAATCGGCCCGGACGGCGCCGGCCGAGGCGGCGACGCGGCCCGCCCTGCGGCGCGGGATTAGCGTGTGGCCCTGGTTCTCCCTCACCAAGGAATTCCCCGCGCCCCGCACCGACTACGCGTGGCCGCCGTTCCAGGATCAGCGGCCGGTGCCGACGCGGGGCGACCTGCACCGCCTCGCCGAGGCCGGTTTCGACTTCATCCGCATCCCCGTCGATCCCGGGCCGTTCCTGTCCTTCGACGCGGCGCGGCGGCGGCAGTTGCTGGAGCAGCTCGACGCGGCGGTGGCCCAAGGGCTCTCAAACGGGCTCGACGTCCTCGTCAACCTCCAGATCAACGAGGCGACGCATCATTGGAACTCCGCGCGGCTGATCGCCAACGCGCAGGCGCCGGGCTTCCGGGCCTACACGGCGCTCGCCGCCGAGATCGCCCGGCGGCTCTCGGCGCTCGACCCGCGGCGCACGGCGCTGGAACCCGTCAACGAGCCGCCGCAGGCCTGCGGCTCGGCCGTGTGGCACGGGGTGCAGCGCGATCTCCTCACCGCGGCGCGCCATGCCGCGCCGGGCCTGACCCTCACGGCGACGGGCGGCTGCGGCAGCATGGTGCCCGGGCTCGACGCGCTCGATCCGGCCAGCCTCAAGCCATTCGATCCGCTCGTCTACGTCGTCCACTACTACGAGCCCTACCTCTTCACCCATCAGGGGGCGCCCTGGATGCGGGGCGAGCCGGTCTATCGCGCGCTCAATGCGGTGCCCTGGCCGGCGAGCGCGGGCAGCCTGGAGCGCACGCTCGCTGCCGTCCGGCGCCGGATGGAGGCGGACCGCGAGCGCTCGGAGGCCGAGAAGGCCGCCGCCTATGCCGAGACGACGGCGAAGATGAGCGAATATTTCGACGCGCGGCCCGACCGCGGATTCCTCGTGCACGGCCTCTCGGCGGTGCGCGCCTGGGCCGAGCGCCACGCCGTGCCGCCGTCCCGGATCCTGATCGGCGAGTTCGGCGTCCTGCGCAGCGACGCGCGCTACGTCGCCGCCGGCGCGGCCGACCGCGCCCGCTACATCCGGGATCTGCGCGAGACCATCGAATCGTTCGGCTTCGGCTGGGCCTTCTGGAACCTGTTCGACGGCCTCGGCCTCGTCACCGACGACGTCAGTCGCGCCTTCGATCCCGAGATCGTCGCGGCCCTCGGGCTGCGGATGCCCGGGTGAGGCCGGGCCGCAGGACGGGAGCTCGTCTCTTCTTCGCGGGGCGTGACGCACGATTATCACCGGCCGCGCGGCACGCCCCGCGGGGTCACGGAAACACGTATCCGTCCACGATCCGCAGGCCCACCTCCCGGCCGCCGGCAAGGCGGGCGGTGTCGGAGGCCTCGACCACCACCGTCTTCGCGCCGGGCCGGTCGACCTCGATGCGCTGGCGGCCCTGGGTCCGGTACGACGAGCGCACCGTGCCCGTGAGGTGGGCGGCATCGGCCTCCGCGAACTGAAGCTGCCAGGGCCGCGCGTAGAGCTTGACCGGCCCCACCAGGCCCTCCGGCGCCGTCAACGGCGTCGGGCGCCCGTTCACGAGCACCTTCCCGTCCTGAGCGATCGCCTCGACCTCGATCGTGTCGCCGAGGAACTTCAGCACCGTCGGCGAGACCGGGTGCTCTTGGACCTCGTCGGGCGTGCCCACCTGTTCGAGGCGGCCGCGGTCGAGCACCGCCACGCGGTCGGAGAGTTCGAGCGCCTCGTCCTGGTCGTGGGTGACGAAGATCGTGGTCTGCCCCGTGCGATCGTGAATCTCCCGCAGCCAGCGGCGAAGATCTTTTCGCACTTGCGCGTCGAGCGCGCCGAACGGCTCGTCGAGGAGGAGAACGCGCGGCTCCACCGCCAGCGCGCGGGCGAGCGCGATGCGCTGACGCTGGCCGCCGGAGAGCTGACTCGGGTAGCGGTCGGCGAAGCCCGAGAGCTTGATGAGGTCGAGCAGGTTGCCGACCCGGCGCTTGATCTCGGCCTTGTCGGGACGCTCCGACCGCTTCCGGGCGTTCAGCCCGTAGGCGATGTTCTGCGCCACGGTCATGTGCTTGAACAGGGCGTAGTGCTGGAACACGAACCCGACCGAGCGCTTCTGCACCGGCACGCGCGTGGCGTCGTCGCTGCCGAAGATGATCCGGCCGCGATCGGGGAAGTCGAGCCCGGCGATGATCCGCAGCAGCGTCGTCTTGCCCGAGCCCGACGGCCCGAGCAGGGCCAGCAACTCGCCCGCCCGCACGTCGAGGGTGAAGTCGTGCAGCACGGCGGCCGTATCGAAGGTCTTCGACAGCTCCTCGATGCGGATCGCAGTCGCTGAACCGGTCCGGTCAGTGGCGCCGTGCGCCCGCCGCGATGTCGTCGGCGTAGCGCCATTCGAGGACGGATTTGATGGCGAGGGTGACAAGAGCGAGACCGGCAAGGAGGGAAGCGACGGCGAACGCGGCAACGAAGTTGTACTCATTGTAGAGAATCTCCACGTGCAGCGGCAGCGTGTTGGTGAGGCCGCGGATGTGGCCCGAGACCACGGAGACCGCGCCGAACTCGCCCATCGCCCGGGCGTTGCAGAGCAGGACGCTGTAGAGCAGGCCCCAGCGGATGTTGGGTAACGTCACCGTCCGGAAGGCGTGCCAGCCGGAGGCGCCGAGCGTGAGGGCCGCCTCCTCCTCCGCCGTGCCCTGCTCCTGCATGAGCGGGATCAGCTGGCGGGCGACGAAGGGGAAGGTGACGAAGATCGTCGCGAGCACGATGCCCGGCAGCGCGAAGATGATCTGGATGTCGTGTTCGATCAGGAAGGGCCCGAACAGGCCGCGCGAGCCGAAGACGAGCACGTAGATCAGCCCCGACACCACCGGGGAGACCGAGAACGGCAGGTCGATCAGGGTGACGAGCAGGTTCTTGCCGCGAAACTCGAACTTGGCGATGGCCCAGGACGCGGCGACGCCGAACACGAGGTTGAACGGCACTGCGATCGCCGCCACCAGCAGCGTCAGCCGGATCGCGGATTGCGCGTCGGGCTCGGAGAAGGCGGCGAGATAGGCCTGCCAGCCCTTGGCCAGGGCCTGCGCGAACACCGTGACGAGCGGCAGCACGAGGAACAGGCCGAGGAAGGTCAGCGCCACCGCGATCAGGAGCCAGCGCACCAGGGGCCGCTCGGTGACGACGCTGCCGAGCGGGCGCAGCGCGTCGTCCCGCACCGGGACCTTCGCCGGTTGAGCCAGCGCCTCAGACATAGCCGAACCTCCGCCGGCTCCAGGCCTGGATCAGGTTGATCGCCAGCAGCGTCACGAAGGAGATCGCCAGCATGATCACGGCGATGGCGCTCGCGCCCGCGTAGTCGAATTCCGAGAGCTTGATGACGATGAGGAGCGGCGCGATCTCCGACACGTAGGGCAGGTTGCCCGCGATGAAAATGATCGAGCCGTACTCGCCGACGCCCCGGGCGAAGGCCAGGGCGAAGCCGGTGAGCACCGCCGGGATCAGCGGCGGCAGCACCACCTTCGTGAGCGTGGCGACGCGGGAGGCACCGAGGATGGCGGAGGCCTCCTCCACCTCCTTGTCGATCTCGGCGATCAGCGGCTGCACCGTGCGCACGGCGAAGGGCAGGCCGATGAACACCATGGCGATGAAGATGCCGACCGGCGTATAGGCCGCCTCGATGCCGACCTTGGCGAGCTGCTCCCCGACCAAACCGTTCGGCGCATAGAGCGAGGCCAGCGCGATGCCGGCCACCGCGGTCGGCAGGGCGAAGGGCAGGTCGACCACCGCGTCCGCGAGCTTGCGGCCGGGGAAGTCGTAGCGGGTCAGCACCCAGGCGACGATGCCGCCGAAGATGGAGGCCGTGAGCGCGGCGAGCAGCGAGACGCCGAAACTCACGCGCAGGGCGCTGAACACGCGCGGGTCGGTGGCGACCTCCCAGATCCCCGACAGGCCGAGGCCGGACGCCTTGAGCACGAGGGTGGCGAGCGGCAGCAGCACGACCAGCCCGAGACAGGTCAGCGTGTAGCCGAGCGTGAGCCCGAAACCGGGAATCACGCTCTTCTGGCGGAAGCGCCGCCGGGGTTTCAGGGGCTCGCCCATGGGTTCAGCGACCGGCTTTGCTCAGTTGGTCGAACAGGCCGCCATTGTCGAAGTTCGCCCGCTGGATCTCGTCCCAGGAGCCCTGCAGATCCTCGATCTTGAACAGTTTGATCTCGGGCAGCTGCGCCAGATCCTCGGGCTTGGCGGCCTCGCGCTTGATCGGGCGGTAGTGGTGCTTGGCGAAGATCGCCTGCGCCTTGTCGCCGTAGAGGAACTGGAGATAGGCCTCGGCCTGCTTGCGCGTACCCTTCTTATCGACGTTGGCGTCGACGATCGCGACCGGCGGCTCGGCGTAGATCGAGGTCGGCGGCACCACGATGTCGAACTTGTCCTTGCCGAACTCCTCCAACACGAGGAAGGCCTCGTTCTCCCAAGTCGGCAGCACGTCGCCCAGGCCGCGCTGGGCGAAGGTCACCGTCGAGCCGCGGGCGCCGGTGTCGAGCACGGGCACGTTCTTGTAGAGCGAACCGACGAAGGCGTTGGCCTTCTCCTTGTCCTTGCCCTCTCGCTCGTAGGCGTAGCCCCAGGCGGCCAGGAAGTTCCAGCGCCCGCCGGCGGAGGTCTTCGGATTGGGGGTGATGACCTTCACGTCGGGCTTGGCGAGATCGGACCAGTCCTTGACGCCCTTTGGGTTGCCCTTGCGCACGAGGAACACGACGGTCGAGGTGTAGGGCAGGCCCTCGTTCGGCAGCCGCTTGCGCCACTCGGGATCGATCTTCTTCGACAGTTTGGCGATGGCGTCGATGTCGGACGGAATGCCCAGCGTCACCACGTCGGCCGGAATGCCGTCGATGACGGTGCGGGCCTGCGCGCCGGAGCCGCCATGGGCCGCGCGGACGGTGATGGTCTCGCCGGTCTTGGCCTTCCATTCCTCGGCGAAGACCGCGTTGATCTCGCGATAGAGTTCGCGGGTCGGGTCGTAGGAGACGTTGAGGATCTCCGTCTGCGCCAGGGCGCCGCCGGGACTCGCGAGGCACGCGGCCAGGGCGAGGCCGAAGAGGGCCGCGCGCCGCGTGGATGCCGCACCGAGCTTGATCGGGTTTCCGTCCAACACGTCGTTCTCGCCTCCGCGATCCGGGCCTTCGCCCTCTCGTATGGAGGAAGTGTTCGTTTTAAAGAACGATGTCAAGCAGGCGGCGACCGACCCCGATCCGATTCAGCCGCTGTTTCACGGAATGGATTCCCCGCTCCGGCGTGCAGTCGGAGGGGCGGGAAAGAACGTTCTCCGGAAGCGTGCGGTTTTGGGAGGACGATCCAAGCTGGGAGCGTTCTATAGAAAGAACGTTTTCTGCGATCCGCTGGGGAGGATCAGACCGCTGCCCACTCGAGCGCCAGCCAGAGCCCGCGGGCGACGACGGCCCACCACGTCAACGTGATCACCAGCGCGCCGGCCAAGCCGAGGACGGCAAAGCGGGAGCGCAGGGCGTTCAGCGGGACGGTGAGCGCGTTCTTCATCGGGGATCGGCCTTCTCGCGAGTTCTGGTCTCGAAACGGCGGGCCTCCGTGCCGCTTCGGTTCGGGAGCGTCCCGCGGCGGAGCGTTCGGCCCCGCGCAGGACGGTGACGGAGCCGACATGGCAAGCGCCGAACCAGGGTCGGCTTCCGCCAACGCGCCCTCTCGCCCCGAGGCAGGACGGGTGGGCCGGGCGCCGAACTTGCAGGGCCGCGATCACCCGTCCCGATTTCGGACGGATCGACCTGGCCTCACGAAAGCATTTGGTAATGCCTCTTTCCGACTGCGCGACGACCGCCCCGAACCGCGAGGCCCAGCCGATCCTGTTCGGGCTGTTCGCAGACGGCTCCGGCGAGTCCCGCTTCCGGCTCCCCAACGCCGCGCGGCTCACCGCCTCGTCGGGACTGGCGGGCGGCCCCGGCTTCTCCCCGTCGGGCGACTGGTACGGCCGCTGGACCGTGAGGCCCTTGCACGGCGTCCTGGCGACCCCTGCGGCGCCCGCCGGCACCGTCTGCCCGGACGACATCGTCGTTCTGGCTTCCGCTCGGCCGCGGCGGTCCTGAGCGGCATCGACGCATCCCGCCTGACAAAGCCCGGCGGTCGATGCGGACGCCGGCCGGAGGGACGGCGAAGGTGCTTCCCCTCCCCGCGCCTCCTCCCCTAAACTCGGCCGATGGAAAACAACGAGCTACGCGAGTCGCGCGCGGCCCTCATCCTGATGGCCGTGGCCGTGTTCGCCGTCCTGGCCTTCGGCGCCGTGACGCTGATCGTGCAGACCGGCTGAGCCGGTGCCGGCGATCGCTCAGTCCGAGAGTGCCCGCAACTGCCGGTCGATCGCCTCCAGGGCGCGGGCCTGTTCGGGTTCGGGCTCGGGGCCGCTGACATAGGCGAGCGTCACCCGCGCGATGCGCAGGGCCGTGGCGAGGTCACGCCCCTCGCGCCGGGCCTCCTCGATCACGGCGGCGACATCCGCCATGACCTGGGCGTTTCCCTCGTAGCCTCTCATCACGTCCGGGCCGCTGCTGTCCGGGCCGCGCGCCGCGCGGCATCGGATTCTCTACCATCACCGGGGCGCAGGTGAAACGTAAGGAACGGTTCGGCCCTGTGCAGGACTGCCGACGACGATCATAGTGACCGCCGGACCGAGCGGGAGCGTGCCAGCCATGGGCCAGCCACCATCCAGGGATCACGCGATCTTCGATGTCGCCGAGAGCGTGCGGGGCCTGCCCGAGACCTCCGACACCCTGGTCGCCGATCACCGTTTCACTGACGACGCGGCGGCGAGCGCCCGCGTTTTCCGCGTCTACCAGCCGACGCCGCCGCACTATCACACCACCTGCGACGAATACCTCTACGCCCTCTCGGGCCGCTGCCTGATGAAGTTCGGCGACGCGCCGGCGGTCGAGGTGGGACCGGGCCAGCTCGTGTTCTTCAAGCGCGGCGTGGTGCATTCCGTGCCGGCGCTCCTGGAGGAGCCGGTGATTTTCCTCTCGGTGGACACGCCCCGGCGGGGTCGGCGCGACATCCGCTTCGTCGAACCGGGCACCGGCACGCCCGAGGGCTTCATGCGGCAGACGGAGTGACGGCGGAGGCGTTTGAGGCAGGCGCTGACAGGAGGTCGGCCGCCGCATCGGCGGCGCGCAGGCCCTCTGCGTAGGCGCCGCCGGCGGTGCCCCACTGGGCCTGGGAATTCGCTTCGCCCGCAAACCAGATCCGCTCGCCCACCGGCTCCCGGAGCCTGTCCCGCGCCGGGGCATGGCCCGGCGGTACGACGGCCCAGGAGCCGCGCGACCAGGGGTCGTGGCGCCACGCGGTGACGGCGGGTATCGCGAGATCGGCAAGCGCGCTGGCGCCGAAATGCTCGGCCAGGACCGAGCGGGCCAGACGGCGGGCGCCGTCCGGGCCGGCGCGGCCGGCATCGAGCGCCTGCGCGAGCGCGCTATCGAGTTCGAAGTAGTGGAACGGCGCGCCGTCGATCCGTGTCAGCATACCGGGCGGCCTACGGCGACCGCCGACGATGCTGGCGAGCCGGTCGCGCCCCCGGAACGGCGCCGAGGGCCAGTGCAGTACGACGTGCTCGTAGATGCCGGCGAGAAAACCGTCGATCGCCGCGCGGGTGCGCTCGGGAAGCGGCGGATCGAAGCGGAAGGCGGCCTGCAGCACGGGCACCGGCACGGTCACGATTGCGGCCCGGGCCACGATCCGCCCACCGTCGGCGAGCCGCGCCCGCACGCCCGGCCCCGACCAGTCGAGGGTCGCGACAGGGCAATCCAGCCGGATCGGCAACCCTTGCGCCAGACGCGCGAGATAGGCGCCGTAGCCGCCGGCAACGAAGAAGTTGTCGCCGTATTCCAGGCTCGGCCAGTCGTGCAGCGAAACCTCGTCGAGGGGCCGACCCGAGACGAGGGCGTGAACGAGGGCGATGCGCTCGCCCCAGGGCCCGAGATGGCGGGGAAGCGCGAGGGCGGCCGGACCATCCGCCTCGCGGGCCGCGGCGCGGGTGATCGCCCGGTCGGCGACGGCGAAGGCGCGGGAGAAGGCGGCCTCCTCGGCCGCCCGGCCCGGACGGCGCCCCACCCAGAGATGCTCCGTCTGCGGCGCGCGCCGCAGCGGTTCGCCCCGCTCGCGACCGAGGGCGACGAGGGGATTGACCGGCCCGGCATGCAGCCAGTGCGCGCCGAGATCGACGGCGTGGCCGCGCAACGCTGTCGTCACCGCCCGACCGCCGACCCGGCCGCGCGCCTCCAGCACCGTCACCGTGAGCCCCCGCGCAATCAGCCGCCGCGCCGCCGCGATCCCGGCGGCGCCCGCGCCGATCACCACCACGTCGGGCGAACTTGGCGGTGCCTTGAATCGCGGCGCGACGGTAGGGTGGAAGCGGGCGTGCTCGGGCGGGACCAGCATGACGTCGGAGGATGTGCGAGACGGCGGGACTCATGTCGGCCGCGGCAGGCCCGGCGGCAAGCGCCCGATGCCGGTTCCGATCAGCGGGCCGGTGCGGCGCCCTTCGGATCGAGCACCTCGACCGTCCCCGACTTGTCGCCTCCGGGGCGCGGGCTGCCCGTCAGCGTGTAGATGCGGCCCCTGTAGGTGACGGCGCCGAAGCCGTGGCGGGCGGTCGGGAGCCGGGCCAGACCGCGCCAGACATTGGCCGGCAGATCGAAGGCCTCGACCTCATCGTAGGTCCGTCGGTTCGACTCGCCGCCGATCACGAAGACCTCGCGGTCGAACACGGCGGAGGCGACGCCGCTGCGCGCGGTGGGAAGCGGAGCGGCCTCGCTCCAGGCATCGCGCGCCGGATCGTAGACCTGATTGGCCGAGAGGTTCTTGCCCGAATCACCGTCGATGCGCCCGCCGCTGGCGATGATGCGGCCGGCCACTGTCTGCACCGCGAGGTGGTCGCGCGGGGTGGGAAGGTCGGCCGCCCGCGCCCAGGCATCGCGCGCCGGATCGTAGACCTCGTGCGAGGCCACGTTGCCCCGGCCCGAGCCGCTGCCGCCGACCACGTGGATGCGGTCACCGAGCGGCGTGGCGCCGCCCGCCGCCCGCGGCGTCGGCATCTTCGCGCGCGGCTCCCAGGCATTCCGGCCGGGATCGTAGGCCCAGACCCGATCCGTCGCCTCCCAGCCGTTCACGTACCCGCCGAACACGTAGATCCGGCCGCCCGCTTCGGCCGCCATGGTATGGTGGACGGGATAGGGGAAGGGTGCGCCCTTGCTCCAGCGATCCGCGGCGAGGTCGTAGATCAGCAGTTCGGTGGCGCCGTTGTAGTCGCCGATGACGTAGGCCTTGCCGTCGAGGGCCGCGACCGCGACCTCGGATCGCTCGGCCGGGGCGGAGTTGGCGCCCGCCCAGGCGCCCACCTCGTGGGCGGCAGCCGGCTGCGCGGCGGCAAGCAGGCCGAGGAGAGCGAGGCGGGCGGTCAACGGGCGGGTCATGCCTGGGGCTCCGACAAAGCGAGGGTCGTCGCGCACCGGGCCGCACCGAGGTCCGGGCATCCCCGTGACGGGGCCGATGCTGGCGAGGCAACGCGTCAAACGCTCGCAAGAGCCGCGTTTCGTCAGACGATCCCGTGACCGGGGGCTTGCGCGGTCTGCCCGGAGCGGCGAGAACCCGTCCCCGGGCGGGCGCGGATCATCGGAGGATCGGGGGCCGATGCTCATCAAGGCCGCTGCCGCAGCCCTGCGGCAGGTTTTTTCGCCCGCCCTGCGCGGTATCCTGTTCAAGTCGCTGGCGCTCACGATCGGGCTGCTGGTCGTCCTTTGGTTCGCGCTCACGCGCCTGATCCAGGCGTTCCAGGCGAGCCACCACATCTCCGCCGACTATCCCTTCCTCGATACCCTCGCCTTCTTTTTGGCCGGAGCTGGCCTGTTCGTCGCGCTCGCCTACATCATGCCCGCGGTCTCGATCCTCGTGGCCGGCTTCTTCCTCGACGACGCAGCCGAGATCGTCGAGCGCAGCGACTTTCCCGCCGACACGCCGGGGCGCGCTCTGCCCTGGGGACAGGCGATGGGGTCGGCCCTCCGCTTCGCCGGGCTCGCGCTGCTCGTGAACCTCGTGGCGCTGATCCTCGTCTTCGTGCCCGGGGTGAACCTCTTCGCCTTCTTCGGCGCCAACGCCTACCTGCTCGGGCGCGAGTATTTCGAGCTGGCCGCCGGCCGCTTCCGCCCCCTGCCGGAAGCGCGGGCGATGCGCGAGCATTACGGGTTCACGGTGATCGCCGCGGGCTGTCTCCTGGCCGGGCTGATGATCGTGCCGATCGTCAACCTGATCACGCCGCTCTTCGGCGTGGCGCTGATGGTTCACCTTCACAAGGGCCTCGCGCGCCGGGCTGCGCTCGCCGGCCCGGCCGAGCCGGCGGCCCGCCTCACGAATCGGCCGTGAGCCGGCGTCCCGCACCGGGACGAAGATGTGCCGTATTCACAGGTTTTTTCCGAAACCGGACGGGCGGACTACGCACGCGGATTGCAGCGCGCGGCCGGAGGCCCTTCCTGATGGAAGCGAGCCCGAGCGGCGACGGTCCCGAGGCGACAACCCGGCCATGATGCAGTTGGAGAGCAGGATCGACGCGGGCCACCGGAGCCTGCCCTTGCCGGCGCCCGTGCACGACGCGGCGCCCGGCCTCGACCGCACCGCGGAGATCGGCGACCTCTGGCGCATCCTCTGGCGGCGGCGGGCCAGCGTCCTCTGGACCGTGCTGATCCTCGTCGCGGCCGCCCTCGCCTACGGCCTGCTGACTCCCGCGCTCTACACCGCGACGGCGCAGATCCTGATCGATCCGCGCGACCGGCAGGTTCTCACCAACGACATCAACCCGGCCATGGTCGCCCCTGATGGCGGCATCACCCAGGTCGAGAGCCAGGCCCGCGTGCTCGAATCCACCAGCGTGCTCCTGCGTGCGGCGGACGAGGCCGGGCTGGCCCACGATCCCGAATTCGTCGAGAAGGGACCGGCCGCACAATTCCTCGACGACGTGCGCAGTGCCGTGGGCTGGCCGGCCCCCAAAGCCGCGCCTACCGAGCGGGAGGAGCGCCTCCTGCGCAACATGCGCAAGCGCCTCGCGATCAAGCGGGCCGACAAGGTCTTCGTGATCGACATCGTCTTCACGGCCAAATCGGCCGAGAAATCCGCCCGCGTCGCCAACGCCATCGCGGGCGCCTACCTCGCCGATCAGAGCGAGGCCCGCGCCGAAGCCTCGCGGCGCGCCTCCGCTTCCCTGACCGAACGGCTGGAGGCGCAGCGCGAGCGCGTCCGCCAGGCCGAGAACAAAGCCGAATCCTACAGGGCGGCCAACGATCTCGTCCGCTCGAACGGCCGCCTCGTCACCGAGCAGCAACTCGGCGAGATCAACGTCCAGCTCAGCGCCGCCCAGGCCCGCAGCGCCGAGTTGAAGGCGCGCTACGACCAGATCGAGCGGGCCCGCCGCAACGGCGCGTCGGCCGATGCCATCGCCGAGGCAACGCAGTCCCAAGTGGTCGGCAAGCTGCGCGCGCAATACGCCGAGCTGATCGAGCGGCAGGCCGACCTGCGCACCCAGCTCGGCGCCCGGCACCCGACGATTCTTGCCGTGTCGAGCCAGCTCGAAGGCGTGCGCGGGCTCATCAGTGCCGAGCTGACGCGGCTCGCCCAGTCGGCACGGGCCGATTACGAGCGGGCGCTCGCCAACGAGCGGACGCTGACGGCCAACCTCAACCGCCTGCGCAACGAGAACGACACGACGAACCAAGCGGCGGTCAAGCTGCGCGAACTGGAGCGGGAGGTCGAGGCGAACCGCGGCGTCTACACCTCGTTTCTCACCCGCGCCCGCGAAATCAGCGAGCGGGCCGGGATCGACGCCACCAACGCCCGCATCATCACCCGCGCCATCGCCCCCAACGAGAAGAGCTGGCCGATGCCGGCGCTGTTCGCGCTGTTCGCCGGGGCGGCGGGTCTCGGCCTCGGCACCGGCCTTGCGCTGGTGCGGGAATATGCAAACCCCACGATCCTGTCCCGCGGCCAGTTCCAGCGCCTGACAGGCGCGCCGGTGATCGGTACCGTGCCGGACGGGACGCGGCAGCGGGGACGCGCCGCGCGGCTCTCGGCCGCCCGCGCCCGCGAGGCGGCCGGCGGTCTTGCGCTGACGCGGCTCCTTGGAATCCGCAGCGGCAGCCTCGGCACGGCGACCAGCGTCTTCGTCACCTCCGCGAGCACGGACGGCACGGCGCGCCGCCGGGTCTCGCAGCTTCTCGCCTCGCTCGCCGAGGCCCGAGGCATGCAGGTCCTGATGATCGAGGCGGACATGCTCGGCCCGGAAGCGACGCCGGGCCTGCTCGACGTGCTGAGGGGCGACGAACCCCTCAACACGCTCCTGCGCAGCGAGCCCAATAGCGGCGTGCGCCTGCTCGGCGTCGGCCGGCCCAAGCGCGGCCTGAACGTCGGCACGGGCGAGCGCGGGCGCGATGCTCGCGAGCGCTTCATCGACGAAATCGGCCGCCGCTTCGACCTCGTGATCGTGGACGGCGGCGCCGTGACCGAGAATCCGCAGGCCGCCTCGCTGATGCCGCTGGCCGATGGCGTGCTCCTCGTTGCTCGCACGGGCGCGACGCCGCAACGCGCGGTGGTGGAGGCGGTCGAGGCCGCCGCGCTCGCCGGTCATCCGGTCGGCGCGGGCCTGCTCGTGAGCGAGGCTTGAGAGGGCTCGTGTGAGCGCCGCACCGCAGAGCCCGCCGGCCGGCTGGACCGGCGCCGCCCGGCCGCTCGCGGCAGCGATACCGCGTCGCGCGTCGGCACTGCCCCTCGTCGTGCTCACGCTCGTGCTCTTCCTACTCTCGGGCGGCGTCCTCTGGCATCTCGGCGTCAACTACGAGGGGTTCGCCGGCAGTCCTGCGACCAAGATCCATCCGGCGAGCACGCTGGCGGCCCTGTTTCTGTTCTGGGCCCTGATCAGTTCCGGCGAACCGGTCGGATTCTGCCTACGCCTTGCGCAGGAAGCGCCGGCGAGCCTGCTCCTCCTCGTCTCCGGCACGGCTTTGCTCCTCCATATCGCGCTGAGATCCAGCGTCGGCTTGGCCGGGACGATCGACAGCTTCATCGGGCCCGCCCTCGTCATGATGCTGTTGGTGAGGCTCGATGCGAGGCGGCTCGGCACCGTCGAGTTCGTGCTGCACCTCGTGATGCTGGCCAACGCTCTGCTCGGACTGGCGGAATTCGCCAGTGGGCAACTGATCTTTCCCTACCGGCTCGACGGCATCGCCTTCGAGAGCGACACCCGCTCAGCCGCCTTTCAGGGGCATCCCCTGGCCAATGCCCTCGTCACCGCGACCTACATCCTCGCGCTGATCGCGGGCGGTGGGCAGCTCCCGGACACCGCTCGCCTCGCGATGATCGTCCTGCAAGGGGCGGCCCTCGTCACCTTCGGCGGCCGCACGGCGATCGCCGTCGTTGCCTTGCTCGGAGGCCTGCACATGATCTTCGCGGTCGTACGCGTGCTGCGCAGAGGGCGGGTGTCGCTGTTGACCGCCGCCCTCGCTCTGTCCGCACTGATGATGGCCCCGCTCGCCCTCGGCTCACTCTGGTCGGCCGGCTTCTTCGACCGGCTCCTGGAGCGTTTCGTTTCCGATGGCGGCAGCGCCCATGCTCGCATCGAAATGTTCTCGCTGTTCGAGCGCATGCCCTGGCACGAGCTTCTTTTCGGTCCCGATGTCGGCGCGCTCGAGACGGCGCGGCGCATCAACGGTCTCGAATGGGGTATCGAGAACCCGATCGTGCGGATGATGCTCTATCAGGGCATCGCGATGACGCTGCTCATGACCGGCGCGGTCGTGCTGTTCGTCACCGAAATCGCGCGCCGCTGCCGTCCGGGAACATTGCTGCCGATCCTCGGCTTCGCGATCCTCGTCAACGCTTCGGAAAGTTTGGCGGGCAAGACGACCATGCTGGCGAAGATCGCCATCATCCTCCTCGCGCTCTACCGCCCGCTGCCCTCAGCAGAACGGCAAAGGTGAAGCCACCAGCGCAACTGGTCTTGGGATTTTTGCCATTTCGTCCTCGCGAGGCAAAGCCGAAGCGATCCAGGGCGCGGCGCTTCCGGCATGGGCGTAGGCGCACGCGCGCAAGCTTGAGCAGGCGTAAGCCCCCTCCCCTCTCGCGGGGCGTGTCGGCCGGGCCGGCTCGGCGGCCTGTGCGTGCGGGGGGTTGGCTCCGCACGCGCCCCTGACGGCATGGGGTGGCGCGGCGTAGCCTTGCGATTCGGCGGTGTGGCCTGGACGCAGGAAAGCCCGCGCGGCGTGGGCCGTGCGGGCGGGTGTGTGCGGTCTGGTCCGCGTCGGGTTGTGTGCGTGTGGGTGTGAGTTTGGTTGCGGGGGCTGGATTTGAACCAGCGACCTTCAGGTTATGAGCCTGACGAGCTACCGGGCTGCTCCACCCCGCGCCAATCTCGCTGCCGGCCGGGACCTGTGTCGGTCCGTCGGCGGCGTGTGAGGAGGGAATGTGATGTCTTGTGCTGGGCAGGCCTGGCGGCGACCGACTCTCCCGTGTCTTGAGACACAGTACCATGGGCGCTGGTGCGTTTAACGGCCGAGTTCGAGATGGGATCGGGTTCTGGGCACACCGCTCAGGCCACCAGGCCGGCGCAGCACAAGGGGGGATGTTCGGCAAGCTGAGCGAACGCATGTTCGCTGAGCGAAAGCATGTTCGCTGATCGGCAGCGTGTGGCTGTCGGTTGGTCTTCATCGTGCGTGTGGTTGGTTGATCCGGACACGGATCATGAGAGCGATCAAGCC
>NZ_JBMVEP010000012.1:0-145490 GCF_049543375.1 Methylobacterium sp. NPDC097929 | reverse complement strand
TGGATCACCTCAGCCGGCCACCACCGCGGCGATGCCCGTACTGTGAGGCCGCCCTCGACCAGCCACCTTGAAGGCAATCTGCCAAAGTAGTACTAGGCCTGCCGGAACGTCCGCGCCCGCCTCCGGCCCCTCGACCGACACGCCGGTCACGTTCTTGGCCGCGTCGTAGTCGAACCGCTCCGTCAGCCCTTCGCCAAAGCTGGCCTGCGCCACCTGCCCGTTGCCGTCGTAGCGGTAGCGGGCAGGGCCGAACAGACGATCATCGATCAGCGTCGGTGCGCCGGCCTTGTCCCAGGCGTAAGCCCGGCCCGCCTCGCCCCCGCGGCCCGCGCGCTGATGCAGCAGTTGCCCGACCGGATCGAAGCCCTGCTCCAGGCTGAAGCCTTTCGGCGAGGCCCGCCGCGTCTCGCGCCCCAGCGGGTCGCGCGAGACCGCCAGCGGCGCGTGCCCGTCGATGGCGAGCGAGGCCAGCGCCCCGAGCGGATCGCGCCCGATCCGCACCAGGCTCGCGCCCGGCCCACCTTCGCCGATGCGCCGCTCGATCCGTCGGCCGAGTTCGTCGAGCCGGCTCTCGACCCGACGCCCGTTCGTCGTCTCGGCCACGATCCGCCCGTTGCCGTCCCGCTCAAACGCGATGCGTGCGGCGCGGCTCGACGCCTCGATCAGCAGCCCGCGGCCGTCGTAGCGCAGATGCGTCGCGTCGAGTGGGCGCAGGGCCTCGGGGTCGTCGGCGGCAAAGGTGCGGATCGCGGTGAGCCGGTCGGAGCGGTCGTAGGCGTAGGCCAGCCGCGTTCCGTCGGGCTTGCGCGTCCCGGTCACCCGCCCGGCCGAGTCGCGGGTGTACTCGGTGCGCCGCCCGTCGAAATCCTCCTCCGCGATCACCCGGCCGGCCGCGTCGCGGACGAGGTGGTAGGTCAGCCCGTTCTGGTTGGTGACGGCGGTGATCCGGCCCTCGCCGTCGTGCGCCAGCGTCAGCCGGCCGCCGCGCGGGTCCTCGATCGCCGTGAGCACGTCGAAGGCGCCGTAAGCGTAGCGCCAGGTCCGGCCCTCGCCGTCGCTGACCGTGGCCAGCACCCCGTCCGCCGCGAAGCTGCGCTGCAGGCTCACCCCGTCGGGCCGCACCACGGTGGTGGGGGTGGCAAAGCCCCCGGCACCGGCCTCGTAGGCGAAGCGCGTGGTCTGCCCCGCCGCGTCCGTCACCGCGACCTGACGGCCGAAGGCGTCGTAGGCATAAGCGGTGGTGCCGCCGCGCGGGTCAGTCAGCGTGGTGAGGCGCCCGTGGGCGTCGTAGCCGCGCCGCTCCTCCGCCCCGTCGGGGAAGAGGGTGCGCACGATGCGCCCGCCCGCGTCGCGCTCGTGGCGGGTGATGTGGCCCTCGGCGTCGGTCTCCTCGATGACGTTGGCGTGCTCGTCGTGCGCGTAGCGGCGGATATGCCCGGCGCCGTCGATGACGATGTCGAGCTGGCCTTCCGGTCCCCAGCCGTACTCGGTGCTGCGCCCCTCCGGATCGACCACGCTCTTGGGGTTGCCCCAGAGGTCGTAGGACTTGGTCGTGGTGTGGCCGTTGGGGTCGGTCAGGGCGGTCTCGAACCCGGCGGCGTCGAAGACGCGGGTGAGGCTGTGGCCGAGCGCGTCGGTCTCGGCGGTGACGTTGTCGCTGGCGTCGTAGGCAAAACGCTGGGCCAGCGCCTCGGCCCCGCCGGGCAGGTAGGTGGTCTCGCGCCGCTCGGGATCGTAGCGGAAGCGGTCGCCGTTCCAGATGCCGTTGGTGGCGGTGTGGGTGACCCGGCCCTCTTCGTCGTAGCTGAAGCGGGTTTGCGAGCGCCGGGTGCGGTTGTTCCAGGCGGCGAGGAGGTCGCGCTCCGGCTCCCAGGCATAATCGACCGACATGCCGAAGGCGCAGGTCGCCTCGGTCATGCGCCCGCGCGCGTCGTAGGCGTAGCGGGCGAGAGGCAGGCGCGATCCGTCCGTGCCGATCAGGGTGATGCCGATGCGCCGGCCCCGCCCGTCATTCTCGAAGGCGAGCGCCAGCCCGTCGGTGCCCTCGGCCCGCTCCAGCCGGCCCTCCGCGTCGCGGACGAAGGTGATGGCATGGCCGTCGAGATCCTCGATCCGCTCGAGGCGGTAGATCGCGTCGTCGAACTGGCGAAAATGCTTGATCAGGCGGCGGTCGCGCAGTTCCAGTTGCCGTAGCCAGGGCGCGCGCAGGTCGAGATGCGGGTAGCCGGCGTTGTGGCTGGCGAGGAAGTTGAAGGGCCGCTCGAAGCGGACGACCTTGCCGTCGGCCTGGTGAAAGTCGAGCTGGCCGGGCTCGGGGTTGGAGACGATCTCGTCGAAGATCGAGATCTGGCAGGGGCCGAGCGGGTTGGCGTAACCCTCGGGCAGGGGCAGCTTGAGGCCCATGTAGCGCGCGCCGTCGAAGGGCAGCGTCGCGGGAATGAGGAAGTCGTGCCAGGTTTCGAGGTACTCGCCGGTGGCGACGGAGACGGGCTCGCCTCTGATAATGGGGCCACTTCCGAGAACGACGCCTCCTCGCCCGAAGCCACCTGCAATAGAAGCTGGTCCAGCGGAAAGAGCCGTCTCGACCCCTCCCGCGATGACACTGTCTAATGCCGCACTTTGCTCTGCTGACTGTTCCTCGGTTGTAGGAGGATTTTGCTGATAATACGTATAAGTTTTTGCTCCTTCGAGCATTGTTTCCGGGAGCTTGGAGAGTCTTATTAATGCAGTTTTAGTTTTTTCATATCCCCCATACATCCACAGACCGACCGCGGCGGCCGGCAGCATGGCCGTCTTCAACAAATCTTCATCAATACTTTTCTCATTCTTTTTTGGGGCGGCTGTCGATCCGGTGTTGGCCTCGCCGGAGCAATTCGCGTTGCATGTTGAATTCGGGTTGCCCTGATTGTCGCGCCTCTCGACCTTTCGCGGTGGTGGCTTGATGTCAGTGATCTTCGCATGCGGCGTGGTGCCCTCGCTCTGCGCGAACGACGGCAGCGAACTCTTCGCGATGTCGATCGAGGGCGGCGTCCCCGCACCTCCCGGCGGCGTGAGGGCGAATTTCCCGTCCGAGGGACCACCCGCCATCAGACCGTCTCCTCGGTCTTGCCCTTCTGCGGCTCGGTCGGCCCGGGATCGGGATGGTTGATCCAGGCCGGATCGCGGTGGCTCACCGTCGCGAACCCCTCCGAGTAGACGAAGTCCGAGGCCACCCGCACGTGCGAGTACGTCTCATGGCCCGGCACCACCACGCCCTTGCCGGTGCCTTGCTTGTGGCCCTTGATCCGCGTCGTGCGCGCGTTCAGCTGGAAGTCGTAGCAGCCGTTGTTGCGCACGCTCTTCGAGACGCGGATCGCCCCGTCGAGGTAGGCGACCACCGAGTAGGGCACCGGCACCATCGCGCCCCCGCGCGGCGTCAGGCACACGTCCGGCCCCTTCGACACCAGCATGTTCGAGCGGCAGCGCCGCGCCGAGATCCGTCCCTCGCTCATGCCGTCCCCTCTCCTTCGCCGTCCCCGCGCAGGGCCGCCAGCACCGCGTCGCGGTCCGCCCGCGTGATCAGCCGCACCGCCGCGAAGGCGTCCGGCTCGAAGTTCACCCGCCAGGTCAGGAAGACCCGTGCCCGCTCCCTGCGCGCGTCGGCGAGGTCGAGGAACACCGTGTCGAGCGCCATCGCCCGCGCCTCGACCGAGCCGTCCGCCCGCACGAACTCGGCGACCATGCCGTGGTCGGGCAGCACCAGCCGGCTCTCCGCCGCGCCCGGCATCAGGTGGGTGAGGGTGATCGTCTCGCCGCCCGCGAGGTGGCCGGGGCAGATCAGGTCGGGATGGGCGCTGTTGTGGAAGGCGAAGTCGTAATCCTCCGCCCAGTTCGGCCAAACGTGGTCGATCCAGTGCTGGTCGTAGGTGCCCCCCAGCGGCAGCCGCGGCTCCCAGGCCGGCGGGATCGGCCCGAGGCTCTGCGGCGCGTAGGCCGCGCCCGGCTCGGTCACCGGCTCGCCCTCCGCCTCGATCCGCGGCGCGGGCTGAGGCAGCGTGTGGTCGGTCCAGTCCGGGTCGATCAGCCCGCAGCCGATCGGGTTGCGCACCTCGCAGACGAAAAGCGGCCGGCCCTCGTCGTCCTGCCCGGACGCCACCGTGCCGCCATAGGCCAGTTCGTAGCGCAGCGGCACCTCGGTCGCCGGCTCCGGCTCGCTCAACTCCCAGCCCGCGAACAGCCGGCGATGCGCCCGCCAGTCCCGCGCCTCCTCCGCGTCGAGCCGGCGGCGCCAGCGCGGCCGCCATTCCCGCGGGCCCGTCACCCGCAAGCGCTTGGACAGCACCGGGCCGGAGGCAGCGCTCAGCGCGATCCCGCAAGTCCAGGACGAGGCCGCCTCGCCCCCCGGCGCCCGCGCCACCGCGTTGACGATCAGGTCGGTGCGCGGCTTGTTCGGCACGAGGTCGGACGGGTGCCAGAGCGAACTCTCGTTCACCGCGCCGTAGCAGGCATCCTCGAACATCAGCGGCGCCTGCTCCTCGGCCACCGCGAGCCCGCCCGCGGCGTCGATGGTGTAGGTCGCCTTGACGATGACGACGCCGAAGTCGCGTCCCCGGTTGTCGCTGGAATAGTAGCGGAAGTTCGGGAACGGGGTGAAGTTCAGCAGTTCCGGCATCGGCTCGGCCGGCTCAGTTGTGGTCGAGCATCGGGGTCAGCATCTGGATGTGGCTGTCGCCCTCGACGAAGATCTTGATCCCCTTGAGCAGGATGGTGCCGTCGCCCTTCATGATCAGCAGCGACTTGGCCGAGCCGTTCGGGCCGACACTGATGATCACCTCGTCGCCGACATCGATCTTGAGCTGGTTGCCGATCTTCTGGGTGTAGACGTTGCCGACGCTGAGCGCCTTGACCGCGCCGACCTGCTCGGTCTGGGCGAGGCCGACCGAGTTGTTCTGCAGCCGCCCCACCACTTGGTTGAGGATGCCCGACCCGATCATCCCCGCCACCTGCCGGCCGGTATCGGCCCCGGCCGCCGCCACGGCGCCGCCCGCATCCCGGGCGATGCCCTGGGCGAGGCGACGCCCGCGAGCGCGTTCGCGGCGGCGCCCGCGTTCATCAGGGCCGGTCCGCTTCCGGCCAAGGCGGCGGCGTAGGAGGCCACCGTCGAGGCGATGCCGCCGAGCGCCGAGTCCGCCCCGGAACCGCTGCCGGTCGGCGCGTCCGGGCCGAGGGCGGCTGCGGCGGCTCCGGCTGCGCCGCCGCCCGGCGCCTCGGACAGGCCGCTCGCCGTCGCCTGCTGCAGCGCGCCCGAGACCACGCCCATCGCCTCGCCGAGCAGGCCCGAGGACTGGCCCATCAGCCCGGCCAGCGTCGCGGTGACGAGCCCCGGCACCGCCCCGCCCACGGCCCCGACCGCGATCGACATCCCGCCGCCGACGTTGTGCTGCATGTTGCTGCCGACCTGCAGCGAGTGGTTGGCCCCGACGTTGCGGATCGCGTCCCGCTGGACGTGCTGGGTGAGGGTGTCGCCGACGCGGTGGGTCTGGTCCTTCTGGGCGAGCATGTGGAGGCGCTCCCGCCCGCCCTGGTCCTCGAAGGCCAGCTCGTTGTAGCCGCTGGCCTTGTAGCTGTCGGAGCGCAGGACCATGCGGGTCTTGTTGACCGGCAGTTCGTAGGGCACCGGGTTGTTGGGGTTGGGCGCGATGCCGGTCACGATCGGCCGGTCGGGATCGCCCTCCTGGTAGGCCACCAGCGCCTCCATCCCCACCAGCGCCTCCATCCCCACCCGCGGGATGATCTGCTGACCCCAGCTCGTCCCGCCCCAGGACTGCGTCACCCGCACCCAGCCGGTGTCCGTCCCGTCCCCTTTCGCCCGCCGGTCCCAAGGGAAGGCCAGCTTCACCCGCCCATACGCGTCGGTGTGGATCTCCTCGCCCGCAGGCCCCGCGATCCGCGCGATCTGCAGCCCGTCGATCCGCGGGCGCGGGATCGTGCGGTGCGGCGTGGCCGGGCGGTCCGCCGGCAGGGTGGCGAAGCTGTTCTCGTAGTGCGGCGTGCCCGCCCCGCTCTCGTAGGTCGGGTCCTCCGCCCGGTGCAGGATCTGCGTGACCACCTGCGCCGGATAGACGTGATCCGGGTGCGCCACCTCGTAGGGGGTGAAGCGCGCGCCCGCCGCCAGCGTGCGCACCGAGGAGCGGCCCTCGACCCGGTCGAAGTCGCCTTCCGTCGCCTGCACCCGCAAGCGGCTGGCCTGCTCGCTCGCCTCGCGCGTCAGGGCTCTCGCCGGGTATTCGTAGAGTTCGTAGGCCGCGTTCTCCGGTACCCGGTCGATCGAGGGGGTCCGCGAAGCGAGATCGAGGTTGGGCGTCAGGAGTTCGTAGTCTTTACCGGCGCGGCGTCCCGGCGTGAACGAGACCTGGCGGCGCCAGTCGTGGATGTGCTCGGCATCCGAGGAGCCGAAGGCGAGCCGCACCTGCGTCTCCGCGCTGCCGTCGTAGGCGTAGGGGTGGTCGCCGAGCTTGAGCGTGTGCCGGCCGCGCTCGTGCGCGAACCAGTAGAAGTGCCCCTCCTCTTCGAGGCGACGCAGCAGATAGGCCAGATCGGTCTCGTTCCACTGCACGACGTAGTCGCGCTTCTGCGGCGGCCGGGTGACGCCGGCGAGATCGTAGTCGCGGATACCGTGCTCCCGGCAGAGGGTCTCGATCACCTCGAGCGTGCTCTGTTCGAGGAAGATGCGGCAGTCCCGGCGCTGGCTCATCAGCCAGAGGCGGGGGCGCAGCGTCAGGGCGTACTGGCGCGCGCCGCGGGTGACGAGCGGGCCCTCATGCAGCTCGGTCACGAGCCCGTTCCAGGCGCGCTGGCTGCCGTCGGCGAGCGTGAGCAGCAGGTCGGCAGCGGTGCCGACGATCTCCTCGGGGCGGACTTCGGCGCGCTGAGCCCGCACCCGGGCCTGGAGGGTGAAGAGGCGGTTGAGACCCTCCTCGATCTCGAAGCGCTCCAAGAGCAGCGCGTCTTCGCCCAATACCGTCTCGATCGCCATCAGGCGGCCGGCCTGGGTGAAGCGCACGGGTTCGTTCATCGCTTGTCCTGCCGGAGCGTCCCGATCCACAGGTTGCAAGCTAGGCATTGCTCATGATCGATCAACCCGGCCGTCGGGGTCGATGCTGAAGTTCACTCGGGATTGTCGGATTTTTCCGGCTCGACACTGCTACATTGTCGATTTAATATTGTATCTATTCAAACGTCGAGAGACGATCCCGAAGCTGTGGCCGTAATCCTGGCGGCCATCCGGAGGGCGGCATCACCGATGCGATGCGCGCAGAGCGCGCTTGAAGCTATCGGTGCCTTCGAGACATCGCGGTCTTCGACACGGGCGGCAATGTGATCGCGACCCGAACGGCCGAAACCCGTCAGGGGTTCGGGGAGCCGCTCGCGGCAAATGGAGCTTTTGCAGACCGCTGAGGGTCGGTTGAGGTTCCCTGGCAGGGCGTGATCTGATTCCCTGTAGTCATCGACAGGAGGATCAATGGGGTCACCGTTGTCATCGGATCTGCGCGAGCGGGTCGTGAAGGCCGTGTCCGAGGGCTCCTCGCGGCGTCGAGCCGCCGAGCGGTTGGGGGTCAGTCCAGCCAGGCCAGCGCCATTGGCTGGCAGGAGAGCTTCGAGCGGGAGGGCCGGGAGGCGGCCAAGCCGCAGGGGGGCGACCGACGCTCGCGGCATGTGGAAGCCCATGCAGACCTGATCCTGAGCCTGCGCAAGGAGCAGCCGACGCTGATGTTGTCAGAGTTGCGCGCTCTGCTGGCCGAGCGCGGCATCGCCACCAGCGAGCGCGGGCTGTCGCGCTTCTTCCGGCGCCACGCCGTCACGCACGAAAAAACATGCTCCACGCTGCCGAGCAGCAGCGGCCAGACGTGAGGGCCGAGCGAGAGGACTGGTTCGAGGCCCAGGACGAACTCGATCCCGACGCACTCGTCTTCCTCGACAGGACGGCGACCACCCGCAACATGGTGCGCCGCTACGGTTGGGCGCCGCGGGGCGAGAGCTACCGGGGCGCGGTTCCGCACGGGCACTAAAAGACCACCACCATCACCGCTGCCCTGCACACCACTGGTCCATGCGCCCTCGATCTCGCGGAAGGCGGTACTAACGGCCATCCTTGTCGTGGTCGACGATTGCACGCGGGAGTGTCTTGCGCTGGTGGTCGACACCTCACTGTCTGGGCGGCGGGTCGCGCGCGAGCTTGACCGGATCATCCCGGGCCGGGCAATTCGCTGATGATTGTCTCCGACAGCGGCACCGAGCTGACCTCACACGCCATCCTGCGCTGGCAGTAGGAGCGTGGGGTCGAGTGGCACACCATAGCCCCCGACAAGGCGCAGCAGATCGGTTATGTCGAGTGCCTGAACGAGCATTTATTCCGGAACTGGCCGACGGCCCGAATCATCATCGAGACGTGGCGGTTGGACGACAACACCTGCCGCCCTCACACGAGCCTCGGCGGGCTAGCCCCGAACGCGTTTGCAACCCGATCCAAGCAGGACCAGAACCAGAATGGACACTGGTTATGAACGTGGGCAAGCAGGGGGCAAGGTTACTTCGGAGAGTGGAAGGCTGCCATCCGCTGCGCGTGGGCAAAAAACGGATGCCAAGCGACGGCCATCGCACCATCTGATCCACCATTCGATGGATGTCGCACCTGTCATCGAGCAGCTCGTCCGTCTTCCCGTCGTTGCCCACCGTCTGACGTGCGCCGCCGAACGCCGGCTTGTCCACGGAGAAGTTCAGTGGCTCGCGGCCTTCCTTCATCCACGATGTCGGCAAGCTGTTACCGCGCTTCCAGGCGAAAGCTTGGCCGAAGGAGGAACAGCGCGATCCGTGCGGCCATCTGGAAGAGTGCTGGCGATGGCTCGACAAGCAGGCGGACCGACCCAAGGCGATGGGCGGAATGGCCGATCGCCTCTTCGCGCCGCTCGAGGAAGGGCGATGGGGCCTCGATTGGTTTCAAGCTCTGTTCGCCCATCACGGACGGCCGACGTCGAGCTGTGACAAACGCGACTGGCCGGACGCGCCATTCTACGAATGGAAGGCGCAAGGGGCGGCGATGGGCGAGGCGCTCCGCTCTTGGTTCCGGACGCCGAATGGGGCGATCCGGCGGTCCTGGGGCTTCCCCACCTCGTTCACCTCTTCGCCGGTCTTCCTACGCTCGCCGACTGGGTCGGCTCGGATGTCGTCGCATTCCCGCATGCACTGGAACTCGATCTTGCAGGCTACGCGTCGCGCGCACGCCGGCCAGCCAGCGCGGCTCTGCGCCGCCTCGGGAGCACGGGCATGACTTGGCCGGACACCCTTCCGCCCTTCCATGGCCTGACAGGCTTCGCCCCGCGCGGCGCCCAGGCGCTAGAGCGATTTCCGCTCATGTAGCGACGGCTTCGTCGCGCTCGTACCCGGCTGCGTCGAGGTAGTTGCCGCACTCTTCTGGTGTGAAGCGAGCGAAAGCCTGCCGGATGGCATTCCAGAGTTCTGGGACGGTGCGGGCGGCAGCGGTTCGGAGCAGGGTCTTCAGCTTAGCGAAGGCCTGCTCGATGGGATTGAGGTCTAGGTGTATCGTCCCGTGGGTCGAAGGAGCGGTCGTGGACAAGGCGGACGTCCGTCTTCTCCTTGAGCGTACCCTGAGTGGGGGCTCCTTGTGAAGGGTGGCGCCGCGGTGGGTCACAGCCTGGAGTGCCGGTAGGATCTCGGCTGGCGTCAGGGGACCCCGCTCGGCCAGGAGCTTGGCTACCTCCTGCATGACCCGGTCCCAGAACTCCTCGGCCCGGAAGCAGTCGAGTTGGATCTCGACCTTGGCGAGGCGCGCCTGGGCGCGGGCGCTCTCGGTTTCAGCTGCGTGGGGACCTGCCGTGCAGCAAACGAGTCCGCTCCTACTTCGAGAGCAGATGCTTGTCTGTTCAGAGGTGAAGGTCGGCTTGTGGCGCACTGCCGAACCAGTCGGGAGTGAACTCCTGACCCGAAGCGGTCTCCAGGGCCGCCGCTGGCGAAGGTCAGAATATCGCTGGAAAGCCGAAACTGCCGTTCGGTCAGCGAGCAGACACTCTGAGTCGCATCGAAAGCAGAGCGGCAGCCGATATCAGCGTGGCCTCATGGAAGCGCCGAGACGGCCGCGCGCATCCGTGATGGCGACTGGAAAGCGACGCCGCTCCTTCGTGACCTGTTCGAACGAGGCGGCGGCGTGGATGGATACGGCTCCGCCGCGCGATGACGGCCAGGCAGGCACGGGGTCACGGCTGCTTGTGGATCGGATCGACCCAGTAGACGGTCTCGGGACGCTCGGCCGCCTCGACATCGGGCAGGTTGACCACCACCGCCTCGTTGTCGGAGCGCACCAGCACGCAGTGCAGGGGCTCGTCGGTGGAGGCATTGATCTCCTGGTGCGGCACGAACGGAGGCACGAAGATGAAGTCGCCGGGCCCAGCCTCGGCCACGTATTCCAGGCGCTCGCCCCAGCGCATCCGGGCGCGGCCCGAGACGATGTAGATCACGCTCTCCAAGGCGCCGTGGTGATGCACGCCGGTCTTGGCGTCGGGCGCGATCGCCACCGTACCGGCCCAGATCTTCTGCGCGCCGACCCGGGCGGCGTTGACCGCCGCCTGCCGGAACATGCCGGGCGTCTGGGCGGTGTTGGGGTCGAGCCGATCGCCGGGGATCACCCGCACGCCGTCATGCTTCCAGCGCGCGGCCGCAGCCTCCTCGTGATCGTGGTGAGGGTCGTGAGCGTGGGGCTCATGGTCGTGGGCCTGGCCGTCGCCAATGTCGTGCATGTCCAGTGAATCCTTTGCCGTGGCGATCACCGCACAGCGGCGAGCGCGCCCGAAAACCCGGTATCGAGGATCGCTTCCGCGCGCGGGGCCCGCGCCGTGGGAATCAACCCGGCCCGCACGTAGAGGTCGATGATGCGCTGCTCGTCGGCGATCACGGCTTCATCGATCGGCACGGTGCGGTATCGGGCGCGCCCGAACCAGCGCAGCGGCACCGCCTCCGGCAAGCCGATCAGCCGCGACCACGCGGAAGCATAGGGCGCCGGATCGGTCAGCGCCCAGGCTCGGGCCCTGGCGAGGCGGGCCGCATAGTCGGCGAGCAGGGCGCGCTTGGACTTCAGTGCGGCCTCGCTCGCCACCGCGTAGCTCAGGCCCGGGGTGATGCCGTTGCCGTCGCGGACCACGCGCACGAGGCCGGCGAGTTCGGCCGCGGAGGTGTACGGCTCCCAGGTCGACCACGCATCGACCGCGCCGGAGGCGAGCGCCAGCTTGGCGTCGGCCGGCGGCAGGAAGCGGAACTGAACGCTGTCGGCGGCCAGTCCCGCCTCTTCGAGGGCGGCGAGGACGACCTGATGGCCGATCGAGCCACGGTTGGTGGCGATGCGCTTGCCCTGAAGATCCGCCACGCTGCGGATGCTGGAATCGGGCCGCACGAGGATGGCAAGTCCGTCCTGCCGATTGCGGAAGGCGAGGAATGCCTTCACCGGAACTCCCGCGGCGGCCGCGAAGGTGAAGGGCGCATCGCCCACGCCGCCCGCGTCGATGACGCCGGCATTCAGCGCTTCCAGCAGCGGGGCCGCGGCCGGAAACTCGCTCCATTCGAGCCGGTAGGTCAGCCCGTCGAGGACGCCCGCGGCCTCCATCAGGGCGCGGGCGTTGCCGCGCTGGTCGCCGACCCGCAGAACCTCCTCTGCGCGGACCGGCGCGAGGCCGGCAAGCGCCAGCGCGATCAGGACGAGCAAGCGGGCCATCACGCAGCCTCCGCCGCACCGCTGCGCCGGGCGAGCAAACTCTTGAAGGCCGGCAGCAACGCACGTCCATACTGGATCGCGTCCTCCAGCGGGTCGAAGCCGCGGATCAGGAAGGTGCGCACGCCGAGGTCGTGATAGTCGAGAAGTGCGTCGGCGACTTGCTCGGGCGTGCCGACGAGCGCCGTGGAGTTGCCGGCGGCGCCGGTCTCGGCGGCGATCGCGGTGTAGAGGCGCTTGTCGAGGCGTCGGCCCTCGGCCGCCGCGGCCAGCAGCCGGCGCGAGCCCTCGTTCTGCGGGGCCGCCGCAGACCCCAGCCCGCGCGCGGTCCGCAGCCGCCGGGTCTCGGCAAGGATAGCCTCCGCCCGCGCCCAGGCCCGCTCCTCGGTCTCTGCCAGGATCGGTCGCAGCGAGAGGCTGAACCGGGGCGAGCGCCCGTGAGGGGCGGCGGCCGCCTGTACCCGGCCGATCAACTCGCGCACCTGGGCGTAGGTCTCTCCCCACAGGGCGTAGGTATCGGCGTGCCGGCCGGCCACCGCCAGAGCCGCCGGCGAGGCGCCTCCGAAATAGACGGGGATCGCCCCGACCGGCTTCACCTCGGAGAAGCCGGCCTCGATCCGGTAATGGCTGCCCGCGTAGTCGAACGGCGCGTCGGACGTCCAGGCGAGGCGCAGGATGTCGAGGAACTCTCGGGTGCGGGCGTAGCGCTCGTCCTTGGTGAGGTGGTCGCCGTCGCGGGCGAGATCGCGGTCGTCACCGCCGCTGATCGCGTGGATCGCCACGCGCCCGCCGGTGAGCAGGTCGAGCGTCGCGAACTGGCGCGCCGCGATGGTGGGCGCGGTGAAGCCGGTGCGATGGGCGATCATCAGCCCGATCCGCTGAGTGGCGGCCGCGATCTCCGCGGCGATCAGCAGGGGATCGGGGGACGTGGAATAGGCCGCCACCAGCACCCGGTCGAAGCCGCCCCGCTCGTGCGCCTGGGCCAGGAGCCGCAGATAATCGGGCTCGATCGCGGGCCCACGCGCTGCGTGCGTCTCGGAGACCTCGTGCGGGGCGACGAAGCCGATGAACTCGATCGCCTCGGGTGGCAGCAGACTCATCCGGATTTCCCTCGCGAATTTCTCTCGACCGTCAGATACCGAGCGCGGCGCGGCCGGCGGCGATCCGCACCGCATCGCCCTGCGGCCAGTGGATGCGCGCGCACAGGACATCGCGCAGGTGCCGCTCCAGCGGCGCCTTTCGCGAGAGCGCGGCGTTGCCGCAGAGTTCGGCCACCCGCTGCACCGCCTGGATCGCGTTCTCCGTCACCGTGACTTTGACGAAGCCGGCCTCCTGCGGCGCCGGCGGTGCGCCCGCATCGGTCTCGGCAGCGAGACTCGCCACGAGGCGAGCGTTGACGGAGAGAAGCCGCTCGTTCTCGCCGACCGCCTCGTGGAAGCGCGGCAGGCTGGCGAGCGGCGCGCCGAGGTTTTCGGGAATGCGCTCGTGTAGAAAGCGCATGAACCAGCCCTGCGCCGCCCGCGCGACGCCGTCGTAGAGGGCGGCCAGCAGCGCGCAGCTCCAGGCCTGCTGCAGCGGATCGGGCCGGCGCCACGCCTCCGGGCGGCGCAGATCGACCGCGTACGCGCCCGGCACCCGCACATCCTCGAACACCACGTCGTGGCTGCCCGAGGCGCGCAGGCCGAGATGGTCCCAGGTCTCCTCGATGCGGAGGCCGGGGGACGACATCGGCACCAGGACGTTGCCGATCCGCGGCTCGGGCTCGTCGGTGCGGGCGAAGACGAGGCCGTAGGCGAGCCCCGGCGCGCCGGTCGAGTAGATCTTGCGCCCCGTGAGGCGCCAGTCGCCGCCGTCGCGTCGGGCGATGGTGGCGGGTAGGCCGCCGCGGGCCGGCGTGCCGAGATCGGGCTCGACCCGCAGCGCGTTGATGAGGGCGCCGTCCGCCGCGGCCTCGCGCCCGATCCGGTCGGCGAGCGCGCGCGGCCAGGGCGTGCCCTCGCGATGGATCAGACCGTGCTGGAGCAGCGTCATCGCCAGAACCAGGGCGACCGCCGGATCGCCCGCAGCGATGGCCCCCACCACCTGCGCCGCCCGCGCCAGCCCGGCCCCGCCGCCGCCGAGCCGTTCCGGCGCGGCGAGTCCGATCAGGCCGGCCTCGCGCAAAGCCGCGAGGGGCGCGTGCGGGAAGGCGCCTGTGCGGTCGCGCTCGCCAGCCGTCGCGGCGAAGCGTTCGGCGAGGGTGCGGGCGGTGTCGAGGGGCGCGGCGGCCGTGGTCATCGAGGGGGCATGGGGTGCGGTTGGGGGCTGAAGGCGACGGCCGGACGGCGTGCGGAGACGATCGGCAAGCGGCGTCCCGGTCGGCGTCCCTATGCTCGGCGCGAGGCCTCGCGCGGTCAACGAAACGTGTTTCCAAAGTCAGGGCCGTCGGAAGGAGGTTCTGCCCGCCTACCTCGGAATGCTGGAAGATAACGCTCTGCCCTGTCGCTGATGCGTAGGACATCTGTTGTGGACGCAACTTCAGCAAACTCTCGCCGAAACCTCTTTGAGTGGGGCGCAGTGTTCGACGCCAAAGGTCGGCCCGCCGCCGTACCGAACCGCCGGATGGAAAATCTTCTCGCCCGAGCCGACTTCGGGAAATTCCATCGCAAGGCACGACCCATCTTAGAAAGATGCTTCGATTGACTTTGCCGACGCGCGATTGAAGATTGAATACATCGGCCCGAACAACGAGGCCGTCCCCCCTATCGATGCGCCACGCCGTCCCGGCTCACCGGGTGGATGTCCGCGCGCGTGCCCTGCTCGGAGACGACCAATGACCGACGCCCCCCCGCGCCCCGGCCTTCTGCCGTCGCGCCGGTCCCTGCTGCGCGCGGGCGCCGCCGCCGCGGCCCTGCCCCTCGGGTTCGGGATGGGCGGCGTGCAGGCCTGGGGGCCCGGTCCTGTGCCGTTCGATCCCGGCCCGATCTGCCGCCCCACCGCTGGGGAGGCGACTGCGGGCCCGTTGAAACCGATCAAGCTCGCCTGGAACGCCACCGCGATCTGCACCGCCGCCGCGCCGCTCGCCAAGGAGCGCGGCATCTTCGCCGCCCATGGGCTCGACGTGGAATTCGTCAATTTCGGCGGCTCGACCGAAGCGCTCCTGGAGGCCATCGCCACGGGCAAGGCCGATGCCGGCATCGGCATGGCTTTGCGATGGCTGAAACCCCTGGAACAGGGTTTCGACGTGAAGATCACCGCCGGCCTGCACGGCGGCTGTCTGCGCCTGCTCGGGGCGAAGTCGGCGGGCATCACCGACATCGCCGCGCTCAAGGGCAAGACGATCGCGATCAGCGACCACGCTAGCCCGGCCAAGAACTTCTTCGCCCTGCTGCTCGCCAAGGCCGGCATCGATCCGGAGACCGGCGTCGAGTGGCGCCAATACCCGGCCGATCTCCTCAACCTCGCGGTCGAGAAGGGCGAGGCGCAGGCGCTGGCCGATTCCGACCCGCGCACGTGGATCTGGCTGAAGGACCCGAGATTCGCGGAGGTCGCCACCAACCTGTCCGGCGACTATGCCGACCGCACCTGCTGCGTGGTCGCCGTGCGCGGCAGCCTGATCCGGGGCGACCGGGCGGCGGCGGGCGCGCTCACCCGCGCCGTGCTGGAGGCCGGCCACCGCGTCCACGAGAACCCGGAGGATGCCGCCCGCATCTTCTCCGGTTACGGCGGACGGGGCTCGGTCGAGGATCTGGCCGCGATGCTGAGGAGCCAGCACCACGGCGACCGCCCGGTCGGCGCCGACCTCAAGCGGCAGCTCGTGCTCTACGGCGACGAACTGAAACAGGTGAACGTCCTCAAGCGCTCGACCGACACGGCCAAGTTCGCCGAGCGCGTCTATGCCGACGTGCTGAGCTGAGGCCCCCCATGGCCAGTCTCACCGGTTTTGCCGGCACCCTGCCCCATGCGGCGCGCCTCCCCGGCTTGCCCCTGCGGGCGCTCGCCCTCGGGGCGGCGTGGCTCGCGCTGGCGGCAGCGACCTACGCCCTGCCGGAGGAGGGCGACTTCCCCTACACCGCGACCTTCGCGAGCGGCGCGCTCGCCCTCGGCCTCGCCCTGGCGCCGCTCGCCGCCCTCTCAGGCCGCCTCGGCCGAGCCGGTGCCGCGCTCGCGCATTGGGCGCCCTGGCTGACGCTCGTGGCGCTGGGCTTCCTCGCCTGGGAACTGATCACGGCGAAACTGGCGTGGTTGCCGATGCCGTTCTTCCCGCCGCCGCAGGCGATCCTGGAAGTCTTCCTCGACGACTGGCCCCGGCTCGGCGGCAGCATCCTGGCCTCGCTGAAGCTCCTGGCCGGGGGCTACCTGATCGGCGCCGGGCTCGGCTTCCTGCTGGGCGTCGCCATCGGCTGGTCGAAGGCGGTGGGCTACTGGGCCCATCCCGTGCTGCGCTTCGTCGGGCCGCTGCCCGCGACCGCGTGGCTGCCGCTCGCGTTCTTCGTGTTTCCCTCGTCGTGGTCGGCCAGCACGTTCCTGATCGCGCTCGCCACCGGCTTCCCGGTCACGGTGCTGACGTGGTCGGGGGTCGCCGGGGTCAACAAGGCCTATTTCGACGTGGCGCGCACGCTCGGCGCCTCGCCCGCCTTCCTCGTGCTGCGGGTCGCGGTACCGGCGGCGCTGCCGCACGTCTTCGTCGGGCTGTTCATGGGGCTCGGCGGCTCGTTCGCCGTGCTGGTGGTGGCCGAAATGCTCGGCGTGAAGGCCGGCCTCGGCTGGTACCTGCAATGGGCCCAAGGCTGGGCGGCCTACGCCAACCTCTACGCCGCGCTGATCGTGATGGCGTTGATGTGCTCCGGGCTCATCAGCCTGCTGTTTCGCTTACGCGACCGGGTGCTCTCCTGGCAGAAGGGGCTGGTGCAATGGTAGCCGCGACGCTCGAACGCCCCGCCCCGGCCGCCGCCGGTTCGCGCCTCGCGGTCGAGGCCGTCTCCCACGACTTCGACATCCGCGGCGCGGCGCTGCCCGTCCTCGACCGCATCTCGCTCGACGTGGCGCCCGGCGGCTTCGTGGCCCTGCTCGGCCCCTCAGGCTGCGGCAAGTCCACCCTGCTGCGCCTCGTCGCCGGACTCGAGCCGCCCGGCGCCGGACGCATCGCGATCGACGGCACGCGGGTCACTGGCCCCGATCCGTCGCGCCTGCTCGTGTTCCAGGATCCGACGCTCTATCCCTGGCGCACGGTGCGGGGAAACGTGACGCTGGGGCTGGAGGCCCGCAGCGTCGCGCGGTCGGAGCGCGCGGCGAAGGTCGAGGCGGCGCTCCGCCTCGTCGGGCTCGACGGCTTCGCGGAGGTGTTCCCGCACCAGCTCTCCGGCGGCATGGCGCAGCGCGCGGCGCTGGCCCGCGCCCTGGTGAACGCGCCGCGCCTGCTGCTCCTCGACGAACCGCTCGGCAAGCTCGATGCCCTGACCCGACTCAGCCTGCAGGCCGAGATCCTGCGGCTGTGGCAGGAGACGCGCTTTACGGCCCTCCTCGTCACCCACGACGTGGAGGAGGCCCTGGTGCTGGCCGAGCGCGTCATCGTGCTCTCCGACCGCCCGGCCGCGATCCGCGCGGACCTGCCCGTCGATCTGCCCTATCCGCGCCACCGCGACGATCCCGAACTGGTGCGCCTGCGCCGCACGATCCTCGGTATCCTCGGTCAATCGATTTGATCGGCTACTACTGCGGGTAGTGCTATGTTTATCCGTGCGACCATCCATTCGGGGAAGATATGATAGTATAAAAATGTGTCGATTATTTTTAAGCAAAAGTGATGAAAACGCTTGATTTCAAATAGTAAAATCCGATTATAATCGATTATGATGGTAGATTATTTTATTTTACTGTTATTTGTAGGTTGATTAACCAACATTGTGGGGCGGGAATCGACGTATCTGATCGGGCCTCGGCAAGTAAAGCAGAGTAATCTTTTCTACGAGTCCCTACTCGATACTCACGTTTATGCCGACGATCTCCTCCGCGCCATCGACCACTTCGTCGATCTCACCGGCCTGCATCCGGAACTGGCACCGTTCCACGCCTCTACGGGCCGTCCTTCGGTCGATCCCGAACTGATGATTATCGGCCTGCCGCAGCCGCTCAGAACCTGAGGAAGCTGACCAAGATCATCCCGGTCCCGCAGCCGAGCCTTGGTTTAATTGGAAAGGAGGCCTTGGGGCCGATGGAAAGGGATTGTTCCCGCGCGTCGCCGATCTCAGCCGCCGCCGAGTTTTGCAACGAAATCGACTCCTTGCAGACATTCAAGGTTACCTTGCTCCCTGGTTGCCTCCGTTCGTACCAGAGTCCGTTCTGGTTCTGGTCCTGCTTGGACCGGATTGCAAACGCGTTCGGAGTGAGCCAGCCGAGGCTCGTGTGACGGCGGCAGGTGTTGTCGTCCAACCGACAGGGACGGGACCCGGAAGCGCCGGCTACATCTGCACGCGGCTCTGAACCTCGAAAATCCGAGCCGGCGGTGCCTCGCGCTTCTCCGGAAGATTCTCCGGCACGCGACAGGGCCTGGGACGACGGCGCCCTCAAGTCCCAGGTCAAGCTCAATCGCGACCCGAACGCGGGCTGGGTGAGCTACTGCACCAAGCGCTCCTGGCTCGCGCTGCCCGGCATCCACGCCCGGTTCGCCTGCGACCGCCCTGGCTCCCCTTGGCGTCTTAGCTTCGACTGTCCGGCGCTCACGATGACGAACGACATCCGGGCAGAGGCCCAGGAGCTTCACCGGAAGGCCCGCGAGATCGTGCAGGAGGCTCGCCATTGGACGGCAGCGCTTGAGGTGCACGGCGAGTCCCCAGCATATCTGGAGCCGGCACTCGGGGCAGATGTTGCTAATCGAGCCGAACCGGCACCGGACGAGACGACGCGGCCCTCGACGGCGGCCTCTACATTGAGGCCGCGTTCACCGTCTCGGCGCTGCCTGCGCCGGACGGGCCGTTCCGGATGCCTGACACGGCCCAGTCGCGGGGACCACCAGAGATAGGCCGGAGCCTCAAAAAACCTTAATATTCTGATCAACCATTCATGTGAGCGCTCCGCAATTGTCCGTGACAGAGGGCTACGGCTGAATGTGCTGCGGTTCCATTTTGCAAAAGGCGGGCTGTAAAGCGTGGTATAAAATCTGAGAGTAGCCATGCGCCTCACCATTATCACCCTTGCAGCCATTCTGCCCGTCACAGCACATGCTCTTGATCGCCCCGGCCCCGTAACACTGGACCAAAGTGCTCGCGCCTGCGCGAACCCCTATGACCACATCAGGAGCATCCAACTACTTAAACAGGATATGCATGCGCTTGTCGCCTTTTAGCAGGAAACAGAGGCGGACGGCCGGTGCTGGATTGTTCCAGCTGGAAAGAGCGTCTTCGCGATGGAGCGAGTGAATTATCCAGAAATCATGGAGTGCATTCGGGTCCAGGGCGAAACAAAATGTGGTTGGAGCATGCCATACGTCTTCCTTTATTCGAAAAGGTAGACACTCGCTGGCCGATTTTACACTCGGTCACGACCCGCCGCCCGAGATAAGTCATTGCTGGCTCAAATATACATCTACAGTTATTTTTGACGATCCACTGGGCATCGACCATTCACACCGCGTCGGCAGAGGAGTCGCGCGATGCGAACCGGGCCGGCACCGGAGATCGCCATGCACATGAGAGCGTTTGAAGTTGGCGATCGTCACGCCGACCTTCAGGAAAAGCTGTCAATCGTGTCCCGTCGCGTCGAAGGCTCAGAGCACCGGACTGTCCGTTTCGATCCAAACTTCGGTCTGAGCGTCATTGACCATCACGGGCTGGAGAATCAAATCATGTGGTAGACAGCGCAACCGATCCCGATGGGTTAGCCGAGATCGAAGCGACTCTCGCTGAGCTTGACCGATCCTCGTGACTGGATCGTTGGCGTCGGCCTGGGCTTTGTGAAGCTAAGCCAGAGCGCCCGCTTGCAGTCCCTGCTAAACCACAATCGAACTACAAAGTACTGCATCAGTGCCAAGCTAAGTCAATGTGGATGCAGTATAAAACTTAATGGCGGAGAGGGGGGGATTCGAACCCCCGATGGGCTTGCACCCATGCCGCATTTCGAGTGCGGTGCATTCAACCGCTCTGCCACCTCTCCGCAGAGGTGTCGTGACGACGGGATGCGCCCTAGCACGCGGCCGGCGGCCCCACAAGCCGGCTCCATGCAAGATTTGCGGATGCGGTGCAGGGGCTCTTGCCCACGGGTGGGCGGCGGTGTTCATGCCGGCCATGTCCGATCTCTTCGCCTCCGCTGGCCTCGATACGGGCGCCCCCCGGCCGCTCGCGGATCGCTTGCGCCCGCGCCGCCTCGCCGAGGTCGTGGGGCAGGAGCACCTGACGGGACCGGACGGGGCGCTGACCCGGCTGCTCGCCTCCCGCTCGCTCGGCTCGCTGGTGTTCTGGGGACCGCCCGGCACGGGCAAGACCACCGTGGCGCGGCTGCTCGCGCACGAGACGGCCCTGCATTTCGAGCAGATTTCGGCGATCTTCTCCGGCATCGCCGACCTGCGGAAGGTGTTCGAGGCGGCGCGCAAGCGGCGGGCGACGGGCCAGGGCACCCTGCTGTTCGTCGACGAGATCCACCGCTTCAACCGGGCGCAGCTCGACGCCTTCCTGCCGGTGATGGAGGACGGCACCGTCACCCTCGTCGGCGCGACGACGGAGAATCCCTCCTTCGAACTCAACGCGGCTTTGCTCTCCCGCGCCCGGGTGCTGCTGTTTCGCGCCCTCGACCCGGGCGCGCTCGCCCGGCTGCTCGCGCGGGCCGAGGAGCTGGAGGGCACGCCCCTGCCCCTCGACGAGGAGGCGCGCGCCGCACTGATCCGCATGGCCGACGGCGACGGGCGCGCCGCGTTGACGCTGGCGGAGGAGGTGTGGCGCTCGGCGCGCCCCGGCGAGATCCTCGATGCCGAGACGCTGCAGACCCTCGTGCAGCGCCGCGCGCCGATCTACGACAAGGCGCAGGAGGGACACTACAACCTCATCTCCGCCCTGCATAAGACCGTGCGCGGCTCCGATCCCGACGCGGCACTCTACTATCTCTGCCGGATGCTCGACGCGGGCGAGGACCGTCTCTTCATCGCCCGGCGCCTCGTGCGCATGGCGGTGGAGGATATCGGACTGGCCGACCCGCAGGCGCTCGTCGTCGCCAACGCGGCCAAGGATGCCTTCGACTTCCTGGGCTCCCCGGAGGGCGAACTGGCGCTGGCCCAGGTCACGGTCTATCTCGCCTGCGCGCCCAAATCGAACGCGGTCTACACCGCCTACAAGGCCGCCACCCGCGCGGCGAAGGCCGCCGGCTCGCTGGCGCCGCCGCGCACCATCCTCAACGCGCCCACGGGGCTGATGAAGCGCATCGGCTACGGCGAGGGTTACCGCTACGACCACGACGAGCCGGACGCCTTCTCGGGCCAGGATTACTGGCCGGAGGCGCTCGGGCGCCAGCACTTCTACGAGCCGACCGACCGGGGCATGGAAACCCGCTACCGCGAACGCCTCGCCTATTGGGAGCGGCTGCGCCAGGAGCGGCGCGGCGAGGAATAGACGATCCCCACCTCATCCAGGGACATCGACCGACCATGCAGGCCTATACGACGCTCGCGAAAACCTTCGCCCGCCTCGGCGCGCTGGAGGATGCGAGCGGCATCCTCGGCTGGGACACGCAGACCCAGATGCCCGACGGCGCCTCCGAGGCCCGCGGCGAGCAGCTGGCAGTGCTGCGGGTGCTCGCCCACGAGATTCTGACCGATCCGCGCAACGCGGAGCGGATCGCGGCGGCCGAAGCGGAGAGCGGGCTCGGCGAATGGGAGCGGGCGAACCTGCGCGAGATGCGCCGGGCCTACGCGCACGCCTCGGCCGTCCCGGGCGATCTCGTCGCGGCGGCCTCAAAGGCGGCCACGCGCTGCGAGATGGTCTGGCGCGAGGCACGGCGCGACTCCGACTTCCCGCGGCTGCGCCCGCACCTGGAAGAGGTGCTGCGCCTGCAGCGCGCCGTCGGCGAGGCCAAGGGGGCGGCTCTGCACCTCGCGCCCTACGACGCGCTGCTCGACGGCTACGATCCCGGCATGCGGCGGGCCCGCATCGACCCGATCTTTTCCGAGTTGCGCAGCCTGCTGCCGGATCTCGTGACCGCCATCCGCGAGCGGCAGGCGGCGCAGCCAGCGCCCCTCCCCCTGCCGGGGCCGTTCCCGGTCGCGATCCAGCGCGAACTGGGCCTGCAGCTGATGCGGGCGGTCGGGTTCGACTTCGAGCGCGGGCGGCTCGACGTGAGCCTGCACCCGTTCTGCGGCGGCGCCACCGATGATGTGCGCATCACCACCCGCTACGACGAGGCGAGCGCCACCGGCGCCCTGATGGGCGTGCTGCACGAGACCGGCCACGCGATCTACGAGCAGGGCCGCCCGGCCGCTTGGCGTCACCAGCCGGTGGGACAGGCCCGCGGCATGAGCCTGCACGAGAGCCAGTCGCTGCTGGTGGAGATGCAGGCCTGCCGCTCGGCCGAGTTCTGCGCCTATCTCGCCCCCGTCCTGCGCGACGCCTTCGGCGGTCGGGGGCCGGCCTGGGAGGCCGAGAACCTCCACCGCCTCTACACCCGGGTCGAGCCCGGCTTCATCCGGGTGGATGCGGACGAGGTGACCTATCCGGCCCACATCCTGCTGCGCTACCGCCTGGAGACGGCGATGATCGCGGGCGACCTCGCCGTCGCCGATCTGCCCGGCGCCTTCAACGACGGCATGAGGGAGCTGCTGGGGATCAGCGTACCCGACGACCGGCACGGCTGCCTTCAGGACATCCACTGGCCCGGCGGCAGCTTCGGCTACTTTCCGACCTACACGCTCGGGGCGCTGGCCGCCGCGCAGCTCTTCACGGCCGCGAATGCGCGCCATCCCGAGATCCGCTCGGGCTTGGCGCGGGGCGATTTCGCGCAGCTGCGCGGCTGGCTGCTCGAAACCGTTCACGCCCGGGGGAGCCTGCTGGAGACGGACGAACTGCTCGTCGCGGCCACCGGCAAACCGCTCGGCGCGGCCGACTTCCTCGCGCATCTGCGGCGGCGTTACCTCGGCGGGGCGTGAACGGCGGCTCGAGCGCGGATCGGGGATTGCATGTGCGGGCGCGGCGCCTTAACGGGGCCGCCCTCCCCGACAAGAACCAAGCGATCCGGTCCCATGGCGGCCTGCGGCCTCGATTTCGGCACGTCCAACACCACCCTCGGCATCGGCACGGGCGACCGGCCGGTGCTCGTGCCCCTGGAGGGCCGCCACCGCACCCTGCCGAGCGCAATCTTCTTCGCGCCCGGCCAGGAGGCGCAGATCGGGCGCGCGGCCATCGAGGCCTATGTCGAGGGCACGCCGGGCCGGCTGATGCGGGCGCTCAAGTCGGTGCTGGGCTCGCCCCTGATCGAGGAGACCACGCCGGTCGGGCGCGAGCGCATCCGCTTCCGCGACGTGATCGCCCGCTACCTCACCCTGGTGAAGGCGCGGGGCGAGGCCGAGGCCGGCGTGGAACTCGACACCGTCGTGCACGGACGCCCGGTGCATTTCGTCGACAACGACCCCGCCGCCGACCGCAAGGCGGAGGACACCCTGCGCCGGATCGCGGAAGGGATCGGCTTCCGCCATGTGCGCTTTCAATACGAGCCCATCGCCGCCGCCCTCGATTACGAGCGAAGCGTGACGCGGGAGGAGATCGCGCTGATCGCCGATATCGGCGGCGGCACCTCGGATTTCTCCATCGTGCGGCTCTCGCCCGAGCGCCACCGGCGCGACGAGCGGGCCGAGGACATCCTGGCCAATGACGGCGTGCGCATCGGCGGCACCGATTTCGACCGCAACCTGAGCCTCGGCGCGGTGATGCCGCTGCTGGGCCTGGGCAGCCCGATGAAGCGGGCGGATCTGGCGGTGCCGAACGCCTATTTCCACGACCTCGCGACGTGGTCGAGCATCAACCGGCTTTACAACGCGAAGACCCTGCGCGAGATCGACGAGGTTGTTCGCGACGCGGCGCGGCCGGACCTGGTGACGCGCCTGCGCTCCGTGGTGGAGGCCGAGCGCGGCCACTCGCTCGCCATGGCGGTGGAGGGCGCCAAGATCGCCGCCTCCGACGCGGGCGCCGGCACCGTCGATCTGGATTGGGTCGAAGCGGGCCTCGCCGCTAAGGTCGACCGGGTGCGTCTGGCCGGCCATACCGACGATCTGGCCCGCCGCATGGCCCGGCGCATCGAAAGCTGCCTGGACCAGGCGGGTCTCTCGGCCGACCGGATCGACGCGCTGTTCCTCACCGGCGGCTCGACCGGCCTGCCGCATGTCCGCGCCGCGCTGACGGCCTGCGTGCCCGGCGCGCGCGTCGTCGACGGCGACACCTTCGGCTCGGTCGGGCTCGGGCTCACCCTGGAGGCGGCGCGCCTCGCCCGCTGAGTCGGTCGGCGCGGGAGCGATCCCGGCGGCGCGCAGGGGCCGGCGAACCGGGTTTTGGCGTGTGATCGGCCGTCGCGCTTTGCGTCGTCCCCTCAGAGTGATAGCAGCGGCTCATGAAGGGACGTCCTCCACATCGCGGATCCGGAGCCAGGCGCGGGCCCGGCGGGCCGAAGGCCGGCGGGTTCACGCAGCGCGCCGGAACCGGACCGCGCAGCTCCGCCCTCGACGCCGCCCAGCGCGCCGCCCGCAACCGCGGTGAGGATGCCGGCGAACGCGCGCCCTGGAACGCTCCCGGGACTCCCGAGCCGGCACCGGCTCCGAAGCGCGCGTCGAAGCCACGGTCGGAGGCGCCCCGCACCCGGAGCGCGAAGCCGTCCGTGCAGGCCCCTCCCCCGCCCGAGGGTCCGACCCGGCGAGAGCAGCGCGCCGCCGCCTCGGCCACGCTGGCGAGCGGCGTGCAGACGCTGACGGTTGCCCCCGACGAGGCGGGCATGCGCATCGACCGCTTCCTGAACGCGCGCTTTCCCCAGCTTCCCTTCACCCGCGTGCAGAGCATCGTGCGCAAGGGCGAGCTGCGCGTGGACGGCAAGCGCGCCAAGCCGAACGACCGCCTTGAGCCGGGCGCGAGCGTGCGGGTGCCGCCGCTCAAGCTCGACCAGCCGGCCGACCGCCCCCGCAGCGCGGCGAAGGCCGCGGGGGACGCCGAGTTCATCCGCTCGCTGATCCTCTACGAGGACGCGGAGATGATGATCCTCAACAAGCCCTTCGGGCTGGCGGTGCAGGGCGGCTCGGGCACCGTGCGCCACGTGGACGGATTGCTCGACGCGCTGACCGGGCCGGACGGGCAGCGCCCGCGCCTCGTCCACCGCCTCGACAAGGACACCGCCGGCTGCCTCATCGTCGCCAAGACGCGCTTGGCCGCCGCGACGCTCGCCAAGTCGTTCCGCTCGCGCGCCGCGCGCAAGATCTACTGGGCGCTGGTGGCCGGCGTGCCGCGCACCCGCCAGGGCCGGATCTCGACCTACCTCGTCAAGGACGAGCCGACCGATGCGGATGCGCGCATGCGGGTCGCCCAGCACGGCGACGACGGGGCGAGCCACGCCCTCACCTACTACGCCACCGTCGATCAGGCGGCGCAGAAGCTCGCATGGCTCTCGCTCAAGCCGGTCACCGGGCGGACGCACCAGCTTCGCGCCCACGCCGCGCATATCGGTCACCCCATCGTCGGCGACCCGAAATACTTCGATGTCGAGAACTGGGAGCTGCCCGGCGGCATCCAGAACCGCCTGCACCTGCTCGCCCGGCGCATCGTGATCCCGCATCCGCGCACCGGCCGGCCCGTCGACGTCAGCGCCCCGCTGCCGCCGCACATGGCACAGAGCTGGAACCTGCTCGGCTTCGACGCCGCCCGCTACGATCCGATCGTCGAGGCGCCGGAGGCCTGAACCGGCACGCACGGTGCTTGGGCGACAAAGGACGCGCCTTGGAAAGCCGGTGTCACGCCTTAGCTCTTGCGGCGCGAGGATACCGCGTGGACGAGGGCGGGGGGGAATGGTCTTATCGGCCCTGACACGCCGTCTTCCGTCATCGGTTCTGTGGAACGAGGTCAGGTTCGCATGAGGCCCGTCACGCTGTCGTCCGTCGCGCTTGCCGGTCTGCTCTGCCTCGCCGCGCCGGCTGACGCCGCGCCGCCGGGCGAGGCCGGGCCGGCACCGACGACCGCTCCCGCCCCCTCCTCGCCGCCGAATTCGGCCGCCGCTCCGCGCACGCCTGCTCCGCCGGCTCCGGCGGCCTCTCCGCGCGCACCCGCGCCGGGCGTGCGGGCGCTCGAACGGAGGCGTCGCACCTCCTACGCCGCCTGCAACCGCGAATCCCACCGGCGACGGCTGTCGGGCGGCGCGCGCCGGCGCTTCCTCGTCCGCTGCCGGCTCGGCTACGAGCGGCGCCCGGCCTCCGTGCCGTCGCCCGCCCGCCGGCCTTGAGCGCTCGGACCGCCCCCTCCGTGCTCAAGCTCGTCGTCTTCGACGTCGACGGTACCCTCGTCGACAGCCAGCACCTCATCGTCGAGGCGCAGCGGCGCGCCTTTTCCGAGCACGGCCTGCAGGCGCCCCCGCGCAAGGAGGCGCTCTCCGTGGTCGGCCTGTCGCTGCCGGACGCGTTCCGCCGCCTCGTCGGCGAGGCGGGGCCGATCGAATCGCTCTCGCACAGCTACCGCAAGGCCTTCCAGGCGCTGCGGATCGATCCCGATTACGAGGAACCGCTCTTCCCCGGCATGGCGGAGCTGGTGGCGCGGCTGCACGGCCGCGAGGATATCCAGCTCGGGATCGCCACGGGCAAGTCGCGCCGGGGCGTCGATCATCTCGTGGACAAGCACGGCTGGGAGAACTGGTTCGCGACGATCCAGACCGCCGACGACGCCCCCTCCAAGCCCGATCCGGCCATGCTGCTCCAGGCCATGGCCGAGGCCGGCTCCGAGCCGGGCATGACCGTGATGATCGGCGACACCACCTTCGACATGATGATGGCCCGCGCTGCGGGCGTGGCCGCGATCGGCGTCGCCTGGGGCTACCACGCACCCGGCGCCCTGTTCGGCGCGGGTGCGGTCACCGTGGTCGAATCCGCGATCTCCCTCAGCGACCTGTTCTCCGGCCCCCTCGACGAAGCGCGGCCCGGCCCCGTCGCGGAAAATCTCGAACCGCCTCCGGGCGCGTGAGCCTGAGCCCGTGACGCGCCCGGACTCGCGCGGCCGCGCGCGAGGCCTTATCTGCAGGTCATGAGCACTTCAGGCGACGACGTGACCCGCGACTGGCTGGGCGAGCCCGGCGACGATCCGAGGCCGGACCCGGTCCGCGCCGCCCGGGCGAGCACGGGGCCGGCCCTGCCCAAGCGGTTCTACGCGCAGGCCGGGATCGCCGAGACCGAAGGCGGCTTCCGGCTGGTGCTGGACGGGCGCGGCGCCAACACGCCGGGCCGCCGGCCGCTGGCGGTGCCGACCGCCGCCCTGGGCGAGGCTCTGGCCGCCGAATGGGCCGCGCAGGAGACGGAGATCGATCCGCGCACCATGCCGCTGACCCGCCTCGTCAACACGACGATCGACGGCGTGGTGGATCGCCGGGCGGAGGTGGCCGAGGATCTGGCCGCCTATGCCGGCACCGACCTCATCGCCTATCGCGCCGACGCGCCGGATCGGCTCATCGCGGAGCAGGCGACCGCCTGGGATCCGCTGGTCGCCTGGGCCGCGGACGCGTTCGGCGCGCGGCTGTTCCTCGCCGAGGGCGTGATGCACGTGGCGCAGCCCGAGGGCTCGGTGGCGGCCCTGCGCGGGGCGATCGAGGCGGTGGACGATCCGTACCGGCTCGCGGCCCTGCACGCGCTGACGACGCTCAGCGGCTCCCTCATCATCGCCCTCGCCGTCCTCCACGGACGCCTGGAGGCGGCGCAGGCCTGGGACGCCGCGCATGTGGACGAGAGCTATCAAGCCGCCGTCTGGGGCCGCGACGCGGAGGCCGAAGCCCGCCTCGCTCTGCGCCGGGCGGAGTTCGATGCGGCGGCGACGGTGGCGCGGCTGGCGGTTTGATCTCGTCTCCGGTTGATTGCCCCGGCCTTCGCCCGTCTCCGTCGTCGCGAGGCGGAGCCGAAGCGACCCGGAGCGCGACCTGTCCGGAAGGAAGGTACGGAGCCCTGGATTGTTTTCGCTGAGCCTCGCAAGGACGCGGGAAGAGACCGAAGCGATCAATCGGAAACGGTCTGACGCCTCCTCTCCACCGCACCTCCGGGCCGGGCGCGAGCCGGTCTGAACTGTCAATCGTACGGGTCGCCGGGCCGGCTTCCCGAGGGCGCCCTCAGGCCGCGCAGGTGCTCGGTTGCAGCCGGGTCAGCGCTTCGGTGGACATGTCGGCGAGTGCCTGCAGGCGCTGCACCGTGCCGTCATCCGGCTCGACCGAGGCGCACCAATAGGCACCGAGGGCCGCGACCGGAATCGGCGTCCCGATCGGCGTCATGACGAGGCTTCGCACCGAACTGGCCTTATAGACGGCGACGGGGACGCGCAGGTCGTTCCAGACATCGGGCACGACCGCCGCCCGCCCGTTCAGCATCGCCCAACCGGAGATGCATTCCTCCAGGCGAAACCGGCTGCCGCGCCACAACGGCATGATCGCGTCCTCCGCCACGTAGTGGCAGAAGCCGCCGCTTCGCAGCACCACCGCGATGCCGTCCGATCCTGCAATCTCGCGGCCGGTCGCGCTCAGCGCCGAGACCAGTCCATCGAGCGAGGTAACGGCCAGCAATCGAGCCCGGGCGCTCGCCAGTCTCGCGGATTGAGCGTCCATGGAAAGCACCCGCGGGCGACCGCGCCGATTGCGCCCGTGACCCTAGCTGCAATCCGCGGCGATTGCACCCACACCCGTCAGCGGAGATCGACCGTCGTTCTGCCGACCATCGCTTCGAGACGCGTCGCGATCGGAGGCGGAGCAGCCTCGATCGGACGAACAGGCTCGGAGAGCGGATTGGCGCGCCAGCCAAAACAAAAGCGCGCACACCGATGTCGTCGAAAAACCTGCCGCTCGTAGACTTCCCTGCTACGAGGGGCGCCGGAAGCCGTACGACCGCATCGACGCATGGAGGTGCCGAGTACGCTCCTGATGAGCGCAGTGTCGTCTACACTCTTGCCGGCGGCGATGGCCTCGGACGTCAACCTGTCCAGTATAGACGGGCCGTGCCAAGCGAGCGGTGTGGCCGACCGCAAGATCGCTCGCCCGACAGGACGGCTCGTTACCCAGTCTCTGCCATGAGTTCGTCCGGACCAGCGCGGTGACGAACGTGCGCATCAACGCGAACACCGGGTGACCATTTTCTCGCCGAAGTAGAGGCGCTGTCCCCAGCAGATACCGGCCCGCTACTCAAACGAAAATCGAATGCGCTCGACTGTCGTAAATAGCTCATGTAGAATTTGGTGATTAAACACCTAATTTCTGTCTTGCATCTTGTATAATTACCACAACAGCGTTTATGAAAATGTCTTTTTACATGCAAATAGCCAGAACCCTTTAAGTTTGATCTTTTCTCCGGAGAAAGCTGGCGCGTAACACTATCGAACCTGACCGTTCGGAGCTCCGTGTGTCGCACCGTCGCCCGCGCCATCGATCTGCGTCCCCGACGCTGCTGCGTCTCGAAAATCGCGTTCTGTTCGATGCCGCCGCTGCCGTGGCGGCGGATGCGATGGCTGCGCAGGCCGACGATAAGGGCCATTCCGGAGAGGCCGCGACACATGAGGGCCGTGCCGCCCTCGAATCGTCCGCTGAGCTGTCGGCGGCGGCCGGTTTCGAGGCGCGCGAACCGGGAGGGGAAGGCCCCCGCCTCGTCGTCGTCGATGCCGCGAGCCGCGGCCCGGACGCGGCGCAGGCAACCGGGCCGGGACACGAGGTGCTGGTCCTCTCGGCGGGCGAGGACGGCCTCGGCCGGATTGCCGAGTATCTGCGCGGGCGCACCGGCATGGCCGGGATCGAGATCCGGGCCGACGGCGAGGGAGGCACCCTCTCGCTCGGCAACGGCCGGGTCGACTTCAACGCGCTGAGCGCCGAACAGCAGGGCTTGCTCCAGCGCATCGGTGCGACGCTCTCCGACGACGCCGACATCGTGATCGACGCGGACGGTTTCGCAGCCGGTGCCGCGGGCGCATCGGGTGCGGACCGGCTCGCCGCCTTCACCGGCGCGGAGGTTGTCCTGCACGGGGGACAGGATGCGGCGACCCGCCGCGAGATCGTGTTCATCGATCGTCAGCTAACCGACCGCGAGACGCTGCTGAAAGGGCTCGCGCCGAATGCGGAGGCCATCCTGCTCGACGGCGACCGCGACGGCGTCGAGCAGATCGCCGAGGCCTTGCAGGGACGCAGCGGGATCGATGCCGTCCACATCCTGTCCCATGGCGAGGCGGCCTCGCTGCAGATCGGCACCGCCACGCTCGACGCGGACACGATCACCGGGCGCTACGCCGCCGCGCTCGTAGGTCTGCGCACGGCGCTCTCGCCCGATGCCGACCTGCTGATCTACGGCTGCGATTTCGCCGGCGGAGAGGCCGGTGCCCGTGCAGTGGCGTTGCTGAGCGAGGCCACCGGGGCCGACGTGGCCGCCTCGGTCGATCCGACGGGCGCCGCCGCTCTCGGCGGCGATTGGGATCTCGAGCGGCACACCGGCACGGTCGAGGCGCAGCTCGCCGTCGATGAAAGCGCCCGCGCCGCCTATGCCGGCCTGCTCGCCACCGCCGTCAACACCGGGCGCGGCGCGATCATCGCGGCCGTCGGCCAGGGCCTCTACAGCATCGACGTCACGACCGGAAAAGCGACGCTGATCACGACGGCTCCGACCACCCTCCTCGGACTCACGCTCAGCGGAACCCTCAATTCCGTGGCGATCGATCAGGCCAACGGGCTGATCTACTACGCCGACAGCGCCAGTTCGGGCCTCAATCGCGCGCTGTTCGCCTACGATTACGTCAACAACGCGCACATCGTCATCGATAGCGATCTGACGAACAACGGCGCAGGTCTCAGCATCGCGGTCGGATCCACCACCGGCGTCGGCAGCGGTGCCGCCGCCTTCTATAACGGCACGCTTTATCTCGGCATCGAGAACGTCAACGCTCCCGGCACCAACGACCAGATCTACCAGCTCACCTTCACCAATGGCGGGCGTACGCTGGCGTCGGCAGCCACCTTCGGCAGCCAGATCACCACCGCCAACGACTGGGGCGACTTCGCCATCGATCCGAGCGGCACCGGCGTGCTGCTCAGCCTGAGCGGCAACACGATCACGCGCTACAGCCTCGCCTCCGGGGCCGCCAACGGGACCATCCTCGGCACCGTCACGAACGGGGCCAGTGCCAACATCCAGGGCGGCGGCGACATCCTGGGCAACACCTACGTCGTCGGCAACACGATTCAGCAGATCAATCCGGTCACCGGCGCGGTGATCGGCGCGGCCGTCACCATCACCACGAACGGCACCACCGCGCTCACCGGCGTCTCGGACGCGGCGACCTACACGCCGCAGACCGGCTCGATCGGCGACCGGATCTTCGCCGACCGCGATGCGAGCGGAAGCGTCACGGCGGGCGACACGGGCTTTTCCAACGTCACCGTGCAGCTCATCGACGATGTCGATGGCGATGGCGTGGTCGATACGGGCGAGCGCGTCCTGGCGACGGACACCTCGGACGCCGACGGCGCCTATCTCTTCACCGGTGTGTTGCCCGGGCAGTACATCGTCCGGGTCACGGACACGAACGCGGTTCTCGGCAGCGCGGCCTCGACCACGGGCGGAAGCAGCCGCAGCGTCACGCTCGCCGCCATCGGCGCCAGCAACCTCAACGCAGATTTCGGCTACGCGGCGCGCCCGCCCGTCGTCGATCTCAACTCAGCGGTCGCGGCCGATACGCCCAGCAACATCGTTGCCAACGGCACCTTCACCGGCGGCACCACGTCGTGGACGACCTCCGGAAGCACCGCCTACACGTCGACGGTCGGCGGCGGCGGCGTCTACTGGGATGCCGACCGAAGTGCCGGCACCCTGACACAGGCCGGCCTGACGGGCCTGGGCAACGGACCGTCCTCCAACGGCACGGCGCAGCTCATCTTCGGCTTCGGCTGGAACAACTCGTCGCCCGATACCACGGCGGCGGCCGTGCTCGATGTCTCGGTGGGCGGCGTGGTCTACGCCCGGATCAGCACCGGCGTGTCCGGCGGCGCCGCGAGCACCGCAACGGTCACCTACCTGAACGGGGCGAGCGGGAGCCCGGCGACCGTCGCCGCCTCGACCTACCAGGGCTGGACGGCGACCGACATCACCGTGAATCTTCCGACGAGCGTCGCCGACAGCGGCGCGCTGGTCTTTTCCTACAATGCCGGCACCTCCGGCGACGACATCTTCGTCGATACGGTCCGGGTCAACACCTATCCGGCGAGCGCCCGGAACTACGCGACGAGCTACACGGAGAACGGCGCAGGCGTCGCGATCGCCGCGGCGGCAGCCTCGGTCGCCGATCCCGACAGCACCAATCTGCAATCCGCAGCGATCGTGCTGACCAACGCGCAGGCCGGCGACGTGCTGGCGATCGCCGGCACTCTGCCGACCGGCATTTCCGCCGCCACCGATACCAGTGTCGCGGGCCAGATCACGATCAATCTCAGCGGCGGGGCGACGACCGCCGCCTACGCCGCCGCGATCCGGCAGATCCAGTTCTCCTCGACCTCCGACAACCCGGCGACGCTGGCGCGCAACGTCACCGTGACGGTCGACGATGGCGGCCTGACCTCCAACACCGCCACGACCACGATCAGCGTCACCGCCGTGGACGACGCGCCGGTGAACACGCTCCCGGCGGCGTTCGCCGCCAGCGAGGACTCGCCGCTGGCGCTGACCGGCCTGTCGGTCGCCGACGTCGATGCCGGCACCGGTGCCGTGAGCGTCACGCTCAGCGTCAGCAGCGGCAGCCTGAGCGCGGCGACTGCGGGCGGCGTCACCGTCACCGGCTCCGGCACACCGAGCCTCACCCTCAGCGGCACCGTCACGGCGATCAACGCCTATCTCGCCTCGGCCTCAGCCCCGGTCTTCACGCAGAGCCCGGCCGACTTCAACGGCAGCGTCAGCCTGACGATGACGACCAACGATGGCGGCAACACCGGTACGGGCGGTCCGCTCACCGACACCGATGCGAGCACGATCGTCATCGCGCCGGTGGCCGACATCGCGCCCGACACCGCCACCACCAGCGAGGACGTGCCCGTCACCCTCGCCGTGCTCGCCAACGACAGCTTCGAGAACCCCGCACGCGCGATCACCGCCATCAACGGCACGCCAGTCACGGCCGGCGGCGCAGCGGTGAGCGTCGCCAACGGCAGCGTCCGCCTCAACGCCGACGGCACCCTGACCTACACGCCGGCCGCCGACTTCAACGGCGCGACCAGCTTCACCTACACCGTCACCTCCGGCGGCATCACCGAGACGGCCACCGTCAGCGTCACCGTCACCCCCGTCAACGACGCGCCGGTCAACACCCTGCCCGCGAGCTTCACCGGCACCGAGGATACCCCGCTCACCCTCACCGGCCTGGCGGTGGCCGACGTCGATGCCGGCACGGGCGCGCTCAGCGTCACCCTCGGCGTCGCCAGCGGGGCTTTGAGCGCGGCGGCCGCGGGCGGCGTCGGCGTGACCGGCTCCGGCACGGCCACCCTCACGCTCACCGGCACGCTGACCGCCCTCAACGCCTATCTCGCCTCGGCCGCAGCCCCCGTCTTCACCCCGGCTCTCAACGTCAACGGGCCCGTCACGCTGACGATGCTGACGAGCGACGGCGGCAACACCGGTGCCGGCGGTCCGCTCACCGACCTCGACACCAGCACCATCACCCTGGCGCCGGTCAACGACGCGCCGGTCAACACCCTGCCGGCCGCCTTCACCGTCAACGAGGACACGCCGCTCACCCTCAACGGGCTCTCGGTCGCCGACGTCGATGCCGGCACGGGCGCCCTCAGCATCACGCTGAGCGTGGCCAGCGGCGCGCTCAGCGCCACCGCCTCCGGCGGCGTCACCGTCGCCGGCTCCGGCACGGCCAGCCTGACGCTGACCGGCACCGTCACCGCTCTCAACGCCTATCTTGCCTCCGCCGCCGCGCCCGTCTTCACCCCGGCGGCCAACGCCAACGGTCCGGTCGCGCTGACCATGACCACCAGTGACGGCGGCAACACCGGCGCCGGCGGCGCGCTGACGGACACCGACACCGCGACGATCACCGTTGTGCCGGTGAACGACGCGCCGGTACTCGACCTCGACGCCTCGGGCGCCGGCACCGGCTTCTCGGCGACCTACACCGAGAACGGCGCGGGCGTGCCGGTGGCCGACACGGACGTGCTGATCCTCGACGTCGACAACACCACCCTGGCCTCGGCCACGCTGACGATCACCAACGGCCAGGCCGGCGATGTGCTCGCGGCGGCGGGTCTGCCGGCGGGGATTGCGGCGAGCTACGACGCGGCGCGCTTTACTCTGACGCTGACCGGCCCGGCCACCCTGGCGAGCTACCAGTCGGCGCTGGCGGCGGTGCGGTTCTTCTCGACCTCGGACAACCCCGCGACGGCGCCGCGCAGCGTGGCGGTGAGCGTGAGCGACGGGGCGCTGAGTTCGAACGTGGCGGTGGGAACCGTCAACGTGGTGGCGGTCAACGACGCGCCGGTGAACACCCTGCCGGCGACGTTCGCCGGCAGCGAGGACACGCCGCTGGCACTGACGGGCTTGTCGGTGGCCGATATCGATGCCGGCACCGGCGCCGTCAGCGTCACGCTCAGTGTCAGCAGTGGTGCTCTGAGCGCAGCCGCCGCGGGCGGCGTCGCCGTCGCCGGCTCCGGCACCCCGAGCCTCACCCTCAGCGGCAGCATCACCGCGATCAACGCCTATCTTGCGAGTTCTGCGACGCCCGTCTTCACGCCGGTCGCGGACGCCAACGGTCCCGTGACGCTCACGATGCTGACGGATGACGGCGGCAACACCGGCACCGGCACGCCGCTGACCGACACGGACACGAGCACGATCACCCTCGCGCCGGTGGCCGACATCGCGCCCGACACCGCTACCACCAGCGAGGACGTGCCCGTCACCCTCGCGGTGCTCGCCAACGACAGCTTCGAGAACCCAGCCCGCGCGATCACCGCCATCAACGGCAGCCCTGTCACGGCCGGCGGCGCGGCGGTCACCGTTCCCAATGGCAGCGTCCGCCTCAACGCCGACGGCACGCTGACCTACACGCCGGCGGCCGACTTCAACGGCGCGACCAGCTTCACCTACACCGTCACCTCCGGCGGCGTCACCGAGACGGCCTCCGTCAGCGTCACCGTCACGCCGGTCAACGACGCGCCGGTGAACACCCTGCCGGCCAGCTTCACCGGCACCGAGGACACGCCGCTCACCCTCACCGGCCTGGCGGTGGCCGACGTCGATGCCGGCACGGGAGTGCTCAGCGTCAGCCTCAGCGTCGCCAGCGGGGCTTTGAGCGCAGCCAGTGCGGGCGGCGTCGGCGTGGCCGGCTCCGGCACCGCAAACCTGACGCTGACCGGCACCGTCACCGCTCTCAACGCCTACCTCGCCTCGGCCTCCGCCCCCGTCTTCACCCCGGCTCTCAACGTCAACGGGCCCGTCACGCTGACGATGCTGACGAGCGACGGCGGCAACACCGGTGCCGGCGGTCCGCTCACCGACCTCGACACCAGCACCATCACCCTGGCGCCGGTCAACGACGCGCCGGTCAACACCCTGCCGGCCGCCTTCACCGTCAACGAGGACACGCCGCTCACCCTCAACGGGCTCTCGGTCGCCGACGTCGATGCCGGCACGGGCGCCCTCAGCATCACGCTGAGCGTGGCCAGCGGCGCGCTCAGCGCCACCGCCTCCGGCGGCGTCACCGTCGCCGGCTCCGGCACGGCCAGCCTGACGCTGACCGGCACCGTCACCGCTCTCAACGCCTATCTTGCCTCCGCCGCCGCGCCCGTCTTCACCCCGGCGGCCAACGCCAACGGTCCGGTCGCGCTGACCATGACCACCAGTGACGGCGGCAACACCGGCGCCGGCGGCGCGCTGACGGACACCGACACCGCGACGATCACCGTTGTGCCGGTGAACGACGCGCCGGTACTCGACCTCGACGCCTCGGGCGCCGGCACCGGCTTCTCGGCGACCTACACCGAGAACGGCGCGGGCGTGCCGGTGGCCGACACGGACGTGCTGATCCTCGACGTCGACAACACCACCCTGGCCTCGGCCACGCTGACGATCACCAACGGCCAGGCCGGCGATGTGCTCGCGGCGGCGGGTCTGCCGGCGGGGATTGCGGCGAGCTACGACGCGGCGCGCTTTACTCTGACGCTGACCGGCCCGGCCACCCTGGCGAGCTACCAGTCGGCGCTGGCGGCGGTGCGGTTCTTCTCGACCTCGGACAACCCCGCGACGGCGCCGCGCAGCGTGGCGGTGAGCGTGAGCGACGGGGCGCTGAGTTCGAACGTGGCGGTGGGAACCGTCAACGTGGTGGCGGTCAACGACGCGCCGATAAACAGCCTGCCGGCGACGTTTGCCGCTAGCGAGGACACGCCGCTGGCGCTGACGGGCCTGTCGGTGGCCGATCTCGATGCCGGAACCGGCGCCGTCACTGTCACGCTCGGCGTCAGCAGCGGCAGCTTGAGCGCCGCGAGCGCGGGCGGCGTGACGGTCACCGGCTCCGGAACCCCGAGCCTCACCCTCGGCGGCAGCGTCACCGCCATCAACGCCTACCTCGCCTCCGCCGCCGCCCCGGTCTTCACGCAGAGCCCGGCCGACTTCAACGGCAGCGTCAGCCTGACGATGACGACCAACGATGGCGGCAACACCGGCACGGGCGGTCCGCTCACCGACACCGATGCGAGCACGATCGTCATCGCGCCGGTGGCCGACATCGCGCCCGACACCGCCGCCACCAGCGAGGACGTGCCCGTAACCCTCGCCGTGCTCGCCAACGACAGCTTCGAGAACCCAGCCCGCGCGATCACCGCGATCAACGGCAGCCCGATCACGGCCGGCGGCGCGGCGGTCACCGTTCCCAACGGCAGCGTGCGCCTGAACGCCGACGGCACGCTGACCTATACGCCGGCGCCCGACTTCAACGGCCTCGCCAGCTTCACCTACACCGTCACCTCCGGCGGCGTCACCGAGACGGCCACCGTCAGCGTCACCGTCACGCCGGTCAACGACGCGCCGCTGAACACCGTCCCGGGCACGCAGTCCGTGGCCGAGGACACGCCGCTCGCCTTCACCAACGGCGCGTCCGTGCGCGTTGCAGACATCGACGGCGACCTTCTCACCACGACCCTCACCGTCGCCAACGGCACGGCCACCGTCGCCACCGGCGGCGGGGCGGCGATCACCGGAAACGGCGGCGCGACCGTCGTGATCTCCGGCACCGCCGCGCAGATCAACACGGCGCTCGCCGGCCTGACCTACCGCAACACCCCCGACTTCAACGGCGCCGCGCAGATCGTCGTGCAGACCAGCGATGGCGCAGCGACCGACACCGACACCATCGCGCTCCAGGTCACGCCCGTCGCCGACATCGTGCCCGACAGCCTGACCACGAGCGAGGACACGCCGCTCACCGCCAACCTGATCCTCGGCACGGGCGGCGCCAGCGCCGACAGCTTCGAGAATGCGGGCCGCGCCCTGATCGCGGTGACCCAGCCCCCCGCGGGCCAGGGCAGCGTCAGCTTCGCCGCCGACGGGACGATCACCTACACGCCGGCCCCGAACTTCAACGGCGTCACGAGCTTCACCTACACCGTCGCCTCGGGCGGGGTGACCGAGACCGCGACCGTGACGGTCACCGTCACGCCCGTCGACGACGCCCCCGTGAACCTCGTGCCCGGTCCGCAGGTCACGGCGGAGGACATCGCCCGGATCTTCTCGACGGCCAACGGCAACGCGATCAGCGTCGCGGATGTCGACAGCGGCGTTCTCACCGTTGCGATCACCGTCACCAACGGCACGCTCACGCTCTCGGGACTTGCGGGCCTGACCTTCACGACCGGCGACGGCACGGCGGATACGGCGCTCGTCTTCACCGGCACGGCCGCCGCCATCAACGCCGCCCTCGAAGGCGCGGCCTATGCCCCGAACCCGGACTATAACGGCCCGGCCCAGCTCACGATCCAGACCTCCGACGGCACTTTAAGCGACACCGACACGGTCGCGCTCACGATCACGCCGGTGGCCGATATCGCCGCCGACACGGCGGTGACCGACGAGGACAGACCGGTCCTGATCCCGGTTCTCGTCAACGACACCTTCGAGGATACCGGCCGCACCGTCACTGCGGTGAACGGCACCGCCCTGGTCGCGGGCGGCGCGGCGGTCGCCGTCGCCAACGGCAGCGTGACGTTGACGGCGCAGGGCGAATTAATCTTCGGACCGGCCACCGACTTCAACGGCGTCACGAGCTTCACCTACACGGTGAGTGCGGGCGGCGTGACCGAGACGGCGAACGTGCAGGTCGCGGTCGCGGCGATCAACACGCCGCCGGTCAACACCTTGCCCACGGCCTTCGCCACCCGCGAGGATACGGGGCTGGCGCTGACCGGCCTCTCCCTCGCCGACGCGGATGCCGGCACCCGCCTCCTGCGCGTCACGCTGAGCGTGAACACCGGCAGCCTGAGCGCGGTCTCCGCAGCCGGCGTCACGGTCGGCGGCGCGGGCACCGGCACGCTGACCCTCGACGGCACGCTCGCCGCGCTCAACGCCTACCTCGCGGATGCCACCGCGCCGGTCTTCGCCCCGGCGCCGAACGCCACGGCGAGCGTCACCCTGACGATGGCGACGAACGACAACGGCAATACCGGCGGTGCCGCGCTCACCGACATCGACACCGCGACGATCACGATCACGCCCGTCAACGACGCCCCCGCGGGCGCGGACCGGGCCACCACGCTCGCCGAGGACACGACCTACACCTTCTCCGCGGCCGATTTCGGCTTCACCGACCCGGCCGACGACCCCGCCAACGCCCTCGAGGCGGTGATCATCGACACATTGCCGGCGGGCGGCATCCTCGCCCTCGGCGGAACGCCCGTCGCGGTGGGCCAAGTGGTCACGGCGGCGAATCTCGGGCTGCTCACCTTCACGCCCGCGGCGAATGCGAGCGGCAGCTTCGCCTTCGCCTTCCGGGTCCGCGACAATGGCGGTGTGGCCGACGGGGGCCAGGACACCGATCCCACCGCCAACACCGTCACGCTCACGGTGACGCCGGTCAACGATGCGCCGGTCAACACCCTCCCCGCGACCTTCGGGGTCTCCGAGGATGCCGCCCTGCAGCTGACCGGGCTCGCCGTCACCGACGTCGATGCGGGCACCGGCCCCGTGACGGTGACGCTGTCGGTCGACATCGGGACGCTGACCGCGGCCGGCGCCGGGGGCGTGACGGTGGCGGGGTCGGGCACGGGGCGGATCACGCTCGCGGGCACGGTCGGGGCGCTCAACGCCTATCTCGGCGCGGCCTCCGCGCCGACCTACCGGCCGCCGGCCGACTTCAACGGCAGCGTCGGCCTGACCATGGTCACGAACGACGGCGGCAATAGCGGCGCGGGCGACGCCCTGACCGATACCGACGCTGCGACGATCACCGTGACCCCGGTCAACGACGCGCCGGTCGGCGCCGACGCGACCGTCGCCGTCACCGAGGACACGACGCTGCTCGGGCGCCTGCCGGTGGCCACCGATGTCGACGGCGACGCGCTGACTTACGGGCCGGGCAGTCTTTCCCCCGCGAACGGGCAGCTCACCGTCAACCCGGACGGCCGCTTCGTCTTCACCCCGAACCCGAACTTCAGCGGCGCCGACAGCTTCACCTACACGGTCAGCGACGGCACGATCACCCGCACGTACACGGTCACCGTCGCGGTCCTGCCGGTGCACGACGCGCCCGTCGCCCTGCCCGACAGCGCGGCCACGGATGCCGGCACCCCGGTCGCCGCCAACCTCGTCCTCAACGACAGCGATGCGGATGCCGACCGGCTCACCATCGTCGCGGTCGACGGCGCGACCGGCAACGTCGGGGCGATGGTGGCGGGCTCGGGCGGGGGCATGTTCCTCATCGCCGCCGACGGCACCGCCCGCTTCGATCCGGGGGGAGCCTTCGCCGACCTGCCCGAGGGGGCGACCCGCGTCAGCACGGTGACGTACCGCGTCGCCGATCCGTCGGGCGCGACCAGCGAGGCGGCCTTCACGGTCACCGTGACCGGCCGCAACGATGCGCCGGTGTCGGTCCCGATCCCCGACCAAGTTGCGCAGGACGGCGCCGGCTTCACCCTGCCGCTTGCCGGTAACTTCACCGATCCCGACAGCGGCGCGACACTGATCTTCTCGGCCACCGGCCTGCCGCCGGGGCTCGCCATCGATCCCGCGACCGGCACGATCAGCGGCACGCTGGCCGCGAACGCGAGCGTCGCGGCGCCCTATGCGGTGACCGTCACCGCCACCGATTCCGCGGGGCTCACGACCAGCCGCGCCTTCACCCTCACCGTGACGAACCCGGCACCCGTCGCGGCCGACGACGCCGTCACCACGGCCCAGAATACAGCCGTCGCCGGATCGGTTCTGGCCGACAACGGCGCGGGCGCCGACAGGGACCCCGACGGGGACGCGCTGACCGTCACCGCGGTCAACGGCGCCTCGGCCCTCGTCGGCGTTGCGGTCGCGGGCTCGGCCGGCGGCACGTTCGTCATCGGCTCCGGCGGCGCCTTCGGTTTCGTGCCGGATGCGAGCTTCGCCGACCTCGGTGCCGGCGAGACCCGCGCCACCCGCGCCACCTACACGATCTCCGACGGCCAGGGCGGGACGGCGAGCGCGACGCTCACCGTCACCGTCACCGGCGTGAACGACGCGCCCGTGGTGCGGGACGATGTCTTCGCCACGATCGAGGAGCAGCCGGTCACCTTCGATCCGCGCGCCAACGATGCGGATGCCGAGAACGATCCGCTGACGATCACGGCGGTCGCCGGACAGGCGATCCTCCCGGGCGGGACGGTTGCCGTGGCGGGCGGAGCCGCCACCCTGAATCCGGACGGCACGCTGACCTTCGTGCCCGGCGCCAACGTCAACGGCCCGGTCTCCTTCAGCTACACCGTCTCGGACGGCCGGGGCGGCAGCGCCACCGCGATCGTCAGCGGCAGCATCGCCCCGGTCAACGACGCGCCGGTCGCGGTTGCCGACAGCTTCGTCACGGCGGAAGATACGGCGGCCGTCGTCGCGGTCCTCGGCAACGACGGCGACGTGGACGGCGACCCGCTCGCCGTCATCGCGGTCAACGGCCAAGCCATCACCGCGGGCAGCGCGGTCACGATCCCCGGCGGCACGGTCGCGCTGAACGGAGACGGCACGCTCCTCTTCACGCCGGCCGCGAATGTCAACGGCCCCGTCAGCTTCACCTACACGGTGTCGGACGGCCAGGGCGGCACGGCGAGCGCGACCGTGACCGGCTCCGTGACCCCGGTCCAGGACGCGCCGGTGGCAGGCGCCGACAGCTTCATCGGGCGCGAGGATACGCCCTCGCTGATCGCCGTGCTCGGCAATGACGGCGACGTGGACGGCGATCCGCTCACGGTCACCGCGATCGATGGGACGGCCGTGGCGCCCGGCGGCTCGGTCGCGGTCGCCAACGGCAGCGTGAGGCTGAACCCGGACAACACCCTCGTCTTCACGCCGAACCTCGATTTCAACGGGCCCGTCGGCTTCAGCTACACCGTGTCGGATGGGCAGGGCGGCCTCGCCACGGCGACCGTCAGCGGCAGCATCGCCCCCGTCAACGACGCCCCGGTGCTCGGCGACGACAGCTTCACGGTCGCCGAGGACGGCAGTGTCACCTTCGAGGTGCGCCTGAACGACAGCGACCCCGATGGCGACGCGCTCGGCCTGATCCAGATCAACGGCGCCTTCATCGCCGCCGGCGGCTCGATCGCCGTGGCGGGCGGCACGGTGACCCTGAACCCGGACGGCACCCTCACCTTCGTGCCGCTGCCGAACGTCAACGGCCCCGTCAGCTTCGCCTACGCCCTCTCGGACGGGAACGGCGGCACGGCCAGCGCCACGGTGACGGGCGTCGTGACGCCGGTCAACGACGCGCCGGTCGCGGTCGCCGACAGCTTCACCGGCACCGAGGATACGCCCTCGACCATCGCCGTGCTGACCAATGACGGCGACGTGGACGGCGACCCGCTCACGATCACCGCGATCAACGGGACGGCCATCGCGCCCGGCAGCTCGGTCGCCGTGGTCGCCGGCACCGTCACGCTGAACCTCGACGGCACGCTCACCTTCGTGCCGAACGCCGACTTCAACGGACCCGTCGGCTTCACCTACACCGTTTCGGACGGCCAGGGCGGCCTCGCCACGGCCGCGGTCTCCGGCAGCGTCAGTCCCGTCAACGACCTGCCGGTCGCCGCGGATGCGAGCGTCGCGACGAACGAGGACGCGGCACTCGTCGGCCAACTCCCCGCTGCGACCGACGCGGACAACGACGGGATCACCTACGCGGCCGGCACCACGAGTCCGGCGAGCGGCCGCGTCACGATCAACCCGGACGGCACCTTCACCTACACGCCGAACGCCGATGTCAGCGGTACCGATCGCTTCAGCTACGTCGTCAGTGACGGGCGGGGCGGCACGAACGAATACTACGTCACGGTGGCGATCGCGCCGGTCAACGATGCACCGGTCTCGACCCCCCTGCCCGACCGCATGCGGATCGACGGCCAGACCGTCAGCTTCGACGCCTCCGCCTTCTTCAGCGACGTGGACGGCGACCGCCTGAGCTTCTCGGCCGTCGGCCTGCCCCCGGGTCTGACGATCTCGCCGGCAGGCCTCGTCTCGGGCACGATCGACCGCAACGCCAGCCAGGGCGGCCCCTCGGGCAACGGGACCTACACGGTGACCGTGACCGCCGATGACGGGCGCGGCGGCACCGCCGCCCGCAGCTACGCCGTCGTTGTGACGAATCCGAGCCCGATCGCGGTCAACGATGCGGTCGTCACCAGCGAGGACACGCCCGTCACCCTCAACGTGCTCGACGGCACCGCAAGCGGCGGCACGCCCGATCGCGATCCCGACGGAGATCCCCTCCGGGTGGTCTCCGCGAGCGCCGGCCACGGCACCGTGCTGATCGGCCAGGATGGCGCCATCACCTACGCGCCGAGCGCGAATTTCAACGGCACCGACACGATCGTCTACACCCTCTCCGACGGTCAGGGCGGTACGGCGAGCGCCGTCGTCACGGTCACGGTCCTGCCCGTGAACGACGCGCCTCTCGGCGCGCCGATTGCCGACCGCACCCGCAACGACGGCGACATCGACAACATCAATGCCGGCGCCTTCTTCAGCGACGCGGAGGGCCAGGCGCTCACCTTCTCGGCGGCGGGGCTGCCGCCGGGCCTGACCATCGATGCCGCGACGGGCCGCATCACCGGCCGCCTCTCGGCAGACGCCTCCGGCCCCACCGGTACCGCGACCTACACGGTCAGCGTCACCGCCCGCGATCCCGACGGCGCCGCGGCGACCGTGCGCTTTGCCTACACCGTTCTCAACCTGCCGCCACAGGCGCGCGACGACGTCGCCACCACGGTCGAGGACACAGCCGTCGACGTGCCGATCCTGGCCAACGACACCGACCCGGACGGCGACACCGATCGCGTCATCGCAGTCAACAACATCGTGCTGACGGTCGGCGGCCCGGCCGTGGACACGGCCAACGGCAGCGTCCGCCTCGTCCTCGACATCAACGGCAACGAGGTGCTGCGCTTCACCCCCGATCCGGACTTCAACGGCCAGGAATCCCTCACCTACACCATCATCGACGGCAACGGCGGCACCGACACCGCGACCCTGACGATCACGGTCACGCCCGCCAACGACACGCCGCAGACGCTCGCCCCGATCCCCGATCGGGTTCGGGCCGACGGCCAGAGCTTCACCTACGATCTGGCCGACTTCTTCCGCGATCCCGACGGCGACGCCCTGCGCTTCACCGCCACCGGCCTGCCCGCCGGGCTCAGCGTCGATCCGGCCACCGGCTTCCTCAGCGGCACGATCGACCGCAACGCGAGCCAGGGCGGGGTGGGCGGCACCTACACCGTCCTCGTCACCGCCACCGATCCGGGCGGTCAGGCCATCAGCCAGAGCTTCGCGCTGACGGTCACGAACCCCGCGCCCGTCGCCAGCAACGACACGATCACGACGACGGAGGACGTGCCCGTCAGCTTCGATGTCCTCGCGGACGACAGCGATCCGGACGGCGATCCGCTGACCATCGTCGCGGCGAATGCCGGGCGGGGCAGCGTCTCCGTCCTGGGCGGTGTCATCACCTACCTGCCGCCCGCAGACTTCAGCGGCATCGATACGGTGGTCTACACCATCTCCGACGGCAACGGCGGCATCGCCAGCGCGACGCTGACGATCGTGGTGAACCCCGCCAACGATGCGCCCATCGCGACCGGCACCATCGCCGACCTGATCGACAACGACGGGCAGGAACTGCGCGGCGGCAATGCCGTCAACCTCTCGGTGTACTTCGCAGATCCGGACGGGGATCCGCTGACGTACACCGCCGCGAACCTGCCGCCGGGCCTCTCGATCGACCCCGGTACCGGCATCGTCTCGGGCATGATCACGAGCGGAGCGTCGGGCCCCGAGGGTGGGCGGGCCTACACGGTCACGGTCACGGCGAGCGACAGCGGCGCCGTCGGTGCGCCCGCGGCGACCCAGACCTTCACGTGGTTCATCGACAACATCCCGCCGACCGCCTTCTCCGACCAGCTGACCGTCTCGGAGGATGTCGGCGCGGCCCTCGGCAACGTGCTGGCCAACGATACCGACCCGGACGGCGACGGCTTCGCGGTCTCGGCGGTGAACGGTCTCGCCGTGGTGGCCGGCACACCGGTCACGGTGACAGGTTCGGCGGGCGGCCTCTTCACGGTCGGCGCCGACGGCGGGTACACGTTCACCGCCGGCACCGCCTTCGCCGACCTCCAGGCCGGCGAAACCCGCGCCACCAGCATCGTCTACACCCTGCGCGACGACAACGGGGGCCTCGACACCGCGACGCTGACCGTCCTGGTCACGGGCGTGAACGACGCGCCCGCGGCCGGCCCGATCCCGGCCTATGTCCGGGCGGACGGCGACGATCTCACCGTCGATCCCTTGAGCGTCGCCGTCTTCTTCACCGATCCGGAGGGCGATGCCCTCACGTTCAGCGCGACGGGCCTCCCGGCCGGGCTGAGAATGAACCCGGACGGATCGCTCACCGGCACGATCGCGAACGATGCCAGCCGCGGCGGACCGCTCGGCAACGGGACCTACACCGTCACCGTCACGGCGTCGGACGGCGGCGCGCTGACGACGGCGAATTTCGTCCTCAACGTCACCAACCCGGCTCCGACCGCAGTCAACGACGCGATCGCGACCCTGGAGGACACGCCGATCAACATCGACGTGGTCGCCAACGACAGCGATCCCGATGGCGACACGCTCTTCGTCGATCCGGCCTTCCCGCCGCTGGCCGGCAACGGCACCGTCGGCATCAACCCCGATGGCACCCTGCGCTACACGCCCAACGCGAACTACAGCGGCATCGACACGATCGTCTACCGGGTGAGCGACGGTCAGGGCGGTCTCTCGACCGCGGTCGTCAACGTCTCGGTCGGCGCCGTCAACGACGCGCCGATCGCGGCCGCGCCGATCCCGGACGCCGTGCGCAACGACGGCGACAGCGTGACCTTCGACCTCTCCAACACCTTCCGCGACCCGGAGGGCGAGCGGCTGACCTTCACGGCAACGGGTCTGCCGCCGGGCCTGACGATCTCGCCGGCCGGCATCGTCTCCGGCCAGATCCTGCCCGGCGCCTCCGGGCCGACGGGCACGCGCGACTACCTCGTCACCGTCACCGCCATGGACAGCCAGGGCGGCATGGCCTCGAGCCAGTTCGTCTACACGGTCAACAACCTGACGCCGCAGGCGCAGAACGACATCGTTCTCAATGCGGTCGAGGATACGCCCGTCAACGTCGATGTCCTGGGCAACGACCTCGATCCCGACGGCGACACCAACGTGGTGATCCGGGTCGAGAACGTGACGCTGGTGGTCGGCGGCCCGGCGGTGTCGACGGCGAACGGCACGGTGCAGCTCGTCAACGGCACCGTCGGCCGCCCGGTCCTGCGCTTCACGCCGAACGCGAACTTCAACGGGACGGAATCCTTCACCTACACGATCGACGACGGCAATGCCGGCACCGACACGGCGACCGTCGCCATCGTGGTCGCGCCGGTCAACGACGTACCGACCGTGAGCCCCATCCCCGACCGCGTCCGCTCGGACGGGGAAAGCGTCAACTTCGACGTGTCCGGCTTCTTCGCCGACATCGACGGGGACGGCCTCACCTTCACGGCGCCAGCGCTGCCCCCCGGCCTGAGCCTCAACCCGGCCGGCGTGATCTCCGGAACGCTGACCGCGGATGCCTCTCAGGGCAGCCCTTACCTCATCACGGTCACGGCCACCGATCCCAGCGGCGCCGGCACTTCCTCGACCTTCGCCTTCACGGTCCTCAACCCGGCGCCGGTGGCGCTCAACGACACGGTCGCTACGAGCGAGGACACGCCGGTCACCTTCAACCCGCTGACCGGGGCCGGGACCGTGAGCGGTGCTGCGGGTGTCGATACGGATCGGGACGGCGACGCGCTCGCGATCGTCCGCATCGACGGCCAGGCGATCGCAACGGGGCAGACCGTCTCCGTGGCCGACGGCACGGTGACGCTCAATCCCGACGGCGGCCTGACCTTCCGCCCCAATGCGGATTTCAATGGCACCACCACGCTGACCTACGCGATCCGGGATGCCGACGGCGCTATGGCGGATGCGGCGGTGAGCATCAGCGTCGCGGCCGTGAACGACGCGCCGGTGATCGACCTCGACCCGACGACGCCCGGCCTCGGCAGCACGGCCGTCTTCACCGAGGGCGGCGGCCCTGTCGCGATCGCGGCCGGTGTCGGCATCGCGGACGCGGAGAACGACGTCTTCGCCCTTCTGCTCACCATCGGCGGCGAAGCGGCGGATGCGGGCAGCGAAATCCTGCACCTCAACGGGCTGGTGGACATCGTCCGCGCGACGCCGTCGGCCGGCACGATCGCTTTCGGCGGTAGCACGCTCAGCTACGCCTACGACGGTGCCGGCACCCTCACGCTGCAGAACGCCGCGGGCGTCGGCACGCCGCTGCCCACGGGCACCCTGCGCGCCTTCGTGGCGGCGCTGCGCTACGAGAACGTCAGCGACAACCCGACGCTGGGTGCCCGCACCTTCAGCTTCAGCGTGGCCGATACCGCCGGCAACCTGTCCGCGGCCGCCCAGGCGGTGGTGACGGTCGTGCCGGTCAACGACGCACCGCTCGCCGCCGACGATGCCGGCGCGACGGGCGAGGACGGGCCGATCCTGGCCGGCGCCTCCGTGCTCAGCAACGACCGCGACCCCGAGGGCGCGGCGCTCACGGTGGTCGCCGTGGCCGGCACGCCCGCCGGCGTCGGAACAGGCGTCGCCGGCTCGGCCGGCGGCGTGTTCCTCGTTCGGGCCGACGGCACCTACGACTTCGATCCGGGGATCGCCTTCCAGGATCTGCAGGCCGGCGAGAGCCGCGCCACGAGCATCACCTATACCGTGGCCGACCCGAGCGGCGCCCTCGCCTCGGCGACGCTCACCGTTACCGTCACGGGCGCGAACGACGCACCCTCGGCCGCCGACCTCAGCGTCACGACGGCGGAGGACCAGGCTATGGCAGCCCCGCTGCCGTCAGCCTTCGATGCCGACGGCGACACCCTCGTCTACGCGGAGGCGTCGCAGCCCACGAACGGCACGGTGGCGATCAGCAGCACCGGCAGCTTCACCTACACCCCGAACCCGGATTTCACCGGCCTCGACAGCTTCACCTACTCGGTCAGCGACGGCATCGCGACCACGACCTACACGGTCACCGTCACCGTGACGCCGGTCAACGACGCACCCGTGGCCGGGCCGATCCCGGACCAGGCGTTCACGGATGCGCAGGCCGTCGGCCTCGACGTGTCGGACGCCTTCACCGACATCGACGGCGATGCCCTGACCTTCTCCCTGACCGGCCAGCCCGCGGGCCTCACCATCGATCCCGCCACGGGCGTGATCCGCGGCATCGTGGACCGGTCCGCCTCGCAGGTGAATGGCGGCGCCTACACGGTCACGGTGACGGCGCGGGATCCCTCGGGCACGACGGCCGCGCGGACCTTCGGCCTTCAGATCACCAACCCCGCGCCGGTCGCGGAGAGCGACGCGTTCGCGGCGGTGCAGGACGGCACGGTCACGGGCTCCGTCCTCGCCGACAACGGCGCCGGCCCCGATCGCGACCCCGACGGCGACCCGCTCAGCGTCGTCGCGGTGGACGGTACGACCGGCGGCGTCGGCAGCCCCCTCGCGGGCTCGGCGGGCGGCCAGTTCACGATCCTGCCCGGCGGCGGCTTCACCTTCGCCGCGGGCAACGACTTCGACGACCTGCCCGCAGGCGTCACCCGCGTCACCAGCATCGACTACACGATTTCGGACGGCCAGAACGGCACCGCGACCGCCGTGCTCAGCGTCACGGTCACGGGCGTGAACGACGCGCCCGTGGGCGCCGATGCCAGCATTGCCGTGACCGAGGACACGCCCGCGAGCGGCATCCTTCCGCGCGCCACCGACATCGATGGGGAGCCGCTGACCTACGCCCTGGCCGCCGCGCCCGCCAACGGCACGGTCTCGATCGATCCGGCCGGCACCTACACCTATACACCGGCGCCCAACTTCAACGGGCCGGACAGCTTCACCTACACGGTGAGCGACGGCACGAGCGCCGTGACCTACACGGTTTCGGTCAGCGTCGGCGCGGTCAACGACGCGCCCGTTGCGGGGGCCGACAGCTTCCTCACCGCCGAGGAAGCGGCTGTGACGGTCGCGGTGCTGGGGAACGACCGCGACATCGACGGCAACCCGCTCGCGGTCACCCAGATCAACGGCGCCGCGATCCTGCCCAGCGGCTCGGTCGCCGTCGGGGCCGGCACGGTCACGCTCGGGCTGGACGGCACCCTGCTGTTCACGCCGACGGCGAATTTCAACGGCGCCGTCTCCTTCACCTACACGGTCTCCGACGGTCAGGGCGGGACGGCGCAGGGTCTCGTCACCGGCACCGTCACCGCGGTCAACGACGCGCCGCTCGCCGCCGACGACGCGGCCGTGACCGGCCAGGACGCGGCCGTCAGCGGCAACGTGATCCTCGACGCGCCGGGCACGGACACGGACGTCGACGGGGACGTCCTCACCGTGGTCGGCGTCGGCGCGGCCTCGGGCGGGGTCGGCACGGCGGTGGCGGGCAGCAACGGCGGCACGTTCACGATCCAGGCGGGCGGCGCCTTCCAGTTCGATCCCGCCGCGGATTTCGCCGACCTGCCCGCGGGGCAGTCGCGCACCACGAGCGTGACCTACACGGTCTCGGACGGGGCCGGAGGCCTCGCCAGCGCCACCCTCACCGTCCGGGTCGACGGGGCGAACGACGCGCCCGAGGCCGACGCCCTGCCGCCGCTCATGGGGGCGGACGGCGCCCCCGTCAGCCTCGCCCTCGGCGCGGCCTTCCGCGATGTCGACGGCGACGCGCTCACCTTCGCGGCGGCCGGGCTGCCGCCCGGGCTCGGCATCGATCCCCTCACCGGCGCGGTCACCGGCACGCTCTCTGCCAGCGCGTCCGGCCCGACGGGCAGCGCGACCTACCGGATCACGGTCACCGCGACCGATCCCGCGGGGGCCGTGGTGAGCCGCAGCTTCGACTGGATGATCGTCAACCCCGCACCCGTCGCGGCGGACGACGCCATCACCACCAGCGAAGACCTCGCCGTGTCCGGCAGCGTGGCGCTCGACAACGGCGCCGGCCCGGACATCGACCCCGACGGCGATCCGCTGAGCTACGTCCTCGTCGCGGGGCTGGCCAACGGCAGCCTCGTCCTCGCGGCGGACGGACGCTTCACCTACACCCCGGCCGCCGATTTCAACGGGATCGACCGCTTCACCTACCGGGTCTCCGACGGGAACGGCGGCACGAGCCTCGCGACCGTCACGCTCACGGTGGCGCCCGTCAACGACGCGCCGGTCGCCGCGGCCGACGGCTTCGCGGTGGCCGAAGACGGAACCGCGACCATCGCGGTGCTCGGCAACGACACCGACATCGACGGCGATCCGCTCACCGTCACCGCCATCGACGGCACCGCAGTGGCGCCCGGCGGCAGCGTCGCCGTCCAGGGCGGCACGGTGACCCTGAACCCGGACGGCACGCTCACCTTCGCGGCGGCACCGGACTTCTTCGGCCCGGCGGCCTTCGGCTACACCGTCTCCGACGGCACGACCACGACCCCGGGGCAGGTCGCCGGCACCGTCGGCGCCGTCAACGACGCGCCGGTCAACGGGCTGCCGCCGAGCTTCACCGCGCTCGAGGACACGCCGCTCGTCCTCGCCGGCCTCTCGGTCGCGGATGTCGATGCGGGTCCGCTCACGCTCACGCTGAGCGTCGATGCCGGGCGCCTCGACGCGGCCCCGGCGGGCGGCGTGACGGTCGCGGGCAGCGGCACCGGCACGCTGACCCTCAGCGGCTCCCGCGACGCGCTCAACGCCTACCTCGCCGCCACGGCACCGGTCTTCACGCCGCCCGCGAACGCCACCGATCCGGTCACGCTGGTGATGCGGACCCTGGACGACGGCAGCGGCGGCGCCGGCGGCCCCTTGAGCGACGCCGACACCGCATCGATCCTGATCGACCCGGTCAACGACCTGCCCGCGACCGCGAATCTCGCGCTCGCGACCGACGAGGATCAGCCCGTGGCGGGAGCGATCCCCGCCAGCGATGTCGACGGCGACGCTCTGACCTTCGCCCTGCTGGCGCAGCCCGCCAACGGCACGGTCCGGCTCGACCCGGACGGCAGCTTCGTCTTCAAGCCGAACCCGGATTTCAGCGGAACCGAGACCTTCCAGGTTCGCGTCAGCGACGGCCAGGGCGGGGTCGCCGTCGCGACGGTCACCGTCGCGGTGCGGGCGGTGAACGACGCGCCGGTCGGAGCCCCGCTCGCCACGGCGACCCTGGAAGACACGCCCGTCAGCGGCACCCTGCCCCCCGCCTTCGATCCGGAGGGGGCGGCGATCGCCTACGCCCTCGGCACCGGGCCGGCCAACGGCATCGCCACGGTCACGCCGGACGGACGCTTCACCTACGTGCCGAACCCGGACTTCAACGGCAGCGACAGCTTCGCCTACACCGTCTCGGACGGCAGCCTCACGAGCACCTACACCGTCACGGTGGCCGTCGGCGCGGTGAATGACGTGCCGGCAGCGGCGGGGGACGGCTTCGTCGTGGCTGAGGACACGCCAACCCTCCTGCCGGTGCTCGCCAACGACCGCGACATCGACGGCGACCCGCTCACGATCACCGCCATCGACGGCCGAGCGATCCTCGCGGGCGGCCCCGCCGTCGCGGTGGCCGGCGGCAGCGTGAGCCTGAGGGCGGACGGCCAACTCCTGTTCACGCCCGCGCCCGACTTCAACGGCCCGGTCGGCTTCAGCTACACCGTCTCCGACGGCCAGGGCGGCATTGCCACGGCGCTGGTGGCGGGCAGCGTCACGCCGGTCAACGACGCGCCGGTCGCAGGGGCTGACACTTTCGCCGGCACCGAGGAGACGCCCGCGATCCTCGCGGTGCTCGCCAACGACGGCGATGTCGAGGGCAGCGCGCTCAGCATCACGGCCATCGACGGGCAGGCGATCCTGCCCGGCGGCTCGGTCGCGGTGGCGGCCGGCATCGTGACCCTGAACCCGGACGGCACGCTCACCCTCGTGCCGGCGGCCAACCTCAACGGCCCTGTCTCGTTCACCTATACCGTCTCGGACGGTCAGGGCGGCGCGACCACGGCCGTCGTCAGCGGTGTGCTCGCGGCGGTCAACGATGCGCCCGTGCTCGGCCCGGACAGCTTCAGCGTGACCGAGGATACTCCGGTCTTGCTGGCGCCGCTGGCCAACGACCGCGACGTGGACGGCGATCCGCTGACGATCACCGCCATCGATGGGCAGGCGATCCTGCCCGGCGGCTCCGTCGCGGTCGTGGGCGGCATCGTACGGCTGAACGGCGACGGTACCCTGCTGTTCACGCCCGCGGCCGACGTCAACGGCCCCGTCTCCTTCAGCTACACCGTCTCCGACGGCCAGGGCGGCACGGCGACGGCGGCGTTCAGCGGCGGCGTGGCGGCCGTCAACGATGCTCCCGTTGCCGGGCCGGACAGCTTTGCCGGCACCGAAGATACGCCCGCGATCCTCGCGGTGCTGGCCAACGACGGCGACGTGGACGGCGATCCGCTGACGGTCACCGCCATCGACGGGCAGGCGATCCTGCCCGGCGGCTCGGTCGCGGTGGCGGCGGGCACGGTGACCCTGAACCCGGACGGCACCCTCACCTTCGTGCCGGCGCCGAACGCCAACGGCCCCGTCAGCTTCACCTACACCGTCTCGGACGGCGCGGGGGGCCTCACCACGACCGCGATCAGCGGCACGCTTGCAGCCGTCAATGATGCGCCCGTGCTCGGCCCGGACACCTTCAGCGCGACCGAGGACACGCCGATCCTGCTGGCGCCGCTGGCCAACGACAGCGACGTGGACGGCGATCCGCTGACGATCACCGCCATCGACGGACGGGCGATCCTGCCCGGCGGCTCCGTCGCGGTCGTGGGCGGCATCGTACGGCTGAACGGCGACGGTACCCTGCTGTTCACGCCCGCGGCCGACGTCAGCGGCCCGATCGGCTTCCGCTACACCGTCTCCGACGGTCAGGGCGGCTTCGCCACGGCGGCGTTCGACGGCAACGTGGCGGCGGTCAACGACGCCCCGGTCGCAGGCGCCGACGGGTTCATCATGGCCGAGGACGGCACCGTCGTCATCGACGTGCTCGGCAACGACCGCGACGCCGACGGCGATCCCCTCGCCGTCACGGCGGTCAACGGCATCCCCCTGGCGGCGGGCGGGGCGGTGGTGGTGGCGGGCGGCAGCGTCCGGCTCGCGGCGGACGGCACCCTCGTCTTCACGCCCGCGCCGGACTTCAACGGCACGGTCGGCTTCGCCTACACGGTGACGGACGGACGGGGCGGCAGCGCCTCCGGATCGGTGCTCGGCACGATCGCGCCGGTGCCGGACGCGCCCGTCGCCGCGGACGACGTCTTCCTCGGCGTCGAGAACGGCGTCTCGGTCATCCCGGTTCTGGCCAACGACCGGGACGCGGACGGCGATCCGCTCACGGTCACGGCGGTGGACGGTCAGGCGATCGCACCCGGCTTCTCCGTCGCGGTGGCGGGCGGACGCGTCACCCTGAATGCGGACGGTAGCCTGAGTTTCGCGGCGACCCCCGGCTTCACCGGCGCGACGAGCTTCACCTACGCCGTCTCGGACGGCCAGGGCGGCAGCGCCACCGCCACGGTCCGGGGGACGATCGCGCCGTTCCAGGCCGGGGACAACGTCTTCCGCGACCGCGGCGACGAAAGCCGGGAGCGGCTGTTCTACGGCACGGGCTGGATCGTCGAGGCGGTGCCGCTGCCGGTCGCGCTGCCCTGCCCCGAGGTGGGAGCGCTGCGGATCCTGCCCCACGTCATCGAGCATGCCCGCTTCCGCTACGGCACGGGCTTCCCCCTCGCCGACGCCGTGCCGCGGCATGCGCCCAGAGCCGCGATCGACATCCTGCACGAGGGCCGTCCCCTCTGCACGAGCCTGCGGATCGAGCCGGAGATCGTGGCGCCGCTCCAGGCCCTGCGGGTCTGGAGCGGACCGCTGCCGCCGATCGCGCTGCCGGCCTTCCCCACGCCCATCCCCGCGCCCATCCCCGCGCCCGTCCCTCTGCCCGAGCCGACTCCGCCGCGTGACGAAGCGGGAACGCCCGCCGAGCACCCGCTCCTTCTGATGCGCAGGGGCGAAGCGGCGCACGCCGACTGGATGTTCCGGGACAACCCGGCCGAGCCCTCCGCCGCCTCCCGTGAGGCGAGCGCAGCGGGGTTCGATTCGGGCTTCAACCCGGGCCTCGCCCAGAAACTCCGCGGCTTCGCGAGCCGGTTCGAGCGCGGTCAGGACCGCCTCGAAGCCGCCTTCGCGGAGCTTCCGCACCCCGACCTCACCCACTCCCATCGCGACATCCAGGCCGAGGCCGACCGCTCATGATCCGCCGCTCCGCTCGTCCTCCCCTGAACAGCCGCGGCGGATGCCGGCCCCTGCGGCCCGGCCGACTTGTCGCGGTGGCCCTGCTGCTCGGCGCCCTCGGCGGCTGCGTCCTGCCCGAACCGGTGAGCGAGGCGGAGCGCCTCGACGTGGCGCTCAAGGATCTCGACGCGATCACCCGCGCCCAGGTGCCGGTCGAGGGCCGGATCAACCTCTACGGGGCCATGGCCCGGGCGCTGCGCTACAACCTCGACCGACGCATCCGGCTGGTCGAGCAGTTCTACGCCTCCGGCGAGTTCGACCTCGCCAAGTACAAGCTCCTGCCCGATGCCAGCATCGGCGGGGGCTATCTCGGCCGCAGCAACCAGGCCGGCTCGTCGAGCCAGTCGCTGCTGACGGGCCGCCAGTCCCTCGAACCCTCGACCTCGCTGGAACGCAACCGCGGCGTCGCCGATGCCCGGGTGCTGTGGAGCACCCTCGATTTCGGCGTGAGCTACGTGAAGATGCAGCAGGACGGCAACGCCGTCTGGCTCGCGCGCGAGGTCGAGCGCAAGACCACCGCCCGCATCCTCGCCGACACGCGCCGGGCCTACTGGCGCGCCTACGCCGCCGAGCGCATCGGCGCCCAATTGCCGGCCATTGCGGATGCCGCCAACGCCGCTATCCGCGCCGCGCACCAAGCGCAGGCCCGGGGCGACCTGACGCCCGAGATCGCCCTCGACTACGAGCGCCGGATGCTGCGCACGCTGCGTGAGATCGAGCGCCGCCAGGAGCTGATGGCGCTGTCGCGGGCCGAACTCGCGGCGCTCATCAGCGTCGATCCCGCCACGCCCTTGCGGCTGGGCAGCCACGAGACGCTGACCCCGCCGAAGCTCCCGGGCGACGCCGAGGGCCTGCGCACCGTCGCGCTGATGTACCGACCCGAACTGTACGAGCACGATTACAAGCTGCGCATCGCCGCGCTCGAACGCCAGATCGAGATCCTCTCGACGATGCCCGGCCTGCGCATCGACACGGGCTACAGCGCCGACACGAACCGCTACCTCTATAACAACAACTGGCTCGACCTCGGGGCCCGTCTCTCCCTGCAACTGACGCAGTTCATCAGCCTGCCCGCGCGCCTGGAGCAGAACGAGACCAAGCAAGTCCTGATCGAGACCCAGCGCAAGGCGATGACGCTCTCCGTCATCACCCAGGTGCACCTCGCCACGCGCGCCTACGGCACGAAGCTCCGCGACTTCGCACTCGCCAACCGCATCCTGCAGAACGAGGCCCGCGCGCTCACCACCATGCGGGCCAACAAGGAGGCGACCACCGCCGGCGAGGCCGGTTTGATCGAGGCCCGGGCCGCCCACGCGCTCGCCTCCCTCGACTACTACTACACCTATGCCGAGCTTCAGGAGGCCTATGCGACGGTGGTGACCTCGCTGGGCATCGACAATTTCGACGGCGAGCGTGAGGGCGATCTGCCGGCGCTCACCGCATCGCTCCGAGACTTCGTGGAGCGCGGCCTGACCGAACGCCTCAGCCGGCACCTGGCCGAGGCGCGCGAGGCCCGCCGCACCATCACCACGGGCTCGGTCCGCCCTCGGGAAGACAGCGGCACCGCCCCGGCGCCCGAGGCCGCCGCGCCGGCCCGCCGCCGGGAGGCAAGCGCCGAAACGACGGCGAGCGTGGCGCCGAGCGCGACGGTGACGGAATGAGACGGCATCATCGTCTCGCGATCCTCGTTCCATCTCTGCTCCTCGCGCTTCTCGGCGAAGCGCGGGCACAGGAGGTGCGCGCCATGATCCTGCCCGAGCGGGAGGCGACGCTGACGTCGGACGGCCCGCTCCTGCTCGAACGCCTCGAGGTCGATCTCGGCGACCGCTTCGCCGCCGACCAAGTGCTGGTGCGCTTCGACTGCTCCCTGCGCGAAGCACGGCTCACCGCGGCGGGCGGCGTGCACAAGGGGGCGCTGGCCCGACTCGCCTCGAAGCAGCGCCTCGTCAAGCTCGGGGCGGTCGGCGCCCTCGAGGTCGAACTCGCCACCGCCGACGCCCAGAAGGCAGAGGGAGAGCTCGCGGAGGCGCGAAACGCCGTCAACCACTGCGTCCTGAAGGCGCCGTTCGCCGGCCGCGTCGCCAAGCGCCACGCCAATGCCCACGAGGTGGTGGCCGCCGACCGGCCGCTCCTCTCGATCGTCAGCGACGGGCCGTTGCGCCTCACGACGATCGTGCCCTCGGCCTGGCTGCCGCGGCTCAAGGTCGGCGACCGCTTCACGATCCGGGTGGACGAGACCGGGCGCAGCTACCGCGCCTCGGTCGCGGCGGTCTCGGGCCGGGTCGATCCGGCGAGCCAGTCGGTCGAGATCCTGGGGCGGATCGAGGGCGCGGAGGATCTCCTCCCCGGAATGAGCGGCACCGCGATCTTCCCCGGCGCGACGGCGGCGCGGTGAGGCGCCGATGACGAGCCATCCCCCGCCCCACAGCTTCTCGACCGACCGCCGCGCGCAGCGGCTCGCCGCCGCGCTCCAGTTGGAGGCGACCTTCCGGAGTGCGCGGAACGCGGCGGAACTGGCCTTCGCGGCGGTCAACGAGATGCAGCGGGTGGTGGCCTACGACACCGCCGCCCTGTTCTGGGCCGGACGGCGCCGGCCCGGCCTCGTCGCGGTCTCGGCGGTCGCCGAGATCGATCGCGCCGCGCCCTTCGCACAAGCCCTGGAGCGGCTCGGCGCGGATCTCTGCCGACACGAGGCCCCGTCGCTCGCCCTGGAAGCGTTCGCCGGCCCGGTCCCGGAAGCGTCCCCGGCTGATCCTGTCGCGGTGAAGGCCGTGCCGGAGGCGGCTTGGCCGGAAGGCATGCCGCGCCACGCGCTCTACCTGCCGCTGCGGCACGGCGGCCATGGTCTGGGCGGCCTGATCCTGTTCCGGCAGAGTCCCTGGATCGAGACCGAGCGCAACGCGGCCGAGCACATGGCGGAGGCTCTGGCTCACGCGGCGGCCCTGTTCCGCCGGCAGGGGCGCTCCTGGCGGGATCTGGCGCGCCTGCGCACGGGGTTGGCCGTCGCGCTCGTCCTGGCCCTGCTCGGCGCGCTTCCGGTGAGCCAGTCGGTGCTCGCCCCGGCCGAAATCGTGCCGAAGGACGCCGCGATCGTCGCCGCTCCGGCAAGCGGCGTGGTCACGGGCATCCTCGTCGCCCCGAATGCCGAGGTCGCGGCCGGGCAGCCGCTGTTCCGCCTCGACGACACCGAGCTGCGCGGCAAGTACGAGGTGGCGCTGCGCCAGCTCGAAGTGGCGCGGGCCGAACTGCTCGGCGCGCAGCAGAAAGCCTTCGGCGCCGACCGGAACGCCGACCGCAGCCGGACCGAGGCGGCGGTGCTGGAGCGCCGCATCGACCTGAGGCAGGCGGAGGCCGCCACCTACCGCGAACTGCTCGCGCGCGCGCAGGTGCTGGCCCCCCGCGCCGGCATCGCCGTGATGGGAGATCCCGAGGAGTGGAGCGGGCGCCCGGTGAAACTCGGCGAGCGGGTGATGACCATCGCCGCCCCGAGCCGGACCCGCCTCCAGATCTGGATTCCGATCGACGACGCCATCGACCTCGAACCCGGCGCGCCGGTACGCCTCTTCCTCAACGTCGATCCCCTGCATCCCGTCGAGGCGCGGCTCGTTCAGACGAGCTACGACGCCGAGATGTCGCCGCTCAACGTGCTGTCCTACCGGGTCCGCGCCGAGTTCGAGGGCGCGGGTGCAGGAGAGGCCGGTGCGGGCGGGGAGGCCGACGGGGGGACGGTGCCGCGCCTGGGCCTGAAGGGGACGGCGAAGCTCTACGGCGAGTCCGTCTCGCTGGCCTACTTCGTGTTCCGGCGCCCGCTCGCCGTGATCCGCCGGACGCTCGGGCTGTGAGCGCAGGCCCCCTGCCCCTCGGCCGGATCATCCCCGGCCTGGCGGGTTCTCCCGGACCCAAGCCCCTGCCGCGCCTGCGCCAGGAACTCGATCTCGTCGAGGGGCCGCGCACGAGGGACGGCGCCCCGACCTGGACGCTGCACGACCCCGTGCGCAACGCCTATTTCCGCATCGGCTGGAGCGCGTTCGAGATCCTGGCCCGCTGGGCTCCCGTCACCGCCGAGGCGTTGGCGGCCCGCGTGCGGGCCGAGACCCGGCTCGAGGTCGACCGCGAGGAGGTCGAGGCGCTGCTGCGCATGCTGCAGGACAACCATCTGCTGGCAGCCGGGGCGCCGGGCCTCTGGCGCGTCTACGCCGCCCACCGCGAGCGGCGGCGCGCGGGGCCGTGGGCGTGGCTGCTGCACCATTACCTGTTCTTCCGGGTGCCGCTGCTGCGGCCCGACGCGGCCCTGGACCGGCTCGCCCCCCTGGCGCGTCCCCTCTTCACACGGCGCTTCGCCGCCCTCGTCGTCCTCGCCGGGCTCGCCGGGCTCTACCTCGCCGGGCGGCAATGGGACGGGCTCGTCGTACGGCTGGCCGCCCTGGCCTCGTTCGAGAACCTGTCCTGGCTGATGCTGGCCCTGGCCGGGGCCAAGGCGGTGCACGAACTCGGCCACGCCCTGGTGGCCAAGCGCTTCGGCGTGCGGGTGCCCTCGGCGGGGCTCGCCTTCATCGTGTTCTGGCCCCGCTTCTACACCGAGACCACCGACGCGTGGCGCCTGACCGACCGGCGCGCCCAGATCGCCATCGACGCGGCGGGCATCGGCGCGGAACTGGTGCTGGCGGTGGCCGCGCTACTTGCCTGGAGCTTCCTGCCGGACGGGACGCCGCGGGACGCCGCCCTGATGATCGCGACGGTGAGCTGGGCCTCGACCCTGGCGATCAACCTCAACCCGTTCATGCGCTTCGACGGCTACTATCTGCTCGCCGACGCCGTGGGCATGCCGAACCTGCAGCCGCGCGCCTTCGCGCTGGCCGTCTGGCATCTGCGCCGAAGACTGTTCGGACTCGACGATCCCGCGCCCGAACCCGTGCCGTCGGCCGTGCGGGCGTGGATGATCGCCTATGCCTGGATGGTCTGGGTCTACCGGCTGGTGCTGTTCGCGGGCATCGCGCTCGTGGTCTACCACTTCTTCATCAAGCTCGTCGGGATCGGCCTCTTCCTCGTCGAGATCGGCTGGTTTATCGCGCGGCCGGTCTGGCGCGAGGCGCGCACGTGGTGGGGCCGGCGCGCGGAGCTGCGCCCGACCCGTTCGGGGCTCGCCGCTCTCGCCCTGCTGACGGCGTCCCTCGCGGCCCTCGTGGTGCCGTGGCGCGGACGGGTCGAGGCACCGGCGGCCCTGCGCGCTGCGGAATTCGTGCGGGTCTTCCCCGCCAGCCCCGGCCGGGTCGCGGCGGTTCATGTCGCGGAAGGGGCACGGGTCGCGGCCGGCGATCCGCTCGTAACCCTGGAAGCGCCCGACATCGAAGGCCAGATCGCCGTCGGCCAAGCGCGAATCGCGGAGACGCAGAGGGAGATCGACCTGAGCGCGGTGGCGCAAGAGAGCGCGGAGCGCCTCGGCGCCCTCGCCGAGACCCTCGCCGCGAGCCGGCGGGAGCTGGCCCTGCAGGAACATCTGAAAACACGACTGACCGTCCGCGCGGCGCTCACCGGGCAGGTGCGCCAGATCGCCGAGAACCTGACGCCCGGTCGCTGGATCTCGGAGACCGAGAGCATCGCCCTCGTCGTCGCCCCGGAGGCTTGGACCCTTCACGCCTACGTCGCGGAAAGCGATGTCGGCACCGTCGAGCCGGGACTGCGAGCCCGCTTCTACCCCGCGCAGGCCGACGTGGCGCCCGTTCCGGCCGTGGTCGAGACCATCGAGCGCGCCGACTTGCGCATGCTGCCCGACGCGGCGCTCGCCGAACCGCTCGGCGGCGCGATGGCTGTGCGCCAGCGGGAGGGACGCTACGAGCCGGTCTCGGCCTATTACCGCGTCCGCCTCCGGGCCGAGATGCCGTCCTTCGCTTGGCACCGGACGATGCGCGGCGAGGTCGTCATCGCAGGCGCACCCCGCAGCCTCCTGCGGCGCTGGTGGCACGCCGTGGCTGCCGTGCTCGTCCGCGAGAGCGGCTTTTAGCACGACCATGGCACTTCGAGGTCCGGCGGCAGCCCGAAGCGGCGCCGAGGTTACGGGCCTTGCAAGGGCAGAATGAGGCAGGCGAACGGAAGAGCAGTTGCGGTGGCTCCACCGGTTTGTTGAGTACGAGCCCGACGATTTGCCGAAAGAGCGGCTCTCGGCGTTGCGGGCGAAGCGAGATCTGGCGATGGCCGACCTTGCGCGGATCCGCCAGACCGGTCCGAGCCCATCCGAGATCGGACCCGAGCTGACCGAGTGCTTCGGCCGTCTGATGCGCGAGACGGTGATGTCGGGCGAGGTCTCGGTCCGACAGGCGTGACTTCAGGCGATCGTCGATCGGATCGAAATTGGCGCGGACGTGATCCGCATCATCGACGACAAGGAGACCCTGGAAACCGCCCTGACCGGCGCAGACGTGCCTGAGTTTCGCAGTTCTGCAAGCAAGTGGCGCGCCCTGCGGGAGGGCGACCCACGAAACTGTGGACAACCGAAACTCGCGTGATCTCAACGATTTTACCTGCCTGACAAACTGCCTGACAATGACCCCACACAAAACTGCCTGACAACGGGGTTCGACGATGGCGGGACGACGTGGTGAATATCTCTTTCAGAGGCGGGGTTCGGCGAACTGGCACATCCGGTTCGTCTACCCCGAAGGCATGCGCAAACCCGGCAATTCGCGGGTGGTGGAGTTTTCTCTGAAGACCCCCGATCGGCGCGAGGCGGAGGTGATCGCCGGGCCGTACATCACCGAGCACAAGCGGGCGCTCCTGCTGAACAGCATCATTCGCGGACCGCAGCGGAGCTACGTCGGACGGCGCTTCGAGCCCGGCCGGATTCACGCCCTGGACGACGGGACGCGGGTGCTCGCCACCACCGATCAACTCACCTACCTCGACCAGAACAATGTGATTGTTCGCACCGAGACGAATGTCGAGAGCGAGCGGGTTCGCTTCTTCCTGGGGGCGGATCAGCGCGCGGAAGTGGCGGCGGAAGCTGGCATCGCGCCGCGGAAGGAAGTTGCACCCCTGCCGATGCCGACCGCGGCAGAGGACAACCGAGACTTCGACCTGATCGACCGATGGCTGAAAGAGAATCGCCTGAACGATCACATCCGGCGCGAGGCGACGATCGCCTTCGAGACGTTCAAGGCGCTTAACGGGAGCAAGCTGTTCTCTGAAGCCGGGTACGACGATGGGAAGCGGTTGGTGGAGCACTTCTTCGCCAAGGGCGAGGCGCACGCCACGGTTCAGAAGAAGGTCGGGCACCTGCGGGCGGCGATCAACTTCGCGACGAAGACCGGCAAGTTCACCGGGATGAACCCGTTCCAGGGCGTGATGCCGAAGCGGCCCCCGCTCCACCTCAACCGCCGCGACATCCTCGACGATGCCGACATGGAGCGGGTGCGGAAGAACCGTCACAAGTTCTCGGATGACGAGTGGTTGATCTGGGCGATGCTCGCAACCACCGGCATGCGTCTGGCGGAGGCGATGTCGATCCAAGATGAGAAGATCGAGAAGGGCATCCGGTACGTGATCGTCGGGACGAAAAACGCGTCGAGCTACCGGCGCGTGCCTCTGCCCGATGCGGTGCTCCCCCTGCTCCCGGCGAAGATCGAGGGTCCGATCGTGACGGGGATCACCACACCCGCGATGTCGAAGCGCCTGAACCGCCGTCTCGGCGAATGCGGGATCACAGACGAAAACAAAGTTGTCCACAGCCTCCGGCACCGGGCTAAGGATCGGCTGCGGGCGGAGGGTGTGGACCTGTCGCTTCAATACGAATTGCTCGGCCACGAGACGAAGACCGTCGCCGCAGGCTACGGGCGCGGCTCGCCCATGACGGTGCTGAAGCCGGTCATCGACAAGATCGGCTTCTAATGTGACCCGCGACGATCGCCTCGAAGAACTTTTTCGCCGCGCGCAAGAGTTGATCCGACAAGGGCGCGCGGAAGAGGCGACGCCGCTCCTGACAGGATTTCATCGAACGCTGAGGGAGACGATTCGTTGAGCATTCAGGGTATCGCGGCTCTCATCTCCAGTACTTCCGGTCGGATGTTGATATTGTATAGGGACTGCGAGATGTTCGAGAAAATCGAAACCCAAATTCTAACTGCAATCAATTCCTGAAGGACTTTAAACATTGATTCAATCATTTGCCTTCATCCTGCGCTCCTTCGTAGGATGGAGAGCTATTTGGAGCTACAGATTCAACGTTCCCACACGATCCCCAGACCCTTCGACGGCGATCATCTCGCAGCAGCGTGCCGGCTCGACGCGGCGCTTCCAGGCTACCTCGCTGCGTCGTTCCATTCTTCCGCGCTGAAACGAACCGCACAGTTCATCGCGTGCGCGGAGACCGATTTCGGTCAGCCTCACATCATGGCGGCTCGACTGGCCGCGATCAGCCCGACCGACATTTCGGCCGCCGATCCTCTCGCGAAGATCGCGAAGGGGCTCATCTCGCTGAGGCCCGCGCAAATCATCAAGGCGGTCTACGGCACTGTCCCGCTGGGGCTGATCGGTCTTCTCGCCCGAATCGGGCACGATCCGCTTCGAGACCCTGCCGACTACCGTCTCGCGTTCGAATTGTTCTCGCGTTCGGAGCACCGAGCCCGCGCCAAGCTCCTCGGCCAGATTGAGGGGAAGATCACCGCGAAATCGCTTCGCATCATCGCGCGGATTGATCCGGTCTTCCTCCGCCCGCATGTTCTCGAAAGAGTGCGCAGCGAAACGTCGCTTGACGCTCTCCACGAGGCTTTGGCGCTGATCCGCAGGCTCGTGCCGAGCGCGACCGATGCGACGCTCATGGAGAGCCTCAACCATCTCTCGCCACGTGATCGCGATCTCTCGAAATGGATTGAGGGTTGGCTGCGAAAGTCAGAGCGGCTCCTCGTCACTCCACCCATTCCGGCAGATGATCCCGATCTACGCCTCATCCCTCTCAAGGACCTCGACGAGGTGGGTCGGAGGCTCGGCAACTGCCTGGGCAGCAGGATCGCCTATGGCGCGCTGGGCTGCCGGCTTCATTACGAATGGGACCGAGACCAGACGGCCGCTGCCGTTGAGCTTCGGGCGCTGAGCGGCGGCGCGTGGGTGATCGAGCAGATTCGTGGGCCCCACAACCAACCGATTACCCCGGCCGGGCTGAAGGCGATTCGCGCGAAGTTCAGCAGCTACGGCGTTCTCTCCTACGTTGCGCCTGGAATGGAGCGGGCCGGATCGCGGTTGGCCTCTCTGCTGCGAGCGTACGACCTCACGGACACCGACGCCGAAGGGGAGTTCGATGATGTTGTCAGTGGGATTGCCGAGGAACTCGCCGACGTGATGGACCACGCGTGATGGATGGATCGGCTGCCATCGTCATGGCCGCGCCCGCGCGCGAAGCTCTGCGGGATGGCCGCGGCACAATCTTCGGCGTGCTCGAACGCCAGAGGATTGTGGGCAAGGTCCTGCTTCGTGATGCTCGTGGAACCATCCTCGGCAGCTATGACGCGCGCTCGGACGTTACGCGCGATGCCTGCGGCCGGCTGGTCGGCAAAGGCTACCTCCTGCCGATGCTGCTCAGCCGTTGATCGCGATCATCGAGTTCCTCGTCGAGAGCCTGGAGGAGCAGGCGCAGCGACTCCGGTCGATGACGGTGCTTCGCACGATCCTCGCCGTTTTCAGCCTTGCGATGCTCGCCTACACGCCGACGATCGGCGGATTGCTGGTTTGGGCTGCCGCCATTCGATATGCCCCGCTCGCGCTGCACGAACGCGAACAGCGCCAGCGAATGGCTTGGGCATGGCAAGCTGCCGACGATAACGCAGAAGCCACCAATGGGGCGCTGAGGCGATTACAGGCACATACGGCTGCGCTTGAGCAGGAGATCGAGCGCTTGCGTGCTCGTGATCCCACGGAGAGCCGAATGGAGCCGGACCCACTGTATCGCACGGTTGGACTTCATGAGCGTGCGCCGGACTGGCTGGTCGTCGCCGCGCGCCGAGCGTATCGGGCGAATCTTCACCCGGATCGTCACCCTCGGCACCGCCGGCAGGCTCACGATCGGTTCGTGCGAGCCGAAACGGTGTTCGACACGATCTACGCGCAGCGCCAAATTCGAGCTTGAGCTTCACCCCGCGGCGGGCGGAGAGCGCCAGGGGTAAATACGTGCATGACGATATTTCACTCCATGCATGCCATCATCGCGTGCCTCAACGCCGACAAGCTCAAAGCCACCCCTCACGTGGTGCCCCAGCCGGGGCTGCTCCGCACTGTCATGGGCGACGATGCGTTCTTAAAAGCGTTGGACGAGCGCCGCAGATGGATTGCGGAACGTTGCCGCGGCTCTTCTCATGCCGATAATCTTAGAGATGAGCGTGGGGGCACCGTTGGTAAATTGTACCGATTCGAACAGGAGCTTGACGCTTGCGCGTTCCGAATGACGTTTTAGCTTGCTACCGGAAAAGTTTGCAGGACCGTCATGCGTTATGGATCATCCATGAGATCGCGTGACGCAGTTGGCGCTTATGGTTCAAGACACAAAGCGATTGACCTATTGATCTGAATTTCCATCACTATCTCTGGAAAGAAGGTTGTATGAGCGTCGCTACCAATTTCCGTGAATTCAGGTCGAGATACCTTATACCGTCCACGACAATGAGCGGCATCTCATATCGTTACAGAAGAATCACAAGACAGCTTAATATCGATTTCTGGAACAACGCATCGGAAACAGCGCATAGTTTGTATGTCGGTTCTTACGGTCGTGACACTGCCGCAAAGGGTGTGAGCGATCTTGATATTGCATTTACACTTCCAAATCTTGTTTACCACCGCTATAATTCGCACATGCGCAATGGACAGTCTTCTCTGCTGCAAGCAATCAGAACGTCCATAGGAAAAACGTATGCAAATTCTTATCTTGGAGCGGACGGACAAGTTGTTTCACTGAACTTCTCGGATGGAATTAGGTTCGAGATACTTCCTGTATTTATCAATACCAGCAATACTTTCACATTTCCTGACTCAAATTCCGGTGGGAATTGGAGGGCATGCGATCCACGGAAGGAAATGCAGGCATTTGCGCTGAGAAATAGCTGTGTATCGAATGGAAATCTGAAAGCAATCTGCCGAATGGCTCGCATTTGGCGTGATTATAACAGCGTTCCAATAAGCGGAATGCTAATAGATACGCTTGCTTTCCAATTTATCGCTGGGTGGCCTCACAGGGACAAGTCCTATCTCTATCACGACTTTTTGGTCCGTGATTTTCTCCTTTATCTCGCCCAGACTGATCTCAAGCAGACTTACTGGAGAGCCCCAGGAAGCGGCTCATATGTCCCAAAAAAAGGAATTTTTCAACGCCAAGCTTATAGTTCATACGAGGTAGTGTTGAGTGCTATTGCCTACGAGGCGAGTAATCGACCGCTCACAGCCAGAAATAAATGGAGAGAAGTCTTTGGACCAACATACCCTTGAGCAGCATGCCGGGGCCTCTCTTGAGGGTCAAATTCGCGAATGTTTTGCTCGCACAGTCTACTCTCACAAAACGCATGAAAAGCAGGGAGACATATGCGCATCGATCCTCAGGAATTATAAAATAGCGCAGATTGCACTTGCCGCCATCACGACCTCTGGGGCGATAGCTGTATTATTTGCGGATCACTTCGGCATCAAAGTTTACACCGCGTTTGTTTCTCTCATAAGCCTCTTCATAACAGGTTATATGAAGGGCTTTGATCCTGGCGCTGCTGCCCAAAAACACAGAGATACTGCGGCAGATATTTGGGCAATACGTGAGTCTTATCTATCCCTTCTAACCGATCTAGTCAGTGGTGCATTAAGCCAAGCCGAGGCGCGATCCCGACGCGATCAGCTACAAAATGCGTTGGCGTCGATCTACAAATCGGCACCGGGTACGACGTCGAAAGCGTATCGAATGGCACAGAAGGGGCTGCAAGAATTGGAGGATTACACATTCAATGCAGGAGAAATAGATAAGTTTCTCCCGCCAACTCTCAAAGACAGGTAGAATATAACAAGATCGCGGAACGGATCAAATCCGCGATTTCGGCTGCAATTGGTGCCACCATCAACCTAAGGCTTTGTTGCAAGAAGCCGAAACACGCTCCGAGCGCTAATTCCAAGCTCGGCAGCGATGGCCGCCTTCTTCACGCCCGCCGCAGACATCGTTCGGACCTCCTCGGCTTTCGCCCGCGCGGTCGGCGCACGTCCCTTGTAGCGCTTCTCAGCCTTCGCACGCGCGATACCTTCGCGTTGCCGCTCAAGCATGATCTCTCGCTCGAACTGAGCGACGCTCGCGAGGACGTTGAGCATCAGTTTGCCGGTGGGCGTCGCAGTGTCGAGCCCGAGGTTCAGCACCCGGAGATCGACACGTTTCTCCGCCAGCCGGGTTTGGGTCCGGCAGAAGTCATGAACACCGCGGGCGAGACGGGACAGATCGGTGACGCAAAGCGTGTCGCCCTCACGGCTGAACTCGATCGCCGCCTCAAGCGCCGGGCGTGGTCCGACCGAACTGGTCTGCTCCACGAACAGTTTTTCAACGCCTGCCACACTGAGCATTCGCTTCTGCGCCTCCAGCCCGGCTTCCTGTTCAAGGGTGGAGGTGCGAGCGAGGCCGATCAGCATGGGTGTCCTTCTGCGCCAATAAGGTCAGGAGGATTGTGGCACGACCGCGCCAATGGTCAAGCTGGATGTATGTGGCACGCTTCCTCGTGCTGAAGAATGGCTGAAGCGGATGTGCCACATGACCAGGGTTCAAATTCACGGGTGTAGGGCGTTTACCCAGAGCTTCGATTGACAAATTCGGCTGTCGGCCAATTGACGGCTCCGTAATCTACGTAGGGGCCCTCATAGCCAATTATCACAAAGAGCATCATCTGGATGAGTGTGTTCAGCTTTTGAATGTCATCGAGCGTCTTCTGTAGTTTTGCATCAGATGTTGCTCCGAACAGATCATTAGACGTGTGGACTGCCTTATGCCTCTGCCTGTTCCAAGTGGCAAAATAATCACTAGGTATTGTTCCTGTTTCAATATAATTTGACAAGCGATCGCGGACTCTGACGTTGCTCAGTTGATTGACTAGCCCGTTGGTACGGAAGCATATATCATCGCTGAATTTGCGCTTTCTCAACCACCTTCCGACCACTTCCGCAATGAGTTCCACTTTCTCTTTTTCTATTCTTTTGTACTTTACCGGCAGATGGTTTGAGACCCCCTCAATCGCGACACAGAGCCCTACTATTGCAACCTCAAGCGATCCTGCTTGAGCTTCGACCGCATGCATGTATTGGGCTGAACAGGGATGCCAAGCATTTTTCTTGATCTGTCGAAGACAGAATTCGAGGTATTTCGTCAAAAAGTTCAGGGCTGCCCTGGAATTTCCGACATCTCTGAGATCGATCGCTGGTAATAACCTGCTTTTGTGTGGGATCGGGGGAAATCTACGCAATTTTTCGGAGAATCCTCTTGTTGAAAATGCTCCGACATATGCGATCGGCAGTTTTTGTGATAGGAGAACTTGCAACGCTTCGATAACACGCATATCTATATTTTGCGGCAAGCTACTGCCTGCTTGCACTTCGATGTCAATAATGCTGTCGTCCCTGCTTTCAATCTGTATAGTCAATTTCTTACCATCTATCGTGATCTGATTGATGCCGATTAGCGCCAGCCAGGACTTGAAATCTTGGTGAGCCGCCAATATTTTCACTTTGTTGCAATCAGTCGTTGGTTGAACAGAATGCCGGCTCAAATACTCAAGTTCGCCAGTAACTTCGCCCGTGCCGGAAAAATTTATATTGGAGCTAAAACGAACGTTTTCCGCTGTGTATGATGACCCGTTTACTGTCTCCGCAGTCATAGTGAAGTACGATTTGTCATCATACAGCTTTCCGGGCCGTATGTTCATATCGTTCAAAAGTAGACTTATGAAAATACCTTCGTCATAGCGGGCATCGACCCTAAATTTCAATAATCCGTCTTCATCTTGCCAGATGCGCCCGGGACCCGACAGCACAAGAGGTTCATCCTCAGAGTTTTGAGTGAGATTGATATTTTCGACCTCAAGAGAAAAGTCTCTGCTGAGGACATAACTTGCAAATTCAGTCTCATAAGCGCCCACTTTATTACCCCTCATACAGTCAGATGCGCCAGAAGGATAATTTTGGGCTGCAACAATCTCTGCTCTGCTTAGTAGTGATGTCGGAGGGCTCAATCGGTTCTACCCGCGCCGATTCGGGAGCAAGCGATCTGAATGTATTCCGGCATCAACTCGCATCCCAAGATGCCGAAGCCCTCCTCCAGTGCTGCCTTCCCCGTTGAGCCTGACCCGAGGAATGGATCGAGCACGGTTCCTCCAGGCGGCGTGACCAACCGGACGAGGTAGCGCATGAGGTTGTTCGGCTTCACCGTTGGGTGATGGTTGCCGCAGCCACGATCTGATGCGGACGCTTTCGCGCAGTAGAAGAAGCGCGCGGGGTTGATCGCGTCGTTTGGAGCGGACATGGCATCCATCCCGCTGCTCGGCGTGGGATGCGGCTGGCGCGTCGGGCGACGTTGACCGCGGGTTGTGGCCTCGGTTGCCGGACTGCTGAACGAGGAGATCACCGCGTCAGAGCCATCGTGGATGATGTTTGCCGGCCAGCGCTCCGTTCCATCCGCCACGGCAACGCGGCAGCCGTCGATGTTCAACGCTCCGGTACCGTGCTTCAACACGTTCGCCGCGACGCTCTTCTCACTCAACGGTTTGCGGGCGATGATGATCGGCTCGTAGGCCGGCTTAAGCGCGGTTCCGAACCCCTCCCAGCGCCGAGCATCAGGATCGGCGATCTCGACCGTCCGCCCCGTCCACTCCCCTGTTGCCATCTCCCGCAGCAGCGATCCTGGGACCGCACTGCCCTCAGCGGACGGCATCGTTCGACCGGAGTAGTGAGCGCTCCCCTGGCGCAGGCGCTGGATGCCTCGACCAACGCTCGTCGATTTCGGGAAGCCCGTGCCGAACACCCAGGAGATCATGTCGCGAATCTCGAAGCCGGCATCCTCAACCGCAACAACGAGACGGTGGAACGTCCGGGTGCCGCCAAAGGCGACGAGGTACCCACCGGGCTTCAGCACGTTGTAGACGGCGCGCCACGTATCGGCATCGAACGCTACGCCGCCGCCGTCCCAGTCCTGGCCCATGAAGCCATTCGCCATCGCTCGGTAAGGATTCGCGCTGCCGGGCTCACCACCCTTGATTGGCGCAGAGTTCTTCCTGCCGAAACGCTTTGCGATCGAGAGGTGATAGGGGGGATCGGTGACGCAGGCGTCGAACTGCATGCACTCGGCAGCGAGTCCGCGCATGATCTCGCGGCAGTCGCCCTGGATCACCCGAATGGTCGGCGTTGATTGGGGCGGGCCAGACGCCGCTTCCTCCGAGTGCTCATCTGACCGAAGGGTTGAAGCGAGCTTCAGCACCGAGAGCACGGCCACGAGCGAGTTGATGTGGCCCTGCCCCCTTTCAATTTTGATGATCGTTGGCTTCGAGCAACGCGACAGGGCAGCGAGACGCTGCTGAGAAAGGCCAGCGTCCTTCCGGTTCGCGACCAACCATTCTCCTACGTCCTGCTTGTTACTCTGAGCGATGAAGCGATGGCGCAGAACAGCCAGCACCGCGCGCATCGACGCGACAGTGCCGCGTCCGGCTTCCAGATTCTGAACGGTCGCGAGGTCGAGGCGGGCTGATGCGGCGAGAGTCTTCTGGGTGACCTTCCTGCTGCGGCGCGCGCTGCGCAGTTCCTGACCGAGGGCAGCGGCGAGGCTCTCAGAGGGTAGGTTCATTGACCGTTTGGGATCGGAGCGGAAGAAAACCACCGCCAAGATACCCCAGAAACGCTTACCGCCAAGCTGCTCGTGGAGAGCCGTCTGGAGCGGTCGGAGGCGAGATGGCAACGGATTACCAAGTTCGACTGCAGCCTGCCTTGATCTGCCGCCAAATAAGACGCTGCGCAGCGATCGCCCGGATCGTCCAGGCTGAGCAGAGGCGTTTCCGTAAGTCAGCGTTTGTGATCCAACGCGCCCCTACTTCATACTCGCGACGGCTGCTCGGAGAGTATTTGCCAGCAATTCGAATCCACGATCCGGCCCTATTTGCTTGAGCGTCGCATCGATCTTCTTTAGGGTTTTGGTACAAAGTCCCATGAACCTAGCGCGGATGCGAGCGCTGGAAGACGAGTCCTGTGATTTGATAAAAAACCGAAGATATATCGTGACGCCAACTTCGCTAATCCCATGTTTTCTGTCCGCAAGTTGCTCCATTAAATCAAAGACGTGCTCAATTTCGTCGCCTGCTACGTACATCAATCTTTCTACGGGGCGCTCAAGCCAGATTGGTGTTTCAGATGTATTGACATCTACGTCATTCCTTCCGACCCATAACGCTTCAAAGTATGCCCCAATCGACTGCTTTAAGAGTTCAAGTTGCTTCGCTCGCATGCCGGGGCCAAGTGAATTTGCCTCGATTATAAAGCAATTCGCCAACTTGCTCCAGAACTCGCTTTTGTACCGAGGGCCAATATTAGCGTCACCAATCATCTTATTGCAGACGCGCACGGCCTCATTCAAATTGTACCCAGAATGTAGTTCCATATTATACCAACGTCTCATCATAAAAATATCTACATAGTTCAGTCCCTCAGCGGCTCGAAACCACTGTCGCGCTTTCTCGCGGTTGTCTATGCCTAATTCTGAATAAGCCTGCCCGAGCAAAGACCTGACTCGTGGAATTATTAAAAACTTATCATCATCATCCAAAGCTTCGCAGTACTTAACAATAGCTTCGTACTGACGGCTGCGAATTTGCCGTTCGAGACGTGAAATTTTCGCCGCATCCCCTGGAGCGATGGACGAGTCGGAGTTTTTGTAAAGTTGTACTGCGCGAGCGAGATTTTCGTAATACGCAAGTCCTTTAGATGCCTGCGCAATGAAGGGAATCGAGGGTGGAACGAGTTGATACAGGCTCTCCCCACTGGTTTCTTCTTCAGAAGTGGAAACAAAAATCGCGCTACATTCGATCAAGGCATCACGAACATGCTCACTCGAAAATTGAAATAAGCTTGAAAGCGTCGAGAAACTGGCTGGTGAGCCAAGTAGGTAAAGACCAGCTAGGATTTGCCTGGAACGGCTGTCCTGAGATAATCTGTCGTATTCTCTTTGATATAAGTAGCGTCGCGCCTCGTCGCCGCCGCGTTGTTTGAACGTTGCGACTGCGCTCTCATAGCTACCGCAATACTTCCGAAGTCCCAAGAGCGTTTCAATTAAGAGGGGAAGACGATTCGTCTCTTTTTTTATGATTGGCATCTGTTCTCTAGTCGGAGGTTTCAAATCAAACTGCAAGCACCAAGCTTCAACGAAAGCTTGAAACTCAGCGTCGTCTTCTAAGCCTGGAACACCCGTCGACGCCCGTAGAGCATAGGGTGGTTGATAACGCAGAGTGTATAGTATGCGAGTCCGTTTTTTTGCTAGCAGGGCCTTTGAGAACAAGACTTCTTCGCCAGTGTCCTGATGCTTTCTGCTTAGTGCATCAATGTCATCTATAATGAGCAGGCCAGTAAAATTGTCGAAAAGTTCCTTAATCTTATCTTCTAATGTGTCCTCATCTGAAACAAGAGACTGCTCTTCATCGAGAAGACCAGAATGATGGATGATCTGCGCACACTGCTCGCGATAATCGCGAAATTGCATCATCTGGAAATTTTGCTGTCGACCCGTAACCGGATTCAACTCTGTTTCTTTTGCAGATAGGAATATTACGTAGTCTAAGCGCTCTCCAGTAGGAAATGCAATCTGGCTACCATGTTCTGCTATTAGCTTAGACAATTCGAATGCAAGAGTGCTTTTTCCTGATCCGCCAGGGCCGTATAGATACATTCTCGGCTGATCGCCGAAGATGAACCAGTCCCAGAGTGACTCTAGAAGTGACTGGCGTCCGATGAAATTTTTCATCGTCGCCGGAGATGGTGGAAGCGACCTATGGATCGTGACGGTTTCGCCGCTTTCATCAGCTTGTGATGGTAGCGATGTTCTGGCTGAATATACCAACGGCAAATGACGTTGGGCGGCTTCGAGCGTTTCCGCTCGATCTCGAATCCACAAAGTCCCAGCTTTATACTTTCCGAGGTCTCTCTTTAATCTGACGGGTCGTATGAGGGGGCGCTTAGGTATCAGAACCAGATTGATTGTCTTGCCGCCCTCAGCAGTCGATACGGAATAGGATTTTGATAGCAGTTCGGCCCTGATTCCACAAAACTCGAACAGTACTCGATTTAGAGCCTCAATATCGATGGGATTAGCTACACCTGCGATCGTCAGGTCGCCATTTCTAACGCCGAATATAAGTATACCCCCAAACGTGTTGTAAAAAGAAGTGCATGCTCTAACGATTCCGATCCCGTAATCATCGGTGAAATTGCTGGGTATTGTCTCTTTAAAATCTATTACATATGTCTCTTGGGTATGGAAGCAGTTCTTACTCACATCCCAGATGTCGTCTTTTATCAATTCAAAGCTTGAGGGTAAATCTTGCGACTCAATGAATCTAACAATGCTTTTTAATTCCTGTCGCATACTTGCTCGCTTCGATATAGTATGAACTCAAGGATATTTTGAACTATTTGCAAATTATATTAGGACATCGACCGATCCTCGAATGAATGTTGGCGGATTGTTCGCATTGATAGTAGGCTACCTATAAGATAGCGCTTTGATTTTAAGTTGCAATATATAACCGTCGCGGGCCAGTGGGGATTGCTCGGGCTATTTGTGGCAGGCATTCGAGCTTACGTCCAAAATTCATATGTAGGTAGCAATAAACTAGTTGAGACAACCCGCGGTCGGGGCCGTGAAGGCGGAACAGAGAGCCGAGCGTAATCGATCACCGGCTCGCGGGTCCGTTCCCCTAAGTCAATGAACTTCGGGGATATGGAAGGTGCTCTGGGCGTTGAAGAGTGGGCACTGTTCGATCGCCTCGGTTACCTTCTTCGCGGGCTCCGCTCGATCGAAGAAGCTGCTTGGTGGTCTCGTTCATCATAGACGCTCGGGTCCGGTCTGAGCATCCGTCCGGCCACAGCGTTGCACGGGAGCGACGATCATCAGGCGATCAATCGATCCACCGGAAGTTTGGCGTCGGCAGAGAGAAACTCAAAGCGACAGCATGCTCCGGTGATGGCACGATAGCTTCCATGCTACCGCCGATCACCCAAGTTCCGACTTTCGACGCCCTCCTCTGGCCGACGCTCGAAGCCTTGAAGGCCATGGGCGGCTCCGGCTCGAACGAGGAGTTGCTCGCGAAGGTGATCGAGCGTGAGGCAATCCCCGATTCGGTCGCATCGGTCATCCACTCAGACAATCGGCAGACGAAGCTCAGCTACAACCTTGCGTGGGCGAAAACCTACCTCAAGCGTGCAGGAGCGATCGACAACAGCGCCCGCGGCGTCTGGACGATCACCGATGCAGGCGAGCACATGTCGGTGGATGAAGTCGCTGATATTCCGGCACTCGTCCGACGACAGGACCGCGATCGGCGGCGGCAGGACCAGCCCGCAGCCGAGCCACGGACAACGGAAGAGGCGGTCGCTGCTGACGTATCGCCGCCTGAGGATGCGTGGAAGGACCGGCTCCTTGCCGCCCTCCGCTCGATGCCTCCAGATGCGTTTGAACGTCTCGCACAGCGCATTCTCAGAGAGGCGGGCTTTATCAAGGTTGAGGTGACCGGTCGTTCCGGCGACGGCGGGATCGATGGTCAGGGGGTCCTCCGTGTCGCCCTCCTATCCTTCCAAGTGCTCTTCCAGTGCAAACGTTACGTTGGAACAGTTGGAGCGAGCGCGGTTCGCGACTTCCGCGGCGCGATGGTAGGAAGGTCGGATAAAGGGCTGATCCTCACCACCGGATCGTTCTCTAACGACGCGAAGCGTGAGGCAACGAGGGATGGTGCTCCGGCGATCGATTTGATCGACGGAGACAGCCTCTGTGACCTTCTCCGTTCGCTCAAGCTTGGCGTAAGCGTCGAGTTGGTGGAACGTGTTGCGGTCGATGCGGACTGGTTTGCTCGCTTGTAGGCGGACTTCCTTCTGCCCTTCGATGCGCGGCCGTACCTTCGCGTGAAGGCGTCGAAGTGCTCGAATCCTCGTCGCAGCCAACACCGTCCGCCGCATGTTTGGGCTGCCTGTGGCAGCGATGTCATAGGGTCCACCTCGAGGAAAGAGCTTCGTCACCTCGGCGAACGAGACCACCTCGAACAACAACCTCAACCGCTCGCCGGTCGGCGACGAGTGAGCGAAGCGCGTCAGCGTTCGCGCACGTCGAGAGCCGAAACGGTACGGGGATCGCGCGCGGCAGCGCGCCGAGCGCCGTCTCCTATGGGGAGAACAACATCACCTACTTCGAGCGGTTGCCGCCTCTGAGGACGAGGGGCGGACGAAGCCGCCCCGTCGTGATGAAGCCGTCGTTGCTCCGCTTCTTCGCTGCGCTCAAGCGCCTCGCACGTCGTGCTTCATCGAGTTGAAGATAAAATTTGGCCCTCGTTCCTGGTCTATTGTAGAAATAAATCCGTCCACCTTCTTCTATATAAACATGCAGCGGACGCATTTATTAAGGCAATATTCTAACATGAAACTACATGTACTCACTGGCGCGCCGGGGTGCGGCAAGACCCGGAAGATGCTCGACGAGATGATCGCGGAACCGGGCCGTTACCTCCTCTGCTCGCCCCGCACGAGCCTGATCGACGAGCAGGCCGTGTACCTCCGCGGCTCTGCTGCCGCCCTCGACAGAGCCATCGAAGTCATTCCGATCCATTCTGCTCAGAAGGGTCAGCGTGGAGACGTGCTTCGCCGTCTTCGTGAGATTGTTCGCGAAAGTGCGGCGATCAGCGGCGACGACCATCGGATCGTGGTCGTCACGCACGAGGCGCTGTTGACCCTCGATCCGAGTACGATCGCCGGTTGGCACGTGCGAATCGACGAAACACCGAACATCATCGCTTCGGGCTCGATGCGGATCGGCGCAACTTGGAGTAGTGTCGAACGTCACTATACTCTTAGTTTGATCGACGGAACGGGGTGGGCTCGCGTTGTTGATCGCGATGATGTTGCTCGGTTGGACCCGCGGCAGATCGTTGAGGACGATGCCACGACGCTCAACGCTTTCCGCAAGGCGGCTTCGAACCCGAACCGCACCACATTCGTGGACCTGCGTGAATGGAGCGACGCAGAGCGATCCCGTAGTCCGGTGCGGTGGTGGTCGATGTGGTCGTTCACCACCCTGGAGGCGTGTGCGTCGGTGAAGATGACCGCCGCCAGCTTCTCCGACAGCATCGCCTACCGCAGCATCCACAAGTTCGATGCTGAGCGGGTTGAGGTTGTCGAAGTAAACGTCGCCGCCGGAACCCCTCGGGCGCAGCCGAACGTCCTGATCCATTATTTCACGCAGTGCCTGGGCTCGACCGCGTGGTGGGAGGGGGATGAAGGCAGCCACTGCCTCGTACAGATTTCGAGGCATCTGGAGCGCATCGGTTTCGACGGGTTCTGGGCGGCGAACGAAGCTGCCGTCCCCTACTTCCGGCACCGCTTCAACGGAACAAGGTGTCAGCCGAAGCAGGCAGGCACGAACTCGCTGATCCATCACACTGCGAGCATGGCGATCTACTCGAATAAGGCGCAGAACTCCGACGCAGCTTCGATTGAGGTGCTTGGCCTCGATAACGAGGCCATTCGGAGTGCGCGAGAAGATGAGGACGTGTTTCAGTTCGTGCTGAGGGGGGCGATCCGCGATCCCTCATATGGCGGTACTTATCGTGTGTACCTCCACGACTGGCATCAGGCTGAGGCGCTCAGCCGTCGCCTCCGCGCGAGCGGAATCACGAACGACATCGAGATTGTGCCGGTCAACGAGGCCGGAATTCTGGACGTGCAGCGCCCAGCCTCGAAGCACGACGGCGATATCGGATCGAAGATGTGCCCGGAGGCGCTCGGTGATCGAGTAGCGCGGAAGAAGGCCAGAGAACGTGCCCGAGGCGCTCGGCGTCGCAACGCAGCCCGCGAGGAGAAACTGACGGCAGGAACCTACCAGCGGCGCGGCCGACCGCGGAAAGACGAACATCAGCGAGAAGGCGCGCCGGGGACGTGATGTTGAGAGTGCACGGTCGAAGGTGGTGATCTCATCGCCCTTCGAGTTCACCGCCTCCGATCCGACCGCGGGCTGCGCCGAATAACTGGGCGCGGGGTGCCGAAATGGTTCGAGCCTCGCGCACGGTGACCGCTCGCAAGATTTTTAAGACGGACGCGATCCGCCCCGCCGCTCTCGGTCGGTGATCTCGACCACCATCGCCGTGGTGGTGATCGCACCCTGCGCATTAGAGCCGGATCGCGCCAGCGAAACGGGTGATCCTGTCGAAGCTCTGCGTGATCACCCGCACCGACAGCAGATCGCACCCCGACGCCTGGAATTTCGCCGTCTCGCCGATGCGTCCGAGCGGGATCGCCGGGCGGTGATGTTCGCCTTGATGAGCGCGCGGGTGATCGGCGAGAACATCTTTGGGAGGGTGAGACATGAGCGCGACGGGCGGGATGACCCTCCCGAGCAAACCACGGCAGAGGCTGGATTGTTGTTCGCGATCCCCGGATTCAAATTCAATCCCGGATCGTTCCGATGGTGCGGGTGATCGCGTCGGTTCTCGGCGAGAACGCCACCGTCACCCTACTTTCGGTTGCGCCGGATCAGGTTGGGTCGCGCGAAGTGGCTGAAATCTGGAAATTCGTGTGCAGTCATGAGGTCCGCAGCGGGTGGGGAGCGGGCTGTCGCTCCGCAGCCGGAAGCGGATGTTGCCGTACCCGGCGCTCTCCGGCAGGATCAGCCGGTCAACTCGATCTCGGTATAGCGATGACGTGGAACCTGCACTGGCTTGAGGCGTCCGGCGATCTGCGCCCGTGGCGTGAAACGATCATCGCCGAAGTCGAGATTGCACGGCAGGCCATCGCTGGTTTGATGCCTCCCACGAACCTCGACATTCTGATCGAACGCCAGCCGGGCGCGGTAATCCCTGAAACCGGAACGACGGGGCGGGCTTACAGGGGGAACCTATTCTCCATCTCGCTCGATCCGGACAATCCGAACTTCGCACGCTCGCTGAGCGACGGGGACCTGCGCCGGACGGTGGCACACGAGGCCCACCATTGCATGCGCATGGCAGGCCCCGGCTATGGCTGGACGTTGGGTGAGGCTCTGGTGAGTGAAGGGTTGGCGGGTCAGTTCGTCAGCCGCCTGTTCGGCTCGCCGCCTGAACCGTGGGAATGCGCCGTCACCGACGAGGTGATCGCGGCCAACCTCCCGGACAATGCGACCCTCATCGGCAACGGTCATGACCACCGAGTTTGGTTCTTCGGTTTCAAGGGGGAGCGCCCGCGTTGGCTAGGATACACCCTCGGCTACCGGATCGCAGGCGATTGGCTGAACGCACAGGCGAAAGTTGATGGCGTTACCTGGGTCAACGTCCCCGCGCATGAGGTCATCAAGGCCGCCTGCGGACGCACCTTGTCGAACCTCTAACGAGCCTCTGGAATGACCTAGAGAGCGGACCTTCCCAGGGTCCGCAACGGGTCGAAAGCAGAGATCAGGCGTAGGCGACCCAACCCCGGAACGCGAAGCCAACGTAGAAGAGGCTAATGCCGGTGAATCCGGCATCGCGGAGAAGCTGCTCGTCGTCCTCAGGCGAAAGGATTGGCAACCGCTCCGCAATCCCGAACCGTGCAGCCTCTGCCTGCGAACGCTCGATGCCGGATGAAATCGCGAAGGCGGCATACCGTGACATCCAGAGATCGACCTCGCCCTGCGGGATGCTGAAATGCGCGGTCACGAAGGGGGCACCCGACTTCAGGCGATGCCGCACCTCTCGGAGAGTGCGTAGGCGCTCCCGGCGCTCGATGAAGTGCAGGGTCAGAAGGCAGGCTGCGCCGTCGAACGGGCCTTCCGGCGCGCTGTCGATGAAGCCCTGGTGCAACAGTGCTTGGACCGCGAGTTCACCGAGCGTCATCCGAGCGAGGTCGAGCATCGCGGCGGACGGATCGACGCCAACGAACGACCATCCAGGCTGCGCCTCGGCAAACACTTTGAGTTCGAGGCCGCCGCCTGCGCCGAGAACAAGCACCTGCGCGTCGTCCGGCGCACGCTCTGCCAGAAGAAGCCCTGCCATACGTTGCAGGTCGGCGTAGCCGGGCACCATCCGCGGCGGATTTTCGGCGTACCGGGCGACGGCCTGCGGATCGGAAAATGCATCCATGCTCAACGGTAACACGGCGCACGGCCCCTACGAATGTCCCGTTGGATCGAGAGCCGCCCGGCGTGACATTCTCGGGCAGGGAGCGGGATCACCAGCGCCTGCCTGCATGGTGGTGATCTCATCGCACTCCGGCGAGATCACCGCCTTCGATCCGGTCGCAGGCTGCGCCGGATCGATGGGCTCGGGCTGCCTGAATGGTTTGAGTTGCGCGGTCGGTGCCGGCTTGCTTGAATCCCATACATTGGAGGTAATCGCTCGCGGTGATCTCGATCACCAGTTCGTGCCTTGGCGGAAATCCTTCGCGACGCGACGGAGCCGGACCGTGCCAGCGAAGCTGGTGATCTAATCGAACGTCGGGGAGATCACCTGCAACGCCGACAGAACGCCGTCCGGGCCGCGATGTTCTTGTTCAAGGGGCTGAGCGGGATCGTTCGGAGGCTATGGTGGCCTTCGGCGGTCAGGGGCTCAAGCGTTTCAGTCCTCTCAGCCGTCTCAGGATCGTCAGCGCTCTCAGCGTCGTCAGGCACGCTCGCTGACGCCACTGACGAGCCTGAGAACTCTGACGCCCCTGATCGCACTTACGGCTTCGGCCAGAAGGCGCTACCGAACACGGTGTGTTTCGGCCCTGCGAACGGCCCCACACCTCGATCGCAGAGGTCCGCCAGCAACCGATCGAACTCTACCCTTGTCAGGCCCAAACTTCCGGGGACGCCTCCTTCGTATAGGCGAAAGAGATCGGGGAAAGTATAGTATTTGATCTGCTTTCCTTTCGCCAGGGACTGAACTTCCGGCTGAGACAAGTCGAGGTTCCGAAACCAGCGTGTCAGCTTGCCGGCAGGGGAGTTCATCGCAGCCTTTGCGGCTTCAGCCCGCATGAACTCCAGCACGGGTTCGATCGGGTCTGGGTCGTCTTGACTGACGCTGCGCCAAAGCAGTTCCCAATCGAGTCCATTGACGGTATCCCAAATTTTCTTCTGCCCGCTGCGGGGAAGATGCTTGAACGTCAGCATCAGGAAGCGTCGATGTCCGCTCGGATCGATCACCAATTCGTTGACCGGGCGATTGGCCGTACCGATGAACACCGCTTGCTGGCGGACGTTCACCATCGACTGCTTGAAGAACTTGCGACGATCGATGTAATCCGCCGTGAGAACGCTCTTGAACGTCCCGACAGACTTTTCGTCAAGCTTGTCCATGTCGTCCAGAAATACGATCGGCTGCGAGAACAGATCGATGTTGCTCTTGTCCACAACGTCGGACACGAGCGTTGTTCCGCTGCGAAGCTCCTCCATGGGGGATGAAAACAACTTCACGAACTCTGTCTTTCCGAGTCCTCCCTCTTTTGAGTAGAAAACCGCCATAAGATGGTTCCGAATTGTCATTCTCAGGGCTTTCAGCTTCACCTGATGAATAATTTTCTGCAGACCGGCGATTGCGACTGTGGGCGAGTCTTCGAACACGGTGGCGGCGAGAAGCGCCCATTGCTTCTCCGCTTCGGCTTTCTGGGCGGCGTCCAGCGGTACCATGAGCCGTTCGAAGGTCTTTGCCCGTTCTTCGTCGGCTTTCGCGGTGATGAACGCCCGTTGGCTACTCTTGAGTGAGGCTTTTGTGACATCGCCTCCGCCGGGGGTTGTTTGCCGCTCAAGGTAGTCCTGAAGCTCAGACTGTAGCCGTTCCTCGGTGATCTCCACATCGCGAAGGACTTCGCCGATGGGGTGCGTCGGGTAGCTCTTGTACCTCGCCGCGGGCATGAGCACCCGGCCGGCACTCACCGTCCACCCTCGAATGCGCAGGTATTCCTCAATGAACTCCGAGGTTTTGGACGGAGCGTTCGGGCGGTAAGTCGCATCCTCCCAAGCACCGGCCGCGTCAGCGTCGTCAGAGGCGTCAGCGCTCTCAGCCTTCTCAGTCCTCTCAGCGCGGCCAGCTTCTTCCTGACGATCCTGGGAGCGCTGACCATCCTGAGAGGACTGAGAGCGCTGCCACTCCTGCTGCCACCTGCCGAAAGGATCGGATTGGCGCGGCGTCGTGCGGTGGAGTTCGCGCTCGATGTTCTTCTTGAACCAATCGCGTGCCGCGTTGATCCGCGCTGCGATTTCATTCGAGCCGCGTCCTTCTTGGGTGGCGGAACCGGTGTCGGGGTGATGGACCTTCATGCGAGCTTTCCAGGCCGCATAAACTTGCCCGAAGTCCTTGACACCGCCGGGCGTCAGACCGAGGGCGGCGTAGTGCTGATCGGCTTCGGCGAGCTTGTCGTCGGTGGTGGTATCCATAGGGCATCCTTTCTGGACGCCGCGTCGAACAGAGCTTTCCCGTGCCCTCTCGAAAGAGCGCTTGCACTTCAGATTTTCGGGAGATAAGTTCATTCTTGTCAGTGAACTAACTCTATCCCCCTTACGGGGTTAAGCGCGCACCTGAGCCCTTGCCGGGGTTCTTGGGCGCGTTTTGCTTTGGGCGAATCGCGGGCTGTCTCTCCAATCGTTTCGGGAGCCTTAAGATGCCCGATCGCAGCCAACTCGACAAGTCACGCCATCAAAAACATTGGTTGGACTACTTTAGTCGAACGGAATTAACCAAGTAGATCGTGTCTCCGATCTGCAACGCAGAGATTTTAACCAAGCGCTCTTGCGTGTGCACTTCTCTCTGCGTTCGACGCTTCAGCGGTACGCTTGCCACAGTGACGCAGGCGGAAAGCTGTGGATCAGAGGAATGTGCGCTGCCTGTGAATCCGGGACGAATCGGCCCGACGGAGCGGGCTATTTAGAGGGCGCGTGGTGCGAATCACGCTCTTTGGAACGGGATCATCGCGCACGAACAGCTTCGAGCCCGCCACACACCGATAGTGCGGCCGGTCTCTCATGGGCCGTCGAGTGCGGGGGCGGGGCAGGGCGGTGAGAGGCTGTACTGAGCGGCCAATACATTCGCGCCTGACGCTCGTAACGCAAAGACGCCTTGTCGGCTCGACGGGCGCTACTGCATCGAGTTGGGCAGAGCCCGGTTCAGTCTAATCCACATTCGCGCGGCGGAACGCACGCTTCTGTGCGAGGCCGCCGGACGGCCGAACCGTGAATTGCTGACCAAGCCTTTCCGGGACGATCTGACCGCGCTGACGGTGGAAGCGTTCGGCTTAAGCGGGGAAGGCGCTTCGCTTTACCGGGTGGCGGCCGAAGCGGTCACAGATGAAACAAAAAAGCGCAAAGCCGTCGAGAGGGCCTCACCCTGCCTGAGAATTCTGCCTGAAAATGGGCAGATGCCACCCGTAAGTCATTGAGAAGACAGAGTGGCGCGCCCTGCGGGAATCGAACCCGCCTTTTCAGCGTGAAAGGCTGACGTCCTAACCGATAGACGAAGGGCGCTGTCCGGCGGCGATCGGTGCTATAGTCGGGTTCTGGGCGCGCGGCAACGGTCTCCGGCCATCATTTCACGGCTTGACGCGGGGCGATCCGGCCGGTTCTTCCGCTGGGACACCTCCCATCTCGAAAGATAAGCCCATGACTCCGCCGCGCGACGGCCCGGCCAAGCCGCCCGGATTCAAGCCCCCTGGATTCAAGCCGCACGGATTTCGGCCGCGCCCGCGGATGCAGCAGCGGCCGGGACCGGCGGCACGGGAGGGGCACGACCACGTGGTGCTCTACGGCTGGCACCCGGTCTCGCAGGCGCTGGCGAATTCCGGCCGCCGCTTCCACCGCCTGCTCGCGACCGAGAACGCGCTCGCCCGGCTGAAGGAGACGCTGGCCGAGCTTCCCATCGAGCCGGAAATCGTGCGCCCGAGCGCGATCGATCGGCTGCTCGGCCCCGACGCCGTGCATCAGGGCCTCTATGCCGAGGCCGAGCACCTCGAGGCCCCCGCGCTCGACGCGATGCCCGACGACGCGCTGCTGCTGGCCCTCGACCAGATCACCGATCCGCACAATGTCGGTGCCATCGTGCGCACCGCCGCCGCCTTCGGGGTGACCGCCATCGTCGCCACGGCGCGCCACTCGCCGAACGCCACCGGCGTGCTCGCCAAATCCGCCTCCGGCGGCCTGGAGCACGTGCCCTTGGTGGTCGTGCGCAACCTCGCCGAGGCGCTCATCACGCTGGGCGAGCGCGGCTTCACCCGGATCGGGCTCGATTCGGAGGCCGGCATCCCCCTCGACACGGTCACTCCCCGGCGCCCGGCGGTGCTCGTGCTGGGCGCCGAGGGCAAGGGCCTGCGCCAGCGCACCACCGAGTGCTGCGACCTGCTGGTGCGCATCGACGCCGTGGGCGCGATCCGCAGCCTCAACGTCTCGAACGCCGCCGCGATCACCCTCTACGCCCTCACTCGGCCGGGCGCCCCGACCGCTTGACGGCGCGCCTCCGGGCCGAGACGGCGGAGGCGACATCCGGCCAGACGTGATCCTTGGCCGCGATCCTTGGCGGCGGCACGTTGCGTCCGGACACTGTATCCGCTATCGCTCACACCGATTTCCCCATCGGTATCGTCAGGATTCGGGCACCCGTGCCCGGCGGCCGCATCGTTAGGGAGATCGGCCCTCGACCATCGCTTATCCAGCATGCGTCGGCCCTCCGAGAGGAGGCGAGCCCGACCGGATCGTCCATCCGGCGGGCGGCGGTGACGGGGGTTTTCGCAACACGAGCCGTCGACGCGGGTCCCGGAACGGGGCCATTCAGGAGAGAGAATGTCTGCTGGTCTGAACGTAAGCCCCTCGGCTCGCGAAGATTTCGCGGCCCTGCTCGAGGAATCCTTCCTCCAGCACGAGATCACCGAGGGCTCGGTCGTCAAGGGTACCGTCGTCGGCATCGAGAAGGATGTCGCCGTCATCGATATCGGTGCCAAGACCGAGGGGCGCGTGCCCCTGAAGGAATTCACCGGCCCGGGCCGCGAGGGCGAGCTCAAGGTCGGCGACGAGGTCGAGGTTTACGTCGACCGCATCGAGAACGCCCTGGGCGAGGCCGTCATCTCGCGCGACAAGGCGCGCCGCGAGGAGTCGTGGGTCAAGCTCGAGAAGGCCTTCGAGGCTAACGAGCGCGTCACGGGCACGATCTTCAACCAGGTCAAGGGCGGCTACACCGTCGATCTCGACGGCGCCGTGGCCTTCCTGCCGCGCAGCCAAGTCGATATCCGCCCGGTGCGCGACGTGACCCCGCTGCTCGGCACGCCCCAGCCGTTCCAGATCCTCAAGATGGATCGCCGCCGCGGCAACATCGTCGTGTCGCGCCGCACCGTTCTCGAAGAGAGCCGCGCCGAGCAGCGCTCGGAGCTGGTGGCCAACCTTGAGGAAGGTCAGGTCATCGACGGCGTCGTCAAGAACATCACCGAGTACGGCGCCTTCGTCGATCTCGGCGGTATCGACGGCCTGCTGCACGTCACCGACATGGCGTGGCGCCGCGTGAACCACCCGTCCGAGGTCGTGACCATCGGCCAGACGGTCAAGGTCAAGATCATCAAGATCAACCACGAGACGCACCGCATCTCGCTCGGCATCAAGCAGCTGCTCGCCGATCCGTGGGAGGGCATCGCCGCCCGCTACCCCGAGGGCGCCAAGCTCAAGGGCCGCGTGACCAACATCACCGATTACGGCGCCTTCGTGGAGCTGGAGCCGGGGATCGAGGGCCTGATCCACGTCTCCGAGATGAGCTGGACCAAGAAGAACGTCCATCCGGGCAAGATCGTCTCCACCTCCCAGGAGGTCGAGGTCCAGATCCTGGAAGTCGATTCGGTCAAGCGCCGCATTTCGCTCGGCCTCAAGCAGACCCTGCAGAACCCGTGGGAGGCCTTCGCCGAGAAGCACCCGGTCGGTTCCGAGGTCGAGGGCGAAGTCAAGAACAAGACCGAGTTCGGCCTGTTCATCGGCCTCGAGGGCGATGTCGACGGCATGGTCCACCTGTCGGATCTCGACTGGAACCGTCCCGGCGAGCAGGTCATCGAGGAGTTCAAGAAGGGCGACATGGTCCGCGCCCAGGTTCTCGACGTCGATGTCGAGAAGGAGCGCATCTCGCTCGGCGTGAAGCAGCTCGGCGGCGATCCCTTCGCGGAAGCCGGCGAGATCAAGAAGGGCCAGATCGTCACCTGCGAGGTCGTCGAGGTGAAGGATTCCGGCCTGGAGGTGAAGCTCGTCGACACCGACATGCAGACCTTCATCCGCCGCGCCGAACTCGCCCGCGACCGTGGTGACCAGCGCCCCGAGCGCTTTGCCGCCGGCGAGAAGTTTGACGCCCGCGTCGTCCAGTTCGACCGCAAGGCCCGCCGCGTGCAGGTCTCGATCAAGGCGCTCGAAGTCGCCGAGGAGAAGGAGGCGATGGCCCAGTTCGGCTCGGCCGATTCGGGTGCCTCGCTCGGCGACATCCTGGGCGCCGCCTTCAACAAGAAGAAGGGTGGCGACGAGGAGTAGTCCTCGCCGCTCCGGGCGCGGGAAACTGCGCCCGGTCCCGACTTTCGTCCGACGCCCGCGTGGGGGGAGACCCCGCGCAGGCGTTTCGTTTGTCCGGGCGGCCCTCGTCCAGGCGGCTTTTCGCCCGATCGCCGCGGAGTTCTTGTTTGCCGGGAGCATCTTGCCCGTGCGGCGCGGCAGGCGATAGAACACAGCCCTGATCCGGCGGGAGCATCCGCCGATTCCCGTACATGACGGGGTGCCGGCCGAGGCCTGCGCGCGGCGAGACGATGGCGGCCCTTCGCTGGGCGTGGCTTCGTCGTGCTGCCGCATCCGCGGCGTCGATCGGAACCGGCCCGCCGAGGCTGGAGCTTTGAGGGAGTGCACCGTCGGATGGCTGCAGACGCCGAGCTTCTCATCGACCGCCGCCGCTTGCGCCGCAAGCTGACCCTGTGGCGCGTGCTCGGCATCGGCGCCGTCATCCTCGCCGTCGGCGCGGTTGGCTACCGGGCGCGGGTCGGCGAGGGCCGGCTGTTTCCCGCCACGGAAAGCCAGATCGCCCGGATCTCGATCGGCGGCTTCATCGCCGGCAGCGAGTCCACCCGCAAGCTGATCGAGCGCGTGGCCAAGGCCGATTCGGTCAAGGGCGTGGTGGTCTCCATCTCTTCGCCCGGCGGCACGACGACGGGGTCGGAGGAACTCTACCGCAACCTGCGCGCGCTGGCCGAGAAGAAGCCGATGGTCGCCTTCGTCGACGGCACGGCGGCCTCGGGCGCCTACATCACGGCGATCGCCGCCGACCACATCGTCGCCCGGGAGACGGCGCTCGTCGGCTCCATCGGCGTATTGTTCCAGTATCCCGACGTGTCCGGCCTGCTCGACAAGGTCGGCGTGAAGGTCGAGGCCGTGAAATCCTCGCCGCTCAAGGCGGAGCCCTCGGGCTTCAGCCCGACCTCGCCGGAGGCACGCGCGGCGCTCTCCTCGATCGTGATGGACACCTTCGGCTGGTTCAAGGGGCTGGTGGCCGAGCGGCGCGGCTTGAACGAGCAGCAGATCTCGGCCGTCGCCGACGGACGGGTGTTCAGCGGCCGGCAGAGCGTCCCGCTCAAGCTCGTGGACGAGCTCGGCGGCGAGCGTCAGGCGGTCGCGTGGCTCGAGACGGAGCGCAAGGTCCCCAAGGATCTTCCGGTGAAGGATTGGAAGCCCAAGGCCGAGGGTGGCCTCAAGCTGTGGTCGACGCTCGGCATCGGGGCCGATCTCCTCGGGCTCGACGGTCTGGCCGCCCGCCTGCGCGCGCTCGAGGCCGAGACCGCGGGGCTCGCCGAGGGTGGGCTCATGGCCGTCTGGCGCCCGGCGCCCTGAGGCAGACGAGGCCGCGCCCGCACCGCATTCGGAAGAGAGCCGCATGATCAAGTCGGAACTCGTGCTCAAGATCGCCGAGCAGAATCCCCATCTCTACCAGCGCGACGTCGAGACCCTCGTCAACGCGATCCTCGACACCATTACCGACGCTCTCGCCCAGGGCGACCGGGTCGAGCTGCGCGGCTTCGGTGCCTTCTCGGTCAAGCGCCGCGAGGCCCGGCGCGGGCGCAATCCCCGCACCGGCGAGTCCGTTGCCGTGTCGGAGAAGGCGATCCCCGTCTTCAAGACCGGCAAGGAAATGCGCCTGCGCCTGAACCGGGCCGGCATCGGCGAGGAACAACCGGGCGCCTGAACGGCTTCACGCTCGCCGGAGAGCGTGACGGCGGGGCCGGTGCGCACTAAATCCTCGCCTTCGAACCTCGAATGCCCCTCGGCGGTCCCGTGGGTCTCGGACGACCGATCCCGTCCGGACCGGTCGAAGGCCCGTCCCGTCCGTCGGAGACCTTGTTGATGATCCGTTTCCTGAAAGCGCTGGTGCTCCTGCCGGTCGCGGTGGTCGTTGTGCTGCTCGCGGTCGCGAACCGCGAGCCCGTGACCCTGTCCCTCGATCCGTTCTCGCCCGAGCCGGTGTTCAGCGTGGTGCTGCCGCTCTACGCCGTCCTGTTCGGTGCCGTGGCGCTCGGCATCTTAGTCGGCGGGGTGGGAAGCTGGATGAGCCAGAGCAAGACCCGCCGGTTGGCGCGCTATCATCGGCGCGAGGCCGACCGCTTCGCCAAGGAGGCGGCCGAACTCAAGACCTTCGGGACGCCGGGCGCCGAGCCGGGCTACGGCCGGGTCTCCGGCCAAGCGGCACTCCCGGCGCCGGCGGCTGCCCGGTAACGGGAGCGGAGCGGGTCCTCCCATGTCGAGCGTGCGCGTCAAGATCTGCGGACTGAGCCGTGCGGCGACGCTCGACGCGGCGCTCGACGCAGGCGCCGACCTCGTCGGCTTCGTCCACTTTCCCAGGAGCCCACGCCACGTCTCCCTGGACGACGGAGGCCGCCTCGCCCGCCAAGCGCGGGGTCGGGCGGAGCGCGTGGTGCTCCTCGTCGATCCGGACGATGCCCTGCTCGCCGCGGCGCTCGAAGCGCTCGACCCTGACCTGATCCAGCTTCACGGTCGCGAATCGCCCCAGCGGGTGGCCGAGATCCGCGCGCGGACCGGGCGCCCGGTCATGAAGGCTCTCGGCGTTGCCTGCGCCGCGGATCTCGCCCCCCTCCCCGCCTACGCCGCCGTCGCCGACCGGCTCCTGCTCGACGCCAAGGCGCCCCCCGGCTCCGATCTTCCCGGCGGGAACGGGCGCTCGTTCGATTGGGATCTCCTGAAGGCGGCCGTGCTGCCGGCGGGCACGATGCTCTCCGGGGGCCTCCATGCCGACAACGTCGCGGAGGCCCTGGCCTGCACCGGACTGACGGCCGTCGACGTCTCCTCCGGCGTCGAGATACGCCCCGGCGAGAAGGATCCGGCGCGGATCGCTGCCTTCGTCGCCGCCGCCCGCAAGCCCGCCTGAGCCCCGAGAGCATCGTCCCGAAAGGTGGTCGCCGGCGTTCGGAAAAAGACGATGCGAAACAAGAGACGAGACCATCGTGCCGGATACGATATCCGGCACGATGTTCGAGCGGCTTCGTCCGCCTCGATCGTTTGCGCGCGATTGTCCGGCTGTGCCGCATTGCGGTCGCTCGCCCATGGGTCTAGCACGCAAGCCAACGACAGACCTTCGCGAAGGACACGTCCCCGTGACGCTTAGCCCCGCTCCCAATTCCTTCCGCACCGGGCCGGACGAGCGCGGCCGCTTCGGCATCTTCGGCGGCCGGTTCGTGGCCGAGACGCTGATGCCGCTGATCCTCGATCTGGAGCAGGCCTATACCGAGGCCAAGGCCGATCCGTCCTTCAAGGCGGAGATGGAGGCCTACGGCACCCACTATATCGGCCGTCCGAGCCCGCTCTACTACGCTGAGCGCCTGACCGAGCACCTGCGCGCCCAAGCCCCGGCGGGGCGCGGCGCGAAGATCTACTTCAAGCGCGAGGAGCTGAACCACACCGGCTCGCACAAAGTGAACAACGTGCTGGGCCAGATCCTGCTGGCCCGCCGGATGGGCAAGCCGCGGATCATCGCCGAAACGGGGGCGGGCCAGCACGGCGTCGCCACCGCGACGCTCTGTGCCCGCTTCGGTCTCAAATGCGTCGTCTACATGGGCGCCGTCGACGTGGAGCGGCAGGCCCCGAACGTCTTCCGCATGAAGATGCTGGGCGCCGAGGTGATCCCGGTCCAATCCGGCACCCGCACCCTGAAGGACGCGATGAACGAGGCCCTGCGCGACTGGGTCACCAACGTCGCCGACACGTTCTACTGCATCGGCACGGTGGCGGGGCCTCACCCCTACCCGGCCATGGTGCGCGACTTCCAGTCGGTGATCGGCATCGAGACCAAGCGGCAGATGCTGGAGATGGAGGGCCGCCTGCCGGACTCGCTCATCGCCTGCATCGGCGGCGGCTCGAACGCGATGGGCCTGTTCCATCCCTTCCTCGACGATCGGGAGGTGGAGATCTACGGCGTCGAGGCGGCCGGGCACGGCGTCCAGAGCGGGCTGCACGCCGCTTCCCTCACCGGCGGCCGTCCGGGCGTGCTCCACGGCAATCGCACCTATCTCCTGATGAACGAGGATGGCCAGATCGCCGACGCGCACTCGATCTCGGCCGGCCTCGACTATCCCGGCATCGGGCCGGAGCACGCGTGGCTGCACGAGATGGGTCGCGTGACCTATCTCTCGGCCACGGACGCGGAGACCCTGGACGCTTTCAAGCTCTGCTCCGCGCTCGAGGGCATCATCCCGGCGCTGGAGCCGGCCCACGCTCTCTCGAAGGTGCTGGAGATCGCGCCGACCAAACCGGCGGAGCATCTGATGGTGCTGAATCTCTCCGGCCGCGGCGACAAGGACATCCCCCAGGTCGCCCAGATCTTCGGTACGACCCTCTGACGAGGAGAAGCGGTGCCGGAGGCCCAACAGACCGTTGACACCTCCGCACCGTTCTCCCTATACCGCGGCCATCGGCCGGCGCCGCAACGGGCGCCGTTTCCGAGCGTGGCGGGGTAGCTCAGCTGGTTAGAGCAGAGGAATCATAATCCTTGTGTCGGGGGTTCAAATCCCTCCTCCGCTACCAAATACCTTCCTGGTCTTCGACGGTGAAAACCGGAACCAGGGTAGGCACTTAGAAGACCTAGAGCACACTTCGTAGACATCGAGCCCTGGACAGCCCGTCCGGGGCTTTTGCTTTCTCGGACGGTTTTCGGACGGGGGGTGCCCGTCCCGTCCGAGTTCCCGTCCGAAAGGGCTTCCCCGTCCGAGACCCGTCCGGGACCGCCGCCCAGGCTGCGCATTGACCGAACCGCCTATTGGAACAGATAGGGAACGGCGGCGATGGTCTGCGAACCGGGCCGGCCGGGCGGAAGGGGAGGGACGGATGCGGGTACCGCGGACCTTGGGCGAGTTCCCGTACCGGCGGGTGCGGCTGGTCTGCCCCTGGTGCCCGGGGCGCCGGGGGGACTACTGCGTCGAGCGCCTGACCGCCCGCCTCGGGCCACGGGCGACCCCCGAGGACGTCCTGGCCGCCCTCGTCCGGTGCCGGTGGCCAAAGCCATGGCACGTCAGGCGCCCGGCAAAATATACGCCGTGGTGCCGGGCGCGGTTCGCAGAGCTCGGGGGCAAGCGGCCGCCCGACCGGCCTGGATTTCCGTTAACCGTGCCCAACGACCCCGCTTGACCGGGGGAATCCGGAGCTGCGATCCCGGGACATCGACGCACGGAGAGCACCGTGAAACCGAGCATACGCCCCCACCCGAACGAAACCCATCCCGGGGCGTGACCGCGCGGCGGCAGCCCCCAGACCGGAGGCTGCCTTCATGTCCAAGACCTTCTTCACCGCCGACCACCACTTCGGCCACCGCGGCGTCATCTCGATGTGCGGCAGGCCGTTCGCCGACGTAGCCGAGATGAACGAGGCGCTCATCCACGCCTGGAACGCCGTCGTCGGCCCTCGCGACACCGTCTGGCACCTCGGCGACTTCGCCATGGGGGCGAGCCCGGCGGAGTGCCAGGCGTTCTTCGGACGCCTCAACGGGACCAAGCACCTGGTGCGGGGCAACCACGACAAGCCGCGCGTGCTCGATCTGCCGTGGGCATCCCAGCACGACCTCGTCCAGACCACGGTCGACGGGACCCGGCTGGTGCTCTGCCACTACGCCATGCGGTCCTGGCCGGGCGCCTGGCGCGGCGCCCTCCACCTGTTCGGGCACACGCACGGGACCCTGCCGCCGACCCGGCAAAGCTGCGACGTCGGCGTGGACGCATGGGCCTACCGGCCGGTCACCCTCGGCGAGATCCGCGAGCGCCTCGCCGGCGTCGACGAGGAGCCGGAGGAGATCCGGCTCGCCCGTGCCATGGAGGCCGAGGGGGAGTAACCCGCGCCCGCCCCTAGGGTGCAGCCTCGCCTAGTGCCAGGCTGCACCCGGGGGCGTGGAGACCGGGCGGCTCGCCGTCCAGGCGTCCGCGAACCGCACCGCGGCCTTGATCTCGATGGGCACCACCTTGTTGGGATTCCGGCGCAGCTTCTCGGCCATCTTGCGGACGCGATCCACCTGGCTGAGCGTGAGCCAGTACGGCAGGCGGTCGACGGCGCCGGCGTCCCGGCTCTGCAAGACCTCCCGTGCCACGACGCCCATGTCGCCATCGCCGTAGGCGATATGCCAGAGGGTCGCCATAAGGTCGTCGTGGACGAAGACCGTGACGAAGTCCTCAATCTCCCAGCCGACGGCGTTGAGGGCGGCGATGGTGTCCTCGCCCCTGATCACGGAGATCGACACCTCGCCGCGAAGGCCAACCCCCTTCGGCAACGGCCCGATGGAGACGATGACCTTGGCCTCGGCGAGGCGCCGGATGAAGGCGGTCTGCTCGTCCTGCGACATGCGCTGCTGCACGAGCAAGTTGTCCTTCGCGGCGGCGATCATCTCTGCCACGCGCGGTTCGAGCGCCTTCGGGAGGCGGGGCGGCGTGAAACGGTCGTGCGTCATGTATTCCTCGTGCGCAGGGCGGGTCGCCCCATGCGCACGAAAGAAGGCCATGATGGCCGCGCAGTCGAGTCAAGGTTCGAGGTATGGTTACCGTCGAAGCTGACCTTATGGATACCCCGGCAGGCGCCGGCCCGCAAGTCTTGAGCGGTCCGGCGACCATCCGGTGCTTGAACACGGTTAACGAGTGGTTAACTCGCCAGCGCCAAGTGCTCGTTGTAGACGTCAAGGAACTCCGCCGCCCCGCCGTCCCCGCAGACGACGTGCAGATAGGCCGAGAGCTCGCTGTGCCGGGTTTCGGTCTCGCGCCCCATGAGGCTTTCCCGCAGCACCAGGTGCCGCTCCCCCGGCTCGATGACGCGCCTGGTCCAGTGGTCCCGCACGGCGGTGCTGCACGTGACGACGCGGCGGGAGAGCTCGACGATTCCCTCGCCGTCGAAGGGCGACATCCGCAGGATCTCGGCGTCCGTCATGGCGGCGGCGCGGATCTCCAACCATTCGATGTCGAGGTCGCTGTAGTCGCCCCGGCGGATGCGGGCCACGATGCGGGAACGGCGTGTCGCCTCGCGCTCGGCCTCGGACAGCCTCCGGTCGGACAGGATGGCCTCGACGGTCTCCAGCATGCTCTCGATGGCGTCGGGGTCGTCGTAGGCGCCGCCCGCGACGGACGCCGCATAGAGGACAAGGTGCGGGCCGGCGTGCCGCTCCATGGCCTCGGCCACGCGCATCAGGGCCTCCGCCGGCGTCAGGCCTTCCAGTTGCAGGCGCAGGCCCCACGCCGCGGCGCGGGCGTAGCCGTCGTCGGCAGCCAGGGCCGCGAGCCATTCCTTGAAGTGCTCGGCCGCGCCATCGCGGAGTTCGTCGATGTAGTCCATGGGTCCGCTCGCGGAAACCGGGGTTGCGGGGAAAGCGGTGGCGCCACTGCCGCCTGGCGCGCGACGAAGCGGCGTCAGGTCCGGCGCCTCCCGGAGACCGTCCACCAGTGCGCCTCATCGACCGCGAGGCGCTCGACGAGCTCGGCGGCCTGAGCGGCCCACGGATGGTCCCGTCGGAGGTGCGGTTTGAGCCTCGCCTGGAGGCCCGCGAGTCCCGAGGCCTTGAGGCCGGCGTAGCGCTGGATCTCGTGCTTATCGACGGGGCGCCCGAGGCCGTCCCGGAGCTCGCGCCCGGCGGCAAGGCGCTCCATGGCGATGATGACCGCCTGCTCGAAATCGAGGTCGCTCGGGTTCTCGGTGACGTGCGCGCGGCCGCCGGGCGGCGCCGGCAAGCGGTCCGGATAGAGCCGCGACGGAGCGAGGCGCGCACCGTGCGAGGCGAAGGCGCCAGAGGGGTAGGGAAAGCCGCGGGCCGGCGCCGGCGGAGCGTAGGCCCGCGGCATGGCCGGCTCGGGCGCCGATGACGGGGACGGGGGGACGAGGCGTAGATGCGTCATGGGGCGGGGCTCCTGGTGAGCGGTGGCGGGTTAGGCGGCGGTGCGGTAGATCGGGCCGTGGTCGGTGACCTCGACGATGTCCGGTCCATCCTGCAGGACCGCGCGGAGCGTGGCCCCGATGCGGAGCATGCCATCCGGGACGGGCGCCCACGCCGACACCTTGGCCTCCCGGCCGCGGTGCCGGAGCGTCGAGAGATCCAGATGCGGGATCTCGCCGGCATGGGCGAAAACCCGCACTCCGATGACCGTGCCCCGGGGCGCCGCGACGTTGACCATCGCCGTCATGAGCGGCCCCTCTCCGATGGGGATGCCGTCGGCGGGGATGACGCGGACCGGGACCTCGGGGAACTCGACGACAGTGCGGACGGGTGCGGGGCTGATCATGGCGAGGTCCTCGGGAGGCGGGGAAGGCGGGCGTAGCGAACCGGGGCCACCGGCGGATCGGGCGGCGGCTTCGGTTCCGGCACGGGCTCCGGCGGCGCCGTGCGGCCGTCCTCGTAGAAGGCGAGCGCCTCGGCGAGATCGACGACCGCCGCGCGGGCTGCACAGAGGAGATCCGCCTCGACGCGGGAGAGCGTCGCCAGCAGCGCGCGGTCGTTTCCGCCCTCGATGGCGGCCGCCTTCACTGCCGCCTTCGCGAGGGCGAGGCGGCGCCGGGTCTCGACGGCGTCGACGCCGTAGAGCTGATCGACGAAAAGGGAGCGGGGCCTAGAGGGCATAGTCTGGCCTCCGCTCGGAGTGGATGCGGGGGATGTAGACGTGCCCGATCTCGATGCGGCCGCGCGGCGCTCGGGCCCATGCGCGGAGCGCCCCGACGAGCTCGGGCGTCACGGTCACCCAATCGTCGCTGTACCGGTAGCGGGTGATGGTGACGCCGACCGTGGCCGCGATACGGACAACGGTCTTGTCGCAGCAGTGCATCGCCCCTGTCAGGCGGGAGGTCGGCACCCTCTCGCCGACGGCGGGGAGGTCCGGATCGAAGGGAGCCTTGAACAGGGTCTCGACGGCCTGGCGCAGGCGGGCGCCGCGCTTGGCCTCATTATAGTCGACGGCGCGCTCTGCCCGCCGCTTCAGGCGCTCCGCCCTCTTCTCCTCCGCCTCGGTCGGCCCAATGGATTGCCAGGCGACGTGTTCGATGTACCGAGCCCAGCATGTCTCCGCGGCGGCGCCGACGACGAGGACGGTCAGGCTCCAGGCCTCACCGTCGCCGGGATCGTAGACGTAGGCCCGGGCGGCGGCCCCGGCGTCGATGAGTGGCGCGACCTGCGCCGCTTTGTAGCGCGGCAGGTGCCCGAGGCGGACCGAGTTGCGCCACCAGATCTCGATGGCGTTGGCATCGTGCTCGTTCTCGGGCGCACGGACGAGATGGAGGCGGTCGCCCATCTCGGGGCGGACGCGCTCGCCCGTGAGCTCGTCACGCGAATCGTAGTCGTAGAACTGCAACCCCGCGACTTCCGAGATGAACCACGGCTCGCCGGCGTTGAGCTTGGCGGCCTCGACGCCGACGTCGGTCTTATCGAGGCCGCGCAGGTCTGGGGTGGCGCCGAGATTGCTCATGCCGCCCTCCTCGCCGCCCGGGCGCGGGCCATGCTCGCGGTGTTCAGGCGGAGGCGCTCCTCGGTCGAGAGCTTCGGCATCTCCGTGACGCCGCGCTCGCGCAGGAGGCGGTAGACGAACGTCGACCGCAGCCCGTGCGCCTGGCTTGCCCGGTGGACGCCCTCGCGCATCGCCGTCGCGACGATGACCTCCTCCTGCTCCACGGTGGTCTTGCGGCGGGCGTTGCGGGTCGGGGCCTCGCCGGCCCGGGCGCGCAGGACGCGGCGCCCGTCGGACGCCATCCTTTCAAGGGCCCACCGGCCGAGCCAGGCCCACCTTTCGACGCAGGCCTCCCAGCCGTGCGAATCCCAAAGACGGGCGACGGTCTCGACGGACGGGCGGACGTAGCAAGCGGCGTCGAGACCGGAGACGGCGACCGTGCCGACATCGTCGAGGGTCGCGCGGGTGCGGACAGGGCGGGGCATCAGAGCATCTCCGCCGTCAGAAGCGTGACACCGTGCTCGTCGTAGATCGCGACCTCGACCGGACGGCGGGCGACGTAGCGCACGTCTCGCTCCAGGCCGAGCGGTCTCAGGACTGCGTCGCCGGGAGCGCGCCGTCCGAGCAGCACATCGGACACGTACTGGGGCGTGACGCCAGCGGCGGAAGCCCAGCGAGCCTGGCCCCCGGCTTCTTTACACGCCGCCCGCAGACGCGAGACGACGTCAGTCTCTCGAAGTGCCCGTGCCACCCGCCACCCCCAAATCCTGCTGTACGCGGATAAAGGTAGACCTCGTCTCGATATATGCAAGAGCTTCTTTCGAGGCTGTTCTCAAAAACTCAAGTCGGCCGATTAAGTGGTATCATTAAATTGTTTAATGGTGTCATTTAATGCTCAACATGCCGCAGGTCATGCCCCTTGGATACTTTCCGGCACGGGTGGCAGGATACCCCTGTCAGCGGATTTCGGGAGCATGCCGATGAGAGAGACACCCCTTTGGAGCGTGACGCTGGAGGGTGGCGTTTTCGGACGCCTCCGTCGCGTCGAGCTCCTCGAATCCCTCCCGCCCGAGGGGACCGTCGTCGACACGCGCGGCGGCCACGCCGTCGTCAGGGACGGTGTCCTCGTCGCGGTGTCGGAGCAGCAGGCCGAGGACCTCGTCGATCCGGCGGGCGCAGCGCAGCGCCGCTACCGCGCGGCATGCCTCGCCGCCGGATGGACCGACCGGCTCAAGCGAATCGTGACCGCGCCCGGCGACGAATGGGAGGCGGGCACGGCCTACCCGACGGGCGACGGAGCCCTCGTCTACTGCGAGCGCGTCCGCGGCAGGCACGTCTGGGTCCGCCGCGCGACCTACGCCGAGGCCGTGGCCCTCGGCGTCACTGCCTGAGGAGGCCCGCGTGCTCGACCACCTCGCCGTCGCCATCGCCGCCGTCACCGCCTGGGAGGCCGGCCGCATCATCATCCGGACCGTCCGTCCGGTCCCTGCGCCGGTCGCCGTCGCGGAGCCGGAGCCGGAGCCGGCCGAGCTCGCCGACGTCCGCGCAGGCGCCGCGGCCGCGGCCGCGCTCATCGAGCCCCCCGCCGCGTGGACCGCCGGCTGGGACATTTTCCAGTTCGCCCGCCGCGGTCGGGTCCACGACATCCGGCACCTGCCGGCCCACGTCAGGGACTGGGCGCGCGGCTTGACGGACGAATCCCTCGCCGCCCTCGCGGCGTCCCTACCGGCGCGGATCGACCGCCACCTCGCGCGCCGCGCCACGATCCGCGGCGTGCCCCACGTCCCGCCCGTCCAGCCGATGCTCAGCCTGCGCGACGTCGTCGAGCGCTCGGGCCGGAGCGGCGGGGGCCCGAGGATGGGCCGCTAGTCGATTTCGACCGCCCCCAGCAGCATCCCCAACACGTCAAGGAGACACCCCAATGCGCGCTCTCGCCCGTTTCATCGCTTCCGTCGCCATCGCCGCCCTGTCGGCGATGGCCCTCGCCCCCAAGCTGGTTTGGGACGGCGGCAAGTGGATCACCAAGTCGGTCTTCGGCGGAGCCGGCGGAAACGCGGCCGCCGCGCAGGCCCAGGCGGCCGCCGAGCTCCAGGCCGCGGCCGACGAAGTCGCCGCCGCGAAGGCCGCCCCGGCTCCGGCTCCTGAGCCCTCTCCGGTCGGCACGCCCGACTGGGAGTGGGGCACCGCCGCCCTGCGCGTCCTCGCCGGCGACAGCGGCGCGGCCAAGGGCGTCCTCGACGAGGCGGCCATCTCCTATCTGGAGAAGCTCACGCCCGATCAAAGCATGAGGCTGGCGGCGTTCTCTCCCGACCGCATCGGCCGGCACCTCACCGGCAATCAGCCGATCAAGAGCCTCCCGCAGGCGGGCAGCCTCCACGACTACTGGACTGCCGAAATCCGGCGCCTCACGGCCGAGAGCGAGAGGGCGGTGCCGCTCCTCCGGGTCGACGAGCACGCGGGCCTCTCGCGCGAGGAGCGGCTCGCCCTGGCCCGCTGACGCCGCCGCCCGCCAAAACGAAGCCCGCCCCGGTCGCCCCGGGGCGGGCTCTTTTTTTGCCTGGATGCGAGATTTCGCTTGATACTTGCCCCCGCATGCTCACTGCGCCCTTCGTGCTCACGCGATGGCATCACGCCGCGGAAGCGCGCTCCGCGATGCGGCGGCGGAGGATCGCGACCTGCGCAGCGGCCGCGAGTTCGACAGCCTGGCGTCGGGCGGCCTGCTCGGCGTGACGTGCGGCGGCGGCCTCCCGGGCGCGGGCTGCGGTCAGGCGGGCGGCGCGGGCCTGGGCAGCGATGGCGAGGTAGTCCTCGGCCAGCGCGGCGTCGGCCTCGCGACGGGCGGCCTTGGCCTCGATCAGAGCGGTGCCGATGGCGAAGGCCGCGAAGCCGAGGCCCGTGTCGAAGGCCTGGGCGACGTCGTGGGCGGTGCGGTGCGTCATGGCGGGCCTCCGTGGAGCGGCGTGTGCATTGGAGATCGCAGCTCGCGAATCCGCTGCCAAGAGTCCCCCGCGGGAAGCCTGTGAGCGAGGTGAAAGAACCCCTGGGCGCCATGGTAAACGCACCCTTAAGATCGGGACTCCCCCCTGCAACGACGTCTCCGTTACTCCGGCGTACGGCACGCCTGGCGGGGCTTGGCGCACGCAACGGGCCCGCCGCGAACGTCACGCCGGGCATGAAAAAGGCCGCCCGGAATGGGGCGGCCTCGCAGGCGGCGTGGCGGTGGCGGCTACGCGGGCGGGGGCTTGGCCGGGCGCAGCAGGCGGGCCGTAAGGGCCCGCGAAGCTAGCGGACGCTCCCACTCGCAGTGCTCGACGAGGTGCCGCATCCCCTCGGCAAAAATGGGCTCAATGCGGACGGCGATGCCCGAAAGCTCCTCGCCGTCCCGCATGCGCTCGTAGACCTTGCGGGCCCGGAGGACGCTGCGCAGCCCCTGCGCGATGGCAGCGTCAAGCTCCGCGGCCTTCTTTGCCTTGTCACGGGCGCGCTGGGCTCTCGCCCGGGCATTCGCTTGGGAGTTGGCCAAGCGGGTTGCCGGAGACGGTGTCTTACGCGAGGCCTCTGGGACGTCCGGGTACGGGCCGGGCTCGAATCCCGCAAGGCGGTCCGCAAAGGCTTCGGCCCAGCGGGCCCTGTCGGCATCTGTCTGCATCGAGGGCATCGTGCGCGCACGTCACGCAAGGGACCAGCCGAGCCGTGACGTGCGGGGGGATGGAGACGGCCGTTGGGTGCGCCCCGACGACCTTGGGTCATAGTACACTGTGTTCGAGCTCGCTGGCATACCACGCGACCTCCTTCCGCTGAGCCTCGATGGAGGCGTGGGAAGGCATTGGCCGCCTCCGACAGGTCGAGCCTTCCGAGGCCGCTCAAGCTGGCAACTGCCGCGTCGATGCTGAGGATACGACGCCGGCGTCAGGTACCTCTGCCGGTTTCGGCGTGGCCTTGCCGAACCGGGCGTAAAGGGCCGGAAGCACCAGCAACGTCAGTAGGGTTGCGCTGACCAAACCGCCGATGACGACGGTCGCCAGCGGCCGCTGCACCTCCGCGCCGGTCCCCTTCGCCAGGGCCATCGGCACGAAGCCGAGGGCCGCGACCAATGCCGTCATCGCCACCGGCCGCAACCGGGTCAGAGCGCCCTCGCGGACCGCGTCCGGGATCGCCGCCCCCTCCGCCACCAGCGTCCGTATATGGTTGAGCAGCACTAGGCCGTTAAGGACCGCCACGCCCGAGAGCGCGATGAACCCGACCGCCGCCGAGACCGAGAAAGGCATATCCCGCAGCCACAGGGCGGCCACACCGCCGGTCAGGGCCATCGGCACCGCGCTGAATACGATGGCCGCATCCCGCGCAGAGCCGAGGGCCCCGAGCAGCAGGATGAAGATCAGCGCGAAGCAGGCCGGTACCACCACGGTCAGCCGCTGGCGGGCGGCGGCGAGGTTCTCGAACTGCCCACCCCACCTCACCTCGTAGCCGGCAGGCAGCCTCACCTCGGCGGCGATGCGCTCCTGCGCCTCCGCCACCAGCGAGCCGATGTCCCGCCCGCGCACGTTCGCCGTCACCACGACGCGGCGTCGGCCGTTCTCACGGCTGACCTGGTTCGGCCCCTCGGTGAACGCGAAGCTGGCGAGCTGCCGCAGGGGCACGCTCATGCCGCCGGCCAGCGCCGGACCGGCAGGAACGCCCGTGCTCGCCCGCGCCGCGGCCGCCTGCGAGACCGGCAACGGCACCGGCAGGTTCTTCAACGCCTCGACGTCCCCGCGGACGCTGTCGGCCAACCGGACCACGATAGCGAAGCGCCGGTCGCCCTCGAACACCAGCCCGGCGTCCTTGCCGCCGACCGCCGTGCCGATGACGTCCTGCACCTCCGCCATGCTCAGGCCGCGCCGGGCGATCTCGCGCCGGTCGACCTTGATCTCCAGGAACGGCAGCCCGACCGCCTCCTCGACCTTCACATCGGCGGCTCCCTCCAGGCCGCGCAGGATGCCCGCGATCTTGCGGGCGCCCTCGACCATCGGCCCGAACTCCTCGCCGAACACCTTCACCGCGAGGTCGTCGCGCACGCCCGCGATGAGCTCGTTGAAGCGCATTTGGATCGGCTGGGAGAACCCGAGCAGCGTGCCGGGGATCAGCTTCGCCTCGGCCTCCAAGCGCCCGATCAGCGATTCCTTCGTCTCCGACGGGTCCGGCCAGGCGTCCTGCGGCTTCAGAATGAGGTAGGCGTCGCAGGCGTTCGGCGGCATCGGGTCGGCGGCGATGTCGGGGGTGCCGCAGCGCGAGTAGACGAACGCCACCTCCGGGAACTTGCTCATGGCGTCCTCGACGCCGAGCTGCATCGCCTGCGACTGCGTGATCGAGGTCGACGGGATGCGCCGGGCCTCCATGACGATGTTCTTCTCGTCGAGCGTCGGCGTGAACTCCTGGCCGAGCCGGGTCGCCAAGACCCCGGCCAGCCCCAGGACGACCACCGCCCCGGCGATGAAGGCCAGCGGCGTTCGGACCGCCCTGCCCAGCACCGGTCGGTAGGCGCCCTTGAGCGCCCGGATCATCAGGTTGTCGCCCTCGCTGACCCGCCCGGTGATGAATGTGGCGATCATCGCCGGCACGAAGGTCAGCGACAGCACGAAGGCCGCTACGAGCGCGATCAGGACCGTCAGGGCCATCGGCGCGAAGGTCTTGCCCTCGACGCCGGTGAAGGTCAGCAGCGGCACGTAGACCAGGATGATGATGGCCTGACCGTAGACGCTCGGCTTGATCATCTCCTCGGCGGAGACGCGCACGGTTTCCAGGCGCTCATCGAGGCTGAGCTTGCGCCCGAGCGCGTGCTGCCGCTCGGCCAGGTGCCGCAGGCTGTTCTCGGCGATGATGACCGCGCCGTCGACGATGAGGCCGAAGTCGAGGGCGCCGAGGCTCATCAGGTTGGCGCTGATGCGGCCGACCAACATGCCGGTGGCCGTCATCATCATGGCCACGGGGATGACCAGCGCCGTGATGATGGCGGCTCGGATGTTGCCGAGCGCCAGAAACAGCACCGCGATGACCAGAAGCGCGCCCTCGGCGAGGTTCTTGGAGACCGTCTTGACGGTGGCATCGACGAGGTCGGTCCGGCTGAGCAGCGTCCGGGCCTGGATGCCCGGCGGGAGGAGCTTGTTGATCTCCTTGACCTTGGCGTCCGCGGCCGCCGAGACGGTCCGGCTGTTCTCGCCGATGAGCATCAGGGCGGTGCCCAGCACGACCTCGTGCCCGTTCTCGCTGGCCGAGCCGGTCCGGAGCTCGCGGCCGATCCCGACCTCGGCGACGTCCCTCACCAGGATGGGAACCCCGGCCCGGGTCGCCACGACGATGTCGCGGATCTGGTCCACGTTCTCGATGAGGCCGCCCGCCCGGACGACGTAGCCCTCGCCGTTGCGCTCGACGTAGTTGGCCCCCCGGGTCACGTTGTTGGCCTCGACGGCCCGCGTCAGGTCGGCGAAGCCCAAGCCGTAGCCGACCAGCTTCATCGGGTCGGGCTTGACCTGGTACTCCTTGACGAAGCCGCCGATGGCGTCGGCCCCGGCCACCCCCGGCACGCTCTTCATCTGCGGCCGGATGATCCAGTCCTGCACGGTCCGCAGGTAGACCGTGCGCTCGAAGTCGGACTTCAGCCGCTCACCCTCGGGTGTCAGGTAGCTGCCGTCGGTCTGCCAGCCCGGCAAGCCATCCCGGACGGGCGCACCCTCGCCGGGGGCCCGGTACTCGACCGCCCACCAGTAGATCTCACCGAGCCCAGTCGAGATCGGCCCGAGCCGGACCCCGACCCCGGGCGGCAGGGTGCTGCGCACCTCGGTCAGGCGTTCGTTCACCTGTTGCCTTGCGAAGTAGACGTCGACCTTGTCGCTGAACACGGCGGTGAGCTGGGCGAAGCCGTTGCGTGAGAAGGAGCGCAGGCTCTCAAGGCCCGGCGTGCCGGCGAGCGCCCGCTCGACCAGCACCGTGACCTGCTTCTCGATCTCGACCGGCGTCAGCGCCGGGGCGACGGCGTTGACCTGGACCTGGTTGTTGGTGACGTCGGGCACCGCGTCGATGGGCAGCCGCGCGAGCGACCAAGCCCCGAAGGCGGCGGCGATGAGGGTCGCCAGGATGACCGCGTAGCGGTTGGCGACGGAGAAGGCGAGGATCGGGCGGATCATGGCTCAGTCCTCCGCCGCGGCCTTGCCGAGCTCGGACTTGAGCGTGAAGGAATTGGCCGTCACCACGACCTCCCCAGGCTCCAGCCCCTCCGTGACCTCCACGTCGTCGTCGTCCGACCGTCCGAGCTTGACCGGCCGCGCCTCGAATCCCTCCGCGACCCGCACGAAGGCGTTCGGCTGACCCTCCAGGGTCTGGATGGCCGAGGCCGGGACAAGCACCCGCACGGGCTTGTCGGAAATCACGATCTCGGCGGTCACGAACGACCCCGGCCGCCAAGCCTCGTCCGGGTTGGCGAGCTCGGCGACGACGCGGGCCGCGCGGGTGGTCTGGTCGAGGACGGGCACGATGAAGACGATGCGGCCGCGCGCGGCCTCACCGGTCGCCTCGGCCCGAACGGTCACGGCCTGGCCCTCGCGGACCAGCGGCATGTCGCCGGGGCTGACCGCGAGGTCGACCCACACCTTCGACAGATCGACGACGCTGTAGAGTTCGGTCTCCAGGTTGTCCCGGCCGACCGCGGCTCCCTGGTCGACGCGCCGCTCCACGACCTTGCCCGCGATCGGGGAGCGGATCTCCTGGCGCTCGAACTGCGCCTCAGGCTGCTTCGGAAGGGCCTCGATCTCGGCCTGGCTCAGGCCGAGGAACGTGAGTTTGCGTCGGGCCGCATCCTCCTTGACCTTGAGGTCTTGGTAGCTCGCCTGCGAGCGCAGGTACTGCTGCTCCGACGAGATGCGCTTGTCCCAGAGCTCCTTGTCGCGCTCGTAGAGCGTCTTCTGCAGGGCGGCCGAGACCCGCGCTGCCAGGTACTCGCCCTTGGTCTCGGCGATCTCGCGGCTGTCGAGGAGCGCCACGACCTCGCCCTTGGCGACCGCGTCGCCGAGCCCCTTGCGCAACTCGACGACGGTGCCGGTGGTCTTCACCGCGATCCGCGCGGTCAGGTTGGCGCTCGGGACGACGGTGCCCGGCACGTGCAGGTGGCGCGAGAGGCTCCCGCCACCGACCTTGTCCGTGCGGATGCCGGCCTTGGCGACCTGGTCGTCCGTCAGCCTGACGAGGCCGGGTTTCTCCGGCTCCGGACCTGCCGCCGGCTGCGGTTCGGTCTTGGCGGGCGCGGCACCACCTCTGGCGCCCGCCAGAAGGGTGCGGACCGCATCAGGCCCGCCGGGCCACCAGGTCGCGATCAGGAAGCCGCCGGCGACGGCCAGCAGCACGGGAACGAAGCGTCTGAACATGTCGGTGCCAATGGACGGTCGGCCGCGCGCCTGCGCGGGTGCCGTCGTTCGAGGAAAGGACGAGGCGGAAAGCCTCAGGCCCTTGGAGGCTCGAACGGTCCCTGCAGCCCACCGCCGGCCTGGAAGGCCTCGTCCGCACGAGCGAACGACCGCCCCGCGGACGGAGCCACGGTCGCGGGGGCCTTGGCGGCGACTGGCATTACGCCCTGCGCATGCGATTGCGCGTGGTGGATCAGGTCGTCGGCATCTTGATGGGTTGCGCCCTGACCCGGTTCCGCCACCGACAACGCGGCGTTCGCGACGGGACCGGACGCCTCGTGCCGGACTTCGGCGAGCAACGGCAGCACGGTGACCGCCGCCAGTAGCAGCGCGATGGTCACCGTCATGAGACGCCGCCCGAACGACACCCGACACCCACCCCCGCTATGCGCCGGCCACCTCGGCGCGTCGAACACCCTTCCCTTATCCTCTCCTGGGTGATAGCATGTCAACATGGAACACACGCACGCCTCCCACCCCGACATCGTCAAGCGGCTCAAGCGCGCCCACGGCCATCTCGCCGGCGTCATCGCAATGATCGAGGAGGGCCGCGCCTGCGTGGACCTCGCCCAGCAGCTCCACGCCGTGGAAAGCGCCATCGCCAACGCCAAGCGGGTCCTTATCGAGGACCACATGGAGCACTGCATCGGCGACGGGGTCGGGGAAGGCGGCAAGTCCGCCAAGGCGGCGCTGGCCGAGTTCAAGGCGCTCGCGAAGTACCTGTGAGGTCACGATGCTGAGCATTCTCGCGAACCGGACCTACCGGCACCTGTTCGCCGCGCAGGTCATCGCGCTCATCGGCACCGGTCTGCTCACCGTGGCCCTCGGCCTGCTCGCCTACCGGCTGGCCGGGGACGCGGCGGGGGCGGTGCTGGGTACGGCACTCGCGATCAAAATGGTCGCCTACGTGCTGGTGGCGCCGGTCGCGAATGCCTTCACGGGGCAGTTGCCGCGCCGAGCCTTCCTCGTGGCCACCGACCTCGTCAGGGCCGGCGTCGCGCTGGTCCTGCCCTTCGTCGATCAGGTCTGGCAGATCTACCTGCTGGTCTTCGTGCTCCAGTCCTGCTCGGCGGCGTTCACCCCGACCTTCCAGGCGACCATCCCCGACATCCTGCCGAAGGAACAGGACTACACCCGCGCCCTGTCGCTCTCCCGCCTCGCCTACGACCTGGAGAACCTGCTCAGCCCGACGCTGGCGGCGCTCCTGCTGACGGCCATCGACTTCCACTGGCTGTTCGGGGGCACCGTCGTCGGGTTCCTGTGCTCGGCCGCCCTAGTCGTCTCGGTGGCGCTGCCGTCCCCGACGCCGCCCGAGCGCCGCGCCGGGATCTACGAGCGCACGACGCGGGGCTTGCGCATCTACCTTGCGACGCCGAGGCTGCGCGGGCTCCTCGCCCTGAACCTCGCGGTGTCGGCGGCCGGCTCGATGGTCATCGTCAACACGGTGGTGATCGTGCAGGCCATCCTGCAGCGGCCCCAGAACGACGTCGCGGTGGCCCTCGGGCTGTTCGGGGGCGGCTCGATGCTGGCGGCGCTTCTGTTGCCGCGCGTGCTCGACCGGCTGCCCGACCGCACGGTCATGCTCCCCGCCGCGGCCTTCCTCGGCGTCGTGCTGCTCGGCTTCGCCGCCACGACCTGGGGCGGCGTCATCGGTTGGCCGATGCTGCTGGCCGCCTGGCTGGCGCTCGGGATCGGCTACTCCGCCGCGCAGACCCCCACCGGGCGGCTGCTCCGGCGCTCGGCGACGCCCGGGGACCGCCCGGCCGTCTTCGCCGCCCAGTTCGCGCTCTCGCACGTGGCCTGGCTCCTGACCTACCCGCTGGCCGGCTGGCTCGGAGCCAAGGCGGGCATGCCGGTCACCCTGACGGTGCTGGGGACGATCAACCTGTTTGCCATCGCCGCCGCGGCGATACTCTGGCCGGCCTCGGACCCGGACGTCGTCGAGCACCTGCACCCCGACCTGGGAGCGGACCATCCCCATCTCGAAGGCACCGGTTCGCGCCGACATGCGCATGCCTTCGTCATCGACGACCTGCACCACCGCTGGCCTGCGGCCAAGCCCGGATGAAGCCGGCGCGACGCCTGTTCGTGATCGCGCTGACCTTCGCCTGCGGCCCGGCCCCGGCGTTCGAGTGCCCCGACTTCCTGAGGATGCACGGCATGCTTCGGCGCGCGCAGGCGCGGTGCGCGTTCGAGCGGTTCAATCCCGAGATCGTGGAAGCGGCGCGGCAGTGCTTCGACCGCATGGGTGCGCAGGCCGGGGCGCCTGCGATGCACTCCGGCGCAGCCGAGTTCGACCGGATGGCTTCGCTTCGCGGAGAAGACGCCACCTGCAACCTGATCCAGCAACGATTCCCGATGGTGGTGCGATAGGTTCGTCCGCAGGTTCATCGGCCGGTCATGCGGACGATGCCAAACGTCGGACCTTGGTCGTGGCGACGCATCGATGCTAGGTGTCGCTCAGGGAGACCCGTTTTTGAGAGTGCCGTTGACCATCCTGCGCCGGATCGCGACCAGCCTGATGCTGCTGGCGATGTCGGCGCTCGCGGTCAACGTCGCGGCGGTGCCGGCGAGCGCCTTCGCTCCCGTCGAGCACCTGGAATACGCCGGGCCCGAGCACAGCCACGTGCACGGCGACGGCACCGTGCATTCGCACGTCGTCGCGAAGGTCACCCCGGACGAGGCCGGCGGCTGGCCGGATTTCCCGCCGCTCGACGACCCGCAGAACCACGAGCACGAGAAGGCGGATTGCTGCGGCCTGGCCCATCCGGTCGCGCTTCTCTCCGCCGATGCCACGGCGCCCGTGCACGGGTCGCCGGGCGCGATCCTCGTCACTCGGGAATCGACGCATCCGCACGGGGTCGACCCGAACGGCCCGAGACGACCTCCAAGGTCCCTTCCGAACGCTTGAGCGCGGCGTCCTGACGGGCGCCGCAAGGCCGTGCCCGTTCGACAGGACCCCGAACCGTGACCCTTCCCAAGACCGACGCCCCCGGGCGGCCGCGAGGCCGTGCCGCCGGGCTGGCCATGATGATCCTGGCCATCTGCCTCGCCACACCCGCAATCGCCGGCGGGGGCGACGACCACAGCCACGGGCCGGCACCGGCCGCCGTGGCGGCGCAAGGCACGCCCCGCATCGCCATGCAGTCCGACCTCTACCAAGTGGTCGCCACCCTCAAAGGCGACCGCCTGACGCTCTACGTCGACCGGTCCGAGGACAACGAGCCGGTGACCGGCGCGACCGTGTCCGTGACCGTCGAGGGCGAGGCCGTGCCGGCCACGGCGAACGCCGACGGGACCTACGCCGTCTCCTCGCCGCACCTGGCGGAGCTCGGCTCGAACGACCTCGTCATCCAGGTCGCCGGCCCCGACGGCGAAGACCTGCTGATCGGGTCCCTGGTGGTGGCCGAGGCGGTCAGCGCGGCCGCCCGTCCCGGCGGAGCCCATGCGCACACCGACATTCCGTTCCTCGCCCATCTGAAGGAACGGCTTGGCCAGCCCGAGCCGGGTCGGGCCTGGGCGCTCGCCGTCTTCGCGGTCGGGCTAGCCCTCGGGCTCGCACTGCGCAGCCGCCGCATGCGGCCGGCCGCCTTCGTGGCCGGCGCGGTCCTCGTGGTCGCCCTGACGGGCACCGCCTTCGCCCACGGCGGCGAGGACCATGACCACGACGCGCCCACCGTGGTGCCCGGCTCGAACACGCCGCAGCGCCTGCCCGACGGGTCGGTCTTCGTCCCCAAACCCTCGCAACGCATCCTGGAGGTGCGCACCACGACCGCCCGGCCGACCGAGGTCGAGGGGGCGACGCGCCTCATCGGCAAGGTCATCCCCGACCCGAACCGTGGCGGCCTAGTGCAGAGCATCGGCGGTGGCCGCGTCATCGCGCCCGAGGCCGGCATGCCCCGGCTCGGGCAGGCCGTACGCAAGGGAGAGGTTCTCGCCCGGGTCGAGCGGCCCATCATCCAGGCTGACCAAGCCATCGTGGTCGAGAAGGTCGGCGAGATCGAGCAGCAGATCGGCCTCGCCGAGGCGAAGCTCGCCCGCGCCCGGAAGCTCGTCGCCTCCGGAGCCGGCACCGCCATCTCCGTCTCTGACCTGGAGATCGAGCTTGAGGGCATGCGCCGGCGCCGGGCCGCCGTCAGCGACATCCGGACCACGCCGGAGACCCTGACGGCGCCCGCCGAGGGCGTCATCGCCTCGTCCCGTGTCGTCGCCGGCCAGGTCGTGCAGCCACAGGACGTGTTGTTCCAGGTCGTCCATCCAGGCAGCCTTTGGGTCGAGGCCCTCTCCTTCGAGGACGCACCGACTGGCACGGGGACGACGGCGCTAACCGTCGACGGCGCGACCCTGAAGCTGGAGCCCAAGGGCGTCAGCCGTGCCCTGCAGCAGCAGGCGACCGTCCTCCAGTTCGCGGTCGTCGACCCGCCAGACAACCTCCGGGTGGGACAGCCGGTGACGGTGCTCGCCGCGACCGGGACCAGCGCGACCGGCATCGTGCTCCCCCGGAACGCCGTCGTGCGCGGGACCGGCGGGGAGGCCATGGTCTGGCGCCACGCCGCGCCCGAGCGGTTCGAGCCGCGCCAGGTCCGGGTCGAGCCCGTCGATGCCACCCAGGTCGTGGTGCGGGCCGGCGTGAAGGAAGGCGAGCGCATCGTGGTGCGCGGCGCCGACCTCATCAACCAGATCCGGTGAGGGCAACCATGTTCGGCACCCTCGTCCGCGCCAGCCTGCGCAACCGCCTCTTCGTCCTCGCCGCCGCCGTGCTCCTGGTCTCCTACGGCAGCTTCGTGCTGCCGCGGCTGCCGGTCGACGTGCTGCCCGACCTCAATCGGCCCATGGTCACGCTGATGACCGAGGCCGAGGGGCTCGCGCCCCAGGAGGTCGAGCAGACCGTCACCTATCCCATCGAGGCGGCGATGAACGGGATGCCGGGCGTGACCCGCGTCCGGTCGGTCTCCGGCGTCGGCCTGTCCATCGTCTACGTCGAGTTCGACTGGTCGACCGACGTCTACCGCAGCCGCCAGTTGGTGGCGGAGAAGCTCGCCATCGTGCGCGAGACCCTGCCACGCGGCGTGGTCCCGCACATGGGGCCGGTCACCTCGATCATGGGCGAGATCCTCCTTGTGGCCGTCACCTCGGAGACGCTGCCGCCGATGGAGGTGCGCGAGCTCGCCGATTTCGTCATCCGGCCGCAGCTCCTCAGCCTATCCGGCGTCGCCCAGGTCATCCCCATCGGCGGCGAGGTCCGGCAGTACCGGGTCAGCCCGAACCCGGCCGCGATGCAGGCCCTCGACGTCACCCCCGAGCAGGTCGAGGCCGCCGTCTCGCGCTTCGGCACCAACACCGGCGGCGGCTTCGTCGACCAGCACGGGCGCGAGTACCTCATCCGCAACGTCGGCCTGACCAAGCGCCTCGACGACCTGCGCGGCACGGTCGTGACCTACCGGCAGGGGCAGCCTGTCCTGCTGCGGCAGGTCGCCGACGTCGCCTTCGCCCCGGCGCACAAGCGGGGCGACGCAGGCTACAACGGGCGCTCGGCCGTCATCGTCTCGATCCAGAAGCAACCCGGCGCCGACACGGTCCAGCTGACGCGGCGCATCGAGGCGACGCTCGCCTCCATCCAGAGGACGCTGCCGGCCGGCGTGAGGGCCGACAACATCCAGTTCCGTCAGGCGACTTTCATCGAGACCTCCATCGGCAACGTGAAGCGGGTGCTCCTAGAGGCCGCCGCCGTCGTCGCGGTGGTGCTGGTCCTGTTCCTGATGAACGTCCGGGCGACCCTGATCTCGCTGACCGCGATCCCGGTCTCGGTTCTGGTGACGGTCGTCGTCTTCCAGGCGCTCGGCCTGACCGTGAACACCATGACGCTCGGGGGGCTGGCCATCGCCATCGGCGAGCTCGTCGACGACGCGGTGGTCGACGTCGAGAACATCATCCGGCGCCTGCATGAGAACCGGGAGAGGCCCGAGCCGCGACCGGTGCTGGAGGTGGTCGCGGCGGCGAGCCAGGAGGTGCGCTCGGGCATCGTCTACGCGACCCTGATCGTCTGCCTCGTCTTCGTGCCGCTGTTCGCCCTGTCGGGCATCGAGGGCCGCCTCTTCGCCCCGCTGGGCGTCGCCTACATCGTCTCGATCCTGGCGAGCCTCGTGGTGTCGGTCACCCTGACGCCGGTCCTGGCCTCCTACCTGCTCGCCCGCGACGGAGACCAGCACCGCGGCGACACCCGGCTCGTCCGCCTCCTGAAGCGCGTGAACGCCGCCCTCCTGAAATGGGCCTTCGGGCACCGCTGGCTCGTCGTGGGCTCGGCCGGCGCCGCCGTGGTCGTGGCCGGCTTCGCCGCGGCGAACCTGCCGCGGGCGTTCCTGCCGCCCTTCAACGAGGGCAGCCTCGCCCTTGGTCTGGCCTACAACCCTGGCATCTCACTCGCCGAGAGCCACCGCCTTGGGCTGGTGGCCGAGCGCCTCATCCGCGAGGTGCCCGAGGTGACCTCGGTTGGGCGCCGCACCGGCCGTGCCGAGATGGACGAGCACGCCGAGGGTGTCCACTCCTCCGAGATCGACGTCGACCTGAAGCCCGGCCGGCCGAAGGAGGCCATCCTCGCCGACCTCCGTGCGCGGCTCGGTGTGTTGCCGGCGGTGCTCAACGTCGGGCAGCCGATCTCGCACCGGCTCGACCACATGCTCTCGGGCATCCGGGCCGAGGTCGCGGTGAAGATCTACGGCGACGACCTCGATACCCTGCGGAGCCTCGCCGAGGGCCTGCGCGACCGGCTGGCGAAGATCCCGGGCATGGCCGACCTCCAGGTCGAGAAGCAGGTACGCATCCCGCAGCTCCGGGTCGACGTCGACCACGAGCGGGCCGCCCTGTACGGCCTGACGCCGGCGGCGGTGACGGACGCCTTGGCGACCTTGAGCAACGGGCGCACGGTTTCGCAGATCGTCGAGGGCAACCGTCGCTTCGACGTGGTCATCCGCCTCGGGGACGAGGACCGCTCGACCACGGGGCTGGGCGATCTGCTCATCGCCTCGCCGGCCGGGCGCATCCCTTTGCGCCGGGTGGCCGAAGTCTCGGAGACCGACGGCCCGAACCAAGTCATGCGCGAGAACGCCCAGCGGCGGATCGCGGTCTTCGGCAACACCGACAAGCGGCGCGACCTCGCCGCCGTGGTCGCCGACGTGCGGCGCACCATCGACGAGACCCGCTGGCCGCCGGGCTACCGGGCCGGGCTGGAGGGCTCGTTCCAGGCGCAGGAGGAGGCCGCGACCCGCATCGGCCTGCTTTCGCTGGTCGCGCTCGCGCTGATCCTCACCGTCCTCTACGGGCGCTACCGCTCGCTGGCCCTCGCCGGCATCATCATGGCCAGCATCCCGTTGGCGCTGGTCGGTTCGGTGGTCGCCCTGTGGCTCGCGGGTCAGCCGCTCTCGGTCGCCTCGATGGTCGGCTTCGTCACGCTGGCCGGCATCACCGCCCGCAACGGCATCCTCAAGATCTCGCATTACCTCAACCTCGCCATCCACGAGGGCGAGGCGTTCGGGCCGGCGCTAGTCGTGCGCGGGTCGCTGGAGCGGCTGACGCCGGTGCTGATGACCGCGCTCTCGGCCGGGCTCGCCCTGCTGCCGCTGGTGCTCGGCGCCGGCGAGCCGGGTCGAGAGATCCTACACCCCGTCGCGGTGACCATCCTGGGCGGCCTCGTCAGCGCCACGCTGCTCGACGCCGTCCTGACCCCGATCCTGTTCCTCGCCTTCGGTCGCCGCGCCCTTGAGCGGCTCCGGGCGGGACAGGTGGGCGGGCTCAAGCCCGCCGAACTCTACTGACCCCCGAAGGAGACACCATGAAGCCCAGCATCCTCACGCTCGCCCTTATCCTGGCGCTGCCGGTCGCCGCCAACGCGCAAGGGCATTCTCACAAAGGCCCGAACGGCGGCGAACTCGTCGACGTTGCGGGCGGCCACGCCGAGTTCGTCGACACCCCGACCGAGATCGCGCTCCACCTCAGCGACGAGGACGGCAAGCCGGTCCCGTCCAAGGGCGCGACCGGCAAGGCCACCATCCTGTCGGGCGGCAAGACCGAGACGGTCGACCTAGCCCCGGCCGGCGGGGCCAAGCTCGCCGGCGCCCTGACGAAGCCGCTCGCCTCGGGCGACAAGGTCGTGGTCTCGGCCCGCACTGCCGACGGGCGCAAGATCCAGGTGCGTCACGTCGAGCGCTGAACTTCCGCGGCACGCAGCCGGGCAAACCGAGGGCCAGCCATGAAGAAGGACGACCCCTGCATAGGGGTTTGCCAATGGGACGGGCGAACCGGCTGGTGCCTGGGCTGCGGGCGCACCGTCCCCGAGATCCGCGCGTGGAGGAAGATGACGCCCTACCGGCGCACCGCCCTCGCGCGCGAGCTCCCGCGCCGGATCGAGCAGATGGCTTCCGCGGGACAGCGCCTCTCCCGGTTCGAAGACGCTTGACACGCCCGGCCAAGCGGCGATGAATGGCGTCATCGGGGAGCGATCCCCCGACGAGGCTCCGGCTGAAGAATCGCGTCCCGACTGCATTCGATGCAAGGACGCGTCATGCCCGTGCCCAACACCATCACCGTCGAAAAACTCGCGCGCCTGATCGGCACTCCCGGCTGCCCGGCCGTGGTCGACGTGCGCTCCTACAGGGAATTCCTCGTCGACCAGCGCCACGTGCCCGGCTCCTTGCCACGGTCGGCGGAGAAGGTCGCCGAGTGGGCGCCGGGGCTGCGCGGCAGGTCCGTCGTGGTCGTCTGCGAGGACGGACGTCGCAATAGCCATGGGGTGGCCGCCTGGCTGCGCAGCGCCGGCGTCGAGGCCGAGGCCCTGCAAGGTGGCATCGCGGACTGGGCGGCCGCCGAACTGCCGATGGTTCCGGCCAACAAGATCCGCAATCGCGACGAGCAGGGCCGCACCGTCTGGGTCACGCGCGCCCGACCTAAGGTCGACCGCATCGCCTGCCCCTGGCTCATCCGCCGCTTCGTCGACCCGGACGCGGTCTTCCTGTTCGTGCCGCCGGGCGAGGTCTCCGGGGTCGCGGAACGGTTCGAGGCGGCGCCTTTCGACATCGACGACCCAGGCACCTTCTGGAGCCACCGGGGCGAGCTCTGCACCTTCGACGTCATGGTCGAGGAGCTCGGCCTCGCGACGCCGCCGCTCCTGCACCTCGCGACGCTGGTGCGCGGGGCCGATACCGGCCGGCCCGACCTCGCCCCGGAAGCGGCGGGCCTCCTCGCGGCCTCGCTCGGGCTGTCGCGCATCTACGCGGACGACCTGGAGCAGCTCGACGCCGGGATGCTTCTCTACGACGCCTTCTATCGCTGGTGCCGGGACGCGACGGCGGAGCGCCATTCCTGGGACGGCGACCGCACCAAGGGGAAGGCGTGACCATGGCCGCGACCGCAGGCATCCATACGGCGCCGGCTCCCGGGGAGGCCGCCCCGGGAGCGCCGGTGCCCGTGACCCTAGCCGAGGCCGTACCGGTCTGGGCCCGCATCGCCGCGCTCTCCTTCGGCGGGCCGGCCGGGCAGATCGCCGTCATGCACCGCGTCCTCGTCGAGGAGAGGCGCTGGATCTCCGAGAACCGCTTCCTGCACGCCCTGAACTTCTGCACCCTCCTGCCGGGGCCGGAGGCGCAGCAGCTGGCGACCTATGTGGGCTGGCTGATGCACGGCACCCGCGGCGGCCTCGTCGCCGGCGGCCTGTTCGTCCTGCCGGGCGTCGTCGCCATCATGGCCTTGAGCTGGGTCTACGCGCTCTACGGCAACGTCGGCCTCGTCGCCGGCCTGTTCTTCGGCCTGAAGGCGGCGGTGCTCGCCATCGTGCTCCAGGCCGTGATCCGCATCGGCAAGCGGGCGCTCAAGGGCCCCGTTATGGTCGGGCTCGCGGCGGCCGCGTTCGTGGGCATCTTCTTCCTCGGCGTGCCCTTCCCGCTGATCGTGCTGACGGCCGGCGTCATCGGCTACCTCGGCGGCCGGGCCGGGCTGCAACAGTTTAAGGCCGGCGGGCACGGGGCCGGCGGCAAGGCGGTGGCGGGCCCCTTCCTGCTCGACGACCACGAACTCCCCCAGGAGCGGGCCGCCGCCGGGCACACCCTGCGGATGCTGCTCGTCTGGGGAGCGATCTGGCTGGTTCCCGTCGCGGCCATCCTGCTGGCCCTCGGCTCGGACGACGTCTTCGCCCAGGTCGCGGTGTTCTTCTCCAAGATGGCGATGGTGACCTTCGGGGGCGCCTACGCGGTGCTATCCTACGTCGCCCAGCAGGCCGTGGAGCACTACGGCTGGCTCAAGCCCGGCGAGATGCTGGACGGCCTCGGCATGGCCGAGACCACGCCGGGCCCGCTCATCATGGTCACGCAGTTCGTGGGATTTCTCGCCGCCTACCGGTCCCCGGGCGCGATGCCGCCCCTGCTTGCCGGGACCTTGGGCGGTCTGCTGACCACCTGGGTGACCTTCGCGCCCTGCTTCCTCTGGATCTTCGTCGGCGCCCCTTACGTCGAGCGCCTGCGAGGAAACCGGGCCTTGGCCGGCGCGCTCTCGGCCATCACCGCGGCGGTGGTCGGCGTGATCCTCAACCTCGCGGTCTGGTTCGCCCTGCACACCGTCTTCGCCGAGACCCGGCCGTTCACGGCCGGGCCGATCCGGTTCGACGTGCCGGTGCCGTCGAGCCTGAACCCGTGGGCGCTCGCTCTGGCGGCCGCGGCGGTGCTGGCGGTGTTCCGCTTCAAGGTCGGCATGGTCCCGACGCTCGCGGCCTGCGCCGCGGCCGGCGTCGCCCTGCACCTGGCGGGGCTGGTGTGATGCGCGCCGGACGCATCGCTGCCTTGGCCGTCATACTCGTCGTGACGGCAGGCCCGGCGTCCGCCGGCGAGGCGTTCCGGCGCCTGTCCGCCTCCGAGATCCGGGCGCACCTCATCGGCAAGGAGGTCACGGACGAGGTGCACTGGGCCTATTCCTTCGAGCGAGGCGGCGGCTTGCGCGTGGTGTCGCTCGGACGCACCCGCACTGCGCGGTGGCGGATCGACGGCGACGGGCTCTGCCTCGATGGCCAGCCCTGCGTCGAGGTCTGGATGGCCGGCAACCGCGTCGAGTTCCGGCGGGGCGAAGGCACTCTCCCCGAGGAGGGTGTGCTGCAGGCGCCTGCCAGCCGGCGCTGAGGAACGAGAAACCCAGAGAGAGGAGACGACCATGCGCCGCTTGCTTGCATCCCTCGCCGTGCTGGGCACGGTCGCGCTCGCGTCCGCCGCGTCGGCGGGCGAACCCTGGCAGGACGCCATCGCCACCGGGCTGGGCAAGCCCGGCACCGCCATGCCGGGCGGGGTCTACCGCGTCGGCCTGCCCCGGACCGACCTGAACGTCACCCTCGACGGCGTGCAACTCAAGCCGTCCTTCGCCCTCGGCTCCTGGCTTGCCTTCGTGCGGCACGGGAGCGGCGACGAAGTCATGGTCATGGGCGACCTCGTGCTCACCGACGACGAGGTCAACCCGGTGATGAAGCGGCTGGTCGAGGGGGGGCTGGAGATCACGGCGCTGCATAATCACCTGCTGCGCAACACGCCCCACACCATGTACATGCACGTAGGCGGGCACGGGGATGCGGGCAAGCTCGCGACCACGCTGCGCGAGGCCCTCGGCGCGAGCAAGACCCCCTTCGGCGGTGCGACGGCGGGGGCGACGCCTCCGAAGGTTGGCGGCGCGGAGCCCGCGTCCGCCGGGGAAGGGCCTGTGCCGGCGAAGGCGACGGCACCCGATCAGGCGCTCGACCTCGATACGGCGGCCATCGACGCGGTGCTTGGGCGCAAGGGCAAGGTCAACGGCGGCGTCTATGCCGTGAGCGTGCCTCGTGCGGAGACGCCGAAGGACCATGGCATGGAGGTGCCGGAGGCCATGGGTTCGGCCATCGCCATCAACTTTCAGCCGACCGGCGGCGGCAAGGCGGCCATCACCGGCGACTTCGTCCTGACCGCCGACGAGGTGAACCCGGTGATCAAGGCGCTGCGGGCGAGCGGCATCGAGGTGACGGCGCTGCACAACCACATGCTCGAAGACGAGCCGCGGCTTTTCTTCATGCACTTCTGGGCGAACGACGACGCGGCCAAGCTGGCCAAGGGCCTGCGGGACGCCCTCGACCAGGTGAAGGTCGCGAAGGGCTGACGCGTATGGCGAGGTCCGCCTCCCCTCCCTTCAAGGTCGCGGTCGTCTGGCGGGGCGACGCCCGGGCGCGCGCCGAGGCTCGCCCCGAGACCAGCCGGTTCGCCGCGGTCTTCGCCGCCCTGGAGCGGCACGGGCTCGCCGCCGAGCCGGCCGTCTGGGTCGAGGGGCAGGCCGACGCCTTCCGGGCCCAGCTCCTGGCGACGGACGCGGCGCTGGTCTGGGTGAACCCGGTGACGGAGGACACCGGCGAGGGCCGCGCCGCCCTGGACGCGGTGCTACGGGAGGTTGCCGCCGCCGGCGTCTTGGTCAGCGCCCATCCGGACGTGATCGACCGGATCGGCACCAAGGAAGTGCTGGTCCGGACGCGCGAGATGGGCTGGGGGACGGACACGCACCTCTACGCGGGCCACGCCACCCTCGCGGCGGAGTTTCCCGGGCGCGTGGCCGAGGGGCCGCGGGTGTTGAAGCGCAGCCGCGGCAACGGTGGCATCGGCGTCTGGAAGGTCGAGCGCGCAGCGGGCCCCGACGTCCTGGTGCAGGAGGCGCGTGACCGGACCCTACGCACGGTGACGCTCGACGCGTTCCTAGCCGAGCGCGCCGCCGACTTCGCGGCGGGCGGCACCCTCGTCGACCAGCCGTTCCAGGCACGGCACCTGGAGGGGATGGTCCGCTGCTACGTGAGTGGCACGCGGGTCGCGGGATTCGGTTCCCAGTTCGTGACCGCGCTGGCTCCGCCGGAGCACGGGCGCGCGCCGCCACGCCTTTACTCGGGGCCGTACGACGAACGCTTCCGACGCCTACGCAGCTTGATGGAAGCTGTCTGGATACCCGAAATGGCGGAAAGGCTGGGGCTGAGGCCGGACGACCTGCCGGTCGTCTGGGACGCCGACTTCCTGCTCGGGCCGAGGGATGCCGCCGGCGAGGACACCTACGTGCTCTGCGAGATCAACGCGAGTTCGGTGTACCCCATCCCCGACGAGGCGCACGCCGCCCTCGCTGCGACGACGCTGCGACGTTTGAGTGAAGCCCGCGCCTACCTACCGGAGCGTGCCTGACGACGCCCGCTCAACGCCCGTTCGGGCAAGCGGCGGGCCTCCCGGCCTCTCCGACGCCCTCAGTACCCGCGGTGGTGATGGTGGTGGCCCCGGTCGAAGTGGATGGGGCGGTCGTAGCCATAACGGTGGTGACGCTCGTAGCCGTGACGGTGGCCGTAGCCATGGTGACTGTCGTGATGGTGGTGGTAGCGCGGCCCGCGCTCGTACCACTGCGCGGAAGCGGCGCCGGGGAGCAGCACCAGGGTGGCGGCGACCAGGCCTGCGATGCGGGGCTTCATGGGATGACCCTCGTGGTTCGGGATGCGGCCAGACTGCTCGCTACGCGTTGAACCGGTTCTGAAGCCGACGCGCAGCCTCCGTTCAGGCAAGCCCGCCGCCTCCGTCGACGACGTCAGGCCGTACGTCCCACAAGGCAATGGCCAACACGAGGTTCGCAAGCGCGAGCGCCGCCAGCAGGCCGTATGCGGCGTCGGCGCCGCCGTAGGTGAGCGCCACCGCTCCGAGGGAGGGTGCCACGGCTTGCGCGATCAGGCCCGGCCGGGCCAGGCGCCCCACAAGAACCGGGTAGCGGACCGAGCCGAACAGGGCGAGCGGCACCGTGCCCTGGGCGATGGAGTAGATCCCGTTGCCCGCGCCTTAGAGGACCAGGGCGGGGCCGACCGCCGGCACGCCCGCCGCCAGGATGGCCAGCCCCAGGACCACCAGCGCCATGGCCACGGTCAGGGTCCAGAGCGAGTGGTGCCGGCCTTTGTTCGCCATCTCGACGATGCGTGCCCCGACCTGGGCCGGCCCGATCAGCGCGCCGTTGGAGACGGCCGCGGCGAGCGCGACGCCACGGGCCTGCAGCAGCGCGATCAGGTGCACCGAGACCCCGAGCCTCGGGTCACAGTGAGGTGCAGCCCGGCATACGCGAGGCAGGCGCCGCGCCAACCGACCTGCTCAACGAGGAAGGCCGAGAGCGACCAGCAGACGGTGCTGGACTCGGCCCGCGGCAAGGCGGCTCAGGCGGGTCAACACGCCTTCGCGTCAAATAGGGGCAGGGTGGCGGCCAATACTGCCAGTAGCTCAAGTCCGGGGAACAAAGACCGAACTTGGCCGTTGCTACCCTCGGGGGAGCCTGGGCGCGACAAGTGGCGCCCGGCATTGGACCGAACGGCCGCCGGCCCGTGGCAGGCTGCCGGCCAAGGCCCTCCGGACGTGGGAGGGTCCCGTGCCCAAGAACATCGTCGTCTTCTCGGACGGCACCGGCCAGGACGGCGGCGTGAGGCCCGAGCAGCGGGTCAGCAACGTCTACAAGATGTACAGGGTCTGCCGCACGGGCCCCGACAGCGCCGTCGACCCGGCGGAGCAGGTCGCGTTCTATGACCCTGGCCTCGGCACGGACATCGGGGCCACCGCGCTCACCGCACCCGTTCGCTTCGTCCAGAAGCTGCTGGCTTCGGTGACCGGACGAGGCATCACGACGAACATCGTCGACTGCTACGAGTTCATCATTAACCACTACCGGCCGGGCGACCGCATCTTCCTCATCGGGTTCAGCCGCGGCGCCTACACCGCCCGGTGCGTGGCGAACCTCCTGATGCTCTGCGGCGTCCCCACGCACGGAGCGGACGGGCCACTGCCCCGCTTCCGCAAGGCCGCACGCGACATCGCCCAGGAGGCGGTCGACACGGTCCTGGAGCACGGGGCGGGCCATCCTCGCGCCAAGTACGAGGCGGAGCGCGACGAGCAGGCCCGCCGCTTCCGGGCCCGTTACGGCTCCGCCCATGAGACCGGCGAGCCCGGACGGTCGAACGCCGCGCCGTACTTCATCGGGGTGTTCGACACGGTGGCGGCCCTGGGTGCCACCGGCGCCCGGCGCTTCCTGATCCAGGCGGGCCTTGCCGTCGGTGCCGCCCTCGGCCTCGCGCTCGTCGGGCTGCTGCCTACCGCCGCCGTCGCAGGCCTCCTGCACGTCTACCCCGGGCTGCACTTCTGGGCCGCGTTCCGCTGGGTCCTGCTTCTCGTCGTGGTCGCGGGCGGCGCCTGCGTCTGGCTGCGTGAGCGTCACTCGCGCAGGAAGGTGATCCGCGACTTCCCCAACCCGGGGGACGTGAGCAGCCACATGGCGGATTGGAAGGGGGAGAACTTCGACCGCCTCCTCAGCCGCTTCGTCCGCTATGCCCGCTCCGCCAACGCCATCGACGAGACCCGCAAGGACTTCGACCGCGTCGCCTGGGGCGGCATCCAGGACGGCGCGCATGACCACGGCGAGGGACACGCGCGGCTCGTCCAGCTCTGGTTCGCGGGCAACCACTCCGACATCGGGGGCAGCTACCCCGAGGCCGAATCCCGCCTGTCCGACATCTCCCTGAAGTGGATGGTCGAGGAGGCCACCCGCATCCCCGAAGGCCTCAGGGTCGACGGGCTCAAGGTGCCGGGAGACGCGACTGGAAACCCGAAGCTTCACCTGTTCCCGGCCGCGGATGGCGTACAGCACTGCGAGATCGCCGGCATGCACGACACCATCGAACGCTCCGTGCCGAGGTTCCTGCGTCGGTTCTCCGCCTCCTGGAACTGGGCCGTGCAGGTGCGGAAGATCGCGCACGACGCGCCGGTTCACCCCACCGTGGCGGAGAGGTTCGAACTGACCTCCGTCCCGCAATGCGCCGGGTCCGGCGCGTACCTCCCCGCGGCGCTCGCGAACCACGACCGGTTCAAGGCCCGCTACGTGGCCGCGACCCCAGGCCCTGAAACGGCGAGCCCTGCCACGGTCTAACACCCCTCCTCAATCGCAAGGACCGGGTCGGCCACACGTGTCGACACGGCGGACTACGGGACATCGCATGAAGCTCGACAGTTTCAGGGTCACGAATTTCCGAAGCGTGGAGGACTCGGGCGAGATCACGCTCAAGGATCTCGTCTGTCTCGTGGGCAAGAACGAGGCGGGTAAGACGGCTCTGCTCAATGCGCTCGGCGGCCTGAACCCGCATCCCGCGACGCCCCTCGCGTACGACAAGGAACGCGACTATCCCAGGCGGCACCTCAACGACTACGCGGCCCGGCACCCGGAGTCGCAAGGCGAGGCGGTGGTCGTCACGAGCTCCTGGACCTTGTCCCCGGCCGAAGTGCGACTTTTCACGGATGAGCTCGGTCCGGGCTGCCTCAACTCGAATTCGGTCGTGATCTGGCGCCGCTACGGCGACGAGGCCTGCCAGTTCAAGGTCAACCTCGATTACGGGGCGATCATCGAGCACCTGATGGAGGCCCACGGCCTCGACGAGGCCGAACGCGCACCTTTGGCGGATGCGACCACCACCGACGAGGTGCGCAAAGCTCTAGATGCCCTGCCCGAGCGCTCGGCCGCGCAGCAAGCACTACTGGATCGGATCAAGGCCATGCCGGGCAAGAACGCCATCGGCTTCGCGGGTGGCCTGCTCCGGTCTTTGATGCCCCAGTTCATGTACTTCTCGTACTACGACCGGATGGCCGGGCAGGTCAGGGTCGACGACATCGTCCGGAACGGGGACGCGCCCTATCACCAGCCAGGTCACCCTCACTCCAACACGCAGCTGGACGTCGGTGAGAGGGTCTTCCTCGACTTCCTGGAATTCGCCGGCACCTCGGTGGAGGAGATCAAGGCGTCGACGACCTACGAGTCGCTGAACGCCAAGTGCGAGGCCGCGTCCAACGCCATCACCGACCAGTTGCAGGAATACTGGACCCAGAACGCGTTCCTGGAGCTTGAGGTCAGGGTCACGAAGGCCGAAGCCGGTGATCCGGCCCCGTTCAATACCGGCGTGATCGCGCGTGCCCGCGTCAGAAACACCCTGCATCGGGTCTCCGTGCCCTTCTCGGAACGCAGCGCAGGCTTCATCTGGTTCTTCTCGTTCCTGGTGAAGTTCGCGCAGGTGAGCAAGCGCGGCGGCAACCTGATCCTCCTCTTGGACGAACCGGGCCTCACCCTTCACGGCAAGGCCCAGGCCGACCTGCTTCGGTACTTCGACGACCGGCTCGTGCCCAAGCACCAGGTCATCTTCTCCACGCACTCGCCGTTCATGGTGCCGCCCGACGACCTGACGCTCTCCCGGGTGGTCGAAGATCAGGTCGAGATGCGGCGGCCCGGCGTCTGGACCACGAAGGGCACGAAGGTGAGGGACGACGTGCTCGCCACGGACCCCGATACCCTGTTCCCCCTCCAGGCCGCCCTGGGCTACGACGTCACGCAGACGCTGTTCATCGGCAAGCACACCCTGCTCGTCGAGGGACCGGGCGACATCCTCTTCCTCAAGGCCCTGTCGGCCCAGTTGAAACGCCGGCGGAGGACCGAGCTCGACCGGCGCTGGACGATCTGCCCGGCAGGCGGCCTCGACAAGATCCAGTCCTTCGTGTCGCTCTTCAAGGGCGCGAACCTGCACTTGGCGGTGATGTCCGACAGGGCCCAGGGCGACAAGCGCAAGCTGGAGCAGCTCAGGGCGGCCGGGGCCATCCCCGAGTGCCGCATCATGAACTACCCGGACGTGCTCGGCCTGCCCGAGGGCGACGTCGAGGACATCTTCGACCCGGAGACCTACCTCGGCATCGTCAACGGCGCCTTCGAGTTGAAGGGGCGCTCATCGCTGACGCTGGCCAAGCTCGACAAGGAAGCCCCGGGGCCGGGCCGGCTCGTGAAGCGCATGGAGACGCTGTTCAGGGTCCTGCCACCCTCCACGCCGGAGTTCGACCACTTCTCCCCCGCCGACTGGCTGATCCGGAACCCGGGCTTCCTGGACGGCGACGGCCCGGGCGTCGCGGCGACGCTCGACAACGCCGAGAAGGTCATCAAGGCCATCAACGCCGCGCTCACGCCCTGAGGTCGGGTCGCTCGGGAGCCGCCGACCCGACCGGCGGGCGGCAGGCTGCCCCTTGCCCCCGGAACGCCCTCAAGGACCGAAGGCGTCGGCGGCCTCGGGCTTCGGCTCTCGCCTGAGAGCACGGAACCGGTCGAAGCAGTCCAGGACCGCGTCGGCTTGGAACAGCCGGTCGCGGCGGCGCCCATGCTCGATGGAGAGAATACTTGCCTTCACCATCCGGCCGGCGGCCGTGTTGATGGACGCGAAGGTTGCCCCGATTGCATGCCCCGAAGGTGAGGATGGCCGGCGGCGGTGGCAAGCGTCGCTGCGGCTACCTTCACCGGACCGCGCGACATCCCAAGCGTTGAACTTGCGTTCCCGCTAGAGGACCGCGGACAGACACAAGTTGATCGTGGGGGATGGCGCTGGCGAGGGCCTGGATGGCTTCGAGGGCCGACGGCCGCCCGAGGATAGCCCGGCACGCCACCGGCAAGACCGAGGGCCTGTAGGCCTACAGTCATGCCACGAGGGCCTCGACATGCGCGAGGGCGGGCAGGACGATGGGCGCGCCCTGGGACGAGCCGAGGAGCGCCATGGACGGCAGGCGCCCCGTTTAGAGGACGGGGCCACGGTGCCCGAGTCCCTCGGCATCGTGAAAGGCGAAAGGCAGCCATGGGCCGCCCCAGGGCGCCTGCATGGGCTGGGACGGGGAGAAGGCGCTGACGATGGCGTCGGGCCGCCATGAGGCTACGGCGGCCGGGAGCGCGTCGAGGGAGGCTGTGGCGAGGCGCAAGGCCCCCGCAGCGGGCCGCCCGGGCCTGCAACGGACAACCCCCGCCGGAACGAAGAACCCCGCCGGCGCGGGGCGCAGCGGCGGGGTTCCCTCTAACCGTGGTGCGGCTGAGCCTCGTTGCCGGAGGTGCCCTCAAGATAGCCCGCGGGGACGCGAGGGACAATGGCCCATTCCCCAGCGGGACGCGCCTCATGCGGCAGGTGCGCCCACGGATCTCGGCCGGCCGCGAGCTCGGCCTCGGCGTACGGACGGCGAAGACCGCCCGCGACGGTCACGACGGCGCCATCAAGGGTCATGGTGTGGGGGAGAGGATCGGGGTCGCGCGAGGTCGTCGAGGACATGAGGATGGGCTCCGGAGGGGTGAGGACGGCGAGGAGACGGTCGGAGGTGCGAGGGTCGAGAGACAGGCCCGCGGACGCCCAGGGAACGGCAAGGACGGGGGAAGGCGAGGAAAGAGAGGCAGGTACGGCGACAGGGGCCGAAGCCAGCCCACGGACGCAGCAGGGCAAGGACGGACACGCCACGCCACCGGCGGCTACACCCACCAGGGCCGGGGTATCCGCTCCAGGGGCAGGGATACCCTCCAGGGACGAGGTATAATCTCCAGGGGCGGCGACACCCATCAGGGTCGGGGTATCCGCTCCAGGGGCGGGGAAACCCTCAAGGCCAGGGGAATCCGCTCCAGCGGCGAGGGTCACCACCGGGAGAAGGGAAGGCACCGGGGAAGAAGCGATGGTAGCATCTGACAGAACGTTTAGGCCGTAAACCCTTGTCTGACCTGAATAAAGCTTGGTACGGGTCTGGTCCATTACCTCGGCCATATGGCCCGTCACGACGGCCCCCTTGGACTTCCCGACCATGAAGCTGTCGTGCACCGGAAGGACCGCCACGTTGTCCCGCCGGCACCGCTTCAGGACCTCGACGCACATCCTGGAATCGATGCCCATGAGCGTCACACCCATGTCCGAGCAGATGTACCGGGCGATGGGCTTGTTGTGCTCGATGAGGGCGTCGATGATGCGTCGGGTCTCGGCCAGCCCGTAGCGCCACTTGGGCAGGCCGTCGTCCCCCTTCTCCAACCGCTTGGCCTGCAAGGCCCATACGGCTGCCACGATGGACTTGGCGTTGATGGCGACGTTGAGGGCCAACTTCCCGGCCTTGCGTGGCCAGCGGTAGGGATGGGGCAGGTAGGGGTCGAACGTCGCCGTATCGAGGACGATGCCCTGCATGCTGTAGAGCAGCGTTGGATGAAGGCAGGTGAAATCCGGCTCGATGATGAGTTCGTTGTTGATCATGAGCTCGGCCCTGCGCGCCTTGGGCAGGTTCTGCCAGAAGCCGTAGAGGCGGCCGCCCATGTCGCGGTGCTCGCGCGAGATGATGCGGACCACGTGCGGGTCGGTCGGCACCACGGTCGACCACGTGACCTTGCCGCTCTCGCGCACCTTGCGGGCCTTCATGTGGAACGGGCCGACGTCCCAATCGGCCGGGTCGGCGTCGAGGCCGACAGTGACGTCTATGCGCTCAAGCCACTCGTTGAGGGACTCGGTCTCGCGGATCATGCGCCGGGCCCAGTCCGTGTCCGGAAGGTCGACGAGGCTCTTGTCCTCGCGGCGCATGACGACCGGGACGCCCGGGCGCCGGTGACGGACGTCGCCGGCTCCGACGAGGGCCATGAGCTCGTCCGTCGCCCAGCAGGTCGACTGCATCCGTTTCGTGGGGTCCTCGCCTTCCCGGGGCGGCTGCGGGGCGGCCACGCCGTTGACGACGAGGCCGCGTTCTCCCAGCGCGTCGATGAAGCGGCAGACGAGGTCCCGGCTATAGGCCATGCCGGTGTAGCGGGGGGCGTCGCGGGTATCGGCGTAAAAGTTGTTGTCTCGGGAGTAGGCGACCCGGCGGCCGGCGCCGAGCTTCTCCGTGACGAGGCAGGCCAAGATGCTGGCCTTGGCCTGGGCCTGGCCGCGCCGAGCAGGCGTGGTCAGGCCGATGGGTTCCAGGACGCCGACGTCGGCGGTCCAGTCGCACGATAGAGGGCGGTCGTCGCCCTGTCCGAAAAGCATGAGATGGTCCAACCGGCACGAGTCTCGCGGCTTGCCGAGGCACCACACCCGGCACGCGAACCCTGAGATGGTCGGCGCGTCGCTGGCGTTTTTGAAGCGCCCTCCGGACCCCTTCGGAGCCTCGTCGGAAGGCCGCAATCGAGGGGTAGGAAGCGGGTCGCGGCGGGGCCGAAAAGGCACAGCGGCGGGCGCTGATCGGGGGTCCGGCGCGAAACCGCGAGTCCTCGGACGCGCCGAGCCGGAACGGCCTACGGGCTTCCCTGCGCCTCGAATGTTCCAAGGGTGCGGCGCCATGCCGCAATCGAGGGTCGGTGGATAGGCCATCCGATCCTTGACGCCAAAGCCCTCGGCGTCCGTCCGCCCGGCGCCCCGGCTCAGGCCCTCCTGCCGGGGTTCTGACCAGCGCAGGGAATGCGTAGCCAACCCGAGATCGCTTCTTTCGAGGCCCGGTTTCCGCGAGGGGACCGGGCCTTTCCATGCAGGCCGCCGGCGTCAGTCTCCGGACGAGAGCTCGCCCCGGGCGCGAGGGGGGCACGGGCCCGACATCGAGACCGTCACGTCGAGGCCGTCCTGGTGGTCGACGCTCCAGACGCGCATCTGCGCCTCGCCGTACCCCGTGACGCCGACCGGCGACCACGTCCCGGAGAGACGCCCTCCGTCGAGAGAGGCGCTGCCTCCGCCCTGCGCCTCGATCTTCTCGCGACCAGTGCGGGTGTCGACGGTCCCGCACACGACCGTCGTCGTCCAGTATCGCGGGTCCTGCCTGTCGGGGGCGGCGTACACACGGGCGAATCGCTCGCGGCCGGGGCCGGCGGGCCCGCGCACCGCCAGGAGGAACCGGTCGCCGGCGGCGGGGAACGCCGGGTCGGGGGGCGGCGCCGCGGGGCCGGACTTGGCGGCGGCCGGGGCCGCGGCGAGCACCAGGGCGGCGAGGGTCAAAGCACGGCCCAGCATGTGGCATCCTCCAGGAAGTGGACGAGGTTTGCGCGGAGGACGACGGTGCCGTCCTCGGTCGTGAAATGCGGGCCGGCATAGGGGTCGAAGCGCACGCGGATGGCCGACGGGTACCGGGGCGCATCGCAGCGGGTGCCAGTCGCCCAAGCCATGACGGCCCGCTGCCGAAGGCGGAGCGTCCGCTGCCGGGCGGCCTCGCTGACCATGAACCGGACGTCGCTCAGGGCGATGGTGGGGACGTGCCCGACGACGAGGCCACCTTCACGGACGGACCAGTCGCGCCGGACCAAGTTGCGGTAGACGTCAGTCATGCGGCGGCTCCGGAAGCGGGGCGATGGACATCGCGAGTCCCTCGGCCTCGCGGGCGATGCTGCGAGCCTCTGCGGGCGTCAGGCGCCCTGCATCGACGAGGCGGGCGGCCCGTAGGACGCGGGCGCGGGCCGCCCGGCCGATCAGCGAGCAGATCTCGCCGGCCTCCCAGAGAGCCTGGATGCGGTCGGCGGAGGCGTTGAGTTCCCGGCTCATGATGTCTTCCTTAAGGGGCTGAAGGCGGTCGCGACGTTCTCGGCCTCGTAGGCCACGCGGCGGGCGTCTTCGGGCGAGACGCGGCCCGCCGCGGCGAGGCGGCCGGCTTCGAGGACCCGGTTCCGGAGGCCGCGCCCGGCATGCGGGCAGACGCGGCCGGACTCCCAGAGAGCCTGGATGCGGGCGGCCGCGGCGGCGAACTCGTCACCGACGGCGGGGAGACGGGCGAGGGAATCGCGCATGTCGACCTCCCTTACATCCGCGTCGCGAGGGCGTCGCGCGCGGCGACGATTCCCTCGACGAGCTGACGCAGGGTCCGCACGGAACCGTCCCGCCAATGAGCGGCCAGGACGGCCTCTTCCTCGGGATCGGGTCCGGGCAGCCACGCGTCGTTGAGGCCGCGCTCGGCCCGGATGTCGGCGAGGACCGCGCGCGTCAGGGCCGGGAGCGAGGCCAGCGTCCTCGGCCCCATCTCCAGCACGCGGAACCGCGAGAGCAAGGCGGGGTCGAGGCCTGCGCGCGAGTTCGCCGTCGCGAGGTAGCTGACCGCCGACAGGTCGACCGGGCATTCGAGGTAGGGATCCTGGTACGCCCGCGCGGTCTCCCGTTCGGTCAAGGCCAGGACGCCGTCGACCAGCTTGCCGTTGTCCGCCCGCGTCCCGGCGCGCGAGAGCTCGTCGAGGACGACGAGGACGCTTGCCGCCTCCGCCCGCCGGATGGCCTGCAGGGGTACGCAAGCGCGGCCTGTCGACCACTGGCGCGACGTGCCGATGAATGAGGAGTCGCTGACGCCCGCGCAGCCGTAGACCGTCACCGCCAGCCCGAGCTCCTCGCCGAGGCGCCGGGCGAAACGGCTCTTGCCGGTGCCGGGCGGCCCCAGCAGCAGCGTCGGCGGGAGCGCCACGTAGGCCCGTCCGGCGAGGGGCCCGAGGATGGCGTCCACGATGGCGACGTCATCCGGGAACTCGGCGACGAGCGTGGCGCGTGCCGCGGCGAGGTCCGGGACGCGAACGAGGCGGAGCCGCCGGCCGGCGATGGGCGCCCACTCCGCCCGCGGCGTCGCTCCGACGGAACCGCCCGGCTTACCCTCGCCGGCCTTCGCCAGCCCGGGGAGATGGTCGGTGCTTGCTAGCACCAGGAGGCTCGGCCCGCTCTCCACGACCGTCTTGGCCGCCTTCTCCGCGGCGGCCTTCTCCCGGGCCGCGGTCGCCCACGTCGGCGCCGGCTGCGGGGCGCCGACATATGCGTCCTCGATCAGGCGGCCGCCGCGCAGCAGGGCGTTGCTCAAAGACCCGAGAGCACCCCGGCCAGGCCTCCAGTCCATCGCCGCATGGACATCCTCCGCCAGGCCGACGCTCGCCCGGACATAGCGCCAGCCGTCGGGCCCGCCGAGCAGGTCGGGCAGGAGCCCGCGGATGTGCTCGCGCGCCGGGGGGTGGCCGACTTCCCAAAGAGACAGGGCAAGCACGCCCGCCAGCAGGCGCAGGTGCTCGTCCGTGTCTTGCTGTTCGTCCGAGTAGGTGAAGTCGAAATCGATGCTGAAGCCGCTCTCCCGCAGCCACCCTAAGACGAGGTCGAACGCCGCCGCGACCTGCACGGCGAGCGTCTCCTCGGCCTCGCGCTTGTCGCGGTGCATCTCGTGGGCGTAGGCGTCGAACGCCAACCGCATGGCGCGATAGATGCCGACGACGCGGACGTCCTCGCCGGCCCCGGCGGCGGTCCGGAGCGAGGGAATCGACCGACCGTAGCGAGCCGTCAGCAGCAGGGCAGCGGGAGCGAAGGGGAAAGTGCCGCGCTTGGGCGCAGTGGCGTCCCCGGCGAGGTAGCGTTCGAGCGCGCAGGCGCGCGCGCCCTCGTCGAGGGGGCTGTTCGTCATAGTCTGGTATCCCGTTGGGTTTCCAGCGCGCCGCTGAAAAACGGAGCGCACGTGCCTCGACGGTAAGGCCGAGACGTTAAGCTTTCGTTACTTGATCTTGCTGCTCGGATGGCGAGGTACTCGTCCGTGCTCGTTAATCGCGTACTTCACTAGTTCGATGCCGTCGTTGAGTATCTCCATCCCAACGCGCCGCATGCCGTCTCGCTCGCGGAAAGTCTCGCGGTCGGTGGAGTTCCTCAGGCCGACGAGGGACAGGAGGATGAAGCCGAGGCTGCGGGGGTGCTTGTGGGCCGCGGCCTGGCCGACGAGGGCCAGGACCCATGGGGCCAAGCCGTATTTCATGATGCGGTCGTGTGTGACGGTTCTGCGGTTGATGCCGGTGACGCGGCTCAAGTCACCGTTCCACTCGCCACCGAATACTTTGGTCGCATAGTGGTCCATCGCGTCGGCCAGGGGCTCGGCGATCTCGGCGTGCGTCGTCGGCTCCGTCCCGATGTAAGGCGTCCGGTCGACGTAGGCGAGCGGCTGCCCGTCGGCGGTCCCGACGCAAAGGGCGCCGGGGACGGGCGAGACGACGCCGGGGATGAGCTCGATGCGCACGGTCAGGCGGCCTTGGATTGGAGGGAGCGGAGCTCGGCGCGCTGGTCCTCGCGCTCGTCCCAGAATTCTTCCATGCGGGCGACGGCGTCGAGGTTGCCGCGCGTGTCCCCGGAATCGAAGCGGGCCTGGGCGATGCCGGTCCAGAAGTCGACGTCCCATGTGAGGTCGTCGATGCGGGCCTGCAGGGTGGCGATGGCGGTGTCGGTCATGACGCCCTCCCTCAGGCCGCGATGTCGGTAAAGCGCCAGAGGTCCTGGTAGGCCTCCTCGTACCGCTCGACCGCCTCGTCGTAGTCCGCCTGGGCGCGATCTTCGTTTGTCCAGGCTATGCCGGCGTCCCCCTCCATGTCGCCGGCGACGATGGCCATGCGCTCACGGCGAGCGGCGAGGAAGTCGGCGCGGAGCTCGTCGCGCTCGCGCTCCATCTCGGCGAGGCGTGCGGTCAGACGAGACTCCTCTGTCTCCTGCGGCTCGGGCTGCTGGACGACCGGCGTGGCCATGGCCTGGCGGGCCTCCTCGATGGCACGCAGCGCCTCCCGCAGGACAGCATCCGCACCGCTAAAGTCGATGGGATAGACCTCCACCTGGCCGATCAGCACATCGCTGCCCGGCTGGCGGGAATAGACGTCGACGAGGTACTCCCCATCGGCATTCAGGCGGGTGTAGGCGGTCACGTATCCGTCGTGCTCGAACCGGCGCGGGGATGCCGGGGCAGCCGGAGCCACGGGCGCTGCCACCACGGGCGGGAGCGACGCGATGAACTCGATGAGGTCAAGCTGCACGGGCACGACCGGCGCGGCGGGCTTCGCCGGCGCCCCGAGGGCGGCCTTGGCGCAGGCCCAGGCGGCGCGCATGCCGGCGCCGATGTGGAGGCGGACGCTCTCGGCAGCGGCGGCGGCGGCCTGGCGGGCGCGGGCCCAGGCGTCGCGGAAAATGGACGGGCGGTCGTAACGGGCGGCGGCAGCGGCCATGGCTATCTGGTCTCCTCACGGGGTCCAGCGGTTCGGTGAAAACCGACCTCGCATGGCGCAGAAGAGTAGACACTGTTAACGGCCTGTCAAGCTCCCCTCCGAACCGGTCTTAGGTCCCTCGCATCGCGAATCGGTAGCGTCTCCCTATCGACGGATTCGCGGGGACGGACATGAACGCGGTCATTCATGTGGCGGAAGGCACGATCAGGGAGGCGCTCATCAAGGCGGAGGACGACCTCCTCGCCAAGACGGGGCACCGTTTTTTCTTCCGGCTCGACCGGGCCGACGAGGCCGGCCTCCGCTTCTCCGCGGCACGCGATGACCGCGCCGAAGCCACGTTCGATATCCCCCATCCCCGGCTTCAAGGTCGGCAGACTTGGCGCGCTCGCACCTGGCTCCAGGGCGAGATGGACAAGATCGTCGAGGTCCTCGCGCTTGGCATCGTCGAGGACGAGCCCGAGGCCGCCGCGCAGCCGGAGCCCGAGCAGCGGTTCGAGACCGTCATCATCTTCACCTCCCGCCCCGACATCGTCCTGACGCCGCCAGGTGGCGTTCCCGCCGACGAGGCGACCCGCGTCTACCGGCACTTCCGCGACGGCGCGGCGGCAATCGGCGGCCGGTGCTTCACCGCTCCGGTCGAGGCGGCCTGACATGGGCACGTTCTGGCACAAGCCCGCCTACGTCGCCGCCGACCGCGACGAGACCGGCGAGATCCGCGCCGACGCCCTGCGGCCTGGCATCTACTGCGAGGACGAGGCGGCCCTGCTTCAGCTTCGCCGCGGCGCCCGTACCCGGAGCGTCGAGCTCACCCCGTCGCTCGCCGGGGCCTTCCGGCTGCACGGGGAGGACGTCTTCCTCTGCACCCCCGAGCAGGCCGAGTTCTTCCGCGCGACCGCGACGGTGACGCCGGAGGAATCCCTCGCCGAGCAGCGGGCCGCCCACCAAGCCGCCCTCGCGGCCTGGGCGCGCGCCAGGATGGCGATGACGTACGAGGAGTCCGTCGCCGAAGATCAGGCGAGGATGCGCGCCGCGCAGGCCCAGCGCCTCATGGACGACCGGAAGGCCGCGGAAGCCGCCGAGGCCGTGAAGGGCGACGTCATCGGCCCGGACGGCAAGGTCGACATCATGGCGAGCGACCGCCTGCGCCTGAGGGGCATGGCCGCCGAGAAGTTCGGACGCCGCTTCATTTGGCATGCCCCCGCCGGGGCGAACAGGAAGGCCCGGCGCGCCGCGGCCGCGCAGGCACGGAGCGGTGCCTAACTATGGGCCGCGACAACCCCTTCTTCATCGCGCTGCCGGTGAACCCGGAGAGCAGCCCCAAAGACGCCCCTGGCGTCCGCGCCCTGGCGGAGCGGGTCCTTGCCGGCCTCGACCGAGACGTCGTCTCACACGAAGCGCTGTGCTTCCTGGAGTTCGTCGCCGCCGGCAAAGGCATCGAGTGCGGTCATAAGGGCCAGCTTCTGACATGGGGTTACGTCTCGAACTACGGGAACGCCCGAAACACGGTCGGAGAGCTCGTGCCGTTTTGGCGGGAGCTTTGGCTCCAGAAGGACGGTCCGAGCCATTGGGAGGCTGTCCTAGTGGTCAGCCAGGACGAGGAGGCCGATAGGCCCGTCGCCTGTCAGGTCGCCATCGAATGGGACGCCTTCGAGAAAGATCGAACGGTCGAGCTCCGAGTCTCCGTGGCCGAGCTCCCGTTCGGCCTTGTGCGTCAGCCTTAGGAGCCGCCCGTGACCGTCGTCTCCCATGCCCGCGTCGAGCAGCACCGGTCCCTCCTAGCCCGCGCGAATCCCGCCGTCGCCCGGGGCGCCGCCAACGACGCCCTGTTCGTCGGCCTCGCCACCGCCGCGGGCGACCCGGCCGCGACCGCGCGCGCCTGCCGCGCCAGCGACCTCCGGCGCGTCGAGATCCTCCTCGCGACAACCGGCGGCCCGGGCTACGTCCTCGACGCCGTCCTGGATCTCCTCGCCCATGGAGGGTGCATCCGGGACGAGGCGGCCGCCCTGCGAGACGTCCCGCCCTACACGACCTCGCTCGACGCCGCCCGCGAGTACGTCCGCCGCGTGCTCCCGGGCTTCTACCTCGTCAGCGGTTCCTGCGCCCGGTTCGGGCACGCCTCCGTCGGTCCGGACTACGACGGCCCCGACGGCGAGCGCCTCCTGCGGGAATGGCCCCGGGACGGCATCAGCGAGGTCGGATGGCACGAGGAGCTCCCCCACCGAGACGGCCCCTATCGGGAGTGCCGCGCGATCCTGGCGGCCGCCGTCCGGGCGCTCGCCCATGCCAACGAGAGGACCTGACATGGCTTCTCAGTGGAGAGGTTTGCAGAGAACGGGAAGCCGGTGTCGGCTGGGCGTTGAAATTTGAGGGTCGAATCATTCCAACTATCGTCTTCCCTTCCAGCCTCCAGCTATGCAATCGTAGGTAGACGGCAAGCGAGGTAGGCAAGTGCATCTCGAATCTGTGCGCATTGAAAAATTCAAGAAAATCGATAGTATAACGCTGCCGCTAGCTGATCTAAATATATTAGTGGGGTCAAATGGAAGTGGAAAATCATCAATTCTTCAGGCCCTGCATCTTGCATCATGCTTAATGCGTCAAGCAGGTCGCATACGCACTACCACTACCACAATGGTTCGCGTGAGCGATCTGGACTACCTCCCGTCTGATGAATATTGGCGTCTAGGCCACGGTACGAATTGGGGCAACCATGCCAATAGCCCGTGCTCCAAGGTTTTTTTCGAATTTAAGGATGATGCTGGCACTGCAGTGACAGCTCGTCTTGAGATGCGCTCCGCACGAAATGCTGGCATCTCTGTACAAGGTGAAATTCCAGATGACGTGAGAGCGCAATTCCGCGGCACTGAAGTCTTTTTCAGTGGTTTTATCCCCGGAATATCTGGAATTCCGAATGTCGAGCAAAAAAATTCTAAGCGCGTTGTTTTGAAAGCATGCTCTTTTGGCGACTCTAATGTCTACCTTCGAAATGCTCTTAACCTTCTCCCGCCAGAGGATCTTGCGCAAATTCAGACTTGGCTAGAACCTCTTCTGGGGCAAATGAGACTAAAAATAAGATTTAACGAAGCAACCGATTTGGAAATTCATGCAGAGGCCGAAATAGGCGGTCTTTCAATACCTCTTGAGTTGCTTGGGACTGGATATCTACAGCTCATTCAAATATTTTGTTATATTATATTATTTAAGCCTAAAATATTGCTTGTAGACGAGCCGGACATACATCTTCACCCCAGCGTTCAGGAGAAGCTGGCCGAGACATTGCTACAGATTGCAAGAGATCAGAACATTAAGATTATAATGAGCACACACTCGCCGTTTATTGTACGCGGCGCACCAGCAGATACGAATATTTTTTGGTTGTCGGATGGTCAATGCCAAACAAACAACCGTGCGATTGTCGAGCTTGCATTAGGGTGGGGGGCTTTCGGGAAAAAGGTCATTGTAGTCAGTGAAGATGCAAAAAACGATCTGCTTAAGAAGCTCATAAGGCAATGGCCTGATATCGAGCGGGCAGTAACGGTGCTTCCTGGCAGGGGATATTCGCACTTATTAACTAAGGAAGAAGCCCAAGAACTGAGGGCATCTCTTGGGAATATGTTCAAAATATTAGTTCATAGAGATCGAGATTCGCTCACAGATGATGAGGTTGCCGAACTGAAGGATGCCTATAACTCCGACGGTGTTCGGCTTTGGGTAACCGACCAGTCTGACCTTGAGGCAGAGTTCTGCGATCCGAGCTTTCTTTCAGCACTTACTGGGCAGCCGATACACACGTGCGAGAGTTGGTTGGTTGATATAGCAAATCAAAACCGTGCTCCTATAAGTGACCAATTTGCCAAACAGCGTGCGTCGCACAATGACGAATTGCATAAGGCTGGCGGTAGCCCTACCAATGCTGAGGTTTGGAATTCGTTTCAAGCACGCCCCCTCAAGGGCGCCAAAGGCAAGTTCATTTTCAAACAGTTAAAAAATAAAATTCCAGCGAATGCTTTTTCTGAGGTAGCCATCGAAGCGCTCGCGCAGTACCCCGAACGTGCCGCAAGCTTGAAGGCCAACCTTGAGGATCTTCTTGCGTAAATTATTGGATTAGTCTTCGCGCCGAGATGGGGGGCGCTACGCCCGGCGGGATGCCTCGAATCGCACCGGTCGCGCTGACGGACGCGAAACCACGCCGCACGAGCCCGGGCGCGCTTCAGGACGGCGGTAACCCGGCCAAGGCCAGGGTGCTCTCAACTGAAGGGGAGAGGGCACAATGGACGAGATCGAGAACGAGACCGAGAAGAAGGGCCCGCTCCCGCCCGACCCGAAGACGGGCGTCATCCAGATGACGGACTTCATGTATCGGATGCTTGAGAGCTCGAATCTCTCTCGCGACGTCGAGAATAAGTTCAAGCACGCCAAGGTCGTCTGGGCGATCTGGGGTCCGGTCGACTATCCGGAGGCCTACAAGGACGGCGACGACGTCCCGGTCTACGCGCGCGTGATCCGTGGCCGAGATCTCGACCCTGAGACGGCCACGGCCAAGGGCTTCGGTGTTATGCGCGTCGGCGAAGAGGACGAGGCCTTCATCGCCCAGGAGGAAATGGGCGACAAGATGGAGTACGCCAACAACGGCACATGCTACCCAGATGACGACCACGTTCCGGCGCATTGGATGCGGTGGCTGGAGGAGTGCATCATCGAGGAAGCCGAGGACCGGAAGCACAGGATGCGCGGCTACCCCTCCAGCAGCTAGCTCTGCAGGGCCGCCGTCCCCTCCCGAACGGCGGCCTCGACGATGGCGCCCAGGCCGTCCGCCTCGGCCCCGTGCGGGCGGACCTCGTTCAGCAGGACGGGCTCCCCGCCGCGGCGGACGACGACCGTCGACCGGTCCGGGCCGACCATCACCCGCACGGTGACCTCGACGACCGCACCGGCGCCGGGGCCGTCCTGCGAGGGGTAGAGGGGCGCGTCAGGCGGCATCCTCGACCTCGCCGTCCTCGCCCTCGGCGCCGTCCGGCTTGGGCTTCGACGTCTTCGGCTTGCGGGCCTCCGTCATGGCGGCCCGCAAAGCCCCCGCCGGCGGAAGGAGGGGGGTCGCGGCCGCCGCGGCCTGCTCGACGAGCTCGATCCACGGGTCGATGTACCGGGCCTTCTTCTTGAGGCGGCGGGCGCGGGAATAGGCGCTCTCCGTGACGTCGTCCGTCTCGATCCCCTCGTTGTGGTCGAGGATCATCTTCGTCTCGATGAACTCGATGTCCAGCAGTTCCTGGGCGTGTGTCGTGTAGCCCCGGCGGAAGTCGTGTGGGCTCGCCTCGACGCCGGGCATGATGCGGACGTTGTGGTTCAGCACCGACACGTTGATGTGCGTGACGACGTCGCCGGCCTTCTGCGGGCGCACGCCCGGGAAAAGCCACTTCGAATCGTCGTTCCGCATCAGCATGCGCTCGACCACGGCGCGGGCGGCCCCGTTCAGGGGAAGGTCGTGCGTCCGCCGCTTGACGCCCCGCTTACGCGCGGTCTTCCGAAACGCGGGCGGGATGCGCCAGACCAGCATGTCGCCCTCGACGACGAAGTCCTTGCGCCGGGCCTTCACGACGGTCCGGCGCCGCTGGGCCGTCATGACGAGGAGCTCGATGGCGGCCGCCACGACCGTGTGCATGACGCCGGCGCGGCAGATGGCGAGGACGCGCCCGAGCTCCTCGACCGTAGGGACGTAAGAACCCTGCTCGTCGTCGTCCTCCTCCTCGTCGCCGGCTTCGACGCGCGACCGGTCGGGAGCCTTGAGCCCCTTCATCACGCCCGGCCCGACGCCGCTGCTCAGCTTCTGCGCGCTGCCCGCCATCCAGGTCCACATCGGGCGGATGCAATCCGCCAGCTTCTCGGCCCGGCGCTCCCGGCCGCTCTTGTGCGTCTCGGCGATGACCTCGGCGAGCCTCTCGATTGTGATGAGGAAGACCTTCGTGTCGTCGAATCGCGCGAGCTCGGGCGCGTGGAGGATTATGCGGTAGTCGTTCCACGTGTCCTCGCGCTTCGTGCGTTTGACCTCGTCGAGGTATCGCTCGCGGGCCTGGGCGAAGGTCCAGTGCTTGTCCCGGTCGAGCTTGTCGATGAGCTCCTTCAGCGTCTCCTTCTTCGGCTCCGGCGGGGGAGGGGCAGGGATGATGCGCATCCGGACGAGCTCGGCCCGGACCCATTCGTCGTCGACGAGGCTGCGCACGTCCCGGACCTGCCTCATCGCCTCGCTGGCGAGCGAGCGGGCCTGCGTGAGCGTGAGCAGGTCGATGTCGCCTAGCGTCAGGCGGATGGTCCGACCGGCGACCTCGGTCCGCCACGCCCACTTGGCGCCGCGGCGCCCGACGCGCAGCACGAGGCCGCTCTTGCCGTCGTTCAGGTCGTACGCGGCCTTGCCGGCCGGGAGGCCCTTCTTGGCCAGCTTTACGTCGGGCTCGGTGATGCTCGTGGCCACGGAACGCCTCGCGAACTCGGACGGGTCTCGGACGGGATTTTCTCGCCGGCGTAAACCCTGGCCGCAAGACGGCTTTTGGCGGTTTGGTGAACGTTGCCGTGGAAGCTAAGGGCGGTTAGCTTCCTCAACGCCCTGTGGCGCCTCGCTTTTCCGGGCGACCGTTCCCCTTGTGGAAAAGCGGTCCGGAGGCCCCCGTCCGAAATAGCGCTCAGGAATCATAATCCTTGTGTCGGGGGTTCAAATCCCTCCCTCGCTACCAAGAATTTCGCCCGCCTAGTCAATGACTTGGCGGGCTTTTCGTTGTCTGAAACGCGTTCCGTGAGGCTTGCAACACGTTGCAACACGCATTCTGATTTTACAAAGGGTTACGATCGCGGCCGATGTGTTGCTGGCTGTTCCGTGCAACACGGAAGCAACACGCTTCGCGGCTGATGTGCCTTTGGATTGGTGCCCGTTACGTGCCGGAAAACGGTGCTACCAGAGCGCTCAGACGGTCTTCCAGGCCCCGGCGCCAAGCACTGTCGGCGCGGGTGTCTCAGGCTCAGAGCGCAGCGTTGGCTGCCTTCGCCTTACAAAGTGTGCCCCTGGAGCGAAAAGGCCCCACCCAGGAGCTACCTGAGCAGGGCCTTTCGTACTGCATCTCTCGGCCGCCCGGCCGACAACCACGTCCTGAAAGGAACAAAGCGCTCCGCGGTAGCGCTTCCGTGATCGATAGAAGAGTGATGTAGCACCAAAGCAGCCCCGTGTGCAATTGTTCCGCTTGGCATAGAGATGCGCGACTGTAACCGAACACCATAGACTTGCAGGCCTCGGTTCGGCTGAGCCCCATGACGTGGAAAGGCCGGCCCGCCCTCCGGAGGGACAGACGGCAAGCTTCGCTCACGTGCGACCGGCGCTGCAGCTCAGGCGGCAGCGGCGAGGCTGGCGCGGGCCTCGATCGCGAGGGTGGCGAAACGGACGTAGCGGTACAGCATGCCGCCCGTGCTGCCCTCGGGATCGAACACGAGGCCGCGCAGCCCGGCGGCGTCGCCGGCAGCGACGAGGGCCTGAGCCTGGGCGAGCCAAGTGCGGCCGCTCACGTGGGTCGGCTTCGAGAAATCCGGGGCCTGGGGCAGTTCGCCTCGGACGGCAGCGGCGAGCGCTTCCGCCCAGCGCGGGCCGAAGCCCTTGGCGTCCGCCGCGGCGAGCATGGCCCGGCGCTTGGCCTCGATTTCCGGCTTCGCGGCGCGGGGCACCTACGGGGCCAGCTCAGCGGCGGCAGGGGCGGCGGCGTGCGCTGCGGCAGCCTTGTGAGCGCTCAGGGCAGCCGTAAGGTCGGCCGTGGTCACTTCGCGCTTCGGGGCGGCGGGCAGCACGGGCTCAGCCTGGGCCGGGGCCGGCTCAGCGGCAATAGGCGCCCAGGTCCAGCCGGCCTCGCTCTGGGTCAGCGTGAAGTGCTCGCCCGGCTGGGTCTCAGCGCCCAGCGCCTTGCGGGCGGCGCGGATGCAGTTGTTCTTCGCGCCGTAGGCCTTCGGCGCCGTGTTCTCGGTGCCGTCCCGGTTCAGGCTGTAGCGGGCGCACAGGGCCTGGATGCCGGCCTCGATATCGGCCGCCGGGTCGCGGCCGAGCTGCACGGCGAAGCGGGCGTTGCTGTGGGCCTCATGGCCGCGCACGATGGCGGCCTTGTGCTCGCCCAGGTCCGCGAACTTCGCGGCGATCCGAAGGGCGCCCCGCCAATCCTGGGCGGCGGCAGCGCTCTTGAGGGAAGCGAGCTTGGTCTGCATTATGGAAACAACCGCTTGTCCGGAGTATTAACCGGCCTAAAATGGTCTCTCAATCTGCATGACTGATAGTCGACTGCAACTGCACCCTCACCAAATATTTCACGGCATCAAACGAGTGTATGGGCGTCCGCCGCGACGGGCTTCTCGCCCTTAGGTGAGCGAAACTGGTTGGTCGCAACTAGGGCTTCGAACTCTAGACTGAGGATGTTTGGGCGCAAGACTGCATCCTACGTGGAAGGACCACGAAAGCTCAGTGCGCGCTTTTCCCGCCGACGCCGCCCTGCTCGTCTTTGCGACAGGCGGGGCTGCGGCACAGCTTTAGAACGATCGTCGCCCGCCGCCTCACAGCTATCTCCGGCCGCCACCGGATGCTGATGAGGACGGGCAGCGGCCACATTGCCACGGCCCATAGTCGGGACGTGACTTACGACAACTGGCAACTGCTGGATGATGACAACGGCGGGCTGCCGCGCAAGGGTGTGCGTCTACAACCTAGGCAGCTGCCCGGCCGCCTCGCGTTCGAGCGCCCGGATGTTCGCTTTCTGCCCCGATGTGTTTCGCCCGTGGCAGCCGGTGCGAGGGCCTTTGGGCTATCGTCTCGGTGTCCTGAATGCGCCCCACATGCTCAGCCGCCCTACCCTGACTCGCGGCGTTTTCGTTGCGCTCATGCGCGTCGCCCTAGTGGCCTTGGCGGATGGCATGGCCCGGGCGCAGATCAAGTGAGCTGTCGGCGACCTCACCGCCGCTCAGCCCAGCTTTGTCATACGAATGGCCGAAGCGGTTGACTGCGCCGCCAAGAGCCGTTCGGGCGCTGGCTCCCGCCGGCCATCCTCATCCCTAACGCGGGCCGGCTACGGCCCCGGCAGGCACGCAGGCCAGCCAGATGGCGCCGAACGCCTGTCGTTCAGACCTTTGCAACAGCTCGGCTGATAGAGCTTTTATCTCTTCCAGCCATGTCTCCAATATCCTCGTACGACAAATTTAGCGCCTTATCTTGATGCAGTGCTCTGAATAAATTTCCCGGCTCCGTAAATAGAAGCTCCCTCCTCGAAGGATCTAATCTAGCACTATTCAATATAGCAAATTGTCTTATCGTGTCGATTAATTTATCTCCCGCTTTATCTTTCATGACGGCTGACCTTTTATATGTTCTCACAACAGCCTCAATCTCTGCACCTGTTGCGCCTTCAGTGAACCATGCAATTAATTTCAAATGTGATTGAGGAGCTGAGATTGGCTTCATGAAAGTCTCTGCTAGAATGACACGCGTTTCAAACTCTGGCTTTGGTATATGCAATTGAACTTCAAATCTTCTCCAAACAGCAGGATCCAGCAAATTTTGATGATTGGTTATTCCAATTGTTAGACCAATGTCTCTTCGCGTATCAAGGTTCTGCAATAGGGCATTCACGACGCGTTTTATTTCTCCAACCTCTTGAGGATCATCTCTCAACTTCGCTACAGCATCAAACTCATCTAAGAGAAGAACGCATCGATATCTGTTTGCGAAGGAAAATAAATTTCCGATATTTCGCGCGGTAGTTCCGAGGAAAGATGAGATCAATCCGTCTATGCGAACCAATACAACAGGCAGATTAAGTTTTGTTGCCATCCACATGGCTAGACGTGTTTTTCCAGTTCCCGGCGCGCCGTAAATCAAACAGCTACGGGATGGCTGCACACCAATTGCAGCCAGATTATCGAAGTTGTCCCATTCTTCTATAAGTGATCCAATTGCTTGATGAATTGGATTTTCGAATATTGGACCATCAGGACTAATTTCTTCCGGAAATATTAATTCAGCTAATGGAGCGGATGTTTCCCTGTCCACTGGAACGGGCGTATTGCGTGTGAGATTTTCGCCCGGCACTTGGGCTCTAGATGTTGTAATTCGGCTTGGAACCATCTCAACGCTTCGCTCCGCTGCTGTGAGCAGACTTGAAAGTGAAGCGGAAGCTTTTGAGTCACCCTCTTGGGCAACAGCATCCCGCAATCGTTCAACCTGCTTGCGAACGGCGGGAGTTGGCTGCGCGAGTGCCGCACGGCACAGCGCCTGGACAATTGGGAAGTGATCCATCGGGCTACCGTTGCGTTAGAACGTTAGGAGAACATCTCCTCACACATTTTTGTTGCGTTGTAAACGGCGATCGTTGCATGATATTCAGAATTTGTTGCGGTTGAGGCTCAGAAGCGACAGGGGGGCATGGTGGCCGGTCCGATCCAGATCATCCTGAACACCGAGGATTTCGAGCAGAAGAGAGATGTGGGCGGCGGCGGTCCCCGGCGAGACTTTTTCGCCCACCGGGACGCCGAGTTCCGCATCCATAAGCGTACGCTGATGTCGCAGCTGGCGACGTTGGGGGCGACCATCCGCAACCAGCCCCAGGGGCCCATCGGCGTTATCAAGGTCATCCTTCGGCGTGATGCATGGGCCAAAAGCCATCGCCCTTTCAGGGTCCTTTTCAAGCCCGAGCGTATCACCGTGGTCGGGGGTGGAGACCTCGGCGAGTTGTACTTCGAGGCCACCCCCCCGGTGCTTGAAGCGATCGCCCGTGATGTCGCTCGGGCGGAGGAGGAGACGCGCACCAAACGCGACGATAAGACCGGAAAGGATGTGCCGCACCCGACCTCGCTCAAGAGTGAAACCGGTGCCGTCGATCGCATCGAGCTATACGGCCCCGAAGACCGGCGCGACTTCTCGGTCGATGCGGCCGTATCCTGGCTGTCCAACCCGGTCACCGGCAGCAGTTATCAGGTAGAGCTGTTCGAGATACCCCCGCCCCACCACGAATGGGATGCTATGGGTGAAGCCCGGCAGCAGCTCTATAAGTCCTTCGTTGAGGGGCTTGCCGCCGTCGGCCAAGGCCTTTCCGTCCTCCGGCTCGATCGAGGGGAGCGCGAAGACCCTCAGATCGCCGTGAGAGTGTCACGGAGCGCTGCCCCTCCTACGATTCAGCTTATCGGCGTCCCGCAGGTCGAGCGTCGGCGGGGTAGAGAGTTGGCCCCCTTTGATGCCGATACAGGCCGCCACAGCCGCCTGCTATCGTTTCTCGACAAGCATCCCCTGGTACGCCGGGTCGAACTTCCGCCCATCATCACTAGAACCGCTGCAAGCGGTCGGTTGGGCCGAGAGGCCAGCAGCGGTTCCGCTCGCGTTAAGCCGGGCAGCGTCACCCTACCTATTCGTGACCACGGCCGCACTTACCCCCGGATAGGCATCATCGACGGCGGTGTGGGCGATGCGCTGGCCGATTGGGTTATCAGTCGTTGGAATATTCTTAGCGACGAGCACATCGACGCAGATCACGGCTCCTTCATTGGCGGCTTGGCTGTGGCGGGGAGCTTGATGAACACCCCTCAAGTCTGCCCAGAGCCTGATGGTACCGAAATTGCTGACTTGGCCGTCCTTCCGGATACGAACGCCAATGGCGCCTTCCCGAGCTATTACCCAGACGGCATTGAGCAATTTTTCGATGAAGTCGAATACGCAGTTGCTGATGCGTACGCTCAACACGGAGTTCGTGTGTTCAACATGAGCTTGAATGTGCAGATGCTGGCCACTCCGACGCGATACGGCTCTTATGCCAAGCAATTGGACGATATCGCGGCCCGTTACAACGCAGTTATTATCATCTCGGCAGGAAACATCGCTCCGCAGGACATGCGCCGTGAGTGGCCTGAGGATGAAACGCAGGCACTCGTCACGCTGGTCAATGCCCGAAACGATGGCGTCTTGATGCCAGCGGAGAGCACCCGGAATGTGTCGGTAGCAGCCCTAAACCCGCCTGGCCTACCGAACGTCGTTCCTTTCGCGCCTGCCCGCTACTCTCGTCGGGGGCCGGGGTTGCGAGCGGGCGTCAAACCGGATCTGGCTCACATCGGTGGTTCCGGTTCTCCTCAGGGCCAGCCGGGTCATGGCCTCTACTCCATCACGCCGGACGGCGCGGTCATCGACGGATGTGGGACGAGCTACGCAGCACCGCTCGTAGCCAAGACGGCGGCCATGCTTGAGCACAGCATTGAGGGGGAAGTCTCGCGCGAGACCCTGACAGGTCTGCTCCTGCATCATGCACGCATGCCAGACGTGCTGGCCAGCAAGCGGCTCGCAGCCGTTGCAAAGGATCTCGCTGGCTTCGGCGTCCCCCCCTCAGCCCAACAGATTCTCGAGGGCGGCGATCATCAGATCACCCTGGTCTTCGCCACCCGCATTCGCCCGGATCAAGAGATTTCGTTCCGGTTCGCTTGGCCTACGTCGCTCGTCAATCCAGACGGCAAGTGCCGTGGCGCTGCACGCCTAACGTTGATTTCGACGCCGCCGCTGGACCCTCGCTTCGGCTCAGAGTTCGTGCGCGTCAACATCGACGCGGCCTTGCAGCAGGAGGAGGTGGACGCGAATGGTATTCCGCACTGGCGGGGGAGACTTGATCCGGTCTACCTGCCCGGTGCAGCTGAGCGTCGCGCTATGGAGGCCGAGCGCATAGAGCATGGGCTCAAGTGGAGCCCAGTGAAGATGTTCTCCAAGACGATGCCGATTGGGGTCGGTCGATCCTCAAATTGGCGCCTGTTCGTTGAGTATCTGACACGGGCAGGCGAGCGGATGCCTACAGATGGCGTTCCATTCACTGCGCTCCTTACAATTTCTGACCCTAAAGGGGAGGCACCCGTCTTCAATGACATGCGTTTATCACTCAACGCGTTGGGAGCGCGCGTTGAAGATATCAGGACTGCTGCCCGTGTTGCGACCCGCACCTAAAACATCACGCTCGGTCCTCCCGCCGATTTGATCTCAAACCGGCAAGGGAAGCCATCCAACTTCACCAGCGGGTCGAGCCAGACATGCAATACGGCTCGGCAAACAGGAGGTTCAAAGCGACGAACGACTCCCTCACGCTGATCAAGACGGGCTGCCTCGGGGGGGCAAAGACCTGGCGCATGCAGGGCAGCCCGCCCTGGCGCTGCTCGAAAGCCGGCGTAGTAACCGTCGATCCCGTGCCGCTGGCCGCCTCGCAGCGGGCGCTGATCGGTCGGCTCGACCGTGAGCGATCGATGTGGCTCATGGGTGCTATAGACGCCTGCAATGCCCGCTTCGGCCGCGGCAGCGTGGTGCCGGCGCGGGCCGGCCTGGAACAGCAACGGCGGGGCTGGTCAACGAAGTTCGAGATGCGGACCCCGCGCTACACGATGCAGATCGGCGAGCTGCCGGTGGCGCAGGCATGATGCCCGAACGTTAAAGGGCGGCGCCCAGGGAGGGGCGAAGCCGCCCCTCCTTGATGCTGGGAGACAGCATGACGGCTCACCCGCCAGGGCGCGCCTTCGCGATCCGGACGCCTTTGCGCCGGCGATCGACCCGGAGCCCGACGACAGCCAGGCGCGGCGCCAGCGCATCCACCGCCGCGGCATCACGCTCTGTGAGCACGTGATGCCCGCCCAGGGCCAGAGGCTGCAGTACCGACACCGCTGAAGCTGGTATGGAAATGCCGCCGGCTGGGCCTATCAGGAGCAGCGCATCAGCATGCAATGACCACAAGCGTTTCGGAAGCGGCTTCAGCGACGGCAGGAGCATACTGCGCAGCTTGGCAGCTTCCGCGGCTAGGCGAGCCGCGTTCTCTGCCTGAGTGTGCTCGCGAGCGATCATCTTCGAACTGTGCTGCCCCGGCTGCATCTTCACGGCAACGTAAGGCGACCACATCCGAGGGTAGCCGCGGCGGTCAAACACAGGCTCCCCGTCCTCGTACAGAAGCTGCGTCTTTCCGGGCGGGATGCGGCCTTCGGCCTGCCACTGGACGTGGCGTGCATGCCAACCCTTATCGAGCGCGCGAGGCCCCTGTGCCGCCGGGTCCGCCTCAGGGGCGGCCCGGCTCGCGTCGTGCTGCAGCGTCATAGTGGCCCCTCAATGGAGACGCGCGAGCACGTCGGATAGCGCCGGCTCAGCTGCCAGTTCGGAAGGCTCACGGGTCAGCATCTCGACGAGCGCCGCCGCCGGCCGGTCAACCTCGTGCGGCAAAACCGAGAGGGCCGCCGTGCGCACCACAGTTCGATCTTCGCTCGTGGGGAGCTGCGCCATAAGGGCTGCGTTGACGACTGCCAGGGCGCGCACGGTGTCTGCGAGCATGCCAATGGCTTTGTCCTGAACTGCGACAGCCTGTTCGAGAGCGCTCACGCGGTCATCCATGGTGCTGCTCATTGTGATCCGTACCCTGGCGTCACGCCGTCCGAAAAGCTTCTGCTCGTCGTGCGCGCCCTCAGCGTGTCGCCCCCGCCCCCGCCGCCCGCTCTGCTCGCGCGGGCCGCGGCAGCCTCGGCTCGCGCGGCTAGGTCGATGATCTGCTGAAGCTGCTGGATCAGTGTGCCAGCGCCCGGCGCGCTGATCGGGATGTTGATCGAGAGCGCCGCGGCTTCCTGCGCCTTGGCCTTCACGCCATCGACTGCCGTTCCGAAGGCTTGAGCCCCCGAAGCGTCGAACTGCGGCGCGATCGTCTGCGAGCTAAGCGCCGTGAACTGCGCCTGGACGCCCGATATCAGGCGTTCCAGCTCTGCCTTGCGCTGTTCCAGCCCCATTCCGAGGCCCGGAGGTCCGAGGTCGGCCTGCGAAGCCATCTCCGACTTCAGGGCAGCCAGCTCAGCCTTGTAGCGCTGCAGGACTGCCGTAGCAGCGTTGATCTCCGGCGCGTTGGCCCCCGGGAAACCCGAAGCATCGGGTCTCGGCACCACAGCCTCGCCGGGCACGGATTTGAGCTTGGCTTGCAACGCGTCGATCGAAGCCTCGATCTGGGCTTTTTTGGCCTCCAGCCCGGCGGCGTCGGGGGAGAACGCCCCCTCGCCGGATGCCCTGAGGCCGGTGATCAGTTGCTCGACGCCCGCCAGCTCGGCCTTGAGATCGGCGACCGATTTCGTGGCCGCCTGCGCTGGAGCGGCGACCTTGCCGGAGAAGAAGTCTGCCCCCGGAAGCGTATCGGCTTGCGCGATCGCTGCGCCGAGGCCGTAGCCGCCCGGATCGGCCGCAAGCATGCCCCCGCCGAGGTAGGGCGTGGCGAAGTCCTTATTTTTGACCGCCGAGGCGGCGGTATCGCTTGCCAGGTAGCCGCCCAGGCCGAGTGCGCCCACCGATGTGCCGGCCAGCGTCCCCATTGCCGTGCTGGCGCCTGCGGACTTGAGTAGGGCTGAGCCGGTGAGCTGCCCCCACATCGCGAGCGCCGATGCCGATACGGCCCCGGTTCCCGAACCAATCCCGAGGAGCGTACCGCCCTGGACCACTCGATCCGGCAGGTTGGCGATCCCGTCACCGACCGCCGCGAGCCCATTCGCAATGCCCTGGATCATCGGCGCATTCTTCGTGCCGAGGTTCAGAACGACGGTCTCGTATGAGCCCTTGACGTTATCGAGAGAGCCGCCAAGGCCCTCCGTCATGTACATCGCCTTGTCACGCGCGAAAGTGGGCGTTGCGCTTATTTTCAGAAGCTCGTCCCGATCTTCCCTAAACTGATCAAGGTGCTGCGCCACCATACCGGCCTTGCCGCCGTGCTTGTCGGTGTAGAACTTATTGCGCAGCGCCGGCGTGAAGGTTTGGCTGGACAGGTGAGCATCCCACAGCCCTTCGATATCGGTACTCTCGACCGACATGCGGTGGAAGTCGCGGGCAAGCTTGGCGATCTTAACCGCGTCCTGTGCTTTGAGCTTGCCTTTGTTCGGGCCCTTGCCAACCTTGTCGAAGCTCTCACCCACCACGGATGAGACTTGCGTGATGAACTCGTCGTCTTTGGTGATGAGTTCGCCATTCCGGAACATCGCCGACAGGCGCGTCCTTTGGCTTTCATTGAATTTGACGCCGAACCGCCCCTTGCCGATCTTTTCGAACGCCTCGGCGCTCATTTGCTCCGGCATCTTTTGGAACTTCGTGCGGTCGATCCCAGCCGCAATCTCAGCCTCGCGCCCTTCCCGCGTTGGCGAGATGAGTTTCGATGTCAGAGCGCGCAGGAACACGCCGCTCTCGTCTCCCTTCAGGCCGGAGCGCCGCGCCGTCGAGAAGATAGAGAACGCAGTCGTGTCCTTCATCCCGGCCTGCGAGGCGATCGGCAGGCCGAATTTCATGAACTGCTGCGCGTCTTCATCGCTGGCGCCGCCGAGTTTGGCCGCCTTGACGATGAGGTTAGTTCCACGCTGCGCCTCGGCCACAGCCTTTTGCGGCGTTGAGATATCCTTGTTGGTGTTCTGCAGAAAGTTCCGGATGCCTTCTGAAGATTTCTCCATGCTCGACTTAAACAGAACGCCATAATACCGCGCGTTATCCACGATCGCGGCGCCAACTTCGGCTTTCATGGCCGGGTCTTTGAAAGGCAGCCCTTGCATCGTCGCAGTTTGCGCTTCGACGATATCCCGGTTCGAGAACTTGGTTTCCTGGCCGATGCGCTTGGCCTGGGGGATAAGCAGGCGCTGCTGATCTTCCTCGCTCACGTCCGTGACGGCATGCTGATAGCGCACAGCATAGTCGAAGTCGCCGGCCGCGTTGATGGCCTGGAGCCCGATTTCCTTACTCTTGTGGCCGAGGTAAAGGCCGGTTGTCGCCGCGATTGTGCCAGCTGCCTCCTTACGCTCGTCCGACCGCGCCGTGCGTGCGCGCTCTCGATCCGCCTCGGCCTCGGCACGAATGCGCGCCGCCTCACGCGCTGGCGCCCCCATGCCGTCGATAAGCCGCCGTGAGGCGTCGGCCTCACGGGTGCGGCGGACCTCGTTCCGCTCGATCTCGTCCAGCGTGCCCCGTCCCGGACTAGGGCCTGTCGTCGCGTGAACGGACTGCGAGATCTGGCGTTTTCTCGTTTTCCGGTGAGGAGGCGTGATGCTGTCAGACGCGCAGTGGGGT